>CAVQDL010000019.1:0-184300 GCA_963711265.1 uncultured delta proteobacterium
GCGCGCGCAGGGGCGGCGGCGACGGGAGGGGCCCGGAGGCGATTACTGGTCGTTCGGCGTCTTGCCCCATCGCCACGGCCAGCTGGAAGCCACGATCGACCACCTCTCCCTCGGCCGCGATGGCCAGGACATGGGCCTCGGCGGCGTAGGTGGCGGCGTCGGCAGCTTCGGCGCGGGGTGAAGGCCGCGGCCGCAGCGGCCTTGGCCATGCGCAAGCGCAGAACTCCTGGGCCAGCTCCGACTTCCTGCAGGGCGTCGGCGAGCGACTGCTGTGCGGCCCACAGCCCATCCAGGCCTGAGCCGCAGCAAGCCGGTCGGAGAGCGCGGTCGCGCGGGCCTCGGAGAGGAGCAGCGCACCCTCGGCGCGCAGCGACGCCTTCCGGTTCCCAGCGAGCCCGGAGAGGTTCCAAGTCTGCATCAGGGTGGCTTCGCCGAGGTACTTCCACTGGTCATCGAGCGGGTCCTTGGCGGTACCCGGTTGGACCGTCAACGTCGGGTTGGCGACCATCGAGGAAACCGAGTCGCCCACACGCCGCTGCTCGGCGACCGCTGCCTCGGCGCCGACCACCGCCGGAGCTTCGGCGGCGAGCCCGAACGCCTGGTCGAATGACACCTTGGTAGCCGACTGGGTGACGTTCGCCTGGAGCACGGCCAGCGGCGCGGGTGCGGGAGGTTCGGCGGGCGCCGCCGCTGCCTGGGAGGAGGCGAGTAAGAGCATACACGCGCCAGCGCGCCACCATCGGCTCACCTGATCGACCCGGCGCCGTGGTGCCGCCGATTCAGCGTGGACCGGACGGTCTTCTGGTGGACGCAGCATCCCACCCGGGCGAGGAGCAATGTGCGTGCCGGGACAGATGCTCGTTGGTCTAGTCGCCAGGCGCAGAACGTCGGTCCGGCCCAGCCGTCGGCCGTGGCGCAGAATCTGCGTTTCGCACCAGTCGGCAAGGCGGTGATCGCCAGACTGCCGACGAGCGGGCCCAGCAGCAGCCCCTTCGGCCCCCACACCTGGACACCGCCGAAGAACATCAGGAACAGAAGGATGCGGGGCAGGGCCATATGACCCTTGGAGACCCAGGGACGGAGTGCATACTCGCCGGCGCCAATCACGAGTAGCCCCCAGGCGGCGAGCCCGATGGCCCGGAAGGGATGTCCACTGATGGCCAGCTCGATGGCCAGTGGAGCCCAGACCAGGCTTGCCCCGACCAACGGGATGATGGAGGCGAGGGCGCTCAGAGAGGGCGAGCAGGGCGATGCTGTGGATTCCGAGAATCCAGTACCCGAGCGCCGCCGCAGTGCCGTGGAAGAGAAGGATCAACAGGCCCCCGCCGAACAAGCCCTGCGCCACCTCTCGGAACTCCTCGAAGAGGCGAGCCGACGAGGCAGGTGCGAGCGGGATTAGGCGTTGCGCTGTCGCAACAACTGCAGGGCCTGCCTCAAAGAGGGCAAAGACGGTCACGATGCAGAGGAACAGCTGGGCCACCGACCAGCCGAACGAAGGTAGTAGCCTGGGAGCGGCCGCCAGCAAACCCCGACCGGCACCCGAAGCTGCTTCCGCGACCGGCGTCGCGATTGGTTCAACCCAACTTCGCAGCGAGGAGGAAGCCCGCTGACCACCGACTCCCAACCCCCGCGGGCCGCGAGTTCGCCGGCAAGACTCCGGACTGCGGACGCCGCCTCGCGGAGCCCGATGTACGCCGTCACAATGACAGGCGTAAAGAAGAGAAACACCAGGACGACAGTCGTCACGAGCGCGGCAAGCTTCCGGCGCCCCCCGAAGTATTTCACCAGCCTTTCGAAAGGTCGCTGGGCAACGATCACCACGAATCCGCTGATGAGCAGGACCGTAGCCATCGGCCACAACACATATGCGCTCACCGCAACGAGCACGGCCGTGATTCGCCTCAGCCACATCCCGTCGTCCGTGCCATCACCCTTCAAGGTCGCCTCCTCGACGGGTCTTGGAAGAAACGTGCCGGCGCCTTCCCCCGGCACGTGTTCTGTCCGGTCACGGTCAGATTTGGACAACCCCGAGGGCTGAACTTCTGTGCGCTCACCGTGAGGGGCTATCCTGCAAGGACTGCGCTGATGCTGACCCATTTCGCGCGTGGGACGCCTGCGGGTATCCACATGCTGGCGAGAGCATCTGGGAAAAGGCAGTCGTCTGCGAGAGCGCGCAAACTGTGCGCAAGTTCCCGCATCAATCGTTTGGCTTGCGCGCGACGACATTGGCGTCAAAGCAATGAGCAGCACTGGCGCGGGTAAATCCCTGGCCCGCTTTATGCGCAGAGGGTGGTCTCCCGAAATGCGAGCGTCGATGCGGATGGTGCCACTACGAGTGAACCGCGTCCGGCGACCGCCGGAGGCGCCGGCGTGAGCGAGACCAACAGCACTCGCACGCGCTCGGCCGGGCGCTTGCCGCTCGTCGACCGCGTCCTCGAAATCGATGTACTTTCCGGACTTAGCGAGGAAGAAGCGGACTCTCGCCTCCAACGGGAGGGACCGAACGAGGTCCCTGCGCAGCAGAAGCGCAACCTGCTCACCACTGTCCTCGAGGTGGCGCGCGAGCCGATGTTCCTCATGCTCGTCGCGGCGGGCATCGTGTATCTCCTCATGGGGGAGCCGGCCGATGCGCTGATGCTGCTCGGATTCGTCTTCGTGGTCATGGCCATCACGATCATCCAAGCACGGCGCACCGAGCACGCGCTCGAGGCGCTACGCGATCTCTCGAGTCCTCGCGCCCTCGTGATCCGTGACGGCGAGCGTCGCCGCATCGCCGGAGGGGAGGTTGTACGTGGCGACCTAGTGGTGGTCGCAGAGGGCGACCGCATCCCTGCGGACGGTCTTCTTCGGCGAGCACTCCACCTCACAACAGACGAGTCGCTGTTGACCGGCGAGTCGGTGCCTGTTCGCAAGGTGCATTCCGTCGATGCTCGGGTGCTCGACCGACCCGGCGGCGACGACTTGCCCTCAGTTTTCTCGGGAACCCTGGTCACGTCGGGTCAAGGCATCGTCGAGATCGCCGCGACAGGCCCGCGTACGGAGCTCGGCAAGATTGGCAAGGCCCTCGAGCAGGGCGAGCCAGAGCCGACGACGCTGCAGAGGGAGACCAGGCGCATCGTCCGTGTCCTCGCCATCACCGGACTCGTAGCGTGCGCCGTCGTCGCGGTGGCCTTTGCGCTCACACGCGGTGGCGGTGCGGACGTCTGGAAGCAGGGGTTTCTCGCGGGCATCGCTATGGCGATGGCCATCCTCCCCGAGGAGTTCCCGGTAGTGCTCACCATATTTCTCGCGCTCGGCGCGTGGAGACTCTCGCGGAGCCGCGTGCTCACCCGTCGGATGCCGGCGATCGAGATGCTGGGTGCCGCCACCGTGCTGTGCGTCGACAAGACCGGCACGCTCACACAGAACCAGATGACCCTGCGAACACTCACGGTCTCGGGGGTCACCACCGACCGCGAGGGTCTCGGGGTGGACTTGCCGGAGAATCAGCGCCGCCTGCTCGAGTTTGCGATCCTCGCGAGCCGAGCGAGACCCGTTCGATCCGATGGAAAGGGCCCTCCACGAGGCGGGGGACCGACTCATCAAGGAGACTGAGCACCTGCATCCAAGCTGGTCACCGGTGCGCGAGTACCCGCTCACGCCTGGACTGTTCGCTGTGAGCCACGCTTGGCGCAGCGGGAGCGATGACGAAATAGTGGTCGCCACCAAGGGGGCGCCCGAGGCCATCGCCGATCTGTGTCAGCTCGCTCCTGAGCAACGCGCGTCGCTTGCTCGTGACGTGGTGCACCTCGCGTCGCAGGGCCTTCGCGTGCTCGGGGTCGCGCGAGCAGCGACACGCGAGGGGCTGCTTCCGGATGAACACCACGGTCTTTCCCTTGAGTTCGTCGGTCTCGTTGGCTTCGAAGACCCTCTGCGCCGAACCGTCCCCGGTGCAGTGGTCGAGTGCCAGACGGCGGGGGTGCGCGTGGTGATGATCACCGGAGACTTTCCCGCCACCGCCCAGAGCATTGCCCGCCAGGCCGGACTCACGCACACCGAGACGGTGCTCACGGGGGCTCGATCTCGATCGCATGTCCGACGAGGAGCTCGCTCTGCGAGCTTCGGAGGTCCAGGTCTTCGCTCGTGTGGTTCCTGAGCAGAAGCTGCGAATCGTCGACGCGCTGAAGGCGAACAACGAGGTCGTCGCCATGACCGGCGACGGGGTGAACGACGCGCCCGCCTTGAGGGCCGCGCACATCGGAATCGCGATGGGGGGGCGCGGAACCGATGTCGCCCGCGAGGCGGCTTCTCTTGTGCTCCTCGACGACGACTTCTCGTCCATCGTCGCAGCCATTCGGCTCGGTCGACGCATCTACGACAACATCAAGAAAGCCATCGTCTTCATCGTGGCCGTGCACGTGCCCATCGCCGGTTTGTCGATGCTGCCTGTCTTCTTTGCCGACTGGCCGCTGCTCCTCCTGCCGGTCCACGTTGCGTTTCTGCAGCTGATCATCGACCCCTCATGCACGCTCATCTTCGAGGCGGGAGCGGCCGAGGTCGACGTAATGCGAAGGCCGCCGCGAAAGCGCGACGCGAGGCTGTTCTCGAGAGAGACTCTCAGCATCGCTCTCTTGCAGGGATTCAGCATCCTGACGGTGTGCCTAGGCGTCTTCTTGCTCGGACGCCGGGCTCACTCCGTAGATGCCGCACGCGCGCTGACCTTCGTGACGTTGGTGGTTGCCATCGTGGTCGTCATCGTGGTCAACCGCTCATGGCTGCAGTCGGCAGCGGCGATGCTGCGCGCTCCCAACCCTGCCGTACGCTGGGTATTACTTGGCGCGGCTGTCTTCCTGGCCCTGGCGGTCCTAGTCCCGTTCGTGCGGCGGTTGTTTCACTTCGCACCGCTCCACCTGAACGACTTGCTACTCAGCCTGGGAGCCGGATTGCTCTGCGTCCTCTGGTTCGAAGTGGTGAAGTGGTTGTGGCGGGTGCGCCGGAGCACACGCGTCATGTCTGACACATGAATGCTGTTCGATCTTTATCCGACAGTGAGGCGGAAGCGTTCGAAGAGGCCGTGGCCGGGCACCAGCCCGGCCGTCCGCTTTCTCTTCGTCTACTAACGGAGCTGCTGGCTGTCGCGTGTCGCGACGCTTCGTTAGGCGGTCGGATGGTCATCGCGCCCACCCCTCCGACCAGTTCAACATCGAAAACCGCCAATTCCCCCAGAAACCAAACTGTATGGCAGTCTAGCTCCCCGACGTGGACTCGAACCACGGACATGGTGATTAACAGTCACCCGCTCTACCAGCTGAGCTATCGGGGAATGAGGGGCGGTGTTTAGGGTGCGACTTCCGCCATGTCAACGCCTTGGCCCGCAGAGGAGCGACTCCGGAGCATTGACTGGGAAAGTCTCCCTAGGGTTCGGGCTGATGTTACCGCGGCGCTCGGAGCGGTTCTGGCCGGCCGGGAGGCAACCCGGGCGCTGACCGGACTCCTCCGACAGCACCCTACCTGGACCGGCGCGGAGCGGGGCGTTGCCGCCGAGGCGCTCCTCGGCGTGGCGCTCTGGCGGCGACGTCTTCGGCAACATTCCCTTGACGGTACCCCAGACGCCCTTCTTGGTGCGTTGCTGCGGGACCTCGCCGGCGCCAGCGGTCAGCCCCAGCCTCCCCCGAGGATTGGCCGACGCGCCTTTCCTACCCGGACTGGCTCGCCGAGGAATTCCGCCGTGCGCTGGGCGAGGAGGCGGAGGCCTTCGCCGCGGCGAGCAACCTGCCGGGTCCCATCACCGTCCGCGCCAACAGCCTGCAGCTGCGCGCAGAGACGCTGGGCGAGCGTCTGCGGGCGGAGGGCGTCCCGAGCAGGCCCACAGCCCATGCACCCGATGGCCTGGTCCTGGGTGGTCGGCCCAACGTCCTCGGGTTGCCGAGCCACCAGTCTGGACTCTTCGAGGTCCAGGACGAGGGCTCTCAGCTGGTGGGCCTCTGTCTGGATGTGCACCCGGGGGACCATGTTCTTGACCTCTGCGCCGGCGCCGGCGGGAAGACGCTGCTCCTCGGGGCCGCACTCAAGGACGAGGGCCATCTGGACGCCTTCGACGTCGACCACGCCGCACTCAGCCGCCTCGAGCATCGCGCCGCCCGCGCCGGCCTACGTACCTCGCTGCGCATCCTCCGCGACCTTCCGCCGGGACTGCGGGCGACGCACGTGCTGGTGGACGCGCCCTGCTCGGCCTTGGGGACGCTGCGACGTGGGCCGGACTTTCGCTGGCGGTTGGACCCCGGGGCCATGGCCAGATTTCCCCGGCTCCAGCGCGAGCTGCTCGAGACGGCGGCCCGGCACACAGCACCTGCCGGGCGCCTTGTCTACGCCACGTGCACGGTCCGGCCTGCCGAAAACCAGAACGTTGTCGAGGATTTCCTCTCAACGCACCGTGACTTCGCCCGGGAAGCGGCACCCGTCCCCCCCGTGCTGCAGTCTCCGGACGGCGACCTGGTGACGCTGCCGCACCGCGACGGGATGGACGCGTTTTACGCGGCGGTGTTGGGGCGCCGGGCACGGTGAAGCGCCGACAGCCCTTTCCTTTTCTGTCAGGTGCGACCGCCTGCTGCGGAGGCACTTCGAGAGCGCCTTGTGAGGACGAGGCTACAGGCAAGAACGAGTGCCCCCTCGAGGATGAAGACGGACATGAAGGGGTCGCCGTGGCGGTACACCATCCCGCCCATGCCGGTGGTGAGGTAGAGCACGCCGATGAACGCCGTGACGATGAGCAGGCTAGGGTCGCCCCGTCGGAGACGAAACCAGGCCAGGAAAATGGTGACGCCGAAGAGCAGCATGGCACCGCCGACGAAGTACCAGGTGACGTAGAGCATGCTGTAGACGTCCCAGGCGACCGGGAACGTGTCGAGCTGCGCGTCGACGGCCCGTCGTCCCAGGAAGGAGTGCCCGTAGGCGCCCAGGGAGATGAGGACCCCGACGAGGAGGAGCACGGCCGCGGCCGCCCTCCTCACGACAAACCGCCTTCGACTGCGGCGGCCGCCGCGAAGTCCTCGAGTGTCTTGCCCCAGCCTCCGGGGCCGTCGACGCCCTTGCGCAGCTCGGCTGCATCTGCGCCGTAGCGTTCGAGATTGCGGTGCTCAAGTTGCACCAGCGTCCGCTTCGGGCCCTCGGGGATGAAGGTCACCTCGACCTCGGTAAGGAAGTTTGGGTCAAACTTCCACTGGGCGGTGATTTGCCAGCCCAGCACGAGCCGCCGAGGTGGGTCCCAGGTCAGCACCTTTCCGGTGTCGCATTCCGAGCCATCCTCGCAGACCGCGTACCACCGTCCACCCGACCGGGGCTCGAGCACCGCCCGTTTGAGCGGGGAGGCACCGATGTGGTGTTCGCGAGGCCACCAGCGGTCGATGCCCTCGGTGAAGACGCGGAAGGCCCGCTCAGCCGAGGTCGTCACCACCACCTTCTTTCGCACCGGTTCGACGCTGTTCACGTGTCGTCCTCCGTGTTGGCTGCCACCGCGAAGGCGGCGAGGGCCTGGCTCCAGAAGCGCTCGAGATAGGCCTGCATCAGCTGAACTCCACGCGGGTCGACCCGGTAGAGATGCCGGGTTCCCTCCTGGCGCTCCGCCACCAGGCCAGCGAGCCGAAGCACCTTGAGGTGCTGCGAGACGGCCGGACGTGTCACCGGCAGCCCCGAGGCGAGCTTGCCGACGGACATGGGCCGGCGGGAGAGGCGCTCGAAAATCTCTCGCCGCGTGGGGTCCCCCAGCGCGGTAAAGCATCGCGCAGCGTTAGTCATAACTAACGGTAAGTTAAAACTTACCATCTTGAATGTCAACGCCAGCCATCCCTTGCCCCTCGTCTGGGGGGGGGACCTGCCCAGCCGGCCCGCCGCCTCCCAGTGGAATGGCTGTCGCGGCCTCGACTGCCCCGCCAGCCGCGGCCCGCCCACGGTGGGCCGTCTGGCACCGCGCCCACTTTGGGAAGGCCCCCCTGAACTGCCATCGGCTGTAGCATCGTCCGTCGGCGGACGGGGGTAGGGGCATGAGGCTCGGCACGGCGCGCTGGCTTGTCGTCTTCGGGGCTTTCCTTTGGCCGCCCGTCCCCCACGCACAGACGGCCGACCGGTCGTGCGCCTTCGAGGGCATTCGCCGTGGCGAAAAGCCGGCGTGCCTCGGGGGGGAGCGCTCGGTCCTCGGACGGAAGTACTGCGTGCACGTTCCTGCGGCACCGAGAGCGGGGTTCCCCGTCCTGCTGCTCCTCCATGGCTACACCAGCAACGGCGAGTCGCAATCGCGCTACTTCGACTTGGATTCCTTGGTGGACAAGCGGGGCTTCATCCTGGTGAAGCCGAATGGGACGCCAGACGCCAAGGGCGCCCTGTACTGGAATGCCGGCAGGCACCTCTCTTCTGTCGCACCGGACGACCTGGTCTACCTCACCGCCGTTCTTCAGGACGTCATCGCGGCGTTCGGGGCCGACTCCAACCGCATCTTCGTCGTCGGCCATTCCAACGGCGCCCTCATGGCCAACCGCCTGGCCTGTGCACGCAGCGACCGCATCGCGGCCATTGTCAGCTTGGCCGGAGCGGTCGACACGGGCAGGTGTCACCCCGTGAAGCCCGTGTCTGTCCTCACCGTGCATGGGACGGCGGACCGTCTCATCCAGTACGGCGGTGGCAAGGCCGGCTTTCTGGGTGCCTACGCCTCGGCCGACGCCACTCTCGCCTTCTGGGCCAAGGCTGACCGCTGCCAGGGTGAGCGGACGCCCGGCAAGCAGCTGCACTTGACGTGCGAAAGCACCACGGCCGATACGTCCGTGTCCTCCTTCGCTGGCTGTCCGGCGGGGGTGGCCGTCGAGCACTGGAAGCTGGAAGGGGCTGGGCACGTGCCGAACTTTGCCCTGCCGGCCTGGCCCGAAGCGGTGCTGGACTTTCTCTGGGCCCACCCCAAGGCGGGGACGGCCAAGTGACGCGGTAGCGGTGCCGCCGGCGCCCTCCGCCGGGTCCGCGGGCGCTGGGGCAGGCCCGTAAGGCAAGCCAGGCGCTGACGACGGTGGGCCCTCGTGGGGGTACGGCCCACGACGCCAGCGGAGCGGAGGGGAAGTCGTCCGCTGGCCCGCAAGCGCCCCGGTGCTAGCCTTTGGTGCTGGATGGTTCGCCCCCCGTCGCTCCGGCCTGGAGACCGCATCTCCATCGTCAGCCCGTCGAGTCCCGTCGACCGCGAGGGTCTCGGGCGTGGCATTGAGCGACTTGCGTCGCGCTACCGGCCGACCCTCGACGCTCACGCCCTCGAGCGGCAGCGCTACCTGGCCGGGCCAGACGCCGTCCGCGCCGAGGCCCTTCGGGCAGCGCTCCTCGACCCGGAGGTCCGCGCCGTCTTCTGCAGCCGGGGTGGCAGCGGAGCGGGAAGACTGCTTCCCCTCCTGGAGCTGGGCGCTTTTCCGCCCAAGCTCTTCGTCGGCTGCTCCGACGTCACCGTCCTGCATGCGGCGCTCCAGGCGCACGGCCGAATCAGCATCCACGGGCCGGTGGTGACGCAGCTGGGGGAACAAGCCCCAGGGGTGCTCGACCAGCTGTTCCAGTTGCTCGAAGGGGGCCTCCCGCCCCCGCTCACCGGCGCGACGCCTCTCGTCCCGGGCGTTGGGGAGGGGCCGCTCCTTGGAGGTAACCTCACCGTGCTGACGACCATCCTCGGCACGCCCTGGCTGCCGGACATGCGCGGCGCCGTTCTCCTCCTCGAGGACGACGGTGAGCAGCCGTACCGCCTCGACCGGCTGTGGACACACCTGCGCAACGCTGGAGTCCTGGCGGGATTGGCTGGCATCGCGCTGGGCGGCTTCACCAACTGCGAGCGCACTGATGCGGACTTCACGGCGCGGGACGTGCTGCGTTCGCTGGCCGAGGAGACGCGCCTGCCGTGCGCGGTCGGCTTCCCAGTCGGACACGGGCCGGTGAACATGCCGCTCGCCCTCGGGACACGTGTCCGCCTGGACGCCGGTGCAGGCACCCTCACCCCGCTGGAGGCAGCGACTCAGTGACCGACCCGCTCCAGGCGCTGCTCGACGCCGGCGTCAGCGACGGCAGCTTCCCGTCGGCCCAGGCGTCCGTCTGGCACAAGGGCGCGCCTGTCTTCCGGGGCGCTGCCGGTGGCGTCTCGCGCGACACGCCCTTCGACTTGGCCAGTCTCACCAAGGCCATGTGCACCGTCCCACTCTTCCTGCGGGTGTGGACCGACGGCGCCGTCAACCCCGAGACACCGGTGTCCCGCTTCCATCCTGGGACTCCTGCGGCAGACGCAGGCGTCACGCTCGGACAGTTGCTCACGCACACCTCCGGGCTGCCGACGTGGTTGCCGCTCTTTTCGGAGCCCATTCAGCGACTGCCGGACCTGCTCTCGCCGGACTGCACGGCGGCCACCCGGTTTGCCGTCCGTGCTCGACTGGTCGAAGCCGTCGTCCGGACGCCCCTGGTTGCCCCGCCCGATGCCGCGCAGACGTACGGCGATTTGGGCCTCCTCCTCCTCGGCGAAATCCTGGCTGACTTGGCGGGCAAGCCCCTCGACGCCCTCTACGACGCCAGGGTGCGGGAGCCGCTGGGCCTCGGTGCGCACTTCCACCGGCTGTCCGGACGTGGGCACGACACGCGTGACCCCTGCGCCGGCAACTGGGAGGGGTTGCCCGTGACTGGACAGGTGCGTCCGCGCCCCCCGGCGCCGGGCCAGGGTTACGACTGGGCCGGGATTGAACCGCAGCCCTCGCGCGCCGGAGAGGTGGACGACGACAACGCGTGGATTCTCGACGGGGTCGCCGGGCATGCGGGGCTCTTCGGCAGTGCCGAGGACGTCGCTCGCTTCGGCCAGGCCACGCTCGAGGAGCTCGCGGGCGCCGGGCGAATCGCCCCGGCCCGCCTCTGGGAGCGAGCCGTCTCGCCCCTCCCCGGGGGGGTCCACGGGCTCGGCTTCGACACCCCCTCCCCCTATGGCTCCTCTGCCGGCGCACACCTCGGCAACAGCCCTCCGGGCGCCTTTGGACACCTCGGCTTCACCGGCACCAGCCTGTGGGTGGACCGGGGTCGGGACCTGGTGGTGGCCCTGGTGACCAACCGCACGGCCCGGGGCCGCGACAATGTGGGCATTCAGGGGTTTCGACCACGCTTCCACGACCGGGTGGTGGTGGCGCTTGGTCTCGAATAAATCCCTCCCGGTGAATTCTGACGAGGGAAACGTGCTGACGGAAATCGCTCCGGACGCCATCCAGCGGGTCCACCTCCTCGGCGTCGCCGGCAGCGGCATGGGCAGCTTCGCTGGCATGCTGAAGGCCCGGGGCTACGTCGTCAGCGGCAGCGACACGGACGTCTACCCGCCGATGAGCGACATGCTGCGCGCCTTTGGGATTGACGTGCTCACCCCTTACCGCGCTGAGAACCTCGACGTGACGAGACCAGACCTGGTGGTGGTGGGCAACGTCATCCGCCGCGTCAACCCGGAAGCGACGGCGGCGCGCGAGCGGGGCCTTCCACAGATGAGCTTTCCTGCGGCCTTTGGCTCGCTCTTCCTCGCCGGTCGCCACCCAGTGGTGGTGACCGGGACGCACGGGAAGACAACGACGTCGGCCCTGCTCTCCCACCTGCTGGTCTCCGCCGGCCTGGACCCGTCTTTCCTGGTGGGCGGGGTGGCACAGAACGGTGGAGTCAGCTTCCGCGTCGGCGAGGGGCCGCACGTCGTCGTCGAGGGGGACGAGTACGACACCGCCTACTTCGACAAGGGACCCAAGTTCCTGCACTACCGCCCGCGCACGGCCATGCTGACCAGCCTCGAGCTGGACCACGCCGACATCTACCGGGACGAGGCGCATTACCAATCGGCCTTCCAGCATTTCGTCCAGCTGCTCCCCGAGGACGGCTTTCTCGCCGTCAGCGCCCACTGGCCCCTGGCTCTCGACGTCGCTCGGTCCGCCCGCTGCCGCTGCGTCCTGTACGCACGGTCTCCAGGTACACGCGCCGACGTCTGGGCGGACTCGGTGGAGCAAGGCCCCGGTGGAACACGCTTCACCCTGGTCGAGGCAGGGGTGGCCCTGGGTAGGGTGGAACTGAAAGTCCCTGGCCTTCACAACGTGGAGAACGCGGTCGGCGCCTGGGCGGTCGTCTCCTCATTGGGCGTCCCCTTCCACGCGGCCAAAGCCGGGTTCGCCAGCTTCGCCGGGGTGCGGCGGCGTCAGGAACTCCGCGCGGAAGTCGACGGCGTGGCCATCATCGACGACTTTGCCCACCACCCGACGGCGGTGCGCGAAACCGTTCAGGCGATGCTGGGCCGCTTCCCCGGCCGGCGCCTGTGGGCCGTCTTCGAGCCGCGCAGCAATACCTCGCGGCGCCGGCTACACCAGGCGGCCTATGCGACGGCGTTTGACGGGGCGGCCCGGGTCAGCCTTCGGATTCCTGCACGCCATGACCGTGTTCCCGAGGGCGAGGAGCTCGACGTCCCGCGGCTGGTGGCGGACCTCCGCGCCCGTGGCCTCCAGGCGGACGCCGAGCACGAAGTGCCCGCACTGGTGGACCAGGTGGCACAGGGCGTCCGTCCGGGCGACGTCGTCCTGGTCATGTCCAACGGCAGCTTCGGCGGCTTTCACGCCTCCCTCATCGAGCGGCTGCGCGGGCGTCACCCGGCATGAAGTCCCGGCACGGTTTTCTCCGCGTCTAGCGGACCGGGCAAGGTTTCCTGGTAGGACAAGGGCTGGCACGGCAACAGAGTCGCCGCGCTCTCCAGTGCAGCTGCTCACCCTCTGGGAGGTGGAACGTGAAGCACATCCTCGTTGTCGGCCTGGTGGCAGCATTGTCCGGATGTGCCAGCGCCCCGCCGGCGAAACCTGCCCTCGGGGGGCCGATTTCCTTTTCCTTGCCCGTCTGGCCGGCAGGCACTGCGCAGCACTCCTTCGCCGACGACCGCGGCCACATTCTCGTGCTCGACGCGTGGGCCAGCTGGTGCCAGCCGTGCCAGGCGGAGCTCCCGAAGCTAGACGCCCTTGCCAAGCAGTGGGCTGCGCAGGGCGTGCGCGTCTACGCGGTCAACATCGACACGGCCAGCGGGGTGGTACAGCCGTTTCTCATGACGTTTCACATCGACTTGCCCGTCCTCCTAGACCCGGGCGGCGGAGTGCTGACGCAGAGCTTGGGCCTGCAGAACATGCCCACCACCTGGGTCTTCGACCAGGCCGGCAACCTCGTCTTCACCGAGCAAGGCACCGCAGACCTCATCGCCGAGAAGGTCAATCTCATGCTGACGACGCCCCCCAAACCGTGACGTCGGACGTCGAATCACTCGAAGTCCTGCTTGCCTCGGCCGAAGCGGCCGCCCGCCTCGGCGGCGAGGTGCTGCGGGCCTCCTTCATGGGTGCGCGCACCATCAGCTTCAAGGGCGGCATTGACCTCGTCACGGACGCGGACAAGGCCAGCGAGGAGGCCGTCCTGGGCCTTCTCCGCTCGCGCCACCCACAGCATTCCTTTCTGGCCGAGGAAAGCGGGACCTCGGGCGCCGGGGTGTACCGGTGGATTGTCGACCCCCTCGACGGCACCACCAACTACGCGCACCGCGTGCCGCATTTCTGCGTCTCCGTGGCCGTGGAGGGACCGGAGGGGCTCCTCGCCGGCGCGGTGTATGAGCCGCTCAAGGACGAACTCTTCGCCGCCGCGCGCGGGCGTGGAGCCACCTGCAACGGCGTGGCGCTGCACATCTCAGAGGCCGTCGACTTGAAGCGTTCCTTGCTCTGCACCGGCTTCCCGTACAATGTCCAACAGCACCCCGAAGGGCCGATGGGCCTGCTCCAGCGCTTCATCCGCAAGGCGCAGGGCATCCGCCGGATGGGGAGCGCGGCCCTGGAACTGGCCTGGCTTGCCGCCGGACGCTTCGACGGCTACTTCGAGTTTGGCCTCAAACCCTGGGACGTGGCCGCCGGTGCGCTGCTGGTGCTGGAGGCCGGTGGGCTATGCCGCCGCATCGACGGCGCACCGCTCGACCTCGCCGTGGGGGACGTGGTGGCCTGTGCACCGGGCCTGGAGGGCCCGCTGGTGGGCGAATGCCGGACGTTTCTGGCCGAGTTGGGGTACCAGCCCCGGCCGGGTGGCTACGGCCGCTGAGGCCCCTGGCGGTAGGCGACGCGCCTCGAAAAGCTGGGGTAGCGTCTTTTGGGTAGGGGAGAACACCCGTGTCCGAGCGAATTCGAAGCTTCACGCAGTTCTGGCCGTACTACCTGGGCGAGCACAGCCGCCCCGGGACGCGCGCCCTGCACCTTGTCGGCACCACCCTGTCACTGCTGCTGGCGCTGTCCGCCGTGACCACGGCCCGCTGGTGGCTGCTACCGGCCGCGCTGGTCTGCGGCTACGCCTTCGCATGGGTGGGGCACTTCTTCGTCGAACACAACCGCCCGGCGACTTTCCGGTATCCGCGGTGGTCGTTCGCGGCGGACTTCAAGATGTGGTTTGCAGCGGTCACCGGGCGGCTTCCCGGCGAGTTGCAGCGAGCCAGGGTTACCCACTAGGCGCTCGGAGTTTCGGGCGACCAGCCGAGCTGCCGACGCGATGTGATGTTTTCGAAGAATCGCGGTTCCTAGACCGCCGGCCCTGCGCCAGCGCGAGCCTCCCACTAGCGGCGGCGGATGCGAACGGTAGCTCGGTGCCGCCCATTCAACAGGAGCGCTAGCGCCACGAAGGGGAGGGCCCCCAAGAAGGGATTGCCGGGGGTCCCGCAACCGCCAGCCGCGCTGGACTGAACGCCCTTTACGGTGATAACCGAATCGCCTTGTTTCGCTGGCGCCATGCGCGCACTGGGGTCTCCGAAGAGCGTGAAGGTGGTTCGGATGTCGGGGTCGAACACGGCGCTCTTTGCGAGAACCATGGCCTCCCCCAGGGTACTTCCGTCGAAGAGGCTCGATTGAAACAGCTGCACGGCGAGGGCCGGCTGCTCGGTGCCGGGATTGGTCGCTCCCGATGACGCCACCATCGCCCAAGCGCCGCCGCTCGGTGCGGATAGCAAAGCCCCGGCTAGAAATTCCTGGCCTTGGTCCACGAAGTCGCCATTTGCACAAGTGCCCGCGTAGAACACCGATGCTCCTGCGCTCGAGGAAAGGGCCGGAACGTCCTCACCCATCAGGATGTTCCCCGCCCAGCTGTCCTCCCCACCATGTCCGAGGTAGCTGACGACCGCTGGGCCAGCGACGAGCGCAGCGATCAGCGAGTCGTGAAGCGCCGAGTCCGCGGCCTCCTGCTGAGAGCTACCCTCGGCAAGGCCATTTGCGCGCCAAAGCTCGCTTGCGCGCAAAGGGCGCAGTCCGTCTCTCACCTGCTTGGTTTGCGCGGTGAAATTGGAGACGAGGTCATCCTGGTCGTGGACGAGGAGCAGCCTGGACGCAGGAGTCACCAGCGCACGCCCGAGAATCTTCGACGTTGCATGGCTCACCGAATCCGGGTCGGGGAACGGGAGCCGCCCCAGCGCGAGGGTCGGTGTGTCTCCGGCCCCTGAAGGGACAAGCGCGTCATCCGAGCCGGCTTCGGAGTACTCGGTTTCGACCAGACGCGTCGGGACCAAGTCCACGCCCGGAGCACCCCCGTAGTTGCGCGGGTTATAGCTCGCACTGCCGACCAGCAGCGCATAGCGGGGCGGTCGGCCCCAGTTCGCTTGCGCGTACGCCAGGAAGTCCTGGATGGCACTGACGTCTTTCTGACCGTAGTTGAATTCGTCGTAGACGCTGTCGACGTCGATGAGCGCCACCCGCAGGCCTTCGGCCTGCCGTTGCGAAACGAGGGGTTGGATGCTCGCAAGAAGTGTCGAGTGCGCGATGATCACCAAGTCCGCTTCGCTCGAGTGAATGCTGCTCGCGTGGTTCGCCGAAATGAAGACCGGGTTCTTCACGTCTGTGTCGGCGTAGGCGTACAGCGAACGCTGGCCACCGGATGGAACCGTGACCAGCAATGCCGCCGCGTCTTGCGGGTCCGGAGCCACCGGTAGGGTGACGGAGGCTCCGGGGTTGGTGATGTCCAGCACCGTGGTTCCCGCCGGACCGAGGCCCGCCAGGCGGACCGTGGTTCCTCCCGGCGCTGTGAAATACAGCGGGCCGCCAGTGGACTGATACAGGCGTGGGTACGTCAGCCGCTGGTAGGCTTCAAAACTTGCATCGCCCGGCGCCGTCGCGAGCAGTTGCACCACGTTGTCGCCGGCGACCAGGAGGCCCGAAGGAACCTGGAACGTCCCAACCATCAAAGTGTGGCCGGACCCCGAGATTTCTCCGAGAGCGATGCCGTTGAGGGAGACACGCAC
This sequence comes from uncultured delta proteobacterium, assembly GCA_963711265.1. Classification (GTDB taxonomy): domain Bacteria; phylum Myxococcota; class Myxococcia; order Myxococcales; family Myxococcaceae; genus JADGRA01. The sequence goes on from CAVQDL010000019.1 coordinate 16,280, forward strand.
CCCATGTTCTCCGGGAGTGACTCCCTGAAGTCCAACCTCCAGACTGGCGGCCTGCGAGGAGGTGAGGTCAATGGCTGGAGTCGCGTAGGTGCGGACTTCGGGTGCGTCGTAGACCCAGGGACCAAAAAACTTCTGCTGTCCTCCATTCTTGAGCCCGCCGAAGTAGTTGATGCGGTCTTCGAACTGAACTGTCTCCAGGAAGCTTGGTCCGGCGCTGGGGCCACTCGTCTCAGTTGACACGGAGTTTTGAGGTCCGCCGCCCAGGGTGGAGGTTAGCCAGTAGACCCGCGTGTCCGTGTACCGGCTGTCCACGCCTTCGCCGTAGAACTCGATGAAATCCCCGGGATTGAGGTGGGCGCCGTCCGCCGCCGTCGCGCGAAAGGAGACGTCACTGCCAAGGCTCGAAACCTTCAGTGAGTTGACCGAGACTCCCGTGGCGATGCCGGCGTCGAAGAGCGCCTGCGCTGCAATCCGGTAGACGCCCGGGTCTCGAACCCACGCCTTTGCGCCCGGTTGGGCCGCCAGGTCCCAGCTCTTGGCGGTTGCAACAGTCGTCAGGACGGATTCCATCCGCGAGGACCGTGTCGCCGCAGCTCCCGGAACGCGAACTTGCGGTGCAGACGATGGCTGTGGACGCGGCGCGGACACCGAGCGAGGCGCCCCGGGTCGTGCCGTCACGGGGCCGAGCCAGCTGCTCTGGCCGTCCATGCCGATGGCCTCAATCCAGTAGGTCCCCCCCGGGAGCGTGGTCCAGTCGTCAACGGCGTAGGTCGGGCCGACCTTGAGGTCCGTACTCAGTCGGATGGCACCGCCCGGCACAAGGCTTGGCCCGACGCGGAGGCGGGAGGAACCGTCCTGCTTCCAGAGGCGGTACCCCAGCGTCCTGCGTTCCTGCTGCGTGGCCCACACCACCTGGGTGTGCCTGGAGTCGTACGTCGCTTCGAGCTTGGAGACCGCGAGTCCGAGCGCACGGACTGTGACGATGAGATTCACGTTGTTGCCGGCGACGACGTAGCCAATGTTGAAACCGGCCGGAACGCTCGCCGACGGCACCGCCAACGTGTGGTTGTCGGTGACGCCGCCCGTGGTGGTGATGAGGGTGTAGGTGTTCGCGGCGAAGCCTGCCCCGGGGGAGACGTTCAAGACTCCGAGAAGCGTCAGCGCCCCGGTCACGTTCAGCCTGGTCACCGTTGAGCCAACCGTGAAGTTCAGCTTGGTGCTGCTGGTCACCGTCAGTGCGCCAGTGTTGAGGCCGGCGCCGGTGGGCGTGAGGTTGGCACCGGCCCCGACCGTCACCGCGCGGTTGACCGTGCCGCTCCCGGTCAGGGTCCCGGTGACGGTCAGCGTGGGCCCACCGCCTGCGACCGTGCCGTTGGCCGTCAGCGTCCCAACGCTCAGGCTCGCACCGCCCCCGCTGGTCAACGTCAGGGTGTTGAGAGTGTTGTCAACCACACTGGCAACGGAGTGCGTGACCGTGCCCCCCTGAACATTCAGCGTCGCATTGCCGGCAGTGGTGAGGGTGACCGGCAGGCTCAAGCCCGCTGCACTGTTGAGGCTGAGTGTCCCTCCGGCCATCGTGATGGTGCCAGCCCCCAAAGCCGCCGAGTTCGTTACCTGCACAGTCCCGGCGTTGATTCTCGCGCCAGAGAAGCTGTTGTTCCCACTCAGAACAAGCGTGCCACCACCGGCCTTGATGAAATTCTGGCCGGAAATTGCGCCGCTAAAGGTGTTGGTACTCGCGGGGCCGTTGATAGTCCAAGTCTCTCCTGGGGCGCCAACGACCAAACCCGTCGCAATGTTCAGGACGTTGGCTGCGTTTCCACCGGTGCGGGCTATGCCGCCGGCGCCGACGGTCAAAGTCTGGGGACCGGCGATGGTGACAGTGACTGCAGCGGTCTTGGTGAGAGAATTAACGGAAGCGGCTGGGCCCGTGATGGTGATGGTGCCACCGGTGGTGCTGTTGAAGGTGGCCGTGTCATTGACGCCGGGCACCCCATTTGGGGTCCAGTTGGTCGCGGTGTTCCACTCTCCGCTGCCCCCATTCCACGTGAAGGTCGCAGCCTGAGCCACCCCGCCGACAAGGATGAGGAAAAGCGTGGTGCGTGCGCAAGCGGTCATCACGAGGGTAGTCCTTGGTGCTTTGCCGCAAGTGCGGAGAGCTGCCTTGACCGGCCTTCCCGCCACCAGCGCAGCAGGAAGAGCGCCCCGCGTCGAGCACACTCGGCCACCTGAAGAATTGGGCGAGGCACAACTCGGAACGGCGCGCGCAGGTGCAGAGTCGCGGTGAGCGGGTCTGGCCAGCGCGCGCGCACCGCCGCGCCCGCCCGTCGCCAGCCGAGACGGCGGAGTTCCAGGAGTGAGTCGGGTGGGGACTGGAAGCCTCCAGCCCAGGCGTGCAGAATCGATCGGCGGAACCATAGGGGCACGGTCGCGCGAGGCGCCCCGGGGGGCAGGCGGGCGCCGAGCAACTCCTCGGCCAGGGCGACGAGGGCCACGACCGCCTCGCTGAGCCGACGGTTTCCGGCGAGACAAAGCTCCCAGCGAAATTGTGCAGGAAGTGACTCGATGAAGGCCGCCACGTCGCACAGCCAGAGTGGTCGCCAGCCGCCGTGGTCGAGCTGGTGCAGACAGACGAGGCGGAGGTGGTCCTCGGGGGCGAGCACCCGGAACTGGCCGCCTTCCACTGTCTCCAGAGAGCTTCGCTCCAGGAGTTCGGCAAAGCTTCGGTCAGGAAGAAAGCGGCGCAAGACCCGCATGTCGAGGTCGACAAAGCTGCGAAGCTCGCCGGAAAGGCTCGCCAGCACCGCTTGGGCCTTTGGCTCGTCAGCGCTATCCACGAGCACATCGACGTCTCCATACGGGCGGAGACCTGGCTTCGCATACAGCCGCGCCATGGCCCAGCCCTTGAACACAAGTGGCGCCATTCCAGCGGCGTTAAAATGTTCGATGACGTGCCCAAGGCGCTTCGCGTGAACGGCTGCCTGAAGGCTGTGCAGTCGGAAGGCCTCTCGCAGCGGAAGGGCGCTCGTCGCCGAAGCGAGGGAGGAATCGCGCACGCGCCACCAGGCGAGGGCCCCGCAGCCCGTCTCGAGCAGCGTGCCGGCTGTCGTTGAAAGGGCCTCTCCTAGGTCGGCTGGTGCCTCCGGAATCTCCCTCCAAGAGGAGCGCAGCACCGCTGCGATGGCCGAACCCAGGGGCGGCCTCCGAGGGGTAGGCGGCGCCATCAGCAAGTTCCTCCCGTGGGAGGGCAAGGGGTGTTGTTACAGCACTTCGGGGTGTTGATATTGCACTCAGCGCCGTTTGGCGTGCACGCGGACCCGGCGTGCGCTGCCTTCGGCGCGGTGACCAGCAGGATGATCGGGATGGCCGCCAGTCCAGCCGTCAGCATTCGCCGACGACGGAGGCTAACCAGCGGCGGGAGGTCAACGCTGTTGTCGAGTAACCCTGCCTCACCTAGCTGACCAATCGCCCGCGCAACCATGTCACGGTCCAGCTTGGCCGCGGTCGCGATTGTTTCAACCGTTCGCTCCCCGTCGCACAGCGCCCAGATGCGGGCGGCGGAAGCGTTAAGACACAGGGCTTGGTGCGTTGCCCCGACATAGAGCAACGTGTCACCTTCGACGTGCTCGGTGACGACCCCTTCGCGCCGAGGCCGCGGGACAAACGCGCGCGGGTTGGACATTTTTTCAATCCTAGCACTGGCTAGGCCCGAATCCGCCACACCTGGAAAAGACTGAGGAAGGGGCGAGAGCGCGCTTAACGCCGCAGCGTCCGGGTGCCCGGACTCCGACCGCAGCGGCTCGACGACTGGTAGGCTCTGGCGGGATGGCGCCTATCGCCAGCCACCAATTCTGGGCCGCGGTGCTCCACTTGAATTTTTCCGGCCAGAAGGACGGGCGTAATAACGGGTGGCGTCATGGCTGAGCTTGACCGCCGACGCCGGTCGCGCAGTTCGAAGCCCTTTGATGGCGCTTCAGCGTACCATCCACATCTGCTGGCGAGGTTGCCCAGCCAGTTTCGTTTTCGCAGGCGCGATGGTGAGAGAATTGGGGCGGACGCCGAATGTCCTGCGTGCGGTCCCACGTCGGTGTGCGGACGTCTCGGCTAATGTGGAGGGATGCAAATGGTTCCGACCCGCCTAGTCCTCACGGCGCTGCTCTTCGCAGCGCTGGCCGGATGTACGTGTGGCGGCAGCCCCGTGAATCTTCCCGACATCGTGAGTTTCACCTGCAGCCCCTCCCCGGTTCCGTACCCGGGCGGATCGGTGACGCTGTCATGGAACGTCACCGGGGCGATCAGCCTGTCCATCGACAACGGCGTTGGCGTTGTGAACCCGCCGACCTCTGGCAGCACCGTCGTGACGGTCACAACGACGACCACCTTCACGCTGACCGCGACTGGTCCGAGCGGAAGCACTACGAAAGCCTGTCCTGTACCCGTCGAGGGCCCAGGTCCCCACATCAACAGTTTCACAGCCACGCCGTCTGTCCTGCCCACGACCGGCGGTCTAGTGATGCTCGCCTGGGATGTGACCGGTGCAACCGAGGTGCGTGTCTACCCGGATGGGGGTCTTCTGTTGCCGCCAGACGCGGGCACAACGACCGTTGGAGTGACGGCAACCACTGAGTTCGTTCTCGTTGCAGCAAATGCAATTGGTCAGAACACTGCGGATGCTGGCGTGGTTGTACCCCCCTCAAACACGGTCGCCGGAGCGGTCGTGGACCAAACTGGGCAACCAGGTGCGGGTTTAACGGTCCTGATTTCCAGCGGAACGTTTAGCCAGAGCGCTGCAACTGATGCCGACGGAGGCTTCACCATTAACAAAGTTCCGCAGCTCTCTTACAACGCAACCGTCATCACCCCAGAGTCACGCCGTCGAATACGTCGGTCTCACGCGGCTGGATCCGACGCTACGGAACATCTCTGTCGCGGCCACTGATCGAAGCTCAACACTCTCAGGTCAATTCGACGGCGGCACTTTTTGCAGAGCCTGCTGGTTACGTGACTGATTTCTCTTCTCGTCGCCGCCAACGGCTCCTCAGACCCTGGGCGACCACTCAACAGGAATCTACTCGCCCATCGTCAACTGGCTGGGGCCGGCAACCGCGACCGGCGCCCTCTATGCGTTGCAGGTCCACAACGTCGCCGGCCTTCCGGCGGACTACCCGGGGTATGGAGTGCTGAGCGGCATTTCGCTACAAGACATGGGTACGCTTAGTGGTCAGAACGTCAACTTGGCCCCAGTTGCGACCGGCGTATTGACGGGAACGGTCAATGCGCCAGCTGGTTACAACAACTTCATTAAAACAATGTCCCTGCTAGTCGCCCCAAGTGTCAACTTGCGGTTCATTCTGCAGCTCTCGAACAGCGCCGCTTTTGCATACACGACACCCGCGATTCCCAATACCTCGCTCACCGTCGCTGCGATTACCGAGAGTGATGCCGGGGAGTTCAGCTCTGCTCAGCGCACGAATCTAGCGGCGAACCAAAGTGGAATGGTGCTCAACGTCCCTGCCAGTCCGACGTTAACCAATCCTGCAGCTTCCGCGACGGGCGTAAACCTCACGACCCCCTTCACGTGGACTCGTCCTTCGCCCGGTGTGTACCTCCTGGCGATCAATAGTCAGAGTTCTGCGCCGGCAGCTTTTACGTCGTTACCATTGCGGCGACAGCGACCATCCCGGACCTCGCAGACGCAGGGTTACCGATTTCCCCAACTACGAAATACCTTTGGCAAGTTATCGGCTATGGCCCCGTGAACACGGTGGACGCGTTTGCAGGAACTGGTGGTCTATATCAGCTGTCGTTCGTCGACTCCACGGAAGCGCAGAGTGTAGTGTGGCCATTCACGACTGGCCCATAGGTGCGGCCTAATTGACCCGTTAATGCTCCGGCCGAAGCGTCGGCTTAGTTGAGGGCGGCGCTGTCTTCCAAGTTTGCCTCGCAGGCCAAGCAGCCAATCCTTCCGTCGATGCGGGCAACATCGCTATTGCGATCGCGACGGCGAGAATCAGAGTCCCAAGAGGTTGATTGACGAGCGTCCAGCGCTCTCGCCAACGGGAAAGAGGCCTAAACCGGCTAATGAAGAGCGGGGAACCAGATGACGCTCGGCGGGGGCGATAAGGACAGTCAACTGCACACATTGACGTTGGGTATACACACACCGCTACAACACTGGCCGCCGGAGGCACATGCGGCTCCAGTCCCCAGGCAAGTAGAAGCCGCTGCTTTTGCCCAGGGCGCCATGACCATTAGGATGACCGGTCCGGCGAGGCCAAGGCCTACGAACAGTCGGCGAGAATGGCTGACGCCATGCAGTTCGGCGCCGTTTTCAAGAAGCCCCGCATCGGAGAACTGCCTCAGGGCAGTGCTCACCACGTCAGGGGCAAGGCCGGTCTCGGCAGCTATCTCTTTGAGCTGGCGTTTTCCGTCGCAGAGAGCCCAGATTCGACTCGCAGGACCGTTTAGCGAGGATGCTTGGTGCGTCTCCTCGACGTAGAGCAACGTCTCATCGTCGACCTCCTGGGAGACGATGCCTCGGCGGCGGGGCTGTGGGACGAAGTCGCGCGGGACGGGCATGAGGAGGCAGACTAGCACCGCTTGAGGGCGGGGCCGCCAAGCGCAATAGGGTCTGGGCCGCGCCCGCCGCTGAGCCGCGAACACTCCGAAACCCCTCTGCTTTGGACACGGCCTTGGCGAGGGTCGCCAGCACCTCGGCTGGCCGTTCCCGGGCTGGGACGGTGTTGGTGAGGAGTGCGAGCGCCAATTCTCCTCGCCCAAGGGGCTTGGGCCGCCAGCGGGCGCCCCTGAAATATTCTGTCAGGACAACAAGTCCGAGGGGCAGGGCGGGTCTCCCCGTTCGGGCCACTGAGTCGTGAACCGGGACGCGGACTTTTGCTCCATCCGGTGTCCGCACCGAGAGCGCCCGCGGGTACGGATGCACGCGGCCTTCGCCGTCCAGGAGTGCGTACTCGTCTGAGTAGTAGGTCGCGCCCGCTTCCAAGAGGGCGCGCACCAGTGTCGTCTTGCCAGCACCCGAAGTGCCCGGAAGGACAAGAGCTTTTCCACCAATGCCCACCACTCCTGCATGGACAAAGACGAACGCCCGCGAGTGCTGGGCGACGAAAAGCTGCAGGTCGCTCTCCAGGACGTCGAGGGCCCCCAGGTGCGAAAGGCCGCGACCAAGCGTGAGGTTGTCGGAGGTGACCAGGACTCCGTCCGCAGCGTGCGCCAACCCGTACCTTCGCGTCGGACGCCCACCACGCCCGGGTCGCCAGGTGGGCGGCATTCGTAGGCGCGCCTCTTCGAGTAGCTCCGAGGAGTCCGCCGCGACGTTGAAGCCGACACCAAAAGCGCTTCCCTGAAATTTCAGTGGCTTTGGCACGGACGTTGAGAGGCTCGCACGGGCCGACGGCACTCGGCGAGGGCGTTTCTGGACGTAGCCTCCAGACGCTCCTCCTCCGCCGAGCCCGCTAGTGGCCTGCTGAGGACGTCACTTCGCCGGGGCGTCGACGGGATTGCTTCCCGCCGGGGTGGCCGTGGCCTCAGCCTTCGGAACCTGCCATCCGCCGCCCAGGGCCCGGTACAGGCTGATGAGGGCCAGGTACCGCTGCGCCCGGACGGCCGCCAGGTTGAGCTGGGCGGGGAAAAGGTTGTTCTGATTGTAGGTGACTTCAAGATAGCTGGTAACGCCGCCCTCGAAGCGGTCCAGGGACAGCTCCACGGCCTCGGCGAGACTCTTCACCTGGGACTCGCGCTGCTGCAGGACGGGCCCCAGGGCGGCGGTGTCGTTAAGAGAGCTCGCCACTTCCTGGAAGGCATTGAGGACGCTCCGCTCATAAAACGCCTCGGACCCAAGCCAACTCGCCCAGGCCGCGTCATATTGGCCCTTCAGCTGTGCGCCCTGAAAAATGGGCGCGAGCCAGCTGGCGGTGCCTCCGGCGGACCAGACGAACGAGGGGCCGGTGAAAAGCTTCGTCAAGTCTGGGGAGGCCAAGCCCAGAACTCCGGTGAGGCTGATGGACGGGTAGAAATTCGCCTGCGCCACGCCAACGAGGGCGTTGGCGGCGATGAGTTGCTCCTCGGCCTGGTGGACGTCTGGTCGCCGCTCGAGCAGCGAGGAGGGAAGACCGGGGGGGATGTTCGGCGGGACGACAAACTGCGTGAGTGTCTGCCCGCGGGGAACGGGCCCGGGTGGTCGCCCCAGCAGGAAGGAGATTCGGTTCTCCTGGTCAGTAATTTGTCTCTGCAAGTCGAGCGCTGTCGCCTGGGCGTCATTGACCTGGGCCTGGCCGACCGTCACTTCGAGCTTGGACCCGTACCCTCCCTCTAGTCGCGTGGTGTAGAGCTCGAACGTCTTCTCGAAGTTCTTCACCGTGGCATTGGCAATCTCGAGCTGCGCGTCCAGCTGGCGCAGCAGCACGTAGGACGAGGCGACGTCGGCGATGAGGCTGACGATGACGCCCCGTCGGCCGTCTTCGCTGGCGAGGAACTGGGCGACGGCGGCCTCCGTTCCGCGGCGGAACTTCCCCCAGAAGTCGATTTCCCAGCTGAAGGCGGCACCGACGTTGAATTGCGCGCCAATCGGCTGCGGCGTCGTCGAGCCATAAGTAGGGGTGGTTTGACCGGGGATGAACTTGCCCCGGCTGTAGTTTGCCCCCAACCCCGCGCCCACCGCCGGGTAGGCCTGGGCGGCGGAGATTCCCGCCTGGGCGCGCGCCTGCTCCACCCGTGCCGCCGCGATGCGCATGTCGGGGTTGTTTTGAAGCGCCTGGACGATGAGGTCCCGCAGCGCGCCGTCCTCAAAAAGTTCCCACCAGGGCACGTCGGCAAAGGACTGCGCATCCGCCGGCTTCACCTGGTCCCGGAAAGCTTCCGTCATTGGCACCGGCGGCCGCTGGTAATTCGGTCCGACGGTGCAGCCCCCAAGGAGGGCCAGCAGCAGCAGCGGCGCCCGGGGCGTGTGCCGCCTCATGGGTGTCCTCCCGCTCCCTCCGGCGGCGCGACGGGAGTCGCGACGCCGGGCTTCTGGGCGGCGTCCTTGTGGCCGGTGAGCTTCTCCATGAAGACGAAGAGCGCGGGCACCAGAAAAATGGCAATGCCCGTGGCGGCCAGCATTCCCATGATGACGACGGTCCCGAGAATCTTCCGCGAGTTGCCCCCGGCGCCGGCAGCCAGCCACAACGGGACGCAGCCGAGGATGAAGGCGAAGGACGTCATGAGGATGGGCCTGAGCCGCAGCTTGGCGCCGGCCAGGGCAGCGTCCACCAGCGGCCGGCCCTTCTCGAGCTCGGCCTTGGCAAATTCCACAATCAGGATGGCGTTCTTCGCGGCCAGGCCGATGAGCATGATGAGCCCGATTTGCCCATAGACGTCGAAGTCGAAGCTCCGCATGACGAGGCCGGCGAAGGCCCCCAAGATGGCGACGGGCGTCGACAAGAGCACGCTGAAGGGAAGCGACCAGCTTTCATACAGCGCCGCGAGGATGAGGAAGACGAAGACCAGGCTGAGGACGAAAATCTGCGTCGCCCCGCCCTCGGCCGCCTTCTCCTGGAAGGACATGTTGGTCCAGGCGATGCCCATGCCGGCCGGCAGCACCTCCCTCGCCGTCTCCTCGACCGCCTTCATCACCTGGCCGCTGCTAAAGCCTGGTCTGGCGCTCCCGAGGAGCTCGGCCGACCGGAAGAGGTTGAAGCGTACCGTGAATTGCGGGCCGCCGATGCTCTCGACGCTGACCAGGGTGGACAAGGGCACCATCTCACCCGCGCTGTTGCGGACGTAGAAGCTCTGGAGGTCCTTGGGCTCGAGCCGGTACTGCGCTTCCGCCTGCATGTAGACGTTCCAGGTTCGCCCGAAGCGATTGAACTGGTTGATGTACATCCCGCCGAGGAATGCCTGCAGCGTGTCGTAGACGTTGCTCAGCGCAATGCCCTGCTTGAGGACCTTGTCCTTGTCCACATTCACGAAGAGCTGCGGGACGGAGGGAGCGAAGTTGGGTAGCACGCCCCCAATCTCCGGCCGCTTGTTCAGCGCCTGCACCAGCTTGGCGACATTTTCAGCTAGGAACTGCTCGCTCCCGCCGGAGCGGTCCTGCACCATGACGTCAAAGCCGCCCGCGGTGCCGATGCCGGGGATGGCCGGCGGGGGGAAGGCGACGATGCGCGCCTCGGGAATGGCGGCAAAGGCGGCGTTGAGGCGGCGGAGGATGCCATCGGCGCGCTCCTCGGGCGTCTCCCGCTCGGACCAGTTCTTGAAGGAGACGAAGGCGGTGCCGACGTAGCTCGCCGAATTGGCAGCGAGCATGTTGAGGCCGTTGATGACGTTGTAGCTGCGGACGCCCGGCGTCTGCTTGAGAATCTCCTCCAGCTTCTTTCCCACCTCCCGCGTCCGCTGCAGCGAGGCCGCGTTGGGAAGCTGGAAGGAAATGACCGCGTAGCCCTGGTCCTCCTGAGGGACGAAGCCGCCCGGCAGCCGGCCGCCCACCAGCCCGTCCACCACCCCGACGCCCACCAGGAAGGCGAGCGGAAGCACCATCTTGCGGATGAGGCCCGCGGAGAGCTTGCCGTAGCCTTCCGTGACGCGGTCGAACCACCGGTTGAAGCGGTCGCCGAGACGTCCCAACAAGCCCTTCTGGGCCTTCTTGGGGCGCAGCAACATCGCGCTCAGGGCCGGACTCAACGTCAGCGCGTTGAAGGCGGAGATGAGGACGGACACGGCGATGGTGACCGCGAACTGCTGGTACAGCCGGCCGGTGATGCCGGCCAGGAAGACGGTGGGGATGAAGACGGCCGCGAGGATGAGGGCGATGCCGATGACGGGTGCCTGCACCTCCTCCATCGCCTTGAAGGTCGCGTCCTTCGGCGTCATCCCCTTGGCGATGTGATGTTCCACGGCCTCCACAACGACAATGGCGTCGTCCACCACCAGGCCGATGGCCAGCACCAGCCCGAGAAGCGAGAGGGTATTCACGGTGAAGCCGAGGAGGGGGAAGACGGCGAAGGTCCCCACCAACGACACTGGTACGGCAATCATCGGGATGAGGGTGGCGCGCCAGGATTGCAGGAAGATGAAGACCACGAGGATGACGAGAATCATCGCCTCGTAGAGAGTCTTGATGATGTCGTGCATGCCCTCGCTAATTTGAAGCGTCGTATCCAGCGAGACGTCGTAGGTCATGCCGGGCGGGAACTTCGGCTGGAGCTCGGCGAAAGTTCTCTTCACCCCGGCCACGACTTCGAGCGCATTGGACCCAGGCGCCTGCTGCACCGCGATGACGCCCGCCGGCTGACCGTTGTAGCGGCCTTCCTGCGAGTAGATGAGGGACCCGAGCTCGATGCGGGACACGTCCTTGAGCCGGACGGTGGAACCGTCCGGGTTCAGCCGGACGATGACGTTGCCGAAGTCCTCGGCCGTCACCAGGCGGCCCGGGGCGCGCACCGTGTAGGTGAATTGCTGGCCCGGCGGAGCCGGTTCGGCCCCGACCTGGCCGGAGGGGTTGACGGCGTTCTGCCGCTTCACCGCTTCGGCGAGGTCGTTCACCGTGAGGTTGAGCCGGGTGAGCAAGTCCGGGTTCACCCAGATGCGCATCGCGTAGTTGGCCGAGCCATACAGGACGACGTTCCCCACACCCGGGATGCGCTTGAGCGCGTCGACGATGTTGATGGTGGCGTAGTTGCCGAGGAACGTCTGGTCGTAGCGGTTGTCCGGCGAGAAGAGCGAGACGATGATGAGCGGAAAGGAATACGAGGGCTGGATGGTGACGCCGTAGTTCAGCACCGACTGCGGAAGGCTGGACTGTGCCTGCGAGTAGCGGTTCTGGCTGAGGACGTTGTCGGTGTCGATGTCCGAGCCCACCGCGAACGTGACGACCATCGTCATCGTCCCGTCGCTGCCGTTGGTGGACTGCAGGTACAGCATGTTCTGCACGCCATTCATCTGCTGCTCGATGGGCGTCGCGACCGACTGCTCGACGGTGATGGCGTCTGCGCCGGTGTACGTCGTCGTCAGCTGAATCTGCGGCGGGACGATGTTGGGGAAAAGGGCGATGGGGAGCTTGGTCAGTGCCACCACCCCGGCGATGACCGTGATGATGGCGATGACAATCGCCACAATCGGCCGCCGGATGAAGAATGCGGACATGTGGAGTCTCCCCTCGGACGCCTGGAGCTACCGAGGCGTCTCCGCCTGCGGGGTCGGGGCGGGCTCCGGCTTGACCAACATGCCGCCGGTGACCTTCTGGAGTCCTTCCACAATCACCCGCTCGCCAGCGTTGAGGCCGGAGGTCACAATCCACCGCGACCCGACGCGCGAGCCCACCTCCACCTGGCGGAGCTGCACCTTGTCGTCCGGCTGCACGACGGCGACCGAGTAGGCACCCTGGACTTCGCTGACCGCTGCCTGCGGAACGAGCAGCTTGGCCCCCGCCTCGCCCGGAAGGATGCCACGGACGCGGGCGTACTGCCCGGGCCGAAGCAGCGCATCGGGGTTGGGAAAGACGGCCTCCACCTGGATGGTGCCGGTGGTGGTCTGCACTTGGCGCTGAACAGCGATGACGAAGCCGCGGTACGGGTAGGTGCTGTTGTCGGCGAGGAGGAGCTGCAGTCCAGCGGTCCCCCCGTCCTGCATTTCCGCCAGGCGCCGGTTCATCTCCATGGGGTTCCGCTGCTCAATCAACTGGCGGACGCCGGCCGCTTGCCTCAGGTATTCGGCCTCGGACACGCTGAACTGGACCTTCACCGGCTCCACCTGGGAGACGGTGGTGAGCAGCGTCGGAACGCCCTGTCCCACCAGGCTACCGATGTTGACCTGCGCCGTCCCGACGATGCCGTCCACGGGTGAGGTGATGCGCGTGTACCCGAGGTTGAGCTTGGCCTGCTCCAGGGCCGCCTTGGCCGACTCCATCTGTCCCGTCGCGGCTTGCTGGCCGGCAAGGGCATTGTCCAGGTCCTGCTGGCTGATGGCCTGCTTGGCGGCCAGGGGCCGGTAGCGCTGGACGGTGATGTCGGCGCGTGACAGGCCGGCCTGTGCCTGGGCCAGCTCCCCTTGCGCCTGCAGCACCTGGGCCTGGTACTGGGCCGGGTCGATGGTGAAGAGCAGGGTGCCGGCTTTGACGTAGGCGCCGTCCTTGTAGTCCTGGGACTTGAGGAAACCGGGAACCCGCGCGCGGATGTCCACGTTGAGGTAGCCGTTCACTGTCCCAACGAACTCGGAGGAGACGGAGACGTCCTCCTTCACCACCGGCGCCACCAGGACGGTGGGCGGCGGCGGGGGTGGCGGCTTCTTCTCGGGGCACCCGGCGGCCAAGACAAGAAGTCCCGCGACGAGCCAGACTCCGCACTGCGGACGACGGCGCATTTTCACCCTCCGCGAGCAACCCCCGGGCCGCGGGCTGGACAGCCGCGCGCATACTCCACCTTTCGACTGGGGTTGGCTACCGGGGAAACACACCGGTTGCCTCAGCCGACACCGAACTGCGCGGCGGCACCGTTTTTACGCGACACAGGCCCCGCGCACGTGCTTGGTGCCCGGCTAGAAGAGACTCTCGGGGACAAACACAATGTCCCCGGGCAGCAGCTTCAAGTTCTTCTCGCGCCCGGTGCCGATGTCCGCTACCCGCACGCGGATTTTCGTCTCCTTGCCATTCACCAGCCGCGTCACCGCCACGTCGTTCTTGCTGGCCAGTTTGCCGAAGCCGCCGGCGACAGTGATGGCCTGGATGACGGACATGTCCTCGTCGTAGGGAAACGTGCCGGGCTTCTGCACCTCGCCGAAGACAAAAATCTTCTTGCTGTTGTACTCGCGGACCAGCACGGAAACCTGGGGGCGCTTCAAGTACTTCTCCCCCAGGCACTTGGTGAGCATGTCCGCCGTCCCGCTGCCGTTGAGACCCTCCACCTTCACCTTGCCGCACAGCGGGAAGTCGATGGTGCCGCCCGGGCTGACCCGGTAGGGACCGGACAGGTCCGCCTCCTCGAAGACGCGCACCTCCAGCAGGTCCCCGGCCCCAAGCGTGCTGGAACTCGGTGCCACCCCTGGAGTGGCCGGCATGTCCGAGGCGTTGGTGGTGGGAACGCTGCCACCGTGCGGCCCGACACAGGCCGACGCCCACAAAAGCACCAACAGCGAGGAAAGACGGGGGTGGGACGTCACGCGGGTGGGCACCACTCTAGTACGTGAACGTCACCTGCACGTAGGGCTGCCACTGCGTGTAGTTGAGGGCGTTGTTCGTCGAGTCCGAGCTGGTGTGGTACGTGAACAGCAATCCGCCACCCACCAGGAACCAGCGCATCACCTGGTACTCCGCCACCAGATTGAAGCTCAGCTGGGTGTCGTTGCGGCCCGGCGTCGGGTTGGGAGGGGGGTTGCCCAGGGCGAAGTCGAAGAAGTCGTACGCCGCCGTCAGACTCAGCGAAAGGCGGCCGCCGAGGAAGATTTTCCCCGTCAGGTAGGGCCGGTCGTCCACGTAGCTGCCGTTGCCGGCCACCGGGTACACGTCGCGCAGAAAGCCCACCGTGAGGCTGGCGAGTTCTGTGGGAAGCCACGTCACCTCCGCCTGGCCGATGACGGTGGAGATGGAGCCCGACCCCCAGCCCTGCGCCCAGCCAATCTTCAAGAGGGTGGACAGCTTGGTGGTGATGAGGCCGGCCAGCCCTACCTGCAGCTTCAATTCCTGCGCCTCGGGATTCAGCTGGGGCTGGCTGTAGAAGGGAGCGTTGTAGCTGCTCCAGAACATGAAGGCCGTCTCGGGCAGAAACTTCAGCCGGACGTCCAGGCCGCCGATGAGGTCCTGGTAGTTGTACTGGGTGAGGTCCGCGGGGGTGGCGCTGCCCGGCACCGCGCCCGAGTAATTCTGGAAGAGTTCCACCGTGTAACTGCCGTGGGGAATAATCTCCAGGGCGCGTCCCCCGGGGCGGATGGGCACTTCCACGCCCACCGTGTTGTAGAGCGAGATGACGCCCACCGGCACCGAGACGGTGTAGGTGTTGGCGGACCGGCTGAAGCTGTCGACGATGTTGAAGCCCACCGCGCCGTTCTTGTTGAAGGAGCCGTGCAGGTCGGCGGCGGCATTCAAGGTGCTCGCGGCGCTGTCGCCGGGCGTGATGAGGCCTGTGTACCAGAGGTAGTCGATGTCGGCGTTCAACCCGAAGCTGTTGTTGTCCCCGTCAATCTCGAGATTCAGGCCGGGCCGGGTGTGCAGGATGAGCTCGCCCGAGACGGTGTAGTTCCCCGTCGCGTTGGGCACGACGATGGCGGCCGAGTTGTAGACAAGCCCCTCGGTGAGGAAGAGGTGCAGCCGGCCGGGCCCGATTTTGAAGCCATTGGGCTGCGGCTTCTCCCCGGCCAGTGCCTCCGGCGCGCCGGACCCGGTGTCAGACGTGTCCTGCGCCGACGCGAGACACGGCAGCAGTAGCAGCGCCCCGAGGAACCCAGCGGTGGCTATTTGGTGCGGACGCCTCATGCCTCCCGCGAACCCCTTGGGCTCATAGGTTGGGTCCGGACCCCGCCTTACGCGCTACGGCGCAGCGCGTGGCAACGACATAGCACGGTGCGGCGGAGCCATTCCAACAAATGGGAGGAGGATTCCCTACCCGTCAGTCCAGCCCAGCGGAAGGTTTACAATCGTCTATTTAATGGGACTGGCCGGTGGCGGGCAGACGGTGGCTGGCGTCGGGGGGCCCGGGTTGGTGGGGTCCCCGCCGGGAAGGTCGGTTGGCACCAGCACCTCGACACTGAGGTTCTCGTCCGTGCGGAAGGCCAGCTGGCCGATGCACTGTTCGGCTTCGGTGCGCAGCTGCTCCACCTTCGACTGGGCGATGGTGACCTTGGTGTATTCGTGCTCGGCGGCGGCCTCGTCCTTTTTGGACACTGCCTCCTGGAGCGCGACGTCCGACTGCTCGGAGATGCGCAACAGGCCCTTCACCTGGGTGAGCTTTTCGTTCACGCAATTCAGCTTCACCACGTCCTTGGTGTTGCGGGCTTCTTCCACCTTGCCCAGCACCATCTTCAACGTGCCCTGCATCTGCGTCACGGCCGCCGAACTCCGGCTCAGCTTCTGGGCGTCTGGCACTTCGGAGGCCTTCTCCTCGGGCTGTGCCAGGGCGGCGCCGTTGCGCACCGGGGGGGTGGGCGACGTCTGGGCGAGCGCCACCGGGGCTAGCAGCAGGGCCGGCAGCAGAAGTGGGAGGCGGCAGGACATGGGTACCTGGGGCGGTAGGTTAGGAACCGCTTGAGCGGGGTGTCAAACCGTGAAGGCGTCAGCCCCCCGGGGCCAGGGGGACTCGGGACTGTTCCTGGGCGGAGGCTACTGGGAGGCGGTGAAGAGGAAGGGGTACTGGACGGGCACCTCGTCCGGCGGCTTGAACGGGAACACCCAGGAGCGCATCAGACTCTGGATGCAGAGGCCCACCTCGGAGCTTCCCACCGAGTTCTCCTCGATGCGGATGTCGGAGGCGCGGCCGGCGGGGGTGATGTTGAAGCGCACCACCACCTTGCCCTTCAGCGTCGGGTTGCGCTTGAGCTCCTTTTCATAGCAGCCGCGGATGGCGGTGAGACGGGCCTTGATGTAGCGGGCCAGCGCCTCGCGGTCGACGTCCGCGCTGTCCACCTCCGGCGCCGCCGCAGCCACCCGGCCACTCACCCGGGCGTCCCCCTTGGAACCGAGGGAGACGTTGCCGCCGCCGGCCGTCCCGACGTCGCCAATTCCTGCGGCGGACCCGGCGCCGCCGCCGCGCGGCCCACCGACGCCCCCGGTGGTCGCCACCACCACCCCGCCCTGGGCGCCCTTGAGGGCGGAGGCCACGTCCTGGGTGCCGGTGCCCTCGCCGAGCAAGTCCTTGAGCGCGCCCTGGCCTCCCGAGGAACCGAGGATTTTGAGGATGCCCTTGCTCTGCACCTTCTGGGCGATGGCCGCCTTGCGCGCCTCGTCCGAGGCAGGCTTGTCCTTCTTCTTGGGCGGCTCCTTCTTCTCCACCTTCTCCTCGCCCTTCGCCTCCTCCTTGGGCTTGTCCGGCTCCGGGGGCTTGGGCGGGACGAGCAGCTTGGCGAAGCGGTCCGGCAGCTCGTCCAGCGTCACGTCCGAGTCGGGCGGCTTGGGGCTGAAGGCGATGCAGGCGGCACCGGAGAAGTTGAGCAGCACCGAGGCGGCGAGGATGGCGAAGAAGAGGTGGTCCAGGGAGGACCACACCGTGCCGCGGAATTCCTTCGGCAGCGCCATGCGGGCCGGCGGCGGCGGGGCCGGGACGAATTGAAAGAGGAGGGTGACTTCTCCCAACGACACCTTGCCTTTGGCCGACTCGTCCAGCTGCAGCGCGTAGAAGGCGCCGCGCTTCTGCGCCAGCTTCTGGGTGCGCAAGGTGGCGAAGTCCACGTCGCGCTCGCCGATGCGGACCCGCCCGTCCATGCGTTCCGTGAAGAGCAGGTAGTAGTGCGTCCCGCGGAAGTCGAAGACGGGGAAGGTGGGGGGGAGGTTACTGGCCGGGACGACGAAGGTGTTCTTCGCGTCCTGGCCGATGGAGACGCTGTCCGGGCGGCGGATGTGGCGCTCCTCGACGATTTTTCCGCCCTGGATGATGCCCACGCGGAGAATTTTGGGACCGGCCGAGGTGCGAGTCATGGGGCCCTAGAAGGGGTCGTGCTCGACGCTCTTGAGCACCTTGTTGAGAAAACTCTCGGTGCGGTTGAGCTCGTCGAAATTGAGGTTCTGTCGCTGCAGAATGTAGAAGGCCTGCGGCTTCTGGATGCGTCCCTCGACGGTGATGGCCTCCAGCTTGATGACTTTACGCCCGCCCTTGCTGCGCGCCTCTTTTGACACCTTGGCCGCAGGGGCAGCCGGTGCCGGGGTGCTGCTGCCAGCGCTGTCCTGGGCGGCGGCCGGCAAGGCCAGCAGCAGCAGGGCGAGCACACCGGCGCGGCCTTTCGGGGGGAGGGGCGTCATTTCTTGTCCGCCCCAACCTTAGCAGGGGGCTGCGAGGGTGGGGCGGCCGGAGGCTTGCCGGCGGGGGCGGTGGTCGCCGCCTTACTGGCCGCCTCCTTGTCCTTTTCCACCTTGCGCAGCTGGTCTTTCTTCTCGCGCTCGCGCCGGCGCTGCTCGCGGTCGATGCCCTTGGCCGCGTCTTTCAGGTACTGGTCCACCCGCTCGTCGTTACCGCCCTTCTCCCGGTACGTCTTGAAGTAGGCGATGGCGCGATTCATCCGGTCCACCGTGTCCACCCCGGGGACTTCCGAGTCCAAGTTGAGGATGGCGAGGTTGAAGTAGGTGTCGGCCAGCGCCGGCTGCAGCTGCACCACCTTCTGGTACTGCGCGTCGGCCTGGGCGAGCGCCAGCTTGCCCCGGTAGGCGTTGCCGAGGTTGAGACGGGCGGGGACGAAGTCCGGGGCCAGCGCCACCGCTGCTTCCAGCTCTCTCACCGCCGCGTCGAAGTCCCCGGCCTCCACCAGCATGACGCCGTAGTTGTTGCGGGCCTCGGCGAAGTCTGGCCGGGCCTGGGCCGCGGCGCGGAACTCCTCCAGTGCCAGTGGCCGCTGCTTGAGCCGCAACAGGGTGGTGCCCAGAAGGTTGTGGGTGGCCGCGTCGGTGGCATCCACCGCGCGCGCATTCTCCAGCACCAGCTTGGCCAATTCGTACTTGCCCTCGCGGAAGTAGGCCTGCGCCAGAAGCTGCATGGCCCGGACGTTGCGCTCGTCGTCCTTCAGCACCTTCTTCGCCTCGGCCTCGGCCGCCTGGGGCTGGTTCATCTGCAGCAGGGCGAAGGTCAGGGCGTTGCGCGGTCCGGCGGCGGTGGGCGCCGCCGCGCAGCGCGCCGTGGCCAGCGCTTGGGCCTCCTGCGCCCGGCCTTGCCGGCACAGCAGCCGCGCCAGGAAGTCCCAGGCCGCCTCCTGGTCCGGGGCCAGGGCCAGGGCCTGCCGGTAGTCTTTTTCCGCGGCGGTGAGGTCCCCCCGGCGTTCAGCCAGGACGCCGAGGTCCGTCCAGGCGTGGTCCAGCCGGGGGTCCCGCTGCAGCACGTCCTGCAGTGCGCGCTCGGCGCCGGCCACGTCGCCCCCTTGGGCCAGCTGCACGGCGTGCGCGAAGCTGGCCCGGGCGGCCGGGTCCTGGGTGGCCGGCGGCGTCACCTTGGGCGGCGGCAGGCCGGTGGGCTGGGCAGCGGGCGCTGCCGCGGAAGGCGGCGCGGCGGCCGCCGCGTCCGGGGCCGGCTTGGGCCCAGAGGCGCAGGCGGCGAGGAGGGCCACGACGGCGATGGCAGGCAGCGGCCCGCGCCTCACTGGGTGCCTCCTGCCGGACTCTTGCCGGCGGGGGCGGCGTCCCGGGGCGGCGGCTTGCCTTCCAGCGTCACCACCAGGCCATCCGGGTGGGTGACGTCCTGGGCGACAACCGACTTGGGCTCCTTCAGTACCGGGTATTCCTTGGGACGGTAGCGGTTGAGCGCTTCCAGGGTGCGCTTCGTCCACTCGTCGTTGATGCGGTTCTTCCGCGCCTCGGTGAGGGTGGCGACGTAACTCTCCACCGCCTTGTCTTCCAGGGCGGCCGTCTGCTGCTGCAGCTGGTCCTGGTAGGAGGCCACCGCCTCGTCGCCGAGGCGCTTCACCTCGGGAGGCGTCGGGGTCTCGAGGATGGTCTGCCCGAAGCGTTCCAGGGCGAAGCCCTTGCGGTACAGCGACGCCAGCGTCCACTCCAGGCGCTTGTACTTGAAGACTTCACCGTAGGCGTCGTTCACCTTCTTCACCGCGGCGCGCTTCACGGTGAAGCTGTTCTCCAGCGCCTTGCCCCGGCCGCCAATCTTCAGCCGGTCGAACTCCTTGAAGACGTACTCCGCCAGTTGGAAGCGGGCCTGTGCGGCGGCCTCGGCGGCCAGTGGGGCTGCCTCCGGCTTGAGGCCGCGCCGGTCAAACTCCCGCGCCGCCTCCTCGAAGGCCCTTCGTGCGGCCTTCTCGTCTCCCAGCTTCTGGTAGGCCTCGCCGATGCGCTTCTGCGCGTCCACCACCAGCTCGGCCTGCTGCGGCTTGCTGGCGAACTTCTTCACGAAGGCCTCCAGCGCCTTGATTTCGCCCTTCGGGTCTCCCTGCCTCTCGTACAGGAGCGCCGCCCGGTACTGATTCTTGGGCGCGTCCTCGGCGCTCGGGAACAGTTCCACGTAGCGGGTGAACGTCTGCGCCGCTTCGCGGTAGCGCTGCTGGCCCTCGAGGAGGCGGCCGGCGTTGAAGAGGGCGGCCTCCCGGTTCTTGCTCGCCGGGTAGTCCTTCACCAGGCGCTGGTAGTTCTCCACCGCCTTGTCGAAGTCGTAGCTGTTCTCGGCGTTGACGGCCACCCGGAAGAGCGCAGCGTCGGCGAGCTTGCTGTTGGGGTACTCGCGGAAGATGCGTTCGTACAGCTTGAGGGCGGACTCGAAGCGACGGGTGTTCTCGTAGCAGACGGCGGCGTTGTTGAGCGCCTTGTCGGCGAACTCGTTCTTTGGGTCCTCGTCCACCAGCTCGATGTACTTCTTGGCCGCATTGTCGTAGTCGCCCTTGGCCATCAACTCGTCCGCCAGCTTGAAGCGCCCGGCGAGCTTGAACTTGTTGAGGTCCTTGTACAGGTCGCTCTTCGGGTCGATGACGGCACTGTTCTTGGCCAGCCGCGCGGAGACCTCCTCGACGCTCTTCCAGTCCTTGTCGATGAGGTAGCTCTCGACGATGAGGTTGGTGGCAAACTTCGCCACCTCGTTGCGCGGGTAGCTTCCAATAATCGCCTCGAAGCGCTTCCGGGCCTCGGGAAAGTCATTGTGGGCGTAGTACAGCTCGGCCGCCTTGTAGGCGACGCCGGGGGCCTTGTCCTCCTTGCCATAGCGGGCCAGGTACGCGTCGGAGGCGGCGAGAAAGCCCTTCTCCACCTCGGCCAAGGGGATGGGCTTGGCCGTCTCCCCCTCTGGCCGGTCCTTGCTGCGCAGCACCGGGTAGACGGCCAGCTTCTTGTCGCGCTGCAGCTGTTCCAGAAGCTTCTGCCAGGCCAGCACCGCGTTGAAGGCGGCGTCCTTGGTGTAGCGGCTGTCAGCGGTGCTGTCGCGGACGGCGTCGTAATTCTTGGCCGCGGTGGCGAACTGCAGGGAGTTGTACTGGCACTCCGCCGCGAAGAATTGCACCTCATAGGCATTCTTGCTGCGCGGGTAGCGCTGCAGGTAGGAAGCGTATGCGCGGGCGGCCACCTCGAAGGCGGCCTTGGCCTCGTCGAGCTTGCCCTGCTGCTTGAGCGCCAGGGCCTGCTGGTGGTGGTAGACGGCGCTACCGTAAAGGCTCTTCTCGGCCATGGCCTGCACCTGGCTGATGAAGTCCGGGTCGCGCTTGTGCTTGTCGTACCAGGCGGTGCCCGGCCCGTAGGAGGAGGCCAGCTTCTCGGACTCCTTGAAGGCCTCGTCCAGCTTCCGGTCTCTTTCGTACGCCTCGACAATCCGCTGCTGGACGAAGGGCGCCTCGTCCATGGTGGGGTTCTTGCTGAGCGCCAGCTGGTAGGCGGCCACTGCCTCGGCGTGGCGCGTCTGGTCGAAGAAGACGTCGCCCATCTTCTTGTAGACCTCGGCCTCGTAAGGCCGGGGCCCCAGCTTGGCGAAGGCGGCCTTGGCCTTGTCGATGGAACCCCACTTCTCGTCGGCCAGGCTGATGGCCGCGTACTGCAGCGCCTCGTTGCGGAGGTCGCCGCCACTGTCCGCCCCCTTCTCCTTCTTCTGCGCTTCGTAATAGTCGGCCAGGGCGAGGAAGCGGGCCACCGCTTCGTCGAAGCGGTCCATTTTGTAATACGTCCACCCCAGCTTGTAGAGCGCCTTGTCGTAGAGCGGGCTCTCCTTGTCCTTCACCGCAGCTTCATAGGCCTGCGCCGCCTTGGCCAGCGCACCCTTGTCGTTGTAGGCGTCGAAGTAGTACTCGCCGATGCGCACCCAGGCCTCGGTGACGAATTTGCTCTTCGGGTAGCGGCCGATGAGCGTCCGGTAGGCCACCTGGCCGTTGTCGAAGTCGTTCTGCTTCTCCAGGCAGTAGCCCAGCAGGTAGTAGACCGCGTCGTTGAGTGCGTAGGTGGGGAAGCGCGTGATGAGCTGCTGGTAGATGGCGATGGACGGCTGGAAGTCGGGCAGCGGTTCCGGAGGCGGCTCGGCGCTGGCGTTCGCCTCGGTGGCCTTCAGCTTCTCCTCGTACTCGCGCATGGCCAGAAGCTGGTCGTCGCTCGAGCGCTCGTAGTACAGCTCCGCCAGCCGGAACATCACGTCCGGGGTGTAGCGAGGTTCATCCGGGTAGCGCTGGAGGAATTCCTCGAACTGGGCGATGGCGTCCAGCCGCTCCTTGCGCTCGAGGACTTCCAGGTCCCGGATGGCCTTCTCGTAGGAGGCCCCCAGCGCGCTGCGCTTGTCCTCGTACTTCTTCTGCACCAAGAGCTGGACGTCCTTGCGGTACTCGGTGGCCTCGGCTTCGTAGGCCTCGATGGCCGTCCCCAGCTCATCCAGCTGGCGCTGCTCCTCGGGCGTGCGTCCAAGGCCCCGCATCAGGTTGGGCTTGGCCGCCCCGGGCGTCACGTCCGTCTTGTCCTCCTCCGTGCTCTCCGGCGCGGCTGGACCGGGGGCGGCCGGGGCCGCTTTTGGCGCCGCTGCCTTCTTGCCGGCGGTGGCCGCACCGGGGGCCTGCGCGGCCACCAGGAGGAGGAAGGGGAGGAGCAGCATGGCGGTCAGTCGACGTCCTTCAGCACTTCCTTGAATTCATCATCCAGTGCCTTCAGCTCGCGTTCCTTCTGCGCGGCCACCGTCTGGATGTCGGCCGTCTTGTCGCGCTTCCGGGTGAAGGCCACGTCCACCACGCCCACGTCGGCCTTCAGCACCAAGTCGTAGAACTGTCCCCGGACGCGGCGGAAGCTGTCGAAGGCGATGCGCCCCACCAGCTGCCGGGCGTCGCCCGAGGCCCGTGTGACGTCGCCGGTGTACTCCTGGAGCAGGGCCTGCTCGGCCAGCACCTTGTCCCGAATCTCATCGCCCTTCTTCCGCACCCGTTCCTGCAGGGCCATCTTGGCCGCATCGTTGCGCTTGGCGATGGCGTCCAGGCGGGCCCGGGTGGCGTGGGCGCGGGCCAGCACGGCCTGGGCGGCCGGGTCGGTGAGGCGCCCCTCGGCCTGGGCGATGACTTGGTGGGCCTGCGACCCCATCGAGGTGACTTCCGCCCGCAGCTGTTCCTCGCCGGAGAGCGAGGTGTCCACCTTGGCGCGGGCGTCGCGCAGCTCGGCGCGCAGCGCGTCCACCTGCTTCTCCAGCGCGGCGGCGGACTGCTGCTCGGTGCGCACCCGTTCCTGGAAGGCCTTCTCGTCCGCCGCCGTCCCCTTGCGCTGGCCGCGGGTGTCCACCACCCACTTCTGCACCGCCGCCAGCACGGCATTCATGCTCTGCAGTTCATAGCCGAGGCGGTAGACCTCCCGGTCCAGGAGGTCCACCCGCTTCTGCATGGCCCTGCGCCGGTCGGCCACCGCGGTGTTGCTGGTGGGAAGCGAGGCCAGCTGCGCGCGGGCGACGGCGTCACTCGTTCGCAGCGCCTGCAGCTGTGCCTTCTCCTCGGCGGTGAGCACCGGCGCCACCAGCTCGGACTCGACGTCGGTGAGCGTCTGTTCGGCTGACACCAGGGCGTTGGAGACGGCGTCGGCCCGGGTGTAACCCTCCTGCAGCGTGGGGAAGGCTTCCATGCCGCGCTCGCCGAGCGCCTTGAGGATGCGGTCGGCCAGCGTCTGGCCGTCGCTGACGCCCCTCTTGCCGTCCTCCATGGCCTTCACCACGTTGAGGGCGTCGCCCACTTCGGACTGGGTGGTGGCCCACTTGAGGGCCACCGGGGGCAGTAGCGTGTTGACGTCGAGGTTCTTCTCGTTCCGCAGCAGCAGGTTGTCGAAGTAGGCGACCGGGTCCTTGTTGACGTTGAGCAGCGCGTCGAGCTCATCGCGCACCGGGGCGTAGGTGTTGATGACGCCGTTGTAGGTGTCGGTGGCCTCGCCGTAGCGCTTCAGCTTGAGAAGCAGGTGGCCCTGAAGAATCTGCGCCTGCGGGGCGAGCGTCGAGTCGGGAGCCACCAGGAGCAGGATGTCGGTCGCGTTCTTCGCCCCGGCGTAATCCCCGGCGCGCACCTTGGCCCAGGCCGTCTCGTAGATGCTGTCCGGGAAGGCCTCGCTTTGGCGCGGCACGTCCTGGTAGCGGTCGATGGCTTCTGCGAACTTGCCCTGCTCCACCAGCACGCGCCCCTGGGAGAGGTTGGCCAGCTCGACCAGCTTCTGCTCCTTGGCGTCCTTCGCCTTGCTGTTCGCCACCTCGGTGAAGCGGGCGAGGGCCGCGTCGTAGTTGCCTCGGTCCACCTCGATGACGCCGAGGAAGTACAGGGCCTGCAGCCGGTAGCGGCCGTTCGGGGCCGAGGCAATCTTCTCGAAGGCCGCCGCTGCCTGGGTGAGGCGCTCCGCCCTGGGTACATCGGTGCGCTTGAAGAGCCACTTGGCGTAGATGTAGCCAAGCTCCGGGGGCAGCTCGCCGTTGGGCCCCCGGGCGCGCTGGATGTACGGCTCGATGTTGCCGAAGTCATTCAGCCGGCTGGTGGCGTCGAGGTACTCCTCCAGCGCCTCCCGGTAGCGCGGGCTGTCCAGCGTGAGCAGCGTGCGCAGGTACACCCGGGCGCTGCCCCAGTTGCCCTGCTGGTAGAGCGCATCCCCCAGGTAGAAGAGGGCCTCCGGGTACTTGGGGCTCTGCTGGAACGTCTTGTCCCCCACCAAGTCGTAGAAGAGGACGGAGGCGGTGGCGTAGTCGCCCAAGAGGTACTGAATCTCCCCGTCGCTGAAGCGGCGCATCTGCGCCTGCTCGCCACTGGGTTCGGCCTGGCCGACGTACTGCGTCTCCACCACCAGCAGGTTGTCCTCGGCGTTCTTCGCCTGGGCCTGGACCAGCTCCACCTGGGCCGCCAGCTGCGCGGTGGACCGGCCCTGTGCCGACGCCACGCCGGCGAGGAGCGCCGGCAGCAGCGCGACCCACGCCGGTGGGTTTCCCATCACTTCTGCTCCGCGGGCCCGGCCGGCGTCGCCGGTTTCGTCCCTTCGCCCTGCGCCGACTTGAGGCCGGCGTCCTTGGTGACCTCGACGTCATAGCGGACCGCGGGCCGGTCCTTGAGGTCGGTGGTGAGTCCGCCCTTCTCGTAGCCCACCACCTTCACGTTGGTGACTTTTCCGGGCTCGGCGGTGAAGGTGTAGCTGGAGGTGACGGTGAACTTGTACCCCTCGAGGTAGCTGAAGACGCCGTAGCCGCGGCCGCGGTAGACCAGCCGCACGGCAATCTGGTGCTGGCCGGGGACAATCCGGCCGTTGAAAATCTCCAAGTCAGGCCGGCTGGCCAAATCCCCCTTCTTGTCCACCTTGGTGAAGATGGGGGCGCCATCCAGAGCGTAGGCCACCGAATCCAGCGCGAAGGTGCCGCCCATCTCGTTCTTGCTGGAGATGATGGCGCGCGCGCCGCTCGACAGGTCGCCGCCGAGCACCGTCTCCTGCAAGAGGAGCAGGCGCGCCTTGGTGCGGTAGATTCTCTCTTTCAGGTCGACCACCTGCTCTTCCAGCGTCTTCACCCGGGTGTTGAAGGCGTCGTTGGCGGTGGAGGGCGTGGCGGTGTCGGGAGCCTTGGCATCGGCCGGGGGGGGCGGCGGGACGACATCCGTGGCCGGCGCCGCGTTGTCCGGCGGTGGCGCGGGTGGGTTACTGGGCGCTCCGGCCGGAGCCTGGACCGTGGTCTTGGTCGCGGATTGCGCCAGGACCGGCAGCCCGATGAGCTGGACTGCTGCGGCGAGGGCGACGACGTGAGAACCGCGCACGGGATGGCTCCTGTGGAGCGCTGCTCCGAAGAGGAACGTCCGGCGACACATAGCACGACGGACGACGTGCTCGCCGTTCCAGCTCAACCGCCCTTTTTCAACTCCGTCAGCACCAGCTTGGCCACTGCCTTCAATGTGTCAAAGACTCCGACACCGGTGGGCGCGACGGCCTGGTATTCCGGCACGCCCCGGGTGTTGAGGGCACCCCGGAGTTCCTCCACCGCCACGGCATTGGGAAGGTCCCGCTTGTTGTACTGCACCACCGAGGGCACCTTGGCCAGGTCGTACCCCTGCTCGGCGAGGTTGGTCCTGAGATTCTCGTAGGACTCCATGTTCGCTTCCATGCGCTCGACCTGGCTGTCGGCGACGAAGACGACGCCGTCCACGCCCTTGAGGATGAGCTTGCGGCTGGCGTCGTAGAAGACTTGGCCGGGAACGGTGTAGAGGTGGAAGCGTGTCTTGAAGCCGCGAATCTCGCCCAGCGACAGCGGGAGGAAGTCGAAAAACAGGGTGCGGTCCGTCTCGGTGGACAGCGAGATCAGCTTGCCCTTCGTCTCCGGATTCGTCTTGTTGTAGATGTACTGTAGGTTCGTGGTCTTCCCGCAGAGGCCCGGCCCGTAATACACAATTTTGCAGTTAATCTCGCGGGATGAGTAGTTGATGAAGGACATTGGCTTTCTTCGTTTATTCGCTGAACAGGTTGTCGATGTCGTCGTCGGAGATTTCGGCGAAGGGCGACCCCATCCCTCCGGGGCTCTCCGTCTTCTTGAGCAGTGCCTCGAAGATTTTGGCCAGCTCGTCGGAGGCCTTCTTCACCCGGAGCCGGACCAGGCCCAGCGAGGTGCTGCTCTCGAAGATGACCACCAGCACGACACGGCTGCCGACAATGGTCATGTAGAGCGACTCGCGCGCTCCTTCATGAATCTGGTTCGGGAACTCGTTCTCTCCGATGAGCTTGGCGAGCCCGCCCATGGCCGCCACGTTGCCAGCGGTCAGCGAGGCCAGTGAGGTGGTGTCGATGTTTTGGGTTTGTCCGGAGGCGGAGATGAGCTGCCCATTCTTGTCCACCAAGAACACCACCTTGGCGTTTGCATCCTTGGTGAGTCTGTCGCAGACGGCATTGATGCGGTTGTACTCCTCGTCATACATCACCAGTTGCGTGCCCATTGACGTGAACCAGTCCCCTTCGCTGTCGATCGCGTCCTGCTGGGTCGCTCCGCGCTGCCCTGGTTTTCGGAGTGAACTCGGAGGGTTAGAGACTTAACCACACCACAGCGTCCGGTTCCAGGAGTCCTCACCTTGGCAAGGCTGTTCCCGCTGCTCGCACTGCTGCTTGCCCAGGGGCGTGAGGCCACGCCCACGCCGCTTCCACTCGAGGCTGTGCCCGGGCACCCGGCCTTCCTGGCCGCTCACGTCCCCAAGGCCCCCCCGGCGCTGTCGTTGCGTGTGCTCCAGTATGCGCAAGCGCGTTCGGCCGCCCTGCGTGACGTCTCCGAGGACGGACGTACCCTCCTCGTCTCCACCCGGCTGGGCACCGGGGACCAGCTGTACCGGGTGTCGGCGCCCCTGGGCATGCGCGAGCAGCTCACCTTCCTGGACGTGGCACCGGGCAAGGCGGCCCTTCTGCCCGGGGACCCCTCCACCCTCTTCTTCCTCGCGGACCAACTCGGTGGCGCCGTGTCCCAGCTGTGGCGCCTGGACTTGCGCACCGGCCGCACGGAGCTTCTCACCGACGGGACGGGTCGCCATGACACCTTCGTCCTCTCCCGCGAGGGCCGGTGGCTGGCCTACGCCGGCACCGGCCGGAACGGCAAGGACACGGACGTCTACCTGGCCGAGGTGGCCGACGCGCGGCGGGCGCGGCGGCTGACGGAACTGGACGGCCGCTGGCTTCCGCTCGCCTTTTCTCCGGACGGCGGCCGCCTCCTCCTCGCCGAGGCCGAGGGCGAAACCACACGCCGGCTGTGGCTTCTGGACATTGCTACCGGGGCCCGGCGCCTGCTGTTCCCCAGGGCCCCCGGCGCGGCCCCCGCCTCCGTACGCCAGGCCCTGTTCCGCCCGGACGGCCAGGCGGTGTACCTCCTCTTGGACGCTGGTACGGACTTCACCGTCCTGCGCGAGCTGCCGCTGTCCCCGGAGGACGCGCCGCTGCAGGTGGTGGCGGCTGACCCGGGCGCCGACGTGGAGGAGGTGGCGGTGGCCCGCGACGGCACCCTCGTCTTCTCCACCAACGAAGGTGGCTTCTCCCGGGCCTACCTTGCTGTCCACGGCAGGCGCGCGGAACGGCTGGCGCTGCCGGACGGCGTGCTGCATGGCCTGCGCTTTGCGGCGGGGCGCAGCGACGTGCTGTATTTCGGCCTGGAAGGCCCCACCTCGCCCAGCGACGTCTGGCAGTTGTCGCTGAAGACGAGGAGGCTGGAACGCTGGACGAAGAGCGAGGTGGGTGGGCTGAACGCTCGCGCCTGGGTCGCTCCGAAGCTACTTCGCTACGCCTCCGCCGACGGCGTGCCGCTGTCGGCCTTCCTGTACCTGCCCCGTGAGGTGCCCGCCGGCACCCGGGTGCCGGTGGTGGTGGCCTTCCATGACGGGCCGGAGGCGCAGGAGCGGCCGGTGTTCCGCGGGGACTACCAGCTGCTTCTGGAACAGGGACTCGCCGTGCTGGCCCCCAACCTGCGCGGCTCCACCGGCTTCGGGAAGGCCTTCCGTGCGCTGGACGACGGCGTTCTCCGCCAACAGGTGGTCCAGGACATGGCTGCCACGCTGGCCCTTGTCCAGAGGCAGCCGGAAGTCGACGGCGCGCGCATCGCGGTGTGGGGCGAGGGCTACGGGGGCACCCTCGCGCTTCTGGCGGCGGCCTTCTTTCCCAAGGGCGTTTCCGCCGCGGTGGACGTCTCGGGCCTTTTGGACTTGCCCGGCTTTCTGGAGGCCGCGCCGCCCTACCGGAGGGACGCGCTGCGCGCTGAGTACGGCGATGAGCGCGTGCCGGAGGTGCGCGCCGTCCAGGAACGGCTCTCTCCCCTGCACGCGCTGGGCGGCAGCAAGGCCCCCCTGCTGGTGGTGCACGGAAAGCGCGACAGCCATGTCAGTGACAGGCAGGCGCAGTCCCTCCTCCAGGGACGGGGCGCCGACGGCTGGTACCTGCTGGCCTTGGAGGAGGGACACGGCTTCTGGCACGTGGAGGGCCGCGCCCTGGCCACCCAAGTCCTGGTCCTCTTCCTCACCGACATGCTGCGGGCGCCGCGCACGGCCGTGCACTGACCGCCCGAGGTGGGGGGCCAGCGGCTACTTTTTGAGCTGGGCAGGAAGCCCGAACTCCAACGTCCGGATGGCGATGAAGACTTCCTGCAGGAAGAAGAGAAGGCTCAGCACCAGCGCCGCCATGGCCAGGATGAAGAGGACGGCGACCAGCCCGCCAAGCTTCACGTTCAGCAGGTAGCCGACGAAGGCCATGGCGATGAGCAGGCACACCAGCAGGGCCGCGCCGGTCCCGAAGGTGAGCGCGGCGTGGATGAGTTTGGCCCGCCGCGACAGCGGTGCGAGTTCCTCGAGAACGGCCCCTGCGCCCGTCTGCGCCGGGTCGAACTTCTCCTCGAGGCGGCGGGCCCGGTCCACAATTCGCCCCAGGCGATTGGACAGGACGGACAGCATCATTCCGATGGAGCTCAGGAGGAAGACCGGCGCGACGGCCAGCTGGATGGTGTGGGTGATGCCTTCCAGCTGGGTTTCCGGACCCATTGCAGGCCCAAGCGTACTCCGCCCGGGCCGAGGGCGGTGGGCCAGCTACAGCTCCCGGCGCCCGGCCAGCGCGCGCGCCAGCGTCGCCTGGTCCGCAAACTCGAGGTCCCCCCCCATGGGCAGCCCCTGGGCCAGCCGCGTCACGCGGATGCCGCTGGGCTTCAACAGACGCTGCAGGTACAGGGCGGTGGCCTCGCCCTCCACGTCCGGGTTGGTGGCGACAATCAGCTCCTCCACCGTGCCGTCCTCCAGCCGCTGAAGCAGCTCGCGGATGCGCAGCTGGTCCGGGCCGGTGCCGTCCAGCGGGGACAGCACGCCATGCAGCACGTGGTAGCGCCCTTTGAATTCGCGCGTCCGTTCAATGGCCAGAAGGTCCGCGATGCCCTCCACCACGCACAGCACGCGCTCCTCGCGCCGCGCGTCGGTGCAGAAGCCGCAGAGCTCGCCTTCGGTGAGGGCGAAACAGCGCACGCACAGGCGCACCTTCGTCTTCACCTCGGCCAGGGCCTGGCCCAGCTCGGCCGCCAGCTCCGGCGGGGCGCGGAGAATGTGGAAGGCCAGCCGCTGGGCTGTCTTCTCTCCAATGCCGGGCAGCTTGGCCAGCGCTGCCACCAGGCGGTTGAGAGGGTCCGGCGTCACGGCAACAGCCCCGGCAGGTTGACGCCGCCGCTCACCTTGGCCAGTTCCTTTTGCATGTGGGCCCGGCTGGCGGCCAGGGCGGCATTCACCGCGGCCGTCACCAGGTCCTCCAGCAGGGCCACCTCGGCCGGGTCCACCACGTCCTTGGACAGGGCAATGCTACGCACCTCCTGCAGGCCATTCACCACCACCACCACGCGGCCGTCGCCGGCCCGACCCTCCAGCGTCTCCTCGGCCAATTCTTTCTTCCGCGCCTCAATCTTCTCCGTCAGCTTGGTGGCCTGGCGCATGAAGTAATTCAGGTCGACTCCCGGCATGTCTCTCTCCGTCTGAAGCAAGGGGGGGGCGGCCAGTCAGCCCGGCGGTTCATCCACGACGTCGGACCCCGGCGCGCCGGTGCGCTGGCGCTCCAGCACCTGGATGTGTTCCAGCTCGCCGCCCAGAATCCTCAGCGCGGCGCGGATGGCGGGGTGGCCGCGCACCGACTGGTCCGTGGACACCTCGTGCGCGGCCCGCGCCTCCGCGTCCTGCTCGGCCAGGCTTTTGGGCGCCGTCGCCGCGGCCGCGTCGTCCAGGACAATGCGCGTCGGCCGGCCGAAGTGCTGGCCCAGCAGCTTTTCCACCGCCGCCCGGCCACTCTGCCCGGTGACGGTGGTGCGGTGGAAGCTGGACTCTGGCCGGTAGGCCAGCACCACCTCGCCAGGGCGCAGCGCCACCAGCCGGCCTTGGGCCAGGGACGCGGCGTGCCGGGCGGAGGCCGAACGGACGGCTTCCACCGCTGCGCGCCACTGCGCCTCGGCGGACAGGGCTGGCACGGGTGGGGCCGCCGCTGGCACGACCTCGGGCAGGCACTCGCCGGAGGCGCAGCCGGACGGCGACGCTTCCTGGGCAAACAAACGGCGGTCCGCCGCGGCCACGCCCAACGGTGGGGCCGGCGGCGGGGGAGCGACGGGGGTGGCCACCACCGCGGGCGCGGGCGGCGGGGCCGACGGGGGCGGGGGGACGGTGCGGACAGGCACGGGCAGCGCCGGCGGGGCAGCGGCCCGCGGCGTGCGCTCAGGGACGGCGGTGGGTGCCGGGCTAGACGCGAAAGGGTGCGGGAGCGGAGCGACCTCCAGGCGCTCCGGCAGCCTTGCGCGCGGGCTCCAGGCCCCCGGCGCCGGCCAGCTTCTCCACCCGGGCAATCAGTTCGGGAATGGACGCGGCCGGGGCCAGCTGGACGGCCTTGAGGAGGGCCATCTCCAGGGCCAGCCGTGGCTGTGCCGCCCGTCCCACGTCCCACACCGCGCCATGCACCACGTCAAACAGACGCGCCAGCTGCGCCCCGTCCGCCTCCGCCGCCAGCTTCCGCACCGCCTGCTGCTCGGCGTCGGCCAGCTCCTCGGGCGCTGCCCCGGTGGCCAGCGTGACCAGGACATGGCGCAGCTGCAGCGCCACCTCCTCCGCCAGCCGCTTCAAGTCCAAGCCCTTCACGTGGCTGTCTTCCACCAGGCGCAACAGGGCGGCCGGGTCCCGGTGCACCAGGGCCTCGGCGAAGCCCTGCACCACCGTCCGGTCAATGGCCCCCAGGGCCTCGGCCACCGCTTCGTCGGAGGCGCCCGGCCCGGCGGCGGACAGCACCTGGTCGAGCAGCGAGAGGGCGTCGCGCATCCCGCCCTCCGCCTGTCGGACGATGAGGGCCAGCGCGGTGTCGGAGAGGGCGGCCTTCTCGGCCGCCGCAATCTGCTGGAGGCGCTCCAGCATCCGCGCGGCCGGGATGCGCCGGAAGTTGTGACGCTGGCAGCGGGAGAGGATGGTGTCCGGCAGCTTGTGCGGTTCCGTCGTCGCGAAGATGAACTTCACGTGCGGGGGCGGCTCCTCCAGCGTCTTGAGGAGGGCGTTGAAGGCCGCGCCGGACAGCATGTGCACTTCGTCGATGATGTAGATTTTGTTCCGGTCGCGCTGCGGGAGGTACTTCGCGTTCTCGCGAATCTCCCGGACGTTCTCCACGCCGTTGTTGGACGCGCCGTCAATCTCCGCCACGTCCACGCTGGTGCCGGCCGTAATCTCCACGCACGGCGCGCACGTCCCGCAGGGCGTGGCGGTGGGGCCATTCACGCAGTTGAGCGCCTTGGCCAGCAGGCGGGCGGCGGTGGTTTTGCCGACGCCGCGCGGTCCGCAGAAGAGGTAGGCGTGGGCCACGCGGTCCTGCGCAATGGCGTTGGCCAAGGTACGGACGACATGTTCCTGGCCCGTCATGTCCTCGAAGCTTTGAGGGCGCCACTTGCGTGCGAGGACGAGGTAACCCATGGGGGTTGCCACCATAACAGCCTCCTCCTCGCCTGGCCGCGCGGGGATAGAGTCCCCAAGTAGCGCCCAAGCCCTTGCTCTCCCCGCTCGCCCGCTCAGCGTCAGCCGCCGTCCGCGCGCGGGCGCCCCTGTTGGCCGCGCTGGCCCTGGGCGCACTGCCCGCGGTGCTGGCGGTGGCCCAGCTGGGCCGGCTCCACCCGGACGAGGTGTACCAGTCGCTGGAGCCGGCCTTCTACCGGGTGCACGGCTACGGCGTCCTGGCCTGGGAGTGGCGCTCTGGCCTTCGCAACTGGGCCGTGCCGCTGGCCCTGGCCGGCCTCTTCCGCATCGCCGGGGCGCTTGGCCTTGAGGACCCCTGGACGTTGCGCGGTCTGGTCGGCGTTCCCCTGGCGCTGCTGCACGCCGCCGCGCTGCTGGCGGCCTTCCGGCTGGGCGGCCGCCAGTCGCGGCTGGCCGGCTGGACGTCCCTCCTCGGACTGGGGCTGCTTCCCATGGCCTGGGCCTACGCCGGCCGGACGCTGAGCGAGTCGCTCTCCGCAGCAGCCCTGGTGCTGGCCGCCGATGCGCTGGACCGCCCACGCCCGCGCGCGACAGGGGGTGGCGTCGCCCTCGGCCTTTCGGTGGTGGCCCGCTATGGAAGCGCGCCGGCCGTGCTGGGGGCGCTGGCCTGGCTGGCCGGCTGCCGCCGCTGGTGCGCGCTGCTGTGGGCCCTGGCCGGCGGGGCGGCAGTGGCCGCTCTGCTGGGGGCCCTGGACTACGTCAGCTGGGGCGCGCCCTTTCACTCCCTCGTCGCGTGGACGTCCTTCAACGTCCTGTCCGGGGGGGCCGCGCAGGCCTTCGGCGCGGAAGGGCCGGGCTTCTACGTCTCTCTCTTGCTGCGCCTTGTGCCGCTGTGGGTGTGGCCGCTTCTCCTCTATAGCCTTCTGCGGCCGGCGTCCGGGCGCCCACGGGTGGGCGTGGCGCTGGCCATGGCGGCGGCGTCCCTGGGCGCGCTTCTGGCCACCCCCCACAAGGAGGAGCGCTTCCTGTACCCGGTGGTGGTGCTGTTCGTTCTCGAAGCGGCCCCGGCCCTGGGGCGGCTGCTTGGGGCGCTGCCCCGGGCAGCGGCCTTCGGCCTTCTGACGCTGGCCCTTCTGGCCAGTCTTGTCGCGCGGCCCACCACCATCGACGCTCGGGGCGACGAGTTTCGCGCGCTGGTGCGGGCCACCCGGCCCGACGGCGTCACCGGACTCCTCATCGTGAATGAAGGGCTGTGGGGCAGCGGCGGCTTCTTCTACGTGGGCAAGCGCATTCCTTGGCTCACCTGCGACTGGCCCCGGGACGGAAACTTCCGGCTGGCCATGGGCGACAGACGCTTCAACCGGGCCATTACATTTGAAGCCCGCGCGCTGGAGGCCTTGCAGGCCGCCGGTTTCCACGTGACGGAGACGGTGGGCCGGGAGACGGTGCTGGCCCGCTGAAGTCCCGTCCCCTGGGGGGTGGGCGGCCCGTCAGCCAAGGTGGGCACGCCCAAGGCCCACCAGCGCCGCCGCCAGCACCACCCAGCTGCCATTCACCTTGCCGAAAAGAAGCAGGCCGAGTGCGGTGGCGCCGATGAGTGCGGACGGCACGTCCACCAGCGCGGCGTGCCCCAGCACCAGCGTCACATGGGCCATCAGCGCCAGGGAGGCGGCGTTGATGCCGTCCAGGACGGCGCGGGCCCGGGCGTCGGCGCGTAGTCGCACCAGCAGCCCGCCACTCGCCCAGACGCCCACGAAGGCGGGCAGGAAGACGGCCAGGGTGGCCACTGCCGCGCCGGCCGGTCCCCGCAGCAGAAACCCTATAAAGGTGGCCGTGGTGAAGACGGGCCCCGGCGTCACCTGGCCCACCGCCACCGCGTCCAGCAGCTGCGGCGTGGTGAGCCAGTGCAGGTGGTCCACCAAGTCCGCTTGCAGGAAGGCCACCAGCACGTAGCCGCTGCCCAGCACCACCGCGCCAATTTTCAGAAAGGCCAGGAAGAGGGGCAGAAGGCCCACCGCGCTGGGCGTCGCCGCAACCAGCCAGAGGGGCGGGGCCAGGGCGGCCGCCGGGGCCCCCCGCTTGGACAGAAGCAACAGCGCCACCAGGCCAGTAGCGGCCAGCACCAGCAGCGGGTTGGTGCCGGCCAGGGCGAGCGCCAGGGCCAGTGCGAAGAGGCCCCAGTCCACGGTCGCCCGCAGCGTGCTGCGGGCGAGCGGCAGGACGGCCGTGGCCACCAGCGCCACCACCACTGGCTGAACGCTGGCCAGCACGGCCTGGGTGTCCGGGCGCAGGCCGAAGCGGACGTAAAGCGCTGCCAGGGCAGCCACCAGCAGGGCCGCGGGGAGGATGAAGCACGCCCCGGCCAGAAGCAGGCCCGCCCGGCCGGCCCGGGCGCGGCCCAGCTGCATGGCCACCTCGGTGGAGGTGGGCCCAGGAAGCAGGTTGGCCAGGGAGAGGAAGTCGACGAAGGTGCGCTCGTCCACCCAGGCGCGGCGGCGCACCAATTCCTCCCGCATCAGGGCCAGGTGGGCCAGCGGGCCGCCGAAGGCGGTGGCGCCCAGGCGGAGGAAGACGGACGCAACCTCGGCCAGCCGGGTCCGTGCCGCAGGCCTCTCCTCGGGAGGGGACGGCAGGGGAGACAGGGCATGGCCTCCGGACGTCACCGACGTGAATGGGAACGGCCGGGACACACGCGGTGGTGCGCTACCGTTGCTTCCTTCCGGACCTGGCGGGGTTCACGTCCCCGCGTCGTCCCGGCCACAAAGTGCTTGTCCTTCTCTACCAGTCGGAGAGGGAGGGATTCGAACCCTCGATACCCTTTCAGGTATACACGCGTTCCAGGCGTGCGCCTTCAGCCGCTCGGCCACCTCTCCAGCAAATGTCCCGCTGCAGGCGAGGCCAGCCCTTGGCCTTCCGCAGCGGGGAAGCCCCCTCTTCCCACAAAACGACTGGAACGGAGAGCGTAGGATTCGAACCTACGGTACCGTTTCCGGTACGCCTGATTTCGAGTCAGGTGCCTTCGACCACTCGGCCAGCTCTCCAAAGGCCCGCTGTGGAGCCTCCTTTGCGGCCCGCGTGGCTACCATACCTGTGCCCGAAAGCGAGAGCCCCTGACGGCCTCCACGGGGGGGCGGTCCGCCCCCGGACATAACGTTGCCGCGGCACTTGGCAATGCCACCCTGGGCGCCTATTCCCCTGCCTGTCGGAGGTCGTCGAAGAAGCGCTTGAGGAGTTCGGCGCATGCGTCGGCCGCGACGCCGCCCGTCTTCTCGAAGCGGTGGTTGTGGGCAGCAGCCGTGACGTCGTGGAGGCCCCCCAGGGCGCCCGCCTTCGGGCTGCCCGCACCCCAGACGACTCTGTCAAGACGGGCCGCCAGCATGGCGCCCACGCACATGCTGCAGGGCTCGAGCGTCACGTACAGCGTCACCCCGGTGAGCCGCCAGCGCCCGAGGGTTCGCACGGCTTCCCTCAGCGCTTCCATCTCGGCATGGGCGAACGGGTCGTTGGCCGTTTCCCGCCGGTTCCGGCCACGGCCCACGGCCCGCCCGTCGTGCACGGCGACCGCGCCCACCGGGACTTCTCCCTCCCGACCGGCCGCCTCGCCCAGGGCGAGTGCTTCCCGCATCCAGCCGACGTCGTCCAACCCATGCATGGAACGGTCCTTTCTGCCCCTTGTGGGCGGGGGGGCGCAACCAACCTGTCGCCCGGTGGGTGCACGGCCACGACTGGGCGGCGCCTGCTGTCGCCGGGCGTGGACGTTCCCATGACGACTTCGACTTCACGCACCTGGCCCGCGCCCGTCTTGACCTGCGACGGGGCATGTGACTGGCTCGTCAGCGGGGGAAGCCAATGACCAGGTCGACGTTCGCTCTCAGCGTGCTCACCGTACAGGCGCTTGCCGGTTGCAGCTCCGGTGTGAAGGGCACGTACACGAATACGGGCGGGATGGTGATGCTCGAACTCGGCTCGGGCGGGAAGGCCACCTTCAGCCTGGGTGGCGACATCAAGAGCTGCAGCTACACCGCGGACGACAAGTCCATCCTCCTGAGCTGCGGCCACGGTGAGCAAGCCAACTTCCGACTCAACGCGGACGGTTCCCTCACCGCCCCAGGATTCATCGGGGTGATGAAGAAGTCGAAGTAGCGTCGCGTTCGCGTCTCGGGGCCCCCGTGTCCCACGGGTCCGCTGGAGCCGGTCCCGGGCTGCTCGGTCATTCCGCGGTCCCAGTCGCGCCTCCACTGCTCTTCACGGATGTCTTGGCGCGTTGACGCTGTCGTGGATGGCCCGCCTCGGCGGCCCGGTGCACGAATGGGCCAACTCGGTGTCTGGCTCGCCTGGGTCGCGCTGAAGTGACCCTGGCCGGCGAGGACAACGCACCGAAGGTCCGGGCCGTCGGGTGGCCGACTCAACCACGCTCCCTCGAGCAGGCACCCGGGCGCGAATCGGGGCAAGCCTCTGCTGCGAGTGCGAGTGCTCCCGAAAAGCGATGCTCCACGCATTTGGAAAACGACATGGTGCGAGGCGCGCCCTAGAGGATTTGAACCTCTGGCCTTCGGATTCGTAGTCCGACGCTCTATCCAACTGAGCTAAGGGCGCGTTTTGAAACTTGGCGGAGAGAGAGGGATTCGAACCCTCGATACCCTTTCGAGTATGCAGGTTTAGCAAACCTGTGCCTTCAGCCTCTCGGCCATCTCTCCACAGGTACCAACACCGTCCAATGTCAAAGAGCAGCGACGGAGGAAGTAGGATTCGAACCTACGAAGGGCTTTCACCCTTGGCGGTTTTCAAGACCGCTGCCTTCAGCCGCTCGGCCATTCCTCCAAGACGGCAGGAGGCGACGCCCTCCACCCCTTCGAAAAGGGTCGCCTTCTTTACCGTATTGCAGGGGCATTGCAACCCATAGCCCCCCCCGCGGGGTAGACGCTTGCTCAGGGGCGAAGTTCCTTCA
This sequence comes from uncultured delta proteobacterium, assembly GCA_963711265.1. Taxonomy (GTDB): domain Bacteria; phylum Myxococcota; class Myxococcia; order Myxococcales; family Myxococcaceae; genus JADGRA01. Next base: position 53,715 of record CAVQDL010000019.1, read on the forward strand.
AGCCCCCCAGGTACGGCCACAGCGCCTCGGGCAGCGCCACCGTGCCGTCCTCGCGCTGGCCGTTTTCCAGCAAGGCCACCAGCGTCCGCCCCACGGCGAGGGCCGAGCCGTTCAGGGTGTGCACCGACTGCGGCTTGGCCCCGGCTTCGGGCCGGAAGCGGATTTTCGCCCGCCGGGCCTGGAAGTCCGTGCAGTTGGAGCAGGAGGAAATCTCCCGGAAGGTGTTTTGCCCGGGTAGCCACACCTCCACGTCGTACGTCTTGGCGGACGTGAAGCCCATGTCCCCCGTGCACAACAGCACCACCCGGTGGTGCAGCTGCAGTCGGCGGAGGACTTCACATGCCCCCTCCACCATGGCCTCCAGCGCTGCCATGCTGTCCTCCGGCCGGACGAAGTTCACCAGCTCCACCTTGTGGAACTGGTGCTGGCGCACCAGTCCCCGGGTGTCCTTGCCTGCCGCGCCCGCCTCGGCGCGAAAGCACGGGCTGAAGGCGACGTAGCGCAGGGGAAGCTTCTCGCCGTCCAGAATCTCATCCGCGTGGTAGTTGGTGACGGGCACCTCGGCGGTGGGGATGAGGAAGTACTCATCCTCGCCTGAGACGACCCGGAACAAGTCCTGTTCGAACTTAGGCAGCTGCCCCGTTCCGATGAGGGCCTGCCTGAGGACGAGGTAGGGAGGCAGCAGTTCCAGGTACCCGCGCTCGGTGGCTACGTCCACCATGAAGGAGACCAGGGCCCGTTCCAGGCGCGCCAGCGCGCCCCGGTAGAAGACGAAGCGCGCGCCGGACACCTTGGCCGCCCGCTCGAAGTCGAGCATCCCCAGGCCCTCGCCCAATTCAAAGTGCTGCCTGGGGGTGAAGAGGAAGCGCGGCGCCTCCCCCCAGCGGCGGACTTCCTTGTTGTCCTGTGGCCCGCCGCCCACGGGCACGCTGGCGTCGGGGAGGTTGGGGACGTCCAGCCGAATTCGCTCCAGTTCCTCCTCCACCGCGGCCAGGCGCTTCTCCTGTTCCTTGATGGACTGGCTCACCGCGCGCATCTCCCCGCGCAGGGCCTCCAGGGCGGCCGGGTCCTCCTTGGCCACCCGCTTCATCTCCTCATTGGCGGTGTTGCGCTGCTGCTGCAGCGCCTCCAGGGCGACGTTCAGCGTGCGGCGCTGCGCCATCAGCGCCTGGAAGGGGCCGAGGTCGAGGGTGCCGCCCCGGGTGCGTAGCCGCTGGACCACCGCGTCGTCGGCCAGGCTGCGCAGGTCCAGCATCAGCGGCCACCTTGCAGGTCGAGAATCTCGTCCTCCACTTCCTGACGTTCTTTGGCTTGGGGGGCCTTCTGCAAGTAGGCCTTGAAGGCGGCAATGGCCTCGCGGCGTCGCCCGCGTTCCTTGTAGGCATAGCCGAGGTGGTAGAAGGCGAGCGCGTTGGAGGGGTCGGCGACGGTGGACTTCACGTAGTAGGGAAGCGCGCGCGTCTGGTCGCCCTGCTCGGCGTAGGAACGGGCGATGCGGTAGTACAGCCCCGGAATCTTCGGGTCCACGCGCAGCGCCTGCAGGTAGCGGGCGCCGGCCTCCACCCAGTGGTTGGTTTGCGCGTAGCAGTCGCCCACCGCCACCAGCAGCACCGTGCGCGACGGGTCCGCCTGCAGCCCGCCTTCGTAGGCGGTAATGGCCTCCTCGTATTGCTGAGCTTCCTGCTCGGCCTGCCCCATGGCCATCCAGGCGTCGGTGTACTTGGGGTTGAGCTTCACCGCTGTCTTCCACTCCTCGATGGCTTCCGGCACCTTCTTCGCCCCGAGGTAAATCTTCCCCATTTCGTAGTGGTAGCTGGCGCGCTGCGGGACGCGGTCCAGCGCGGCGCGCATGCTCTCGATGGCGCCCGTCCACTCCGAGCGCGCGGCGTGCACCTGGGCCATGTAGAAGTTGGCCTCGGGGTTGCTCGGCTCCACCCGGAGGGCGGCGGTGAGGGCCGTCTCGGCGGCGGGCAGCTTTCCCTGCTCCAGGAGGACGGCGCCCACCGCCACGTTCACCTTCAGGTTTCCGCTGCTGGGGCGGGCCGCCTCCATCTCCTTCAGCGCGCCGGGCAAGTCCTTCAGCTTCCACAGTGCGAGGCCACGCTGCAGCCGTCCGTCGGGGACGTTGGCGTCCAGCTTCAGGGCGCGCTCGGCGTCGAGGCGCGCGTCTGCCCAGCGCTGCTGCTCGATGGCCACCCGCGACTGGCCCAGCCAGGCGGCCGCGTACTTGGGGTCCGCGGCACTGGCCTTCTCGTACTCGGTCCGGGCGCGGGCCGCGTCGCCGTCGGCCATGGCCAAGTCGCCCAGGCCCACCAGCACGCGCGGGTCGTCGGGCAGGCGTTGCGCCAGCGCGTCGAATTGGGCGCGCGCCTCGGTGTTGCGGCGGAAGCGGAGGAAGAAGCGTCCCAGGGCCAGCGCCGGGTCGGGATTCTTGGGGTCGGCGGCGAGCGCCTGCGTGTAGCGGGACTCCGCCTCGCCCAGGCGGTCGAGGGTCTCATTCACCTGGCCGGCCAACAGCAGCAGCCGGGCATCGGTGGGCAAGCGGGCCAGAGCAGCCGTCACTGCCGTCTGGGCCTCCGTCGGCCGCCCGAGGGCCAGGAGCGCAGTAACCAGGGCCTCGGCCAGCGCCGCATTGTGCGGGTCCTTCTGGGCCGCCTCCGTCAGCAGTGGCAGAGCCTTCTCCAGGTCGTGCTTGGCCAGGTAGGCGCGGGCCAGTGCCCCGCGGGCCAGCGGGGAGGCGGGGTCGGCCTTGGCGGCGCGCTCCAGCACTTCCAGTCCGCGGTCCGCATCGCCGGTGGCCAGCAGCGCCAGCCCCTCCAGGGTGAGTGCCCGGGCCTGTTCCACGGGGGCCAGGGTGGCCAGTGCCGCCGGTTCGACAGCGGGCGCCAGCCAGGCCAGCGCGGCCGGGGCGTCGTTGCCTTTGGAGAGGGCGAGGCCGGCCCGCTCTATGGACGAGGAGAAGTGCCTGCTGTCCAGGGTGAGGGCCTGGGCGAAGGCCGCGTCCGCCCCGGGCACCTCGCCGCTGGCCAGCCGGGCGAGGCCGAGGGCGTGCCAGACGCGGGCGCTGGGGGAGTTCTTGGCCAGCGGTTCCAGCAGCTGCACGGCGGCCTTGGCCTGGTTCTTCTGCAGCGTGGCCTCCGCCTGCAGCAGCACCACCTCGGTGTTCCCGCCCGGGGCCAGCGTGAGCTCCGCCAGGGCCTGGTCCGGCACTCGCGCGGTGAGGGCCGCGCTGGCAACGGCCTTCACCCGTTCCACGTCGTGCTTCCCCAGCAGGGAGAGGGGGCCGTCCAGGGCCGCCTTCACCCGCGGCGCGTCCGCTGCTTGGGTGGTGGCGTACTGCCGCTCCAGTCGGGAGACGGCCTGCACCCAGGCGGCGCGCACCAGCGGCACCTCGCGGGTGGCCAGAAGCCCGTCCAGCTGGGCGCGCGCGGCCTTCAGTGCCGCGTAGTTGTCCTGGCCCAGCGCCTTCTGCGCCGCGGCGAAGCTGGCCGCCTCGGGTGAGCCGGCCTTCAGGGATGCGGGGAACAGCCACTTCCAGCCAAAGGCGCCAAAACGGGTGAAGCCCAGGCTTCCCCCGGCGGCCAGCACCAGAAGGCCCACGGCCGCCAGGGCGCCTAGCTGCAGAAGCTTCTTGCGCCGCGAGGCGTCGGCCTCGCTGTCCACCATGGTGCTGACCACCGCCATGCGGCCTTCGTAAACCTGGCGCAGACGCTCCAAGTCGGCCGGGGCGGAGGGGGCGGAATGCGCGGCGGGCGTCCCGGGGGCCGGCGTGGGTGCGTCGGGGCGCGTCAGCAGGTGCTGCATGACGGCGGCGAAGCCGGGTACAGAACCCAGCGGCACCCAGGTCTCCTGGTCGGTGGAGACGTCCTCGTTGCCGAGGAGCTGGCCGTCGCCCAGCATCTTCGCGATGACGCCCTCGTCGAAGGGGCCGAAGATTTTTCCGCTGCGCCGCCGGACGTGGAAGCGCGTGGGCCTGGCACGCTTGCCCTTGGTTTCCTTGGCGGCCTCCTCCAGGAAGCCGAGCATCTCCAGGCCGTCCTCTGGCTCGGGTTCCTTCTCCGGGCCGCGTGGCAGGGGGGCCGACAGGTCCGCCTCCAGTTCCTCCTGCGCCGGGGCGGACGGGTCGAACTCGAGCGGGTCCACTGCCGGCGTCGCCGGGGTGGCCGGTGGTACCGCCGCCGTCGATGCGCTCACCGTGGCCCGGGCCGGGGCCTTGGGGCTGGGCGGGGCGGTGGGTGCGGGCGCCGTCGGGGAGGGGGGCGGAAAGGCCGGCGCGTCCCAGGCGAAGCCGCCTGGCTGCGCCGGCTCAAAGTCCTCCGGAAGTGGCAAGTCGGTGGCGTTGGCGTCCCCGCCTTCCAGTTCCACTTCGCCGAAGGACGGGCGCGCCGGGGCGGAGGCGTCGGGCGAGGCGTCCCAGGCGTCGGCGAAGGAGAGGTCCGCCGGGGCGCTGGACGGCGCGTCAAATTGCTCATCCGCCGCCGGGACGTCGGCCGGTGCCGCGGCCGGGGCGGCGAGGGCTTCATCCAGCACTGGGAAGGGCGCGGGGGGCTGCACGTCCAGCACCGGGGGCGGAGGTACGTCGGCGGGGGGACGCGGCGGGGCTGCCCGCGGCAGCGGCGGCGGGGGAGGCGGGCGCGCCGGCGCCCCAGTCGGTGCGGGCAACGGGATGGTGGGCGGCGCCTCCTTCGGGACGGAAAACACCACCGTGCGGTCCGGCGGCCGGGGGGCACCAGGGACAGCCGGAACGGCGGGGCCGGCGTCCGGTGGCGGGCTCGGACTGGCCGGCAGGGGGATGACTCCCGTCGTCATGGACAGGCCTTGGGTGCTGCCCTCCGGTGCGTGGGGCGTGAGTCGGGGCAGGCTGGTGCCGCCGCTGCCGAGGCCCAGGGAAGGCAGGGGGATGACTCCCGTCGTCATGGACTGGGGGGCCGTCGCCACCGCGCGCGGGGCGGGGGCCGCGCCGGGCAGGGGGACGGCGCCCTCAGCGGGCCGGCGCGCGGGCGGCGGCGGCGTGGTGGCCGGCAACGGCACCGCGTCCGGGGCACCCGCCTGGATGGGGAAGACGGTTTGGCACTTGGTGCACTTCAGCTTCGCCCCGCCGGGCGGAATGCGCCTCTCGTCGAGGTTGTACGTCGCCTGGCAGGAGGGGCACGTCACTCTCATGGGAGACGGCAAACGTTACCAGAAAGGCCAGGGAAGGCCGGGGGGCTATGCTAGGTAGCTCGCCCTCTTACATGGACCCCGTGCTCATCCTCGGCGGTGGACTGGCCGGCCTCTCCACGGCCGTCTTCCTAGAACGCCCCTGGCTTCTCGTCGAGAAGGAGGCGCGTGTCGGCGGGAAGACACGCACCGAAGTCCTCCACGGGGGCTTCCACTTCGACGCCACCGGCCACTGGCTGCACCTGCGGGACCCGGAGATGACGTCCCTCGTCACCACGGCCTGGCTTCCGGATGGCTTCGTGCGCATCGACCGGCGGGCCGCCGTCTACTCCCGCGGCGTCTTCACCCGCTTCCCCTACCAGGTGAATACCAGCGGCTTGCCGGCGGAGGTGGTGGCGGAGAATCTCCTCGGCTTCATCGACGCGACGCTGGGGGACAAGGGCCGGGCGCTACGCGAGCGCGAGCCGCGCAACTTCGAGGAATTCATCCTGCGGCACCTGGGCGAGGGCTTCGCGAAGAATTTCATGGTGCCCTACAACCGAAAGCTGTGGACGGTGCCCCCGGCGCAGCTGTCCGCTGCCTGGTGCAGCCGTTTCGTGCCGAAGCCCACGCTGAAGGAGGTGGTGGAGGGCGCGCTGGGCCTGGGGGGTGACCAGCTGGGCTACAACGCCAGCTTCCTCTACCCGCGCCAGGGCGGCATCGAGGCGCTGCCCCGCGCGCTGCTGCAGTCCGCTACCGGAGGGCGCGTACTGGTGGGCACCGTGCCCACCAAGCTGGACTGGCGCGCGCGCACCGCGCTGCTGTCCAGCGGGGAGAGGGTGCGCTTCTCGGACGTGGTGTCCACCATCGAGTTGCCGCAGCTGGTCAGGCTTCTGGCCGAAGGGCCGTCGGGCGTTCCGGAGGAGGTTCGACTGGCGGCGGGTCGGCTGCGGTCCTTCACTGTCACCTACGTCCGGGTGGGCGCCCGTGGCCCCAACCGGCAGCCCTGGCATTGGGTGTACCTGCCGGAGGCGGAGTTTCAGACGTACCGCATCGGTTCCCCCTCGGCGGTGTACGCGCCGCTGGCGCCGGAGGGCACGGCGTCCTTCTACGTCGAGTACAGCCACGCCGGGGAGCGCAGCCGGGCCGCGTGCGAGGCGGCTGCGGTGGAGGACCTGGTGGCCGCCCAGATGGTGCACCGACGCGAGGACATCCTCTTCGCGGAGGCGGAGGAAATTCCGCACGCCTACGTCATTTACGATGACGCCTATGGGCCGGCGCGCAAGACGGTGATGGACTTCCTCGCCGCCGCGCGCCTGCACACCGCCGGGCGCTACGGCCAGTGGGAGTACTCCTCGATGGAGGACGCCCTTCTGGCCGGACGGGCCGCTGCGGCCACCCTCAACGCGGCCTAGCCTCCCTCGGAGGGCGAGGGGTACGCGCCACCCACCCAACGCCCGGGCGTCCGGCGGCGGGGGGGGAAGGACGTCCTTGGGCGACACCCAGGGCGCGTGTTAGTCCCCTCGCGCTCCCGAAACCGCCCCCCCCCCGGGGCCCGCCAAGGCCAATGGCTTCTGCGCCGCAACTCAGCGTCGTCATCCCCGTCTACAACGAGGCGTCCATCGTCGCCTCCGCCGTCGGCGAGCTGGCGCATGCCCTGGACGCGCGCGGGCTGTCCTGGGAGATGGTGCTGGCGGAGAATGGGTCCCGCGACGAGACGCCGGAGATTCTGCAGCGGCTGTCGGCGGCGGATGCCCGCGTGCGCTTCCTGCACGTGGAACGTCCCAACTACGGGGCGGCCCTCAAGGCGGGCATCCTCGCCGCCCATGGCACGCTGGTGGTGTGCGACGAGATTGACCTCGGCGACCTGCACTTCTACGACGCCGCGCTGGACGTGCTGAAGGACCCGAAGGTGGACCTGGTGGTGGGCAGCAAGGCCGCCCGCGGCGCGGTGGACAGGCGGCCCATGCTGCGGCGGGTGGCCACCCGGGTGCACAACGGCCTCTTGCGCCTGCTGTTGGACTTCCAGGGCACGGACACCCACGGCCTGAAGGCCTTTCGCCGGGAGCGCCTGCTTGCGGTGGTGGAGGCGTGCGTGGTGGACCGGGACGTCTTCGCGAGCGAGCTGGTCATCCGCGCCTGGCGGGCGGGCTTGCGGGTGCTGGAGATTCCCATCGAGTTGCGCGAGAAGCGCAAGCCCACCATCAACCTGTACAAGCGCGTCCCCAACGTGCTGCGCAACGTGGCCAAGCTGGTGTGGGTGGTGCGCCTCAAGAGCGGCGCATGAGGCGCGCGTGCGTCTCCGTCGACCTGGACGGGCTGCAGCACTACGCGCGCATTCACGGACTGGCCGAGAGCGCGCTCGACGCCCGGGCGCGAGCCCTCCACCTCACCGTGGCGCTGCCGCGGCTGCTGGAGCTGTTCCAGGCGGCGGGCGTCCGCGCCACCCTCTTCGTCGTCGGCGAGGACGTCCACGGCCCCGGGGCCGAGGTCCTGGACCGCGCGGTGCAGGCCGGACATGAATTGGCCAGCCACAGCCACACCCACCCCTATGCGCTGGCCCGGGCCGCCCCGGGGCAGCTGGATGAAGAACTGGGCCGGGCGGAGGAGGCGCTGCAGGCCGTCTCCGGCCGCCGGCCGGAGGGCTTCCGGGCCCCGGGCTACACGCTCAGCCCGCCGCTGCTGCAAGCGCTGGTGCGAAGGGGCTACCGCTACGACGCCTCCGTCTTCCCGGCGGTGCCGTACTACCTGGCCAAGGCGGCGGTGCTGTTCGCCATGCGGCTTGCAGGCCGGGCCTCGGCCTCCTCGCTGGACAGCCCGGCCGTCCTGTGGGCACCGCGCCAGCCCTACGCGCCGGACGTGGACCGGCCCTACCGCCGCGGGACGGCGCCGCTCTTGGAGCTGCCCATGGCGGTGACGCCCGTCCTGCGCGTGCCCTTCTTCGGAACGCTTCTGACGTCGCTGCCCGGCTGGGCCGTGCGCGCGGCCTACCGGGCGGTGGCCCGGGACGACTTCCTGTCCCTGGAATTGCATGCGGTGGACGTACTGGACGGTGCGGACGGCATTCCCGGGGCGCTGCTGTCTGTGCAGCGGGACGTGGCGCGTCCGCGTGTGGAGAAGGAACGCCGCCTGGCCCAGGTGCTGGGCTGGCTGGCCCGGGACTTCCCAACCGCTACCCTGGCCGAGGCGGCCAGGGCGCTGGCGCAGCCGACGACGGAACGCGCCTAGGGCTGGGCCAGCGAAGGCCCCCTCGGGGGGCTGGGGGCGTGCTTCCACCGACCATGGCCGAGCGTGCTAATGGAAGGGAAACCCGTGCTCGAGAATCTTGCCGACGAGGTGAAGCGCTCGCTGCGCAGTTGGACGGACACCCTCGCCGGGGAGCGGGCGGGTGCGCTGCGGACGTTGCGGCGGCCGGCCAATGAATTCGGGGTGGACCGCTTCGGCTTCGACGTCGACTACCTGCTGGCCGCCGCCGCGCCCCTCATCTGGCTGTACAAGCACTACTTCCGGGTGGAGACGCACGGGATTGAGAAGGTCCCCAAGGGGCGCGTCCTTTTGGTGGCCAACCACGGCGGGCAGTTGCCCTTCGACGGGGCCATGGTGGGCATCTCCATGCTGCTGGAAGCCAACCCTCCCCGGGCCGTGCGCAGCATGACGGAGAAGTGGGCCGCGACGCTGCCCTTCGTCTCCACCGTCTTTGCCCGCAGCGGGCAGATTGTCGGGACGCCGGAGAATTGCCGCCGGCTGTTGGAGGCGGACGAGGCCGTCATGGTGTTTCCGGAGGGCGTCCGGGGCATCAGCAAGCTGTGGCCGCAGCGCTACCAACTGCAGGACTTCGGCCTCGGCTTCATGCGGCTGGCGCTGGAGACGGCCACGCCCATCGTCCCCATCGGCATCATCGGGGCCGAGGAGCAGGCCCCGGCGCTGCTCAACCTGAAGCCCCTGGGCAAGCTGATTGGTTTTCCCGCCCTCCCGCTCACTGTGACGCCGCTGCCCCTGCCCACCAAGTACCGGCTGTACTTCGGCGACCCGCTGCACTTCACCGGCCTTCCCGACGACGAGGACACGGAGCTGGACAAGAAGGTGCGGGTGGTGAAGTCGGCCATCCAGTCGCTGTTGCAGCATGGGCTGGAAGAGCGAAAGAACGTGTTCTGGTGAGCGCGGAGAAGAAGAAGGAACGGCCGGTGGTGCTGGTCACTGGCATCAGCGGAAACCTCGGTCGCTCGCTCACCAAGCTGCTCCACCGCCGGGAGCGGATTGTCGGCATCGACCGACGGCCCTTCCTCGGCGCGCCCAAGGACGTGGAGGTGTTTCAGATTGATTTGCGGAAGAAGAAGGCCGAGGACGTCTTCCGCCGCTTCCCGGTGAAGGCCGTCATCCACATGGGCATCATGCATGACCCGAGGATGAGCCAGGAGGAGCACCACAGCTTCAACGTGGTGGGCACCACGCGGATTCTCGACGCCTGCGCGCGCAGCGGGGTCAAGAAGGTGGTGGTCCTGAGCTCGGCCAACGTCTACGGACCGTCCCCAGACAACTCCAACTTCCTCACCGAGGATGCCCCGCTGATGGCCGCCTCGCGCTTCTCGGAAGTGCGGGACCTCATCGAGGTGGACATGCTGGCGCACGGCTTCTTCTGGCGCCACCCGGAGCTGGAGACGGTCATCCTCCGCCCGGTGCACATCCTCGGGCCCACCATCAAGAACGCCCCGTCCAACTACCTGCGCCTGCGCCACCCTTGGGTGCTGGCCGGTTTTGACCCGATGGTGCAGCTCATCCACCAGGAGGACGCAGCGCGGGCCATGGTGGAGGCGCTGAGCCCTGGACTCCGGGGCGTCTACAACGTCGTCGGCCCGGGCGAGGTGCCCCTCTCCTCCGTCTTCCGCGAGCTCGGCCGCGCGCCCGTTCCCGTCCCCCACGTCCTGGCCCGCCCGCTGCTCAGCCTGCTGTTCCGCTACCGCCTGTCGGGGTTTCCCCCGCCGGAGCTCGACCACATCCAGTTCCTCTGCAACGTGGACGGCTCGGCCTGGGTGCGCGACGTGGCCTGGGTGCCCCGCTTCTCCATGCGGGAAACCATCCGCAGCGTGGACGGAGAAGCTGCCCTGGGACTGTCGGCGGCCGCTCCGGCCTGACACCGTTGTCGCGGTTTGACCGCGCCGGGCATTTCACTTCCAGTCCTTATGGCCGCCAACTCTCTGGAGTCCCTGGCGTTTTCCTCCACGGGTGGGCCCGGCATCGCCCTTGCTCCGACGTCCTGACGGCTTTCACGGTCAGGACGTCCCATGGGGGGACGCCCGGCGCCCACCGCTTCGGCCGGCCCCGAGGCGGTGGGCGTGTTTTTAGTGCGGCGGTGCGAGCTCCGGGAAGGGACCGCCGGCCAGCGCCAGCACCTGCCAGCCGCCGCCCGAAAGCACCCAAGCGGCGTGCACCTCGGCGGTCGACTCGCTCACCGAGGGCAGTCGCACCCAGCGCATGCGGCTCACCACCACCGCCTGCTTGCCATCCGGACTCATCTGCACGTCGATGACTTCCATGTCCGTCACCTCGAGGTCATTGCCCTCCTTGCGCCGCGCGGCGAGGAAGGCCTGCCGGCGCGCGGGCACCACCAGCTGTGCCGCGCCGGCGTAGTCCTGGAAGCGCAGGGACTTCTCGAAGTCCTCCGCGTCCGCCTTAAGGTTGGGACCCGGGTCGAACGGGTTGTGCGAGCAGCCCGCCGGCAGCAGCACGAGCGCGAGCAGGGCCAGGGTGCGAGGGGGACTCACGGGTGAGTGTACACCCTACCATCGCATGGCGACCTGCGCGGACGGCGGGGTTTTCAGTGCCGTGGTAGCGTCGACGCTCTCGAATGGCCAAGTCGCTGGTGGAGCGGTACGAGGAAATCCTCGCCCAGGACCCCACCTCCCACCTCTTCGTTGAACTTGCGAACTCGCTCGTCGAGCAGGGCGACAACGCGCGCGCCATCGCGGTGTGCCAGCAGGGCGTTCTCCACAACCAGAGCAGCGTCGCCGGCCGCGTCATGTGGGGCAAGGCGCTGATTAACCTGGGCCGCCCCGCTGAGGCGATGGAACAGTTCGACCGGGCGGTGGCCGTCAACCGAGATGACCCGTACGCCTACCACCTCATCTGCGAGGTGCTGCTGGCCAAGGGCCTGTACCGCTCGGCCCTGCCGCTGCTTCGCAAGGCGAGCGCGCTCGCCCCGGACGATGAGGAGCTGCGGACGTGGCTGGAGCAAACGCAAGGGGCGCTCTCGGGCGGGCCCCCGCCCACCATTCGCCCCAGCAGCCGCACCCTGGCCGAAACCATGGAGCGCACCGACCCGGGGCGCCCCCCGCCGCCGGTGCTGAGTCCGGTGCCGCAGCAGGCGGCCCAGGCCCAGGCAGCCCCGGGGGGCAGCACTCCCAGTCCGCTGCTGCGCAGCTCGCCCTCCGGCCTGTCCCCGGCCCTCTCCTCGCTGTCGGACCTGCCGGCGACCTCGCCCTCCAACACCCGCGACATCATTCCCGTGCCGCTGCTGCGGGACGCGGCGGCACGGGACGCGGCGACGCGGGAGGCGGAGGAGGCACGGGCACCGACGCCCGCGCCGTTTGCTGCCGAGCCCGGCGTCCTGTCGGAAATTCCGGAATTCTCCGAGGCCTCCACGGTGCCGGCGCTTCAGCGCGCCGGGCTGTCCACCAAGGACACCGAGGCCATTGCCCGGGAATTCGAAAAGAACCTGCGCGAGAAGGTGGAGGAGGCGCACCAGGAAAAAAGCTTCCTGCAGCGGCACTGGGCGCAGCTGGCCCTTCTGGTGGTGGTGGCCGCCGCCGCCGGCACCGGGGCCTGGGCCTTCATCCACACCCGCACCGTCAACCAGGGCCGCACGCTGCGCGATGCCCTTGCCTCCGCGCAGAAGGCCTTCGCCCGCGACACGGTGTCAGGCTACACGGCGGGCCTCGCCTCGCTAGCGCAGGCCGTCTCCATGGACGCCCGCAGCGAGGAGGCCTGGGCCCTCACTGCGCTGGGCCATGCGCGGCTGTATGCCGAACATGGCGGGGCGGCGGAGGACAGGGCGCAGGCCGAGGCGGCCCTGGACCACCCCGGGGTGGCAGACAAGGCGCCGGCCGCGGTCCTGGTGAGTCGCTACCTTCTGGCCGACGCCACCGGCCGCGCGGCGCAGAGGACGGCCGTGGTGAAGAGCACGCTGGACGCCACCGACGTCCATGAATTGGCCGGCCGTATTCTGCTGGAGGCCGGGGACGCCAAGACGGCCGTCCTGCGCTTCAAGCGCGCCCTGGAGTTGCAGGGCGCCAACGTGCGCGCGCTGCTGGCCTTGGCCGATTACTACCGGGAGGCTGGCGACGATGCCAACGCGCTGACGTTTTACGCCACGGCCGCCCAGGCCTCGCCGACGCACCCGGCCCGGGTGCTGGGCGAGGCGGAGAGCCTTCTGGCCCAAGGGCAGGACGTCACGGCCAGCGTGCAGGCAGTGGAGAAGTTGCCGGCCCCGGGCGACACCCTCACCCCCACCGAGAAGGCCCGGCGCGCCCTGCTGTTGGGCCGGCTGCAGGCGGCCACGGGCGCCACCGCGCTCGCCGTGCAGACGCTGGCCGATGGCAGCAAGGCCTTCCCGGACAGAAGCTTCGACTTCCAGCTGGCCCTGGGCGATGCGCTGCGCGCCGGCGGCGACATGCCGGCGGCCCAGGAGGCCTTCGAGGCGGCGACGCGGGTGCGGCCAAAGAGTGAGGAGGCGCGCGAAGGACTGGCCCGGGTGCTGCTCGCCCGGGACCGGGAACGCGAGGTGCTGCAGCGCTTCGCCCAGGACGACAGCCGGAAGATGGCGCTGTTGCGCGGGGAAGCCGACGTGCGGCTGAAGGACTGGAAGCGCGCGCGCGCGGAGCTGGCCCGCACCCAGGTCCAGGGCCGTGTCCCGGTGGAGGCGGTGGCCCTGCTGGCCCTGGCGGATGCGGCCGAGGGGGAGGCGGACAAGGCGGTGGCCGTCCTGGAACGGACGCAGGCCTCGGCCAAGCGCCCCCGTCCGGAAGTCTCGGTGGCGCTTGGCAAAATCTACTGGCAGCGCGGCGTCCTCGACCTGGCGCGGGCGCAGTTTGAAGGGGCGATGAAGGACCCGCGCGACTGGGAGGGCGCCTGCGCGCTGGGTCGACTGCTCCTGAGCAAGGGGGCGCCGGACAGGGCGCTCGAACCGCTCAGCATCTCCGTGCAGCGCAACGGCAGCCACGGCGAGTCGCGGCACGCCTTCAGCCGGGCACTGCTGGCCTTGGGCCGGGGCGAGGATGGGCTGCGGCAGGCCGAGGCCTGGCTGGCCGACAACCCGGCCAGCGCGGCCGCCTCGCGCGACGTGGCCTTCGCGGAGGCCCAGCTGGGCCGCTGGAAGGAAGCGGAGGGCCACCTCAACCGCGCTCTGCAGAGAGAACCCTCGGACGTGGACGCGCAGCGGCTGCGCGCCCAAGTCCTCTTCGCCAAGGGGGACGTGCGCGGCGGCATGGCGGCGCTGGAAAAGGCCAACCGCCTCAACCCCAAGGACGCGGAGACATTCTGTGCCGTCGGTCGGGGCTTTCTGCGCCAGCAGAATGCCGCCCAGGCGACCAAGGCCTACTCCGCCGCGCTGCGCGAGGACCCGGACAGCGTCTGCGGCAAGGTGGGCCAGGTGGCGGTGAAACCCCAGGCCGCGCCCCCCAAGGCCCGTGCCATGCTGCAGACGTTGTCCGTCCAGGCGCCCAGGGTGTGGGACCGGGCGGCCGCCTCGGCGCTGCTGGCCCGGGTGCTGCTCGCCGCGGGCGCCCTGAAGGAAGCACGCCACGCCGCCGAGCAGGCCCTGGTGCAAGGGCCGCTGTTGGCCGACCCCCATGCGGCCCTGGGCCAGGTGCTGCGCAAGCAGCATGACGACGCCAAGGCCCGCGAGGAGCTCGCCCGCGCCGTGCAGCTGGACCCGGGCGACGCCGGCCTGCGCCTGCTTCTGGCCGACGCGCTTCTGGGGGGAAGCGAGGCCGAGGTGGCCCGCGCCCAGGTGGAGTACCAGACGTTTCTCCGCCTGGCGCCCAAGGCTCCGGATGCCCCCCGGGTGAAGAAGCTGCTGACGGGCGTCAAGAAGAAGGCGGGCTCCGCCAGGTGAGGCCACCGGCGCCCGCCCCCCGGCTGGCCCGGCTGGTGGTGGGCAACGCGCTCGCCCTGGCGGCGGGCTACCTGGCCCTCGGCCTTTTGGTGGAGAGCCTGCGACGGCTGTACCCCTCGCGCGGCGTCCTCACCCTCTCCTTCGCCTTGGACGCGCTGCCCGCCGAGGCCCTTGCCCTGTGCGGGCTTCTGGGGCCGCTGCGCGAGGCCTACCTGGCTGGCACCCTCAGCGAAGCCGGCCTGCGTACCATTTTCGGCCTGACCGCCCTCGTCGTCATTTTTCTTTTGGCCGCCAGCCTGGGCCTGGGGCTGGCCGCGCTGCGCCGCGTCTTTCGTCCGTCCGGCCGTATTTCGTGAATGACAGACGTCCGGCCGGCAGGCATCCTTCGGCCGTCGTAATTTTGGGAAAGCGGCGGGGGGCGAGGCGTCATCGGGACGCTTCGTCCCCCGCATTTCCTGGGCCGGCGCCCGTGGCCAGCTGGCAAATCTGCACCACCTGCGGGCCGAAGCGCTCCCACTGGGTGGGGCCCGTCCCCTTCACCGCCAGGAAGTCCTCGCGGTTTCGCGGCAGCGCGGTGGCCAGGGCCCGCAGCGTCTTGTCGTTGAACACAATAAACGGCGGCACCTCCAGGTCCCGGCTGAGGTCTCTGCGGAAGCGGCGCAATTCCAGGGCGGCGCGCTCGCTGTACTGGCCGTCCTTGCCGGCGGCTCCGGACTTGTAGACCTGGCTTTTTCCCGCAGGGGCCCTTGGGCGTGGCTGGCCCAGCGCCGTCCGCCGGCCGTGGCACACGTCGCAGCCCGAGCAGCTGCTTTCCGCCAGCTCCTCGCCGAAGTAGCGCAACAGAAAGCCCCGCCGGCAGCGGCGACCGTAGGCGTAGTCCGTCATCCGCTTGAGCAACAAGAGCGAGCGCTGCTCCTGTGCGCGCACGCGGTCCAGCGACAGCCCCAGGGTGTGGAAGGGCACCCGCTGCAGCGGGCGAATGCTGCGGCCGGCGAAGGGGCGGCGGACTTCCAACAGGCGGGCGCGGTCCAGGGCGGCCAGTGCCCGGCGGACACTGTCCTCCTCCAGGCCCGAGCGGCTGGCCAGCGTGCCGAGCCGGAGGCTGGTCCACTCCCCGGAGGCCAGAAGGGCCGTCACCGCCTGGTACAGGGCGCGCGCCGGCTTGCCCAGCCGGGCCGGGACGTCGGTTTCGGTGAGGCGGCGCAGCCGCCAGGCGCCCTCGCCGGCCACCGTCCGTTCCAGAAGTCCCTCCCGCTCAAGGATGCGCAACGCGGCGGACACCTCGAATTCGCTCGCCCCCACGCCTGTGGCCAGCGCCGCCAGCCCCTTCTCGAAGCCCCCGGCCGACACCAGGGCATTCCACACGTCCGAGATGACGGCCTCGCTGGGGTGGTTCCCCTCAATCATCCGTTCCTGGGTAAAGACGTCGGCGTGGTTGAAGAGGAGGAGTGCATGGGCCGGGCCCGAGTCGCGCCCGGCGCGTCCAATCTCCTGGTAGTAAGCCTCCACCGCGCGGGGGATGTTGGCGTGGATGACGAAGCGGATGTCTGCCTTGTCGATGCCCATCCCGAAGGCATTGGTGGCGATGGCCACTGCGTTGGGCGAGGACATGAAGCGGTCCTGCGCCCGGCGCCGGTCCTCCTCCTCCATCCCGGCGTGGTACAGCACCACCGGGTGCCCGCGTGTCTTTGAGAGCGGAATGCAGCGACTCGGCCGCCTTCCTGGTGGCGCAGTAGATGAGGCCCGAGCCGCCCTCCTCCACCCGGGCCGCGCAGGCCGCCCGCTTGTCCTCGTCGCCCGACACCGGGCACACCTCGAGGAAGAGGTTGGGCCGGTCGAAGCCAGCGACGAAGACGGCCGGGTCCTTGAGCAGGAGCGAGCGGACGATGTCCTCGCGCACCTCCGGCGTGGCGGTGGCGGTGAGGGCCACGGTGCGGGGCGGGCGCAGCTTCTTGCGCACCTGGCCCAGTAGCGCGTAGTCCGGCCGGAAGTCGTGCCCCCACTGGCTGATGCAGTGGGCCTCGTCCACCGCCAGCAGCGCCACGCCGGCCGTCTGCAGCGCCTCGACGAAGGCCTGGCTGCGAAAGCGCTCCGGGGCCACGTACACCAGGCGGTAGGCGCCGGCGCGCATGCGGCGGATGCGCTCGGAGCGCTCCGACTCGGTGAGGGTGGAGTTGATGACGGTGGCCGAGATGCCGCGCGCCTCCAGCTGCTCTACCTGGTCCTTCATCAGGGCAATCAGCGGGGACACCACCACCGTCACCCCGGGCAACAGCATCGCCGGCAGCTGGTAGCAGAGACTCTTGCCGGCGCCGGTGGGCATCACCACCACCGTGTTGCGGCCGGCCAGCACGCTGCTGATGACTTCCGCCTGGCCGGTGCGGAAGGCGCCCAGCCCGAAGTGCCGCCGCAGCGCGACGGCTGCCTCGTCCTGCACCTGCCCACCCTCCATAAGGGCGGAGTCTACCCCGGGGGCGGGACGTTTGCGGCCGGCCGCGGGCGGCGCCTGCCTAGAATTTGGACATCGCGAAGAAGGCCTTCATCTTCTCGTTCGTCTCGCGTAGGCGCGCCGACAGCGTCCGCACCAGCGTCCACAACACCGCGTAGGCCAGGTCCTTGTCGGTGAAGAGGAGCTGGTCGAACTGCCGCCGGTCGATGCGCCACAGGGTGGCGGTCTCGTGCGCGTAGGCGTCCGCGCTGCGGACGCTCTCCTCCACCACCCCCATCTCGCCGAAGTACTGCCCGGCGTCGAGGATGGCCAGCGCCTCCTCTCCCATGCCGGGGACGCGCCGGGAGATGCGCACCTTGCCGGAGACCAACAGGTACATGGACTGGGCCGGCTCCCCCTCGCGGAAGATGAGGGCGCCCGCCTCCACTGTCTCCGCCTCGCAGATGGCGGCCACCTTGCGTAGCTGCGAGGGACTCAATCCCTGGAAGAGGGTGACCTGGGCGAGCGGAGCGACGTCCATCCGGTTACCTTCCTTCTTCCTTGGAAGAGGCCTTTGTTACCACAAGCCCCGGACCCCCTGGCGCCCTGCCTGCTAGGTTTGCCCTGCCGAGCCGCCACCCTTTACCGCAGCACAGCCCCTCAGGAGAGCTGAACGCCCCCCGTGTCGACGCCCATCCACAAGGTGACCATCCTCGGCTCCGGCCCCGCCGGTTACACCGCCGCCATCTACGCCGCGCGCGCGGGCCTGGAACCTGTCCTGTACGCTGGCGGTCCGGCGGAGCATGACCCCTCGCGCGTCCCGGGCGGGCAGTTGATGATTACCACCGACGTCGAGAATTACCCGGGCTTCCCCGAGGCGGTGACGGGGCCAGAACTCATCGAGCGCTTCCAGAAGCAGGCCGAACGCTTCGGCACCGTGGTGCACCTGGAAAACATTACGGCGGTCGAACTTGCCCGGCGGCCCTTCCACCTCACTTCCGAGACCGGGGGCAAGGTGCTGACCGAGACCCTCATCGTCGCGACCGGGGCCACCGCCAAGTGGCTGGGGGTGCCCGGGGAGGTGCAGTACCGAAACCGCGGTGTGTCGGCCTGCGCCACCTGCGACGGGGCCTTCTTCAAGGGCATGGAGGTCCTGGTGGTGGGCGGCGGCGACACCGCCATGGAGGAGGCCAGCTACCTCGCCAAGCTGGCCTCCAAGGTGACGCTGGTGCACCGGCGCGACGCCTTCCGGGCGTCCAAAATCATGCAGCACCGGGTGCTCAAGAATCCCAAAGTCTCGGTGGTGTGGGACAGCGTGGTGGAGGAGCTGCTGGGCGACGGGAAGTCCTTCACCGGAGCGCGGGTGCGTAACGTGAAGACGTCCGAGGTGAGGACGCTGCACGCGGGCGGACTCTTCGTGGCCATCGGCCACAAGCCCAACTCCGAACTCTTCGAGGATTTCCTGGAAACGACGGAGGCCGGCTACCTGAAGACGGTGGCCGGCTCCACCCGCACCGAACTGGAAGGCGTCTTCGTCTGCGGCGACGTGGCCGACCCGGTGTACCGCCAGGCGGTCACCGCTGCCGGCACCGGCTGCATGGCGGCCATCGATGCCGAACGCTTCCTGGTGGAGCACGGCCGGTGAGCGGGCACGACAAGCCCGAGACGCTGGCCATTCACGCCGGCGCGCGGCTGCAGGGCTCGCGCACGGTCGACCTGGTGGCCCCGGTGCACCTGAGCGCGGTGGGGTACTTCGAGTCGTCCGAGGACCTCGACGCCTCCTTGGACGGCAAGGACTTCGTCTACGCCCGCATCCGTGCCCAGAATGCCTCCCTCCTCGAAGAGGCGGTGGCAGCGTTGGAAGGCGCCGAGGCGGCCGTGGCCTACGGAAGCGGCATGGCCGCGCTGCGGGCGCTGTGGGATGCGCAGGGCCTTCGCCCGGGCGACCGGGTGGTGATGGCCCTGGACGGCTACGGCGCCACCCGGGCCCTGTACAAGCAGCTGGCGGCACGCTCGGGCGTGGAGTTGCACCCGCTGCTCCTGTCGGACAAGGACGCCCCGGCACGCATGGCAGCCCTCGCCCCGCGCTTCCTCCTGGCGGAGGCCATCACCAACCCCCTCCTCAACGTGCCGGACCTTCCGGAGTTGGCCCGCGCCGCCCGCGCGGTGGGCGCCGCCTTCGCCGTGGACGGCACCTTCAGTTCGCCGGTGCTGCAACGCACGCTGCAGCAGGGCGCGGACTACGCGCTGCAGTCCTCCACCAAGTGGATTAACGGCCACTCGGACGCCACCGGCGGCGTCATCGCTGGCTCGGCCGAGCGCATCCAGCCGCTGTTGGCTGCCCGGGTGCTGGAGGGGGCCATCCTCGGCCCCTTCGAGGCCTGGCTGACGCTGCGGGGCCTGCGGACGCTGCCGGTGCGCATGGCGGCGCACAGCGCCCATGCGCTGGCGGTGGCCCAGCGGCTGGCGGCCGATGGCCGCGTCACCCGGGTGCTGTACCCGGGGCTGCCCTCGCACCCCCAGCATGCGGTGGCCGCGCGGCTGCTGCCGCGCGGCTACGGCGGCATGGTGGCCTTTGAGATGGCCCACGGCGGCCGGGCGGAGGTGTTTCGCTTCCTGGAACGGGTGAAGCTGGCCCGGCCGGCGCCGACGCTGGGGGACGTGGCCACCCTCGTCATGCACCCGGCCAGCGCCGCCGCTCGCCGCATGACGGCCGAGGAACGCGCGCAGGCCGGTATTTCGGAACGGCTGGTGCGCGTCTCGGTGGGCCTCGAGGACCCAGACGACATTGCCGAGGACTTGCTGCAGGCGGTGGCCCCGTGAAGATGGTGGACGTCGGCGGGAAGCCGAGGACGGAACGCGTGGCGGTGGCCACCGCGCATCTGCGCATGAAGCCCGCCACCGTACGGCGGATTGTGGCCGGCAAGGTGGAGAAGGGCGACGTGCTGGCCGCGGCGCAGCTGGCCGGCGTCATGGCAGCCAAGCACACGCCGGACCTGGTGCCCCTGTGCCACCCCATTGCCCTGTCCGCCGTGGAGGTGGAGGTGCGGACGCGACGGGCCGGGGTGGACGTGCGGACGGAGGTGCGGACGGTGGACCGCACCGGGGTGGAGATGGAGGCCCTCACCGCGGCGGCCGCGGCCGCCCTCACCGTCTACGACATGTGCAAGAGCGTCGACCGCGGGATGGTGCTGGAGTCTCTGCAGCTCGAACACAAGGCCGGCGGTCGGAGCGGGACGTGGTCCCGCCGGGCACGGCCGTCCGGACGCAAGAAGCGCAAGGGGCGCGCCTAGGGCCGAAGCGCACCGGCGCGTGCGGCGAAGTACACGGCATTCACCACCAGCGCATGGGTGATGGTGCCCTCCTGGAGGAGGCGCTCCAGGGCAGCGGCCGGAACGCGCACCACGGCAAGGTCCTCATCCGTCTCTGGCCGGCCCGACAGAAGGGGCGTGCAGCCGAGGGCCAGGTAGCTGTGGCAGCGGTTGGCTTGCAAGGCCGGGTTGGGGTGCACCGCCCCGAGGAATTCCCAGGACGCGGCACGGAAGCCCGTCTCCTCCTCCAGCTCGCGCGCCGCCGCCGCGGAAGTCGTTTCCCCGGCGTCCACCATGCCGCCCGGAATCTCCAGGGAGTTGGCCTCAACGCCGAAGCGAAACTGCCGGACCAGGAGGACGTCGCGCTCCGGCGTCAGTGCCACCACGTTGACCCAGTCCGGCGCGGTGAGGACGACGCGGGGATGTTCCCGGCCGTCGCGCGGGTCCGCGAAGTGGTCCTCGCGGATGCGCAGGATGGTGTAGTCGTGCTCCTCCCCGCGCTGGGTGCGCTTCCAGGGCCTGGGCGGTGCGGCGTCCGGCACGGGTGGGTGCTTTCGCCTAGTTGAGGTAGTCCACGCGCTGTTTCAGCGTCCGGGCGGCCAGGCGCAGGTTGCGTTGGTCCGGCGCGTCCGGGGACAACTCCAGGCACCGTTCCACGTCGGCCAGCGCCGCCTGGTAGGCGCCCAGGGCGGAGAGGATGCCGGCGCGCACCCGGAGTTCCCCCGGATGGTCCGGCACCAGCAGCAAGAGCAAGTCCACCACGGCCAGCGCGCGCTCCCCGTCGCCGCGCGACAGGTAGCTGCGCTTGAGGTTGGACAGCATGCGGGTGGTGATGGTCTGCACCGAGGCGGCGGAGAGGAGGCGCGGGGTGAAGCGCACCGCCGGCGCCACGCGCGCCAGCAGCTCCTCGCAGCCAGAGCCGGTGAGGACCTGCCCGTGGTTGAAGGGGTCCAGCACCAGGCGCTCTCCGGGGCCCGGCGTCGCCACCAGGAAGTGTGCCGGGAAGCTGACGCCCACCAGCGGCAGGCCGGCCCGGCGCGCCACTTCCAGGTACACCACCGACAGGGCGATGGGCAGCCCGGTCTTGCGGGCCAGCACGTGGTGAAGTGCGCTGCTGGGCGGCGCGTCGTCCACCGCAGCGCCGCCGGAGAAACCCTCCTCGTCCACCAGCACCTGGCGCAGTGCCGCCAGCCGGCCGGCCAGGTCGCCCCTGTCCGGCAGGACTTGCCGCACGCGGCGACCGAGGGCGTCCAGCCTGCCTTCCACTTCCTCCACGCGGAAGTCGTCGTCGACGAGCGAGGCGACGGCGCAGGCGGCCCAGTCCAGCCGCGGCGGGCTCGCCTTCAGTCCACGGGTGAGCAACTCACGAGCGCGCGCATGACTCAGCTGAAGCGTATTCACGCCTCTGCTCTTGCTCACCTCCGCGCTTCCTTGCAAGCCCATCCGTCCAGCAAGGACTCCTGGTGACGTTGAATAACGCTGAGCGCGAATGGGCTGCCACCCGGGCGCGACGGCGGCTATGAAAGAGAGCCTGGAGGTCTCTGGACATGGCCACGCTTTCCCCGCACCGCATTGAGACGGACGCCGGCATTGCCGAGGTGGTGAGGCGCTCCCGGCGCATTGCCGTCCTCGGCATCAAGACGGAGGCGCAGGCCGGACAGCCCGCCTACGACGTGGCCAAGTACCTGGCCCGCGCGGGGCTGCAGGTGGTGCCGGTGCCCGTCTACTACCCCGACGTCACCGAGATTCTCGGCCAGAAGGTGTACCGGCGGCTGGAGGACATTCCCGGCGACATTGACTTGGTGGACGTCTTCCGCCGCCCGGCGGACCTGGAACAGCACCTCGCGGACTTGCTGGCCAAGAAGCCGAAGGCGGTGTGGTTTCAACTGGGCATCCGCAACGACGCCGTCGCGGACACGCTGGCCGCCGCCGGCATCGACGTCGTGCAGGACAGGTGCTTGATGGTCGAGCACCGCCGGCACGCAGGGGGCTGACCGGGGCTGCCTCTTCTTCAGCTGGATGCGGGCCCGGTGGTCCGCAGCGCCGCGGCCGGCTGGGCCAGCGCTCGCACCGCGGCAGCGCGGCCGGCTGCCAGCGCCTGGGGCCCCCGGTGCAGCGTGCGCGGAGAGACCGCCGGCAACTCCGACACCACCAGGTAGACGTCCATCCCTTCGGCGGACAACAGCGCGACTTGCAATTCCAGGTGCGAGCGCCGCAGCGCCGCCACGCCGGCGGCCAGCCCGCGGACATAGGCCAAGGGCCCGCCCAGCGCGGTGGCCCCCCGGGTGGGGAGGAAGTGGATGACCAGCGCGTCCAGGGCCCGGGGCAGGTGCCGGCTGAGGGCCAGCGCCGGCGCCTTGTCCACCAGGCCGCCGTCCCACAGCAGGCCGCCGTCCAAGGGCACCGGGCGGAAGAGGCCCGGGTAGGCGCAGGTGGCGTGGACGGCCGGGGCCAATTCGCCCCGGGTGAGGGCGACGCTGCCGGCGCGGCCGACGTCGGCTGCCACCAGAAGCAGTGGCGTCGCGCACTCCTCGAAGCGGCGCACGGGCAGGGTGGAGGAGAGGAGGGCGCGGAAACGCCAGCCGGCCAGCAGCCCCATGCCGCCCGTGCCGCCACGGGCCGCGTCGGCAAGACCGGCGAGGACGTCCACGTCCCAGAAGGTTTCCCTCCGCAGGGACAGAAGCAACCCCTCCAGCGCCGCCGGGGCCATGCCGGCGGCGGCGTAGGCGGACACCAGGCCGCCGGCGGACGTCCCGGCGTAGGCCGCCGGGCGCACGCCCGCCGCCAGCAGCCCCGCCAGGAAGCCGGTGTGCCCGAAGAAGCCGAAGAAGCCCGCTGACAGCACCAGCCCCACCCGGCGCCCGGCCAGCGCCTGCAGCAACGTCGGGGTGCCGTCCGCGGAAGTGGGGTGGGCGCGTCTAGGCATGGCAGCGGCGGGCCCCCTGGGGAGGGGTCGCCCGGGCCAGGGGGGCGTCTCACGGGCCGCGGGTTGTATGCAAGACAGAATCGACATATGAGCATCTGTCGATATGGAGGCCCTCTCCCAGTCCTTCCGCGCCCTCGGCGACCCGACGCGGCTCCGGCTGTTGCGGCTTCTGTCGTCGGCGCCCCTCAACGTCACCGAATTGGTCAGCGTTGTGGGGGTGTCCCAGTCCAGCGTCAGCCACCACCTCGGCAAGCTGCGGCAGCTGGGCTTGGTGCGGGAGGAACGCGCCGCCGGCTTCACCTACTATTCGCTGGCGGTGGACGCGGAGGACTTGCACTGGCCCCTCATCCGCCTGGCGTGCGAGGCGGAGGACGGTAGCGGCGACCAGGCGCGCCTGACCGACCTTCTCCGCAGCCGGGTGGACCGCACCGCCCTCAACGAAAGGCTGCTCGAGCCCGGTCAGTCCTGGTTTCTGTGGAGTTCGGCGCTGGCCTCGCTGCTTCCGGCGCTGGAGGTGGCGGACTTCGGTTGCGGCTCGGGCGTCCTCAGCGTCTCGCTCGCCCGCTGGGCCCGCTCGGTGGTGGCCATCGACCAGAACCCGGAGGCCCTGGCGCAGGCCCGCGCACGGGCCCGGGCGGAGGGGCTGCGCAACGTCACCTTCGTCCGGGAGGACCTCCACGCCCTCTCCCTGCCTTCGGCCAGCCTCGACCTGGTGGTGTGCAGCCAGAGCCTGCACCACGTGGAGGAACCGGAGGCCGTGCTGCGCGAGGCGGCCCGGCTTCTCCGGCCCAAAGGGAAGGTGGTGGTCCTGGAACTGATGGTGCACCAGGAGACTTGGGTGCGCGAGCGTCTCGGCCACCGGCACCTGGGCTTCTCGCCGACCCGCCTGGAGGCTGCCCTCAAGCGCGCTGGCTTCACCGCCCTCGCCCGCGAGGTGCACGCCCGGGAGGCCACCTCGCCCTTCCGCGTCTTTCTCCTCACCGGGGAACGCAAATGAGCCAGCGACGCGCCGAACGTCTGGCGGAGCTGAAGGAGGCGCTCGCCTCCCGCGTCGTCGTCCTCGACGGGGCGATGGGCACCTTCATCCAGATCGAAGAACCTCAAGGCGGCCGACTTCGGCGGCCCCGAGCTCGAAGGCTGCAACGAGAATCTGGTCCTCACCCGGCCCGACGCTCATCCGCGACATCCACGCCGCCTACTTCGACGCCGGCGCGGACGTGACCGAGACCGACACCTTCGGCGGGCACACCCCTGGTCCTGGCCGAGTACGGGCTGCAGGCCGAGGCCCGGGCCCTCAACGCCCGGGCGGCGGAGCTGGCCCGGGAGGCGGCGGCCGCCGTCGAGGCCGAGGACGGCCGGCCGCGCTGGGTCGCCGGCACCATCGGACCCACCACCAAGGCCATCAGCGTCACCGGCGGCGTCACCTTCGAGGGCCTGGCGGAGACGTTCGCCGTCCAGGCCGAGGGCCTGGTGCGCGGGCGGAGTCGACTACCTCCTCATCGAGACCTCCCAGGACACCCGCAACGTGAAGGCCGCCCTGCTGGGCTGCGAGCAGGCCTTCCACACCCTGGGCGTCCGGCGCTGCCGGTGGCTGTCACGCGGCACCATCGAGCCCATCGGCACCATGCTGGCCGGCCAGTCGGTCGAGGCGCTGGCCACCTCGCTCGAGCACGCGGACTTGCTCTACCTCGGCCTCAACTGCGCCACCGGCCCGGAGTTCATGACCGACCACATCCGGTCGCTGGCCGCGATGAGCTCGCTTCCGGGTGGGCTGCGTCCCGAACGCCGGGCTGCCGGACGAGAACGGCCACTACCTCGAGACGCCGGAGATGCTGGCGCGGCGTGCTGCGCCGCTTCGGCGAGGAGGGCTGGCTCAACGTCGTCGGCGGCTGCTGTGGCACGCACGCCCGACCACATCCGCGCCATCTCGCCGCGGCCGTGCGCGGGCTGCCCCCGCGCCGGCCAACCCCCCGGGCGCTCGCGCCTCTCCGGCGTCGACTACCTGGAGGTGGGCGACGACGTACGGCCGGTCATCGTCGGCGAGCGCACCAACGTCATCGGCAGCCGGAAGTTCAAGGAACTGATCGTCGCCGAGGACTGGGAGGACGCGAGCGAGGTCGCCCGCGCCCAGGTGAAGCGCGGGGCGCAGGTCATCGACGTCTGCCTGGCCAACCCGGACCGCGAGGAGCGGGCCGACCTGCGCCGCTTCCTCGAGGTGGTGGTGAAGAAGGTGCGCGTCCCGTTGATGATCGACACCACCGACGACGCGCGTGCATCGCCGAGGCGCTCACCTACTGCCAGGGCAAGGCCATCATCAACTCCGTCAACCTCGAGGACGGCGAGGAGCGCTTCGAGAAGGTGGTGCCGCTCGCCCGCCAATTCGGCGCGGCGCTGGTGGTGGGCTG
Source organism: uncultured delta proteobacterium (assembly GCA_963711265.1). Taxonomy (GTDB): domain Bacteria; phylum Myxococcota; class Myxococcia; order Myxococcales; family Myxococcaceae; genus JADGRA01. The sequence goes on from CAVQDL010000019.1 coordinate 79,033, forward strand.
CATCGACGAGGTGCGGGCATGGCCGTGACGCGCGAGCGCAAGCTGGCCGTCGCCGAGCGCAGCTTTCGAGCTGCTCACCGAGAAGTACGGGGTCGAGCCGGAGGACATCTACTTCGACCCGCTGGTCTTCCCGTGCGCCTCCGGCGACGCCCAGTACACGGGCAGCGGCGTGGAGACCATCGAGGGCGTGCGGCTGATCAAGCAGCGGCTCCCCCGCAGCAAGACGGTGCTCGGCATCTCCAACGTCTCCTTCGGCTTGCCCACCGCGGGCCGCGAGGTGCTCAACTCCGTCTTCCTCTACCACTGCACGCAGGCCGGCCTGGACATGGCCCTGGTCAATGCCGAGAAGCTGGAGCGCTACGCCATCCCTGGGCGAGGACGAGCGCAAGCTGGCCGAGGACCTGCTCTACAACCGCGGCGCGGACCCGGTGACGCCGTTTGCCGCGCACTTCCGCGAGCGCACGCGCCGGCGCGGCCCAAGGTGGCCGAGCTGCCCCTCGACGAGCGGCTGGCCCGCTACGTCGTCGAGGGCACGCGCGACGGCCTGCTGCCGGACCTCGAGCTGGCGCTCGCTACCGCGCAGCCCGCTCGAGGTCATCAACGGCCCCCTCATGAAGGGCATGGACGAGGTGGGCCGGCTCTTCGGCGCCAACGAGCTCATCGTCGCCGAGGTGCTGCAGAGCGCCGAGGTCGATGAAGGCGGCGGTCAGCCTACCTCGAGCCGAACATGGACAACGCACCACCACCGCAGTGCGCGGCAAGGTGGTGCTGGCCACGGTGAAGGGCGACGTGCACGACATCGGGAAGAACCTGGTGGAGATCATTCTCGCCAACAACGGCTTCCAGGTGGTCAACCTCGGCATCAAGGTGCCGCCGGAGCAGCTGGTGGCGGCGGTGCGCGAGCACCAACCCGGACATCCTCGGGCTGTCCGGCCTTCTGGTGAAGAGCGCCCACCAGATGGTCACCACCGCCGAGGACCTCTCGCGCGCCGGCGTGAACGTCCCCATGCTGGTGGGCGGTGCGGCGCTGAGCCGCAACTTCGTCGACAAGTCCATCGCCCCGGCCTACGCCGGCACGGTGGCCTATGCGCAGGACGCCATGAGCGGCCTCGAGCTGGCCAAGCGCATTGTCCACCCCACCGAGCGCGGGGTGCTGGAGGGCGAGCTGAAGGTGCGCCGGGCGGCGCTGAAGGCCGAGGCCGCGGCGCGCCCCGCGCCAGTGGCGGCTCCGGCCGGACGCTCCCGCGAGGTGCGGCTGCTGGACAGCTTCCCCAGTCCCCCGGACCTCGAGCGGCACCTGCTGCCCGTGGCGCCGCTCGACGACATCTGGCGTTTCATCAACCCGGTCATGCTGTACGGGCGCCACCTCGGCGTGAAGGGTTCCGTGGCGCGGGCGCTGGGGACGCCAGCCGAGGCGGCGCTCGCCGGGACACCGAGGAGGGGCGCAAGGCGCTCGAGGTGAAGGGCGTCCTGGACGGCCTCAAGGCCCTGCTGCGCGACGGGCGGATGCACCCCCGCGCCGTCTTCCAGTTCTTCCGCGCCGGCTCCGACGGCAACACCCTGCTCCTCTTCGACGCCGGGGGCAGGGAAAGCACGCGTTTCACCTTCCCGCGCCAGGCCCGCGACGGCGGCGTGTGCCTGGCCGACTTCGCCGCGCCGCTGCACAAGGGCCGGCCCCGCGACAACGTCTGCCTCTTCGTGGTGACGGCCGGCGCCGGCATCCGCGAGCTGCAGTGAGCAACTCAAGGCCGAGGGGCGACTTTCTGCAGATGCACGCCGTGCAGGCGCTGGCGCTGGAGACGGCCGAGGCCTACGCCGAGCTGCTGCACTCCAAGGTGCGGAGCATGTGGGGGTTTCCGGACAGCCCGGGCCTCAGCATGCTGGAGCGCTTCCGCGCCGAGTACCAGGGCAAGCGCTACTCCTTTGGCTACCCGGCCTGCCCACGGCTGGAAGACCAGCAGCAACTGTTCAGCGTGCTTCGCCCGGAGGACGTGGGCGTGCAGCTCACCGACGGCTGTATGATGGAGCCCGAGGCTTCGGTGTCCGCGCTGGTGTTTCACCACCCGGACGCGTTCTACTTTTCCGTCGCCTAACGCCATCGCCCCGCGAGGTCCCCCACCCGTGTCGCGCCCCGCGCTCGCGCTCCTGCCCCGGCACGCCACCACCGCGATTGGCAGCCTGCCGCACACCCAAGGGGAACTGGGGCTGCAGCTCGCCCTCCAGCTGGACGTCCCCTTCCTCCCGGAGCTTCCCTCGGGGAACCCCGGCGAATTCATGATGGCCTCCGCCCTGGAGGGGCTGCCCGGCCTCGACTTCGACGCTCAGGGAATGTGCACCGTGCACCTAGGCACCTGGCAGGCCGGGGCGGCCTCCTTCGGCGCCCGCCTGGACGCGGCACTGGCCTCGGGGGCCCTCTCCGACTTCCAGCCGTCGGCCCAGGCGCGACGCGCCTGGCTGCCCTTCCTGTGGGAAGTCCAAGCCCGCCACCTGGTGCTGGCCAAGGCCCAGCTGGCCGGGCCGGCCACTGTCCGCTGGGGAACGCAGCTGGACCGGGGCGGGCCCGTGTCGGAGCACCCGGCGCTGGACCGGCAGGTATTTCGTCTGGTGCTGGCGCGCTGTCTGGCCATGGTCAAGGCGCTTCGGGCCGCTGGCGCGACGCCCCTTTTCTACCTGGATGAACCCGGGCTGTATGCGCTCGACACGCGAGATGGGCGCCACCTCCTCATGCTGCAGGAACTCCGCCTCCTCGTCGTCGCGCTGCAGCGCGAGGGCGCGCTGGTGGGCCTGCACTGCTGCGGCAACACGCGGTGGGAGGCGCTTCTGGAACTCGGGCTGGACCTGCTTTCCTTCGACGTGCGGCTGTCGCTGGACGCGCTCCTCGACGTGCCTGGACCCCTCGAGGCCTTCCTCTCTGGCGGCGGCGCCCTGTCCCTGGGGATTGTGCCGACGGACTTGGGCCAGGACACCTCGGTGGTGGAGCTGGTGGCGGCCGCCGAGACGTCACTCGAGTCGGTGCTGGGCAAGGCACGCGCCGCCGCGGCGCTGGACCGCGCCGTGCTGACACCGGCCTGCGGGCTTGCGCTGCGCACCGTCCCGGACGCCGAGCACATTGTGGAGCAGCTCCGCGTGGCCCAGGGCGTGCTGGGCGGCGCAAAACCTGCGAGCGAGCGCGCCTGACGCGCCGCGCTGTCCGCGGTTTGGCATTGCTGGCTCTGGCCCGGTGAACTAGGCAGTGGCTTCCCCATCCGGGGACAGGGGTAGCGTTTGCAGCCGGAGGGTCTCACCTCATGCGCACGCGGTTGCTTGTCGCAGGCTTCCTCCTCGCCAGCGTCCCAGCCTGGGCCCAGACGCAGAAGGTGGGCATCATCAGTTCCTTCACCGGCTCCGAACAGGCCTTCGGCACGCAGCACGAGCGTGGCTACACGCTGGCGCTGGAGGAAATCAACGCCAGCGGGGGCGTCCTCGGAAAGCCGCTCGAGATTATTAAGTACGACGACCAGAGCAAGGCCGACGTGGCCGTGCAGGGCGTCAGCAAGCTGGTCGACCAGGACAAGGTGCCGGTCGTCATCGGCGCCTACGCTAGCCAGTCCACGCTGGCCCTGGTGCAGCCCATCATCAAGCGCCAGGTGCCGCTGGTCATCCCCACCGCGACGGCGGACAACGTTCTCGCCAGCAAAAGCCCCTGGGTGTTTCGTGTCTGCTCGGGCGCGGACGACCTGGCCCACGCCACCGTGGACTTCCTCAAGGCCACCGGACTCCCGAAGAGCATGGCGATTGTTTACGAGAACACCAACTTCGGGCAGGCCAATGCCGGTGCCATGCGCACCTGGGCGAAGAATTTCGGCATCCCCGTCGTGTCCGACGAGGCCTACGGCGCCGGCAGCCCGTCCTACACGGCGATGCTGCAGAAGGTGAAGGAGAAGGCCCCGGAGGCCATCTACTTCGCGAGCTACCTGTTGGACGCCACCCAGCTCATGAAGCAGGCGCGCCAGGTGAATCTCAACCCCCGTGTGTACACCTCGGCCGGGACGGGGTTCGCCTTGCCGTCGTTTCTGAGCGGTGCGGGCAAGGACGCCGAGTACACCATCAGCGGCCAGCAGTGGATGCGCGAGTCGAAGTGGCCGGGCAGCAAGCAGTTTGCCGAGACGGTGAAGGCGCGCTGGGGCGAGTACCCCAGCTACCACGCGGTGCAGGCCTACGTGAGCCTGAAGATTGTCGCCGACGCCATCAAGCGCGCCGGCAAATGGGACCCGGTCGCCATCCGCGACGCCATCGCCAAGACGGAGATGATGACCATTTTCGGGCCCATCAAGTTCGTCAACCAGCAGAACCAGCACCCCGTCCTCATCACGCAGGTGCAGCAGGGGGCCTTCCAGGTGGTGGCGCCCCCCGACCAGGCCACCGCTCAGCCCGTCCTCCCCACGCCACCCTGGTCTGCCCGCCCGTAGCCTGTGGCCGCACTCCAGGCCATCCTCAACGGCGTCCTGGTGGGGGGCATCTACGCCCTCATCGCCATGGGAATGGCCCTCGTCTTCGGCGTGATGCGGCTGGTGAATTTCGCCCACGGCGCCTTTCTCATGGTGGGCATGTACGTCGCCTATTTCGGCTACACCCTCTTCCACATCAACCCCTATTGGGGCTGCGCACTGGTGGGCGCCGCGCTCTTCATGATGGGGATGGCCGTGTACTGGCTGCTCATCCGGCGCGTCATGGGGCAGTCGGACTTCCTGCAGATTCTGCTCACCGAAGGCATTGCGCTGTGCCTGGTGGGAGCGGCGCAGTTGCTCTTCACCGGTGACTACCGTTCCATCAGCCTGCCGCTGGCGGACAAGACGGCAAACCTCGGCCCACTCAACTTCAACGTCGCCTACGCGGTGTCCTTCGTCATCGCCGTCCTCGGGGTGACGTCGATGTACCTGTACATGAAGTACACGGAGATGGGCCGGGCCATCCGCGGCGTGGCCCAGAACCCCGGCGTGGCGCCGCTGATGGGCATCCGCGTGCGGTGGATTTCTGGCATCTCCTTCGCCTTTGGCGTGGCGTGCGCGGGCGGAGCCGGAGCGCTGTTGCTGCCCGTCTTTTACGTGAACCCCACCATCGGCGGCCCCTACAACCTCAAGTCCTTCGTCATCGTGGTGCTGGGGGGCATGGGCAGCGTGGAAGGCGCGGCGCTGGGCGGCCTCATCCTCGGCGTCACCGAGGGGCTGACCGCCTACTACTGGTCCGACAGCTACACCCAGGTGGTGGACTTCGTCCTTTTCCTGGCGGTGCTGCTGCTGCGGCCGCAAGGCCTCTTCGGGAAGAAGGCGCCATGAGTCGCGCGCGCTTCTTGCCGGCGCTGGTCTTCTTCGGGCTCCTGCTGACGCTGCCCTGGTGGTTGCGGGACGCCTACCTACAACAAATTGTCTTCCGCGTCGTCATCTTCGCCATCCTCGGGATTGCCTGGAATTTGGTCGGCGGCTACGCCGGGCAGCTGTCCCTGGGGCACGTCGCCTACTTCGGGATTGGCGCGTACAGCGTTGCCCTCTGCCACGAGACGTGGGGCTGGAACCCCTGGCTCGGCACCCTGGCCGGTGTGGTGCTGGCGTGTGTGGCGGCGCTCCTCATCGGCAGCCTCACCTTCCGGCTGCGCGGGCCCTACTTCGCCCTCTCCACCATCGCCGCCGCGGAGATTCTGCGGCTTCTGGCCCTCAACCTCTCCTTCACCCACGGGGCCATCGGGATGATTGCCCCCGGCTTCTTCGAGGAGCCCAACGGCGACCGGAAGACGTACTACGCCGCCTTGCCGCTGTTGTTTCTGGCCTTCGCCCTGACGGTGTGGACGCACAAGAGCCGCTTTGGCTACTACCTGCGCGCCATCCGCGAGAACGAGGACACCGCCATGGCGGTGGGCATCAACCCGGCGGTGGAGAAGCTGAAGGCGCTCCTCTTCAGCGCCGCGCTGGTGGCCGCCGCCGGCGCCCTCTACGCCGGCGTCTTTCAATTCATCGGCCCGGACAGCGTGCTGGCCATCGACATGTCGGTGCAGATGGCGCTCATCGCCATGCTGGGCGGCGCGGCCACGGTGTGGGGCCCCATTGTCGGCGCAGTCGTCCTGACCGTCGCGGCCGAGGCATTGAAGACGTACCTGGAGCGGGCCCACACCTTCTTCTACGGACTCCTGCTGGTGCTGGTCGTGCTGTTTCTCCCCGGTGGACTGGTGTCCATCGCCAAGCAGCGCTGGTTCCGCCGCACGGCGCCCCGCGCCCAGGTGGCCTGAAGGAGCGCACCCTTGGCCCCCCTCCTCCAGCTCAAGCATGTGGTGAAGCGCTTCGGCGGGCTTCTGGCCACCAACGACGTCAGCTTTAATGTGGAGGAGGGCGAGGTCGTCTTCATCATCGGCCCCAACGGGGCGGGGAAGACGACGCTCTTCAACCTCATCTCCGGCTACGTCACGGCGGACTCCGGGGAGATTCTCTACCGGGGCCAGAACATCGTCGGCCTCAAGCCCTTCCAGACGACGCGGCTGGGAATCGGCCGGACCTTCCAAATTGTGAAGCCCCTGCCCAGTCTCACCGTGCGGGAAAACGTCATGCTCGGCTCCTTCCTCCGCGCCCGCTCCCGCGCCGAGGCTGGCAAGAAGGCCGATGAGGTGCTGGGCTTTCTAGGCCTCGACCGGCGCGCGGACCAGCTCGCCTCTGGGCTGCCGTTGGCGCAGCGCAAGCTGTTGGAGGTGGCGCGGGCCCTGGCCACCGGGGCCAAGCTGCTGCTTCTCGACGAGGTGATGGCCGGCCTCAACCCGACCGAGTCGGCCGAGGTGGTGACGCTGCTACGGAAGCTGAAGGACTTCGGGGTGACCGCGGTGGGCGGGGTGGAGCACATCATGCGGGTGGTGATGGCGCTGGCCAGCCGGGTGGTGGTGATGGACCAGGGCGGGAAGCTGGCCGAGGGGTCCCCCCAGGCGGTGGTGCATGACCCGCGGGTGGTGGAGGCCTACCTTGGCAGCAAGTACCAGAAGGGCGCGGCCCCGCCATGAGCAGCGAGGTCCTGCTGGAAGTCGAGGCCATCACCGCTTTCTACGGTGACTTCCAGGCTCTCTTCGGTCTTGGCTTCCAGGTGCGAGCTTCGGAGGTGGTGGCGCTCCTCGGCGGCAACGGGGCCGGAAAGACCACGTGCCTGCGCGTCATCTCCGGCCTGTTGCGCCCGAAGTCCGGACGGGTGCGCTTCCTCGGCCAGGACATCACCGGCCTCTCTCCGGCGGAGATTGTGGACCTCGGCATCGCCCACGTCCCCGAGGGTCGGCAGCTCTTCCCGGAGATGAGTGTCGAGGAGAACCTCTGGCTCGGTTCTTACTTGCCCCGGGCGCGCAAGCGCCGCCGGGAGAACGTGGCCAGGATGTTCAGCCTCTTCCCGCGGCTGGCCGAGCGGCGTCGGCAGGTGGCCGGCACCCTCTCCGGCGGCGAGCAGCAGATGGTGGCCATCGCCCGCGGGATGATGTCCGAGCCGAAGCTGCTCCTCCTCGACGAGCCCTCCTTGGGGCTGTCCCCGAAGCTGACCGAGCAGACGCTGGCGGCGGTGCGGGAGCTCTCCAAGGTGGTGACAGTCCTCATTGTCGAACAGAAGGTAATGGAGGGCCTGGAAATTGCCGACCGAGGCTACGTCATCGAAAACGGCAAGTTGGTGACAGAGGGCGCAGCCGCCGTCCTGGTCGCTGACAAGGGCATCCGCGAGGCCTACCTCGGGCTGTAGGACGGCCGGGGGGGCTCTGGCCCGCTCTCCACCGGTGGGGGGACCGGACGCCGCGGGCCCCCTGGGCCCCGGGCCTTGTTCAGTCCCCGGTTGGGACGACGGTGGCCGCCTCAATCATCAGGACCACCGTCCGGGTTGGGGCGCGTGTCCGGTGCATCACTCCGCGCGGAACCAGCAGTCCCTGTCGTGGCGCCAGCGCCACCGTCCGCCCGTCGAGGTCGAGGAGCAGCTGCCCCTCGATGACGTAGAAGAATTCGTCCTCGCGGTCGTGCTTGTGCCAGTGGAACTCCCCCTCGAAGACGCCCACCCGTGCCACGCAGTCGTTGATGCGGCACAGGCTCTGGTTCCACCATTTCTCGGGGCAGGCGTCGGCGAGCTGCCCCACGTTTACCAGTTCCAGAGGCGAGTACTTCACATCGGTGTGGATGTCGTACGCCATGGGGTGCTTCCTCCCGGCCGACGTCGTACTCCGGCGGCTGCCAGTACAGTCAAGGACGGTGCGGCGGAGACCGAGCGTCCGCGACTGGACGGAAACCTTCGGCGGTTGCCGTGGGACGAGCCGGTGTGGCCTTGCTGGCATCGCGCCATTGACAGACTCCAGGGATGGGGGGGACGGGCCCAACGTCCTTCGCGCAGCCCACCAGCGCGGCGACGGCAAGACGGCGGATGGGCTGCGTAAAGCAGTCCAGCGACGTCCACCGATTGCAGCGGGCGAGGCCGCCGTACGCGCGGGACAAGCACCGGACTCAAACCCATGGCGTCGCCATTGCGGACGGTCGACGCCCAGGGACGCCCGGGGCTTGCCGGGCGGCCTCTCACAAGGCCGTCAGGCCTTCTGAGGTTCAGCCGAAACCCGGGGCGCGTAGGCCACCCCGCACCCGCCGATGCCGCAGTACCCGTCGGGATTCTTGGCCAGGTACTGCTGGTGGTAGTCCTCGGCGTAATAGAAGTCCGGCGCGGCGCGAATCTCGGTGGTGATGGGGCCGTAGCCCGCGGCGGTGAGGACGTGCTGATAGGAGTCGCGCGAGGCGGCCGCTGCGCGCGCCTGCTCCTCGGAGTGCGCGTATACGGCGCTGCGGTACTGCGTGCCAGTGTCGTTTCCCTGGCGCATGCCCTGCGTCGGGTCGTGGTTCTCCCAGAACTCCTGGAGCAACCTTTGGTAGGAGACCTTCTTCGGGTCGAACACCACCTGCACCACCTCGGCATGCCCGGTCCTGCCGCTGCACACTTCCTTGTAGGTGGGGTTGGGCGTGAGGCCACCGGCGTACCCCACCATGGTGGAGACGACGCCCGGCAACTCCCAGAATTTGCGCTCGGCGCCCCAGAAGCACCCCATTCCGAAGGTGGCGACCTCGGTGCCCGCCGGAAAGGGCGGCACCAGCGGGGCGCCGTTGACGAAGTGTTTGGCCGGTACGGGCAAGGGCTCGGGACGACCGCGGAGCGCCTCCTCTGTAGTCGGGAGGCGGGACTTGGCACTGCTGGCGAAGGGGAACATGGCCCCTACTATTAACGAGCGGGGCGGATGGTTTCCAAGGCCTCCGGCTACGGGGTGAAACGCAGGGCCGCCTCGCCCAGGCCCTCAAAGCGCGCCTGCACTGCGGAGCCGGGGGGCACCACCGTCAGCCCGGTGGCGCTGCCCGTCGTCACCACGTCCCCGGCACGCAGCCCGCCCAGCCGCACGCTGCCGTGGTTGGCCAGCCAGACCAACAGGCGGAAGCCGTCCCCCGAGGTGTTGCCCCCCAAGCGCTGGACGGCGACCGCGCCGTTGACGAGGAGCGTCACCGGCAGCTCCCAGAGGTCCAGGTGGCGCCAGTCCCTCAGTCCCGGGCCCAGCACGTAGCCGCGGTACCCCTGGCTGTCTGCCACGGCGGCAAAGGTGTCGAGTCGGGCAGGCTCGGCGTAGCGTGACTCGATGATTTCCAGCCCAGCGTGCGCGCTTCCAAGGGCGTCCAGCACTTCCTCGCGGCTGTAGGGACTGGCCTTCGGGGGCAGTGCCCGCGCCAAGGTGAAGGCCACCTCGGCTTCCATGCCGCGCGAGCGGTAGTCCCTGTCCGGCAGCACGCCTGGGCTTCTCACCAGGCCCAGAGAATACAGGGGGGCGCACAGCGGGGTGGCCTCGGCCGACGGCGCGCCCACCTTCCAGCCGCCCCAGGCCCCGCGTGCCGACGTCACGGCGTCCTGGATGGCATAGGCCTCGGCAAAGGAGCGCGGCCGCAGCGCCTCGTCCCACCCGGCCAGCGGCGTGCCGGAGGCACCCCAGGCCGACAGCAGCAGCGCGGCGGCGCGTTCGGCGACTGGGCGTGTCGGCATGGGACGGTGTCTCCTTGGTTGGCGGCCCCCTTCCTAGCGGCCGGGACGGTCTTGCGTCAGCCTGGGCCGCTGGCGACGGGGCCCGCCGGCGCGGTGCGCTACACGCGGCCTCGGCGCCAGCACGGCTGCGTCGGCCTGCGCCAGCGCCGCCTGCATGGCAGCGCTGACTCCCAGCTGGGCTGCCTGCGCCGGGCGCACCCAGCGCAGCTCCACGTACTCCCCCTTTCGCGGGCGGGCCGGGGCGTCTGCCTGGAAGAGGCTCAGGGCGAGGTCGCGGTGGGTGAGGGTGCGGCGCACCGTGCCCAGGCTGGCGCCGACACGGGTCCCCGGTCCGAGCAGCGCCCGGAGCGCGGCCTGCGCCCCCTTCTTCTGCGCCTCGGCCGCTAGCTGAACCGTGGGCAATTCCCACAGCCCGCCGAAGAGGCCCGCGTCCGGACGCCGCGCGAGCAGGAGTCGGCCGTGCCGGCGCGCCACCGCCACGGCGAGGCGAAGCTGCCGGCGCGCCGGGGTTGGCCTTGGAGGGGGCAGGGCCCCCACCTCGCCCCGTGCCAGCGCTTGGCAGTGCTGCCGGACGGGGCAAAGAAGGCAGGTGGGGCTCGCCACCCGGCACACCGTCGCGCCGAGCTCCATGAGGGCCTGGTTGAAGTCGCCCGGTCGCTCGCTCCGGGACCAGGCGGCTCGGCCAGTCCCAGAGCACTGCGCTCGCGCTGCGGCTCGCCCGTCGCGCCGTGAAGCCGAACAGGCTGCCAGGACGCGCGCCACGTTGCCGTCGACGAGCGGACCGCGCGTCCGAAGGCGATGCAGGCGACCGCGCCCACGGTGTAGCCGCCGAAGCCCCGGAAGCCGCGGCAGCGCGTCGACGTCGTCCGGGAGCTCGCCGCCGTGCGGTTCGAGGACGGCCTCGGCGGCCCGGTGCAGGTTGCGCGCGCGGGCGTAGTAGCCGAGGCCACGCCAGGCGGCGAGGACGTCGTCCAGGCTCGGCCGGGCGAGCGCGGCCACGGTGGGGAAGCGGGCGAGGAACGCGCTCCAGTAGCGCAGGATGACGACCGAGACCTGCGTCTGTTGCAGCATGACCTCGCTACCCAGATGGAATACGGGTCCCGGGTACGCCGCCACGGCAGGTCGCGCGCCTGTGTCGTAGAAGCGCAGCAGTGCGGGCGCACTGCCGCGGAGCTCGCCGGCACGGAAGGACAGGGCGGCGGCCGTCTGGAAAGGCGCGCCGAGGTGCCACGGGCGTCCCCTAGCTGCCGGCTGACAGAGGCCCGGGCTACAGTCGTCTTGGTACCGCGATGGGTCAGAACGTCCTCACCAACGATTTCAGCTGGTCGAAGAGCCGCCACGAGAAGTTCCAGGACTGCCGCCGGGCGTACTACCTCCATTACTACGGCAGCTGGGGCGGCTGGGAGGACGCAGCGCGTCCGAGCGCGCGGCAGCTCTGGGTCCTGAAGAAGCTCGCCAACCGCTTCAACTGGGCGGGCAACGTGGTGCACGCGGTCATCAGGACGCGCTGCTCAGGTGCGCGCCGGCCGCCGTCGGAGGCGAGCGGGCCATCACCCGCGCCCGCTTCATCATGCGGGAGGACTACAAGCACTCGCGCACCCGGGCCTACTGGCAGGGCGGCGTCGGCCGGAGTTCATGGGCCTCATGGAGCACGAGTACGCCGAGCCCCTCCCCGACAGCGAATGGAAGCGCATCTGGGACAGCGTGGAGGCGGCGCTGACCTGGTTCTTTCAGTCGCCATGGCTCGAGCGGGCGCCGTGCGCTCCAGGCGCAGCAGTGGCTCGAGGTGGACGAGGGCGCGGACCACAGCTGGTTCGAGATGGAAGGGGTCAAGGTGTTCGCCATCCCGGACTTCGCCTTCCGCGATGACGCCGGGAACATCACGGTCGTGGACTGGAAGACCGGCGCACCTCAGTACCGGCTACGAGGACCAGGTCGTCGGTTACGCGCTGTACCTCGCCCACCGCCATCGGGTGGAGCCGCACCGGATCCGTTGCCGGCTGGTGTTCGTCAACGCCGGGCACGAGGTCGAGGTCCCGGTCGACGCCCAGACGGTCCAGCACTCTCTCGGTGAGAGTTCCGCGAATCGGTGCAGCGGATGCGCGAGCTCCTGGTGAACGCCGCGGCGAACACCCCGCTGACGCCGCGCAGTTTCCCATGACCGACGAGCTGAAGCAGTGCGCCCGCTGCGCCTTCCGGCGGGCCTGCGGCCGCGAGGGAGTGACGTTCGCCTCGCTCCAGCCGCCCGTGCGCCCGGGCCGGAAGCCCCGAGCGTGTCCGCGGCCTGAGCGGTTTCAGCGTCCGTGCGCGATGCGCCGGACCACCACGCCCGCCGCGTTCATCCCGAACACGCTGGTGACGAAGGCGACGCTGCCGTTCACCTGGGTGCGGTGATCGCAGGTGTGGAACTCGTTCTCCCGCGCTCGGGCAGACGCAGAGAAAGCCCTCGGTCGCGGCGTCGTAGGTGAGCGGGACCGGCGTCCGCGGCACCTCGATCGAGTAGACGGCGGTGATGCCCGTGCGCCGGTCCGTCTCCACGCCGTACTTGCGCCGGAGGAGCTTGCGGATGTCCTTGGCGAACGGGTCCATGTGCGTCTCGCGACAGGTCGTCCACCCGGAGCGCGGTCGGGTCGAGCCGTCCGGCCGCACCCATGCTGCTCACCACCGGGAGGCCGAGCTGCACGCAGCGGTGCAGCAGGTGCAGCTTCGCCTTCACGTTGTCGATGGCGTCGACGACGTAGTCCCAGCCGGGCCTGGAGGAGCTGCTCGGCGTTCTCCGCGCGGTAGAACTCGTGCACAGCGGTGTCACCGTGACGTCCGGGTTCGACCTCGCGGCAGCGCTGCGCCATCAGCTCCGCCTTGCGCTTGCCCACGGTCCGCACGGTCGCGTGGAGCTGGCGGTTGAGGTTGGTGACGCAGACGTCGTCGAAGTCCACGAGCGTGAGGTGGCCCACGCCGCTCCGGACGAGTCCCTCCACCGCGTAGCTGCCCACGCCTCCGAGGCCGAAGACGATGACCCGTGCGCGGGCGAGCCGCTCCATCGCCGGCGTCCCCGAGCAGCCGCCCGGTCCGGTCGAACCGCCGCGAGAGGCGGAAGGCGCGGCGCGGTCGCCGCCGGCGAGGGGATCGCCGGGTCGGATGGAGAACGCAGCGAGGGAGCGGTCATGGGCAGGCCTTCTCTACCGCGTCCCTGCGCCGTCTGCCGAGCGCGGCCCGTTGCCGGGCGCCGGCGTCGACTCAGCGCCGGAATGCCGGGAAGAGTCGCCGGGCGTTCTCGGCGACGAGCGCCCCTGCGGCCTCGACGGACTCGCCGAGCGCCGCCGCGGTCACCTCGATGATGCGCACGAGGAACGCCGGCTCGTTCCGACCGCCCCGGTGCGGCGTCGGGGCCTGGTCCGGCGCGTCGGTCTCGCCGAGCAGCCGCGCCCGCGGGGTGAGCCGGAGGGCCTCGAGCGGGCTTCCGGGCCTCGGGCCAGCTCACCGGGCCGGCGAAGCTCAGGAGGCAGCCGCGGTCGACGTACCCGCCACCCGGCCGGGCCCGCCGCTGTAGCTGTGGAGGACGACGCCCGCCTCTGGCAGGCGCGCGCGCGGCCGAGCCACTCCTCCAGCGCCGGATGCGCCTTCTGGCAGTGCACGAGGACGGGAAGTCCGTGCTTCCGCGCCAGACGGGCGTGGCCATCGAGGACGCGGAGCTGCCGCTCCATCGGAACCCCGGGAGCGCTCGGCCCATCGAGGCCGCACTCGCCGACGGCGACGGCACCGCCTGCGCCGAGAAGAGAATCGAGCCGCTCGAGCGCGGGGCCGTCGCCCTCCTCGGGCAGCTCGGGCAACAGCTGGGGGTGGATGCCGAGCCCGACCTGGACCCGGCGATCCCGTCCGGGGCAGCGCGAGGAGCGCGTCCCAGGCAGCCGGACCGATGGCCGGCACCAGGATGCCCTCGACTCCTGCCGCCCAGGCGCGATCCAGGACCGCGTCACGGTCGGCGTCGAAGCGGGCGACGTCCAGATGGCAGTGGGTGTCGATCAGCCGGTCGGCCCTCGAGGGCGAGAGCGCTGACCCTAGGACGCCCGACGACTACTGGACCAGGACGATGCGTGCGTGCGCCGCCCGGCCAATCTCCCGGGACGAGAGCAGGCGGGCGACGTCCTTGACCTCGTTGCCCACCGTGTCGAACGCCGCGGCGACCAGCTCTCCGAGCGTGGTCTGCACGGCCTGGTGATGCTCCCTGGCCTTCATCTTCAGCCGCTGGAGCCGCGTGCCCTTCTTCCCCGACGACTTCCGCATGTCACCCTCTCCGTCCGCCGGACAGGTGTCCGGCAACTCTGGTCGAGGGCCAGTAGCAGGCGGCGTGCCGGCCCGCCCCCGATGAGAACGTGTGTCGTTCCGCAGATTCCGTGACAGGGAGTTGGTTGCGGGGCCATCACAGACTGTCGTTCTTTCAGGACCACAGAAACCCTTGCCCCGCTCTTCCCCAAGGGACAGGGTGGGGTGGTAGGGGCTCCCACCCAGATGCGGATGCACGTCCTCTTCCACGACAATTGCTTCGATGGTGCCGCCAGCGCGGCCGTGTTTTCGCGCTTCTACCGGGAGCGCATCCGTCCCGGACGCCACGTTCAGCTACCAGGGCCTGTCGCATCGGGCGGGGGGCACTCCGGTCCCTGAATCCGCGTTCCAGGGCGACGAGAACGCGATCGTCGACTTTCGCTACAGCCAGTCGCCCCGGCTGACGTGGTGGTTCGACCACCATGCCTCGGCGTTCCAGACTCCAGGGGACGAGGCGCACTTCCGCGCCGACACCTCGGGCCGGAAGTTCCACGACGCGCGGCGGAAGAGCTGCACCGTGTATCTGGCGGACGTGGCGCGCGACCGCTTCGGGTTCGACCCCGGGCCCATGGCCGAGCTGCTCGAGTGGGGGGAGCTCATCGACGGCGCGCAGTTCCCGAGCCCGCAGATGGCGGTGGGCCTCCGCGAGCCGGCACTGCAGCTGATGACCGTGCTCGAGGCGAACCACGACCCCGCGCTTCATTCCCCGAGGTGATCCGCCTCCTGCAGCAGCACCCGCTCTCCGAGGTGGCATCGCGGCCGATGATCCAGGAGCCCTTCCGGCCTCTGTACGAGCGCCACCAGCACAACCGCGAGGTGGTCCGGAAGAAGGCGTCCTCGACGCGGGGTCGTCTTCTTCGACGTGGCCGACGAGGGCCTCGACGCGATGAACAAGTTCATCGCCTACGACCTGTACCCCGAGGCCCGCTACGTGGTCTGGGTCGGGCGCGGCAGCAAGCGGTCGAAGGTGTCCATCGGAAGCAACCCCTGGAGGCCCGAGCTCCGGCGCCATGACCTCTCGGCCATCGCGCGAGCGGTGGGGCGGCGGGGGTCACCCGGTGGTGGCGGCGATGAGCTTCAAGCCCGAGGACCTGCCCCGGGCCCGCGAGGCCGCCCGGACCATCGTCGAGGAGCTGCGGGCCGAGCCGGTGTCCGCGTTGGCCTGAGCGCTAGAGCAGGGGAATCCCGCGGCCCCGCAGCAGTCCGGACCAGTGGGAGCATGGGGAGGCCCTGCACCGAGGTGCGATCGCCCTCGACGGCGTCGACCAGGGCCTGGCCGCGGCCCTCGATGCGGTAGCCGCCGGCGCAGCCGCGCCACTCGCCGGTGTCGAGGTAGCGCTCGAGCTCGGCGGCGGCGACCGGGTGGAAGCGCAGGGTGACGACGTCGAGCGCGAGCTGCTCGTCGCCCCGGCCCACCAGCGCCACGGCGGTGAGCAGCCGGTGCGCTCGCCCCAGCAGCGCGCCCAGCTGCGCCCGGGCCTCCTCGCGCGAGGTGGGCTTCCCGAGCGGCCGGCCGTCCAGCTCGCCGAGCTGGTCCGCGCCCATCACCAGCGCGCTCCGGAGTAGCGCGGCCACCGCCCGCGCCTTGCGCAGCGCGAGCATCCGCACCGCCTCGTCCACCGGTGTGCCGGCGGGCACGTCCTCGTCGACCCCCGGGGCCTCGGCGCGGTAGGGGAGCCCCGAGGCGCATCGAGCAGGGCCCGGCGCGCGGGCGAGGTGGAGGCGAGGAAGGGGAAGCATGGGCGGGCGCCAGGCTCTCTCACACGGTGTCACGGCGCGGCCGCAAATGTTTGCCGCGGGCGGACGGTCCGGACCGACGGCGTCGGTCCGTCTGTTACATTGCCGCGCATGTTCCGCCGACTCGTCCTCTCTTGCCTCCTCGTGGCGTCGGCCTGCCTCCGGGCCGTCACACGGCGGAGTGCGGCGCCCAAGCAGCGTGGCCACCAACCCGGGGCTGCCCACCGCGCCGAGCCATCACCCGTCGCATCCGCCGCTGGTGGAGCCGCTGGCGGTGTGCGACGCACGCGGGCTCGACCCGCTCGAGGCGGCGCGATGCCGCCTACGACGCTCGGGAGTACGACGGGCGCTCTCCTGCGCCGCAGAGGCCTCGGCGCGCGCGCCCGACGAGCCCGCTGCGCACAGCGAGCGCGGCGCGGCGCTGTCGGCGCTGGGCGGTTCGACGAGGCGAGGCTGGCCTACGCCCGCGCTCTGGCGCTGGACCCGAGCATCTCGACTCGCTGTTCGGGGCCGCCCACCTGTACGGCGTCAGCTTGCCGCGCGCGTGACAACGACGAGCTGGCCTTCGTCTACGCCGAGCGGGGGCGCAGCTCGCCGCGCGAGGCGGGGACGACGGAGTTGACGGCGCAGTTCGCCCTGCTGCGGCCATGGCCGCCAATGATTTCGGCGAGGCGACGCTGGCGCTCGAGCGAGCGACGAGGCCGCCGCGGTTGGGAAGGCGATCCGGACGTCGCCTACGAGCGGGCGGTGGCGCTGTTCGAGCTCTGCCGCTTCGAGGAGGCGCAGGCGGCCTTCACGCGCTGCTGCCGACGCCGGACCACGGCGCGCACGCTCTCGAGCACCTGGGGATCCTTCTGGAGCGGGACGGGAAGCTGGCGGAGGCCGAGGCGCACTTCAAGAAGGCCCACGAGATGTCGCCGGACGACTTCCCGCCGCCGCGTGCTGCTGTCCCCGTCCGCCTTCTCCGACGCCGTCGACCGTGCGCGGCCGGGCACTCCCCAAGGACATGCGGAAGGACCTGCGCAGTGTCCCGGTGACGGTCGAGGAGATTCCGAAGGACGACGATCTGCTCGACGGGCGAGCCACCGTTGTCGCCCACCATCCTCGGTCTCTTCCGCGGCCCGTCGCTCGCCGAGCCCTGTCGAGGGCGAGAAGGGGCCTTGCCGTTCGGTGGTGCTGTACCGCGCAACCTCGCCCGTGCGGTCACCGCGAGGAGGAACTCCTCGAGCAGATTCGGGTGACGCTGCTGCACGAGATCGGGCACCTGCGCGGCGAAGACGACATCGAACTGGCTGCCCGCGGCCTCGAATCAGGGCCGTCGTCACCGCCAAGGCCGCCCGGGCCCTCCGGCACCTGCGGCCCTGGTGCTGGCGCACGGACGTCGTGGAGGCGCCCTCCGACGACGCAGCCGGCCCCATCGTCAATGTCGTCGACCCGGCTGGCAACCCCGTCGGCCAGGCACTGTATGCGCGACGCTCGCCGCTGGCGCTCCGGCTCTTCACCCGTCGCGGCCCGGACGAGGAACCCATTGACGAGGACTTCTTCCGCGGGCGCCTGCAAGCCTCCATCGCGCAGGCGCGCCCCGCTCGGGCCGCGCGACGCGGTGCGGCTGGTGCACGGCGAGTCGGACCTCCTCCCCGGCCTCGTCGTCGACCGTTACGGGAGCGCCCTGGTCATCCAGTCCCTGTCCGAGGGGATGGATGCGCGGAAGGAGGCGCTCCTGGCCGCCTCCTCGTGGAGTTGACGGGGGCCACCCAGGTGGTGGCCGCGACGACGGCAGCGGGCGGGACTTCGAGAGGACTCCCGCGCGAGGTGCGCTCGCTGACGGCACCGGGAGACGGAGGTGGACTTCCGGGAGGGGGAGAACACTCTTCCGGGTCGACTTGCCGCACGGACATGAAGACCGGCGGCTTCCTGGACCAGGCCGACAACCACACGCGGGCTGGACAGCTCGGACGAGGCCGGACGCTGGACTGCGTTCAGCTACCACGGGGGCTTCGCCCTGGCCCTGGCGCCGCACGCGGGCGAGGTGCTGGCGGTGGAGCAGGATCCCGTAGCCGCCCAGCGGCTGGCGGAGAATGCCGCCGCGCAATGGCCGGCTCCCAGGTGCGAGGTGCTGCGAGGCCAACGCCTTCGACGTCCTGCATGACTTCGACCGGGCTGGGGAACGCTTCGACACCGTGGTGCTGGACCCCCCGGGCCTGGCCAAGCGCACCAAGGGGCCGGATGCGGCGCATGCGCGCCTACCGCGAACTCAACGTGCGGGCGCTGCGGCTGCTGCGTCCAGATGGCCTCCTCGTCACCTGCTCCTGCTCCGGGAAAGTCTCCGCCCCGGCCTTCGAGGAGATGCTTCTCGGCGCCGCCGAGGACGTGCGCCGGCCCATTCAAATCCTCGAGCGGCGTGGCCCCGCCGCCGACCACCCGGCCCTGGGCGGGTTGCCGGAGACGGAGTACCTCAAGGCCTACTTCCTGAGGGCGCTCTGAGGGCGCGCAGCACGGTTGTCCGGGCACGCGCCGCAGCAGGGGGCGTCCGCCTGGCGTGGTTGGGGCTGGCTCTGGGGTGCGCGGCGCAGCCGGCGGTGCCGCCCGGTTCCCTGGCAGAAACCCAGCTGCACGCGCCTTGCCCGGCTGCGGGCGGCTGCGAGACGCCGCTGGTGTGCATGGGCGGGGGGGACACCGGCGAGTTGGCGCGGTGCGAATTGGGCTGCAGCGGCAGCTGCCCGGCGCCCCTCAGCTGCATGCCGCGCACGGACGGCCAGCGGGGAGGGGTGTGCGCCGAGGCACCCGCCCGCCCGCGCCCCTTCGGAAACTGAAACGGGTTGCTGGGGGCGTCCGCCCGCGTCTCAGCCGGGCAGGTCCAACTCTCCCCGGAGGCGCTTGGTGATGGCGAAGTACTCCGTCCGGCCGAAGGGGATGTTGAGGATGTGGAAGTCCTTCCGCGACAGCCCCACGCACCCGAAGCAGTAGGTGCAGTCGGCCAGGTTGCGAGACAGGACGAGGTAGGCGCTGGCGCTGCAGCTCTCGCTGCGCAGGCAATAGGCGCAAGCGTGGCAATTCTTGCAGTCGACGCAGTGGCTGCAGTTGCTGCACAGCTGGCACCGGGTGCAGTGCGTGCACTGGTGACAGCCGTCGCAGCCTTTGCAGAACATGCAGTCCGCGCAGCGCTCGCAATCGCTGCAGCCATAGGAGCCGGGGTTGGCGGCATCCGAGCCGGCGGCCCGGACTAGGCCCGCCAGGCGTTCCAGAAACTCCCGGCGTCCCAGGGCCGCGATGGTGGTTCGGGCCGCAGCGGCCTCGTCCGGTGCAGCCGAGGTGGGGCGAACCCGGGAGGCGGGAAGCACGGACGTCAAGGTTAGCACCCTCCTCCGCGAAGTCACCGGTAGGCGCTATGCGTCCGTCCCCCACAATGGACCTCTCCCGCCTCAACCCGGAACAACGCGAGGCGGTCACCACCCCGAAGGGGCCACTCCTCGTCCTCGCCGGCGCCGGCAGTGGCAAGACACGGGTCATCGTCCACCGCATCGCCTGGCTTCTGGCCCAGGGCACGCGGCCGGACTCGGTGCTGGCCGTCACCTTCACCAACAAGGCGGCGCAGGAGATGAAGGTGCGGGTCGTCCGCCTGGCCGGAGGCCCGGCGGAGGCGGCGTGGGTGTCCACCTTCCATGCCTTGGGCGCGGAGGTGGCCGCAAGGACCTCTTCCGGCTCGGCTGGCCAAGGCGCTTCGCCGTCGCGGACGCGGGCGATCAGACTGTCCCTCGTCCGGCGGGCTCTTGCGCGCTGTAGGGTCGATGACCGGGCCCTGGATGCGCGCCGGGTGGTGGCCGCCATCTCCCGGGCGAAGAACGCCGGTCGGGAGCCCCCGCCCGACGCCGCCCAGGAGGGGACGACTACCAGCGCGGTGACGGCCGAGGTCTTCCCGCTCTACCAGCGGGCGCTGAAGGCCCAGGGCGCGGTCGACTTCGACGACCTCATCCTCTTGCCCGTTGCAGCTCTTCCGCGAGCACCCGGAGGTGCTGGCGCGCTGACGCCGACGCTTCCACTACCTGCTGGTCGACGAGTTCCAGGACACCAACGGCGCCGCAGCTCCAATTCGTCCGAAGCCCTCGCCGGCGACCGTCAGAAACGTCTGCGTGGTGGGCGACGACGACCAGTGCATCTACAGCTGGCGCGGCGCGGAGGTGCGCAACATCCTCGACTTCGCAGGCGCACTTCCCGGCGCGACCCGCGAGGTCCGGCTGGGCAGAACTACCGCTCGGCCCCGCGGTGCTCGAGGCGGCGCAGCGCCGTCATCTCGGCCGTTCCGGAACGGCGTCCCAAGGAGCTGTGCGGACCGGCCCCCGGTGTTCCCGTCCAGCTGGTGGTGCGCCCCCCGAGGACGACGAGGCGGACTGGTGGCCCGGGGCGTCGAGCAGCGGCTGCACGAGGCATCCCGCCCGACGACATGGCCATGCTCTACCGGACCAACGGCCAGTCCCGGCCCTTCGAGGAGGCGTTCCGGCCCGGGGCATCCGGTACGAGGTGTGGGCGGCACCGAGTTCTTCGACCGCCGCGAGGTGCGCGACGTGCTCGCCTACCTCAAGCTGCTCGCCAACCCGCCGACGAGGTCTCGCTCCTGCGCATCGTCAACGTGCCGGCGCGGGGCATCGGCGACGTCACGATGGAGCACCTGGTTGCCCACGCCCGGCCGCGGGCTGGCGCTCGCCGACGTGGCTGGCCTCGCCGGCCGTCGGGTCCCGAGCTGACCCCGGGTGCAGCCCGGGCAGGCGGAGAGCTTCTCCGGGCTGATCGACCGGACGCGCGCCCGGCTGCGCACCGAGCCGCTCTCCGCCGTGACCCGGGGCCTCCTGCGGAGGAGATCGGCTTCGAGGCCGCGGCCCGGGCGAGCACCCGGTCGGCAACCGCGGTGGAACGGAAGCTGCGGGGGGTCGAGGGCATCCTCGCCTCGCTCGAGCAGTTCGAGCGGCGGGAGGGGGCCAGGTCGGACCTCCGCAGCTACCTGAACCGCCTCTCGCTCGACACCCGGGAGGAGGAGGACGGCCCGAGCCCGGCCCGGGTCACCCTCCTCACCCTGCACGCCGCCAAGGGCCTGGAATTCAAGACGGTCTTCCTCGTCGGCATGGAGGAAGGGTTCCTGCCGCACGGGGGGATGCAGGGCGAGCCCCAGAACCTCGAGGAGGAGCGGCGGCTCTGCTACGTGGGCCTCACCCGGGCCCGTGAGGAGCTGATCCTCACCCGGGCAGCGACGCGGCTCCGGCGTGGCCGCGAGGTTCCGAGGACGCCTTCGCGCTTCCTCACCGACATCCCGGAGGCGCGTCCTCGAGGTCTGCGACACCACGGCCCCACCCCCGGGGCCGCCCAGGGACGCCGAGCAGGGCTTCTTCCGGAGCCTCAAGGGCCCGGCTGCCAGGGAGGCACCCCCCCTCCGTCCGCTTGACTTGGGGCGCCAAGACCTCTACATCGCGCATCTTTTCCGGGGGGCAGACCTCGTGGTGTCGGAGTGTCTCCAGATGTCGAACCGGACGTACAGCGCGAGGCCCGCGGACGTGAAGCGGGCATGGCACGTCATTGACGTGAGCGACAAGGTGCTCGGTCGTGCCGCGAGCCAGATCGCCACCCTCCTCAAGGGCAAGCACAAGCCCATCTACACGCCGTCGATGGACACCGGTGACCACGTCATCGTCATCAACGCGGCGAAGGTGAAGGTCACGGGATCGAAGGAGACCAACAAGCTCTACCACCGGCACCCGCGGGCCGGCTTCCCGGGCGCCCTGAAGACCACCAACCTCGCGGACCTGCGTGCGCGTCACCCCGAGGACATCGTGCTCAACGCCGTCCGCCGGATGCTCCCGCGCAACGCGCTGGGCCGGAAGATGATGACCAAGCTCAAGGTCTACCCGGGCGAGCAGCACCCCCACGCCGCGCAGAAGCCCGAGCCGCGCCAGGTGGAGGCCTGAGGAACATGCCGATCGAGACCGAGAACGGGTTCTACGCCACCGGACGCCGCAAGGAGTCCACGGCCCGGGTGTGGGTCAAGGAAGGGAACGGGCGACGATCATCGTCAACGACCGGCCGCTCGACGAGTACTTCGGGCGCGAGACGTCGAAGATGATTCTGCAACCAGCCGCTGCAGATCCTGGAGCAGCTCGGCAAGGTGGACATCACCGTCAACGTCGTCGGTGGCGGGCTCTCCGGCCAGGCCGGCGCCATCCGCCACGGCCTCAGCCCGTGCGCTGTGCCTGTTCAACCCGGAGTTCCGGCCCGCGCTGAAGAAGGCCGGCTTCCTCACCCGCGACGCCCGCGTGGTGGAGCGCAAGAAGTACGGCCAGCCCGGCGCACGCCGCCGCTTCCAGTTCAGCAAGCGCTGATCCACCGCGGTCTGCCCTCAGCCCCGTCCGCCGGGGCCGACAGCGGGCCAGTTGCCTGCGCTCCGCAGGCCGGGTGCTAGGCTTGCGCCCAGCGACTCCCGAATGGAACTCAACGAGATCCTCCAGGTCGCGCTGCGGGGTGGCGCGTCCGACATCCACCTCAAGGCCGGTCTGCCGCCCGATGTTCCGGGTCGACGGCTCGCTGGTGCCGCTGAAGGACGGCAAGCGGCTCCCGCCCGAGGAGGTCGCGCGCATGGCCTTCGGCATCATGAACGAGTACCAGCGGGAGCAGCTTCAAGAGCGACCAACGAGGTGGACCTGGCCTACGGCGTGCCGGGCCTGGGCCGCTTCCGCGTCAACGTCTTCCAGCAGCGCGGCACCCTCGGCGCCGTGCTCCGCGTCATCCCCTTCAAGGTCATGACCATCCGGGACCTGATGCTCCCCCCGGTGCTGGAGAAGATCGCGCTCGAGGAGCGCGGGCTGGTCCTGGTCACCGGGACCACCGGCTCGGGCAAGAGCACCACGCTGGCGGCGATGATCGATCACATCAACGCCAACGAGACCAACCACATCATGACCATCGAGGACCCGATCGAGTTCCTCATCCGCGACAAGCGCTCGATCGTGAACCAGCGCGAGGTGGGCGTGGACACCGTCTCCTTCAGCCAGGCGCTGAAGAGCGCCCTGCGCCAGGACCCGGACGTCATCCTGGTCGGCGAAATGCGAGACCTCGAGACCATCGAGACGGCGCTCACCGCCGCCGAGACCGGTCACCTGGTCATGTCCACCCTGCACACCCTGGACGCCACCGAGACCATCAACCGCATCGTCTCGGTCTTCCCGCCCTACCAGCAGAAGCAGGTCCGCATGCAGCTCGGCACCGTGCTCCGAGCGGTCATCTCCCAGCGACTGGTGCCGCGGGCGGACGGCAAGGGCCGCGTGGCCGCGGTCGAGGTCCTCAAGGCCACCGCCCGGGTCCGGGAGCTCATCGAGGACAAGGACCGCACCAAGGAGATCCCGGACGCCATCGCCCAGGGGCACCAGACCTACGGCATGCAGACCTTCGACCAGTCGCTGATGAACCTGGTGCGGCAGAGCGTCATCACCTACGACGAGGCGCTACCGGCAGGCCACCAACCCGGACGACTTCGCGCTGCGCTTCAGCGGCATCAGCGCCACCAGCGACAGCAAGTGGGACGACTTCGAAGGGCGCCAAACGACGGCGAACTCAGCGCTCCCGGGCATCGCTCGCCTTCGCCCAGCGCGGCGCCCCGGCGCCGGAGCCCCCGCGCCCACGCCGGCGCGTGCGGCGCCCTCCGTCCCGCGCCCGCCGCCCCAGCCCCTCCCCACGCCCCCGCGCTCGGCGACGCCAACGGCCCCCCGCACCGCCACGCCGCAGCCCCAGGCGGCGACCGGCGGGGACGACGACTTTCAAATCGAGCGCTTCTAGCCGCGCGCGCCCCCCTTTTGGGGCGGACCGCCTGCTCGCCCGGCCGTCGGTGTCGACGGGCAGCGGACGGAGGCGAAGGGGGCTGTCGAAGGCTTTGAAACCCGCCTGGCCCGGTACTAGGTTCCCGCCCCCGATGGGCCGCTTTCTCCTCCTCAGTGTTGCCGCGCTGGCCGCCGGCTGCACCACCTTCGCCGGGACGTCCGCCAGGGCACCGTCGTATGCGAGCGACGCCTCCGCCAACATGAAGATTGGCAATGAGGCGTTGGCGGACCACCAATACGCCGTTGCAGAGAAGTACTTCGAGTACGTGAAGACGAAGTACCCCTTCTTGGACGCCTCGCGCGAGGCCGAAATCCGGCTCGGCGACGTCAGCTTCGAGCACGAGCTGTGGACGGAGGCCCGGGACCGCTACACCGTCTTCGTCAAGCTCCACCCCTCCTACTTCCGCGTGGACTACTGCGCCTACCGGGCAGCGCTCACCTACTACCGCGAGATGCCGTCCAGCCTCTTCATCCTCCCGCCGTCCGCGGAGCGCGAGCAGACGCAGGTGAAGGGGGCCTGGGACACGATGACCGCCTTCATCAAGACCTACCCGTCCTCGGTGTACGTCCCCGAGGCGCAGAAGTACGCCGAGGATGCGCGGCAGAGACTGTCCCAGCACGAGATGTACGTGGCCAATTTCTACGAGAAGCGCGGCCACCTGAATGGAGCGGTGGGGCGGCTGGAGACGCTGGTGACGAAGTACCCAGGACAGGACGAGGCCGCCATCCTGTTCCGGCTCCACGACCTGTACCTCAAGCTGAGTGACCCGGTGCATGCACGTGGAGCGCTCGAGCGCATCGTTACCCGGCTGCCGGGGACGCCTGACGCGGCGAAGGCGCAGGCCATGCTGGGCGGCTGAAGAAGGCCGCCGGCCCCGGGGAGGATGAGTTCACGCGCACGCTTCGCCACGCTGGCGGCCCTCGGGGCCGTGGCGCTGGCCGCCGCCGGACTCCTCTGGCTGCTGCCCGTCCTGTTGGGCCTCGCCGGCGGAGCCGTTCCGGAGGTGGCCAGCGTGCTGGCCCAGGCGGCGCGCCCACCGGTGTCGCTGGCCGTCCCGGGGTCGGGCCGCCCGCTGCTGGGCCAGGCGCTGCACTTTCAGCGCGTCACCGTCACCGAGGAGGCGACGGGCCAGGCCCGGGCCGTGTCCACGCTGGATTTCGAGGGCAGCTTCGGCGCGACGCGGGTGTCCTCGCTGGGGCGAGAGACGACGCGCTTTGTGCGCCGGGCGACGGGTTGGCACCTGGACGGCAGCCTCGCGCCGACGCTGGCCGCCGCTGTGTCGGCACTGGCGGCGCGACGCCAGGCCCTGCAGACGTCCAACGGCGCCGCCCTGGCCGCGCTGCACACGGACGCCGGCCGGGAGGAGGCGCTGGCGGAGCCGGCCCTGCGGGCTCGGCTCGCCCATCCCGCGCGCAACGGGACGACACAGGCCTGGTACATGCGCAGCGAAGCGGGCGAAATCTTGGTCACCGAGGAGGAGGGGCCGCCGGCCGAGTTGCACCGGCTCCGGCTGGTGCCCCGCTCCACCGCCGCTTCGGAATTCGTTTTCGCCGGGTCGCTGCTGTAAGGTCGCAGAAATGCTTCGAAGGGTCGCGGCGCCGTGAGTGGACCCGGGACCGGTGACGTGGCCTACGCGCTGAAGTTCATCTCCGGCAAGTACCAGGGCGGGGAATTCCCGCTCAAGCCGAACAAGCAGGTCGTCATCGGCCGCTCCAGCGAGCTGGACATGGTGCTGGTCGAGGACATGGTCTCTCGCAAGCACGCCAAAATCGCCGTGCAGGGCTCGAAAATCACCATCGAGGACCTGGGCAGCACCAATGGCACCTTTGTCAATGGCGAGAAGGTGCGCACGGCGCGGCTGAAGGAAGGCGACCGCATCCTCATCGGCACCTCCATCCTCAAGCTGGTCGTGGCGGGCGCCGAGAGCAGCCAGCTCAGCGACGCGGCGGTGAAGCACAACCTCGAGGCGGCCGCCCAAGCGCAGGCAGCCAAGACGAAGACGTCGTCGATGAGCGGGAAAATCGAGGACATCCCGCTGCCCGACCTGCTGCAGCTGTTCCACACCTCCAAGAAGAACGGCGTCCTGGTGGTGACCGGCGCACACGAGGCGCGCATCTACCTGCGCCAGGGCCGCGTCTATTACGCGGTCATCGGCGGGCGGCACGAGCTCGGTCCGCAGAAGAGCTTCAACCGCATCATTACCTGGGAGGACGGCGACTTCGAGCTGCGTCCGGCAGAAGCGGACGAGTTCATGGTCGAGCTTGACCACTCCACCGAGGCGCTCCTGATGGATGCGCTGCGGTTGATGGACGAGTACAAGCGCATCGCCAAGGACCTCCCCGCGCCGGATGCCCAGCTCGTCCTCAACAGGCCGCTCAACAAACCGCTGCGCGAGCTCACGCCCCGGGAACTGGATATTCTCCAGCTGGTCTATAATCACGCTAGCCTGCAAGAGATGAGTGACCACTCGCTCATCGACGACGTGGAGATCGCGCAGGGCGTGCTCGACCTGCTCCGCAAGGACTACATCCGGGGAAGCGAATGACCGACGTGCCGAGGCCCCGGCGGCTGACGGAGTTCAGCCACTGCGCCGGTTGAGCCGCCAAGCTCCGACCGGCGGACCTGGCGCAGGTCCTGCGCCACTTGAAGACCAGAAAGGACGCACGGGCGCTGGTGGGGTTCGCCACGCACGACGATGCCGCCGTGTACAAGCTGTCGGCCACCCAGGCGGTGGTGTCGACCGTGGACTTCTTTCCTCCCGTCGTCGATGACCCCTTCGCCTACGGACAAATTGCGGCCGCCAATGCCCTGTCCGACATCTGGGCGATGGGCGCCCGGCCGCTGTTCGCCCTCAACCTGGTGGCCTTCCCCACCAAGGTCCTCGGCCTCGAGGTCCTCGAGGCCATCCTGCAAGGGGGGCAGAGCAAGGCGGACGAGGCGGGCATTCCCGTGCTGGGCGGCCACTCGGTGGACGACCCGGAGCCGAAGTACGGGATGGCCGTCACCGGCGTGGTCCACCCCCGCCGCATCCTCACCAACGCCGGTGGACGCCCCGGGGACGCCCTGCTACTCACCAAGCCGATCGGCTCCGGCGTCGCCACCACCGCCATCAAGCGCGGCCTGGCCAGTCCGGAACTCACCCGCCGTGTCACTGCGCTGATGGTCGAGCTCAACCGGCGCGCCGGGGAAACCTTCGCCTCCCGCCGCTTCGCCGTGCACGCCCTGACGGACGTCACCGGCTTCGGGTTGCTCGGCCACCTGTGTGAGCTCGCCTTCGCCGCCCGGGTGCGAGCGCGCCTCCATCTCTCCCACATCCCCATCCTCCAGGGTGTGCCCGCGCTGGCGGCGGCCGGGGTGGTGCCGGCGGGCTCCGTCGCCAACCTGGAACATTTCGGGGCAAAGGTGCGCTTTCCGAAGGGGCTGCCGCGTGACATCCAGCTGGTGCTGTCCGACGCCCAAACTAACGGGGGACTGCTCGCCG
Source organism: uncultured delta proteobacterium (assembly GCA_963711265.1). GTDB lineage: Bacteria > Myxococcota > Myxococcia > Myxococcales > Myxococcaceae > JADGRA01. The sequence continues at coordinate 106,469 of CAVQDL010000019.1, forward strand.
CCCTTCCAGAGCGCGAGGCCGCGCGGGCCCAGCGGGCGCTCGAGCGCGTGGGGGTGGAGGCGGCCCGCATTGGCGAGCTGTTTGCCGGCCGCCCCGGCATCGACGTGGTCGACTAGCACACAACTGGGCACTGCCCGCCCGCCGGCGTAGCATCTCCCTTCGGATGTCTGCGTCCCTCGCGCTCGCCGCGGTCCTTCTCTCCGCCGCCCCCTCGGGCACAGAGATTCCCGTGCCGCACCCGGTGCGCATCGTCCTCGACCCCGGGCACGGCGGCGCCCAAGAGGGGGCCCTCGGCCCGGATGGCCTCTTCGAGAAGACGCTGGCGCTGGACCTGGCGCGTGAGCTGAAGGCCGAACTCGAGCGCACCGGCGCGGAAGTCCTCCTCACCCGCGAGCAGGACGTCTTGCTGCCGCTGGCCGACCGGGTGGGCTTCGCCAACCACGCCCGCCCGGACCTCTTCGTCTCGCTGCACGCCAACTCCATGCCCACCCGCAAGCTGCGGGCACGGGTGGAGGGCATCCAGACGTTCTTCCTCTCCGCCAGCGCCTCCGGGGAGGACGCCCTGCGCACCGCGAGCCAGGAGAATGCCGGGGCCGGCGGCGCGGGCGGGGCTCCCGGGGAGCGGGACACCCTGGCCTTCATTCTCGCCGACTTACAGCGAGGCGAAGCACATGCCGACAGCGCGCGGCTGGCCTACGCCCTCCACCGCCGCCTTCTGGCGAGCACCGGGGCGACGGACCTCGGCGTGCAGCAGGCGCCGTTCTACGTCCTCATGGGCGTGGAGGCCCCGGCCGTGCTGGTGGAAGTGGGCTTCATCTCCCACCCGGGCGAGGGCCGGCGGCTGGGAGAGGCAAGCTACCGGAGCCGCCTGGTGGCAGCGCTGCGCGAAGGCATCCAGGCCTTCCTGGCCGAAGTGGTGGCCAGGGACCGGGCCCCCGTCGCGGCGTCCGCCAGTCGCTGAGGAAGGCCCCCCGGCGAGTCTGCTAAGGCAGCACTCCACCCCGTAGCCCACAGGGGAAGCGAGGACTGCCATGCGGTCATTCGACCGAGGCCCGTTGGAGCTCCGTCCAGTGCAGTTGGTGGCGGGCGTTGCCCGCTACGCTGAAGGCTCCGCGGAGGTCCGCGTCGGCCACACCCTCGTCCGCGTCACCTGCTCGGTGGAGGAACGCGTTCCCCCACACCTCCTCGGGAAGAACACCGGCTGGGTGACGGCGGAGTACGGCATGCTGCCCCGGGCGACGCATTCCCGCAGCGCCCGGGAGGCGGCCAAGGGCAAGCAGTCGGGCCGGACGCAAGAAATCCAGCGCCTCATCGGCCGGGCCCTGCGCGCCTCGGTCGACCTGTCCAGGCTGGGCCCGAGAACATTCACCCTAGACTGTGACGTGCTGGAGGCGGACGGTGGCACCCGCTGCGCGTCCATCACCGGGGCCTACGTCGCGCTGGTGCAGGCGCTTCTAGCCCTGCAGAAGAAGGGGAATTTCAGCCAGCTGCCGCCGGTGGTGCCGGTGGCGGCGGTCTCGGTGGGCGTCGTGGGGGGGGCGGTGGTGGTGGACCTCGACTACGAGGAGGACTCCAGCGCTGAGGTGGACATGAACATTGTCGCCACTGCCGAGGGCCACCTGGTGGAAGTGCAGGGCACCGCCGAGCACGGCGCCTTCGCCCGCACCCAGCTCGACGCCATGGTGGACGCTGGCCTGGCGGGCGTCGCTCAGCTGGTAGCGCGGCAAAGGCAGGCCCTGGGGTGAGTCGGCCATCGCTGTTTGCCACCACCAACCCCGGAAAGCTTCGCGAGCTGCAGGCCCTCTCCGCTGGCTTACACGTCCTGTCCGCGGCAGACGTCTCGCCGCTGCCGGCCGTCGAGGAGACGGAAGACAGCCTCGAGGGGAACGCCCGCAAGAAGGCGCTGGCCTGGGCGAAGGCCTCGTCGCTGGTCACGCTGGCCGACGACTCGGGACTCTTCGTCGACGCGCTGCAGGGCCGTCCGGGGGTGCACTCGGCGCGCTACGCCCCGGGCGACGACGCCGCGCGCGTCCGGCGGCTGCTGGAAGAATTGCAGGACGTCCCAGACGGCCGCCGGACGGCCGCCTTCCGCTGCGCCCTGTGCCTGGCCGCCCCCTCCGGAGAGGCTGTCGTCGAGACGGGAAGTTGCCCTGGCCGCATCACCAGGCAGCCCCAGGGGGCGGGGGGCTTCGGGTATGACCCGGTGCTCCTGGTTCCGGAGCTCGGGCGCACCCTGGCCGAGCTGTCCCTCGAAGAGAAGAGTCGCATTTCCCACCGCGCCCGGGCCTTCGCCCTGCTGCGCCCATGGCTGCTCGCCTACGCCGCCAGACGCTGGCCGCCCGTCGCCTGACGTCATTGGCCGGAAGGGCCGCCGAAGTGGTACGGCTTCCAAGCGTGCCTCGTCCCGTCCAGCCGCGGTGCCGTCGGTGACGCTCGCCGCGCAGAAGGCCCCGGCCCCGGCGCGGGCCGTCCTGCTCCGGGTCCTCCTCGGTGCGCTAGCCGGTCTCGTCGTGGTGAGTGTCGCCGTCGTCTACCTGCGCATCTCGCGGCAAACCTTCATCCAGGACGTCCTGTCGGCGCACCCGGGCCCGCTTCTCTTTGCCGTGGCGGGCGGCTTCGTGTTGATGGGGTTTCAGTCCCTGCGCTGGTGGACGGTGATGCGCTCGGTGCTGCCCGGACTGCGCTACGGCCACGCCTACCGGGCCATCCTGGTGGGCTTCTTCTTCAACTCGCTGTTGCCCATGCGCGGCGGTGACTTGCCTGCGGGTGCAGTACCTCGGGCGTCGGACCGGCGTCAGCCGGGCCAAGCTGCTCGGCAATGAGGTGGTGGACCACTTCAGCGACCGTTGGGGCTGGGTGGCGGCGTTCCCCATCATCTGCCTGGTGAGCCTGGCCCTGCCAGCACACGAGCGACCCCCGGCCTGGCTGTTCCGCGCGCTGACCATTATGGCCTCGATTGTTGCCGCGGTGGCTGCCGCGCTTGTGGCCATGCGAAGCCGGCGCTGGCGGCGCGACGCGCACGGGCGGCACCGCGGGCCGGCCTGGCTGGCCAACCTCCGGGAGGGATTCGCCTCCGCCAACTGGCGACGGCTGCTTCTGGTGGAGACGCTGCTCGCGCCCCTCCCCTGGCTGTGGGAGTGCCTGGTCATCCTCGTGGCCAGCCGGGCGCTGGACCTCGCCCTCACCCCGATGCAGGCCTACGGCGCCCTGACGGCGTGGAATCTCGCCAGCATCATCCCCAGCCCAGGAAACGCTGGTTCCTTCGAGGCCAGCGGGACGCTGGCACTGGGCTGGCTCGGCATCCCGGCGGACCGCGCCCTCGCCTTCGTCTTCCTCTACCACCTGTCGCAGGTGCTTCCCGGCATGGCGGCCGCCGCTGCCCTGCTGGCGGCGGAGGGCGAAACCCTCTTCGGCAAGGGCAGCGTCTTCGCGGGGCTGGCGGAGCCGGCTTCTCCGCCTACCCCTTGAAAGGACGGGGGTTTTCCCCCTCCCCTGGTCTCATCCGGACCCCGGCGTGTACGCTTTGGCCACACGTTAAAGTACAGGTTGGGGGGGAGAAGCAGGACTGATGGGGCGCACCACCACAGACGAGTTGGACCTCAGCGGCCTCGGGGCCGGCCGGGTCTACTTGCCCGGGGAACCCGCGTCTGCCTGCGACGTTCCGCTGCAGCTGCGGCTTCTGCCCATCGAGGTGCGGGCGCTGGTACATGGCGCACGGCTTCTGGGCGTCACCGTCTCTCGCTTCGTCTCGTGGGCCGGTTCCGTCAACCCCGACGAGACGGTGCTGGCGCGCTGGCTGCGCCCCTTCACCGAAGACAACCAGCTGGTGCGTTTGTGCCTCATGCTGGACCCGGGAGCGCTTCGCGTTGGCAGTGTGCTGGCCCAGCGCTTCGACATCGAGGTGGAGACGTACCTGGTGGCCCGAAGCTTCGACTGGCTTCGCCGCATCCAGGCGCGCCACCCGGATGACCGCCGGTGGGAACGCCTCGCCATTCCGGCGGCCCGCATCGGCTGGCGCATCGACACGGCCGGCGGCTCCGGGCTGCGTCTGGCCTGACGTCCGTCCCGTCGCGGTGCCCGGGGAGCCAAGCGGCGCACGGGCGCTTCGCGTGGAGGGGTTTCAGGCTATGAGGGCCCAACCCCCGCCGTGAGGAGTCCGATGGCCCACTTCCCCCGCCTCTCCGCGCTGCTTCTGCCGCTCGCCCTCGCGGCCGCGCTGCTTCTCGGCGCGGTCGGCCTCGGGCAGCAGACGGCTGCGGCGCCCCCTGCGCAGGAGAAAGGGAAGATGATGCTCACCATCTTCCTGAAGCATGACCAGTCGAAGACCTTGACCGAAATCAAGGCGCATCTCGAGGAGAAGGGCTTCTGGCAGAAGTTCCCGCCCCCGGGGGTGGAGGTCATCTCCTGGTACGTGATGATGGGCATCGGCCAGGTGGTGACGCTGCGTTTCCCCGCGGAGAAGCTGCGCGACGTCAACCTAGCGATTGAGCAGAGCGGCTGGGGCGCCTACCGCACCGAGTTCTACCCGACGTACGACTACCGGGCTGCGGCCGAGACGCAGCGCGCCCAGACGCGGAAATAGCGCCCCTGCCCGTCCATTCCTCTCCCGGGGACGGCGGCGCGGGCACTACTTCCCGGACTGACGCACGTACGTCAGCGTGTACTCGACGGGCCTCGGCAGCTGACTGCTCTCCATGACCTTCTTTACGATGAGCGTCTTCCCGTCCGCTTGCAGGTGGAATTCCGTCTCGCCCTTCCCATCGCTGGTCCGGCCCTGCTGTACCAGAACACCCTTGACGAAGTGCTGGCTGGTCTGACTCTCGTCGCCGGTCTTGTTCTTCATCTTCACTTCAGCGCCATTGCTCGGGGAAATCTCCGCGGGGTACCCGGGCGTCTCGATTTCGACGTCCCCCTTCGTGTCGAAGGCGATGGTGTAGGAAGGACGAATCAGAGCGCGCTCCATGAGCGCGCTCTTGGCAAATCCGCTCGCGATTCCCATGCCCTTCACCGAGGCGTCCACCGCGGCACTGACCGCTGCTTTCTCGGCTTCGCCGCCAGCGTAGACGTAGGTGCCGGCGTACCGCTCCTTCAAGGTTGGAGAGGCGCGGGACGTGACCGCCGGCGCCGCCGTCTCCGGGGCACTCGAGTGCGCGCACGCCACCAGCGCAAGCGGCAACAGCAGGTAAATCCAACCGTTCGAGGTCATCCGGCTACCAAGGAACGTAAGTATTCAGGCGACGCTCCGCCGGTGCTGGCCGTTGGGCCGAATCTGCGGTCAGGCGGTTCATTGCAGGACGATGCGTGCGCCTGCGGCGCGGCGCAGCTCTGCGGAGGCGAGGAGCAAGGCGACGTCGCCCGCCCGGTTTCCCAGCGTGTCGAACGCCGCTGCGATGAGCTCGCCGAGCGTCGTCTGAACCTCGGGAGAGCGAGAAACCCACTGCCGTCCACTGCGCAACGCCTTGGCCATGTCGTCCTCGAAGGAAGTGCTTCCAAGCCCGGAGGAAGCACTCCCCATGCCGTGGCCCCTGCCCGGGGAAGAGGCGCACCGGGGGGAGTCAAACTGCCTCACTGGGGCGCGCTGGCCGGCAATCCTGCCGCGCGCGGTACCCTGGAGGCCCCGGGGTGGACGGTTGGCCGTGCTTATGGAGCGGACACTCCCCGTGCTAGCCCCCTCTCTCTCTCCTCTTGACCCCGCCCAACCCCTCGTGTTCACTGCGCGGCCGACTCGGGGCGTAGCGCAGCCTGGTAGCGCACCTGCCTTGGGCGCAGGGGGTCGGAGGTTCAAATCCTCTCGCCCCGACTCCTCCTTGCCTTCGTGACCGCCTCTCCAAACCTGCCCACCTGTGTGGTCCCGACCGCCGGCAGCGCCGGGCAGCGCTTTCCACGTCCGCCCGTGGCCTGGGGCCTGTCCTCCAAGGGCGGCCGCCGAGCCAAGGCGCGCACCGTCGGGGCTGCCGTCCTCTTGTGCCTCACCAGCACCCGGGCACGCGCTGAAAATGCGCAGCACACCGTAGGCCCCAGCTTCCAGCTCACCATCATCAACACCAAGACGTGCGACTCCGCTGGCCGGTGCAATCAGTCGCTTGTCGAGGCCCCCGGCGTTACGTACGTCGCTACCCTCGGGTCCACCTGGGGTTTCCAGGCCCAGTTCACTGGTTACTTCCCGGTGTCGGCCACCCAGACGGTCTCCGGGGTTCAAACCCATGTCGACATCTCCAGCATCTACAGCAGCGCCTGGGGCATCGACGCCATCTTCGCGGCCATGCGCCGCTTCTGCTTTGTGGCCGGCCTACAACTCGATGTCGGCCTGGGGCCTCATTTCGACGGACTGGTGATGAAGGGAAATCGCTTTGCGAACACCGGGTACTCGGACTTCAACAGCTTCACCCTGGGCTTGGGAATGAACGCCGTCCTCCGCTGGCGGGTGGGTACGGGCCCGGTCAGTCTCGCCGCCTTCGGAAGCGGAGCGGTCGACTTCCTCGACTTGCTGCACGGGGGAAATCTCTCCGTGGGCTTTGGCGTTACCACGGGCGCCCTGGTGGGGGTGGACCTGTGACCCGTGCCACCCCAGTGCTGGCCCTGCTGCTGGCTGGCGTGTGTGCCGCTTGTCTCGGGCCGTACCAAATCATCGGGCAGGAGCTCGACAAGACCATCTCGCTGGGTGACCAGCCGACCTGGATTCAGGCGACGCCCCTGCAGACGACGCTCCTGGTCTTCGCCACGCCGGATGGAGGGGTCTCCGCGCCCTTCACCCTCACCACCATCGCCCGGGACCAGTCCACCGTCATTTACGCAGGGGACTACATCGCGACGGCCACCCAGGTGACCCTCAACAGCAAGCTGAAGTACGTCCTCAAGAACCAGAATGACCTCCCGGTGACGAGCCGGGATGGGGCCCAGCGCTTCGATGTCGACGCCGGGGTGACCTACAGCAGCACCCTCGACGGCGGCATCCTCACCTTGACCGGCAGTCCCTCCCTCGGCAGCTTCGTTGCCTTCCCGCAGGCGCTCGCCCACCTCAAAGCCACCACCCAGGCCGAGGCCGACTGCCTCCTGCGCGTCTACGACCTCACCGCCATCAGCTCCGAGACGCGCATTCTCGGCTTCAACGGGCCAGCCATCATCCAGTACACCACCGAGGCCGGCTTCAACGGCGTCCTCAGCGGAGACGTCAACATCAGCGTGGAGAGCCTCTTCAACCCCAACGTCACGCTCAACTACCAGAACTTCAGCGACTTCTCCGGCTTCGTGATGGACGGAACCCAGTTCACCAAGACCGACCTGTCGGGAAACGGCTACGTTTCCAACACCATTGCCTTCAGCATGACGCTTCCGTCCTCGGACGGTGGAGTTCCCCAGCCAGTCATCAACGGGGTGGTGGGGTACGGAAACGCCGACGGAAGCCAACCGACCGTCCTGATTACCACCGGGACCCCCACGGGCGGCTCGTACACGCTCAGCATCGACGGCGGGGCGTCCTTCCTCGTCGCGTACGACGTCCTGTTCACCATGGACGTCACCGCGTGCGTCTCCACCCCGCAGCAGTGACGGCGGCGGCCGTTCGCTAGCCCGGCCCGCCGCCGCCCGCTCCCGGCGGGCGACGTCCCCAGCTGAGGGTGGCACGCAGGTAGTCGCGGTTGAGGCGGGCGATGTTGCCTAAGGGGATGCCCTTGGGGCAGACCGCCTCGCATTCGCCGTGGTTGGTGCAGCTGCCGAACCCCTCGGCATCCATCTGCGCCACCATCTTCCGCACGCGGTCCATGCGTTCCGGCTGCCCCTGCGGCAGCAGCCCGAGCTGGGACACCTTGGCCGCGGTGAAAAGCATCGCCGAGGCGTTGGGACAGGCGGCCACGCAGGCACCGCAGCCGATGCACGCCGCCGCGTCCATCGCCAGGTCCGCATTCTCCTTGGGGACGGGGAGGGAGTTCGCGTCCTGGGCGCCGCCGATGGTGGCCGAGATGAAGCCCCCCGAAGCGATGATGCGGTCGAAGGCGGACCGGTCGACGATGAGGTCCTTCACCACCGGAAAGGCATCCGCCCGGAACGGTTCCAGGGTCAGCGTGTCGCCGTTCTGGAAGGTGCGCATGTGCAGCTGGCAGCTGGTGGTCCTTCGCCGGGGCCCGTGCGGGCTCCCGTTGATGACCACGCCACACTGGCCGCAGATTCCTTCCCGGCAGTCATGGTCGAAGGCGATGGGCTCCTCGCCCTTGGCGATGAGCCGCTCGTTCACGACATCCAGCATTTCCAGGAAGGACATCTCCGGGCTGATGTCCGGGGCCTGGTAGGTGACGAACCGCCCCGGGTCCCGGGCGTCCTTCTGGCGCCAGACGTTCAGGGTTAGGTTCACTTGTAGCTCCTCACCGAGAGGTGCACGTTTTCGAAGTTCAGCGGTTCGACGTTGCGGATGGGTTTCTTTCCGTCGCCGGCGTATTCCCAGGCCGCCACATGGCAGAAGTGCTCGTCGTCGCGCAGGGCCTCTCCCTCCGGCGTCTGGAACTCCTCCCGGAAGTGGCCGCCACAGGACTCACGGCGCTCCAGCGCGTCCAGGCACATCAGCTCGCCCAGCTCGAGAAAGTCCGCCACCCGCCCGGCGAGCTCGAGCGACTGGTTGAGCGACTCGCCACTGCCCACCACCTTGACGTCCTTCCAGAAGGTCTCCCGCAGCTCTGGAATGCGCTGCAGCGCCTTCCTCAGTCCGACCTCGGTGCGCGCCATCCCGCAGTGTTCCCACATCACCTTCCCGAGTTCGCGGTGGAAGTGGGTCGGACTGTGGGTGCCGCGCACGTCCAGGAGCCGTTGCGTGCGCTGGGCGACGGCCTTCTCCGCGTCCTTCACCGCCGGATGGTCGGCCGACACGGCGCCGTGCTTGTTCGAGGCCAGGTAGTTTCCGATGGTGTAGGGGATGATGAAGTAGCCATCGGCCAGGCCTTGCATCAGCGCGCTCGCGCCGAGGCGGTTGGCGCCGTGGTCGCTGAAGTTCGCCTCGCCGAGCACGTGCAGCCCGGGCAGGGTGGACATGAGGTTGTAGTCCACCCACAGGCCGCCCATCGTGTAGTGGATGGCCGGGTAGATGCGCATCGGGACCGTGTAGGGGTCCTCGTCGGTGATGCGGTTGTACATCTCGAAGAGGTTCCCGTACTTCTCCTCGATGCTCTTGCGGCCGAGCCGCTGAATCGCATCGGCGAAGTCGAGGTAGACCCCCTTACCGCCAGGCCCCACCCCGCGGCCCTCATCGCACACGCGCTTGGCTGCCCGGGAGGCGATGTCGCGCGGGGCGAGGTTCCCGAAGCTGGGGTACATCCGCTCCAGGTAGTAGTCGCGCTCGGGCTCAGGGACGTCCCCGGGGGGACGCTTGTCGGCGGGCTTCTTCGGCACCCAGATGCGGCCGTCGTTGCGCAAGCTCTCGCTCATCAGGGTGAGCTTGGACTGGTAATCCCCGGTCACCGGGATGCAGGTCGGATGAATCTGGGTGAAACAGGGGTTCCCGAAGGCCGCCCCCTTCTTGTAGGCGCGCCAGATGGCCGTTGCGTTGCACCCCTTCGCGTAGGTGGCCAGGTAAAAGACGTTCCCGTAGCCGCCGGTGGCCAGGCACACCGCGTCCGCGACATGCGAGCGGACTTCACCGGTGACGAGGTCCCGGGTGACGATGCCGCGGGCGTGGCCGTCGATGACGATGAGGTCCTGCATCTCGTGGCGGGTGAACATCTCCACCTTCCCCGCGCCGACCTGGCGTTCCAGCGCCTGGTAGGCCCCGAGCAGCAGCTGCTGACCGGTCTGTCCGCGGGCGTAGAAGGTGCGCGACACCTGGGCGCCGCCGAAGCTTCGGTTGTCCAAAAGCCCGCCATACTCGCGCGCGAAGGGGACGCCGAGCGCCACGCACTGGTCGATGATGTTTCCCGAGACCTGCGCCAGCCGGTACACGTTTCCCTCGCGGGAGCGAAAGTCGCCGCCCTTCACTGTGTCGTAGAAGAGGCGGTACACGCTGTCGCCGTCGTTGCGGTAGTTCTTGGAGGCGTTGATGCCGCCCTGGGCAGCGATGGAGTGCGCTCGCCGCGGGCTGTCCTGGTAGCAAAAGGACTTCACGTTGTAGCCAAGCTCGCCCAGCGAAGCGGCGGCGCCCGCGCCGGCCAGCCCGCTGCCCACCACAATCACGGTGAACTTGCGCTTGTTGGCCGGATTGACGAGCTTCATCTCGAACCGGTGGCGGTCCCACTTCTTCTCGAGGGCGCCGTCGGGAATGCTCGAGCGGAGGTCCATGTGGCCCTTTAGCGAACCAGGCCGGTCAGCACGGCGACCGGGAAGGAGAGGTTTCCAAGCACCACCAGGGCAGCTAGGCCCACGCAGATGACGTTGCGCAAGCGGTTGTAGCGCGGGTGGTTCAGCCCCAGCGTCTGCAGCATGCTCCAGCTTCCGTGAAAAAGATGGAGTGCAAGGCACAGCGTCGCGAGGATGTAGACGATTGACACCGGCACCACCTGAAAGCCGCTCACGACGTTGTGGTAGACGTCCCCGGGGATGAAATCGGGATGGGCGTCGCCCGTGGTGAAGTGCAACAGGTGGTAGATGATGAAGGCGAGCAGAAACACGCCGCTCCAGCGCATGGTCCTCGAGGCGTAGGTCGATTCGCGCGGCTTCCACTGGCGGTAACTCACGGCGCGGGCCCGTCGGTTGACCAGGGTGAGCGACGTCATCGCCCAAAGGTGGAGCACGACGGAGGCGAGCAGGACCGTCCGCGCAATCCAGATGCCCCCGCCATGCAGGAAGGTGCGGAGGAAGAGGGCATAGGCATTCAGCGCTTCGGCCCCCATGTACAGCTGGAGGTTGCCCAGCATGTGCCCAATCACGAAGCCGAAGAGAATCAGCCCCGTGGCGGCCATCACCACCTTCTTGCCCACCGTGGCACTGAGAAAGGACTCCGTTTCGCCTGTGGCGCGTCCCTTGCTCATCGCTGTTGCGGTGGGCATAGCCGAACCTCCTCGTCGCCGGTTAAACGCTAGGTCGCCTGTGCCGCACCCGCCGCTGCGGAACCCCGTGAAGCTCGGCTCATGAAACCCAAACGAAATCCCATGAGACTCCCTGGCCGCTGGCAGGGGCAAGCACAAAGGGCACTGGGCGCCAACGCCCCCCCGCCTTCACTCATCCTCGCCATCAGGTCCGAAGTCGGGCGAGGCCGGCTGCCTGGACCCCGAGCTTCGCTGTCTCTCCCCGGGCCTGGGCGCCGCGAGTCCACGCCCGTTCCACGCCCAGTCCGCGTCCGGGCGAGGCCCGTGCCGTCCGGAGGCGCTTCGACTCGCACCGCGTCGCCGCTCTGGTCTAGAAAAACACCTGGGGAGGACTGCGTGGCCGACGACGACGGCAGGGGGTCAGAGGCGGCACTCGAACGCAGCTTGACCAGGATGCGGGCGGCCTTGGCTGCAGGCACAGACGGCGGGATGGGTCCCCCTCCGCCTGTTTCGCGACTTCCTCCGGAGGGCCGCCTGGGAGGGCTGCTCCTCGCCCTTGCCGGCAGTAGCCTCCTGCTGCTCGCCGGAACGGGAGCCTGGCCCTTCCTCGGCCTTGCCGTTGCCTTCGGGCTAAGCGGCGGAGTCTTCTTCGCGCGCGGTTTGACGCAGCGCCACCTCGCCCGCTCCCGGGGACCCGCCTACATCGGGATGGGGGCCCGCGTTTCCTCCACCGCCGTTGTCGAACCGGGGGCCGTCGTCGAGATGGGCGCGACCGTTGGGCAAGGAGCCACGGTCCGCTCGGGGGCCCTGGTGGGGATGGGCGCCACGGTGGGCGCCCATGCCGTCCTCGAGAGCGGGGCGGTGGTGTCCTGGGGCGCTACGGTGCGGGCGGGGGCCACGGTGGGAGCCGATGCGGTGGTGGGGTGGGGTGCCACCGTGGGGAAGGGCGTCCAGGTTCCACCGGGGATGCGGCTGCGCGCCGGGGCGAACGTCTCCGCCGGGTGGTTCCGCGAGCACCTGCCAGGCCGGCCCGTGGCCCGACCTCTTCCCACGGCGCGCGACCCGGCCGACGCGCGTGCCGCCGCGGCGTGCGACCGGCTGAGGGCAGAGCTGCGGGCCGCTCCCGAACCAGTGCGCAATCTCCTCGGCGCATCCGAGGGGACCATCGCCTCCCTCCGCCGGACGTGCGAGGACCTGCTGCGGCGGGAACAGGCGCTGCGCACGGAGGTTGACCCCGTCGCCCTCGGTCGGCTCGACGACGAGAAAAGGGAGCTCGAGGGACGTCTCGCCATCGCGACAGATGAGTCCCTTCGCCGTTCGCTCGTCGGCGCCGTCGCCGCCATCGAGGAGCAGCGGCGACAACGAGAATTGCTGCGCCTGAGCGCGGACCGCCTCCAGGCGGAAAACATGCGACTCGTCTACACGCTGGAAGGGCTGGCCTCTCAATTCGTCCGACTTCGGACCGCCGGCGCAGAGGCCGGACGGGTGTCCGCGGCTGGCCTCGAGCGGGGGGTCCTGGACCTCGGGGCGGAGCTCGACGCCATCGCGGATGCCCTGGAACAAGAGTCGAAAAACGTCCCGGCATCCACGCCGCAGGTCCGCGGGTAGCCGCCCGGAGGACGCGGACGCAGGGGGGCGTGGTTCGTCCGAGCAACACCCTGCTCGGCCTGGCTAGGCGCGCGCTGCACGCCTCGCCGGTGAAAACCGCCGGGTCGCAATGTCGCGACGGTGAGGCTTTAGGTCAGAGGGAAATGGACCAGACAGGGGCAGAGTCCATGGGAATGCCCCCATTTCCAGTTGGGCGCTACGTCTCGAGCAGCTGAAAGAATGCGTCGATGTCCACCGAGGGCCTGACCGTGACGCCGAGAAAGCTCGGCGTCGGGATGTCGTAGTCGTTCACATTGATGTGAAGGTCGCCCTGGACCTCGTAGATGTTCCCTTTGCGCCACGCCCTGTAGTGGACTGTCACCACCCGGGACACACCATGGATGGTGAGATTGCCCGCTGCCGTTGCATCCACGTTGGCCCCGTCGCCGGGGAAGGTGGAATCCGCGCGCTGCACCACCAACTCGGCAGTGGGGTATTTGTCCGACTCCAGGTACCTCTCCTGCATGTGCGTGTCTCGGAGGGAATTTCCGGTCGTGACCTTTGCCACGGGCACCGTCACCACCAGCACCTCGCCCTTGTCCGTGGCCTGCAGCTCGTGACCCCTACCTTGCATGCGGAAGCCAGCTGGGCCGCCGCAGGTGAAGGTTACCTTGGCTTGGGTCGCCTCGAGGCTCGCGAGCACGACGCTCGGCAGGGCACACGCCAGCGCCAGCAAAGCCCACGCGGGACGACGCATCCGCAGCCCCTCAGGAAGGACGCCAGCCTCAACGTCCAGACGACTCATTAGCCGAAGCCCGAGCTGGGCGCACCTCCGCGGAGATTCTGACAAGCCGTGGACCGGTGGCACGGCGAGTGACAGCCGACGACCGCGCAGTCGGGCCTACCCTGGGGCCATCCAGCCTGGTGAAAATGGGCCCCTCGTCGCGGCGCCGTGGGCGCGTCGCACCGGCGCGTGTGGCAGCCGGCGAGGGCGGTCTATCTCGAGGTCGCGGAGGGCCCGCGCGGCAGCTCTTTCCAAAATCTACGCGAACTTAGCCAGCCGGCCGTAGTAAAATTCCTCAAGATGAATGGCCCCGTAGCTCAACTGGATAGAGCATCGGCCTTCTAAGCCGACGGTTGCGTGTTCGAGTCACGCCGGGGTCGCTCGTCAGCTTCGGGTCCGTTAGCCCGCGGAGACGCCGAGCAGCCGGCCGATGGCGGCCGTCACCGCCATCGCCACACCGCCGCCAACCATCACCCGCAGTGCCCCGCGGCTGAGCGGGGCACCACCGAGGTGGCTGCCAAAGGCGCCAAGGACGCCCAGGCTGACCAGCGACGAGACCGCGATGGCGGGAAGGCGCCAAGGCGGCGGCGAGACGAGCATGGCAAAGATGGGAACCAGCGCGAATAGGGCGAAGCTAACCGCCGAAATCCAGGCCGCCTGCAGCGGACGCGCCAGGGTCGAACCGTCGATGCCGAGCTCGTCCTTCAGGTGCGCGCCCAGCCGGTCGTGTGCGCTGAGCTGCTCGGCGACTTTCATCGCAAGCTCCTTGTCCAGTCCGCGCCGGACGTAGATGCCCGCTAGCTCGTGGAGCTCGGCGCGTGGCATCTCGGCCAGCTCGGACTCCTCGCGCGCGATGTCTGCCACTTCGGCATCCCGCTGCGAGCTCACCGAGACGTACTCGCCTGCCGCCATGGACATCGCACCCGCGACAAGCCCCGCCACACCGGCGACGAGGATGGCCTCTTTCGAGCCGGCCGCGGCCGCCACGCCAATCATCAAGCTCGAGGTTGAGACGATGCCATCATCAGAGCCCAGTACCGCCGCGCGTAGCCAGCCGGCGCGGTCGCTCCTGTGCTGCTCGGGTTCCTTCTTCGTGTGTCGGTCCATGGACGCTGCGGCACCCACCGAAGGGTGGGAAATCGCGACGCGGACTCTAACCGACTGGGGCGCGCTCGGCCGAGCGGAAGATGGAAACGAAACTCCGCCGTCACACTGTAGGGGAAGCGAGTGGCTGCGTGTTTAGCGTCGGCTTGCGTCGCCTTGGACGGCTCCCATCCCTTCGCCTTCGGCGCGCTGCTCTTCTTTCGTACTGGCCGGCGGCGGGACGGCCTCGTGGCCCCGGTGGCCGGGCGACAGCCCTGCGACCCAGGCGTTGACCTGAGCCGCGGCTCCACGCTGTTCGAGGGCGTAGTACCGCATCACGAGGCGGAGGAGGGAGGCCCGGTCGCCGGAAAGGAGCTCGACTTCGTCTTTCGGCAGTCGCGTCCAGTACTGGGATACCCTCGGCCGGACCAGCGCCCACTGCGCTTGGACCGCGGCCCACTTGACGGATTCGACGTCGCGAACTGACGGGTAGAGGGTTGGTGGGCGGCCTCCCCCGCGTGCGCCGCTCCCATTTGGCGGCAGCGTCACGCGGCCCGTCGACCGAGCAGCAGCGAAATGACCGCGAAGACGAGAAAGACGAAGAAGAGAATTTTTGCGACGCCCGCCGCGCTCGCGGCGATGCCAGCGAAGCCGAAGACGGCGGCAACCAAGGCGATGACGAAGAAGACTGCGGCCCAGTAAAGCATGATGACTCCTCGCTTGGATTCGGGGTTAGAGGGTTCTGACTTAGGCGGCGGACTGTCCGTATTCAGCAGAGGCCAGCGGGGCGAGCACCGCCCTAAGCTTGGCCTGGGCCCGAAGCTCGAGCTGTCTTGCCCGTTCTCGCGAGAAGCCAAAGTGCGCGGCGAGGGAAACCAGCGTCGGAGGGTCATCGCGCAGCAACCGCCGCTCCGCGATGAAGCGCTCGCGCGGGTCAAGGACCCTCAAGGCTCGGTCGACGGCAACTCGAACGATGGCGCCCCACTCGCTCTGTGCGGCCAGCTCGTCTGGTGCCGGTCCCTCGGATGCGAAGGCGGCTCCGCGTGGGGTCGGCGAGCTCTCCGAGGCAGGCGCATCCAGGGAGAGGTCTCGAGACAACATCCGCTGCCGCGTCTCCGCCAGCTCCGTGGGGTCAACCTGCAGCAGCTTCGCCAGAGCCTGGGTCTGAGCCTCATCATCTCCCTGGGGTAGCTTGAGTTCCCGGGCTGCCTTGCTCAGCCCAAAGAAGACCCGCCGTTGCGCCTGGGTGGTGCCCACCTTCACCAGGGACCAGTTGCGGAGCACGTAGCTCTGCAACTGGGCACGTATCCACCACACGGCAAAGGAAATCAGCCGAATGCCGCGCTCCGGGTCGAAGCGCTCCACGCCCTTCATCAGCCCGAGCGACGCCTCCTGGATGAGGTCGCTCATGGGCAGTCCCGGCGAACGGTAAGAGCGCGCAACCTTGATGGCGAAGCGTAGGTTGGACGCCACCAGCGTCTCCCCCGCCTTCTGGTCGCCGGCGCGATAGCGCCTCCCGAGCTCGCGCTCCTCCTCGGCGGTGAGCAGCCGATGACGACCCACTTCCCGAAAGTAGCTGCGGAGTATCCGCTCCTCGGCGCGTGCGCTGTCGGTTGCCTCGACCTGCTCCTCTTCCAGCGTTTGCATAGGTGCTCCTGGGGACCGCCGTGGACAGCAGGAGCGACTGCCAGATGCGTGCCGTGACCTCGGCCTCGACGGGCGGGGCACTTGGGAGTGAGGAGGTGGGGCAGATTGCCCCAGTCTGTGGCGTGCAGGCTCGGGCAGGAACTCCCATCGACGCCCGGCCGTGCCTACTCTTTTGGGGAGAGGTCTGTAGATTTTCACACTAACCCGGTTGCACGCCCCTGAAAGGCAGCAATGGAGAAGGGGACACAGTCCCTCATCGTTGGAGGTAGCGACCTGGTGGCCCTCGGCCGGTCTCTGACGCGACCGCTCGACCGAAAGGTGCTCGCTGCTCTGCTATCGCCGCTGTTGGTTGTGGTCGTAGCAGCACTGGCTTTCGTGGGCGTCCAGCGTGCACAGCAGGGCCAGCTCTGGGTTAACCACAGCAGGGAAGTCATCGACTTGCTGCAGCGGAACCAGCTGTCTCTGGTGGACGCCGAGACCGAAGAGCGTGCCTACCTCTTGACCCAGGCGCCGCGTTACCTTGAGAGGTACCAAGCTGCAGCGGAGCGGGGACGGACCTTGCTGGTCCACCTGGAGACGCTGGTTTCCGACAATCAGGCGCAGGCCGCTCGGGCCAAGCAGGTCCGTCTTCAGTGGGAGTCCAAGCTCACTCAGCTGGCGACGACCCTCGACCTCTTTGAGCGCCACGGCCTGGAGGGGGCCCGCCTCTACCTTCTGTCGGGGGAGGGGACCGGGCAGATGGAAGCCGCCAGGTCGACCGTCGAGGACATGATTGAGGCTGAACGCGCCCTACTCCTGGAGCGGCAAGCCAAGCGCGACCGGGAAGTCGGGCTCACCACGTGGGTCATCGCCGCGGGAAGCCTCGTCTCCGTCCTGCTGGCGGTCGCCGTCAACATCGGCATCCGGCACGACGTTGGCGTCCAACGCCGGAACCAGGGCCTTCTCGAGGAGCAGGCGGCCCGCCTCGAAGCACAGCGCAAAGGCCTCGAGGAGAGCGAGCGTGCGCTGGCCCGTCAGCTCGAGGCGGAGCGGAGCCTCAGCGACCGGCTGGCGGCTGCCAGTGTCGCGGCGGAGAGAGCCCTAGCGGAGCGCAACGTGGCCAGCAAGGCGCTGGAGCGAAGCAATCGCGAGCTGAACCAGTTCGCCTACGTGGCCTCTCACGACCTGAAGGCCCCGCTTCGAGGCATCGCGAATCTGGCGCAGTGG
This sequence comes from uncultured delta proteobacterium, assembly GCA_963711265.1. Taxonomy (GTDB): domain Bacteria; phylum Myxococcota; class Myxococcia; order Myxococcales; family Myxococcaceae; genus JADGRA01. The sequence goes on from CAVQDL010000019.1 coordinate 123,719, forward strand.
GTCGAGGAGGACCTGAGCGCAGCGATGACTGAGAAGTCTCGGGACCACATCCGCGTACTGCTCAGCCGTGTCCGCCGAATGGAGTCTTTGATTGATGGGATTCTCGCCTATGCCCGTGCTGGACGCGGCGAAGGCCAACGGGAGGACATTGACGTCGGCCAGCTGGTGCACGAAGTGAAGGAGCTTCTCGCGCCTCCCAGCGGTCACTTCGCCGTCGAAATTCCTGCTGGCCTACCAACGGTGACGGCGGTGCGTGCCCCGTTCCAGCAAGTCTGGATGAATCTGCTTGGCAATGCGTTCAAGCATGCCCACCAGGACGGGGCGAAGGTCCATGTCGCGGCAGCGGACAGAGGCGCGGAATGGGAGTTTTCGGTGGCAGACAACGGCCCGGGAATCGCGCCCCAGTACCAGGACCGGGTCTTCGGTATTTTTCAGACGCTCGCGGCGCGGGACAAGGTGGAAGGAACGGGCATCGGCCTGGCCACGGTGAAGAAGCTGGTGGAAAGCGAAGGCGGAAGGGTGTGGGTGGAGTCGCAGGTCGGTCAGGGAGCCACCTTCCGCTTCACCTGGCCGAAGCGACAGGCGCGCTCGTCGTGAATGCCAAGCCGCTGAACATCGTGCTCGTCGAGGATGACGACGTCGACGTCATGACCGTGCAGCGCGCCTTCGAGAAGGCGAACATCCGAACCCCTGTCTTTCGGGCCGCCGATGGCGTCGAAGCGCTGGAACTTCTCCGGAGCCCCTCCATGCCCTTGGAGCGACGCCTGGTGCTGCTCGACCTCAACCTCCCCCGGATGAATGGCATCGAGTTCCTCCACGAACTGAGAAGCGATGAGATGCTGCGGAGGACACCTGTCATCGTCCTGACGACGTCGAACGACGAGCGCGACAAGCTGGATGCGTTCGAGATGAACGTCGCCGGCTACATGCTCAAGCCGGTGACGTTCGGCAGCTTCGTCGACCTGATGTCATCGTTGAACCGGTACTGGACGGCGGTGGAACTGCCATGATGCCGAAGACACCCCTTGCCCTGCTGCTGGTGGACGACGACGAGGTCGACCGGGCGGCGGTGCGCAGAGCGCTCGACCGAGCGGGCGTCGCCGCCACCATCTTGGAGGTCTCCGACTTCGCCTCGGCCCGGGCCGCCCTCCTGGGGCGCAAGGCATTCGACGCGATTCTCCTCGACTTCGGGCTTCCCGGGGGGGACGGCCTGGAATTGCTCCGCGAAGCTCGAGGCGGCGGGGTCGACACGCCCGTGATTGTTCTCACCGGCCAAGGGGACGAAGCCCTCGCCGTGGAGCTCATGAAGGCCGGTGCCACCGATTACCTACAGAAGGGGCTGCTGACTGCTGAACGACTCTCCCAGAGCCTGAGGCAGGCTTTGCGGCTCCGCGACGCGGATCGCCAAGCTCGCGATGCACGCCGAGCCGTCGAGCACCAGGCTGCCCAGCTGCAGATCCTGGCGGATGCCAGCCTCGGCATCCACGGGTCCCACTCGCTGGAAGCAGCCATGGAGTTCATCAGCAAGACGGCGCGTGAATTGGTGGGCGCAAACGTCGCCGTTGCGCAGCTGGACGGCATCGATGGTCGAGTTGAAGTGGAGCGGCGCTCCCTGTCGGAGAAGTACGTCGGACATTTCGCCGCCGCCTCGAGCGAGGGGGACCTGCGCTGGGCAACGCTCGTGCGCGAGGCGCGCAAGAGCGTACGTCTGACAGCGAGTCAGCTCGATGCGGACTTGGCATGGAACTTCTCCTGTGCGCGGCGCTTCAAGGGCCTCACCGTGCGAGGGCTGCTCGCCGCTCCCTTGGTTGGCCAGGACGGGAAGCCGCTGGGCAGCCTCCAACTCACAGATCGGCTGGAGGGAGACTTCGACGGGAGTGACGAGGCGATGCTTGTTCAGCTGGCGCAGACGGCCTCGGTGGCGCTCGAAAATGTACGCCTCTACCGCGCCGCGCGCGACGCCGCATCCCTCCGAGATGACGTCCTGGCCATCGTCTCTCATGACCTCCGGAATCCGCTCAACGTGGTGGGAATGAGTGCTGCGATGCTTCGCGCCGCCCTCGATGAATCACCGACGGCCGCACCTCCGAATTGCCTGGCGCTGGTTCAGCGCATCGAGCGCAACGTCTCGCGCATGAATCGACTCATCGAAGACCTGCTCGACGCCTCGCGGGTCGACACAGGGAGGCTCTCCATACAGCCGAAGCTGGAGAAGGCGTCCGCGATGGTGACGGACGCCATCGAGGCAGCGCTGCCGATTGCGGAGGCGCAGGGGGCCCGGCTCGAGACGGACGGTTTGGACACGAAGTTGATGGTCCGCGCGGATCGAGAATCGAATCCTTCAGGTGTTCTCGAACGTCGTTGGCAATTCGCTGAAGTTCGTCCCGCGCGCCGGAGGTCGTGTCACGCTGTCTGCCGCATGCGATGGCAACAGGGCGCGCTTCTCGGTCGTCGACAACGGCCCAGGAATCCCCCCTGGCCACATGGGCCACCTCTTCGAACGCTACTGGAAGGGCTCGGTCGCCAGCCGCGAGGGAGCAGGACTGGGCCTCTTCATCGCCAAGGGCATCCTCGATGCGCACGGCGGGGAGATTCGAGTGGAAAGCAAGCCACAGGTTGGGACGACGGTCTGGTTCTGGCTGCCCCTCGTCTGAACGCACAAGAAAGCGGTCGCGGCATGATTTCGCCGCGACCGCAGGTTCCGTCACTCGGGCACCGTCTAGGCTTTGTTCTGTGACTTGGTGCGGTCCGGTCCGAAGGTGGCGACAAACGCGTCCACCTGCCGCTCGGCTTCGTCCTTCAGAATGCCGTAGCGCTCCTGAAGTTTGCCGACGAGATCATCCTTCTTCGCGGCGAGATTCTGCACGTCATCGTCGGTCAGCTTCGCCCACTTCGACTTCAGCTCCGCCTTGACTTGCTTCCACTGACCTTCCATTTGTGACCAGTTCATAAGTGCTTGTCTCCTGTTCGGGACTTCTACCCAAGGGTGAGCAACATCGGGGCCACTCGAAGTGGAACGAGTGAGGTCGGACACTTGGGACAGCCCCATGCGAGGTGGAATGACCGTTTCGCCACAGTGCCTGCCCTGCAGCCACAGTCAGTTGCTCTGCTGACGGCGCGCCGAGCTTCTAGCCCTTTTCGGAGTCCGGAGGCGGGGAGGGCGAGCTGTCGAAGCGGGCAAGTTTGCGGTAGAGCGTCCGGCGGTCGACACCCAGCGCTTGCGCCGCCTGAGACTTGTTCCCGCCCATCAGAGCGAGCACGCGGAGGATGTAGCGCCTCTCCAGCTCTTCAAGCGTGACGACCGCGGTGGGGTCGTCGGCCGCGACGACGAATTTCTCAGCCTGGAAGTTGCGAATCTTGTCGGGAAGGTCCTCCACGGTGAGCTGGTCGAAACGAGCCAGCGCCAGGCCACGCTCGAGACAGTTCTCTAGCTCTCGGACGTTCCCGGGCCATTGGTAGGCCACGAGCTTCTCGGCGGCTCCCGCCGACAGAACCAGGGGAGGCTTTCCTGCTCGGTCTGCGAACTGAGCGAGGAGGTACTGGGCCAGTTCCAGGACGTCTCCGCCGCGGTTGCGGAGGGGGGGCAACTCAATGGTGACCACGTTGAGGCGGTAGTAGAGGTCTTCGCGGAAGCGCTTTTCGAAAACTTCGTACTCGAGGTCTCGGTTAGTAGCCGCCACGACCCGGACGTCGAACGGCGTTTCCGTATTGGAGCCCACCGGCCGAACGGTCCGCTCCTGCAGGGCGCGCAGCAGCTTGGGCTGGGTCTCGAGCGGGAGCTCGGCGATTTCGTCGAGGAATAGCGTACCCCCGTGTGCCTCGAGGAAGAGCCCGGTGCGCTGGGTGCGCGCATCGGTGAAGGCGCCGCGGGCGTGGCCAAAGAGCTCGCTCTCAATCAGCGCATGTGGCACCGCGGCACAGTTCACCGCGACGAAAGGACCAGACTGCCGTTTGGAGCTCGAATGAATCAGCCGTGCCACCAGTTCCTTGCCGGTCCCGGTTTCGCCCTGGATGAGGACGGATGCCTCCGAGTCCGCGACGCGCGAGACGAGTTCTCGAACGCGACGCATGGCGCTGGAGTGGCCCACAAAGCCGGGCACTGCCTGCGAGGCGATGTCCTTCCGAAGCCGCTTGAGCTCGCTGTGGAGCCGGTGGTTCTGGACCGCGCGATTGAGGCTGAGCACAATCAACTTGGGGTCGAACGGCTTGGTGACGAAGTCGTAAGCCCCCGCCCGCATGGCGGCGATGGCTGACTCCATGCTTCCATGGCCGGTGCCGACCAGGACTGGCATATCCGGCCGCGATTCCAGAATCCGCCGACACAGCGAGATGCCGTCCATCTCGGGCATCCCGAGGTCGGTCAGGACAGCGTCGAAATCCTCGGCCACGACACGCGCCAGTGCTTCACCGGCAGAGGTCGTCGCCTCAACAGCGAAGTCCTGCTGCGCCAAAAGCTCCTGCAGCAGCTCGCAGGTCTCGCGGTCGTCGTCCACGACGAGAATGCGTCCGCTCAAGGGCATGGTTTATTGGCATACAACACTGAGCGTTGTTGGCGGCAGCCCTCCCCCAATAATTTTCGTTGTTTCCGGCTGGCCTGAGGCATTTCGCCTTGACCGAAGCCTCAACTCTGGCGCTTCCGCTAGGCTGCCTCGGCTTGCTGCAGCGTTGTCTCGGCCGCTTGCAGGTGGTTTTTCGCTTGCCTCAGACGTAAGCCCTGGACGTCCAGAGCGGTCAACGCCTGCCGCCAGCGCTGCTCGGCGAGGGCGACAGACCGCGCTGCCTCGGTGACGGCTCTTTCTTGCTCCACTGCCATCTCGCGCTCGATTTGAGCGGCCTCGAGTCCAGCCTTGGCTTCGTCCAGCAGCGCCTGTGCCCGCTCCCATTCCAGCCTGGGCTGACGGACGGCGAGCGCTGTCTCGACGACGGCATTCTTCGCATTGACCAGCGTCGTTCCACTGTCTTCCGCGTTGGCGTCGACCTTGCCAGCTGAGGACAAGGACAACTAGCCAGCGCGACCGTCAAGAGTAGCTTCATCTGAGGGACTTCCCGCTTGGGGGGCTGAGGCGTGCGTACACAGGAACCCGCCCACCCGGGCTCAGCAACAGGGTGGCGATTGGCGGGAGGAAATCCAATCCCGACGGTTCTCCCAACAAAGGAGAATTCAATGCGAACGCAAATGGTCATGGTTGTCCGTTGCCCACCCTCGCGGTGGCCCAGGTCACGAAGATGTCCTGCTGAGACGAAAGTCGAGAGCGCACCGACGAGCAAATCCCAGGCGACGACGGACAGGACCGTTCAGCAGAAAACCGAAAGGAGCAGCACCACGGTTGTCGAGCACACAACAATTCACCCAGCGAAGCAAAAGCCGACGCAGAAGACGCATAGCAAACAAACGGTCGAGCGGAGTCCCACTGGCTCCGTGTCGAAGTCAGAGACCGTCAACGAGAGCAAGTAATGGCCGGGACCGCTGGTGCTTGGGGGCGGCCCCTGCCCGCATCGCTGCGTGCAAGCGCGCTGGTGCCTCCTCAGTACGGGAGCGCGAAGACCGTTACGGTGAGCGAGAGAGTCTCGACCCCCGTGTTCTGAACGGCCAGCCTACCGTTGGACATGTGGCTCGCGCTCACACCCAGCCGGACCGACCGGGTGACGGCGAAGGAGATTTCCACCGTGGAACGGAAGATGAAGGGGTAGCCCAGGTTATGGTCGGTCCCGGCGCTGTAGAAGCCTGGCGCGAAGCTCAAGATGATGTGCAGCAGGCTGGCGACGGGAATGTCGGCCAGGATGCCGAGGTAGAAATACGCCGAGCCGTCGGAGGCACTGAGTGCGCCTGAAATGACGCGCAACTCCCACCAAAAGTGGCCTCCACGGAGTTCAAGACCGAAGAACCCGTCCTGCCACCGCTCCGGTCCCCGGAGACCGTAGAAGCCGCCGTACATCGCGACAGATTCCGGCCCCCACCAGGGGGCCGAGAAGGCTTTTGGGGCTCCCCCATCGCTGCCGCGCGCTGGCAATGCCGCGAGCAGGACTGCGCCGGCGACCAGTGCGCGGAACGTCAACACGGAGTGGCTGGACGCTAGCCGCAGGTTCGGTCAGGGACGAAGAGAAGATTCTCATCGACAGACGTTTTCCGCCCGGGCCGCACGACGATGGCGGGGCACGCCCTGGGGGCCTGCCCGTGTTAGAGACCCCGGTCGCCGTTCCGCTGAATTGCCTACCCCCATGCCCATCCAAACACTGCTCATCGGACTCGCCTTCCACGCTGCGCCGCCACCCGATTTCAACGCGGCCGCCGCACCGCTGATGGCCCGAGCCCAGGAGTCCAGAGGGGCTTACAGCCTTCTCACTGACCTAGTGGACCATGTCGGACCCCGGCTCTCGGGTTCCCCGGGGGCGGAAGCTGCCGTTGCCTGGGGGGCAACACAGTTCGCTGCCCTGGGGCTCGAAGCCCGGAAGGAGCCCGTGCTGGTTCCAGTCTGGGTGCGCGGCGAGGAAGAGGGAGAAGTCCTAGCCGGGCCGGGCCGCCAGAAGTACCGGCTGGCGCTGACGGCGCTGGGTGGAAGCCCTGGAACGCCCCCAGGGGGACTCGAGGCCGAGGTCGTGGAGGTGTCGTCCCTGGCGGAACTCAAAGAGCGGGGTGCCGCGGTGAAGGGACGCATCGTCTTCTTCAACCACGCCATGGCGGTCGCGGATGACTACGGCCGCTTCGGCGTGCTTCGTAACGGGGGACCGGCCGCGGCCTCGAAACTGGGTGCCCTGGGGGCGCTGGTCCGCTCCCTGGCGACCGCTTCCTTGCGGTCGCCTCACACTGGCCATACGCGATTCGCCGAGGACGATGTTGCCATTCCGGCCGCTGCCATTTCCGTCGAGGACGCGCAGCTGTTACATCGTCTGCTGTCGACTGGCCAGGTGCGGGTGCGCCTGGTGCTCGGCTGCCGGCTTCTGCACGACGTCATGTCTGCCAACGTCGTCGCGGATTTGCGTGGCCGCGAACGTCCAGAGGAGGTGGTCCTGGTCGGGGCACACCTCGACAGCTGGGACTTGGCCGTCGGGGCGCAGGATGACGGAGCGGGAGTGGCCCTGGTGCTGGAGACGGCACGGCTGCTGGCAGGGCTGAAGGAAAGGCCCCGGCGCACCGTCCGCTTCGTGCTCTTCATGAACGAGGAAAACGGCTTGCGCGGTGCAAAAGCGTATGCGCTGGCCCACGCATCCGAGTTGGCGAACCACGTCGCGGCAATGGAGCTCGACTCGGGTGCCGGCGCGCCGCTCGGCGTGTCGCTGAAGGCGGGTGCAGGCGCCGCAGCGCTCGTCGAGCCCTGGCTTCCGCCACTCGCCCCGCTCGGCGCCGGGAGGCTGCTCGTGCAGGAAGCTGGAGGGGCTGACCTCACGCCGTTGGCGAGCGCACGGGTGCCGCTTGTTTCGGTTGTCCAAGAGCACGCGCACTACTTTGACGTGCACCACTCCGCTGCCGATACCTTGGACAAGGTGGACCCGCAGGCCTTTTCGCGAGCCGCGGCGGCTGTGGTCTGGGTGACGTACGCCCTCGCCGAGTCCCCAGGCGCCTTGCCGAAACCGGTGCCCCCACCGGCGTCCGGCCCGGCGAGTGCGAAGTAGGTTCCGGCGGGCACGGCTTGATGCCCGCGGGCGTTTCCGCTAGGGAGTCCCCCTCCACGGCGACCATAGCTCAACTGGCAGAGCACCGGACTGTGGCTCCGGGGGTTACCGGTTCGACCCCGGTTGGTCGCCCAAGATTTCGGCGGGTTACGCTACTCACCAGCCGAACCGGACTGGTCATGTGCCCAATATGTGCCCGAGCGTTGAGCACCTGCACTGCCTCCCGCAGTGTGCTCGGCGCAAGGTGCGCGTAGCGCGCCGTAACCTGAAGCACGGTTTGCCCCAGCAGACTCGCCACCACGGCCAGGGGCACCCCTTTCTGCACCAGGTGGCTTGCATAGCTGTGGCGAGTCCGGTGGATGTTGAACGCTTCCAAGCCCGCGCGGGCGCATATGCGCTCTGTGGGCGGCCGGGCGACATATCGACCGTACGCGCTGCCGTCCGGGTAGCAGAAGAGTAGGGCACTCGGTACTCGACCCTCTAGACGAGCATGAAGCGCCTCGACGACGCCCGTCGGAAGCGGAACGGTGCGCTTCCTCCCCGACTTCGGCGTAGTCGTTTCGTCGTCGTAGGTCGCGCGGCGGACATGGAGTTGCTCGTGCTCGACGTCGATGTCGCCGACCTGGAGGGCGATGAGCTCGCCAATCCGTAGGCCGGACCGAAATGCCAGGAGGAAAAACGGCAGCCATTCGGGCTCGTACTTCTCGACAGCGGCGAGAAAGGCCTCGGTCTGGTCCACCGTGAGGAACAGCTCTGACTCTTCCGGGTCGGGCTCCTCCACCATCTCGACTCTCGGCGCCTTGGTCAGGTAGCCCTCCTCGACCGCATGCCGGAGGATGGGGCGCAACGTGCGCAGAACGGCATTGACGCCGCCGGGGCTGAGCTTTTTCGCCAGCTTTGCGGTGAAGTCAGCCACTGTCGCCTTCGTCACGTTGTCAATCTTCAGCTTCCCAAGGGCGGGAAGAATCTGGTGGTCGAGCTTGCCCCGGTAGAATGCCTCGGTGCTGTGCTTGATGTAGGGCACTCGCCGCGTCCACCACTCCTCCGCAACCTGGAGGAAAGTTGGCGATGTCTCGCGTTTGCCGTAGTTGCCTGCCAGGAGGGCAGCTCGGAGTTGGCGTTCCTCCTCTTGAGCGCCCTCTCGGTCGTTGACCTCGGCATGCTTGCGGACGTCGGTGATGCGGCCGTCGGGATGATGGAAGGTGAACTTCACTACCCAGGCGGTCCTCTTTTTTCCCAGGGCATCCTTCCAAGTTCGTTTGTAGACCGCCACGTGGAGACCTTACCGGAAGTGATTCAGCGAGTTGATCGGGGAGGCGCGCCGGTGTGGCCGATTGTCTCCAGCCAGCGAAAGAGCGCTGGCCGCGAAATGCTAATGCTCGTGCCGACGTGCACGACACCCGCGGTGAAGTGGCCGCGCTGGATGGCGTGGTAAAGCTTCGTTCGACCCCAGCCGAGAAGCTTTGCGGCCTCGGTCACCGACATCAAGTACGGCGCGGCCTCCGGACCCGCGAGAGAAGCGCTCTGGTGGTACGCCGCCACACCACTGCCCGCCGAATCACCTTCTGCAGCGACGAGTGAAGCTCGCGCTTGGTTGACGTCTTGCCAGAATCCATTCGCCATGGACCCACCTCGTGTTCCTGTTTGGAACTTGTTTATATCTCATGTGAGACCAAAGTGCAACCTTGGTTCCTGGCCTACGCTCGTTGGCGAACGACAATTTGCGCCAACGACCACCGTCTCCGACTGAGTCTGGTCCAGCCCGTTTCGGCGACAGCGTTGAGGAAGGAAGTAAACGTCGTTAGAATCGTCCCCAAATGAGGAAGCGAACGGACGTGAACCAGAAGCCAGGTTTGAGCCCCGAGAACTCGGTCTGGCTCGCGATCCTCAACAGCCGAACCGACCTTCTTCGCATGGAACCCATACAAGTGCGCCAAGCGCTCGCTCAGGGCGGCTTTCCACCGGAGCTCGTCGAGGATTACCTCGCCAATCGCCGTACGCACGCAGCGGCAGACCTCAAGTAACGATTCCTGCCTTCCGCGCCTCCGCGAGGGCTTCTTCTTCTGAAAGGCCCAGTGCGGCCGCGTACTTGCGAATGATGTCCTTCTTCGCTCGGACTCCGTATTCGTTGGCTGTGAGCAGCTCTAGTATTTCTCTGTCGCTGAAGCCATGGGCGCGCGCCGCCTTGACGACCTCCTTGGGGTCGGTCGAGTAAACAAGTCGTCGCTCGTCTGGAGGCCGCCCCACCGCGTCTCACTCCTTCTCCGCCGCAGGGGCGGCCATCGCGTTAACCCAGCCCGTTACTCGCTCCGCTTCGGCTCGGGTGAAGTCCCACGGCAGGAGAATCTCCACAGCGAAGTTGGCGCGCAGCGGTAGGTAGTGCCGAAGAGGGGGGCTGCCTGTCGTCACTGAACTTGGAGACGCGGGCGGCGCCGAAACTACAGAAGGACCGGTAGTCGGTCGTCGACCGACTGCGCCTTGTTTCCTCGGCTCCCGGGAAGCTGGCTGCCACTGCGGGTCGGTGCGATGGCCCACATAGTCCTCAATCGCCCGACGAACGCGGCTTCGGTACGCAGCGAGGGTTGCTTGCCCGACGTTGCGATTGAGGTTCCCGTGCTGTCGAATCAGTTCGTCGAGGTGGTTGAGCACGTAACCCACGGTGTCCTTGCCCGGCTCTAGCCGCTGCGACACGACGGCGCAGGCCGCTGAGAGCCCCTGCGCGGTGTTCGGCTTGTACTTGCCCCGCTCGGCTTGGGTCCGGATGAATTCGGGGACGGCCGAGAAGGGTACGGCGCTTTCCTGATCCATCCAGTTATACTAAATCTTGCAAGTCCAATAGTCAAGTGCGCCTGCACTATAGACTAGACTAAATTACCAGAGCAATATCAGCAGTTTAGTGCTTAGTTTATCAAGACTTATCAGCCAATTTCGGCCACGAAAACTGCTTGGATTTTTATGGTGCTCTTTCATGCGGCCTTTTTTGAGGGCGGTAGCAGCCCAAAACCTTCAATGCCTCGACGTGGAAGTGCGCCATCTTTGCTCGGCCCGCGAGAAGGTGGTTGGTGTCGAGGCGGTCTCGGGCTGTTCGGCCTCGCCGGCAACGAAGGTCTCGTAGAGGCGCAGCCCCTTCGCCTCACGCTGCTGCTTTCGGGGCAGCGCGTAGTCCAGAGAAAGCGGAGGGCAGCATCCCGTACGCCACCGGCCGCAGCCCCTCGTCCGAGAGCAGGTAACCCTGGCCGCAGCGCCCAAGGTTCTTGATCGCGTTCGGGTGGAGCCGGTACGCCTCCACCATCCGCGACGATGCTTCTCCGCTGGAGAGACTCGTCAGCAGAGGCCCTGGCGGCGCCGGACCGTGAGTTCCAGCACGCGGTGCGTCCCGAGCGACTTCGCGATGCGCTCGCACAATTCGGGATTGTCCTGGTGGAGGATGTCCTTGGTGCAGGTGTTGTCCCAGACGGCCGTGGCGAATTGCTTGCGAGACCAGTTCGAGGTCCGCGAGGGACTGGTGCGCCGAGGGTGTAGTCGATGTGGGCGTCGCGTAGCTTGTTGAGGCTGTCGACGATGGAGAGGTCCGCGAAGTTGTAGAACTCGTCCACGACGACCGAGAACGGCGTCTGGTTGCGTTCCGTGTCGGAACACCTGTCGAAGGCTGCCCTCCTGCTGCACGTCCATGAGGATGAGTTTCCCGAGGGCCGGCGCCTGCAGGCGGAAGAGGTTGGCCGGTAGCTGCACGTAGACGAGGCCATTCGACTGGAGCACGTCCTCGAAGACGATGTCCGGCGCGTATGCGTTGACGATGGGGCTCTGGTACTTCTCCAGCGCGCCGACCAGTCCGGACAGCGTCTTGAGCACGTCGTGGTCGAGTTGCCGGATGTGCGCCTTGATTTCCTCGGCGACGTCACGCTCGACGGAGGAGTCGAGGCAGTGCTGGAGAGCGCGGCCCCAGCGCCCGACGTTCCCGATGGCCTTGAGGCACACCGAGACGTCGCGCAGGACAGAATGGGATGCCATTGCCCCGCTCGTCCACCATCCCGTGGAGGAGTCGACACAGGTTGGTGAACATGACCTCCGCGTGCGTCTTGTAAGAACTCGTTGTCGCCCATGGGAAGCACGGAGAAGACGCGCTGTGCCGTCGCCAACGGGGTCACCGCCGGCGGACGTGGCAGTCCGCGGCCGGACGTAAAGCATGTTGTAGGTGTGGGTGAAGAGCTGCGGGACATTCCACGCCGGGAGCGAGAAGACGCGCAGCGCATCCGTCCGGTTGGCGAGCGCGGCGATGGCCTTCATGGTGCGGAGCTCCTCGTCGGAGCCCTTGCCTGACATGAGGAGCACTCCCTTCCCGTCCAAAGCGTCCTGAAGCACGCTCGGCCACAGCACGCTCATTGTTTTGCCGCTGCCGGTCTTCCCGATGACGTGACGGTGGGTACTCCTCTGTTCCGCCGAGAGGTACACGGGCTTCCACCGCCAGCCCAGCCTCGTCCGCTTGGGTGTCATCCCCACGAAGAGGTGACCGGCCGGACGGCGGGCAATCTGCCGCAGGACGTCCACCTTGGTGCCGGGAAAGGTGCGTGGCGCCTCGCGTGGGGCCGTGCCGCTGACTCGGGCCGTTAGCCGATTCGACAGCAGCAGCACCTGCCGAAGGGCGAGCACCACCAGGAGGGCGGTCGCCAGTCCGCCGAGGACCACAAGCCACGCGTTGTCCAGGAGCCAGTTCCGCCAATGCCCATACGTGCTGAGCCGGAGCAGCATGCGTAGCGCCACGGGCCTGGGCAGCGCCCCCGGCAGAGCGCCACCACTCGCGAGGTTCCGGTACTCCCACTCCGCTACGCCCAGGAGTACCAGACTCAGGAGTCCAGCCCGCAGCAAAAGACTCGAGAGAAACCCTCGGCTACCTCTGGCCTCACGCATGGGGAACCTCACCGGCCCGCTGCCGGTGGAGTTCCACCTGCGCCTTGCGAAGAAAGTCGAGCATCGCAGCCTTGGACGAGGGCTCCGCCACCGGAGTGAAGCCATTCCTTCGGAGCGCGCAGTTCGCCGCTGTCAGCGCCGCGGTCATCTCGAGGATGAAGTCATTAACCGTCCGGTGCTCTCGCTCCCCATAGAACTGCCGCGGTGCTGGCCCGCACCGCGCGGTGAATGCGGCCGCCTCCCTGGGAAGGCCTCTGCTTGGGCTAGGGAATAGCGCTCCGCAATATTCCACCATCTCCTCGAGTGTGAAGGCGCGGGCTGGGACGCGCGTCCCACGCTTCTCCCGGGCAGTTGCGAGCGCTTCGGCCGTCGCGCGCTGCCGTCTAACCTTCTGGACAATGAAGAGGACCTCGCAGGGCCAGCCGTCTGGGTACTTGCGCTGGTAGTGCGACACTCGGCCACGCGCGTCGGCGAAGCCCGAGACGTACGCATCGTACCGCTCCACCTTGCGCACCGTGGCCTGAAGCTTCTCAGGGCTGACGGGCGTCAGGGTGTGCGTCCCCATCTCGCACTCGATGAATAAGCGACGCCTGGCAGTCGGCATCTCCAGGACTGCGTCCGGCCGAATCACGCGGGATTTCGTGCCCCCGCCCTCGCCCCTCTCGCGCCAAGGAAGCTCCACGTCCTCGGCCACATCCCAGCGGAACGGTAAGTCTCGAGGTGTGACTCCGCTCCGGAGGTAGGGGCGCGCAAGCTGAACGAAGAGCTCCGTCAAAAACACGGAGTGCTCCGCGAATGCAGCCCCGACGTCGACGCGCGGGACCCTCAGGAGCCGGCCGAGTTCTGCGCCTGCTACCGCGTAGCCCGCGGGAGTGAGGGCCCACAGCTGAAAGGGCTTGCCGTCGAACGCCCGGAAGGTCAGGGCTCGCGTCAACGCGGGCTTGAACGGACGAACCTTCGACTGCGTCGCATCGCCTGCCAAGCTTCGCAGCCTGTACTCAGCGGCCTTATGCGTCCTCGCTCCTGCGTTGATTTCGATGGACTGCCTCACCGTCAGGTAGCGACAGACTCCCAGAAGCGCGACCAGTTCCCGGTCCCGCCGCTGAAGTCGTTTCTTCTCCCGCCCGGCGGGGCATTGATGCGCCCCACCACTCGACTGTCTCCGCCCTCCATTTCCTCCTCCACCGTCCACAGATTGCCCGCCCGGGCTGGCTGCACCGTTGCTCTCTTGGTGTCCTTGCTGTTGTTGTCTTTCCATTTCACACCTGCTGTCTCTTGCCGCTTGACTGCCTGGAATCCCTCCTGAACCCCTCCCCCTCCCACTCCGATTTCGAGATGCATCCCGAGTTTCCCGACCACCCTCTCAGTAAGTGGTTGTGAGAGGGTGGTCGGGAAATGAAGGGGTGCCGCCCGTGCTGCGCTGACAGAAGTGGGTGGGGGAGGGGAGCGTGGCGGATTGACTGACGAATTCGAGCGCGGGCCGCGGCGATGCGCATCTTGGCGTGGCCCGGAAGCGCGCTCCATTTAGGGGCCATTTCTCGAGCCATACTTCGAGCGCGTTTGGGGGCCGAGCTCCAGCCCGAGCGCCTGTCGTTGCTATCAATCGCAAATGCCGCATTCAGGCCCCCAACTGCTCAAGGAACGCGCGCAACTTGTTGGCCAGGGCCGTGCGCTCCGTCGCCTCCGCGGTTGCAAACGCGATGGGCCAGATGGTGAGACGGCCACCCTTGTCGTCGTAGAGACGTGGGCCGCGCGGCGCTAGTGTACTGCTGCTACCCCCATCACTGGAGTCTTTTGCCTGGGAGGAGCCGGGCTTGGTGGCAACACGCACCTGCGCCCGCAGCTGCGCGCCTGTCCAGCCTTGACGGATAGCCCGAAGCAGAAGGCGTGCGGTCATCTCGGTGGCGAACTCGTTCGCTTCGACGTCGCGCGTTTCCTCGCGCTTCTTCACCTTGGCGCTGTCGTCGACTCGACCGCGTCGCTCGTCTCGTTTCTTCTGGACGGCGGCCTCCGCCTTCAACTCGGCGAGGCGGTTAGCCAAGAAGAAGTCGTAGTAGGGCCGCGCTCCGAGGACACTGGTGATGGGAAGCCTCACCCGCTTCTTTGTGGCGTCCTCCTCGGCGACGAGGACGCCTGGAGCGACGGCTCGCTGTATTACTGCCGGAGCATCGGCGAGCTCGAGATATTGACGGACACGGGTGCGGGGTAGTCCTAGTGCCTCGGCAGTCTCGGTAACGCTGCGGTAGTTCCCCGCAGACCGGGCTTGCGCGACCATCAGCGCCTGCTCAAGCGGAGTGCCGTCGTCTCGCTGCAAATTCTCAATTGCGGTGAGCGCCGCTGCGCGAGCGTCGTCGACGTCGAGGAGCAGCACGCATCGAATGGTGCGGTACGGAGCCCTCTCTGCATCGCTCGTCGCAACCCCGTCGCGAAGTAGGCGAAGCGCAGCCCGGCGCGCGTGCCCCGAAATGAGCTGGTACGTACCGTTGACGCGCCGAACGGTCGCCGGCTGAAGCAACCCCTGGCGCCGAATGGTTTCGGCGAGGTCTTTTACCCTGGCGTCATCGTACTGCTTCACCTGGAAGGGGCTGTCCTCAAGTTCGTCCAGTGCGAGGTCCAGGATTTTCGCGTCCTCGGGCGTGCTCGGAACGGCGAATGGGCCGACGATGCCATCACCCCGCAACGCTTTGAATGCCCGCTGGCCACCGACGAGCGTTTCCGCATCTGTCATTGGCGTTGTCCTCCCTGTCGAGGGTCAAGGTGAAGTTCGCGCAGCGCGCCAGGACACCTGCGAGGGCTTGGCTTCGTACTCGCGAGCTCCCTGAGGCGGTGAGTGTGATGACCCATGTGAACGCCATATGAGATGTACATGAGACCCGCCATTCATGTCAAACCGCCTGTAGCCTTGGCGCGCTCGTGTCCGTCCACCCCCTGTAGAGGGACCACCAGCCGGTTGCCGAGAGCACCGCCGGAGGGCTCTTAGGGGAGGGAATCAGGCTGCGCCGGGCGTCACGAGCTGAGAGTGACGAATGCTTCGCCCTGGAGCAGCTCGGCGACGAACACCACCACGTTGATCGCAATGAGGAGGATGGTGACGACGGGGGGGATCTCCGGCCGGGGGGACTCGTCGGAGAGCGGAACGACGGTGGTCAGGGAGGTCCTCTGGCAGGGTCGGCGCGCATCGGTTCTAGACCCGTCGCTCAGTTCCTGCATCTAGAATGCGGCTTGTCGAAAGGGGCCCGGCCATGACCGTCGAGAGAAGCGTTGCTGACACCTGCGGCGACCCGTTCCCGGTGTATCCCGACCTGGCGGGCTTGCTCGCCGGCGCGCACCTCCAGGCCCCACTGGAGCGCGATGCGACGGTGGCCCACACGCTCGGCGTCTGCGCCGGGTATGCCTACGGCGATGCAGAGACCGTCTCGACCATGATGAGCCGGGTGGGCTTCTCGGGTCACGCGTGCGTGCGGATCCACCAAGTGGTGGATGCGATGTTCGTCTACTCCACCGCGTACATCCTGCAGAGCCCATGCGGGCGCGTGGCGGTCGTCTGTTTCCGGGGCACCGAGCCGGCGGTCATCGGGAACTGGCTGGGGGACATGGACCTCGGGCCTGACTCGAGAACTGTCCTGTTCGCCGGCGGGACGGCGGAGCTCCGCGTCCATGGGGGCTTCCACCGGAACCTCCGAGCGACGTGGTGGACGGTGCTGGACGAGCTGACCTTCGCCCTGGCCGGGAAGTCGCTCGCCCACCACGGGACGGCGGTGCCGCATTCACTGGAGGCCGTCTACGTGTGCGGCCACAGCCTCGGGGGAGGCATGGCGCTGCTCTTCGCCCTGAAGCTCGCGGGCGACGCACACCATCGCGCGCTCGCCCAGCGGGTCAGGGCGGTGTACACGTTCGGCCAGCCGATGGCGGTTCTGACGCCGCTACCGCCCGAGATCGAGCCCGCGCAGTCAAACATCTTTCGCCACGTGCTCCTGCAGGACCCCATCCCCGCGTTACCTGCCGCAACCTGGGGGCCGTTCGTGCACGTGGGACAGGAGTACCGCTTCCTCAAAGGTGCTTGGCGGCGCTCGCCCACCCCGGTGGGTCAGCTCCCCACCATGCGGCTGGTCCCTCGGATCGTGCTCGGCTTCTTCAAGAGCGAGGAGCGCCGGGAGGTTGACCAGTACACGTTCAGCATGCACGGCCCCCAGCACTATCTCTCGGCGCTCCGGCCGCCCGGCCGGGTGACCGAGTTCGGCGACTGGACGCCGCCCTAGCCGAGCACTCCGGGCCAGTACCGCATCCAGCGGCGCTGCTCCGCCTGGCGCTGCCACTGCGGATCGGTGCGGTCGAAGCGATCCGACCCGGCCATCAGCTGATCGAACCGAGATTCGAGAGCGGTAGCGATCGCATCGTCCTCCACCACGAGCAGCACCTCGTCCTCCCAGTAGCTGCCCGTGACGTCGAGGTTGGCGCTGCCCACGGCACAAAGCCGTCCGTCGACGCTCATCGTCTTGGCGTGGACGTGCGTGCGGATCGCCTGGATGGTCGGGTCCCAGGAGGGATGTCGCGGGACCACGAGCTCGTAGCACTCGGCTCCGGCCGCGACGAGGGGATCGATCCGGGAGTGGGCGAACGACGTCGCGGCGATGCGTCCCGTCGCCATGGGGCCGTGGAACGTCTCGTGTCCGTGGCGCGGCGTCAGATTGCCCAACAGCATCCGCAAGTGCACGCCACGGCGCACCGCCCGAAGCAGGGCGTGCTGAATCTCCAGCACCAGGGGGAAGCCGCTGACCACGCGGACGTAGGAGCGAGCGCCGTCGATCATCCCCAGGTAAGCCTCGAGCGTGTGTGCATCACGGAGCCCGCGGTGCATGATCGCACGAGCCCGGGTCGTGCCGGCCGCTGGGGGAATCCGGACCTCGAACGGCTGCCCTCCGCTTTCCGTCCAGGCCTGGAGGAAACCTCGCTCGAACTCGGCGACTATCGGCCCCTCGACGCGCGCACCGGCGTCGAGCCAGGGGACCATGCGCCAGAGCATGTCGGGCCGCAGTGGGACCTCCGCGAACCCGGCGTAGTACTCGTGCGAGAGGTTCCGGCCCCCGAGTAGCGCCACCTGACCATCGGCCACGACCAGCTTCCGGTGGTCGCGCTGCTTCAGGTCCTCCACGGAGGGTGGACCGGTGATGGGCCTCACGACCCGCAGTTCCACCCCCGGACGGGACGCGAGACGGTCCAGCAGCGGATTGTGGAGCCCGAGGGACCCGTGGAGCCCGTGGAGGGAATCCACGAGCACCCGGACGGTGACGCCCCGCGCGCCGGCCGCGGCCAGGGCTTCCTCGACCGCACGGCCCACGTCGTCGTCGGAGGCCATGTAGACCTGGAGGTGCAGTCGCTCCCGGCTGCTCTCGATGGCCGACAGCACCCAGCCCCGGGCCAGCGAATTGTCCAGCTCGATCTGCACCCGGTTACCTTCGATGGCGCGAGTGGAGGTCACGGCGTCGAGCCACGGTGTGGGCGAGGGAGGGCCAGCGATGCGTGGCGGAGCGAGCCGGTCGAGTTCGCTCGCCACCGCCGCGGTCAGGCCGGGGGCCTCCGGTTGGTGCGGTCCCCGATGGACGATTGCTGCGACCGGAACTCCTACAGCCCGGAGCCGCCTCGCGGCGCGTGCGAGCCGCACCCCGTCCGCCTGCTCCGGCACGTCGGGTGCATCTCCCTCACCGAGCACCGCGCCGGCGTCGAGAACGTACGGCAGCAGTCCCGCGCTCTCGAGCCTGTGGCGAATCGAGGCAAAGGTCCGGGTCGGACGGATGCGCACGGACCAGGCGTCGGCATCCGGAACGGCGCGGAGTCGGGACAGCGCATGGTCATCCAGCTCGGAATCGAAGAGGAATACGGGGCGGTGGCCGGCGCGGAGGACGGCGATGCGCACCTCCACCGCCGCCGTCGGGTCCGCCAGCCCTCGACCGTGCGTGCGGAGGACTCCGAGGGAATCGCCAAGCCCCGACGGGAGCTCCACCTCTCCCTGGAACGAGGTCGCGCGTGCCACGGTCTCTCCAGCTCGGACGAAGGCCATCTCCTGGTCGTCGATGGGCGTGCGGCGACCCACCCCTCCCGCGTAGTCCAACCTCAGGCGGATCCGAGTGCCGTCGTCCACGGCGTCTGACTGATCCAGCGCCCGATCCCGCTCTGGTAGCTCAGCCTGGAGCGGGGGAATCACAAGCACCGGAGGCCGCGCTCCCACCTCGAGGAGGACTAGAGGAGGGAACCGGGCGCACACCACGAGGTCGAACTCACCACTGGTGCGCGCGTCGAAGAGCCGCCGCCATCTCCCGTCGGACCCGTCGACCAGTTCAAGCTGGGGAGCGAGTCCGGTCACCTCGCGCAGCTGGGCGAGAGCCTCGGTGGACAACGCGCTCGACTCGAGGAGGACGGCGCGGTGCGTCGCTCCGGCGCGGTCACGCAGGAAGTGGAGCATCGCCGCGTGCTCCAGCGCGGAAAACGTTACGCAGCTCAGGCAGAGCCCCTGGCCGGCGGGACGGGCCGGCAAGGGAACGGCGCCGACGCAGAGGACCGCGACGGGGTTTCGTTTCTGGAGCGCGGAGGCGAGCGCCAGGGTGTGATGGTGCGGCGAGCCCACGACGACCAGTTCGATCCCCGAGGCCGCCACCGCGTCCGCGAGGGCGTCAGGGGTGAGGTCCGTGGCTGGCGCGACGTCGACCGACGGCGCGTTGTTCCTAGCGGCCTCATAGAGCTCCTCCAGGAGGCCGGTCGACGGCTCGTTGGGCCCAGGCGGCGGGACCGACGCGACCCAGGCGATCGCCGGCCGGGGACGCTCGGCAATGAGGGTGATTCGGGCTGCGCCCGGGACGAGCCGCGAGAGGGTGGCGAACGTCGTCCGCGGATCCTCGCCCAGGGTCGCGAGGACTAGGAGTCGCCGGTAGTTCATCGCACGTCTCCGGCGTCTGAGATTGGCACTGTCTGCATCCCTTCGCCCGCGGGATCGAGGACATGGGCCTCGATCGAGACGAGGCGGCCGTCGTTCTCGAATTGGTACAAGTTGAAGCCTGCCCGCACCGAGGGATTGGGGTGGTCGAGCGCGGCTCCGCTCGCACCGATAACGTCCAGCCGGCCCGACCGGGTCACGAGCTCGTCCCGCACGCGCACGTGGAGGTGCCCGAAGAGGAGCGTCCCGCGCGAGAGCGGCGAAAGAACCTCCTGCAGCGCCGGAGCGTCGACCAGGCCGTCACGGAGCCGGAGAACGCTGGGGCGCCGGTCGACCGGCGGGTGATGGACGAGCATCACCGGACAACGCCGCTGCACCTCGGGATGGGCGAGCACGGCCTCGAGCGCACGGAGCTGCGCTGTCCCGAGGCGCCCGGCCGAGATGAACGGGGGTCGCGGGATGGCGCTGCTCAGACCGATGATGGCCAGGCCCTCCCGCAGCCTGACGGTCGGGAACCGCCCGGCCGGGACGTCGGAGGCCAGCGCGGGGAGGTCGCTCCGGAGGAACCGCCGGAAGTAGTGAGCGAAGCGCCCCTCGCGCGCGAGCGAGGGGAGGTAGAGGTCATGGTTCCCGGGCACCACGGTGACTTCGGCGTTCCGGGCCGCCACATCGAGCAGATTGGTGGCCTGCTGGTACTCGTGCTCGAGCGCGAGGTTGGTGACGTCTCCGGTGACCACGAGCTCGTCGGCAGCATCGGCCGCTGCAGCGAGCACCTTCTCGAGGAACGCACGACGATGCACCCGTCCGCGGTGCAGGAGCAGGTTGGCGTAGCCGGTGATTCGCTTGTTGAAGACAATCTGTCTCCACCTCGCCCCGGTCCGCGAGAGGACGTGAAGGTCGGAGACGTGAGCGACCCGGATCAACGGAGCACATCCAAATACAACCCTCGACCCGGGACAAGGACGCCGGGCCGTTCAGTTCCTCCGGAAGCCGCACGTCCGGCGGACCGTGCTCGAAACTCTTCCTCGACCGGCCTCGCGGATTCCGCCATCTGCCAGCTGGCTGGAACCTCTTGAGCGTATGCCGTCATCCCGCTGAGGGCCGCCGCAAGAGTGTAACGTCCGGACGCCTCACCTGATGCTCAAGTTCATCGAGTGGAAATGGCTGCTGGGACCCATGTCCGCCCGTTCGCGCGACGGGCTCCCGAACCCCATTTCGGACGACGACGATTTTTACGTTCCGAGAAACGGGCCAGCGCTCTCGGATCTCCGTGGCCGGTTCGACTTTCAACAGGGGGGACGCCCACGAGTAGAGCTGGAGGGCATGCGGAGACCGGCACAATGACCGGTCGCCGCGTGGGGCGGCAAGACGTGGGCGGCTTGGAGCGACGTCGGGCTTGTGGCTGGGTGCCAAGCAGTTCTCCAGCTTCATGGAGCCCATCCCTGCTCGAGCACCGGACGAACTCGAGGCGCTGCCCTACGGGCTGGTGTCCGTGCCAGATCACGCCCCGCCCGAGGTAGAGCGACGCGGCCGTGTCTCGGAGGTCCTTCCACGTCAGCGGCCGTACCACGGGCCTAGGCCACAGCTTGCGTGGCTTCTTCTCGTGCTGCATCGAGCAGTAGCGCGGGCAGGCGTTGGGGGCGTCCTCCGCGTGGTCACAGTGCCCATCTCATCGACGCTTGCCAGGCGATGGCCTACGCGCACGCGCGGCGGGTCATCCGCACGCCCATGACGCGCTGAGCGTTGCTGGAGAGCTGGTGCGAAAATTCAAGAATGCCAATTGAGGAGGTTCTGAAATCTCGAAGAGTTTCCTTCGGTAGCGTAGTGGCGCTTCACCTGTCCAACGCCTGAAGGCACGGTGAAAGGCCGTGGCGTCGCTGAAATGCAATTGGTAGCCAATCTCGGAAATGGTTACCGCCGCATCGCCGATGAATTTCATCGCCAAGCCGCGCCGGACCTCGTCCAACAGTGCCGAATAGCTCGCGCCGCGCTTCGCCAGCTGGCGCTGGAGTGTACGCGGCGTCATGTGAAGGGCTGCAGCCGTCGTCAGGAGCGTGGGCAGACCCTTCGACATCTCACGAGCGATAGACGACGAGACACGGGTCGTGGTGTGGCCGAGGTGGGGCAGGGAGGCGAGCAGCAAATCCCCGTGGCGCATGAGAAGTGACTCCAATCGGGAGTCGCTGCGCTGATGCGGCACCTGGAGGAGTTCGCAAGAGAAGCGAAGCTCGATCTCTCCCTGCCCATAGTCGACCGGGCTGCCAACGATCCGGCACACCTCGTCGCGCGCCTCGCGACGCTCATGGGCGAATCCGACGTAGTCAGGCTTCCAGTCAATGCCGCATGCTTGCCGGCTGCGCATCAAGAGCAAGGCCAGGGTGAATTCGTCGTATTGTGCAGCTGGGAATGAAGTGCGTCGTACCATCCGGGCAAAGCCAGGCTCTACCAACAGGCGCAGGCTCGACTGGTCGTCGATGAGGCGGGCATACGCGCTGAGACGGGTAAGTCCCTCACCCAAGGTGGGAGCGGCTGCCATCACGTAGTCGACCACATCGAAGGCTCCGACGGGGAGCGTCTCGGCGACGTGCAATCCGAAGCAGGTGTCGCCCGAGGCTGTAGCCGCCGCTTGCCAGAAGCGGCACACGCTCTCATAGGGAACACGGTTTTCCATCGATTTCAGCACCGCTCGTGAAATGCCTGCCGAGTGCAGGACAGCATCGCCGTCGACGCTCGTCTCCTCGAGCGCCGATAGCCCAGGCCGCACTGCCAAGACGGATGCCGTGCATTCACTCTCCACGTTGGCGCCCGTGTCCAATCCGGTCGATCTCAGCGGTTGGTTGAGTTGACGATGTCGAGGGCAGTCTTGGCATCCCGTCGCCCCTTCCGGTGCCCGCTCAAGCAAATAGCGCGCCGTCCACCATCTCAACCGCAACGCGCTTGGACCCGGGAGATCGTCGTCGACTTCGAGTCCTCGCGCCGGGCGCGTGCGGGCTAGCAGCAGCGCGAGCAGACCGATCCGTCGTTGGAAGCGCCCGCCAGCCTCGAGCGGGACTGGCTGCTCGCCGCTGATCGCTTCCCGACAGGTTCGTCGGAAAACGGTCACATCTGGTTGCAAGCGCGACGGAACCGGGCCGGTGTCCTCGTGAAAGGCGTTGGCATCCGCGGTGCTAGGCGCTGACGGGAGGAAGGAGCTGAGCGAAAGGGACCTTCCCCCTCAACGAAAGAAAGGTACCAGTCATGGCGGATCCGAAGGTCAAGGACGCACTCAATCAGGTTCGAGCAGCAGCGCAGCACCTGCATGGAGCGATTAGTGATGCCGCGTCGAAGCGCGGCGGGGCAATGAAAGCCGATCTCGAGACCGTTCCGCAAAAGGCCAAAGCGATCATGGAGTCCATCAAGGGCTCCCTAGGGGCACAGGAGGAGGCAACCAGGAAGCACCTGAAAGAGGCAGTCACGAATCTCGAAACGGCCCAGAAGCATGCCATCGAAGGTGTGAAGAGTTCCGGCCAGGCATTCCAGACCTCGGTCAGGAAGACACTCGCTGACGCGCGGGCTTCGGTTGCGACGATCAGCGAAGCCGTCGCGGAAAAGCGGTCGGCCGATTCCAAGAAGACACGCAAATAGGAGATTTCGATGCGAAACTATATCGCTGTGGTCTTTGACGACATGAGCAAGGCGTACGAGGGGCTGCACGGTCTCTGGCAACTCGACGGCGAGTCGCAAATCACTGTTCACGGCACTGCGGTCGTCCACCGCAACGATTGGGGCCAGTACCAAGTCGATACCAAGGAGACGCACCCGGCATTGGCTACCGCCGTTGGCGTGGGCATCGGCGCCTTGCTGGGAGCTTTGGCGGGACCCGCGGGCGTGGCAGTTGGCGCGGCCAAGGGAGCGGCCATTGGCGCCGCAACCGGAGGCGTGGTAGGCGCTGGTACGGATCTGGTTCGTGCGGACACTCGCGATCAAGCGAGTGTCGAGACGGCCTACGCGCTCCGCGCCGGCCAATCTGCGGTCATCGCCGACGTGAGCGAAGAATCGACGTTTCCGATCGATACGCGGATGCGCGAGCTTGGCGGGGTCGTCTACCGGCGCGACCGGAGCACTCTGCACGACGATGCATGGTTCGACGAGTACGACCCGGGATACTACCTCTATCCATACGAGTACATCCCACCCGGCGATCCGCCCTGGGTAGGGCCGTAGGCCCAGTCGCCGCGTGGCTGGTTCCGGGCTGATCGCTTTCCGGCACCACCGTCGGAAAGGGATCAGCTCGGGCTTCGAGCGGGACTGGATCCGGGCCGGTCTCCTCGCGAGACGTGTTGGCATGGCCCGTCCTGAGAGCGGACGGGGCGTCTCGTCCGCGAGGAGAAGCGACACGAACCGCATGAAGCTTTCGGGAGAGAGGTCGACAGCAGGGGCGTACCCTTTGCAACCTCGGCCCCTGGCGGGAGTCTGGGAGGGAGAGGGAGGATCGCCATCCCGTCGCCGACGGCGCGACGCTCGAGGCATACCTGGAGCAAACGGTCTTCGAGCTCATCGCCCGCCAAACCAACGGGCCCCAGGTATTGTATGGGCTCCGCTATCACGTGCACATCGACAAGCTCGACGAGCGACTGACCTTTCACGACCAGGTCGGCTACTGGCTCGGGAACCCACGACGCGGAGCATCCTTCAGACCGTCGCATTCCTCGGGGTCAGGTGGCGATGGCCAGCGTCGACATTTCTCAGTAGGAATTTCCTCAGCTTGGAGTACTTGCTGACGATGTTCGTGAGCAACGCCTCGCTAAGCTACGAGCAGGGCACCACGCTCCAGATTGCCGGACGCGGGGAACCCTTCAACCATCTCGACCAAAACACGCTTCGGCGGGTGGCACTTGCGCCGAACCCGGCCGCTGGTGCGTCCAGAAGCTGGTTCGCGCCGCGCAAAGAGGGGCCTTGAGCCCTGGGAATCCAGACGCCCGGTCCGAAGCGACCGTCTTCGTCGTCGACGACGATCCTGCGGTCCGCGAGGGAGTCGGAGCGCTCATCCGGTCTACCGGGCTCACCGTCGAGGCCTTCGCTTCCGCACAGGAGTTCCTGGATCGGCCGCCCCGCGAGGGACCATGCTGCCTCGTCCTCGACGTCCGCATGCCCGGGCTGAGCGGGCTCGACCTGCAATCCCGGATGGCCGATCTCGGGCGCGAGATACCGATCGTGTTCATCACCGCTGCAGCGGACGTTCCGACGTCGGTGCGGGCGATGAAGGCAGGAGCGCTCGAGTTTCTGCTCAAACCGTTCCAGGATGAAGAGTTGCTCGACGCCGTCTCCGACGCGCTCGAGCGCGGGCGGGCGAATCTCCGCCGCCGAGCAGACCGGGAGGCGCTCGAAGCTCTGTACGGCTCGCTCACGCCGCGCGAGCGAGAAGTGATGGGGCTGGTGGTGGGGGGATTGCTGAATAAGATGATCGCCGCCCGCCTGGGCAAGAGCGAGATCACCGTGAAGGTCCAGCGGGGCAAGGTGATGCGCAAGATGCGCGCCACCAGTCTCGCGGACCTAGTCCTGATGGCAGAACGGCTGGGACTGACGAAGACGCGGCAAACCTAGGGCGCTGCAGCGGTTGCCCGGCCGATGGCCGCCAGGAGCGCGTCGTCGCTGAAGGGCTTCTGTAAGAAGTCGACCGCGCCAGCGGCGAGAGCACGCGCGCGAAGGCTCGCATCCGCGTGGGCGGTGATGAACACGATGGGAAGGGGCGCTCCAGACGAGGCGAGCTGCTCCTGGAGCTCCAGGCCGCTCATTCCGGGCATCCGGACGTCGAGCACCAGGCACCCGAGGCCAAGGAGCGGTGCAGATGAAAGGAATGCCTCCGCCGAGGCGAACAAGTCGACGTTGAAGCCAGCTACTCTCAAGAGCGCGCTCAGCGCGTCCCGGACCGCGGAGTCATCGTCCACAACCGCCACTCGGATGCTGTTCGACACGGTCGCCGCTGCTTCCCCGGAGAGATCCGGCAGTCGCTCGGAAATCCTGACTCCACCGAGAGGACGCCGCCATGCTACGTTGGTATACGTGTCAGGCGGCCATCCGCGGCGCGGCCGGGAGGGTGAAGAAGAACACGGTTCCGCGGGGAGTGTTCGGCGCGACCCAGATCCGTCCGCCGTGCGACTCGACGATTGATCGGCTGATCACGAGTCCCATTCCCATGCCCCGGGGCTTGGTCGAGAAGAAGGGCTCGAAGAGCCGCTGGATGGATCCAGGGTCTACCCCAGCCCCGGAGTCGGCGACCGCGATGCGCACGCGGTCGCCTTGGTCCACTCCGGAGCTGATCACCAGTGTCCGGGGACCTTCGGCGGTCGTGCTCATCGACTCGATGGCGTTCAGAGTCAGGTTGAGGAGCACCTGTTGGAACTGCACCCTGTCCCCGAGAACTTTCGGCAACCCCGGTTCCAGCGCGGGCTCGATCGCCACCTTGTTCTTTTGCGCTTCCGCGCCAATCAAAGAGATGACCTCGAGGACGGCATCGTTGATGCTCAGGGGCTCCCTCGCCAGTGGAGTCCTGCGACTCAGCGCGCGAACCCGCTCGATGACCGCACCGCCGCGTCGACCTTCACTTACGATGCGCTCGGTGGCCTGTCGCGCCTCCTCCATCTGCGGGGGCTCGTGTGCCAGCCAGCGCAGAGAAGCGTTGGCGTTGGCGACAATCGCCGTGAGAGGTTGATTGATCTCGTGAGCGATCGACGCGGCGAGCTCCCCCATGGTCGTCACCCGTGCCACGTGTGCGAGCTCGGCGCGCACCTCCGCCAGAGTTTCGGCCGCCTGCCTGGCATCGGTGATGTCCTCACAGGCGATTAGGATGAGCGGGTCGTCCTTGGGTCCCCGCACGGCCCGCGCGGATTCCCGGACCCAGATCACACCACCATCCTTGCAGACCTTCCGGAGTTCCCAGCGCAGCGTCTCGCCCAACCGCTCGATGCAGGCTCCGCAGTTCCGGGCGACCGCCTCTCGATCCTCGGGATGGAATATCTCCAGCACTGGCCGGCCGGCGAGTTCCCCCACGGTATATCCGAGTTTCTCAGCTCCAAAAGGATTGACCGAGAGGATCGTGCCGCCCCTATCAATCATGAAGTACATCGTGGGGTTGTTTTGGAAGGCAGCACGCCAGAGTTCCTCGCTGGCGCGCAGCTTCTCCTCCATCAGCTTGCGCTCGGTGACGTCCTCGGCGATTCCGCAGGCCCGGTAGGCCCTGCCGCCGCGATCCCGGATCAGGACGCCGCGATCATGGATCCAGCCCACCGTTCCGTCGGGCCGCAGAAGCCGGTACTCGACGTCGTAACCTTCTGGACGCTTCTCGTCGATCCAGTCTGAGTAGGCGGCGGCGATTCTCGCTCTGTCGTCAGGGTGAATTCCCGAGATCCACATGTTGGGATTGTCCAGCAGGTCACGGCTCGGGCGACGCCAGACTCGCTCGAAGCTCGGGCTCACGTACAGCGTCTTCTGCGGGTGAAGCGACTGGAGCCAGAGCACCTTGTGAAGGTTCGCGGCGACCAAACGAAAGAGCTCCTCGCTCTCGCGAAGGGCCTCGTTGGCGGCGCGCCTCGACACCGCGAACTCGCTCAGCGCGACCGCAGCGGTGACGAAGACGACGAACTGCAGCCGCTGCTCGGGAAAGATGCCGAAGGAGTGCAGCGGGGGAACGAAGTAGTAGGCGACGCCGAGCACGGAAACGAAGGTCGTAACCAATCCGGGCCCTCTGCCCCCAAACCACGCGCTGGCGACGATGGCCAGAAGGGGCAGGGGGGCGATCCCGGTGCCTGGCGGAAGTGGCAGCAGCGCTCGGACAATCAGCGCGAGAACGGCGAGGGCCACCCCAACCGCGTAACGGGCGAGCATGCTTGCAGAGGTCGGTGGAGCATCCTTCACGCGGGCCTTATCCGGCGATCCACACCCACTCGCCCTCGACCTTGGCCGGGTAGCAGCCGATGGGCTCGGTGCGGACGTGCTGCATGAACACACCGACGTTCCTGAGGAGTGCTCCCGTCCTTGGCGGAGGGACCTCGTTGCCCAGGTAGGCGGGCACCGGGCCCGAGAGCGCCTCGCCGGTGGTGACGTCGAACTGCGCGCAATGCATGGCACAGGTGATGATGGTGCCCTCGAGCGTCCCCATCTCGAGCGGCGCGTTCATGTGCCCGCAGCGCCGATCGATTGCATAGAAGGTTCCGTCGCAATTGCAGACCACGAACTCGTGACCGTTCAGCTCGACGGGTTTTAGCCCTCCAGGCGCGATCTCCGCCGTCCGGATCGCCTTGACGAAGTCACTCAACGCCCAGGTCCTTCGCCGACATCTGCGGCAAGCTGGCGGGATCGGTGACATCCTGATGCACGAAGAGCCCGCACCAGCACCTTTTCATCGCGTCGAAATGCTTGCGGTGGAACGGGATGCACGGGCAGACGATCTGCATGTCGCGAGCACGGTCGTGGCGAATGGGTTGGCAGGGACAGAAGGGAACGCCGTGCTTACGCTCGAGCTTCATCTCTTGCTCCAGGAGAAAGTCCGCCAACTCGGCATCCGGCGTGAACTTGAACCCCATCGGCTCGACGACCCGCCCGAAGAAGTGGCGCAGCGCCTTCTTTCTGGAGTCGGTGCTCATGGAGACACCCCCTAGATGCCCAGGAGCTTCGTGTAACGATCGGGCTGGTAACCGACGACGGCCTGATCGCCGATCCGCACGAACGGAAAGCCGCTCACCCCCTCCGTATCGAGCTCGCGCATAATCCGTTCCTGCGTCGCCTCGTCGGCGAGGTCGTAATCCGTGTATTCGAATGGGATGTGGCGTTGGGTGAAGAACTCCTTCGCCTTCCTGCACCAGGGACAGGTGGAGAGCGTGTACAGCGAAACCTTTTTCATCGCCTTCCCCCGTCATCGATGCTGACGAACACTTTGCCTGCCTCGGACTTCACCGGATAGACGGCGAGACCGAGCTCTGGCGCATCGAGGAATCGACCACTCTTGATGTCGAAGCGCCAGTCATGGCAGGGACATGTGAGAATCCCACCGTCGAGCGTGCCGGTGAACAGGGGACAGGCCATGTGCACGCACTTCCCCGAGACGGCGTAGATTGCTCCGCGCACGCGGGCGACGACAAGGTTGACGCCGAGCGGGTACGCCGGCGCGATTCCCCCTTCCGGCAAGGCGCTCTCCTCCATCACGTACGTCCAGGTCATCGTTCCTCGTCCGTCCGGTGCATCAGCTGCATACTCCGAGGCGCGGGGATCTGCCAGCCGGAGGGCGGAACGCCATCGCAAGACCGGAGACGCGGCCACTCGGCGGAGGCTCGCCCACCCGGGCGGCTCACACCGAGCCCGATCTCCCGCGGACGAGCCCGAACTTCCGCATCCGGTCGATGAGCGCGCCCCGGCTGAGCCCGAGACGCCGGGCCGCCTTGGACTGATTTCCTCCCACTGTGGCGAGCGTTTGCGTGATGACTCCCCGCTCGAGCGCCTCCACCTGCTCTCTCAGGGTGAGTGGCTCGGCGCCGTTCTTGGGCGGAGGCTCGACTGACGCAGCGGCCTGCTGCAAGGCGGTGTCGTCCGGTGAGAGCTGCAGCCGTTCGCCGAGCGCCACCATCCGCGCGACGGTGTTCTCCAGCTGCCGCACATTGCCCGGCCATCCGGCGGAAACCATCCCCGCGACAGCCTCGGCCGAGAGCTCGAACTCGGGTCTGCCGAATCGCTCGCCGTAGACGCGCGCGAACTCGCGGGCGAGCGCCGGGATATCCTCACGCCGATCCCGAAGAGGCGGGACCACGAGGTCCACCACCGCCAGCCGGAAATAGAGGTCCTGGCGGAAGCGTCTCGCCCGGGTATCCGCCTCCAGGTCGCGGTTGGTGCAGGCGATGACCCGGACGTCCACCCGTTCCACCCGCCCTGCTCCCACCGGCTGGATCTCGCCGTCCTGGAGCGCCCGGAGCAGCACGGCCTGGAGGTTGAGGGGGAGTTCTCCGATTTCGTCGAGAACGAGCGTGCCGCCGTGGGCCTGGGCGAAGAAGCCGGGCCGGCTCAGGTGGGCGCCGGTGAACGCACCGCGGGTGTGCCCGAAGAGCTCCGCTTCTGCGAGCTCGGCGGGAACCGCCGCGCAGTTGAAGCGGACGAGCGGCCCGTTGGCCCTCCGGCCGTGCGCATAGAGCAGTAAGCTGATCAGCTCCTTCCCCGTCCCGGTCTCACCTCGCACGAGGACGGTGATGTCCTTGGTGGCGACCCGTTCCACCTGCTGCAGGAGGCGCTGCATCGGGGGTGACTGGGCGATAATCGAGCGGCCCAGCAGCTTCTCCACCGTGAGCCTGCGGTTCTCCCGCTCGAGCGAGCGGGCCTCGAGCGCCCGGTCCACCACCAGCGAGAGGTTGTCGATGTCGACGGGCTTGGTGACGTACTGGTAGGCGCCCGCGTTCATCGCCCGGGCCTCCACCGTCTCGGAGCCGTGGGCGGTTAGCAGGATGGCCGGGAGGGTCTGGTCGCGCTGGCGGATCACCTGAATCAGCTCGACCCCGTTCATCTCGGGCATGGAGTAGTCGGTGACCACCGCCTCGATGCCGCCGTCGAGCAGCGGCAGCGCCTCCTTGCCGGACTGCGCGATGACGGCCTCGTGGCCCGCGGATCTCAGCAGCGCTTGGATCGCGGCGAGCATCGACGCATCGTCATCAACGACCAGCACGCGGGCCATGGTCACTCCGGGAGATTCAAACTACGCACGGATTCGCCCTCGCCGCCATGACTATGCCTCCTGTGCTGTGGAACACAAGGCTCGGGGCCGCCGCCTCACCGCGAGGATCGTTTCGTTCACTCGTTCGTGGCGTCGGACGGGGCCCCGAGGCCGCTGCCCGTCGCGGAGCCTCGCTTGGGCCGCCGGATGGACCGCACCTTCCCGCTCCTCTCTCCTCCGCAGAAGAACCGGTCCCCCCCGCCATCCGACTCGAGCCCGGAAACGGTCACTCCCGGCGGCATCTCGAGCGTCTCGAGGATTTCTCCCGTTCGGGGATCGACTCGCTTCGAATCGCTCTCGTCACCTTCCCAAGTGCCGTGCCAGAGCTCTCCGTCGACCGAGGTGCCCCGGTGACGAAGCGGTTGGACTCGATGGTGCGAAGAATCGCCCCGGCTTGGGATCAATCTGATGGATTTCTCCGGTCTCGGTACTGCCCCACCCTAAGAGCGTCCCTTCGCCCCAGGTGAGCCCCGAGTCACCGCCGTCCGGCCGGGCGCCGGGATGGTGGCGAGCACACGGCCGGTCTTCGGATCGATCTTCTGGCTGCGATCCTCGGCGAGCTGAAGCAGAGGCTGGCCGTCGAAGGCCGTTCCTGCATGCGCGCCGACATTTCCCCGACTACAAGACGTGCTGCGCAAACAGGCCGTAGGCACGATGACTCTACGGCGCCAATGCCCACTGCCGCTAAGCGACGTTTTTTTGGGGGTCGTCACAAAGGGCCGTGGTGCGCGCACCCCGGCCGCCACGGGTCGCTACCGCGCGAGCTCGAGCACCAGGGCGTTGAGCCACTGGACGCCCTCGGGCTACCAGCCGGCAGAGACGCGCTCGTCCGG
The DNA here is from genome assembly GCA_963711265.1 of uncultured delta proteobacterium. Lineage (GTDB taxonomy): Bacteria > Myxococcota > Myxococcia > Myxococcales > Myxococcaceae > JADGRA01. The sequence goes on from CAVQDL010000019.1 coordinate 154,728, forward strand.
GCCGTGGGCACCGAAGCCGAGCCGCGAGTCTTCGAGGCTTGAGGGGTTGGGGTGGACGCCATAGACCCGCGCGCCGCGCGGCCTTAACTGAGCCACCAACGCCCGAGCCGGCGATTGCCTCGACGCGCGTTGCCCAAGGCACGACCGGGTGGATGCCGAAATGAGTCACCGGGTCCGGCTGGACTGCCCGGCAGGGTCACCGTCATGACTCTTAAGCGGCGGCTGTGGATGGCGGACGTACGTCAGCGTGAATTCCACGGGTCGCGGCAGTTTGGGGCTCCCACTGACGCGCGTCACGAGCAAGGTGCTGCCATCTGGCTGTAGGCGGAACTGCGTTGAACCACTCCCATCGTTCGTCCTACCCCGCTGTAGGAGGGCGCCTTCGACGAATTGCTGGCTGTTCTCAACCATGTCACCATACTTGGTCGTCAATTTCACTTCGGTGCCATTAAGCGGGGAAATCTCCGGCGGGTAGCCCGGCGTCTGGACGCTCACGTCGCCGTTCTCGTCGAAGCTGATGGTGTAGGAGGGGCGGATTTCCGAGCGCTTCATCAACTCGCGGCGGGCAATGCCTTTGCCAATCATCCCCTCGGTGGCCGTGTCCACCGCAGCTTGGACGCGCGCGCGTTCTGCATCGGTTCCGACGTAGATATAGAATCCCGCATACCGCCGCGCTTCGGTCGGGCCTTCGCGTTGGTGGTCGGGACCGAGCGAGGGTGGTTGCACCGGGACCATTGGGGAGCTCGGCTCAAGACCCCTCTCCAACGGATTCGAAGTTGGGCAGCCGAACGCGGAGACGGCGAACGCTAGCCAAGCCCATTTGAACGGACCCGTCATCCGAGGGTACTCGCGAAAGCGCAGGCGATGCGAGCGGCCTCAGTGGCACACCCATGTGGAGCGCGGTTTCTAAGGCCTCGAATGTGGAGCTCGGCTGCGCGACGAGGCATCGTTACGGTGCGAGTGCTTTCTTCGCGAGCTGCCACGCCTGATCGAGCTCGTCGCTGCGACGCTTGTAGTCGGCCCGCGCCTCGACAACGCGTCGGTCCAAGTTGGCCTTTGCATCGCCGCGGGCTTTTTCCGCCCTCGCCTGGAGCGCCTTGACCTTGGCCTCGCCTTGCTCCTTGGCTGCCGTCAGCGCGGATTTTGCCCGGTCCTGCATCGCACGGAGCTTGCCCTTCGCCGTGTCGATTTTCGTCTCGAGCTTCGCTTTCTGTTCCTTTGCTGCGCGAGCCAGTTCGGCGTTCAAGCTGGCCACTTCGCCTTTGAGCGCCGCAACATCCCGTTCGATGTGAGCGGCAACAACCTCTTCCCGCGTCCTCCGGAAGACAGTCCCGCCGGCAGCCTCGATGCGCGTGTCGACCGGCAATACCCACTCCTCCCAGACCTCTGCGACCACGGCGGCCTTGCCTGGCTTCATCTGCTTGCCGACTTCGTCGAGAAAATCTTCGCCCACGCCGATTTGTGCCGCGTCGTAGAGGAGCCCGCCGACAGTTCCCACCCCAACCCCGACCGCGACACCAACCGGCCCACCCAGTGCACCCAAGAGACTGCCGGTGAGTAGGCCCACCGCCGTCCCAGCCGGCCCTTCGTCAGTCTCCTGCTTGACAGACATCTTCCCGCTCGCATCCTTCGTCACCACTGCACTTGCAAAGATGGTGATACTGTCCTCGACGTCCAGTTCCTGGAGAATCCTGAATCCGTCGTAGGCTTTGCTCTCGTTGTCGAATACCACCACAAGTATTCTGTCCATGGCTCTTTCCTTCTCTCTTGGGTCGTGATGCTAAAGTGACCTAATCGGAGAATGAGAAACCTGTCGATTGCGGTGCGCGACAGAAGTACTGACTCAAAGCGCCAAGGACTGGGCTGGACCCAATCGGTAAGACCAAAAATGGGCCTTCGCTAGTTACACCTCTGCCTGTCGTCTGGAAGTACCAGTAGGCCCCTTTCATGTCCATCGTCGTCGCCTTCAGGCACGGAGCTCGAGACGAGCACGGCGCATGGACCTCGGCTGTCGAGGTGGGGGGCCGGGGGCGGAGACCGAGAAGTTGTGGATGAGCTGTTGGCGCTCCGAGAGACCCCTCCCGTCAGGCGTCCGCACGGGCGAATCAGCTGTTTCGCGGACGCTTCTTCTTCTGGGGATGGAAGGTCTCGTTGCGCCGGAGCATCTCAACGCAGGTCTTGAGCCGCCGCGCACGGGTGTCGGTCTTTTTCGCCGTCTCCAGGCGGTAGAGGATGGCGTATCGATTGGCCGCGTTCAGCCTTTCGAACACCGCGCTCGCCGTCGCGTCCTGCTTCAGCGCCTTGGCGAGGTCCTCGGGCACCGTCGCTTTCGACGAAGAGGCGTACGCCTGATTCCAGTTGCCGTCTGCGCGGGCGCGCTCGACCGCCGCTCGCCCGGAGGCATGCATGCGCCCCTCGCGCTCGAGACGCTCGATTCGCTGGACGTTCCGCACCGACCAGGTGCTTCCGGGCCGCCTCGGGGTGAAACGCTGACGGTAGCTCTCCCTGTCCCGCGTTGAGAGCTGACCATCAATCCAACCGAAGCAGAGCGCTTCGTCCAGCGCGTCGGCGTAGGTGAGGCGCGTGAAGCTTCCGCCCTTCTTGTGAAGGACGAGCCAGACGCCGGGCGAACGCTCATGTTCGCGCGACAGCCAGCGGCGCCAGGCCGTAGCGTCGTCCACCACGAGTTCCTTCAAAGTATCGGCCATGAGGTGTCCCCGCCGTCGGATTGGGCGAGGAACCTCAGCCCCGCTAGGGTGGGATCCTCCGCAAGTAGCGCTGGAGCGCGAAAAACGCGACTTTAAAGCCGCTCATCGAAGCGCCCGGGACTTTGCCTCCATCCCGTTCCGGCTCCAAGCCCAAGTACGTCCGAGGATTAGACGAGAGAAGCGTCGGCCCCATCCCTCGCTGAACGAGCCGTGAGGGTAGAGGAGCGGGTGGCCCCGACCTCGGGTGCCCTGAAGCTCGTGAACGTCTCCTGCGCCCGCTGCGGCGGTCCATTCAAGAAGGCCCGGCGTGGCCAGCGCTCCTGCTCCTCGAAGTGCCGCACCGTCGAGGTGGTTGAACGTCGTCGGCAGGCTCGGGCACCGCGAAAGGCGTGCTCATGGCTTCAAGTGCAGTCTGGGCGGACGGCGCTGAAGGAGAGTGCAGGACATATGGAGCAACTGACAACGAGCGTGCGTTCGCTCGCCGACGTGTCGCCTGGGGTCAGCGCTTTCGGCGCGAACCGCAATGTACGCGTTGGCCTAACGGCGCAATGTTTGCCGTAGGAGGGCCATCCGGCTCGAGGGAGTCAGCGATGGGGGCCCACGTATTCAGAGGAGAGGCAGGGTGTCCAAATTCCTGGCGACAGAAGCTACCTAAGCGGAGCTCACTGCCGGTAGGCCGTTCGAGTGGGTGCTGACATCGTCGGGTTGATTGATTCGTAGAAGTCCGTCCAAAGGAGCGACATATGAATCGCGCGCTGGTAGTGGTTTTCGACAACGAGGACAAGGCCTATCAAGGCAAAGAAGCGCTTTGGCAGCTCGACGGTGAAGGAAGCATCGCGGTTTACGCGTGCATCGTCGTGGCCAAGAATCCGGATGGCACTGCAGCGGTGAGGAAGGAAGAGGGTACGGGCCCGCTTGGAACCGTCCTCGGCACGTCCCTTGGGAGCCTCGTCGGGCTTCTCGGTGGCCCAACTGGTCTTGCCATCGGAGCCGCCGCCGGCCTCGCCTCCGGCGTGGCTGCAGACCTGCACAACGCGCGGATCAGCGAGGACTTCATCGATGACGTCGGAAAGACGCTAACGCCAGGAAAGGTCGCAGTAGTGGCTGATGTCGAGGAGGATTGGACCACTCCCGTAGACAGCCGAATGGAGAAGCTGGGCGGAACGGTCTTCCGGCGCGCCGTGTCAGCGGTTCGGGACACCGCCAACGACGAGGACACCGCCGCCATCAAGGCGGACATCGCGCAGATGAAGGCAGAGCATGCGCAAGCGCACGCGGAACGCAAGGCCAAGCTTCAGGAGCGCCTCAACCAACTCGATACGAAGCTGCAGGCGCGACTGCAGGCGGCAAAGGAGCGGCGGGTGGCCGCCGAGCACGCCGCTCAGACGAAAGTCGCCATCATGAAGACGAAGGCTGCGTTTGCCAAAGCCAAGGCTCCCTGAAAATTCGGGGCAGGCATCCAAGTCACAACCATCAAACACGGGAGGAAGAGTCATGGCACAAGGCACTACTGTTCTCGATGAAGTGAAGAGGCGTTCGGCGTGGAGCATATTCATGGGGGTGCTGACGGCGGCCTTGGGCATCTTGCTCATCGTCTACCCGTTCGCGACGGGCATGCTCACCAATGCGCTGCTCGGAGCGACGCTCACCTTCGCTGGAGTCGCTGGGATTATTCTCGCGCTCAACTCACAGACGGCCGGTAGTTTCTTTGGACGCATTCTACTGGCGGCGCTCTACGGCTTCACCGGCATCGTTCTCCTCGTCTACCCTTTCCAGGGCGTGGAGAGCTTGACGCTCTTCGTCGGGGCGATGCTGCTCGTCCGAGGGGTCTTTGCGCTCATCGCAGCAATCCGACTGCGGCCACTCGACGGCTGGGGCTGGTTACTCGCTGACGCCCTGTTCAGCGCGGCAGCGGGGATTCTCATCCTCGTGAAGTGGCCGGCAAGCACAGTGTGGGCCGTCGGCACGTTGGTGGGAGCATCCGTCTTCGTGACGGGAATCTCACGCATCTCGCTGGCCGGTCGCATCCGTGAAGGGGCCGACCGACTGACGCAACGGGCGGCATGAAAGTGGCCCGCACCAAGGCGATGAAGGCCATGGTCCTGGCGGCCGCCCTGGCCGTTGGGGCCTGGCCGGGCAGTCCTCTGGCAGGGGAGCCCGCTCCGGACGCGGGGCAACTAGACGTCGAACTCGAGCTAGGCCAGGAAGTCTTCCAGCAGTTGAAAGCGAAGGGAGAAATTGTCGCCATCTCCCCGCTCTACGAGTTGCTCGACCCCATTACAGCCCGGATTACCCAAGCGGCACAGCCGCGCTACGAGCATCCCTTTCACTTCTACCTCGTGCATGAACCCCACCCCAACGCGTTCGCGACTCCCGGAGGGAACGTCTACGTGACGGATTCGCTCCTGTACTTCGTCAAGAATGCCGAGGAACTCGCCGGAACGTTGTGTCACGAGGTTGCGCACACCATCCATCATGACACCATCGAGCTGATGGAAAAGCGGGAGAAGATTGTTTTACGTGAGCTGGCCGCAGGCGTCCTCATCGGTCCGACGCTGGCCCAGGCCATCGCCATCGGGTTTCTAGGAAAGCTTAAATCGCTCGGGTACTCGCGCGACGTCGAGTCGCGGGCGGACATCACCGGGTCAGACATCTGCGCAGGCGCAGCCTCTAACCCTTGGGGTCTCGTGTGGCTCTTCGAGGACTTCAAGAACGCCAGCGTGGGAACGACGCCGGAGCTCCTATCGGACCACCCGAACGACGAGCATCGCGTCACGGCACTGAAGTCGCATTTCAAGCACAACCCCGCAGTCTTCGGGAAGTTTGACCCCAACCCGAGTTCGGCAACACCCATCTCCGTGCCACGGAACGCGGCAGAAAGCTTCCTTCGCTGAAGCGGGCGCCGGTACAACGCTCGTGTCCGCCGACGGCGGAGGTGCAGGTCGGCTCGACGGCCCGTTACTAAGAGTTCCGCGGCTTCCGCAAATGTGCCGGAGGTCGTGCCCGCGCGTTTACCCTGCGGGGCTCCAAGTGGCGCTTCGGGTCAGCGCTTTCGGCGTCTGCCGCAATGGCAGAGTTCCCGATGACGAGCGACGGTTCCCCGCGGACAATGACGTCCAAAGGAGGCCGCACGTGAATCGCATGCGAGTTGTGGTGTTCAACAATGAGGGCAAAGCCGACGAGGGCAAAGAAGTGCCGGCCGTCGTGGCCACTTGGTTCACTAAGGGGCGCTCTATGAAGCGTGGGCTTGCCGCCCTGCTGCTAACGTTGTGCGTTGCGTCACAGTCATGGGCCCAGTCGACTGGAACGCCTGCCCCCGCCCCGACGTCCCCGCCCGTGGCGGGAACCGCAGTGCTGGGGGTCATGGTGGCCGAGTCAATTGCCGTCGCCGTGGGGTACCGTGCCTCGAAGTTCATCGGCGCGAGCGTCTACAACGACAAGAACGAGAAGATTGGAAGAATCGGTGACCTCATCATCAAGCCGGACGGGACACTGTCGTATGCGATAGTCGACGTCGGGGGCTTCCTCGGCATCGGGCAGCATCAGGTGGCCATTCCAGTGGGCCAGTTCACCGCGGTGAAGCCGAAGATTGTGCTGCCAGGCGCTACCAAGGACGCGCTCAAGGCGCTGCCTGAGTTTAACTACAGCAAGAGCTGACCCTCCAAGGTGGCAGAGGCCCGTCGGCACTTGAGAGTGGCGACGGGCCCCCCAAGTCGAGAAACTCTGGGGGCACGCTAAGCGACCGGTTCGGCGCCTTCTAGGTTCGGAAAAGCTTCTTTCGGTAGTGCAGCGGCGGCTCGCCCGTCCAGCGGCGGAATGCACGGTGGAAAGCCGTGGGGTCGCTGAAGTGCAAGAGGTAGCTAATCTCACCAACGCTCAACGCCGCGTCGCCGATGTACTTCATTGCCAGTTCGCGCCGCACGTTGTCCAGAAGTCCCGAGTGACTTAGACCGTGCTGCGCCAGCTGACGCTGAAGAGTGCGCGGTCTGATTCGGAGCGCTGCCGATGTCGTCAGGAGCGTCGGCAAACCCGCCGACATTTCTTGAGCGATGCACGAGGAGACGCGGGCGACAAGGTCGCCGACTTTCGGCAACGGAGCGAGAAGAGATTCCGCGTGGCGTAGGAGTATGGAGAGCAGCCGTGAGTCAGGGTGCCGGTGCGCAAGCCCCAAAATGTCAGTTGAGAAAACTAGCTCCATCTCATCCCGTCCATACTCAACGGGACTCCCGAACATCCGACAGACCTCCTCATGCCCTTCAGTCCGGTTGTGCGCGAAAGCGACACGGTTTGGCTTCCATGCCAGCCCAGTCGCCTGCCGGCTGCGGGTGAGCAATAGGGCTAGCGTGAACTCGTCGTAGTGCGGAGCTGGGAGCACCGAGCGCCGGGTCACCCGGGCGGAGCCGGGCTCCACCAGCAGCCGCAAATTGGAGCGGTCGTAAATGAGACGCACGTATTCGGTGAGCCGCCTCAGGCCCTCGGCGACCGTTGGGGCAACCGATAGGAGGTATTCGATGACGTCGTAGGCTCCCATCGGCAGCTTCTCGGCCACGTGGATTCCGAAGCATGCGTCACCCGACGCCTCCGCCGCTGCTTGCCAAAAGCGGCACATGCTCTCGTAAGGGAGCCGGTTCTCCACGGCTGCAAGCACTGCTGGCGAGATGCCCACGGAAGCGAGGACGCGCTCGTCGTCAATGCCCGCTTCGGCGAGCGCCGCCAGTGCAGGTTTCACGGCCAGAACGGATGCCGTACCTTCAATCGCCACCTGTCGCCTCAGGTCAGGGTTTTCGGCGCGTACCGCAATGGAACAGTTGGTCACGATGCGCGACGGTCTTCAACCGACAAGATTTGGAAGGAGGCCGTACATGGACCGCATGGTGGTGGTGGTTTTCGAGGATGAGGCGAAGGCTTACCAGGGCAAGGAGGCGCTGTGGGAGCTCGACAACGAGGGAAGCGTCGCCGTCTATGCCTGCGTCGTCGTCGCGAAGCATAAGGACGGGACCGCGGCGGTGAAGCAGGCGAACGGGACCGGTCCGTTGGGAACACTCGTCGGAACCTCGCTCGGTAGCCTCCTCGGCCTGCTCGGTGGCCCGACCGGGCTCGCCATCGGAGCAGCGGCGGGCCTCGCGACCGGCGTCGCTGCTGACTTGAACAACTCCCGGATCGGCGACGACTTCATCGACGACGTAACGAAAGCCCTCACACCTGGAAAAGTGGCTGTGGTTGCAGAGGTCGAGGAGGACTGGACGACCCCAGTCGACAGTCGCATGGAGAAGCTGGGTGGCACGGTTTACCGCCGAGCGATGTCCGCAGTGCGAGACACCGCCAACGATGAGGACGCTGCTGCCATCAAGGCTGATGTCGCACAGACAAAGGCCGAGTTTGCCCAGGCGCATGCCGAACGAAAGGCCAAGCTTCAGGCGCGCCTCAACCAACTCGATACGAAGCTGCAGGCGCGACTGCAGGCGGCAAAAGAGCGGCGCCAGGGTGCCGAGCGCGCAGCCGAGGCGAAGGTCTCATTCCTGAGGGCGAAGGCAGCCGCGGCGAAGGCCAAAGCTCCCTGAAGTACCTAAATGACAAGACCCACTGTCGAACATTGAACAACCAACGCAGGAGAAAGCCATGGCACAAGGCACCACAGTTCTCGATGAAGTGAAGAGACGTTCAGCGTGGAGCATCTTCATGGGAGTGCTGACAGCAGCCCTGGGCATCCTTCTCATTGTCTATCCGTTCGCCACGGGGACGATTACCGCCATCTTCCTCGGGTGGACGCTCATCCTGGTCGGGGTGGTGGCGCTCGCCCTTGCCTTCAGCTCGCAAACTGCCGGGAGTTTTTTCGTGCGCATCCTCTTGGCAGTGCTCTACGGAATCGCGGGCATCATGTTGGTCGCCTTTCCCATTCAGGGGGTCGAAAGTCTTACGCTTTTGGTGGGTGCCCTCTTCGTCGTTCGGGGCGTGGCGGCGTTCGTGGAGGCATTTCAGCTCCGGCCCATGGAGGGGTGGGCCTGGCTGCTCGCTGACGGCTTGTTCAGCGCGGCTGCGGGCGTGCTCATCCTTGCGAAGTGGCCCTCCAGTACATTCTGGGCGGTCGGGACCCTCGTCGGCGCCTCCATCTTGGTGACAGGCATTTCGCGAATTGCGCTCGCGACGACAGTCCACGGTGGTGCTGCACGCGTGGCGAAAGCCGTGGGATGAGAATTCACGCGCGACCCGAGGCGATGGCCCCTTACGGCCATTGGTGCGGGTCGCGTGCGGGTACCTGCGCAGGCGCGCCCCCCCTCAGGGGGCCGGCTAGGTCTTGAAGAGCCTGCTTCGGTAATGCACCGGCGCCTCACCAGTCCAGCGCTTGAACGCACGGTGGAAAGCGGGGGTATCGCTGAAGTGCAATCGGTTCCGCGTCGCTGATGTCGAAACCAGGAGAAGTCCGCACAGGGATGCGCCGGGATGTTCGGTGTGCGGACGAAGGCTTCGTGCCTGCGCGTCGGACAGGCAGGCCGGTCGGCCTGAAGCCTTCAAACCCGCATCCGGAGTGCCCGATACCGAGGCAGCCGTCATCCCGCATGTGTCCAACTATGTACCGAATGGGGCCGTATTTTAGAGACTCGGCCGGACGTTGGCGGACCTAACCGTACGAATTTTATGGCTTCGACTCGTCGTCGGGAGGCTCGGGCCTGACTGTGGCTCCGGGGGTTACCGGTTCGACCCCGGTTGGTCGCCCTTGAAAGTACCGTTGGTTGCGACAGGTTCCGTCGACGGCGGCTCTCTCTCCGTGTCCCAGCAGTCAGTCGTCGCTGAGCATGTCTCGAAGCTTCATCACGGTGTTCCAGTTGCGCGTCGTGACTGCACCACGCAGCCGCAGCTTTCCAAGGACCGCTGCCAGCGCGCTCCGTCCCTGGCCGTTTGGATGCCACGTGTAGATTTCGCTGCCCAATACCTGGAACAGCTCCGGCTCGAAATCCGAGGCATGGAGCGGAGCAACCTCTGACTTCGTCGGTGTGTTCGACAGGAACGTGACACAAAGGTACGCGGGATTCGTGGCCACGTCCGCGAATGGGTTCGCTTCGACGATCGCGGTCATCTGCGCGCGCGTACGCAGTGTCGTGGCGATCGGGCGGCCCATCTTCCGTTCCAGTGCGCCCTCGATCGCCTTCGTGAGCTCGGCCGCCCGCAGTCTCGTGTCGAACACCGCGTTACCGCTCTGTAGGTACGTCTGGACCTTCGTGCCGCCTACCTTCGTGAGCATGGCGCGCAGCTCGGCCATCGGCAGACTGTTCTTTGTGCCCACGTTCACGCCGCGGAGCAGAAGGGCGTAGCGAATCATCGCCTCATCACCTTGAACTCTTCCTGGGCTGCCCGTCACCGAGGCCCGCCGCAATTTGACCTCGAAGAAAGGGTAGCGGCTAGGGGTCGGGAGGCGACACGCCCACGTCTTGGCTACGGTGCCTGGACAGCCTTCGCGGACGACCTGCGGAGTTGGCGCCCCTTCCAGGCCAAGTACACAGCCGGGTACACGGCCAATTCCAGCAAGGCCGACGTCACGACGCCGCCGACCATGGGAGCCGCGATGCGCTTCATGACGTCAGCACCCGTTCCGGCCGACCAGAGGATGGGGACCAGTCCGGCGAGGATGGTCACGACGGTCATGATTTTCGGCCGGATTCGCTTCACCGCGCCGTGGAAGACGGCTTCCCGCGCCGCCTCTTGCGTCGCGGGCTTGAATTCCTTCCAGGCAATGTCCAGGTAGAGCAGCATCACAATGCCCGTCTCGGCGTCCAACCCTGCCAGGGCGATGAGACCTACCCACACTGCCACCGAGAGGTTGTAGCCGAGTAGCCAGAGGAGCCAGAACGCACCGACGAGGCTGAAGGGAACTGCTAGCATCACCAGCAACGCCTCGGCGGAGCTCCCTGAATTCAGGTAGAGAAGGAGGAAGATGAGCACCAGCGTGACGGGGACGACGACCGCTAGCCGCTCCTTCGCACGTTCCAGGTAACGGTACTGGCCAACCCACTCCAGGCGATAGCCGGGCGGGAGCGTCACCCGCGCGGCAACCGCAGCCTGCGCATCCTTCACGTAGTCGGCGATAGGCCGGGCCGTGTCGACGAATACGTACTCGGCTAGCGAGCCACCCTCGTCGCGAATCATCGACGGGCCGGTTCGCCAGCGAAGCGTGGCCAACTCGCCCAGGGCCACCTGCGTCCCTCCGGGCGTTGCCACCCGCACTCGTCGCATTGCGTTGACGTCACTCCGGAAGTCACGAGCGTAGCGCAGCGTGACGGGGTATCGCTCGCGACCCTCGACGGTGGTTGTCACCGTCCGGCCGCCAATTGCAGTCTCCAGCGAGTCCTCCACATCTAGGACGTTGAGGCCGTACCGAGCTGCCCGGCTCCGGTCGACGTCGAAATCGAGGAAGTAACCGCCGCTGGCTCGCTCGGAGAAGGCGCTTCGCGTTCCCGGGACGTTCTGCAGCGCAGACTCGATGTCACGCCCAACGCGGTCGATCACGTCGAGGTCGGCACCCAGCACCTGGATTCCTAGGGGGCTGCGAATGCCGGTGGCAAGCATCTCGGTGCGCGTTTGGATGGGCATCCACCAGACGTTCGGCATTCCAGGAAACTGCAGCTTGCTGTCGAGCTCCTGGACGAGTTCATCCCAACTCTTGCCAGTGGGCCGCTGGTCCAGCGGACGGAGCGTAATGACGGTCTCAAACATCGACAGCGGCGCCGGGTCTGTGGCGGTGTCGAAGCGGCCAGCCTTTCCGAAGACATGCTCGACCTCCGGAAAGGACTTCAGGAGTCGGTCCATCCGCTGCAGCACGTCCCGTGCTGCGGCGTCGCTCATCCCCGGGACGGAGATGGGCATGTAGAGGATGGTGCCCTCGTTCAGAGGCGGCATGAATTCGCTGCCGAGCGAGAGAGCGACCGGCACGGTCACTGCGATGAGGAGAATCGCGACACCGATGATGGCCTTGGGAAACCGCAGTGTGAATCGACAGACCGGCGCGTAGGCCTGGCCCAGCCATCGCGTTAGGGGGTTCTGCGACTCCGTGCGGACTATCCCTTTGATGAAGGTCGCGGCGATGGCTGGGACGAGAGTCACCGAGAGCAGTGCCGCAAAGGCCATCGCAAACGTCTTGGTAAAGGCTAGCGGTGCAAACAGCCGTCCCTCCGTTCCCTCCAGGGTGAAGACGGGGAGAAAGCCCACCGTGATGACCAAGAGCGAGAAGAAGATGGGCCGCCCGACTTCTTGCAAGGCCCGAGTAACCACATCGGCCCTGGACCCGGGACGGCCGTCGGCCTCCCACGCCTCGAGCCGTTTGTGGACGTTCTCCACGACGATGATGGCCGCGTCCACCATCGCTCCGATGGCGATGGCTATTCCTCCCAGGGACATGATGTTGGCGGTGAGGCCCATCCACCTCATGGGGATGAACGACAGCAAGATGGCCACTGGCAAAAGCAGCATCGGGACAAGCGTGCTTCGCAAGGAAAGGAGAAAGACGAAGATGACCAGCCCGACGACGAGCAGTTCCTCGATGAGCGTCCGGCGGAGCGTGCCAATGCTGCTACGGATGAGCTGCGACCGGTCGTAAGTGGTCACCACTTCGACTCCCGGTGGGAGGCTCGCACGAAGGCTCTCCAGCCTGGCCTTGACGCCATCAATGACTTCCAGCGTGTTCACTCCCGGGCGAACGATGACAGCGCCTCCCACCACCTCGCCTTCGCCGTCGAGGTCAGCAAGCCCACGGCGCTCGGCTGGCCCCAACTGCACCCTTCCGACTTCCGCCACGGTAACGGGCGTGCCCTCGTACGCAGCCAAGACAACCCCTTCCAGGTCCTCGCGACTCTTGATGTAGCCGCGTCCCCGGACGTATTGCTCCGTCCCGCCGACTTCCAGGACACGACCGCCGACGTCCGCGTTGGATGCGCGCAATGCGTCGGATACTTGCGCGAGTGAAATGCCAAAGGCCGCCAGCCTGTCTGGGTCGAGCGCCACTTGGTATTCCTTGACGAATCCGCCCACGGAAGCCACCTCTGCCACTCCCGGGATGCCTTGAAGGGCGTAGCGCAACGTCCAGTCTTGCAACGACTGGAGCGCAACGAGGCCGGTCTTCCCGGTGCGGTCTACCAACGCGTATTGAAAGACCCAACCGATGCCGGTCGCGTCTGGACCCAACGTTGGATTTACGCCGGCCGGCAGTTGAGAGCCGAGAGTTGCGAGCTTCTCGAGCACACGGCTACGAGCCCAGTAGAGGTCGGTGTGGTCTTCGAAGATGACCGTGACGAAGGAGGTCCCGAACATTGTCTGTCCGCGCACCGCCGAGACGCGGGGCGCCCCGAGCAACGAGCGAATGACGGGGTAAGTGATGTTGTCTTCGACCAGATCCGGAGAGCGTCCAGGCCAGTCCGTGTAGACGATGACCTGTACATCCGAGAGGTCGGGTATCGCATCCAGCGCGGTGCTTCGCAGCGACAGCACCCCGCCGGCCGTCGCCAGGCCGACCATGACCAGAGTCGCAAGCCGGTTGCTCGCGCACCAGGCAATGACTTGCCGAATCATGGCGCACTCCATCGCGGAAGCGCATCGCGGAGCTGAGCCTCGCTCGAGAGAAGGAAGGTGGCGGCCGTCGCCACCTCGTCTCCAGCCGCCAGCCCGGCGAGAACTTCAGTGAATTCACCGCGGCTGACTCCTGGCTCGACTTCGACCGGCTGCAGGCGTCCCTGACCGCGACGGAGGAACACGTACGTATGCTCCCCTGCCCGGAGAAGGGCGGACTCTGGCACCGACAGCCGCTCGCCGAGCGGCACGCGGACGACGACGTCCGTGTACATCCCCGGGCGTAAGGTCGCCTGCACGTTCTCGAACTCGAGGCGTAGACGCAGGGACCGCGTCTTTTCGTCCACGGTCGGGTAGATGAAGCTCACGAGACCGTTCCACGTGGCACCGGGCAGTCCAGGGACGGTCATGCTTGCTTGGAGTCCCGTAGCGACAAAAGAGGCGTCGCTTTGGAAGACGTCCGCGAGAACCCAAACGCGGCCCAGGTTTCCAATCCGGTACAAGGCCATGCCGGTCTCGGCTCGGGCTCCCTCGACGACGTTCTTCGCCAGCACGACGCCACTGACCGGAGCTCGTACCGTCACCCGCGGCTCGGCCACGCCATGGTCCGTGAGACTCTTGAGTTGCTCGGCTGTAAACCCCCAGAGCGTGAGGCGCTCAACCGCAGCGGCCAGGAGGGGGGAATTCCCGCCGTGGCTGGCGATAAGGTAGTCCTGCTCGGCGCCGAAGAGTTCCGGGCTGTAGAGGGTCAGCAGAGGCTCGCCTTGGTGGACGCGCTGGCCGGTTCGGCTCACATGCAGCTTCTCCACGAAGGCCGGATAGCGCAGCGTGACGTCCGCGACCTGCGTCTCATCGACCTCTACCTTCCCAGGCACCCGCAGCTCCAGGGTCATTGCGCGTCGCTCCACACGACCCCAGGTGACCCCGATGAGTTGCTGGCGTGCTGGCGAAATCTCCAACGTCTTGCCGACGCCGCCGTCTGCTGCTGACGAAGGTGTCTCGGGTTCGGCATCAGGATGCGGCTCGAAAACCAGCCCCCTCCTTGGAGGGGACACCTTGAGGTGCAGCTCGGCGGAGTCGTGCCCTGGCGCGGTGACGCGTAGAGCGATGGTCCAGTCCCCCTGTGCGGGCAACGCATAGGTGATGTCGTAGACGCCGCTGCCGCGTCCCTGGACCTTCCCCCCGCTGCGCATTTCGGCCATTGCCCCCATCGCCGGCATCGAGGCGACGAAGTCGAGACTGGCCCCGTCCACCGGACGGCCCTGCGCATCCTTCAGCTGGACGATGAGCTGGTTGTCGCCGGTAGCCGGGGGGTCTGGAGCGATGCGAGCCGAAACCACAAAGTCGCCGACTCGAACCGGCTCGCTCGAAGTCGGCTTCTGGCACCCTCCAAGCCCACAGCCGACGGCAAGGGCCACCAAAGTCCTCCGGAACATCCATGGCCTAGTTGTGTGCATCGTCCACACCGCCTTCTGCTGCGTCGAGAAGCCCAACATTCTCGCCAACGGCACGTTGCAACTCGGCGAGCGCTTTGCCATAGGCCGCGAGGTGCACCACCAGCTCAACTTCGTGCCGGCGCAGCTCGCGCACGGAGTCCAGAACTGACAGGAAGTCCCCTCGTCCTGAGGCGAAGTCTGCCTGGCCGCTCTCCAGTGCGGCGTTCATGAGCGGGAGGATACGGTGGTGTAAGGAGACGATTCGCTCTTCTGCCGTCACTCTGGCGAGAGCTTCGGTAACCTGCGACGCGACGCGAGCACGAAGAGCCACTTGCTCCGAGGAGACGGCTTCGCCCAGCGACCGTGCAGCACCGATGCGGCCGTCATTCTTGCCACCCCAAACCGGCAAGGTGAACTCGAGGCCTGCGAAAATGAAATTAGTCGGGTTCGGACCGCCGAACGTGTGCATGTAGGCGCCTAGGACGTTGAGGTCAGGGACACGCTCCGCTTCCGCCATGCGGACCTCGGCGCTTGCCATCTGCGACTTTGCAGCCAGCTGCCTCAACTCGGGGCGTGCCTCCAAGGCCAGGCTCCACAGCGTTTGTTCGGTGGGAAGAGCCGCTAGCACGTGCGGGGTCGTGGTCTCGCCGGACACCTCCTCGGAGCGCTGAAGGAGCGCCCGCAACCGAGCCCGGGCCGAGCTGGCTTCCTGGGTGGCTGTGACGACGTTCTCCTCGAATTCCAGGATGGCTGCCTGTGCCTTTAGAACGTCAGCCTGTTGACCGGCGCCTGCCCGTAGGCGTGTCGTACTCGCTTGCGCAACGAGTTCGAGTGTCTGCTCGAGCCGCGCGTTCACACTCCCCGTGCGTTGCGCCCGATAGAGGTCGAAGTAGGCAATTGCAACCTCAAGTTCAACGTCCTGGCCACGCACAGCGGACTCTGCGACAGCGGCCCGCGCGTCCGCTTCGGCGGCGCTTCGCTTAAAGTCGAGGCGGCCGCCCAAAGGAAACGACTGAGACAGCTGGAACATCACGGGCACGTTGGAGAAGTCGACTGGCGCGTTCCACAGCTGAACCATGAACCGCGGGTCGTCGAGCGCTCCTGCGGCGCGTGCCAATTCGCCGGCTGCGGTGGCGCGCGCGCTGGACGCGCGCAATTCGTCGCTCTTCGAGCGCGCTTCGGCGAGCAAATCGCCAAGACGCAGTGGAGATGGAGTGATGGCGAACACCGCAAGCGCGAGCAGCGACAGCATGGGGAAACGCTCCTGCCCACTAGAGTCCTTCAGGGCCGGCTGAGGGTGAGGGAATCAAGCCCAGTGCTCCCACGGTGAGGCACGCGGCTCCGGCGGATAGCCGCAGCCACGGACGTCACGCGCAGGGATTCAAGGCCAGTACCGGTGCCCGCTCCGAGCGGACCCCCGGCGCCAGACCTCAGATGAGCAGCTGCCGCAAGGAGAGGAATACCGCGCTTCGTCTTAGCGGCCCGGCTGCACTCCCCCATTGGGCGGCGGGATCCTCGGGCACTGGCTGTGCGGGCGCGAGGGGCGGATCGACATCGGTTGAAAGTGTTGCACGTTCCGGCGCATCGGCGACCAAGGGCGAGCGAAGCCTCTCCGAACTGGCTGGAGCGGCACCCTCGAGCACGTCGCAGCAGCTTCTTGAAGCGAGTATGGGCTCCGTCACCTGCGGCGATTCATCCGGGCAGCAGCACCTGACGAGACGCTCGCCCCGACAAAGAAAAGCTCCGCCACCAGAGCCCGTCAACTCGACCATGAGCGTCAGCACGAGCAACGGGGTAAGAATCCGCCTCACGTGCTTAAGTATAGGCTCCTGGGCCGCCGGGCGTGACAAGCGTCCCGGAAACCCGCTTGTTCGCTGGGGAAAGTGCGAATGCGAGCCTCACCACGGGTCTTGCTGGGCCGCACAAACTAGCAACGACCGACGGTCGGATGTCTGGACTGGGCAGCCATCTCCCCGCCACCCGGTGGGTCCGCTGCTCGGGCGCGGAGGGGCAGTCGTGACGTGCGGAGGCCCGGGCGACGACGCGCGGGCGCCCTGGGGCGCTCTCGGCCCGCGGCGGCTCACATCCCGAGGCGCCGCTCTCTACCTCGACAGGTCCCGCCATGCTGACCCTGAAAGAGCCGCGATTGCGGCACGCCGATGCCACGCTCGTCGTGCCGCTCGAGTCGAAGAGGTGCACGGCGCCGAGCGAGGTGGGCTGGAAGGCCGCTCGGCTGGCAAAGCTGGTGGAGGAGAGCTTGCAGAACCAGGCCCCGTTCCGCGTGCCCGCGGGGGTTGTGGTGACGACGGCGGCGCTCTTCGACTACTGCGCGCGCGTCGGGTCTCGCCGGGGACAGTGAGCAACACGACGCGCAACGCCGGGCCGCGGCTCAAATCGAACGGCCGGCGCCGCTCCGAGCGCGCGATGGAGTCGAATTCGGTTGGCGTCGCGACCCGTTCGGACCAGGGCAGTTCCGCCTCAGCGGGCACGATCTGCACCGGCTTGGGCACGTCGCGATCCCAGAAGGCGGCGCGCAGGTTCGGGTGTCGCTCCAGCATCGCTTGAGCACTGCGGCGCAACAGCGCGACGTCGACCGGTCCGTCGATGTCGACCACGAACTGCATGCTGTAGAGGTCGACGCCGTCCTGCGCCAGTCGGTACAGCGCGAACAGCCCTTCCTGAAGGGGGCTGAGGGCAAGGACGTCCTCGATCTGCGGAGCTGACGTCACGGACGCGGCCTCATGATTGTCTTTGCCAGGACGCGGTCAGCTCGGCCAGCGCATCGGCGCTCAGGCCCGATGCGCTCATCGGCGTGTATTGCTGCTCTGGCGTCGAATCCTGTTGGGCTGCCGGCTGGTCGGAGGCGACTGTGGCCGCATCGACCGCCGCGGCCAGCTCGGCGATGGTCATGTGCTCGAACACCATCGGTGGGGTCAGGGCCAGCCCCTGCGCGTTGGCCTGGGCCGACCATTTGATGGAGATGATGCTGTCACCGCCAAGGGCGAAGAAGTTGTCCTCCGCGCCGACGCCGGTGATGTCGAGCAGCTCCTCCAACAGGGCGATCAGGGCCCGCAGGGTCTCCGCCGACGCGTCGGCGATCGGTTGCGACGGCGCAGCCGCCGTCGGCGGGGCGAGCAGCGTGTCCATGTCGGCTGCGGGCAACAACTCCACTGTGGACACCGCGGCGTCCGGCGTCGTCGCGAAGGCATCGAACGACGCGTCGAGGGCATCGGCGATGAGCTCCGCCGTCCGCGGTTCGTAGAGATCGGCATTGGCGACGATCCGCACGTCGAGTTCCCCGTCGGGTGTCACGTTCATGCCCACGTCGAGATCGAGCAGAGAGACCTCGAAGTCGATCGGAAGCACAACGACCTTGGTATCTCCCGTATCTCCCGTCCCGGCCAGATCACGGGGAACTAGTGCCCAGTCCTCACCGCGGAAGTGGATCATGCTCTGATACAGCGGGTTCCGAGATCGCGACCGCGGCGGGTTGATCGCCTCAACCAGGCGTTCGATGGGCAGTTCCTGGTGTGCGAACGCATCGAGGACCACGTCGCGGCTCCGCGCCACCATGGCGCGCAGACTGGGGGCGCCGGTGAGGTCGTTGCGCAGCACCACCGTGTTGGCGAACAGGCCGATCAGGCTCTCGGTGGCCGGGTCGACCCGGGACACCACCGGACTGCCGATCGGAATGTCCGCGCCGCCGCCGAGCTTGTGCAGCAGTACCGCCAGAACGGCCTGATAGACCATGAATTCGGTAGCGCCGCTTTGCTCGGCGAGTTGCGTGAGGGCGGCCCGGCGGGCGGCCGAGACCGTGAAACTCACTACCTCCCCGGTCTTTCCGATGACCGGCGGGCGCGAATGGTCGGGGGCCACCGAGATCTCGTCGGGCAATTCGGCCAGCGCTTCACGCCAGTACGCCAGTTCGACCTGTCCCCATTCGCTTCCCGGATCGAACGCGTCTCGTTGCCACAGTGCGTAATCCGCAAACTGGACGGTAGGGCGGAGCCACCGCGGGGAGTCGCCGTTTAGCCTCGCGCGGTAGGCCGCGATCAGGTCTTCGAAGAGGATGCCGAGGGACGCGTGGTCGCTGACGATGTGGTGGACGAGCACGACCAGGATGTGGGCGTCCGGGCCGAGCGCCAACAGGGTCGCCTTGATCAGCGGTCCGGACTCGGGAGTGAACACGTGCCGGCGCAGCTGGGCAACCGTCTCGTCGAGCCGGTCTTCGCTGACGTGGTCTACCGGCAGTTCCACCCGTAGCGTCGGATGCACGATGTGGTACGGAACACCCTCGTGTTCAGCAAAATTCGTGCGCAGCGATTCGTGCCGCGCCACCACGTCGTTGAGCGCCTCGGCGAGCGCGGCACTGTCCAGCCGACCCGTGAAGCGAAGCGCAAACGGCATGCTGAAGCCGTCCCGCGCGCCTTCCAGCCGGTACATCAGCCACGCGGCCAGCTGCGAATACGACAACGGGGGTCGTTCCGGGCGAACCGCTTCGGCGAGTTGCGGGCGTGCGGACTCCGGTACGTGCTCGTCGGCGTCCATCTCGTCGAGGGCATCGAGGTCTATGTCGAACTCGGCACGGAACTGCTCAACCAGGCGGGATGCCGATCCCGCCGGCGTCGGAGTGTCGAACACGGCGCGTACGGCCAGCTCCACTCCGAACTCCGCACGGATCTGCGCCACCAGCCGCGCCGCCAGCAGCGAATGTCCGCCCAACGCGAAGAACGAGTCTTCGGCACCGACTCGCTCCCAGCCGAACAGCCCGGCGAAGATCGCATCCGGTGTTCGGTGGGCGTGGCCGGTTCACGGTAGGCCCGCACCGCGACCGGGGTTGGCGCGGGCAGTGCCCGCTTGTCCAGTTTGCCGCTGACCGTCAACGGGATCTCGGGAATCACCGCAAACGCACTGGGCACCATGTATTCCGGCAGCACCGACGCCGCGTGTGCGCGTATCTCGTCAACGTCGATCTCGGCGGAACCCATTATCGGCACCAGGTACGCGCCGAGCATGGGTCCGGCCTCGGACTCTTCCGTGACGACGAGGCAGTGTCTGAGCGCCGGATGCGACGCGATCACTGCCTCTACTTCTCCGAGTTCGATGCGGAAGCCACGGATCTTGACCTGCTCGTCGGCTCGTCCGACGAATTCCAGTTGGCGGAGATGTTGCGGCGGACCAGATCTCCGGTCCGGTACAGCCGCACGCCGGGGTTGAACGGATCGGGGACGAATCGCTCCGCGGTCAGCCCGGGACGCCCCAGATACCCGCGCGCCAACTGAACCCCACCGAGGTAGAGCTCGCCGATCACCTCGGCGGGAACCGGTTGCAATTGCTCGTCGAGCACATAGGCGTAGACGTTGCGGTTCGGCACCCCGATGGGCACCACGCGATTGCCTTGCGGTCCCTGCACCCGCATGTGGGTCGAGCAGACCACGGCCTCCGTCGGGCCATAGTGATTGCGCAACTCCGCATCGAAGTAGCCGGCGAATTTTTCGGCCACCTCGCCCGGAAGCGCTTCTCCGCCGACCGGCACGTGACGCAGCTGCCGCCACTCAGCGATGTCAGAGGCCTGCGGCAGCAGCAACAGGGTGCTCAGCATGGAGGGCACCATGTGCAGCACGGTGACGCGGTGGCGGCTGATCAGATCGGCGACGTAGCCGATGTCGTTGAAGGCGTCGGGCTTCGGCACTATGAGCTGCGCGCCAAGCGAGAACGTGAGGAAGAGGTCAAGTAGCGAGGCGTCGAACTTCAGACCGACGACGACTGCAGCAGAAGGTCTTCGGCGGTCATGCTCCATTCGGCGGCGAAACACTCGACGTGCTCGGCGATCGCCTGATGCGAGACCGCCACGCCTTTGGGCTGGCCGGTCGAGCCGGAGGTGTAGATGACGTAGGCCAGGTGCCCGGGAAGCAACGGACGTAGCCGGTCGTCGTCGGTGGGCGCGACGTCCGGCAACTGTGCCGCGGCCCTTTCCGCCGCGTCGAGTTCGTCGCGCCCGATGACCGTCTTCGGGTGGGCGTCGGAGATCAGGTATTCGATGCGTTCGTCCGGGTAGGCCGGGTCGATCGGCAGGTAAGCCGCGCCGGCTTTGAGCACGGCGAGCATTGCGACGATGAACTCGATCGACGTGGTCATGCGCAGGCCGATGACGTCGTCGGCGCCGAACCCCTGTCCGATCAGCCAGCGCGCCAGCGATTCGCGCGCCGATGCAGCTCGGCATAGGTCAGCTGCGCCTCGTCGGAAACCAGCGCGACCGCGTCCGGCCTGGCGGCCGCGGCCGATTCGAGGATCGCGACCATCGTGGTGGCAGGCACCGGAACAAGGTCGCCGTGCGACTGCTGCAGGACGCGCTCCCGCTCGCCGCTGCCGAGCATGTCCAGGCTGGCGATGCGGCGCTCGGGGGTCGCCAGCGCGTTGTCCAGCAGCTGAATGTAGTGAACCAGCATCTGATCGACGAGCGCGGCCCCCAGCGCGTCGGTCTGGTATTCGCACTCGACGAGCACGCCGTCGGCGTCCAGCACCACCGCGAGGGCCAGCGGAAGGTGCGCGGTCACCGCGCCCAGCTGCAGTTGTCGCACGGTGACGCCGTCCAACGCGAAGCCACTCGCGCTCTTGCGCATGCTGAAGCCCAGGCGGACAAGGTGATCCATGCCGTCGTGTCCCATGCGCTCAGGGTTGACTTCGCGCACCACCCGATCGATGCCGACGGATTGATGAGCGAAACCGTTGAGGCATGTCTCGCGCACCGCCTCGACGAAGGAGGTAAAGGTGTCCTGTGGTCGCGCGGCGATCCGCAGCAGCAGCGTGTTGCCGAAGTACCCGATGGCGCCGTGGGCCGCGGTTGCACGATCGGTCACCGGCACCGAGACCAGGAAATCCGTTGCGCCCGTGTAGCGGCGGACTAGCACGCCGAAGTTCGCCAGCAACACCATGAAGGGTGACGCGGCGTGCTCGCGCGCGAAACTCTCCACCCGGCCGAACAGGTCGGCGGGCACCGCCCGGTGCCGGCGCTCGGCCCGTCGGGACGGATGCGCGGCGGCCCAAACGCCGGCACCGGCAGCTCCAGGGGTTCGGGCGACGGCCGCAGCACGTCGGCCCAGTAGCCGACGTCGGCGATGCCGGGTTCCGCCGGGGTTTCGAGCACCTCGACCGCGACAAACTGTGGCGCGGTCCCGCTCGGTTGGTGACCGTTGTAGGCGGTGCTGAGCTCGCGGAAGAAGACGTCCCACGAATCGTCGTCCCAACAGATGTGATGCACCGTGAGAAGCAGCACGAAATCATCTGTACCGCTGCGGATCAGGATGATCCGCAACGGCAGCTCGCGCGTCAACTCGAATGGGCGGCCGAACTCGTCGGCCGCCAACGCGTCGATCCGCCGCTGCCGGTCCTCCATCGGCAGATGTGTCACATCCTCGCTCCGCCAACCGATCTCTGCGCAGCCTGGCCGTCGGAAAAGACTTGATAGGGTTCACCTTCGCTGTCCACCCCGTAGACGGTGCGCAAAATGGCGTGGCGCGCAACGACATCGTCGAACGCCGAACGCAGGCGCGCCTCGTCCAGGCGCCCGTCAGCCGATAGGAAACACAGATGTTGAGCGTGACGTCGCTGACGTCCATGGCCTGCAGAAACCACATCCGGCGCTGGCCGGCCGACAATGGGTAGCGTTCTCCAGCGCGAATCGCGGCCCGCTTGCCCGACTCGGCTGCCGCCATCCCACTTTCGGCGATGCGTCGACGCAGCAGTTCCCGGCGGCGTTCCTGCATCGTCTGGCTTCGGCTTCCGTGTCTGCCATGGTTGGTCTCACCCCTGATATTCAGTTCGCCAGATCACAACGCGCCTCAACGACGCCTCCAATTTGTCGCCATTCGCCACGGCCGGACTAGCGACGAACTCCGCCGTTGAGGCATCGTCCGCCGGCCCAGTTGCTTAGATTAGCCTTCGCTAAGTTGGAGGGCTGTTGGGGCTGTCGCAGCAACGCGCCGGCCGGCCCTTGCCCGATGCGCTCACGGCGGACCATGCGGGCCGTTGGGTCGGAGGTTCGCCGGTGAATGAGCTGGACCTGCGGCAGTGCCGAGCCGCGCTGGACCATGACGCCTTCTCAGGGGACTTCTCGCTGCGTCGGGTGGGCCCCGACGACGACCTGGCCCTGGCTGCACTCCTGGATGAACGACCCGGAGGTGGCGCGCTTCTGGAGGATGTCGTGGCCTCTCGGAGAAATCGCGGCCTACCTGCAGCGACAGGACCGCAGCGCGCACTCCGCGGCGTATCTGGGCGAACTGCGATGGCGTCCCGATGAGCTACTGGGAGCTCTACCGCGCCGACCTCGACCCGCTCGCCCAGCACTATGTCGCCCGTGAGCATGACGCCGGACTGCACGTGCTGCTGGGGCCGGCCGAATGCCGCGGGCGTGGCCTGGCGGTGGGCCTGCTCCGCGCGGTGTCGTCCTGGCAGCTGGAACGCGGATCCGGACGCCACTCGGGTGGTCGCCGAACCCGACGCCGAAAACACGCGAGCGATTCGGGCGTTCGAGCGGGCCGGGTTCCGGCACACCGTCGACCTCGACCTGCCGAACAAACGGGCCGCCCTCATGATCCGCGATCGGTAGCGGCTCGAGCGCACGGGCAGCGAACCCCGAGGTCAACGGGCCAGACTGCACCGTCCACGCGGAGCGGAGCTTATGTTAGCCTTCGCTAAGTTATCGGGATCGAGAGGTAGGTGCAATGCCGCGCACGCTGGGGTGGATCAGGCAGTTCCACGCACCGGCTCGCCCGACAGTCTTCCGTTGCTGGTTTTTCCGCACGCCGGGTCCGGTGCGTCGGCCTACCGGGACTTCTCGAAGGTACTCAGCGGGAAATTCCACGTGTCATCTTCCAATACCCGGGACGCCAGGACCGGGCGGCCGAACCCGCGCTGGCCTCGCTGAACGAGATCGCCGCGGGAGCATTCGCCGAGTTCGCCGCGTCGGATCACGATCGCGCCGTCCCGGTGGTCACATTCGGTCACAGCATGGGGGCGTTGGTCGCATTCGAATTCGTCCGCCTCGCGGAAGCCGGCGGAATCGAGGTGCGGCAACTCAACGTCTCCGCGGCGGTTGCCCCCAGCAACGCCGCGGCCAAACCATCGCATCCGACGGATGACGAGGACATCCTGAGCCACCTGGCCGCGCTCGAGGGCACCGACACCAACGTGTTCGCCAACCGCGATGTCATGAGGCTCGCGCTGCCGGTCATCAAGGCCGACTACCGAGCCTTCGATGCGTATTCCTGCGAACAAAACGTCAAGGTGGCGGCTCCGATTCACGCGATCGGGGGTGACCAGGACCCGATCGTCACACTGCGCGACCTCTACGGGTGGGGCAATCACACCGATTCGGTCCGGGTGACCATGTTCGACGGCGGGCATTTTTATCTCAACCGCACATCGACGCTGTCGCGGAGTTATTGGCGTCGAGCGCGCAATGCGAGCAGACAGCGTGAGCGACAACGGCATCGGCCGTAACGGCAGCGACCGACCCAGTCGTCATTTCCGGAATGGCCGTCGAGGCACCGGGCGGAATCGACACCCCGAGCGCCTTATGGTCAGCGCTCGCCGAGTCGAGGGAGCTGATCGGCCCGTTTCCGCGCGATCGCGGCTGGCCGATCGACGACCTGTTGTCGGTGTCGCGGCTGGAGGGCTGGCGGCGGGTTTGCGACGCGCGCGGATTCTTGGACGGCGCAGGATCATTCGATCCGCCGTTCTTCGGCATCACCCACCACGAGGCCCTGGTGATGCACCCGCAGCAGCGGGTGGCCATGCGGGTGGCGTGGAAGGCGCTGGAGAATGCCGGGGTTAACCCGGCCACGCTCGAGGGCTCGGACGGCGGCTGTTTCGTCGGAATGTCGATGACGGAGTACGGCACTCGCACGACGATGGCCGACGCGCACAGCGGATACCGGATCGTCGGCATGGGACAACTGGGCGGCGCCGGCCGAATCTCGCACTGCCTCGGCCTGGACGGCCCGTCGATCTCCATCGATTCGGCGTGCGCATCGTCGTTGACCGCACTGCAGCTGGCCGCCAACGCAGTCCGCTGGACGAATGCGACTGGGCGCTGGCCGGCGCCGTGTGCGTGATGGGAGCACCGGCGGCTTTCTACGAGTTCTCGCGACTTCACGCTCTCTCCATTGACGGGCATTGTCGGGCCTACTCCGACGACGCCACCGGCACCGTGTGGGGCGAAGGCGCGGGAATGGTTGTCGTCGAACGTGAGTCACGGGCACGCCAACTGGGGCACCGAATCTATGGACGCATCATGGCGATCCGCACCAACCACAACGGCAAGGGCAAACCGATCCTGGTTCCCCGAACGCGGGCGCAGGCGCAGCTCGTATGCGCAAGACGCTCGATGCGGCCGGCATCGATCCGGTCGACGTCGGCATGATCGAAGGACACGGCACCGCGACGCTGGCGGGCGATCCACAGGAACTGACCGCCCTTTTCACCACCTACGGCGCCGCTGGATCCGAGGCGCTGCTGGGCTCGATCAAGTCGAACGTCGGGCATGCGCAAGCGGCGTCGGGCATGCTCGGGCTGACCAAGCTGCTGCTGGCCGGCCAGCACGGTCAGATTCCGCCAACCCTGTTCGCGGACAATCCGACCAGGACGGTGGACTGGGATTGACGGGCCTGCGGCTGGCCACAAAGCTGCACCCGTGGGAGCCCAAAGGCGGCGTCCGCTACGGCGCCGCTTCGTCGTTCGGCGCCGGCGGCGCCAATGCGCACGCAATCATCGCCATGCCCGCGAGTTCCGGGGAGTGAGCACGTGACGCCTCTGACCTACCGGCTGCCCGACGACGCGCGTCCCCGTCCTGGTATCGTCGGATACCGGCGATCTGCTGCGCGACGAGGCCGCGGCCGCTGCTTTCCTATGCCAGCGACCATCCGGAGGTGGCACCGCAGGCGATCGCCGACATGCTGTTCCGGACAAGGGTCGCCCGCCGGCACCGGGCCCTGGCCATGGTGGGTGACCGCGACGAGTTGGTCAGCGCCCTGCGGGCTGGTGTCGATGGCGGGGAACATCCTGCGCTGGTTCGCACGAACACCGCCGCCAAGGCCCGCCGGCTCGCCTATGTCTTTCCGGGGCAAGGAGGCCAGCGCCCAGGGATGGGGCGGGTCTTCTATGAATCGGCCCCCGCGTTTCGGGCCGAGGCGGATCGGTGCGCCGAGACGTTCGCGGCACAGCTCGGCGCGTCGCCACTGGATTATCTTCTCGACGAGCATCTTTCAGCCGACGATACGGCGAGCACCGTCCAGCCGGCGTTGTTCACTCAGATGGTCGGGCTGGCCGCGATGTGGCGAGCGTTCGGGATCACGCCGGACATCACGATCGGGCACAGCCAGGGAGAGATCGCCGCGGCATATGTATCCGGCACCATCACGTTGGCGGATGCAGTCCGCGTCATCGGGATACGCGCCCGTGCCGCCGACGAGTTCGCCTCCGGTGACTATGCGATGGCCGTTATCGCCGCCGACCGCGACACCTGCGACGACTTGCTCGCCCGTTGCTCGGGTTGGGCGCAGCTGTCGGTCGTCAATTCGCCGAACATAGTGGGAATCTCAGGTGAGCGGGAGACGGTGCAGGACATCGTGGACACGTTCACCGAGCGTGGCACGTTCGCGCGGGTCATTCGCGTCCAATACCCCGCCCACACCGGCTTGATCAACGAGCTCGGTGAGAAGGTTCAGGCGGCCGCGCAGCGCGAACTACAGAACCCGAAGTTCCTCGACACCGAAATCGACTGCCTCGGCTCCACTCTCGGCGGGCCGATCACGCAGGACCTCCCGGTCGACCAATATTGGTTTTGGAACCTGCGCAACACGGTTCGATTCGACAAGGCGATCGCCGGCCGCGCAGCGCGACGTCGACACATTCGTCGAACTCGCCGCACATCCCGCGCTACAGTTGGCGATTCAAGACAACCTCGCTCTCTTAGCGGACGCCTACGGCGACCAAGCGCCCATGGTGGTCGGCACGTCGGACCGAACCGCGACCGATCTGGACGAGTTCACCCGCAATCTCGCCCAGCTGGTGGTGCACCACCTGGATTACCCATGGGAGTGCCTGCGCGCGGAATCCGACGGCCCCGTCCCGCTGCCGTTGCTCGATTTCCCCAACACCCGGATGAACGAGACTCGGCTGTGGCAGCCCTACCACCCAGCTCGGTGGCCCCAGCGGCGGAGGCGGCCCCGGCGCCGGTCGCGGACACCACACCGGCGCGGCTTCTCGTCGAGGAGTGGGTTCGGCTGTCCCAACGCTCACTCGTACCGCCTCGTGCCATCGGAATTATCGATCACACGGGCGCCTGCTCGGAGGCCGCCACCGCGCTGGCCCTCGCTGCCAAAGAGATTGGCGCCAAGGCTCGCGCGATCGACAACGTAAATGACGGCGTCGGGGGCGATCTCGACACGCTGGTCATACTGCTTCCGCAATCGCCGAAACTCGACGGCGCGGCCGCCGCGGCCGACGTAGCGGAATTCTTTGGCAACCGACATGGTGGCCGGACCTCAGCGACGCGATCACCGAATGCTGGCTGGTGACGGTGGGCGGTGAGGCGGTGGTTGCCGACGATGCGCCGCCAGATCCGTTGCACGCAGCGGCAAGTGCGGGCTTCCGCAGCATAGGCGCCGAATATCTGGGTGTCAGGTTCCGCCATCTCGATCTGCCGGCCGAATCGGCGACGTCCGAATCCGCGAACGCGATCCTCACCGCGCTGCACACCGGCGAAGAATCGGAGCTGGCACTCCGCGACGGCGGCCTTTACGCGAAACGGCTCGCCCGGGCGACACGGTCCCGCTCTCGCGGAGTCCTCCCGGCCACGTGCTTATCATCGGCGGGACCGGAAATCTCGGGCTCGAGTTCTGTGATCACTTCGCGCACCTCGGCGCGCGCCGCATCACGCTGGTGAGCAGATCGGGCGAGACCGCCGCCGCGCGGATCGGCTGCGCCAGATCCGTTCGGCCACAACGACGCGACATTCAGGTCACCCGATGCGACGTGGGTGATCAAGCGGCGGTGTCGCGGCTGGCCGCCGGGAATCGCACCGGCGGACCTGATAATCCACGCCGCCGTGGAGTATTCGGCATCGAACTGCCCGACATCACCACCGAAACAGGTCGACCACGCGCTGCGCGCCAAGGTGGTCGGCATCGCGCGGGTGCTCGCGACGTTTCCGCGGACCGACGACTGTCGGGTCGTGCTGTGCTCTTCGGCGGCGGCGACGTCGGTGGCCGCGGCCAGGTCGTCTACGCGGCGGCCAATCGCATGCTCGACGCCATGGCGCATCGGCTCCGGGCCGACGGGCTGGACTGTGTTTCGGTGCAGTGGGGTCAGTGGACGGTCCATTTCGATCTCGACGCGACCGGCGCGGCGCAAGCTGGCCGCGATCGGCGTCGTTCCGATGTCTCCCGCCGATGCGCTCGCGGTGGGAATGAGGGCGCAGCACGGCAATGTCCTCGTCGCGGCGTTCGACTTCGATCGCGCGCGTCCGGCGCTGGCGATCTTCGGGTATGGACCGCTGGTATCACGGCTGTCCGCGCCGGTCGTCGAAGACCGATCGGCCGTTCCGGAAATGGATGTCTCGGATCGGTCCTCTGGGCCTGCTGGCCGACGACGATCGGCGACGATCACACGGAAACGATCGACACCACAGTCCCTATGGTCGCGATCGGCCTGGATTCGTTGCAGGCACTGGAGTTTCGCCGCCGCGTCAGCTCGAGTTCAATCACGATCTGGAGGTAGCGGATCTTCTGGGCGGGGCTTCGATCGCGGACGTGCTGACGAAGTTGAATTCCCTGTAATCACTTGCACCACTTAGGCTTCTGTGGCTACAATCGGGCCATTCGTGTCGGTGGGCGTTCGTAAAATTTGAGGCATGGGTTGCAGCAGCCGCGAAGAGATCGTGGAGATCTTCGACACGCTCGACGCCAACCTGGACCGCTTGTGCGAGCTGTCTTTTGACGTGTTAACCACCCCGGAACTGATGCGGGCACTCGAGCGCCTGGAGCGCGTCGCCCGCCGCCCACGCGCACCCCAGCACAGCATCATCAACCAACTCGACGCGCAGGCCGGCGAGGAAGAGTTGGGCGGCACGCTGCGGTGCGCGTTGGCCGACCGGCTGCGCATTACCAAGACCGAAGCCAGCCGGCGCATCGCCGACGCCGAAGATCTCGGGGCTGACGGCGCGCACTGACCGGTGAGCCGCTGGCGCCGCTGCTCAGTCATACCGCGGCCGCGCAACGCGACGGGCTGATCGGGGATGGGCACGTGAAGGAGATCCGAGGCTTCCTCGCCGACCTGCCTGCCGAGGTGGACCTGGGTACCCGCGAAGCCGCTGAGAGCCGACCTGGCCGGCAAGGCAGCCGGGTATCG
This sequence comes from uncultured delta proteobacterium, assembly GCA_963711265.1. Lineage (GTDB taxonomy): Bacteria > Myxococcota > Myxococcia > Myxococcales > Myxococcaceae > JADGRA01. Next base: position 183,835 of record CAVQDL010000019.1, read on the forward strand.
CCCCGATGAATTGGCCACATACGCCGGGCGGATCATGGACTGGCTCAACCCCGATGGGGAATTCAGCGACGACGAACGCGCCCGCAAGCGCGGCATCATGCTGGGCAAGCAGGAATTTGACGGGATGTCGCGCGTCAGCGGCCTAGTGACCCCCGAACTGAGGGCCGCCATCGAGGCCGCGCTGGCCAAGTTAGCCGCCCCCGGCGCGTGCAACCCCGACGACGAAACTCCCCTTCGTGGACCTGACACCCGACGAGGATGCGGTGCGGCGCGATCACCGCTCGGCAGCCCAACGCAACCACGACGGATTGCTCGCCGGATTGCGCGCCCTGATCGCCTCGGGGCGAGTTGGGTCAGCACAACGGGCTACCGGTGTCGATCATCGTGACCACGACGCTTAAGGATCTCGAGACCGCCACCGGTAAAGCCCTGACCGGTGGGGGCACCCTGGTGCCGATGTCGGACG
>CAVQDL010000020.1:0-274800 GCA_963711265.1 uncultured delta proteobacterium
TGGCGTTTCTGCCGCACGGCGGCATCACCCTCAGCGGACGGGCTTTCGGGATCGTCTATCCTGTTTGGGAAGCGCTGCTCTGTTTCGGCATGTGTATCGGCCTGCTGGTGCTGTTCCGGCAGATGGCCAACGCTCAAGGGCGGTTCCTCAAGTTCCTGGCCGCAAACCAGTACTCCGCGTATTTCTGGCACCCCGTGTTGATCGTGGGGATACAGATGGGATTCCTGGCGCTGCCCCTGGCACCGTTCGTGAAGTTCGCCGCTGTCACTGCTCTGGGCGTCCCCGTTGTCTTCTTCTGGAGCTGGCTGATGCGGAGAATCCCGGCGGTACGGTCGGTACTTTAAGGAAAACACACTTCGCCGATGGCCGCGCAGGCAACCTTGCCGTCGACGATGACCTGGCCGATCATGGTGGCAAGGTACTCGTCGGACTCCAGCTTCTTCGCGACAAGGTCACCTCGCGGCCGGGCAGGACCGGCTCCAGGTAGTACGCGCCCACGATCCGGGTGGCCCGCACGTTCATCGGCTGGACTCTGACGGACGGCAGTGCTGCGGTTTCCCAGGAAGTAGTGCAGGCAGAGGCCGAGCTGGCCGATCATTTCCACTTCCAGGCGAGCCGGGATACACGGGAGAGCCGGGAAAGTGCCCGGCGAATATCGGGTCGTCCGGCGGAGATGAAGCGCGATCCGGCGATCGTCTCTTCCTCGAAGCTGATCCCGGTCAGGCGGTCGACGAGAAGGAAGGGCTCCCGGTGGGGAAGGATGAGCTTGATGTCGTCCCGCCCCCATGCGAGGGGCGTCAGGCTGTCCAGCGCGAGCAGCGGCTTCTTGCGGTACTTCCTGCAGGAGCGCGTCGTGGTCCACGCTACGCGCGAAGGCCCTTGACGATCACGTCCTCGATGATCGTGAGGGCCGTGTCCATCTGCTCCTTGGTGAACTGCGACGACACCGAGATTCGGAACCGGCGGGAATCCGCCGGGACCGCGGGAAAGTCCACCGGCTGGAGGAACAGCCCGCGCTTCTGGATCTCGTAGGCGAACTGGAAGAGCTTCTCGCCCGACGGAACCGATGATGATCGGGATCACCTGGGACTCGCTCTGGCCGAGGTCCAGCTTCAGGTCCTGGAGCCCCTTCTTCAGGTAGGCGACGTTCTTCCACAGCAGGTCGCGGAGGCGTGGAGTCACGGGTGGCAACTTCCAGCGCCTTCATCAGCCCCGCCACAACCGGGGGGGAGGGCGCGCAGGAGAAGTTCCACGGGGAGGAATACCCCTTGAGGTAGGCGATGATGCGCGCATTCGAACAGACGAACCCGCCCACCGCGCCGAAGGACTTGCTGAGCGTCCCGAAGCTCACGCCGATCTCGTGCTCGAGCCCGAAGTGCTCGGCCACGCCGCGGCCGTTGGGGCCGAACATGAGGGTGGAGTGGGCTTCGTCGATGTAGGTGGCCGCCTTGTAGTGCGCGCAGACCTTGAGGATCTCGGGCAGCCTCACCAGGTCCCCGTCCATGGAGTAGACGCCTTCGAAGGCCACCAGCACGCGCTTGCCCTTGCACTTCTCCAGCATGGCCTCCAGGGACGACCGGGTCGTTATGGGAGAAGAACAGCATCTTTGCCCCGGAGAGGGTGCCGCCGTCTATCAGGCTCTTGTGGCACTTTTCGTCGAGGACGAACATGTCGCCCTTGCGCAGCAGCCCCTGGATGGCGCCGACGTTCCCGCCCAAGGCCGCTGGAATACAGCAGGCAGTCTTCCTTCTGCTTGAACTCCGCCAGCTTGCGCGCGAACTTCACGTGCAGGTCGAACGTGCCGGAGAGGAGCGGGGCGCCCGATGCGCCCAGCCCGTAGAGGTCCAGCGCGTCCTTTGCCGCCTGGATCACCTCGGGATGCGTGGAAAGCCCGAGGTAGTTGTACGAGGTCATGTTGATGACCTTGTGACGCTGCCGTCGAGGCTGCTCAGGACCTCCGTGCCCGCGCGCGGGGCGGCAAGGAGCTGCTGACCGAAGAGTCCCATGGCGGTCTGGATCTTCGGGTTCTCGATCCAGGACTGGAAATCGCTCGGGGGACGTCAGGACGTCCGGGCTGTCGTTGAAGAAGAAGTCCGCCAGGCTGAAGCTGAGAGCTTTGTCAGCCATTTCCTTTGTTCACATACTCCAGGAACTTGTCACGCCAGCTGGTCGATGTTGTTGATGTCGGTGAGCTCGGAGCGGGGAACCTTGATCTTCAGCTCCCGCATGGAGGTGGAAACGACTTCGATCATGTCCAGGCTGTTCGCGCCGTAGTCCTTCATGGATTTCTGCGGGTCGATGCTGGCGGCGTCGATATCGTCGCTGTTTGCGGCGATATTCTTCTTGATCACTTCGATCACCGCTTCTTTCGTCATCTTCGCGCTCCTTTCTTGTTAGGTCTCGTGGTCGGAGGACCGCTCCGACAGGTAACGGCCCATTGCATTATCCCGAAAGGGCAGGCCGTAGTCAACGCTGATTATCTGGCCGTTGACCGCGTCCAGGAGCCCGCTGCAGAGCGCCAGGACCGCCTTGCCGCATTCCGCGGGGGTGAGGATCATGCTGGAAGGGACACCCTGCGCGCGCCATGTAGGTGAAGAACTCCTCGCCGAAGATCGCCCGGAAGGAGTCCGTGTTCACCGTGCCGAACCGCAGCACGTTGACGCGGGACCCTTCGGCCAGCAGGTGCACGGACAGGTAGCGTGGAAAAGAACTCCAGGAGCGCCTTGGATGCGGCCACGAAGTCGTAGCCCGGGTAGAAATGGTCCGGACCGTCGCTGGAAATGGCCAGGACGTACTTCGGATAGCTTCCGAACCGCTCCTTGATCCTGCGGGTGTAGTCGATGAGCGGCCAGGTGCTGTACTCCAGGGTCTTGAAAAGGGAGCGTCTTCTTGTAGTCCGCCAGGGTGAGGGTGCGCAGGGCAAAGCTCACGTTGCTGATGAAGATGTCGATCCGCCCGGCGGACGCGGAGATCTCGTCCATGAGCCGCGACGGTGTCCTGCTCTTCGGCGGCATCGGCCTCGAAGAACAGCGGGCGCAGGGCGCCGCGCGCCGCGAACTCCTCCGCCACCTTCTCCCGGTCCGCGCTGCCCCACTTGTACGTCAGGCACACCTGCGCGCCCGCCTCGGCGAGCGCGAGGGCCGACGCGAGGCCGATCCCCTTCGTGCCCCCGGTGATGAGGGCGGTCTTTCCCCTGCAGATCCACGCCGACCATGCCGATTGCCCTCTCTTTCCTTACTCGGGGTAGAGCTCCTGGATCGTGCGGCGGGTCTCCGGGAAGGAAAAGCTGATGCGGTGCATCAGGTCTTCCTGGAGCCGCGCGTCGACCAGGAGCTTCTTCTTCTTCACGCCCAGCGCGTGCTTCAGGAGGGACAGGGACCGCGCGTCCTTCTCCGCGATCTGCTCCGCGATGTCCCGCGCCTTGGCCATGACCTCGGCGCGCGGGCAGGATGTAGTTGATGTGGGTTCCCCTGCCTTCCAGCTCGCTGCCGCGGAAGCGCTTGCCGGTGAACATCATCTCGTTTGCCAGGAAGGGGCCGACGAGCTCCGCCAGCAGGGTGGTGGTGCCCATGCCCGGGGGTGAAGCCGAGGCTCATGAAGACGGCGCCGTAGCGGCTTTCCCGCGCCGCGATCACGATGTCGCAGCAGAATGCAACCGCCAGGCCGCCGCCGATGGCGTGTCCTTCCATGGCCGCGATGACGGGGAAAGGGACGATCGAGGAGACGCTCGCAGATCACGAGGTCCCTGACGGCCGTCTTGCCTTCGCACAGATCGAGGAGCGCCTGCTTCTCTGCCCCGCCGCAGAAGACGTCCGGCAGCCCGCAGAGGATCAGGCACCTTGGGCCGGCCGTCCTGCTCCAGCTGGTCCAGGGCTTCCAGGAACTCCTCGATGAACTCCGCGGGAGAAGATGTTGCGGCCCGTCGCGTCGTTCATCTTCAGGACCGTGACACCCGGAGGGCTCCGCGCTCACCATCATCAGCTCGCTCATCGCCGGGCCGTCCTTTCCTTCACGCGCGGCAGAGAGCACAAGCGGCCGTGACGGACGGAACCGGGAGAACCAGGCGGGCACGTGCCCTTCCTGGAATGCCTTCACGCCGTCCAGCGGTGCGGCGGATCGTGCATCATCTCCAGCAGCCTGCGGCGCGCGAGCACGCTGCCCTCTTCCGGGGTCATGCCGATCAGCTCCTCGGTGAACTCCTTCACCGCGGCCAGCGCGCCGCGGTGACGAGCACAGGAGGCGCTTGAAGATATCCCGCACGCCGTGTCTCGGCGTCCACGGCGTGACCACCTCGTCCACCAGGTTCAGCCGCAGCGCCTCGGCCGCGGAGATCCGCCGGGAGCTCATCACGAGGTAGCGGACTTTCTGCGGCGTCATGCGCAGGGCACAGCATGTAGGGCAGCACGTTGGCGGGGATCAGCCCGAAAATCACCTCCCCGAGCTCGAACGTGGCCTGCTCGCCGGCCACCACGATGTCACAGGCGCACGACGAGCCCCACGCCGCCCGCCTTCACCTCTCCCTCGACAAGGCAGACCACCGGGCAGGGCGACGGAGAAGATCGTCTGCAGCACGCCGGCATACCGGGCCACCGCCTTCTCCGCGTCCGCGCGGCAGCCGCGGGGCGCATGCGCGGCCAGCCGCGCCAGGTCCATGCCGAGGCAGAACGACGGTCCGTTGGAGCGCAGAAGGATGGCGCGCACGTGCGGATCATCCAGGGACTTGTCGCAGCGCGGCCGCCAGCTCCTCCAGGCCTTCAGGGCTCAGGAGGTTGCCATGCTCTCCGTCGTTCAGCGTGATCACCGGAGACGTGCGAGTCCTCGTACTGCTCGATCAGCGCCACGCGCTCAGCTCCACTCGTACGTGCGGTAGAAGTCCTTGACCTGCGCGGAGCACGAGGCGCTTCTTGCCCTGGTAGTACGCGTCGTACCAGCCCGCGGGCAGAGACAGATCGGGCGTGAAGCACGGCTGCTCGATTGCCTGCTCCCGCATCTTCTCGATGGTCTCGTATTCTGCCACGCTCACCTCGCGGCGCGCATCCAGCGCCTCGTCGATGCCGCATGCCGGCAACGACCTCCCGCGCCTCGGGACAGAGACGACCGCTGTAGAACTCCCCGATTGCGCCCGGATCCGTAGGAGAAGAAGCTGATGCGGTCCCCGGCCTTCACGCCCGGCGCGCTCATGGCGATCCCGCAGATGCCGAGGAAGTTGCTGGCCCCGTACGTGGAGCCGACTCGTCGGGCATACAGGAGGGAGGGCTGTGTCTTCTGCGTGAAGCTCTCCCGGATCTCCAGCTTCGTGCGCGGACGGGCCAGGTTGCACAGTGGTGCGGTGGGCCTGGAAGGCCATGCCCGGGAAAGGCGTGTGGTAGCAGTTCTGGGCGAAGTAGCCGTCGAAATCCACGGCCTCGCCCGCCGCCTCCACGTAGTCGCGGTAGGAGCCCTCCAGGGCGTCGAGGTACGTGTACAGGCTCACTTCGTTGTTGCCCATCTCGTGGCGCGCGCTGGGCCGGAAAGTGTCGTACACGTCCGAGGTCCAGGTCCCGCGCTTCGTCAGCTCGTACTCCACCACGCGGGGCGAGTCGCTCACCAGGACGGCCGCGGCCACGCCGCCGAGGACGAACTCTTCCTTCGCGCTCAGGTGCATGCGGGAGAAGTCCGTGGAGATGACCAGGGCTTTGCGCCCGCGGTTCAGCCCGGAGGCAATCCAGTTGAGCGCCGTGTCCAGGGCAGCCACGCCGCTGTAGCAGGCGTGCTTTGTCTCGAAGTTGCGCACGTTGGACGGCAGGCCCAGGGCGCCGTGGATGTTGGTGCTGATGGGCTTGCCGAAATCCACCGAGCTCTCCGTTCCGACGACGAGCATCCCGATGGCCTGCGTGTCCTCGCCCTCCAGCATCGGGGCGGCCGCGTTGACACCCATGGTCACCGTGTCCTCGTAGAGCGGATTCAGGGAACGCGTGTCGATCAGGAAATCCGCGACCACCTTCTGCGGGTCCATGCCCCGGGCCTCCGCGAGCTTCTCTCTGGTCCAGGATGAGGGAGCTTCCGTAGATGTTGATCTTTTCGATGCCGATTCGGCGCATATGACTCCTCATGGTGCGTAGCTCAGCCCGCCGGCCACGCGGATCACCTCGCCGTTGATGAATCCGGCCTCCGCGCGCGCGAGGTAGTGCACGAGGCTGGCGATCTCCTCCGCCGTGCCGACCCGCTTCATCGGGCAGTATTCCATCCAGATCTCGTGGAGCTTCGTGGCCATGTGCTGGTCCGTCATGTCCGTGTCCACGTAGCCGACGGTGACGACGTTCGAGGTGATTCCCCGCGGGCCGTATTCCCGCGCCAGGGTCTTTGTGAGCCCGATGAGCCCGGCCTTGGCGGCGGCGTAGTTGACCTGGCCGCTGGAGCCTTCCTGCGCGAGGGAGGAGATGTTGATGATCCGGCCCCAGCGTTTTCCCATCAGGTGCGCAAGGAAGCTGCGGATCACGAAGAACGGGCCCGAGAGATCGGCGGCGATCACCTCCTGCCACTGCTCGTCGCTCATCATCGCGGCCGTGTTGTTCCTGACGATGCCGGCGTTGTTCACCACGATGCCCACGTTCGGGAAGTCCTCCATGACCTGGTCCGCCACGCGCTCCACTTCCGCGCTGTCCGTGACGTTCATCCGGTACGCCTTCAGGGCGGCCGCGCCGCTCTCGCGCGGCGGCCAAGCGCCAGGGTTTCCTGCATGGCCTCTTCGTTGCCGACGTAGGTGAACGCGGTCGGGATGCCCTCCTTCACAAGGCGCAGCACAATGGCGCGGCCGATGCCGCGGGAGCCTCCCGTCACGAACGCTGCCGGTGATCCTGGTTCCATTCCCTACCCCTCGTAGCGCCTGATCAGGCTGCAGGCGTTGATTCCGCCGAACCCGAAGGAGTTTTTCAGCATGCAGCGGATCCTGTGCTCCACGGGACCGTTGGCGCAGCACGTCGAGATCCACCTCCGGGGTCCAGGCGGTCGATGTTGATCGTGGGATGGAGCCGGCCGTGCTTCATCTGGAGGAGCCCGGCGATGGTCTCCACGATGGGGGACGCCCAGCAGGTGTGCCCCAGCATGGACTTGGCGGCGTTCAGCTTCATCCGGTAGGCGTGCGCGCCGAAGGCCTCCTTGATGGCCCTGATCTCCTCCAGGTCCCCGCCGGGCGTGCCCGTGGCGTGGCAGCTGGCGAAGTCCACCTCCGACGGGTCGGTACCCGTGGACGCGAGCAGCTCGCGGATCAGGCGCGCCTGGACCCCGGCGGCGGGGGCGGGCAGGTGACAGGCGTTGGCATTGGCCCTCACGCCGAGGACTTCGCCGTGAATCCGGGCGCCGCGGCGCGAGCGCGTGCTCCAGCTCTTCCAGCATCAGCGTGCCGGCGCCGTGCGAATAGACGAACCCGGCCCGGTCCGCGTCGAACGGCCGTGAGGCCTTTTCCGGGTGATCCTGGTACTCCGGCTTCACCACGACGGCGTTGATGATCACGGAGGCCTGGATGTCGCCGGGGGACATGTCGAAAAGCCCGCCGGCGATCACCGCCGTGTCGCTTTCGCCGCTCATGATGTCGCGGAAGCCTTCCCGGAGGGCGAGGTTGCCGCTCGCGCAGGCCCCGCCGATGGTGAAGGTGGGGCCATGCAGCCCCAGGATCTCCGTGATGACGGCAGGCACGTTCGGATCGATGCCCTCGACCCCGCTCAGGGGATCCAGATACTCCACATCCTCCAGGAAGCGCTTGGAGTTCTCGTGGATATAGTTCGAGTTCAGGTTGTGACCGCCCACGATGACGCTGGTGCGGTATGGATCGACGGCGCGCCGGTCCGCGGAATCCTGGGACAAAGACAGCCCGGCGTCCTGCCAGGCGGCCAGCGTGCAGAGAATGGACATCTTCGCGGAAAATGTCGTGGAACGGAACATCTTCTTCGCCTTCTTGAAGGTGTCCGGGCCCAGGACATCCTTGAAGCGTTCCAGTGCCGCCAGGCAGTCGTAGTCGCCCAGGTCGCCCCCGATTTTGCACTCGATTTTGCTCATGTCGAGGGACTTCCATCGCCGGATCCCCGATTTGCCGGCTATCAGGTTCTGATAGTAGCCTTCCAGCGTATCACCGAGCGGGTTGATGGTCCCCATGCCGGTGATAACGGCGCGGCGCTTCATCATTTTGTCGATCTTTCCAGAGCCAGATGCCTCACCATGATAGGCGAGTGTAATATTTCAGCGCCCCTCGATTCAATAGCTACCTCGGGTGCCGATGCGCTCCGCGAATGCCTGGATTTCGTCGTTTCTGCCCGAAAAAGCGCAGAGCGAGGTTTTCCAGAGAACACGCCTTTTGCCGGTCGGGCCGATTACCGGCGAAGTGCAGGAGAACTCGATGGCATCCCCCGTGCCGCCGAAACGGCAGTCCACCCGGGCATCCTCCCGGCCCTCCTCTGTCCCGAAGTCCTTGACCAGGAGCTGCGCCCGGCCCGACTCACTCTCCTCCAGGCAGAGGATGCGGCTGACTGCATCCGCGCCGGGGATCTCGACCTTCGCGGACTGCGGGCCCTTCATGCGTATCACGGCCCAGTTTTCTGCCAGCTCAAGGCTGCTGGAGGCCAGGGTCACGAGGCTCGTCTCTGTCCAGCGCCTGCGGAGAGGCACGCGGACCTCCGCCCCCGAGCGCGCCTGGGTGATGTTCCACAACCGGACCGGTGCGCGGCAATCACCCGAGACTTCCAGGAGCGTCTCCTCCTCATACCCGGCCTGCCGGAGCCAGGTCGTGCCCCAGAGATCCGCCAGCCGCGCCTCGCTCATCGGCCGCACGCGGCGGGTAAGCTTGAAGCGGATCCTGGACCCCATCTTCCATGCCAGGGCTTCGCCCTTGTTCTCCATGCTGTAGCCGGATTTCTCGGATGAGCGGGCAAACTGGCCCGGGTCTATCGCCGGGGGCACATCGCCGCCGTCGGCAAGGAACTCCTCCTCGGGGGCCAGCCACATCCTGTCCCCCCCCGGGTTGATCCAGCCGTCGTCCTTGGCTCAATGTGAAGGAGCTGCAGGAACCCTGGGTTCACCCAGAGTGCGTTGTCACCGCGCCAGTGGGGCCATACTCCGAGCACGCGGCCGTACTCCGGCAGCACGAGCACGGCTCCGTCGGCGCCCGACTCGATGACGGCATACTCCACGCCGAGGGTTTTCAGGCTGACAACGGTCTCTTCGAGCCCCATTCAGCGTGCCGGCGCGCTCTGCGCAATGACGTCCTGGGACATGACGAGCAGTGTCGTCCGCTCCTGCCAGCCGATCTTTCTCCAGAAACGCCGCCCTGGCCGGTTTTTGGCAAGGACGAAAATAGCCACGGTCACCGAGCAGGACCGGCGGCGAGTCGATGGTTCGGTGGAACGTGCCGAGGGGGCAGCACGGGAAGCGCAGGAGCAGGTGGCCGACTTGCAGGGCGCCATCGCCGCCGCCAGCGCACGCGCCGACGCAGCCGAGCAGGAAGCCAACGACTTGCGCGCGCGCGCGGAGGAAGCCGAGGTCGCCCGCGACCGCGCGGAGGGAGAGCTGGCCGCCGCCCGCCGCGACCGCGAGCTCAACCGCGCCCATGCCGACGGTGCGCAGCGACAGCTGTCCACCCTGCAGGCGGCCTTTGAACAGAGCCAGGCCGACCTCTCCGCCGTCCGGGAGGAGCTGTCCCACCAGGGCGCGGCCCGGCAGGATGAGCTGGGAGCGCTTCAGCAACGCTGCCGGGACCTGGAGGCGCTCGCCCGCAAACACGAGGAGCGCGTCGCCCGTCTCTTCACCCGGCTGAAGTCCGAGGAACGGGCGCGAGAAAAGGCCGCCCGGGCGGTGGCCATGGCCAGCCAACTGCTGGCCCAGTCCGGGCCGGGCGCTCCCGCGCCGGAGACGACGCCCGGCGGCGACGACGAGCCGGCGGCGGCCTGAAGGCACTTGCCCCCATGGGGGGCACCCCGGACGGAGCACGAGGGCCGGGCAGGGGGCTCCACCGACGTCTTTCCTCGGCCCGGGGACGCGGCCTCGCTGGCGTGGGCACTTGCCGGCGGCGTCCTGCGACGTGTCCAAGCGGGGCTAGTGGCCTTCCTTCTTCGGCTCGTTCTTCTTCTCCATCGCTTTCTTGGCCATCATCTGGATGGCCGAGGGGACGTTTTTGTCGCGCGCCAGCTCGCGGACTTCGGACTCGCGCAGGGTGGACAGAAACTTCATGGCGATGGGAAGCGGCACCTTGGGGTTCTTCACCAGCGCCAACTTCACCGGGTACAGCTTCACGCATTCACGGTTGGCGCACACCACCCGCAGCACGTCGTCGTGTGCCTGGCGGCTGTTGGCGATGGCGAGAACTTCCGGGTCGGTAATCTTCGGGCTGCGAATGGCGGCCACCGCGACCAGCTTGTTGCTGTCACGCAACAGGTAGCCCCTGGCTTCCTTGTTGCCCTTGGTGGCGAGCTTAATTTTTTCCGAGATGCTCATCTTCACAATCCGCTGGGCGAAGTTCAGCTTCTTGGATTCCTCCAGGGGCGGCGCCGACTCGTCGCCAACCTGGTACTCGGTGAGAATCTCCTCCGCGGTAGGCCCGGGGTTGGGCGCGGCGTCGGCCGCCTCGGGCCGAAAATGCGAATACGGGCCGCCCGCATCTGCGGGACGTCCGCCAGGTGCAGCCCGCTGCGGACGCAGAAGTCACAGACCGAGTCCACCAGGGCCCCGGTGGCCTTGGGGTTGAGGCACAGCTGGCGCACCACGTCCTCGTGCCGCAGAAGGCGGAGCTGGTTCTGTCCGACAATCTCCGAAGACCGCAGGCTGCAGTGCGCGGCCACGCGCGCCACCGCCTCGTCGGGCGTGGAGGCGTTGAGGACCAGCATCTCGACGTAGACGTCGCTGGCCTGCAGCCGGTCCAGCGCCCAGGCCAGCACCGCCGGCGCCACGCCCTCATCGCGCAAAGCGGAGCCCAGAATGCGGTCCGGCAGCTTCTCGGCCGACGTGGCCGCGGTCGTGCGCACGGCCTCGTCCGGGTCCTGGGTCAGCAGGTAGAGTGCCCCCAGCATATCGGCCGGTGCCAGCGGGACCAGTGCCTTGGCGGCCATCATCCGCAGCGGGAGGGGCGAGGCCGGGTCGACGTGCTTGCGCAGCGCCGGCGGGAGGAAGTCGAAGGCCGGACGCTCCTCAGCTTGGCCCATGGTTCCGTCCGTAGATGATGCGTAGTCCCTCCAGTGTCAACAGCTCATCCACTTCGGTGATGCACCGCGACTCACTGGCCAGCAGGGAGGCGAGGCCGCCGGTGGCCAGCACCTTCACCGGGAAGGTGAGTTCGCGTGCCATCCGCTCGCAGATGCCGTCCACCAGCCCGGCGTAGCCGAACACCAGGCCCGACTGCATGGAGTGCACGGTGTTGCGTCCCACCACCGCCGGGGGCCGGGCAAACTCCACCCGCGGCAGCCGAGCTGCGTTCTGGAAGAGCGCCTCCATGGAGATGGAGATGCCCGGGGCGATGGCCCCGCCCAGGTATTCACCCTTGGGCGTGACGGCGTCGAACGTGGTGGCCGTCCCGAAGTCCACCACCAGCAGCCCTTGGTGGTGCTTCTCGTAGGCGGCCACCGCGTTGACGATGCGGTCCGCACCGACTTCGCGTGGGTTGTCGTAGAGGATGGGCATGCCCGTCTTCACCCCCGGCCCGATCGAAGAGGGGCCGGACGCCGAAGTAGCGACTGGCCATGCGCTCCAGGTTGGATTGCATGGGCGGCACGACGCTCGACACCACCACCGCCTTCACCCCCGCCGGGTCAACCCCGGCATAGGGCAGCGCCTGCCGCACCCACAGCCCGTACTCGTCCGATGTCCGGTGGGCATCCGTCGCCAGCCGCCAGTGGTCGACCAGCCGGGCGCCGTCGAAGACGCCCACCACGGTGTTGGTGTTGCCGACGTCGAGGGCAAGCAGCATGGCGACCCTGAAGGCTTACCACGCCCCAGCCTGCCCCGGGGCCGCAGCGGCCCCCGGGCCCGGGACCCCTTCAGCTTGTCCCACCGTTCAATCGTCGAGCTCGGCGAGCCGCGCCTTCACCAACTGGCGGACCAGCTTCACCGGGAGGGGCTTGTCGGCAGGAAAATGCAGCGAGGACTTGGTCCTGGCATAGCCCTGGAGCTGCGCGGCCAGTGTCATGAGCGTCGAGCCGCTGAAAGGGAAATAGGAACAGCCGTCCCGCCTGGCGCAGAAGCCGGCCACGACCGCCCCGCGGACACGGAAGGCCGGAATCCGGTAGCTGATGCATTCCTCGGCCTGCGGCACGACCGAGCGAATCGCCTTGCGTAGCTTCTGCAGGGCGGTGCGTCGCTCTCCACGGACGCTCACCAGGTAGGCGTCGATGGTGGTGGGTTTGGAGGCCATGGCCGGGCCCCAAAAAAGGGGGGACATTCCCAGCCTAGCCTCGCCCGAAGGACGCTTTCACCTCACTTCGCTACCCCTGCCAGGCGAAGGCCAGTTTCACCTGCAGCGCGTCGCTGATGTGTGAGCCACGCGCGTCCAAGTCGACGATGACGGCATCCGAGGAGGCGTCCCGGTAACGCCGGGTGAGATTGCGCGCGAGGCCAGCCGAGTCGTGGCAACGAAAGGCGAAGTACAGCGCCCTGGTCGTCGTAGACGATGCGGACCTCGGTCGCCTCCGACGGCGGCTTTCCTTCCTCCGGCGTGACGAGGGTGAAGGGCGCAAGCGGCGGCGCCAAGTCCCGCGCCGCATCCGGCAGGTTGCCGTCAAGCCGGGGCGGCTGCTTCACCCCCCGGGACGGCAACCGCCAACCCTGGGGCGCTGGGAGCGGGCTGCGCGGCGAGGAGGATGGGGACGACCAGCCAGTGCAGCACCTACCGGCCAGTGTCGCGCCGCCCCGCTCACGGCGAAGGGCGCGGACCGCCTGAAAGGCGGCACGGCCCCCCCCGGGGTTACCGCCCGTCAACGTCTTCGGGCCTTACCAGGCCCGGGGCGGGGACGGCGGGGCGACCCGCGGCCGCACCGTCTCCACGTCCCCGGCCAGCACCCGCTCCTCGGCGCCTCCGGCGGTCCGGATGCGGAGGGCCCCATCCTCGTCGATGTCGACGGCCACGCCGCGCACTTCGCGCCGCTCCGACGTGACGAGGACTTCCTGGCCCAGCGTGGCGGACAGCGCACGCCAGCGCTCCCGCACCGGGCGGAAGCCCTGGGCGGCGTGCAGGTCGAGCCAGTCCTCCAGCCGCTTGGCCAGCGCCGCGGCGAAGGCCGCCCGCCCCACCGGTCGCCCGGACACCTCCAGGACGCTGGTGGCCGTCTCGGCAAGTTCCGGTGGGAAGTCCTCCCGGCGCGCGTTGAGGTTGACGCCGATGCCCACCACCACGAAGTGCACGCGGTCCAGGTCCGCGGACAATTCCGTCAGGATGCCCGCCACCTTCCGGCCGCCCACCAGCAAGTCGTTCGGCCATTTGATGTCGGCCGGCACGCCGGTGGCCCTGAGGGACTCGGCGAGCGCCACGGCGGCCAGCAGCGTCAGTTCCGGAGCCCGCTGGGGTGGCAGGTCCGGCCGCAGGACGAAGGAGGCGTGTAGGTTGAGATGGCCCGGGGAGGACCAGCTGCGCCCACGTCGACCGCGGCCCTGCGTCTGGCGCTCGGCCAGCACCAGTTCCCCGTGCTCGGCGCCCTCGACCGCCAGCCGGAAGGCCACCACGTTGGTGGAGTCCACTTCCTCGAAGGCGTGCAGCGTCCGCCCGAGGTCATGCGTCTCCAGCAGTGGGAGGACCTCCAGGGCGGTCAGCCGGTCGGGCGCCTCCAGCAGTCGGTACCCGCGAGAAGAGACGGCCTCGATGCGGTAGCCGTGGCGCCGGAGCGCATTCACCACCTTCCACACCGCGGTGCGCGATAGGCCGAGCTTGCCGGACAGCGCCTCGCCGGACACGAAGTCCGTGCCGCCCTCGACGAGGAGGCCGAGGATGAGCTCCTCGTGCGTGGTTTCCTGCAGGTCCGCGTTCACGGCTCGCATCCGGCTGGAGGTGCAACGGCCAGACAAGCGTAACCCAGCGGCATGACGCCCCGGGGGGGAGGGCCCCCGGCCGGGGTCAGCCCTTGGGGGGAGGCCGGACCGGAGCGACTTCGTAGGCCGTCAGCAGTAGGTCGGTCTGGGGGACCTCGGCGCCCTGACGCAGCAGGCTGGTGCGAATCCGCACCATCCCCACCCCGGCCGCGAAGGTGATGCGGTTGACCAGTTGGACGCCCTCGGCCGCCGCCACCCGGCTCTCCACCTCGACGCAGTCGGGGAACTGCCCGGCCGGCGACGTGCAGGGGCTCCCCACCGAAGTGATGCGCCAGTGCTCGGCGGAGTCGGGCCCGAGGACCACCGTCCAAGTGCGCCCCGCTTCGACCGGCGAGCGGAGGATGACGCGGGACTGGTCGCGCAGGCCGTCCGGGCTGACCCAGAGAAGCCGTCCCCGGTTGTCCGCGTAGTGGCCATCCTTGACGCTGCGAATCTCCACCACCTCGACGGCCGAGGCGTCTGCCCCGGAGCGGTAGCTCCAGCGGTTCCCCACCGCCAGCGGGAAGTAGCGCGCTGCACCCGGGGACGACGGCGTGGGCGCCGGCGCACTGGCCGGATGGGCACAGCCGAGGAGCGTGCCCAGCAGCAACCAGGAGGAGGCCCTCACCGGTGCTGGCCCCGGTTTGCCTCGACGGAGGCCCCTTCCTTGGGGGCCAAGGCCTCCCGGTGCGTCAGTTCCTCCAGAGCGCGCTCTGCCGCCTCGCGAACGCCTGGACTGTCGTGTCCCTGGGCCACCGTGTACAGGTAGGCGCGCGCCTCATCACCACCGATGGCCCCCAGCGCGAACACCAGCTCCCGCTGGAAGCCCGCGTCCTTGCCCCGGGTGAGGTCAATCAACGCCGGCACGGCCTGGGTGGCCCGCATGTCCACCAGCGCGCCCATTGCGCGCCGCACCACCAGGCCGTCCTCGGACTGCAGCCGCTCCACCAGCAGCGGCACCGCCCGCGGATTCTTCCGGAAGGCGAGCACGTCCAGCGCGGCGTCGCGAACGCGGACGTCCGTCGAGGTCAAATCCCGGATGAGGGCGCTGTCGTTTCTGTCCAGCGCATCCAGCTGGGCACGCGCCCCATGCACCAGGTCCTCGAGTGCCTGTTCCAGGGCCCGGCGCGCCGCCTCCTGGCGGTCCTCGAAGGTTTCCCCCGCCGGCCGCGCCACCCCGGAGGCCCACAGCTCCCGTCGCTCCGTCCCGGCTTCACTCTTTCGGCGCAGGGTGAGGTCCGCCACCACTTCCACCTCCGGCCCCTCCCGCCCGGGCCGAAGCACCTCGCGCACCCCGGACAGCTCCAGCACCAGCCGGACGAGTGGCGCCCCTTCGGGCGGGCGCACCCCGGGTACCACCAGCTGCAGCCGCGGCTCGGCCGCGACGCGCCGGGTGAGCTCGGCCTGAAGCTGCGAAACAGACGTCCCCAACAGCGGGACGTCGGCCACCGACGCGGAAACGACGTCCACCCGCTCAACCAGGTGCGGCTGGGCCTTGCAGCCGGGCAGGACTGCCAGTCCACTTGCCAACAGCAGCGGCCAAAGCCTCCTCACAAGGGGGGAGTCTACTGCGCACTGCCCTCGCTCGCCGCAGGAGGCGCGGCGACTGGGGCGGCTTCCGCGACGCTGGGGGCTGCCTCAGCGTCCCCCGAGGGGGCCGGGGCCTCCCCGGCCGTGGCGCCGGGGACGCCCGGGACTCCGGGGGCCGTCTCGCCCGGCCGCAGGCCCCGTCCGCGCCGTCCGCGCCGGCGCCGACGGCGCCGCTTGCGCTCGGCGCCCGCCTCGCCCTCGGCCCCGGCTGCACCTTCCTCCCCGGGCCCCACCGCAGCCCCCTCCGCGCCGGGCGTGGACTCGGCTGCCCCGGCCTCTTCCGGGCCCGGCGCCCCCTCGTCCTCGTCCTGCTCTTCGCGCTCCCGGCGGCGCTCCTCGCGCCGCTCGCGCACCTCGGCGGCGACGCGCGCTGCCGACTGGAAGAAGGCGGCGTCAATCTCGAAGAGCTCGGCGTGCGTCACCCGCACTCCGGCATGGGCCTCGAGGAATTTCTCGGCCAGCCCCTCCCCGCACCACAGCAGCACCAGCGCCGACTGGGCGACAGCCTCGCTGCGCGCCTCCCCTCGGGCATCTCCACTCGCCAGCACCAGCCCCATCTGCGCGCCGTGGTGGCTGAGGTCGCGGCGGCAGTCCTGGACAATTCGCCGGTCGACGCCTCCGCCGCCTTTGAGCACCCGGATGGCGTAGCGCAACTCCAGGCTGCCATCCCGGCGTCGCCCGGTAATGAGCGGGCCGTCCTTGGCCCGCTTCACCACCTTCAGCTCCCGGAAACTCTGGCCATGCAGCATTTTGATGCAGGCCCGCTCGAAGGTGCCGGCATCCAGCCCGGCCAGCTGCGAGCGCAGCGCCCGGGCGATGGTGCGGCGCGCCTCCTTGACCGCCACCCGGGCCGCCGAGACGACCGAGGCCTCGGGTCCGACTTCGATGGGCTTGGCCGTGGCGAACACCACGCGCCCCTCCACGAGCGGCAAGCCGAGCGCCCCGGCGAAGGCTGCCTGCAACTCGGCCGGCGCCGTCGCGGAACGGTCCACCGCCAGAAGGCCGTCCCGCAGCGCAAACTGCGCCTGTCGGCCGCCATCGATGCGCCGCTGGTTCTCCGTCACCAGGGCCGTGAGCAGCGTCTCCACGCCAGTGTGCGGCAAGGCGAGCTCTCGCCCGACGGCGCGCTCCAGAAGCGCGGCCGGGGCCAGCGGCTCCGTCGCCTCGCTGAGCAACTCGAAGGCCACTTCCTCCAGCGGCGGCAAGCGGCGGTGGCCGGGTCCGCGGTCCCTTTCCCGCTCGTGACGTCGGCCGTGGCGCTCCTGCCGGGCTGCCCGGGCGCCCTCGGAGCGAGACTCCGGATGGCGCTCCACCGCGCGCAACGGCGCCGGTTCCTCCGCCACTGCCGGCTCCTCGGGCTGGCCCATCCGCCCCAGGGCCTCGGCGTCCTCTGGAAGGCCCCACTCCACCAGTGCAAACGTGTCGTCTCCCACCACGCTGACGCGGCGGTCCCGCGTGCGCCGGGACATCACGGCCAGGCGTGACCTCAGGGTTTCGGCCGGGTTCTTACCGACGTGGCTCAGCAACCCTAGGGAAATGCAGCGTTCTGTTATCTCCTGCGTGGTCAGCGGACGCTTCTCCGCCTCCAGCACTCGGATGGCAGCCTCGTAAAATGTCATAGAAATCCAAGCAGTTCCGCGGCGTTGGCCTGCGGAAGCAAAGGGGCGCGCTGTCACGGGCGCCGTCGCTAAATGTCAATCAAGCCTCAATCGGCTCGCATCCACGGCCGTTCGTACCATGCTTCGCATCCGAATCGGACAGCATTGGAAGCATGAAGGGGCCGCCGAGGCCCTGGACGGGTTTGGCCTGGAATTGGACGGCCTGGCCCTCGTCCCTGGGGCAAGCGAGGAACCCTTAGGCCTGGTGATGGAACAGCTGCTGGTGGCCACCGCCGCGCTGGCGGCCGGCCAGGGCATGGCACAGGTTTCCCTGCCGGAGTCCGGGCAGGAATTGCTGCTCATCCGGCAGGGCGAGCAGCTGCAGCTCCACGTGCTGCGCCTCGGTCGGCCGGCCGGTGCGGTGCGGGCCCCGGTGACGCTGGACGCGGGAGCGTGGCGCCGGGCAGTGGTGCGCGCGGCGCGTGGGTGGATTGAGGACTTACGCGCGACAGCGGCGCCAGCGCGGGTCCGGGCCAAAGCGCGCGCCCTGCTCGCCCGCGCGGACCGCGAGCCGGCGGCAGTGGCCGGGGGGGGCCCCGGGTGGGGACTGCGCCTGGAACCTCGCGCCGTGCCCGGCTTCCGCCTCACCGCCGCGGACGCCGCGGGGCTGCTGGGCCTAGCGCAGCGGAGGGCCCCGGTACCGGTGGCCCTCCTCGCGCTTTCGGGCCGGCTGGAACTTCTGTCCCCACAGCCGGCCACCTGGGAAGCGCACGGGAGGGTGGGCCTTCTGGCGCTCGAGCTTTTGCGCCAAGGGGAGGAGGTGGTGCGCGCCCTTGAGTCCGGCGAACACGCGATGCACCTGTCCCCGGCCGGTGTGCCGCCCGCCTGGCAGCTGGAACTGGTGGCCGGCACCGTCGCTGCGCCCGGCTGGGCGCTGGCCTGGCCCGCGGCTCACCTGGCCGAGGCCCTGGTGGCACCGGCGCTCGGCCTGGCCGGGCTGCTCGGCTCTCTCGACAGCCGGCTGGCCGCCAACCGCCACCTCAGCGACTTCACCACCCGGGGGCGCGCGGTGCTGGCCGCGGTGCGGGCCCTGGTCGCCCGCCCCACCGAGGAGCCGCGACGGCCCCCACGGCGACACCCGCGGAAGCCGCAGGCGCCGGAGCTACAGCGCGGGGCGCGCGTCCGGCGCCTCAGCTTCCTTCAGCGCGGCCGAGCGCGGGGCGTGGCCGGAGAAGGCACCTCTAGTTTGCGGGCCCTGGCCACGGGGTTCGCCCTTGTCGCGCGCAACTGGGCCGTGCTGGTGACGGGCACGGGTGAGGTGCTCCGGCGCTGGGCGGCCAAGGACGGGCTGGTGGTGGGCCCGGGCGGGGAAGCAGTGCTGGCCACCGGGACGCGGTGGCTCCGCGTGTACCTGGCCGAGGCGGACGCGCGCTGGCTGCGGGACCACGAAGGTACCGCACTCGATGGAGGGCTTTTGGTGACGGACGAGCAGCTCCTCGTCACCACGCGGCCGAGCGGCGTCCGCGCGCTCGAGCGGCTGACGGGACGCGAACTGTGGTGCTTCCTCCCCCAGCGCCCCCAGCGCCTCGCCTTAGGCCTGCAGGCGGGCCGGGTCCTCGTCGCCTCGGAGTCCGGGACGGTGCACGGGCTGGACGTCGCCCAAGGCCAAGTCCGGTTTCGCATCGCTGGCCCCCTGCCCTGTCTTGGACCGCCCATCCCGTGGGGAAACGCCTCGGTGGTGACGCTGGGGCGGGGCGACCGCACGGCGCTGCTCGTCTTCGACCCTCACGACGGGGCTGTCCGGTGGCTGCAGGAACTCCAGCTGTCCGCTGCCGGCCCGGCGCTGGCGCGCGGCGCGCGCCTGCGCGTGCTGGCGCACCGGGACGGGGCGCCCGTCCTGTCGTGTCTCGGCGCCCAGGGAGGCACGCAGTGGGAGCGCTCGCTGCCGCTTGGCCAAGGGCCATGGACGCTGCACGCAGACGGGGACGCCACGCTCGCCGCGGCCGCCGACGGCTCGGCGCTGCGGGTGGACGCCCAGGGCCGCCTCGACTGGCGGCTGGGGGGACAGCGAACGCCGGCGGTCGCCCGGGCCACGCTGCAGCGGCGGGTGCTGCTCCTCCCAGGCGAAACCATTCGCGCCGTGGACGCCCGCTCCGGGCGGGTCCTGGCGGAGATTCCAAGCCCGGGCGGCGTCCACGCCCTTGCAGCTACCGAGGCGCTGGACGTCGCCGTGCTGGATGGGGCGGGCGACCTCACCCTGTGGAAGCTTGGCGCCAGCCTGGGCGTGGTGGAGTAAAGGGGCAGCGACGCCGCGCTGGCCCACACCCGGCTGTCCTTCCCACTGGAGCTGTCTGGCGACGGCCGACGCCTTGCTGCTGAAGGCCGTCGCCAAGGCGGCCCCCCTCTTGGGGGGGCTAGCGCTTGGACTTCGCCGGGCCCTTGGCCTTGGCCGCCTGAGCCGGGTCGATGTCTTCGATGCTGCGTACGCTTTCCTGCGCCCCTTCCCAGGTCTCCCCGGGACCGAGGCGCCACTCCTCGGGGACGGAGGCCTTCCAGGTGTAGGTGGCGTTGGCGTCCCCGCCGCTGGGGGCATGGGAGCGCACGCTGAAGGTGGCCTCCATCTGCGCCACGCCGGCCGGGACGCGGTCAAACTCGTACTGCGCCAGCACCACCTGGGGGGGAAACTCGGCGATGAGGCGCTCCGGGAAGTCGTTCTTCATCCCCGGCGCCCCGGCCGACATCTCAGCCACCAGCTTTCCGGCCGAGTCCAGAAGCCGAAACGTCGCGGCGATGTCCGCCGAGGTGATGATGCGCTTGGCGCCGGAGTGCTCGTCGTCCTTGGCGTAGCGCTGGGCGCCCCACAGCACGAGGGGCAGACGGACGCGCGGGCGCCCGCCCGCGGCACTCACGTCGGCCGTCACCACGTCTAGCCGCATGCCCTTGTCCGTGCCGGAGAAGATGGGCAGGTAGCGCCCGGTGTGCATGCGGTCGAAGAGGGCCTTCTCCGCATCGTAGAAGGCCTTTCGGTCCACCGCCGTCCGGGCGGCGGGAGGCGTGGCCCGCCGGCCGTCCGGCAGGGCGGGCAGGTTCTCCAGTTCCTTCTCCTGCGCCTTCCGCTGCTCCAGTTCCACCAGGTACTCGTCGAAGGCCGGGCTGAGGTTGAAGCGCTTGCGGTAAGCGTCGACGCCCTCGAAGTACCACTTGAAGAAGGACTGCACCTCGTCCAGGTACTGCTTCTGCTCCGGGATGGACCGAATCCACCCCAGCCGCTCCAGGGCGTCCGCCCGCAGCCGGGCCGCCGCGGCCTCCCGCTGCAACACCAGCACCTGGGCCTCGGACCGGCGCCAGCCCACCACGCCCACCCCGAGGAGGCCGGCGACGACGAGAAGAAAGAGGAGGAAGGCGTTTCGGCTCATGCGCAGAGGACTCCCCGGAAGGGCAGGTCAGCGAGCATCGCCATTTTCGCCCCGCGCTTCCACGTTTCCGCCGGAGGCGACGCCAAGTCGTCCCCCCTCCCACACCGCCCGCACCGCCCACGGCCCGGGCGGCGCCCGCGCCACCACCTGGGCCAGGCCGCCCAGGCCGCTGCTTTCCAGAAGCCCAGTGGCCCAGGCGCGCGTCCCCAGGTGCCGCCGCAGCGCCCGGGCGGCAAACAGCGCTTCGGACAAGTCCACCGGGAAGCGGCCCTGCCCCTTGCCGTGGGCCAGCGCCTGGGCCCAGGTGTCGAAGGCCAGCGCCCCAAGGCCGGCCGGCTCCGGCGTGGCCCGCAGGCGGGCGCGGGCCCAGGCGCCAAAGGCGGACAGCAGCGGGGTGCCGGTGTCCCACTGGGCGCGGAACTCTTCCGAGGCGGCGAAGGATTCGAGGTCCTCCCGCCGGCCGGCCAGCACCAGCCGGGCCAGCGGCCAGGCCCGGTCGAGCGCGTCCGCCAGCACCGCCAGCCGGTAATGCCTGTCTGCCGCCAGCCCCTCCGGGTCCTCTACCGCTTCGGACCACGGGCCGTAGGCCGCCTGCCATTGTGCCCAAGGCGCGCTCGCCCCCAAGCGCGCGGTGCCCGGGCTGGCGCGCCCGGGCCAGGCCAGCGCCGCCCCGGCCCGCACCGGCCACAGCGCCCGCAGCCGCCGCAGCGTCTGCGCCGCAATGTCCGGTGGATGGCCGTCCCCTTCGAAGACGAGGGCCCGCAGGGAAGGCAGCCGTGGCAGGAGGTCCGCCAGCAAGCCGAAGACTTCCTCGCGCACCGGCTGGGTATGGTCGTCGGCGTAAAAGCCGCGCCCCGACGCGCTGCGCGTCACGACGCCCCCCGCCAGGTGGACTTCCACCACCGCCTGCAGGGGAAAGCCGTCCAGCCCGGCGTCCAGGGGAAGGCCGGACGCCAGCTGCGCGGACAGAAGGTGCCCCAGGTCCAGCAGCAGCGGACAGCCGGTGCGCTGGTGCAGCGCCCCCATGAAGTCCAGCACGTGCAGGCCGCCCGAGCGCCACCCGGCCACCGGGTTTTCCAGGACGAGGGGGACGGACAGGTGGCCCTGGACATGCGCGGCGTGGACGGCCGCGTCGGCCAGGCCTTCTTCTGTCAGCGGCGGGGGCAGGTAGAGGTAGCCCGGGAAGGGCTGCCCGCGGCGGTGCCACCAGCCCACGTCGTTGCCCACCCAGGCGGAACGCACTTCGCGCGCGTGGGCGTCCAAGTGCGCCAGCGCCGAGACGTCCTCCAGCTCCGGGCCATAGAGGTTGAGGTGGACGGGGTGAAACAGCACCGGCACCGTGTCGCGCGCTTCCCACAGCACCGGGAATAGCGACGCCTCCCGGCGTGCCTGGGCCAGCTCCAGCGGCGCCGAGTACTCCACCACGTCGAACAGGCCCGGCTGGGCCTGGAGCAGCGCCCAGGGCTGCGGCACGTCCTGGACGGAGAGGTTGCTGCTCAGTCCAAGGCCACGGAAGGGCAGGTCCACGCGCGGCCCACCCTACTCCATGCGCATGGCCTCGACCGGGTCGAGCCGGGCCGCCCTCGCCGCGGGGTAGATGCCGAAGACCAGGCCCACCCCGCTGCTCATCGCCAGCGCCAGCGCCACTGCCCAGGGGGGCACCACGGTGGGAAAGCCGAAGGCCCAGCGGGCCAAAAAGGCAATCCCGAAGCCCAGCACCAGGCCGATGATGCCGCCTACGAAGGACAGCGTCACCGCCTCGATGGCGAACTGCCCCAGGATGCGTGCACGCTTGGCGCCGAGGGCCTTGCGAATCCCAATCTCCCGCGTCCTTTCGGTGACGGACACCAGCATGATGTTGAGGATGCCGATGCCGCCCACGATGAGGGAGAGCAGGCAGATGCCGGCGCCCCCCGCGGCGATGACCCGGCTCAGGTTGTTGAAGGTCCGCGTGACGGACTCGTTGGTGTCAATCTCGAAGTTGTTGGGCGCCCCGGGCGCGACGTCGCGCCGGCGCCGCAGCACCGCCGTCACCTCGTCCTGCGCCCGCTGCACCAGTTCCGGGCCCTGGGCCACGACGTTGATGCGCAGGCTGTGGTCCTTCCCGTAGGCGTCCATCGCCGTGGTCAGCGGCAGCACCACGATGTTGTCCATGTTGAAGAGGCCGAGAAATTTCCCCCGCTTGCTGAGGACCCCGATGACGCGCAGCACCTTCCCGCCCACCCGCACTGTCTGTCCGAGCGGGCTCCCCCCGGGGAACAGCTGGGCGGCCACCTCCGTTCCCAGCACCACCACCTTACGCTCCTCCTCCACCTCGCTCGGGCTGTAGAAGCGGCCCTCGGCGATGCCGAGGATGCCGGTGGTCTCCAGCCATTCGGAGGTGGCGCCCATGGCGAAGACGTTGGGCGAGGTCTCCGCGCGGTCGCTCGCCACCTTGAAGAGCCCGAAGCCGGTCTGTCCGGAGGCGGTCTTCACTGCCGGGCAGGACTCGCGGATGAGCTGGACGTCGGAGAGGTGAAAGGCTGGACGGCGCTGGAAGCGCCGCCAGTCGATGCGCCCGAAGTTGACGCCCCCGGGCCACTTGGACACGGTGAAGGTGTTGGCGCCCAGCTGCCCGAGGTCGCGCGTGACTTTCAGCCGCAGCCCCTCGATGAGCGCCATCATCGACACCACAGTGGCCACGCCGATGACGACGCCCAACAGGGTGAGGAGCGAGCGCAGCGGGTTGGTCCACAGCGTCCCGAACGCCAGCCGTACGTTGTCGAACAGCCCGCTGAGCCCCTTCATTCGTGTCGCAGCGCCTCCACCGGGTCGAGCTGTGCCGCGCGCGCCGCCGGCCAGATGCCGAACACCAGCCCGACCAGGGCGGCGAAGCCGACGCCGGCCACCACCGTCAAGGGCTGCACCGCGGCGGTGACGCTGGAGACGGCCGACACCAGCTTGGCCAGGCCAAGGCCCACGGTCGTGCCGAGCACGCCGCCCAGCGCCGAGACAGTGGACGCCTCGAGCAGGAACTGCACGACAATGGTGCGGCGGCGCGCGCCCAGCGCCCGGCGGACCCCAATCTCCCGTGTCCGCTCTCGGACGCTGACCAGCATGATGTTCATGATGCCGATGCCGCCGACGATGAGGGTGATGATGCCCACCGCCACCGCCACGCCGTAGAGGGCGCCGGTGAGGCCTTTGTAGATGTCAGCCAGCTGCTCGGCCCGGAACACACTGAAGTCGTCGGGCTTGTCCGGGGGCACGTTGCGCGCCCGCCGAAGGATGCCGGTAATCTCGTCCTCCGCCTTGTCCAGGTCCTTCGAGTCCTGCAGGGCAACGTCAATCTGGAAGTCGCGCTTGCCGTAGACGCCGAGAAAGCTCTTGAACGGGACGAAGGCCACCAGGTCCAGACTCTGGCCCAGCAGGTTTCCCTTGGGGGCAAGCACGCCCACCACCCGGTAGGGACGGTTGTCGATGCGCACGCTTTCCGCCAGGGGGCTCCTGTCCGGGAACAGCGCCTCGGCTACCTGGGAGCCGAGGACAATCACGAAGCGCTCGTTGTCGCTGTCGGCATCGGTGATGAAGCGGCCCTTGGCCATCTCGTACCCGCCCACCCGCTGGAAGTCCCCCAGGGTCCCGGTGACGTCGACGCCCGAGGCGGTCTGCTGCCGGCTGGTGATGTCCTTGGACTCCTCGTTGAGCTCCGGCACGACGAAGGCGGCGTAGCGGGACTGGGCGGCGATGGCCTGCATCTGCGGCACGGTGAGCTGCTTGCGGTTCCGGTACATCC
This sequence comes from uncultured delta proteobacterium, assembly GCA_963711265.1. Taxonomy (GTDB): domain Bacteria; phylum Myxococcota; class Myxococcia; order Myxococcales; family Myxococcaceae; genus JADGRA01. The sequence goes on from CAVQDL010000020.1 coordinate 24,396, forward strand.
ACCACGTCGGCCCCATCGAAATCTGCGGCGTGCGGGAGATGTTCAACGTGGCCGTGCCCAGGCTTTCCAGCTGGTGGGCGAAGGAGGCGTTCAGCCCCTGGATGATGGAGACGATGGCAAGCAGCGTGGCGACGCCGATGCCCACCGCGGCGACGGTCAGGATGGTGCGCAGCGGATTGGCTCTCAGCGAACTGAGGGCGATGCGGCTTCCTTCGTAGAGCTCGACGCTGGGCTTCACGGGGCGACGGCGGCCGCGGCAGCGCGCGCCCGCTCGGCCCGACTCTCTAGCGCCACCTGTGCTCCCGGTCCATCGGACACCACCTTGCCGTCCATCAGGCGGACCGCCCGGGGGCAGCGCGCGGCGATGGAGGGCTCATGGGTGACCAGCACCAGGGTGTGCCCGGCGCTGTGCAGCTGCTCGAAGAGCCGAATAATCTCCTCGCCGGTGGCCGAGTCCAGGTTGCCGGTGGGCTCGTCGGCGAGCAGCAGCGAGGGCTCCGTCACCAGAGCGCGGGCGATGGCCACGCGCTGGCGCTGGCCGCCGGACAACTCGTTCGGACGGTGGTGGACCCGGTTCGCGAGCCCGACCTTCTCCAACGCCGCGGTGGCCCGCTCGTGTCGTTCCCGGGCGCGCAGGCCCCGGTACACCAGCGGCAGCTCCACGTTGGCCTGGGCCGTCTCCCGTGGCAGCAACTGGAACGTCTGGAAGATGAAGCCAATCTCCCGGTTGCGGATGTCAGCCAGCGCGTTGTCCGACATCCCGCTGACGTCCTGGCCGTTGAGGATGTAGCGACCAGAGGTGGGGGTGTCTAGGCAGCCGAGGACGTTCATCAGCGTGCTTTTGCCAGAGCCGGACTGGCCGATGATGGAGGTCCACTCCCCCTTCTCGATGGCGATGGAGACACCGTCCAGGGCGTGCACCTCCTCCTCGCCGACCTTGTAGTACCGCCGGATGTCTTCGAGCTGGATGAGCATGCCCTAGCCCTGGGCCGGCGCATGCGCACCCGGGCCCCCGGGTCCGCCGGTTTGCATTTCCTTCAGGTGGTCGCCGTCCTTCAATTCCTTGGAAACGGTGCGGAACGGGCCCTCCACGACTTTTTCCCCGTCCTGCAGGCCTTCCAGAATTTCCAGGTCGGTGTCCGAGGCGATGCCGGTGCGTACGCGGCGGATGTGGGCCTTGTTGTCGCCGTCGACGACGAAGACGACCTTGGCCAGCGCCTCGCGGCTTCGCTTGGCGGTCAGCGTGGTGTTGGCCTCCCCCGCCTTGTTGGCGTCGGGCAGCTGCTTCTCCGGGCGCACCGTCACCGCCTGGATGGGGACGATGATGGCGTCGCCGCGGGTCTCGGCGGTGATGCGGACCTCGCTCGACATGCCTGGCAGGACGCCGGCGGGACGATTGTCCAGGAGGACCTTCACCGGGAAGGTGGTCACCTCGGACTCGGTGCCCGGGTTCTTGATGGTGGCCTTCTGCGCAATCTCCACCACCGAGCCCTCGAAGGTCTGCCCCTCGAGCGCGTCCACGCTGAGCTCCGCGCGCTGGCCGGGCTTGAGGTACACCACCTCGTGCTCGCCCACCTCAATCTTCACTTCCATGTTGTTGAGGGCGGCCACCGTCATCACCGTGTCCTCGCTGAAGTCCGAGCCACGCACCCGCTCGCCAATTTCGCGGGAGAGCTCGATGACGTTACCGTCGATGGGCGAGATGAGCTCGGTGCGTGAAAGGTTGGTTTCGCTCTGCTCGTAAAGGGCGACGTTGCTCGTGTACTTCTCCTTGGCGGAATTGAGGCGAGCGACCGCGCCGTCGTAGTTGGACTTGGCCAGGTCCAGCTCGGCGCCGGAGGACATGCCCCGGTCGGCCAGCGACTTGGTGCGCTTGAGTTCAAGGGTGTAACGGTCCACGTCCACCTGGGCGGCGGCGATGTCACTCTTCGCGGAATTGGCTGACGCCAGGGCTTGCTTGGCCTGGGCGAGGAAGGGCCGGGCGTCGATTTTGGCCAGCACCATCCCCTTCTTGACCGGATCGCCGTCCTTGACGAAGCGCTGGATGAGGTCCCCGGAGAGGTTGGAGGAGATTTTCACCGTCGTCACCGATTCGATTTTCCCCGCCCCCACCACCACCCGGGCGATGGGGCCCTTGTGGGCCTTGGCTATCTGCACCTCGACCGCCGGCGGTGGACGGTCCTTCAGGCCGGCGATGGTGATGGCCACGACGCCGACGACAAGCAGTCCCAGAATCAACCCCTTCCACCACGTCATGGCTTCGCTCCGTTGCTGAGGGTGCCCATCGCGCGGGCCAGGCTGGCCTGTGCGTTCTCTACGTTGGCCCGCGTCTGTAAGAGGCTCAGCTCCGCCGACAGCAGCTTCACCTGTGCATCACGGACGTCCAGGGTATTGCTTGCACCCGCGTTGAAGCGCTCCTGGAAGTACTCGAGATTCTTAGCCGCGGCTGCCCGGTTCACCGTCAGCACGTCCAGGGCCTTCACCTGGTCGGCCAGGGCATTGAGGGTGGTGCGGATCTGCCCGTCGACGTCGCGCTCGCTCTGGGAATAGGTGGCCTTCGCCGCTCGCGTCTGTTCCTCCGCCTGCCTGGACAGGGCGAACGTCGACATACCATCAAAAATCTGCCAGTTCAGATTGACGGACAAGGTGGCGCCGGTGTTGATGCCCCACTGGTAGAAGGCGGTGCCGAAGTCGTTGCTGTTGTGAAACACCTGGCCGTTCAGGCTCAGCTTCGGGAAGAGGTTGGCCTGCTGGACGGTGATGTTGCTCTGGGCCGCATCAATCTGTGCTGCGTAGGCCCGAAGGATGGCGCGCTGCTGCTTGGCCGTGGCCGCCGCCTCCGTGTAGCTGGGAGACGGGGGCGGCATCTGACCAAAAGCCCTCGGCTGGACGGCCACCAGCTCGTCCGTCTCGGGACGGCCCAGCCACGCCGCCAGGTCGGCCTGCGCCTGCACCAGCGCAATGTGCTGCTGGATGGCGTTGTTCTGGTCTGTTCCGTAGTTGACCTGCGCAGCCAAGGCATCGCCTTTGATGCCCTTGCCGGCGTTGTAGAGCGCCTCGGCCCGGTCCCACAATTCCTTGCTCTTCTCGGCCGTCTGCTCGAGCACGTCGAGCGAGCCCTGCGCCGTGAACAGGACGTAGAAGCGGCGGATGGCCTCCAGCTCCGAGGCATCTTCCTGGTCCTGGGCCAGCCCCTTGTTGGCCCGCTCCAGCTCCCCGGCCTGCTTTAGCTGGAACCATTGCGCCACGTTGACGATGGTCTGGGTGAGGTTGGCGCCCACCTGGTAGTTGTTGATTTGGTTGGGCGGGCTGTTGGAGGTGATGGCGTTACCGCTGAACACCACCGTGCGCCGGGTCTCGGTATTCCAGGCGAAGCTGGCGCTGTAGCCGACGAAGAGCTGTGGCAAAAGTGCGCCGCGGAAGTTGGCAACATTCTCGTAGGACTCAACCCAAGTGAGCTCGGCCTGGATGGCGGTGAGGTTGTTGCGCGCCTCGGCGCGGACCTCATCCAGCGTGATGGGGGTGGCCGCCACCAGGACCGACAGCAGGAGTCCCGTCACCGGCCACCTCCGGAGAGCCCCGGAATTCCGATGCCGAACACGCCCACCGCGGCCAGGAACAGGGCAGCGCCGACGAGCAGGCCCTGCCGGCGGCGCAGGCCCACCACCGTGGCAAACCCCACACCCATCAGCAGTGCGGACCAGAGGCTGAAGAAGTCGAGAGAGGTGAGCAGGCGCATGAGCTTGGGGGACTGCGTGTGGAAGACGGAGGCCAGCGAGGAAGGAAGCAGCGTCTGGGCGCGGCTCTCGCTGAGGGACGACTGGACGAGCGCGACCAGCCCGTAGAGAAACCGGGCCAGCGTCAGGGGCAAGGTGCCGACGGCAGCAGCGGTGAAGAAGCTGTTGAAGGTGCCCTTCTTCCCCAACAGCCAGGCCAACAGCAAAAGCACCAGCGCGATGCCGAGCACCATCAGCGAGGGCAACACCAGCCCCCCGGCGATGGACGTCACCAGCTTCAGGCGCTGGGCCTGCTGGATTTGGTCGGCGAGGTCCGCCTCCGGCATGCCTTTGAGTTGGCCACTCGCCTCCAGCCCTTGGATGATGGTGGGGGCCGCATTCCAACGCAGTGCGAAACACGCGCCGCTGAAGGCCGTGGCGACGGACAGCAAGAGGACGGGCCACAGCGCCCGGCGGCCCTCGACGGCCGCTGGGACTGCGGTTGCCGGGTCGGTCAGTACCTGGGTGAGGAGGAGGGCCATGGTGCGACGCGGGTTACGAGCAGGGGGGGGAGCGATTGCCAGCCCTGGACGGCAGGCCCGGGGGGGAATGGCGGAAGGGCGCGGTGTTGCGCCCTGTAGCAGAATTTTTGCTGGGGGAGCACCCCCGGGGTAAACGCCAGGGGAGGCTCACGCTGGTGACAACCCCGGGGCCCCCGGCACGTCCCGCCGGCGCGGGGAGGACGCTTGGTCAACAGCAGCGACTTGGGACAGGTGCTCGCCGAGGCGGAGGACATCGCCCGGGCAGTCGGCCAGAAGCTGACGTCAGCCCACGTCGTGCTGGCCCTCTTCACCGTGGACAACCCCGGGGCCCGTCTCCTGCGCGAACGCGGTGTGGACGAGGATGAATTGCTTGGCCGGCTAAACGGCACGCCCACCGAAGCCGAGGGAACGCTGGCCGAGGTCCGGGCCCGTGCCCAGGACATCGCCCGGCACTGCGGTTCGGCCGAAGTCGACTGCCTGCACCTCCTCATCTCCATCACCCGCGTCCGTTGCGCGGCCCAGACGCTGCTGGGTGCCGCCCGGCTCGACCTCATGCAGCTGCGCAACACGGCCCTCAGCTACTTCTTGAGCGGCCGGATGCCCCGCAAGCTGCTGCAGCGCGTCCCGGTGGCGGCGCCGCACCAGGAGCGCCCGGCCTCACCCGGCGGGCGGCCCGCCACCGCGGTGGCCCTGGCCGCCCCCGCCCCCCCTCCCCTCTCCCCGCGCGCCCTGGTGGACGCGGAGGCCGAGGACGCCGCCCCGGTCGCCCCCCCCGCCAGGCCAGCCGAGGCTCCGGTGCTACGCGTCGTGCCGAGCTCCCTGGACGAGTCGGTGGGCCTCGACCGCCAGGCCTTTCCCCTCCTGACCCAGCTGGGACGAAACCTCACCGCCGCCGCCCGCGCCGGGCGGCTGGACCCGGTGGTGGGCCGCACCCGGGAAATCGACGAAGTCCTGGACGTCCTGGGCAAGCGCCGGGCCAACAACCCCTGCCTGGTGGGCGACCCCGGCGTCGGGAAGACGGCAGTGGTGGAAGGCGTCGCCCAGCGCCTGGTAGGCGCCACCGGGCGGCTGGGGCAGACGCTTTTGGTGGAACTGTCAACGGCGGACCTGGTGGCCGGCACGTCTCTGCGCGGCTCTCTCTCCGAACGGTTGAACGGGCTCAAGGAGGAGATGCGCCGCGCGGCCGGGCGGGTGGTGCTGTTCATCGACGAAATTCACACCCTGGTGGGCGCCGGCTCCACCGGCGAGGGCGCCCAGGACGCGGCCAATGACCTCAAGGCCGCCCTGGCCCGCGGCGAATTTCCCTGCATCGGCGCCACCACCCACGAGGAATTTCGGCGCTTCTTCTCGAGCGATGCCGCCCTGGAACGTCGCTTCACCGCGGTGGTGGTGCGGGAGCCGGCCGTCGCCGAGACGGTGGAGATTCTGACCGGGCTTCTGCCCCGCTACGAACAACACCACGGCGTCAGCTACACCCGCGCTTCGGTGGAGGCCGCTGCCAGCCTGGCCGCGCGCTACGTGACGGACCGCTTCCTGCCGGACAAGGCCGTCTCGGTGGCGGACCTGGCCGGCTCCCGGTGCGCCCGGGCCGGCCGCCCGACGGTGGAGGCCGCCGACGTCGCGCAGGTGGTGGCCGGCATCGCCGGCCTTCCGGTGGAACGGCTCCTGGTGGGGGATTCGGCTCGCCTGCTGCGGCTCGAGGAGGAGCTCGCCACCCGGGTGGTGGGCCACGGCGAGGTGGTGGACCGGGTGGCCAAAGTCATCCGCCGCAACTACGCCGGCTTCGCCAGCCGCCGCCCGATGGGCAGCTTCCTCTTCCTCGGCCCGACTGGGGTGGGCAAGACGGAGATGGCGCGGACGCTGGCCGAGGTGCTGTTTGGCAGCCGCGATGCCCTGGTACGCCTGGACATGAGTGAGATGTCCGAGGCCCACGCCACGGCCCGTCTGGTGGGCGCTCCGGCCGGGTACGTCGGCTACCAGGACGGCGGCCAGCTGACCGAGGCCGTCCGCCGCCGGCCGAGCTCCGTGGTGCTGCTGGACGAGGTGGACAAGGCCCATTCCGACGTCCTGATGGTGTTGCTGCAAGTGCTGGAAGAGGGCCGGTTGACGGACGGCCGCGGCCGCAGCGTGGACTTCTCCAACACGGTGGTGGTGCTGACGTCCAACCTGGGGGCGGAGGCCTTCGCCAGCGTCCGTCCCCGCGTCGGCTTCGGCGGTTCCTCCGACGCCGCGTCGGACATGGAGGGCGCGGTGGCCGCGGCCCGCAAGGCGCTGCCGCCGGAATTGTGGAACCGCCTGGACGACCGGCTGGCCTTCCGTCCACTGCAGCCGGCCGAACTGGGCCGCATTGCCCGGCTGCTTTTGGACGAGAGCAGCCGCCGGCTCGCGGCAGAACGCGGCATCGCCTTCGCCGCGGACGAACGCGCCATTGAAGCGCTGCTGCAGTCGGGGCTGGACCCCACCTTGGGCGCCCGGCCGGTGCGCCGCGCCGTCGAGCGGCTGGTGGAGGGCCCGCTGGCCGAGGCCATTCTGCAGGGCGACTTCGGACCCGGCGACCGCGTCCGGGTGTCCGCCGACGGCGGCGCCCTCACCTTCCGGCGCGACGTCGGACGCTGACGGGCGCGCCGGCAACGAAGGGCCATGGCCTCCAGCGTCCGTCCTCGCCTGTTGGTGGTCGGCCTGGGGCGGCTGGGCGGGGCGCTGGCCACCCAGCTTCAGGCCGCCGGCTGGCACGTACGCGTTCGCACGCGCTCGCCCTCCGGGCGGCGGACGGCCAAGGCCTTGCATCTTCGCGAGGCCAGTGACGCCGAGACGCGCGCCGCCCAGGTGTGCTTCCTCACTGTCCCGGACTCGGCCGTGCCTAGTGTCGCGGCCTCGGTGGCCACCCTGCTGTCGCCCACCGCCGCCCTGGTGCACTGCGCCGGGGCGCTGACGCTGGACGTGCTGCGCGCGGCCGCGGCCGGACGCGCCACCGGCTCCTTCCACCCGCTGGTGGCCGTTTCCGGTGCGGACACGCCCCTGTCCGGTCACGCCGTGGCGGTCGCCACGCGCTCGCGCTGGCTGGCCCCCCAGCTGGTCGCGGTGGCGCGGGCCCTCGGGCTCTCCCCCTTGCGCATTCCGGAGTCGGCGCGCGCCGCCTACCACGCCGGCGCGGCGCTGGCCGCTGGCGGCCTGGTGGCCCTCCTCGACGCCGCGGTGGCCACCTGGGCTGCGGGCGGCATTGAAAGGCGTGCCGCCGAGCGGGCGCTGTTGCCCCTCATGCGCTCGGCGCTGGGCGGCGTCCAGGAGCGGGGCCTTCTTCTGGGGATGACGGGCCCGGTGGTGCGGGGCGACACGGCAGTGGTGGAGGTCCACCTGGCCGCCCTGCCCCCCGACGTGTTGCCGCTGTACCGGCAGCTGTTCGGCCGTGCCCTGGAGCGACTGGCCCCGGGGCTGCCGCGGCCTTCGGCGCTGCGGCTGCGCGTCCTTTTGGGGCCGGTGCGCCAGCGCCGGCGGCGCCCACCGGCCAGCCGCCGCTAGGGCGCGAGAATAATCCGAGGGCCCTGCAGCGCCTGGCGCACGGCGCCCAGGGCGCCGTCACTCAGCGCCTCGGCTTCCGTCAAGCGGCGCATGGCCAGGGTGGAGTCGCCGGCGTTCGCCGTCAGCAGCGTCTTGCATTCCCCGAGCAGCGCCAGGGCCGCCTCTTCCATCTGCTTGCCAGGGGCGGAGGCCTGGACGGGCTTGCCGGCCTTCTCGGACAGGTAGGCGGTGAAGCGGCCCAGCGCGTCGGCCAGGGCGCGGACGTCCAAGGACTGCAACAGCCGCCGCAGCGTGTCCGCCGGGATGGTGAGAAGGCGCGGCATCCCGGTGCGGCCGAGTCCCGGGTGCAGAAGGCCCACCTGGTCGACCTCGAAGACGCCGAGCACGCCGTCTTCGGGCGGGGCCGGCTGCCGGTAGGGCACTGTGTCGAGGAACAGAAGCAAGGGGTCCGCCCCCTGCTGGGCGGCGCGCACCTCCTCGGCATCCAGCGGCGGGAAGCTGTCCGGCACGCCGATGAAGAGGAGGGGAAAGACGGCGTCCTCCCAGAACTCATCCGGGGCGGAGCCGGTCCGTTGCGTCGCGGCGAAGAGGTCAACCAGCAACTCCCCCAGCCGGGGGGCCTGGGCCAGCTGCTCCCCCAGCGACTTGGCCGGGTCCAGCCGGCCAAGGGCGCCCACCAGCTGCTGCTCAAGCTGCGTCCGCGACTCAGGGGCCAGGCGGCCGCCTGCCCGGGTCAGCGCTTCCCGCAAGTCGCGCGCCAGCTTGTCCGGCCGGGCGGCCCACAACTCCTCCAGGCGACGCTTGTCCAGGGAGAGGAACTGCAGGAAGGAGGGGTCGAAGAGGCGGGCGTAGTCCGCCGGCGACAGGCGCACCGGGCCGCCGGTGGTGGGGGCAAAGCGCGCCTCGGCCAGCGCCCGGCGCACGTCCTTGGTCACCTCGTCCAGTCGCGCCAGCTGGGCACGGCGGAGAGCGTCGGTGACGGCGGTGAAGGGCGACAGCATGAGCAGCGCTTCGGGGAAGCCCACCATGGCCCCCTCGGGCGACTCCCGCATGGGGAACCAGAAGGCCTTGTCGGATTCGGCCAGCCGCTGGCCAAACGCCGCCGCCAGGCCCAGCGCCACCAGCTGGTGCTCCGGGCGGTCGGGGACATAGGGGCCCTGCAGCAGCTTGATGACGCCCGCCTCCATCTCCGGCCAGGTCGCCTGAAGAGGGTCCACCGGCTTGCCCTCCACCTGGGCGAGCGAGGCGGCCAGCTGCGCGAGGGCTGCGTCGAGGTGCGAGGGAGGACGGGCCATGAGTCGGCTCAATAGCGTAGAACAGAGTCCACGTGGAGACGGGCGTGTCACGCCACAGGCCAGCGTCCGGGCGCGCCGCGGTGTGCCTCCTGGCGGCGGTGCTTGCCTCCGGGTGCGCTACCCTCAACCCCCGCTTCACCCCGGCCGTCACCGCCTCGTTCGCCCACCAGGAGGTGCGCAAGCTGCAGACGCCGTCACTGGAACTGTATTACCCCGCCGCCCGACGGGGGGAGGCGCTGCGGGTGGCGCAGCGGCTGGAGACGTGCCTCACCCAGCTGCGCCGCCTGACGTTGGCCAAGGAGTCGCGCGCGCGCCTCGTCGTCTACCTGACGACCGCCAACTTCGACAACGCCTACGTCCAGCCGCCCTTCGTCGGGTTGCCACCGCAGATGGTGCTCGCCAGCCACATGACGCTGGAGTTGTTTGACCTCTTCGACTTCGGCACCAACGGCATTCCGGACATTGCCTGCCACGAGGCCGTCCACTACGTGCAGTTCCAGCAGAACGATGAGTTGTGGTGGCTGGTGGACGTCGCCTTGGGCGACGTCTACTCCGCCAACTTTCTGCCGGAGAGCTGGTTCCTGGAAGGGCTCGCCACCTTCTATGAAGGCCGGCTGGACAAGCATGTCGGCCGACCGCACAGCCCGCTCTGGCATGGCCTCTTCGAATCCATCATCGCCCTGCGCGGCGGCAACCTGGAGCCTGGCGACCTCATCCTCACCAACCGGGAATTCCTGCCGGTGGGCGCCAACTACCTGACCGGCGAGTACTTCGTGAAGTGGCTGGCCCGCACCTACGGGGAGGAGAAGCTGTGGCAATTTGTCGACCTCCAAGGCCACAGCTGGCTATCGCCCCTGGGCGTCACCTTGCGCTTCAAGGCCATCTACGGCCTCAGCATCGGCGCGCTCCTTGCCGAGTACGTGAAGGAACTTGCGCGCACCACAACGCCGCGCCAGCGCCCGGCCAACCAGCACGTGTTGGACGCGTCCTTGGGCTACTTCGCGCGCGCCACCACGTCGGCGGACGGCCGGGTGGCAGTGGTGCTGGCCGGGCTAGACGCGGTGGCACGGCTGCGCATTCGCGGTCCCGACGGGCAGCTGCTGTTGGACCGTCCGCTGGCCCAGCTCCTTCCCGGACGGCCCTACATCGCCACCAATCCGCTCGACATGAGCGGCCTGTCCTTCTCCCCCGACGGCCGGCGGCTGTACCTGGTGCTGTCCGACGTGGCGGAGGACGGCACCAGTACCCCGCGCCTATTGGAACTGGACAGCGTCACCGGCACGTTTCTGCGGGCCTGGGACGGCCTGGAAGGCCTCGGCGGCGGCCTCACCCCGGACGGGCGCAGCTACCTGTACGTGGAAAGCCGGGGAGACACGGCCAACCTGGTCCGCCTGGACTTGGACAGTGGCACCCGGACGCCCCTCACCCACTTCACCGGGAACGTCACGCTGTCCGGACCGCGCGCCTCGCCGGACGGGCAAACCGTGGCCTACACCCGCCGCAGCGAAAGCGGCTTCGACGTATGGCTCCTCTCTGCAGACGGCACCACCCGGCCCCTCACCACCGACGGGCGCTTCAACTACGACGCCCGCTGGCTGGACGCGACGACGCTGGTGGCCCTTCGGGAAGTGGAGGGGCGCGCCCAGGTGGCCCGCATCGACGCGCGCACCGGTGCGCTGGACATCGTGACGGACGTCCCCTACGGGGCGCTCGACCCGGCGCCACTGCCGGACGGGCGCCTCACCCTCGTCAACCGCGACGGGTATGGGTGGACACTGGACACGGTGACGCTGCCGCCACGGCCCTCGCCGCTTCCCGCAAGCGCTGGGGACGAAGGTCCCGAGCCTGTGCTGCCACTGCTGCCCCAGCCCCCGCCGCCGCCCGGGCAGTTGCTGCTGGCTCAGGACACGCCGGCGCCCGCCTTGGAGGACTTCTGGGTGCCCAACTTCCGGACTCCCTTCATCGCCTTCTCCACCCGCACCACCTCCAACGGAGGCACGGAATTCCTTCCCGTCATCGGCGTCTCGGTTCAGGGCGTCGACCGGCTCGGGCAAAATGCCTACGCCATCAACCTCCTCTATGAGGAGCACGACCCGGGACCAAGCTTCAGCATTGCCTACGGCAACTACCAGCTGGCGCCTCTGTCCCTGACGCTGGTGGGCGCGCGAGCCGCGGCGCCGGGCGTGGTGGACTACAGCCTGACTCTCGCGGCGCACGAGACGTTCTGGACGACGCCCGTCACGCTGAGTTTTCTTTTGCTGCGCAGAGACGAGTCGACCGGGACGGGCACGCTGCATGCCAACCTCGGGGGGCCCGGGCTGTCGGCGCTGTGGGAGGCGACCGAGAACACGCCCTACGGCGGCGTCCGCCTCGGCCTTCTGCTGGCGGGCGGGGCGGCCTACTACCCGTTGGGCACCTTCCACTTCGGGGACATCGGGGCCACCGTGGGCGGCTGGCTTCCCCTGCCCTGGTATTACCGCGACAACCTCTTCCTCTCCGTGCGTGGCCGCGCCCTGCCTGGCGCACCCGCCCGCCTCCTCGAGGTGGGAGGCACAGCGGGCGGCTACTATGAATGGCACACCGGGCCCACCTACGGCCAAGCCGGCCCGGGACTGGCCGTCTTCCCCGACATCTCTTTCGTCGAGCCGCTCCGCGGCTATGCGGACGCCACCCTGCGCTGCGACAGCTCCCTCATCGCCGGCCTCACCTACCAATTCCCCTTCATCATCGACCGCGGCTGGGCCTCGGTGCTGTGGGTGCTGCCGTCACTCTTCCTCCGGCAGGTCGACCTACAGGCGTTTGCCAACGTCGCCTGGACGCACGACGTCGGCTGGACCACCCACCGGGTGGTGGGCGGGGCGGTGTTGCTGCGCACCACCTTCGGTGGGGCCCTGGCGCTGTCCTTCTACTACCAGTTCGCCTGGCGCTTCGACGACGGCCTGGGCGCCCTCAACACCTTCGGCATCGCCCTGGAGTGAGTGGGGCATGGGCGCCGCATCGTCGGCTGGCCCGCCTCTGGCGAAACATCCGTGAGCGCGTCCGCCCCTTCAATCGTCTTGCGCGCCGGCGCTGCGGAGCTGAACGTTGAAGCGCAGCGTCCGGTCCGCATCGACGGCGATGTCTGATTCGACGAAGCGCTTGTAACGCTGGTGCTCAAACCGAATGGTGTAAGTGCCGGGCGGAAGCTGGGGAATCAGGTACGTGCCGCTGGCGTCGGTGTTCACGGCCTGTTCCCCGAGCAGCTGTGGCGAGGTCACCGTGACCCGCACGGCCGGGACTGGCGAATGCGTCGATTCGTCCACCGCGGTCCCTGTCAACGTGCCGAGGCCTTGACTCTGAGCTCGCAGTGAGCCGGCGAAAAGAACGGCGAGGACGAGAAACGCGTAGCCGATGTGCTTCATACCAAAGCGCTCCTGGGAAACCCCCATCTTCTCCCATCGGCCCTCCAGACTGAAAAGGGCACCTGCCAGCCGCCTGGTTTCCGCAGAGTGGTGGGGAAGGCAACCGCCCTTCCCCCGCGTCTACTGGTACAGCCCCGCCGCCAGCGCATAGGCCAGCACCGACCGCGGCACCAGGTGACTGACGTCGCGCCCCTCGGCCATTGCGGCGCGCACCTCGCTACTGGAGACGTGCGCCATGGGCGGGCCCACCGCCGCCTCCGCAGGGTGTCCGGCCCGGTTGAGGACCAGCAAACGTGCCAGCGAGCGGATGGCGTCCGGCTCCTTCCAGTTGGGGAAATCCGAGTAGAGGTCGCTGCCCAGCACCAGCGTCCACCGGTGTCCGGGGAAGCTGGCCGACAGGTGGCGCAGCGTGTCCACCGTCCGGCCCCGGCCGCCGAGACTGTGTTCCACGTCCGAGACCTGCAGCCACCCGGGGGCGTCGGCACAGAGGAGTTCACACATGCGCCGGCGGTGTTCAAACGGAGCGAGGTGCTTGCCGTAGGGGTGGTGGTCGGCGGGCACCAACCACACCGCGTCCACCGGTTCCGTGGCCCGGACGAAATGGGCGGCGAGCAGGTGGCCCACGTGGGGTGGGTTGAAGGAACCGCCGATGAGTGCGACGTCCATGACTTCCCCTCAGGCGTACAACAGGTACGGCCTGCGCCTTTCCAGGAAGGAGGCCGAGGCATCGTCCAGAAGGGCTGCCACCTCCGGGAACGCCGCGCCCGCCTCCAGCGCACCCCGGACGGCGTCCGTGCCGCATAGCAAGTCAAAGGCAGGAATACCGGTGACGAATTCATAGGCGTCGGCCCGCCAGGCGAAGTCCTGCGTCGCCAGCGCCCGCGCCGTGGCCACCGCGGCCAGGCCGGTGCGCACCGGACAGAAAGCGGCCTTGTCCACCACGTGGAGAAAGGCCCCGGCGCAGGAGGCGCCCTGGTGCTTGTCGAAGGTGGGCGTGAAGGAGACGGGCCGGACACAAAGGCCGGGAAGGCGGAGGGCACCAAGGGCCTGGACGAGGGCAGGCGCGGAGAGGAAGGGGGCCCCGAATTGTTCAAACGGACGGCACGTCCCGCGCCCCTCGGAGAGGTTGGTGCCTTCCAGAAGGCACATGCCCGGGTACACCAAGGCCGTCTCCACGGTGGGCATGTTGGGCGATGGCGGGATGAAGTGCAGGCCGGTGTCCGCCCAGGCCATGCCGCGCGTCCAGCCCTGGCACGGCACGACGGTGAGGTCCGTCCCCCAGCGCTGCTCGGCCTCCAGAAGCCGCGCCATCTCCCCGGCCGTCAGCCCATGGCGGGCGGGGACGTCGTACAGGCCGACGAAGGAACGAAAGCCCGGTCTGACGTGGTTGCCTTCCACCAGCACCCCGCCCAGGGGGTTGGGCCGGTCCAGGACGACGAAAGACACCCCGGCACGCGCGCAGGCCTCCATCGCCAGCGCCATGGTGGCCAGGTAGGTGTAGTAGCGCGCTCCCACGTCCTGAATGTCGAAGACGACGACGTCGAGTCCGGACAGCCACTCGGGCCGCGGCCGGAGCGACTCGAAGCTGCTGCCGTACAGCGAATGGACGGGCACACCGGTGCGGCGGTCCACCGCCGAGGTGACGGCCTCCATGTACTGGGCCTCGCCGCGCACGCCGTGCTCCGGCCCAAACAGGGCCCCCAGCGTCACGTCCGGCGCGCCCGCCAGCAAGTCGGCCAGGTGGTGGAAGCGCCCGTCCACGCTGGTGGGGTTGAGGATGGCCCCCACCCGACGCCCGCGCAGCGCACGAAAGCCGTGAGCGGCCCAGACGTCGAGTCCCGTCTTCACACCCATGCTGGCAGGCGACGCTAGCGCCGCGACGGCTGGAGCGGGCGGAGTTTCTTCTCCGGGGGGGCCCGGCGCAGTGCCAGGGCTTCCGTCAGCCGGTTGTGCCTTTCAAGGTAGTCCGCCAGCGCCGTGGTGACGGCGGGATTCTTGGGCTCGTCGCGGTGCAGCTGCACCAGCACCGCCTCCGCCTGGGACAGCTTGCCCTGCTCTTCCAGGACGTGCGCCAGCTGCAGCCGTCGCCCCGCGGAACGCTCTCCCAGGGCCGCCAAGTCCCGCAGCTGCGCCTCGGCCAGCGTCCAGTCCCGCGTCCGGATGGCCAGCGCCACCAGCCGTGTCCGCGCCTCGGTGTAGCCATTGCGCAGCCAGATGGCTTCCAGGTACAGCAGCCGGGCAGCCGCGTCCTCGCCCACCCCTTCCTTGGCCAGGGCGGCCAGGTAGCGGACACGTGGGTTGTCGGGCGCCAGGTACCGGGCCACCTGCAGGTGCCGGTCGATGGTGGCGGTGTCCTTGCCCAGCTTCAGCCCCAGCCGGGCGGCCTCCAGCTGCGGCAATGCCGACGGCGGAGTGCGCAGGCACAGCTGCTCGGCCAGGGCCAGGGCCGCCTCGTCGTGGCCCGACTGTTCCAAGGCCAGGACGGCCGCCACGTCCGGGGACGCTGGGGGGGCGGACGGGACAGCCAGCAGCAACCACAGGGTGGGAGCGAGGAGGGGCACCTGCCCCGGGCAGTTAGCAGAGGCGGATGGACGGCCTCAACCGCTTGACAAGGTACCAACCGGCAGCCGACACCCTGCGGCGCCGTGCCCTTCTCCGCGCGCACCCTGCACGACCTCGCCTACGCGGACATCCTGTCCGCGCTGGCCGGCCATTGTCGCACCGATGCTGGCCGCGAGCGGGCCCGTGGGCGCGCCTTCCTTCGGGACGCAGACGACGTCCGGGCGGCGTTGGCCCTGGTGGAAGAGGCCCGGATGCACCTGGGACGGGACGGGGCGCTGCCCCTGGACGGCGTGTCGGACATCCGCAGTCACGCCGAGCGCGCCGCCAAGGGGGCACTGCTGGAACCGGCCGAGCTGTACGCCTGCGCCCGGACTCTCTTCGCCTTCCTCCGGTTGCGCGAGAACCTCGCCCCGACGGGTGAGGAATTCCCCGGGCTGACGGCGCTGTCTCGCCGGCTGCCAGACCTGCAAGCGCTGGCAGCGCGGCTGGACACCAGCCTGGAGGCCGATGGCACCGTGTCCGAGCGCGCCAGCCCGACGCTGCGGGAAGCCCGGGTACGGGTGCGGGGGCTCCACCGGGCCATCAAGGGACGCCTGGAGGCGCTGCTGCGGGAGCCGGCCTTCACCGTCCACCTGCGCGACGCCTACTTCTCGGTGCGCAACGGACGCTACGTGCTGCCTGTCCTCGCCCAGGACCGCGCCGAAGTCCCCGGCATCGTCCACAACGCCAGCCAGACGGGGCAGACCCTGTTTGTGGAACCACAACCGCTGGTGGCCCTCGGTAACGACTTGGCCATTGCCGAATCCCTGGTGCTGGAGGAGGAACGCCGGGTGCTGCAGGAACTCTCCGGCCGGCTGGGCGCCCAGGCCGAGGCCGTCGCCGAAGGCGTCGGCGCGGCGGCCGAATTGGACGAAGCCGAGGCCGCCGCTCGCTTGGCGCAGGCCCTAGACGCCAGCCCGCCCCTCCTCGAAGGGACGGACGGAGAACTGGAGTTACGGCAGCTACGCCACCCGCTGCTGGCCCTGCGGGGGGTGGCGGTGGTGCCCAACGACGTGCGGCTTGTGGGAGGCGTGCGCGCCCTCGTCATCTCCGGCCCCAACGCCGGCGGGAAGACGGTGACGCTGACTGCCGTCGGCCTGTGTGCCCTCATGCTGCGCGCCGGGCTCCCCATCCCGGCCGCCCCGGGCTCCCGGGTGCCCCTCTACACCTGCGTCCACTCGGCCGTGGGCGACGCACAGGACCTCGGCGCCGGGCTGTCCACCTTCAGCGCCCACCTGACGGAGTTGAAGCGGATTGCCGAGGCGGCCGGCCCGGGCTCGCTCGTCCTCATCGACGAGATTGCCGCCGACACGGACCCCCGGGAAGGGGCCGCCCTGGCCATTGCCCTTTTGGAGGAGTTGCTGCGCCGGGGCGCCCGCGCCCTCGTCACCACGCACCTCGAGGAGTTGAAGGCCCTCACCCACGTGGACGGCCGCTTCTTGAATGCCCGGGTGGGCTTCGACGCCCGGCGCATGGCGCCCACCTACCGGCTGCAGCTGGGGGCCGCCGGAAGTTCCTCTGCCCTGGAACTGGCCGAGCGCATGGGGCTTCCCCAGGAAGTGGTGGCCCGGGCACGCGCGCTGGCCACCGGCGCCGGCGGTCCCCTCTCCCAGGCACTGGCGGCCCTGGAGACTGGCCAGCGCGAACTCGCCGCCGCGACTGCAGCGGCACAGAAGGCGGCTGGGGAGGCGACCGCGCGGGCCCAGCAGTTGGAGCAGCAGCGGCGGGTGGAGGAGGCGGCGGCGCGCGCCGCCGAGGCCGAGCATCGGCGGGCGGCGGCCGAGGAAGCCGAGCATGCCGTTACTGAAGTGGCCTCCCTGCTGATAGAACTGCGCGCCGCGGCGTCCGTCCAACGCGCCGAGGAGGCGCGGAGCCGGCTGGTGGCCCAGGCGAAGGAGGCGCAGGCGCGGGCCGAGGCCAGCCGCCTGGCACAGGCTCGCGTCCGGGCGCCGCCGGCTCCGGCGGCCCTGGCAGCGGGCACGCGCGTCCACCACCTGGGCCTGGGCCGGGACGTGGAACTTCTTGCCCTGGAGGGGCCGGAGGCGGTGGTGGCGGCCGGTTCCCTCAAGCTGCGGGTGCCCCGGGACATGCTGGCCGGCGCTAGGGAGAAGGCCGGCCCCCACCGCCTCGGCGCGGCGTCCCGGCGGCAGGCCGCCGACGCGCGCGCCCAGGCCGCGGCGCCAGCCCCCCTGGAGGCGGGTGTGCCCCGCTGTGACGTCCGCGGCCTGCGGGCGGAGGACGCCCTCCGCGAAGTGGAAACCTTCCTCGACCGCGCCTTCCGGGACGGCGAGGGGGCGGTGCTGCTGGTACACGGACATGGCACGGGCGCCCTGCGGCAGGCGCTGCGCGCCGCGCTTTCCGCCTCGCCCTACGTGAAGGGTTTCCAGCCGGGCGACGCCCACCAGGGCGGCGACGGCGTCACCCGTGTCACGCTGAGGGACGCATGAAGCCGTGGCGTGCCCAGGCCCTGGCCGCGTTTTTGGGCCCTCTCGGCTGTGCCGTGCCCTTTTCCGGGCCGCTGGTGGACGCCCATGCACACTACGACGCCGCGGGCCAGCTGCGGCCCCGCAGCGGGGAAAAGGCGGGGGACTTGCCGCAGCAGATGGTGCAAGCCCACGTCGAACGGGCCGTGCTGCTGGCCGTGCCGCCCCCGGCGGCGGACGCCGCGGGCGTGCGTCAGGGCAACGACAACCTCGCCGCCTTCGCCCGCGCCCACCCGGGCCGCTTTCTGGCGGTGGCCGCCCTTCCCGCCCTGGACGGCGAGGCAGCGCTGCGGGAGGCCGAACGCGTCGCTGGCCTGGGCTTCGCTGGGGTGAAGCTGTCCCCGGAGCGCCTCGACCTCGGGACACCGGAAGTGCACGCGCTGGTGGCCCGGGCAACGGCGCTGAAGCTGGTGGTGTACATCGAAGGCTGGTGGCCCAACGCGGCCTATGAAGTCGGGAAGCTGGCGCTGGCGCTACCCCAGGCGCGCCTCGTCCTAACGCACCTGGGCGGCGTGCGCTTTTCCGACGTCCTCCTCTTCCGGATGCTGGACTTGCATCCTTTTACGCCGCGCAACGTCTGGTTTGACCTGTCGGCGGTGGCACCGCTGTACGCGGACTCGCCCTACGCCGCGCAGCTGCTGTGGGTGTGCCGGCAGGTGGGCGTGGACCGCATTCTCTTCGGCTCGGACTGGCCCCTCACCGGACTGGAGGACGCCGCCGGCAGCGTCCATCGCCTGGGCTTCACCCCCCAAGAGCAGGCCGAGGTGTTCTTCGACAACGCCCAGGCCCTCTTCCACTGGTGAGGGCGTCAGGGGGGCCCTGGCCAGGCGCCAACTAGGGCTTGGCCTCCCGGGCGCGAAGCGCTCGCCGGAACCGGCGCAGGTACAGCCCGAGAAGCACCGCGCAGATGGCGGCCGAAGCGGCCAGCAAGCCCCACGTCGCCCCCTGGCCCTGAGAAGCCAGGACGGCGGCGTACAGGCACACCAAGGCCGCCCCGACGGCGGCCCCGCCGATGACAATCTGGTGGACAGTGGAAAGGCGCACGCCCGGGGCCGCGCGGACGCTAGGCCGCTAGCGCGGCCCGCCCTTCACCTCGCCCGGCTGTGGCGTCGCATTCAACTTGGCGCGCAGCGCCAGCCCCGCGGTCGTCTGCCGCAGCTGTACCAGCGAGCGTACGTAGTAGGCGAGGGCCCACACGTCACTCGTCTTCTCCGGCAGGACGTTGGGGTCCCAGGCCGGCATTGCCGCGCCGGTGACTCCGGCCACCAGCAGCCGGTAGAGGTCCGCCAGCTGCGTCTCGTCCCGCGGCGACTTGACGGTGTTCACGAGGAAGTCCGGAGGCAGCAGCTGCACCTTGTAGTCGCCGGCCATGTAGTCACTGTCCTTGAGCTCTGGCTGGTACATGTGCGGACGGAATTCGGTGGTGGGCTTGCTGGACAGCTGCTGGGAAGCAGCGCTGATTTCCTCCGGGCTGGCATAGGCCGGGTGGCAGGTCAGGCACTGCGTGTAGCCGTGGTACAAGAGCTTGCCCCGCGCGATGGCGGCCGATTCCTTGCCCACCCACGGGTCCGGCGCGGGCACCACCGGCTCCCCCACTGCGTCGTCGTCCTTCCATGCGTCGGAGAAAGTCTTGATGAACTGGATGATGGTGTCCAGCTGCTGGTCAGGGACTTCCCAGCCAATCATGGCCGAGCCGTGCAGGTTGCTTCTGACAATGCGGACGAGGTCCTCGTCGCGCGGCAGCTTCTGGTCGAGCACCCAGCCGAACTTGAACTCGCCCTGCGTGAAGTTGCGCGGAGGCGGACGCAGGCCTTCGGCGGACGGGCCGCGGCCGTCTCCCTTGTCGCCGTGGCAAGCGCGGCAATACTGCAAATAGGCCACGTGGCCCTTGTTGAGGACCTCCGCGGACACCGTCTTGCCGGCGAACTTCCGCGGCGCGGTGAAGGTGTTGTCCTCCCGGTGACAGCCGGAGAGAACGAAGATGGAAACGAGTGCGACGTAGAGCCAGCGCACGGTGGACCCCTCTAGACGACGAAGATGAGCAGGTACATGGTCAGCCAGACCACGCCCACGAAGTGCCAGTACATCACCCACAGCCGCAGCCGGTTGTTCCGCGCCGCGTTCAGCGTCCCCCGCAGCACGGCCGGAAGCAGGAGACCCAACCCCACCAGCCCCGCCGCGACGTGCAGCGCGTGAAAGCCGGTGAGCCCATACACCACGGCTGCCAGCGAGCCATCCTCCAGCGCAAGGCCGGACCTGAAGAGAGATGTCCAGAGCACCACCTGGAGGGCGACGAAAACGGCTCCCAGCACCAGGCCCTCGACCAGGCCTGCCACCGCGCGTGACTTCTCGCCGCGGCGCGCGGCGTTCAGCGCGCGCTGCAGGACGAGCGAGGTGAGTGCCAGCACCCCGGTGTTGACCAGGGGCAACAGCTGCGGGAGCGGGGGCGTGCCGCCCGGTGGCCAGGCCGGCTGGTGCAACCGCAACACGCCGTAGGAGAAGAACAGCGAGGCGAACAGCATCGCCCAGCTGCCCAGGAAGATGAACATCCCCAGCCACGCGGTGTCCTCTCCGCGCGCCGCGACCGGGCGGTAGGGGATGACGTCCCGGGTGGCTGCCACGCTCACGAGGCTCCTTGCGCCGTCCGCACGGCCCCCGGCCCCTCGGCCACCACCTCGGCCTGGCCCATCCAGTCGCGGCCCAGCTTCTTCACCAGCTCCGGGTTGCTGAGCTCGTGCGGCCCGCGGTGGACGATGGGAATGGCGTCGAAGTTGTGCGTTGGCGGTGGCGAGGCGATCCCCCACTCGAGCGTCCCCACCTGCCACGGGTTGGCCTCCGCCTTCTTGCCGACGAAGAAGCTGGAGAGGAAGTTCCAGATGAAGATGACCTGCGCGAAGAAGAGCACGAAGGCGAAGTAGCTGGTCCACTGGTTCAGCCCGTGCAGCGGCTTGAAGATGTCGTAGGCGTACGGGTTCGTACAGCCGGCGGTGCTGCCCGGCGTAGCCGACCAGCAGCTGTCCGGCGAAGACGGCCGTGATGCCGACGGCGCTGAACCAGAAGTGAATCTTCCCGAGTGTCTCGTTCATCATGCGGCCGAACATCTTCGGGAACCAGAAGTAGAGGCCCGCGAAGCTGGCCAGGAAGGAGGCCGCGGCCATGGTGAAGTGGAAGTGGCCGACCACGAACATGGTGTCGTGCAGGTAGAGGTCCGGGGTGGCGGCGCCGAGGTACAGCCCGGTGAGCCCGCCCAGGCCGAACACGAAGACCATCCCCAAGGCGAAGAGCATCGGGACGGTCAGCCGGATGGAGCCCTTCCAGATGGTGTGCAGCCAGTTCAGGAACAGCACCTCGGCCGGCACGCTGATGATGAGCGTCAGCGAGCATGAAGCCCTGCCCGAGCAGCGGGTTCATGCCGGTCAGGAACATGTGGTGGCCGTACACCACCGCGCTGAGGATGGTGACCGCACTCATCGACAGCACCGAGCCCTTGTACCAGTTGGCGGGCTTGCGGGCGAAGAAGGCCAGCAGGTCGGCGACGATGCCCCAGGCCGGGAGGATGAGGATGTAGACCTCCGGGTGGCCGAAGATCCAGAACAGGTGCTGGAAGAGGATGGGGTCACCACCGCCCTTCACCGCGGCCGCGCCGGCGATGAAGAACTGGGTGCCGAAGATGCGGTCCATGAGCAGCAGCAGCGCCGCCGCGCCCAGCACCGGAACGAAGAGTACGTTCAGGATCGCGGTCAGGAACAGCCCCCACACGGTGAGCGGCATGCGCATGTAGGTCATGCCCGGCGCGCGCAGCCGGATGACGGTCGTGACGTAGTTGATGCCGCCCATGATGGAGGCGACACCGGTGACGAAGACGGCAGCGACCATCAACGTCTGTCCGGTGCCGGGGGTGCCGACGTTGGTCGAGAGCGGCGGGTACGTGGTCCATCCCGCGCCGGCTGCGCCGAGGTCTCCGAAGAAGGCGCCGATGACCAGGCACTGGCTGAAAGCGAAGACCCAGAACGACAGGGCATTGAGCCACGGAAAGGCCATGTCCCGGGCGCCGATCATCAGCGGGATGCAGAAGTTTCCGAACGCGCCGATGAGGATCGGCGTGATGGCGAAGAAGATCATGATCAGCCCATGCATGGTGAAGACCTGCATGTAGAGCGCCGGGCCGATGACGCCGCCCGAGCTGCGCAACACGGTCGGCCCGAGGACCGGCACCGGCTGACCGGGGAAGGCCCACTGCCAGCGAATCATCATCGCCAGCGTGCCGCCGATGAGCAGGAAGATCAGCCCCGCCCAGAGGAACTGCTTGGCGATGATCTTGTGGTCCAGCGACCAGAGGTACTTGCTCCAGAAGGTCGTCGGGGCCGGATGAATCGGCTGGAGCGCTCGATGACTTGGCGGTTGAAAGTGGCTTCCTGTGCAGTCATTCGACCCTCGAGTGCTCGGCCCAGTCCCAGCCCCAATGGGCGTCCGTGTCCTTGGGGTCGAAGGCACGAGTGGCATTGACGGCGGTGACCTGCGCCCAGCGGTCGTATTCGGCCCTGGGAAGCACCGTCACCGTACCGCGCATCTTGTAGTGGTTGGCCCCGCAGTGCTGCGAGCAGACAATCTCGTAGACCCCGGCTTCCTTGGCCTGAATCCACATCCGGTTCACCGTCCCGGGGACGGCGTCGACCATCATCCGCAGGTTGGGGATGTTGAAGCTGTGGATGACATCGGTGGAGGCGATCTGGAAGATGACCGGCGCCCCCAGCGGCACGACGATGTCGTTGAGGACGACGATGTCGTCGGCGGTGTTGAACTTGCCGTCGGTGCCCGCGTAGCGCGCGTTCCAGGCCCACTGGTGGGCGTTGATTTCGATGCGCACCGCTCCCGGCTTCGCCTCCGCCCCCTTGAAGTCGAAGAAGGTCCCCCACATGAACTCCGTGCTGTGGAAGAGCAACAGTCCATCGACGACGATGAAGATGAGGGCCGCGGTCAGGGCGGTCCAGCGCCAGGACTTGTAGTCCGCGCCATCCTCGTACACCGCCGGGTGGCTCTCTCCGTGGCGGAACACCGAGTACAGCATCCACACCACCGTCATGATGAAAAGGATGATGACGAAGAAGCTCGTTTCGGTGATGGTGTCGTCGATTTTCCAGCCGAGCTCGGACCCGTCGTGCAACAGCTTGACGGCGTCAAACGGGCCGGAGAACAGCAGCGCGAGGCAGTTGAGGGAATGCATCTGTAGGGCAACCTCCGGCCGGCGTTATGCCAGGCGTCGCACGTAACGGATGACCACCGCCGACACGACCCAGGGAACTGCGAGCATGAAGGGAAGCAACCAGGCCACGCGCGAGGCCTGCGCCTGCGCGCACATTGGGCAAGCCACCAGCTGAAGGAAAAGCGACGTCATTTCGAGACCACCCAGCCCAACGCCCGCCACGCGGCATCCGTGCAGAGGATGACGGTATAGAAGACCGCGATGATGAGCGGGATGGCCACCAGCTTCTTCATGGTGGCCGTCTCGCCTCCCAGCCCCATCGCCACCAGCGCGAAATAGGCGGCCTGGGCGATGGCCAGTACGAAGAGCGCGACGGTGACCAGCCCGTGCCCTCCGTTGGACATGGCCACCGCCACTTCCAGGCCGGTGAGGACGACGAGCACGCCGAGGACCACCCACGTCTGCGTGGGGGTCATGTGGTGCCCCGAAGAAGGCTCGACCGAGTGTGCTTCAGCGCTCACATTGGCTCCGCTACGGAATGAGATAGATGCAGACGAAGACGATGTTCCAGACGAAGTCGACGAAGTGCCAGAACAGTCCCGCCAGCTCGACTTCGTTGCCGGTCACCGCCGTACGGGAGTTCCGGTAAAGGGTGATGAGCAGGTAGATGACGCCTGCCATGACGTGGGCGCCGTGGAACCCGGTGATGACGTAGAAGGTGTTGGCGTAGGCGGTCTGGCCGAAGACCAGACCTTCCTTCATCAACCCGGGGTGCCAGATGCCAATCCACTCCTGGTACTGGCCGACGAGGAACAGCAACCCGAGGCCGGCGGTGATGAGGAGCCAGCGGCTGGTGCCGCCGCGGTTGCCCGCCGAGGCGGCGTCGTAGGCCCGGATGATGGTCACGCTGGAGACGGCCAGCACCAGGGTAAGCATCGCCGTGAACGGGATGTTGAGCGACGGTTCTCCCGGGTGGTGCCACACCGTGCTCTCGGCCCGGAGAATAGCGTAGCCGAGCAGCAACCCGGCGAAGGTGAGCCAGTCCGAGAGCAAGAAAATCCACATCGCCAGCTTGGCGGGGCGGACGTTGCCCAGCATTCGGTCCGGCGGCCAGGCGACCGCAGGCCCGTGGGCGTGGGCGGAGGTGCTCATCAGTAGTGCTCCGCGATGGGGTATTCGGTATCGGGCGGCAGCAACAGGCTGTTGACGTAGTGGACGAGGTCCCAGGCGTCCTGCTGGCTGATGCTGTCACCGAACGACGGCATCGGGCTACCACTGACGCCGGTCATGAACGTCCGGTAGAGGTCCACGTTGGTCGTTCCGCACTTGCGCTTGTCGCTGGCCGTGAAGTTGAACGGTTGGTCGGGGAATCCCCAGTCGTCGCGGAGCGTGGGGGCGGAGGCGCCGTTGCCCTTGCCCTCCGGCCCGTGACACTTCTCGCATTGGTTGTTCTTCCAGATGCCTTTGCCCCGCTTCACGGACGCTTCATCATTTGGCGGCTCCGGCGGAATGACGATGGGCGTTCCCGGTGCCTCCTCCTTCCACTTCGACGAGAAAGTCTTCAGGTACTCGATGACCGCGTGGAGCTGCGCGTCCCCCAACACGGCCCAGGGCGGCATGTAGGTATGGTAGAGGCCGACTCTCAAAGTGCGCAGCAGGTCCGCGTTGGTCGGCAGCGTGCCGCTGGGCGTGGAGCGGCACTTGAAGATGCCGGACGTGAAGTCCCGCGGACGCGGCTCGAGCCATTGAGCCGAGTAGCCCCGGCCATCGCCAAGCGCGCCGTGGCAGGACACGCACCAGCGCAAATACACGCCCTCCCCTTTCTTGGCGAGGCCCTCGTCGATGGGCACTGGCTTGTCGTCCGCAGACGCTGCGGCAGGAAGGACCAGCTGGGTGGCGAGGCAGAGGAAGACCGCGAGCACTGGACGGTGTGTTGTCATCGTGGAGTCCCTCTCGAGTAGGCAAAGTCAACGGCGAGGAGGAGCGTGCTGCCTAGTGGCGGACCGACGCCGGACGGCAACCCGGCGACGGTGGTCGCCGCCTGGCTGAATTCAGCGTGGAGTGCGACGCCTGCCCGGCTGGAGATTGCTACGTAGTAGCGCACCAGGGCGACCCAGGAATCGAAGCTGCCCTCGGCATGGGAGTAGTCGAGCGAGCCCTGCTGGAGGGTGACGATGCGTTCGTACTTGAAGGCAAACGTCCACTCCGGGCTAGGCGTGTAGCTCAGCTCGGCGAATCCGCCGAACCAGCTCGCGTTCACGGTGGGGGTTCCGTCCGCGTTTTGGCCGGGAACTCCGGTGGTTCCGGAGATGAGCGCCGCGCTGTCGTTGCCGTAGTAGACCACCCCGTCCAGCGTCAGCGGGTTGACCGCGCTGAGGAACTGGAAGTGGAGCTCGCCGCCGATGCGGTAGTAGTTCGCCAGGCTGTAGCCTGTCCCACTGACCGGGGCACCCCCCGCCGTGAGGAACTTGGTGGGCTGCCAGCCGACCGCACCGAAGATGCCCGGTTGAATCGACGCGAGGACGTCGCCTCCCGTGAGCCAGAAGTATTCAAGGTGGGCCCACACATTGGGATTACTCACGACGTTGGCCGACCACAGGGACTGTCCGGATTCGTTGTTGAGGAGGATGGAGTAGCGGAGGTTGCTCAACTCGTCGTGCCCGTAGAACTCGAGGCCTCCGGTGTTGTCGCCGGGAGCGAAGGTGACGGCGCTCCCCATCGCCTGGAAGTGGTAAACTTGGTACCCGACGGTGAGGAAGTAGATGCGGTGCTCGTCGACCGGCAGGTCCGGCGCCATCTTGCCGACGCGGATGTTGGCGTAGGGCGTGCCAAACAGTCGGGTGAAGCCGATCCAGGCGGACTCGAGGTCGCTGCCGTCGAGCGAAGGCGCGGTGAAGAAGCCGGAGCTCGCCAACCCCGGCGTGAAGACCACGAGGAAGTTAATCTGCTCCCCCAGCGTGCCGGCGGTGAGCATGTCCAGTCCGGTGAAGCCAAAGGTGCCGGTTTGGGTGGTCGCCAGCCCGTTGGGGTTGGACGGCGTCGGGTCCACCGGGACGAGGGTTTGGTTCGTATACTGGAAGCCCACCGTGGTCCGGAAAGCGATGGGCCAGTAGGCACCGTTCTGGGTGACGGGGTTGTCCCGCTCCCGGTTCATCCGGTAGCCATTGTCCCGGAAGTTCACGCCGAACTGGTTCAGCCGCGGCCAGTTGGTGTGGCAGGCAGAACAGGCGACGCCATACTTCCGCGCGAACGCCGGGATGGCGTGGGCGGAGGTCGGCAAGAGAATCGCTCCCACTGCAAGCAAGACGGCAACGAGTGTGAATCGGCGTCCCATGCATCCCCTCCACCGAACGAGAAGAACGTCACGCAGCAAACACGGACCACTCAGCCTCTTTCAAGACTTAAATTTTGCATCACCCCAACTAATTCGCGAAAACCAATTGCTTGCGCAGCGCGCCAAGGCGGATTCCTGCAAAACGACTACCGGGCTTGGGGAAAGTTAAGGAGCAGCGTTAGCTGGGACACCAGGCGGTCGACGGCCTCGGGCGCCTCGATGCCTTCGACGCCCCGCACCCGGCCCTCGCGGTCCACCAGGGCCACCGCGCCACCGGCCTCCAGCATGGCACCCCGGCTGAGCACCAGCGCCCCCACCTCCGCCAACAGGCGGCGCGCATCCGGGCCGG
Organism: uncultured delta proteobacterium; assembly: GCA_963711265.1. GTDB lineage: Bacteria > Myxococcota > Myxococcia > Myxococcales > Myxococcaceae > JADGRA01. Next base: position 50,839 of record CAVQDL010000020.1, read on the forward strand.
TGGCGGTGTGCCACTGGCGCGGATTGGCGTGGCGCCGCGTCATCTCGCCCGTCACGTCCACCACCGGCGTGGCCGAAGGCACCGCGACTTCCAGCATGGCCACGGCCGGCCCCACGTTGCGGATGCGGTACTGCAGCTTCTCCAGGGCGCCTCCCAGGCGTTCCGCGCAGCTGATGCACCCCATGTCGACGAAGCCCAAAAGCCAGACGCGGCCAGCCAGGGCCGCGTTGTCCAGCCGCTCGCCGCCCGGCTCCGTCAGCGAGAAGGGCGGCAGCGTCCCGAGCGCCTCCGGAACGGCGGGCGGGTGGCGCAGGAGGCCTGAGACGAACGGCCAGCCCGCCAGCACCCCCACCGCCACCACCCAGAAGAGCGGACGGCCGACCAGGTCCGCGAGCGTGCTCTGCAGCGTACGCGGCGCAGCGATGTCGCTGCTCGAGGGGGCGGCGGAGATGGAAAGCCCCTACTTAATCTTCGCCGAGTAGGTGGCCTTCTCTCCGGCCTTCACCGTGATGGAGCCGCTCTTCGGGCTGCCCACCTCGTGGAAGGTGGCAATCTCGTAGGTCCCCGGGGGGATGTCCTTAATCTCGAAGGTCCCGTCTTTGCCGGTCAGCGCCGCATAGGGGTTGTCGGCCGTGAAGATGGCGCCGCGCATGAAGTTGTGGATGTCGCACTTGAGCGTCATCCCACCGGCCTTGGTGATTTTCTTGGGGATGACCATGCCCTGCTTCGGCTCCGCCAGGTTGATGACCGTGCTCGTGCCCAAGTAGGAGTGAATGTTGTGAAGAATGGGGTCGCTGTTCTTCACCTGAAGCTCCGAGTTCTTCGCGATGATTTGGACGTGGGGTACGTAGTGGCAGCCCTTCTGGTCGACCGTCGGCTGAGCCGGCAAGTCCATCTTCTTCCCACTCTTGATGTCCACCAGGTAGACGACGACGTTCTCCACCGCGCCGTCCGCAGCGATGGACCATGAGTCCTCAAGGCGACTCGCCCCGCACGTCGCCGGGTCCTGGGTGATGGTGATGGTGGCCGGCTTGGGAGGCGTGCCGTCGTAGGTGATTTTCCCCGAGATGCTCCCGCCGTTGGTGACCGGCGCCGCGGCGTACTGGGCCCAGGCCACCGAGGAACAGAGGACCACTCCCAGCGCGCTCAGAATCCGCATTCGTGTGCTCCTGGCTGTCGTTGAACAGAAACCGGGCCGTGTAAATTCAAGGAACCGTCGTGCGCTGTCAAGGAACTCTCAGTATTCTTGAAGCTGACGCGTCGCGTCTGATGCTTGGTTTTAGGGTACCTTCTTCGCCTGCGGTGGCCCGACGCGCGCTTCCAGGTGGGCCAGTTCCTCCCGCAGCGCTGGCGTGACTTCCGCCCGGGGGGCCTCGGCCAGAAAGCGTCGCAGCGCAGGCAGCGCCGCCGCCTCGTCCCCGTCCCGCAGCGCCAAGCCCGCCGAGAAGAGGGAGGCTTCCCAGCCGGCGGGTCCGGAGGACAGGGATTCCAGTGCAGCCCGCGCCACTGCCGTCTCCCCGGCCAGACCGCGCAGCACCGCCCGGTGAATGACGGCCTCGGCGTCCTTTGGGGAGGCAGCGAGCGCCCGCTCCACCAGCGCCTCCGCCTCCTCGAAGCGTTCCCGCACCAGCAGCGCATGCGCTGCCGCGTCGAGCGCCACCAGCGAGGCGTCCGGCGCCTGGGCCGCTCCCAGCAGCCTGTCCAGCACCCCGTCACCCTCGAGCGGCCTGGGCTGGGCGCCCTCCGCCGAAGAGGCCGCCTCCACGGACAGCCGCTCCTCGCTGCGCGACCGCGCCAGCACCGCAATGCCGGCGACGGCCCCCGCGGCCCCAAGGCCCAGGACAGCCAAGGCGAGGCCCCGAGGTAGAGACGGCCGCGTGCCGCCCCGCCCGCGGCGCTTCACCGTCGGCGTCTCCGGCCCCGTCCGCCGCCTCCGCCGCCTGCGCCCGCACCGCCCTGGCCCTTCTTCTTGCCCTTCCCGCGCCCGCCCCGGGCTGGGCTGGGCCCCGGGGCATGGGCACGCCCGGGCTGGGGACGGCCACGCGCTTGCGGGGCGGGCCGGCCCGCTGCCCGCGCCCGCCGCTTGTCGAAGCCCGGGTGGGCCGAGTCGGCGTTCGGTTCCATCTCGGTCGGGCCGGTGCCCCAGTCCACCAGGGTGAAGTCCAGTTGCCGGCGCACCAGGTTGACGCTGCGCAGCTGCACGGTGGCGCCCTGCCCCACCCGTACCCGCCGCCCGTCCCCCAGCACCACGGCGTGCAATCGTTCGTCGAAACGGGAGCGGCTGCCCAGGGCGTCGGCGGGGACCAGGCCCTCGACATATTCCCTGTCGAGCTCGACGAAGACGCCGAAGTCCGCCACCCCGGAGACAGTGGCGGAAAACGTCTCCCCCACCCGGGGCCGCATCAGTAGGGCGGCGTAGAAGGAAGTCACGTCGCGCTCCACCTGCATGGCGGCACGCTCACGTTCGGAGGCCCGGGCCGCCATGGTGCGCAGCGACTCCACCTCCTGTCCAAGCTCGGGCGCTCCACGGCCCCGCCCCTGCCGCTGCCAGTGCGCCCGCAGCAGCCGGTGCACCAGGAGGTCCGGGTAGCGGCGGATGGGGGAGGTGAAGTGCAGGTACTCGTCGGCGGCCAGGCCGTAATGCCCCACCGAATCCGGGGAGTAGATGGCCTGCATCATCGAGCGCAGCAGGACCTGGTTGAGGGCCCGCTGTTCCGGCTTCCCTTCCAATTCCTGGATGAAGCGGTTCAGCTCGAGCGACGTCGGGCGGCGGCTTCCCGGCACCTTCAGACCATGGGCGCGGGCCAGCTCGGCGAAGGCCTCCAGTTTGGCCTCGTCCGGCTCGCCATGGAACCGGTAGACGGACGGCAGCCCCTCACCCTGGAAGAAGGCGGCCACCGCCTCGTTGGCCGCCAGCATGCACTCCTCCACCAGCCGGTGACTCTCCTTTCGCTCGCGGCGCTCCATCCGCACCGGGCGGCCCGAGCCATCCACCACCACCCGGGTTTCCGGCAAGTCGAAGTCCAGCGCCCCGCGCGCCTCGCGCATCCGCCGCAGGGCCGAGGCCAGCCCGGCCAGCCGCCGGAAGAGCGGCAAGAAACCGTCGCGCCCAGGCACGTTTTGTCCGTCGAGCACCGCCTGCACTTCGTCGTAGGTGCACCGGGCGGCGCTGCGCATGACAGCCGGGTATAGCGTCGACTTGCGCCGGACCGCCCCCGCACCAAACTCCATGTCGGCCACCAGGCAGAGCCGGTCCTCCCCCGGCCGCAGCGAGCAGATGCCGTTGGACAGCCGCTCCGGCAGCATGGGCAGGACCCGGTCCGGCAGGTAGACGCTGGTTCCCCGATGGAGGGCCTCGGTGTCGAGGGGGCTGCCCGGCAGGACGTAGTGGCTGACGTCGGCGATGGCGACCAGCAGGCGCACGCCGCCGCCCGGCAGCGACTCGGCCCACACCGCGTCGTCGAAGTCGCGTGCATCGGCCCCGTCGATGGTAACCAGGTGCAGGCCCCGCAGGTCCCGGCGCGACTCGGACCGCGCCTCCGCTTCCGAGACGCGCGCCTCGACGCGGGCCGCCGCATCCATCACCGTGCCGGGGAAGTGGTCGCTGAAGCCCTTTGCCACCACCAGCGCGAGCACGTCCTGGGACGGGTCCCCGGGGCGTCCGAGGGACCCCATCACCTCACCCTGCAAGGCCTCCCCGCCACTGGGGGGGGACAGCCGCACGCGGACGACGTCGCCGTCCTGCGCCAGCTGCGTCCTGGGGACGCGCACCGGGGCGGGGATGGTGCCCTCGTGCGGGCGCACAAAAGCCATCGCGCCCTGGACTTGGTAGGTCCCGACCAGTTCCGAGCGCTGCCGCTCGACGACTTCCAGCACCTCGGCCTCGGTGCGGCCGCCGTGGCGGTGCACGCGCACCCGGACGCGGTCACCGTCGAGGGCGCGGGCGGCTTCCGGCGGCGGGACGAAGAGGTCCTCCTCCTCGCCGACGTCCACGAAGCCAAACCCCCGCTCGTTGACTTGAAGGCGCCCCTCGCGGACCAGGCCGCCGCCCCGGCCTGAGCGCCCCTCGGCTGGCCGTCGCCCCGGCGGGGGGGGGCCGGCGTGCGCCTCGGCCTGCTTGGCCAGGGCGAAGCGCTTGCCGTCGCGGCGGACCGTGCCTGCGCGTACCATCTCGGCCAGAGCGCGCTCCGCCGACGCACGCTTGGCGCTGGAAAGCCCCGCCCGACGCAGCAGGTCCTGCAGCCCCAAGGGCTGGGCCGAAGCGCGCAGCGCTTTCAGCAGGACCGAAGGCTCGAGCGGCATGCCCGCGGACCCGGGGGTCAGGCCTTCACCGAGACGGTGAGACGCACCGTCTTGTGGACCTGCGCCGGAGCGAAGGCCTTGGCCAGGAAGAAGTCGACGTCGAAGACGCCCGGGTTGCGCGGTGTGAAAAAGAATTCCCGGACACCGGGCCCGCTCTGGGAGGGGTGAAAGACGGCCTCGCGCAACCCCACCCGCTTGGCGACGGTGGGTTCAATGGCCCACATGTGCCCGGTGCGTTCGGGGAGCGTGACGCTGAGGCCGCTATTCATCTTGACTTCCAAGGGGCCGTCGACGTCATTGCCGTTCACCTTGAGGACGTCGAGGTTATCGCGCGAGACACTGCGCAGCTCGTGGGGTCGCAACTCGACCACTTCCACCGCCACGCGGCCACCCCACCCCGACGTCTTGTCCATCACCCCGGAGACCTGCACCTGGTGCCCGATGGACTTTCGCATCGACTTCCCGAGCTTGCCCTCCAGGAGGAAGGACACCTGCTGGCGCGTACCTCCGTTGGAGACCACCAGCACGTACGCGTCGCCGGTCATCTCGAGGGCACCCCGCAGCGTGGCAAAGCCGCGCATGCCCGCACCCATGCCGGGGTTGGAGACCTGCTCCAGTTCGCCCGGCGAGAGGTAGCTCAGCTTCATCGGCGCCGGGGGCGGCTCGACGCCCTCCGCCTCCGGCTTCTTCGCCGAGTACTTCCGCACGTCCACCATGCCGCCGTAGTTGTGCGTCTTCTTGATGAGGCCGGTCACGCTGACCTTGTGGTCCACGTAGGCCGGAAGGACCTCCTGGTCCGGCCCCTGAAGCAGGAACACCAGCTCGCGCTTGTCGCGACCGACGACATGCAGGCAGGGCAACCCGTCCTTCACTACCAGGCGGCCCTTGAGGCTTCCCTCGCCAGCGACGCCGCGGCCGGCAGCGGCGGTTAGAATTTGCTCCATCTCCCGACGGGTGAGGGACTCGGCCACGGGAGGCAGCTTGGTGGCGCGCGGGCGCTGGCGCTCCGGCAGACGCACTGGCGCGGCCGCCGACACCGCCTTCGCTGGCACACCCTTCGCCGGCACACCCTTCGCCGGCACACCCTTCGCCGGCATACCCTTCGCCGGGGCTGGCTTGGCCGCCGCCCGCAGACGCGCGACCGCGGTCGCCACCTTCCGCGAGGCGCTCTTCAAGAGTCCAACTTTGCTGGAGGGTTTCTTGGGCGGGGTCTTTGCGGGACGCTTCTTCGCCCTGGCCCCAGTCCTAGCCTTCGACGTCACGGCTGGCCTCCTAACGTCCCGGCCCTGCTTTTGTCAATCTAAGTCCCTTAAATTCCTAAAAATTTGTGGCAGACTAGTGGTTTCGCGATGGACCCGGCCCTGCTCAGCGTCACCGAGGCGCAGACCCGCATCCTCGCGGCCTGCGCGCCGCTCAGTCCGGAGTGGGTGCCACTGGAGGAGGCCCTCGGGCGCGCCCTGGCGGAGCCGGTGGTGGCGCGCTTCACCCAGCCGCCCTGGGACAACTCGGCCATGGACGGCTACGCGGTGCGGGCCGTGGACACCGGGTCGGCCGGCGCCCGGCTGCGCGTCGTGGAAGCCATCTACGCCGGACAGACGCCCACCCGGGCGCTGGGCCTCGGCGAGGCAGCCCGCATCATGACGGGGGCGCCGGTGCCCGAAGGCGCCACGGCGGTGGTGATGCAGGAGCGCACCCGTCGGCACAGCGGGCCGGGATTGGGTGAGGTGGAACTCCTCGAGGCGGTGCCGCCGGACGCCAACGTGCGCCGGGCCGGGGAGGACGCCAAGGCGGGTGAATTGCTGCTGGCCGAAGGTACGCCCCTCGGTATTCCGGAACTGGGGCTTCTCTGGGGCCAGGGTCTCACCGGTGCCTCCGTCCCACGCCGGCCCCAGGTGGCCATCCTCGCCACCGGGGATGAGTTGTGCCGGCCCGACGCGCACCGCGCGGGCCTCATCGTCGACACCAACTCCCCCTCCTTGGCCGTCGCCGTCCGTCGTGCCGGGGGCGTCCCGCACCTGGTGGGCATCGCCCGGGACACCCTGCAGGACGTGGAGCGGCTCCTCGCCCCGGCGCTCGCCTCCGACGTGGTGCTTACCAGCGCGGGCATGTCGGTGGGAGAGAAGGATTTCGTCCGGCGTGCCTTCGACAGCCTGGGCGTCCAGAGTGATTTCTGGGGCGTGGCCATCCGGCCGGGCAAGCCCCTGGCTTTCGCCCGCCGGGGCCGGACGCTCGTCTTCGGCCTGCCGGGAAACCCGACGTCGTCCCTGGTGGACTTCGAACTCTTCGTTCGCCCGGCTTTGCGCCGTCTTTTGGGCCAAGGTGACGTGCTGCCCGCGCCGGTGGTGGCCCGGAGCGCGGTGGAGCTGCGCAAGCGCGCCGGGCTTGCCCACTTCGTCAGGGTGCAGGCAACCTTCAAAGAGGGCGAGGTGTGGGCCGAGCCGCTGCCCACCCAGACGTCCGGCGCCGTGCGGTCGGCCCTTGCCGCAACACATCTTCTGCACTTTCCCATGGAGGCCATTAGTCTGGGCCGGGGAGAGGCCGTGCAGCTCTTCCCCGTTTCGTGGGGTCCGTCCGCAACGTAGGGCTACAAGGCGCATCTATTAGGCAACCCATGGCCGAGACTCCGCAGCCCCTTCCCCGCCGCACCCACCGCTTGGAGCTGTACAGCGAGGCTCCGCTTCCGACGGCGCGGGGGACATTTCGCATCGTCGTGTTCCGCGAGAAGAACTCTGGCCGCGAGCACGTGGCGATGGTGATGGGAGAAGTGTTCGGCCAGGAAGGCATTCCGGTGCGCGTGCACTCGGAGTGCCTGACCAGCGAGGTGCTGGGAAGCCTCAAGTGCGACTGCCGTCAGCAGCTCGACCGGGCGCTGGATTATGTCGCGGCGCGCGGCCGGGGTGTGGTTCTCTACCTGCGCCAGGAGGGCCGCGGCATCGGGCTGGGCAACAAGGTGAAGGCCTACGCCCTGCAGGCCAAGGGCCTCGACACCTACGAGGCCAACCGTCGCTTGGGTTTTCCGGATGACTTGCGCACTTACGACGTGGCGGCCGACATGCTGCGGTTGCTCGGCGTTCGCAGTGTTGACCTCATCACCAACAACCCGCTGAAAATTGCCGGGCTGGTGGAGGAGGGAGTGCCGGTGCGCAGCCGCATCCCTTCCCCGGCGTCGCACAATCCGCATAACGTGGACTACCTGCGGACAAAGCGCGAGCGCACGGGGCACCTGATTGAGCTCTTCGGGGAGGACGACCAGGCGGCAAGGGCGAGCTAGCGCCGCGCGGCCGCCAGCCTCGCGCTTCGCCATCACCTTCTGGGGCGTCCGCGGTTCCATCCCCGCCCCGGGCCCGAAGACACGCGTTTACGGCGGGAACACCTCCTGCGTCGAGCTGCGTTGCGCCGGCCGCCTCCTGGTGTTCGACCTCGGCTCGGGCGCCCGCGCCCTCGGGGAGGCCCTCCGGGCGAAGGGAGTCCCGGCCAGCGCTGACGTCTTCCTGTCCCACTACCACTACGACCACCTGCAGGGCCTGCCCTTCTTCGCGCCCATGTTCGACGCGAGGAACCACTTTGTCATCCGCGGCCCGACGCGGGCCCAGCACGACGTGCAGACCATCCTCGCTGGCCAGATGGCTCCCCCCTACTTCCCGGTGACGGCCGCGGAAGTCTTTCAGGCCGACGTGCAATACCGGCCCGTTGCACAGGGGGACGTGGTGGACCTGGGAGAGGTGCAGGTGCGCGCCCTGGAGTTGCATCACCCAGGCGGCTCGCTCGGCTACCGCGTGGACTTTCAGGGCCACTCGGTGGTGTACGCCACCGACATCGAACATGGCAGCCCGACAGACGGGCGGCTCGCCGACTTCGCGCGCGGCGCCGACGTCCTCATCTACGACGCCATGTACACACCCGAGGAGTATGCCGGTCCGCCGGGCAAGGTCGGCTGGGGCCACAGCACCTGGACGGCGGCGGTTGCCGCGGCGGAGGCGGCCGAGGTGCGGACCCTCGTCCTGTTTCACCACGACCCGGAACGGGATGACGCCGGCATGGGCGCGCTGGAGCGCAAGGCACGCCGTCTGCGCCCGGGCACGCTGGCGGCGCGGGAAGGCCTCACCCTGAAGGTGGACCAGGACGTCCAGCGGTCCAGCGTCGCGCCGGCTCGCCTCGCGTCGCGGGGCGCGCTGTAGCAACAGCTAAAGCGGACAGCTAACGCCAGCTGGGCGAGCCGGGGGCGCTGGTGGCCCGCTCCACGGCACGCCTCAGCCCAGCGAAGGGCAGTCGTCGCAGCGCCTCGGGCACGCTGAGCCAGGCAAAGTCGGTGTGCTCGGGCCCCAGCCGCACGGAAGCGTCCCCCTCCCAGCTGGCAGCAAATGCCTCCTCCACCGCCAGCGCCGGCGGGCTGGCCTCGCCAAGGGCGAAGGCGTGCCGGTAGTGCAGCGGCCGGACGCGCACGGCCCGCCCGGTCTCCTCGGCCACCTCCCGCGCGGCGGCGGCCGCGGCGCTTTCCCCTGCCCCCCGCCGGCCCGTGACGGGCTGCCAGAAGCCGCCGCGCTCGGCCGTCCGCTGCAGCAGCAGCACCTCCGTCCCCGCCCGGCCGTCCCGGGTGAGGGTGATGGAGACCGTCTCGGTTTGGGGCTGGGCCTGATGCACTGGGCACTCCCAGACGTCCCCGTAGGCCTGGCCCAGCGCGGACTGCACTGCCTCCCAGGCGGGCGGCTGCCCAAGTTCGCGCCCCATGGACGTCACCCCCGCCTCGGCAATGCCACAGGGGAGGATGAGGTCGAAGTCCTCCAGCGCCGGGCTGACATTGAGGGCAAAGCCATGGGTGGTAATCCACCGAGCAATGTGCACGCCCAGGGCCGCAATCTTCCGGGCGTCGCGCCCGTCCTCCCCCATCCACACCCCTGGCCAACGCGGCATCCGTCCCGCCCGAAGCCCGAAGCTGCCCAGGGCCCGGATGAGGCCTTCTTCGAGGCTACGTACGTAGGCGCGGACGTCAGCACGCGCTCCGGCCAGGTCCAGAATGGGGTAGCCCACCAGTTGCCCGGGCCCATGGTAGGTGACGTCCCCGCCGCGGTCCGTTGGGTAGACCGCCACCCCGCGCCGGGCGAGTTCTTCCGCCGAGGCCAGTACGTGGGCCGCCTTGGCCCCGCGCCCCAGGGTGATGGTGGGCGGATGTTCCAGCAAGAGCAGCGTGTCACCCACGCTCCCCTCCCGGCGCGCGCGCGCCAGCTGCTGTTGCAGCCGAAGCCCGTCGGGATACTCCACGCGTCCAAGCCGGAAGACTTGGAGGGAGCGGGCGCGGGCCGTCATCCCCCACCTGCCCCGCTGCCGAGGAGGGACAGCGCACGCTGAACGCAGCCGCGGCAGATGTAGGCCCCGGCCGGCCCGGCTACCAGGCTACCCACCTCCTGCCCGGGACGGCAGCAGAAGCTGCACCAGGCGGCCTGGCCGGCATCGGCCAGCACCGGGACGCGCTCCGGAAACGGCTTCCGGGTGTCTCCGGGAAGCGTCTCGGCCAGCCGGCGCGCGTGCCGCCTCAACTGCTCCGCCCGGGCGCCGCGGCCGCCGGCTTCGCAGGCGCGCGCCGCCTGTTCCAGTTGCTCCTGCGCTAGCCGCAGGTCCCCCGCACGCTCGGCGGCCTGGGCGGACATCACCAACTGGCGGACGTCACCGGGCACGGCCCCGCTCCGACTCAGGCCATGTCCAGGAACAGCGTCTCCGGCCGTTCGAGGTGGTGGATGAGTGCGTAGGTGGCGTCGGCGGCCACCAGCCCGTCGATGACCCGGTGGTCGAAGGAGAGGGAGACGGTGCCCACCTCCCGAATCACTACCGCCTCGTCCACCACCACCGGCCGACGGCGAATCCGGTGAATGCCGAGGATGGCCACTTCCGGGTAGTTGATGATGGGCAGGGCGAGCAGTCCGCCGGATGGGCCGAGTGACGTGATGGTGAAGGTCCCGCCCGACAGTTCGTCCATCTTCAACTGCTTCTTCCGGGCGGCCCCGGCCAGCCGGGCAATCTCCGAGGCCAGCTGGCGCAGGCTGAGGCGGGCGACGTCCTTCACCACCGGCACGGTGAGCCCGTCCTCGGTGGCCGCGGCAATGCCGAAGTTGTACGCCCCCCGCACCACCAGCTCCTGGCTGGCGTCGTCGAAGTTGGCGTTGAGGCTGGGGAAGCGTTGCATCACCGGCACGAGCGCCTTGCAGAAGAAGGGCAGGAAGGACAGCCGGGTGTCGTCGCCCACCGCAGCGAGGGACTCGTTGAGCCGCATGCGCAGCCGGATGAGCTCGGTGAAGTCCACCTCCTCCACGAAGGTGGAATGCGGCGCGGTGAATTTGCTCCGCACCATCTTCTCGGCAATCTTCTTCCGCAGCCCGCGGAGCGGAATGCGCTCGTCTGCCGCGGCGTGCGGCAGCGGCACCAGCCGCGGACTCTCCCGCACAGCGGGCGTCCCGGCAGGCCCGGTTTCGAGCGCCGCCACCAGGTCCGCCTTCAACACCCGGCCCTGCGGTCCGCTGCCGGAGATGGCACCGAGGTCAATGCCATGCTCGCGGGCCATGCGACGCGTGACCGGCGTGGCCAGCACCTTGGCCGCTTCGCGCAGTGCTTGTGCCGGCGCCGGAGCGGCCTTCACGGAGGGCGCGGCCGCTGGCGACGGCACCGCCGCCAGCGGCGCGGTGGCCTCCACCTCCAGGGTGACCAGCAGCGCGTGCACCTTGGCCATCTCGCCCACTTTGCCGTGCACTTGCACCACCCGGCCGGCCTTGGGGGTGGGCACGGTGACAGTGGCCTTGTCCGTCATCAGCTCCACCAGGCCCTGGTCCTCGGCTACGACCTCCCCCGGGGACACCAGCCACTGGACAATCTCCCCCTCGAGCACGCCCTCGCCCAGGTCCGGAAGCTTGAACTCGAAGGTGGCCAAGGGAGCTCCCAGGGTGGGTGCTACGGGGTGAGCGTCAGGCGTGGCGTCCCTGCTCCATCAACCCCTGCAGGAAGAACTCCGCCGCGCGGTAGCTGGAGCGTACCAGGGGACCCGCCGCCACGTAGAGAAAGCCCATCTCGGCGGCAGCCTTCCGGTAGCGGTCGAACTCGGCCGGCGTGACGAACCGCGCCACGCGCAGGTGGTAGTGCGAGGGCTGCAAGTACTGGCCCAGCGTCAGCACGTCCACGCCGGCCTCGCGCAGCTGTTGGAATGTCTGCAGCAGCTCGGCCTCCGTCTCCCCGAGGCCCACCATGACGGAGCTCTTGGTGTACAGCTTCTCCGGCCGCGCCTTCAGGTAGGCCAGCACCTGCAGCGACTGGTGGTAGCCGGCCCGCCGGTCGCGCACGGTGGGCGTCAGGCGCTCGACTGTCTCGATGTTGTGGGCCACCACGTGCGGGCTGTGCTTCGGCCACCGTGGCCAGGTCGCGCTCCACGCCCTGGAAGTCCGGGATGAGCACCTCCACCGTGGTGCTGGGGCTCTCGCGGCGCAGTGCACGGATGGCCGCTGCGAAGTGGCCGGCTCCGCCGTCCGGACGGTCGTCGCGATTCGACCGACGTCACGACAATGTACTTGAGGGCGAGCTCCTTCACGGCCTGGGCCAGCTGTTCCGGCTCCTGCGGGTCGAGGGGCAGCGGCGCCCCCACCCTCACGTGGCAGAAGCGGCAGGCCCGGGTGCACACCTCGCCCATCAGCATGACGGTGGCCGTCCCGCCGCCCCAGCACTCGGCGATGTTGGGGCAGCGCGCCTCCTCGCAAACGGTGGCCAGCTTCGTCCGGCGTACCGTGGCCTTCACCCTCTCGTAGCCCTCGCCGTGCGGCAGGCGCACCTTCAGCCAGTCGGGCTTGTGCGTCGTGGGGGCTTGGGGCAGCGGGAAGCGGTCGGGCGTGGCCATGGCGAACGGTCGTGCGAAGCTTAACGTCAGTCGGCGCGCAGCACACGTCCACTGCACGCAGGAGGAGCGGCTAGATGTTGATGGGGTGCCCCAGCGTCATCTCCGCCGCCTCGTGGACAATCTCCGACAGGGTTGGGTGGGCGTGGATGGTGCGCCCCAGCTCCTCGGTGGTGGTCTCCAGCCGCAGCGCCACGCAGGCCTCGGCGAGCAGCTCCGTGGCGTGCGGTCCCACCAGGTGCACTCCCAGCACCTCGTCGTACTTCTTCTCCGAGACGACCTTGCAGAAGCCGAGCCCCTGCTCGTCAGAGATGGAGGCCTTGGTGATGGCGCTGAAAGGGAAGGTGCCCGTCTTGACGTCGTAGCCCCGCTCGCGCGCCTTCTTCTCCGTCAGCCCGACGCTGGCCACCTCGGGGTAGCAGTAGGTGGCGTTGGGCGTGAGGTCATAGTTGATGGGGCTCACGTCCTTGCCGGCCAGGTGCTCCACCGCGAGGATGCCCTCGGCGGAGGCGACGTGCGCCAGCATCGGCGTCGGGACGACGTCGCCGATGGCGTAGACGCCGGCCTCGGTGGTGCGCATGAAACCGTCGGTGGGGATGAAGCCCTTCTCGAGCTTGATGTTGGTGTTCTCCAAGCCGATGCCGTCGGTGACCGGGGCCCGGCCCACCGCCGAGAGCAGGATGGCCGCCTCCAGCGTCTTCACCCCCGACGGGGTCTGCATCGTCACGCGGACGCCCTTGCCAGCCGGCTCCACCTTGTCCACCCGGGCCGACACCTCGAAGTCGATTTTGCGCTTCCGGTACTGCTTTTCGAGTTCCTTGCTGACGTCCTCGTCCTCGATGGGCAACAGGTGCGGCAGGTACTCGAGGAGAGTCGTCTTGGCGCCGACGTGGGCGAAGATGGAGGCGAACTCGCAGCCGACCGCTCCGGCGCCGACGACGATGATGCTCTCGGGAACCTTCTCCAACTCGAGGATGGAGTCCGAGTTGAAGACCAGCTTGTGGTCTACCGGGACGGTCGGCAGAGTCTTGCAGACACTCCCCGAGGCGAGGATGGTCTTCTTCGCCTCCAGCGCCTGCTTCTCCCCGCTCGGAAGGGTGACTTCCACCTTGCCCTTGCCAGAGATGCGGCCCGCGCCCTTGAAGACCTGCACCTTGTTCTTCTTCATCAAGTAGTCGATGCCGTCGGCCCCCTTGGTCACCACCTTGGTCTTGTGCTTCATCGCCTGGGCCCAGTTGATGACCGGGCTCTGCAGGTCGATGCCGAACTCGGCTGCGTGCAGCACATGGGCCCACAGTTCGGCGGTCCAGAGCAGCGACTTGGTGGGGATACAGCCCCGAAGCAGACACGTACCACCGAGCCGCTTGTCCTTCTCGATGATGGCCGTCTTGAGGCCCAGCTGACCGGCGCGGATGGCGGCCACGTAGCCGCCCGGGCCGGAGCCGATGATGACCACGTCGAACGTCTCAGCCACGGTGGACTCCTGTCACCCCCATTCACAGACCGGGGGCGCCGGGGGGATAACCCTCCAGTGCGGGGCAAGCAAGGACCAGCCGCCGCAAGTCCACCATGCAGCCACTGCACATCAGACCCCCGACCGTCTCGCCTTCGCCGCGCTTCCCCCTGCGCACGCTGGTGCTGATGGTGCTGGCGCTCGCCGCGTCCCTGCACTTCTTCTGGCGGACGCACCGGCCGGCACCGCCGCGTGCGCGCGTCGTTCCGCCCGAGGTGCTGCTCAAGGCGCGGGAGGCCCCCTGATGGACGTCGTCGTGGTGGGAGGAGGGCTGGTGGGCTGCGCCACGGCGTTGCGGCTGGTGAAAGCCGGCGCGGAGGTCACCGTGGTCGAGCGCAGTGTCCCGGGGGCGGAGGCCTCGAGCGCCGCCGGCGGCATCCTCGCGCCCCAGGCCGAATCCCTCGGGGCCGGCCCCTTCCTCACCTTGTGCCTGCGCAGCCGTGCTCTCTACCCCGCCTTCGTCGAGGAGGTGGAGGCGCTCTCCGGCATCCGGGTGGGGTTCCGTCCCTCGGGCGTGCTGCACATCGCCTTCTCCGAGGCCTCGCGCGAGCGGCTCCGGGCCCGGGTCGCCCTGCAGCGGGGTCTTGGCCTGTCGGCGGACTTCCTCGAAACGGACGCCGTGCTGCGCCTGGAACCGGCGCTGAACCCGGCCCTGGTGGGCGCGGCCCTCTTCCCCGACGACGCTTCGGTGGACAACCGCCTGCTGATGCGGGCCCTGTCCATGGCCGCCGCGCGCGCCGGGGTGCGCTTCGTCGCCGGGCACGTGCGCGCCCTTTTGGAGGTGGCCGGCCGCGCCGCCGGGGTGGACGTGGACGGCGCCCGGCTGCAAGCCGACGCGGTGGTGGTGGCGGCGGGCGCCTGGACCGGGCTGGTCCCCGGCTCGGGGGTATCGCCCCGCCAAGTGCGCCCGGCCCGGGGGCAGATGGTGATGCTGCGGGCCCGGCTGCCGCTGCTCGAGCGCGTGGCCTTTTCTGACCAGGGCTACCTGGTGCCCCGGGCCGACGGCCACCTGCTCGCCGGCAGCACGCTCGAATTCGAAGGCTTCGCCAAGGAAGTCACCGCGGCGGGCCTGAAGCACATCCTGTCCCTGGCGCTGGAACTCCTCCCGGGGCTGGGAAGCCTCCCGGTGGTGGAAACCTGGGCCGGCCTGCGCCCCTTCACCGAGGACCAGCTTCCGGTGCTGGGGCCCGGTCCGCTGCCCGGTTTGTTCCTCGCCAGCGGACATTTCCGCAACGGCATTCTTCTCGCGCCCGTCACCGCCGAGCTTCTGGCCCAGGCCGTCCTTGCACGCACACCATCGCTGTCCCTTGAGCCGTTCCGGTGGAACCGACCGGGAATAACTTGAAAGGTCAGCTTCCGTGGAGTCGACTCGACCCCCTGGGGCGCCGCTGCCCCGTGGTCAAGCCCAAGGAGCCCCCCTAGGATGGCTTTCGTGGAGACCCTCGCCGCGCCGACGCGCATCCTCATTGTCGATGATGACGCTTCGGTGCGGGACGTCATCAGCGTGCTGCTCCAGGAGGAAGGCTACGAGTGCCGCACCGCCGCGGGTGCGGAGGAGGCCCTGGACATTGCCGCCCAGGAGGCCCCGCCGCTCGTCATCAGCGACATGAAGATGCCCGGACGCGACGGCATCTGGCTGCTGGAAGCCTTCCGTGAACGCCACCCGGAGACGGCGGTGGTGATGCTCACCGGATACGGGGACACCGAGGCCGCGGTGGACTGCCTGCGGCGCGGGGCGGTGGACTACCTGCTCAAGCCGCCCAAGCTAACCGACCTCATCCGGGCCATCGAGCGAGCGCTGGCCAAGCGCCGGATTGAACTGGCCCGCAAGCGCTACCAAAAGAAGCTCGAGCGCAAGGTGCGCGACCGCACCGCGGAGTTGCGCAGCGCCTTCAAGGACATTGCCCAGACGTACCAGAACACGCTGCTCGCGCTGGTGGCAGCCCTGGACGCCCGGGAACACGAGACGTCGGACCACAGCCAGCGGGTGGTGAAATATACCACCGCCATCGCCGAGCGCCTGTCGCTGCAGGGGCCGGAGCTCGAGGAGCTGGGCCGCGGCGCGCTGCTTCATGACATTGGCAAAATCGGCGTCCCGGACGCGGTGCTGCTCAAGCCCGGGAAGCTGACCCCCGCCGAGTGGGGCGAGATGCGGAAGCATCCGGACACCGGCCACCAGATGATTCAGTCCATCCCCTTCCTGGCCACCCCCGCCACCATCGTCCTGTCGCACCAGGAGCGCTTCGACGGCGGCGGCTACCCCCGGAAGCTCCGCGGCGAGGAGATTCACATCGGCGCACGGATTTTCGCCGTGGCCGACACTCTAGACGCGATGACGTCGGACCGCCCCTACCGAAAGGCGACCTCCTTCGAGAACGCCATGGCCGAGGTGCAGCGTTGCTCCGGCTCCCAGTTCGACCCAGAGGTGGTGAAGGCCTTTGTTGATATCGGCGTGGATGGCCTGCGCAAAATCCGCCTCGACATGGCCCTGGCCCGAGCCCGCGCCCCGCAGGCCATCGCCCGCGACGCCGACGAGGCCGAGGCCACGTTCGATGCGGGGCTCGACGCGCTCCCCAAGGTCGCTCAGCGGTAGAGTTCAGCCCCGCCGGCCAGAAACTCCTCGCTTTTCGCCTCCAGCCCGCGCGCCAGCGCTTCGGCTTCCTCCACCCCTTGGGCGGCAGCGTAGGCCCGCACGTCCTGGGTGATGCGCATCGAGCAGAAGTGGGGCCCACACATGCTGCAGAAGTGGGCCACCTTGGCACCCTCGGCGGGCAGCGTCGCGTCGTGGAAGGCCCGCGCCCGCTCCGGGTCGAGCGAGAGGTTGAACTGGTCCTCCCAGCGAAACTCGAAGCGCGCCTTGCTCAGCGCGTTGTCCCGGGCCTGGGCGCCGGGATGGCCCTTGGCCAGGTCCGCGGCGTGGGCGGCAATCTTGTAAACAATCACGCCCTCCTTCACGTCGTCTCGGTCGGGCAGGCCGAGGTGCTCCTTCGGCGTCACGTAGCAGAGCATCGCCGTGCCGAACCACCCAATCATCGCCGCGCCAATCCCGCTGGTGAAGTGGTCGTAGCCCGGAGCGATGTCGGTGGTGAGCGGCCCCAGCGTGTAGAAGGGCGCCTCCTCGCACGCGCTGAGCTGGCGCGTCATGTTCTCCTGGATGAGGTGCATCGGCACGTGGCCGGGGCCCTCCACCATCACCTGCACCTCGTGCTTCCAGGCGACCCTGGTCAATTCGCCGAGGGTTTCCAGTTCGGCGAACTGCGCCCGGTCGTTGGCGTCGGCGATGCTTCCCGGCCGGAGCCCATCCCCCAGCGAGAAGCTGACGTCGTAAGCCCGCATGATGTCGCAGATGTCCTCGAAGTGCGTGAAGAGGAAATTCTCCTGGTGGTGGGCCAGGCACCACTTGGCGAGGATGCTGCCGCCGCGGCTGACGATGCCGGTCAGGCGCGCGGCGGTGAGCGGGACGTAGGCGAGCCGGACACCGGCGTGGATGGTGAAGTAATCCACCCCCTGCTCCGCCTGCTCGATGAGGGTGTCCCGGAAGACTTCCCAGGTGAGCTCCTCGGCCTTCCCGCCCACCTTCTCCAGCGCCTGGTAGATGGGGACGGTGCCGATGGGGACCGGGCTGTTGCGCAGAATCCACTCCCGCGTCTCGTGGATGTGTGGGCCGGTGGAGAGGTCCATCACCGTGTCGGCGCCCCAGCGGATGGCCCACACCAGCTTCTCTACCTCCTCCTCAATCGAGGAGGTGACGGCGGAGTTGCCGATGTTGGCATTCACTTTCACCAGGAAGTTCCGGCCGATGACCATCGGCTCGAGCTCCGGGTGGTTCACGTTGGCGGGGATGATGGCCCGGCCCCGCGCCACCTCGGCGCGGACGAAGTCGGGGGTGATTTCCCGGGGGATGGCGGCGCCAAAGGACTGTCCTGCATGCTGCGCCGACAGCGAGGACTCCGCCCGAAGGTTCTCCCGCAGGGCCACCGCCTCCATCTCCGGCGTCACGACCCCCGCCCGGGCGTAGTGCAACTGGGTGACGTTGCGGCCGGGCTTGGCCACCAACGGACGGCGCCGCTGCGGGAAGCGCAGCCCGGCCAGTCGCGTGTCCTCCTCGTGCATGCGCGCCGTGAGGCTGCCGAGGCGGCCGCGCTCCTCCACGTCGCGGCGGTCCAGCGCCCAGCCACGCCGGGCTGGCGGTAGCCCGGCCCCCAAGTCGATGGCGGCGGCAGGGTCGGTGTAGGGCCCGCTCGCGTCGTAGACGCGCACCGGCGGATTCGGCGTCTCCTGCGCGTCAGCGCCGTGGCCAAGCCGCGTCGGCGTCTGGGAGATTTCGCGCACCGGTACCCGGACGTCAGGGTGCAGGGTGCCCTGCAGGTACACCTTGCGCGAGGCGGGAAGCGGCCCCCGGGTGATGCCGGCCAGCGCGGCGGCGTCGACGGTGAGGTTCTGACTACCCATGGTGCGTTTCCTCCGCCGGCATGACCCGGTTCAGGTTCGAAGGGTCCGGCGTCGGTGCGCCGTCTCAGCCCGACGTCCGGGGCTCCCCTACGCGATGGTCTGCCGGAGGATGTGGCCACGGCCACCCAGGGGGTGTCAATCCACCGGGTGATGCCTACCCGACAGTCAGCCGAGCGTGTAAGCCATTGAAAAGACGGGTCACGGAAGAGGGAGAAACGCGGGTGGAGCGCCATGAGGGGGAGGCCGTATACGTTCTATTTCCCCGTGTCCCTCGCCTCCGCCGCTGCCGAAGTTGTCCAGCCCCCGGCTGGCCCGAGCCCCTCGTTCCATGAGCGGCCGGTCCAGCCCGAGCGGGCCAAGGAGCCGCTGCGCCCGGAACGCCAGGCCCTCCTCAAGGCCCGCATCAAGGACCTGCAGCTGCAGCTGGCCGGCACCCCGCTCGAGCGGCTGATTCAGCAGCTCCACAGCGAACTCGAGGCCAAGGGCATCGACCTGCGACCCCAGTGCTACCTGTCCGACGAGTGGGGGTGTCCGGACGGCATTCCCGTCATCGGCATCCCCTTCTACCTGGCCAACCCGCAGCTGCAGTCCATCGAGGGCGAGCTGGGGGGCGGGGTGGAGAGCGAGCGGGACATCCTCATGTACCTGCGGCACGAGGCCGGCCACGCCTTCGCCTACGCCTACCGCCTGTACGACACGCCGGCCTGGAAGCAACTGTTCGGCGACTACCACCAGCCCTACAACGAGGAATACAAGCCCAAGCCCTTCAGCCGCCGTTACGTCAACCACATCCCGGGCTGGTACGCGCAGAAGCACCCGGACGAGGATTTCGCCGAGACCTTCGCGGTGTGGCTCACCCCGGGCCTGGACTGGCGCCACCGCTACCGGAACTGGCCGGCACTCAAGAAGCTGACGTACGTCGACGTCCTGGCCCAGGAGCTGGGGCACAAGCCGACTGAGGTGCACCTGGAGACGCACGACGTCGACGCCGACCAGATGGAGGAGACGGTGGCCGACTACTACCGGTCGCGCGAGCTCACCGAGCGTGCCGACCTGGAAATTGGCGAGAAGCTCGACCAGGAACTGTTCCTGCTGTTCGAGCCGCCCGCTGCCGCGCCGCTGGCCGCCTCCCAGCTGCTGACCGACGAGCGCCAGACCCTCATCCAGGCTGCCTCGCAGTACACCGGCGTGCAGCGCGCGGTGGTGCGCAGCGTCGTCGACCATCTCATCGCACGCACCGGTCAGCTGAAGCTGACTGCGCAAGCCGACCGCGTCTCGGCGTACATCACCCGCGCGAGCTCGCTCGTCACCGCACTGGCGATGAACGACCTTTACACCGGCCGACTCTTCGACGCCGACTGAAGACGGCGGCTGCACGTTGGCGTCGCGGCCGAGGGGCGTGTAATCTCCTCGCTCGCGCATGCCACTTCCGCCGCTGAAGCTCGCGGTTCTCCACTATCAGCCCAAGGGTGAGGAACTCGACCCCGTCGTCACCGAGGTGGTGGAGGCTTGTCAGGAACTCGGACACCAGGTGACGAAGGTCGGCGTCGACGACCGCGTGCAGGAGATTCTGCGCGACGTACAGAAGAGCAAGTGCGACCTGGTGTTCAACCTCTGCGAAACCTTCGCCGAGGACTACCGCATGGAGGTGAACATCGCGGCGCTGATGGAGCTGGCGCAGCTGAAGTTCACCGGCAGCGGCACCGCCGGGCTCCTCCTTGCCCAGGACAAGGTGCTCACCAAGCAGATTCTCGAGTTCCACGAAGTCCGCACGGCGAATTTCGCCACCTTCGAGAACGACACCTTCGAGACCAAGGGAACGCTGCGCTTCCCCCTCATCGTCAAGCCGGCACGCTCCGACGCCTCCATCGGTATCGGCCGCCACTCGGTGGTGCAGAACTGGCAGGAGCTCACCGAGCGCGTGCGCGACATCCGCGACGACCTGCAGGATGAGGCGCTGGCCGAGGAGTTCATCGAGGGCCGAGAGGTGTACGTGGGGCTGGTCGGACCGAGCGCCGCGCCGGAGATGCTGCCCATCGTCGAGATGGACTTCGGCAACTGGTCCGCAGCCCAGCCACGCGTCTCGGACCGGGAAGTGAAGTTCGCCCCGGAGACGGAAGGCAGCCCACGGCTGGTCATGGCCCGCGACCTCTCCGATGAGTTGCGCGCCCGCATCGAGCGCGCGGCCCGGCTCGCCTACCGCGCGCTGAAGCTCCGGGACTACGCCCGGCTGGACTTTCGCATCGCCCGCACCGGCGAGGCCTACATCCTCGAGGCCAATCCCAACCCCTACCTGGAGAAGCGCGGCGAGCTGGCCATGGCCGCGGCCGACCGGGGCTGGTCCTACACCCAGCTGGTGGAGCGCATTCTCGAATCGGCGGCCAAGCGCTACCACCTCACGGTGGCCGCGCCGCGCAGAAGCCGCGCGGCGCCGCAGCCCACCGGCACCTGAAACCCGGGGGCCGGTCGCCGCCGCAAATTCTTCTCGCCCGCGGGAAGGCGGGTGGATGGTAGGGTGCGCTGGTTGGGGCCGGAGAAGCTAAGACGGCGGGCACCCCGCGGGGGCGCCCCTGCCAGACCTAGGGAGGGTCAGCGAATGAAGAAGACTTACTTGGTGGCGGGCCTGGCGTTCGCCTCCGCCGTGGCGGTGGTGGCCTGCAGCAGTGGCCCGACGACGTACCAAATCTCCGGAGGGTGCACTGGCGTGACCGTCACCCTCGGCGGGGGCGGCGTGAACCTGACCGGTCCTTGCACGCTCGGTACCCCCGGCAACTTCACCCTCAGCGTCACGTCCCTGCCAGTCAGCATCGGCACCTGCGGGCACACCTTGGTGCCCAGCACCAATGCCCAGTGGACGCAAGGCAGCTCGTCCCTCAACTCGACCTTCGTCGGGGCGGCGGACATTCCGTGCAATGGCAGCACCATCGACCTCAGCAAGCCCATCGGCCTGAACGGCGCCTTCATCTACGACGGCGGGACGGGCACCTACGCCAGCGCGACTGGCGGGGCGGCCGTCGTCGACGGCGGTGTGTCCACCACCAACGCGCAGACCTTCACCGCCAACCTTCCCCTGGCCGGCTCGCTGACTTACTGAGACAGCGCCTCGGCCACCTCGCGTGCGTCCTGGAAGCGGCGCCCAGCCGTCCGCTCCAGGCACCGCAGGATGGTGTCGTTCCAGTGCGCGGGAAGCTCCGGCACCAGCGCCACCGGCGGCACGACGGAACAGTCCGCCAGCGGGCCCAGCGGGTGGACCGCCGGCAGCCGCCCGGTCACCATCTGGTGCAGCACCACTCCCAGGGCGTAGACGTCCGTCGCCGGCCCCACCGCCCCGCCACTAAGCTGCTCCGGCGCCAGGTGGTCCAGTGAATCCATGAGGTCCACCGCCAGCGCGGGCAGCGGCTCCGTGCGGCGGCGGTCTGGCAGCAGCGCGCGGGAAATTCCGAAGTCGGTCACCACCACGCGCTCCGGGCGCGAGCCCTCCTCGCGGGGGACGAGCAGGACGTTGGCCGGCTTGAAGTCCCGGTGCACCAGCCCCAGTGCGTGCGCGGCGGCCAGGGCCTCGGCCATCTCGCGCACCAGCGGCAAGGCCTCGCGCTCCGCGAATCGCCCCCGGCGTGCCATCCGCTCGGCCAGTGACACGCCTGCCAGCAGCTGCCTCGTCAGGAAGTGCAACGGCTCGCCCGCTCGCGTTCTCAGCGCGTAGAGCTCGAAGACGCGGCACACCGCTGGGTGGCGCAACTGCCGGGCGAGCAGCACTTCGCTGCGCAGCCGGTCCATGGCCGCCGAGTCCGCCGCCAGGCGCGGGTGCAGCGTCTTGACGGCAACCTGCGTCTGCCGCTCCTCGTCCCGGGCCTCGTACACCACCCCCAGGGTGCCACGCGCCAGGAGCCGGACGATGGTGAAGCGCCCGGCCAGAACCTGCCGCGGGGCGAGGAGACTCTCGGTGCCGGGCGGCGGGATGGCGAGGAGCGCAGGCTCTACCGAGCCTTCCGTGTCCTCCAGCAGCCCGGCCCAGTCATCCCGCTCCACGGCGACGCTCATGTTGCCCCCTTGGAAGCCGACGGCCGGAAGACGCGCCGGTGCAAGGGCAGGAGATGTAGCCGCATTCGGCCGTGCGAAAAAATTTGCGACCGGATTGCTACAGGCCAGTTCCGTCCTGGCGCAGACGGCAACCCCCGTGCGCACGCCCACGTCCGACCGAGAGGGCCCGGGCGGCCGAGGGCCCGTCGAGCGGCGGCCGTCCTGCTAGAACTTCGCCCAGAGGCCGGCGGCGACGTTGATGGTCTTGGCGCTGAAGAAGGTGATGCCACTTCCGGCGTAGGCAAAGTCTGCGGTCGCCTCCAGGTACAGACGCAGGAAGAAGATGTCGAGCTTGAGGCCGCCGCCGGCGCGCAAGAAGGCGGTGGGCGTAGACAGACCACCATACGACGTCCCGCTCACCTGAATCGGCAATGCCACGCGGGCGTAGAGAAACAGCGGAAAGTCGAAGGTGATGCCCGGACCGACGTAGATGCCGGTCATCGGGTACGTCGCGCTGGCGCTGGACAGATTGAACTGGCCCTCAACGTCCACCGAAATCCAGCTCAGAGGGTACCAGCTTGCCAGCACGTCGAGGTTCGACAGCCACTGGTTTCCGACGCCGTAGGTGTAGATGGACGCACCCGGCGTCAGGGAGACGCCGGTGTTGACGTACATCGGCACGAGGTAGGCGGCCCGGATGCCGAAATCGGCGCGGGCGGCCACCGGCGTGATGAGAGCAGCAACGAGAACGAGCGACGGCAGAAGACGGCGGTGCATGAACCCTCCCGGTCAGACGCAGCAGTCTAGGGGTCCGCCCGACTTCCGGCGAGCCACCGGCGCGCCCCGCTAGTGGTCACCTGTGCGCTTCTCACCGGCCGGGATTGCGATGGGGAGGCGGTTCTGCTTAGGCGGCAGGGGGCAAGTGGCGTACGCGGTGAAAGCGCACGGCGGGTTGTAGGCATGGTTGAAGTCGAGCACCACCCGCCCCTGCTGCGGTGGCTCGGCGTAGAGGAAACGACCCGCGCCGTAGGTTTCGGTGCGGTTGGTGGCGTCGGCGAAGACGAAGAAGAGTCGCGGGTCCCCCTCCTCCAGCACCGGCGTGAGTCGGTATTCCTGGCCGTCCAAGGTGAAGATGGCCGTGCCGGGAGAAGGCATCTCGTCCACTGTGCCGAGGATGTTGGGCACCGCGATGGCGTTGCCTTGGGGGGCCGCTTCCCAACGCGCCTCCACACGCCAGCGCGCGTCGGCGGGGTACATGGGGATGCTGTGGAAGCCAAGGCGTTTGGGCGACTGCGGGTCCTTCACGCGCAGCCCCACCCGCTCTCCCCGGATGACGACATGGAAGCGGAGGCCGCCCGCCTCCAGCACGTCCGGCGGCCCGTCCGCGTCCGACTTGAGTGGCCCACCGGCAAACGGCTTGCCGTCCCGCGTCGTCACCACGACGCCCGTCTCGGGCCGGAAGCTGACGGCGGTGCCCGTCCGGCGAAACGTCCCCAGCCGTGCCGGCGCCTTGGCCGGAAAGAGGACGCTGGCGCCCGGCCCGGAGCCGGCCACATTGTCCCCCTCCTTCAGCCACAGCAGGGCCACCAGGGTGAGCCAACCCTCCTCCGACGCGAGACGCTTCTCCCGCTGGGCGTGCCAGGCCGCGGTGGCCTCGGCGAAGGAGGAGGCATCGGCGGGGGCCGCAAGCAGGAGGGCCGACAGGCAGAGGGCGAGCATGCGGGGGCAGGTTAACGGTGGAGGGCGCCCGTCCGCTCGCCCCGGGCTTCCCCTAGGCCCGGGCGCCCGCCCCCTCCCCGCCCAGGCTGGTCCCTCTGGAATTCCCAAAACTGGTCCGTTTGCAGGACCCGGCGAAGGGGGACAATGCAGCCCGCGGAAGGGGCAAGGCGCTTGCGTTCCTGGGAGCTAACGGTGGCGTTGGACGCACGGCACAAGCTGCCGCTCTTCCTCCAGCTGGCCGAGGCCGTGCTGGCGGACATCCGCAGCGGCCGCCTGTTGCCGGGGACCCGGCTCCCCGGCTCCCGCACGCTGGCCAGCGCGCTGCACGTCCACCGCAACACCGTTCTGGCCGGCTACGGCGAGCTGTCGGCCCAAGGTTGGCTGGAGACCACGCGTGCCGGGGGCACCTTCATCGCCCGGCAATTGCCGGCACCCCTGCCGGTGGCACCCCCGGTGGGGGCGCACCGGGCACGCGCCGGCTACGACGTCGGGCCGCCGCTGGACGTCCCTGCCCCGCCGGCGTGGCCCGCCGGGACGCTGGTCCTGGAAAAGGGCGCCCCGGACCCTCGCCTGGTGCCCGTCGCAGAGCTCACGCGCGCCTACCGCCGGGCGTTCGGCCCGACACGGCGCCGCCCTGTTGGGCTACGGAGACCCTCGCGGACACGTCGGCCTGCGCCGGGCGCTGGCCGAGATGCTCAGCACCACGCGCGGCATCCCGGTCGGCCCGGACGACATGGTGGTGACGCGCGGCAGCCAGATGGCGCTGGACCTCGTCGCCCGGGCCCTGCTCCGCCCAGGGGACGTGGTGGCGGTCGAAGCGCTTGGAAACCGTGCCACCTGGACGGCGCTGCGGCTGGCCGGCGCCGAGCTCCATCCCCTGCCGGTGGACAGCACCGGCCTGGACGTCTCGGCGCTGGCCGAGCTCGCCGCCCACCGACGCATCCGCGCCGTGTACCTGACGCCGCACCACCAGTTCCCCACCACCGCGGTGATGCCAGCGACGCGCCGCATGCAGCTGCTGCAGCTCGCACGCTCGCTGAAAATCGCCATCATCGAGGACGACTACGACCACGACTTCCACTACGAGGGCCGGCCGGTACTGCCGCTGGCGGCCCGGGACGAGGCGGGTGTGGTGGTCTACGTCGGGACGCTGTCGAAGGTGCTGGCCCCCGGCTTGCGGATTGGCTTTCTGCTCGCGCCCGGGAGCGTCCTCGAGCGGGTGCGGACCCTACGGCAGGTGGCCGACATCCAGGGCGACCTGGCGCACGAGTCCGCGGTGGCGGAACTTTTCGAGGACGGGGACCTCATGCGACACGTCCGACGGATGCGCCGCGTGTACCGCGCCCGACGCGATGCCCTGGTCGAGGCGCTCCGCCGCCATCTTGGCGGAGTGGTGGACTTCCACGTCCCGGCCGGCGGGATGGCGCTGTGGGCGCGGGTGGCGCCCGACGTCGACGTGGAGGCGTGGGCGGAGCGCGGTCTGCGGCACGGCGTGGCCTTCGTCAGCGGGCGCTACTACGACTTTCACGGCGGCGCGCTGCAGGCGATGCGCCTAGGCTTCTCGCCTCTCGAGGCAGCGGAGTTGGACGAAGCCGTCCGGCGCATGGCCGCAGCGCTGCCGCCCGCCCGCCGCCCGGCGCTGGGGCCGCAGACAGCCGAGGCACGTGCCCGACACGCTGCGGCGGCGCCAGCGGCGCCCTGACGGGCGGCCGCCGCGCTCGGGGCTCCGCGGTGCGCTCGGCCGGGGACGCCGACTGGCGTTCCTGGGGAGTTGCTGTTACATGGCTACGCATCGCGGGAGCGCGCCGTTTGCGTCGTCCGCGCCCTCCCGCGCCGTGCTGGTGCGTGTGTTCCCGTCCGGCCGGGTCTCCCCGCTCGACAGAAAGTCGTTACTCAACCTGTGTCTACAGAGTCTGCCTCTGCTTCCAGCTTCACTGCCCTCGGCCTGTCTGCGGCCTCGCTTCGCGCGCTGGCGTCCGCTGGCTTCACCACGCCCACGCCCATCCAGGCGCAGGCCATTCCTCCGGCGCTCAAGGGCGCCGACATCATCGGCTGTGCCGCCACCGGGACCGGCAAGACGGCCGCCTACCTGCTGCCGCTGCTCGAGCGTCTCCACGGCAAAACCGGGACGCGTGCGCTGGTGCTGGCACCCACCCGCGAGTTAGCGCTCCAAATTGCCCAGCACGTCGAGCTGCTCGGCCGCGAGGCGCGTATGCGCGCGGCAGTCGTCATCGGCGGCGTCGGCATCGAGGGGCAGCGACGCGCCCTCCGCGAGGGGCGCCCGCTGCTCATCGCCACCCCCGGTCGGCTGATTGACCATCTGGACTCCGGGACAGCACGGCTGGACGCCATCGAGATACTCGTCCTCGACGAGGCCGACCGCATGCTGGACATGGGCTTCGCCCCACAGCTGCGCCGGGTGATGGCCAAGCTGCCGAAGCCGCGACAGACGCTGCTCTTTTCCGCCACCATGGCCGGCGAGGTGGCTGACTTTGCCCGCACCCACCTGCGCTCGCCCGTGCGCGTCGAGGTGGCGCGCTCCGGAACCATGGCGCCTCGCGCCACCCAGGCGGCCTACAAGGTGGGCCAGGGGGAGAAGGCAGCCCTGCTTCAGGCACTGCTCAGCGCCTCCACGGACAGCACGCTGGTCTTCGTCCGGACGCGCCGGCGCGCGGACAAGCTTGCGCGCTCGCTCGAGCGAGCCGGCCACCGGACGGACCGCATTCACGCCGACCGGTCGCAGGGCCAGCGTCAGCGTGCCCTGGAGGACTTCCGTGGCGGTCGCGTCCGCGTGCTGGTGGCGACGGACATCGCCGCGCGCGGCATCGATGTCGCGGACATTGGACACGTCGTCAACTTCGACCTCCCGCACGTGCCGGAGGACTACGTCCACCGCATTGGCCGCACGGCGCGCGCGGCGGCCAGCGGCCGGGCCTCCAGCTTCGTGGCCCCGGACGAGACGCCGCTGCTGCTTGCCATCGAGCGGCTGACGCGGAGCCGCGTCCCCCAGGCCACCGTGCCCCGCGACGCCCCGGCCTTCCTGGCCGAGTTGAAGCAGCAGGCGGACCGACAGGTCGACCCGGGGCCCCGCGGCCCTGCCCACGGCGTCTCCGCGCGCCCGGCCGGACAGGCCCCCGGACGCCACGCACGCACGCACGGCGCCCGCGTCTTCTCCGGTGGCCCCGCAGGCCGTCAGCCCCGCCGCGACGGCGGCCCCGGACGGGCCCGCGCCGCCGGTGCCCCGCAGCGTCACGGACGGTAGCCGCCAGAGCAGCACCGAAGTCTGAAGCGGTGCTTATGGCTGGGCCACGGCCGCCCCTGCGTGGGCCCAGTCGTGTCCTTAGCGCAGCGCGTTAGGTCAGGTTAACCTGCCTCGTGTGACGACTGAAGCAACAACACCCAAGCGGCCCGCGGCACCGCCGGCCCAGCAGCAGCGCAAGAACGCCGAGCGGAAGGCCCTGGTGGCCACCGTCCGCTGGGCCCAGGTGCTGCCGGTGGACTTCGAGGGCGAGGACAGCAGTCTCACCCAGGCGCAGCTGGCTGTCCTCAAGTAGCGGCTTCGGACGCCCTGGCCCTTACCGCTGGTAGGCGGCCGCGGGCACGACGGTGCCGTCCACCACCACGCCCATCTTCACCACCGCCTCGGTGACGGCCTCGTGGTTGGTGGGGGTGAAGGGCCGCTGGTAGGTACCGGTGATGCCGACAAAGGGTGCCTTCAAATTCTCCAGCGCCTCTTTGATTTTCGTCCCGTCGGTGCTGGCCGCCTGCTCGATGGCTGCCTTGAGCAGGTAGAGCGAGTCGTACCCCTGCGCGGCCGCCGGAGGCCCGGTGATGGGGTTGGTGTACCGCGCGTGGTAGGCCTCGACGAATGTCCGCTGGCGCGCGTTGCTCAAGTCCCCCTCGATGAAGGTGAGGGGCGCGGTAGCCCCGTTGCCATTCTTCCCGGCATTCTTGATGAAGGCCTCCATGCACAGGCTCCAGCCGCCGAGCAGGTCCACCTTCCAGCCGATGCGCTCGAGCGAGTTGGCCAGGGCAGCCAGCTCCGGCCCAATCCCGTAGATGAGAAGCACGTCCGCGCTGGCCGCCCGAGCGTCCTGGACTTGTGCCGTCATGTCGGTGTCCTTGATTCTGAATTTGCCGATACTGACCGGCGCGAGGTTGCGCTTGGACAGCGCCGCCTTCAGCTTGGTGCACCCGCCCTGTCCGTAGTTGGTGTCGTCACAGATGAGCGCTGGCTTCTTGTACTTGCGGACGTCGATGGCCTCCCGAACAATCAGCTCAGTCTGCAGGATGTCGGATGCCGCCAGGCGGAAGATGTAGTTGTCGACGCCCGCCGCGAAGTACTCGTTCACCTTGGCGCCCGCCGAGGAGTTGATGATGACCGGCACCTTCTTGTCGTTGGCGTAACGGGTGGAGTTGTCAGCGACGCCGGTGTTGCTGGGGCCGAGCACGGCGATGACTCTTTCCTTCTCCAGAAATTCCTGCATGATTTGAGCGCCACGCTCGTTCTTCGCCTCGTCGTCCCGCATGACGAGAACCACTTGTTGGCCGAGGATGCCGCCGGCCCGGTTGATTTCCTCGGCGGCCATCTCGACGCCGTTGCGCATCGAGATGCCCATGCCGGCGGCTCCCCCGGTGAAGGGGCTGTACACCCCGACCTTGATGTCCGCGAATGCCTGCGCCGCGAGCAGTAGCACCGCGAGTCCCAAGCGCCGACCAGTCATTGGGGAAGAGCCTCGTCGAAAGGTGGAAAGCCGCGCGGGGGACTCTTGCGGCCAGCCCGCGTCAGGCGCAATGCCCTTCCACCATGCGCAGGCCGCGCCCCGAGTCTGATGCGGCGCGTCCAAGCAGCGGACGCCGGTCACGGCGGACGCCACCCCCCCGCACCGGACGTCGCCTTCAGCGCTGTCCGGGCTGAAGCACCACCACGCCGTCCTTCATCACGAAGGCCACCCGCTCCGTCGCGGTGATGTCCTGCAGCGGATTGGTCTTCATGGCCACCAGGTCAGCCGCCGCACCCGGCGCCAGCGTGCCCAACTCGGTCTCCTTGCCCAGCAGCGCGGCGGCGACCACGGTGCCCGACCGCAGCGCCTGCCAGGGCGTCATGCCGCGGTCGACGTAGCGATGAAACTCCTCGGCCTGGTTGAGCTTGTCCCACGGGAAGCCGCCTGCGTCCGTGCCTAGGGCGATGGGCACGCCGGCGGCGAGCGCCCGCCGGAAGGAGGCGTCGGCCGCCTTGGACAGCTCCACCCAAACGCCGCTGCGCGGACCCTCGACATAGGCCGTCACAGTGAGCGTCGGGCAGAGGTACACCTTGTGCTCGGCCATCTTCTTTACCGAGGCCTCGTCCAGCACGTCCCCGTGCTCGATGGAGTCCACGCCGGCGGCCAGGGCGATGGCGTGTCCGCTAGGGGTGATGGAGTGCGCCGCCACCTTGCGCCGGCTGCGGTGCGCCTGGTCGACGATGGCGTTCAACTCCTCCTGCGTGAAGTTGGGGATGCTGCGGAATTGCCCATCCGGCAGCCGGTAGTAGCCGCGGTCGGCGTAGACCTTAATCCAGTCCGCCCCGTGCGCGATTTGGTCGCGTACCGCCCGCCGGCATCCCTCCGGTCCGTCGCACAGCTCGACGCCGTGGGGAACACTCAGTTCCCAGGCAAACCCTGACAGCGGGTAGGCGCCGGTCGGGGCCAAGGCCTTGGTCGCGACGAAGAGCCGGGGCCCGGAGATGACTCCCCGCTCGACGGCACGCTTCAAATCCACATCGGCGAACCCGGCCCCCTCGTTTCCGACGTCGCGCAAGGTGGTGAAACCGTGGCGAAGCGCAATCTGCATCGCCTGCGTGGCGCGAAGCGCGCGGTAGGGAATGGACTCCTTGAGCAGCTGCTCATCGTACTCGGCTTGCGTCGCATCGCCCTGGAGCAGCACGTGCGTGTGCGCGTCGATGAAGCCCGGCATCAAGGTGTAGTCGGAGAGGTCGATGACCGTGAAACCGGCCGGAGCCGCCGGGGCGATGCCGGTGATCCGCCCGTTCGAGACCAGAACGAAGGCTGGCCCGACGTCCTTCTGCGCTGCGACGTCCAGGATGTGACCCGCCTTGAGGGCGAGCGGCGCCACCGGCGACGTCGCACTGGCCGGAGCGGCCACCAGCCAGATGAAGAGAAGCCCGAGACGACGCATGTGTGTTCCTCCCCGGCCGAAGAAGACTCCCCGGCGCCGGCGCCCACCTCATGCGGACTTTGGCCGCCGGGCGGCGGGACTCTCCCACGCGGTAGCAGGGGACCTCCAGCGAAGAACTCGCGTTCCCGCCCGCAAGCCCCGCCTTGACGAGACGTCATGTGGGGCGCACCAGCGGTCGGCTGGCCACCACGAGCTGGCAAGGGCTGCGCCGTCCGCGCCGAAGGTTTAGCCTATGTGCTTGATGGCGGAGACTGACATCGACCATTTCCTACCGCGCAGCAGGCGCCGGCTGCTCGGCATCACCGTGGCAGGGTTGGTGGTGCTGCTGCAGGTCTTCACCTGGTACCTGGCCAACCGGGACGTTCCCCGGGCGCTCTCGCAGCTTCTCTACCTCGCGGTGGAGATGCCTCCGTTGATGGCGCTGTTGTCCGCTGTCTTCCGGCATGGGTACCGGCGCCGAGCCGGCCCGGCGCGACTGGTCGCCTCGGGCATCCTGGTCGCCGCCCTGGTCGGCGCCGTGTTTGGTGCGCTCTGGTGGCTTGCCATCCAGCGCTTTCCTTTCCTGCGTCTGATGCCGGCCGCGATGGCACCGCCCGACCTCACCCGTTCCGTGCTCTTCGGTGTCGCGTGGGCCCAGAGTCATTTCGGGCTGTGGGCGCTGGCCTTCCTCCTGCCGGCCATGGTGGAGCTCGTCCGCATTCGCTCCTTGGAACGGGAGAAGGTGCAACTCGAAGCCGAGACGCTCCGCGGCGCGGCCGAGCTGGCGAGGCTGCGGGCACACCTGGAGCCGCACTTCCTGCTCAACACGCTCAACGCCATCGCCGGGCTGGTGACGGAGGACCCACGGGAAGCGCGGCGCCTGCTGGCGGCCCTGGGGGACCTCCTCCGCGATGCGCTGCGGGACGAGGACGAGATGCAGACGCTGGAGTCCCAGGTGGCGTGGCTGCATCGCTACGCGCAGATTCTCGAGGCCCGCCACCGGGGGGACCTCACCTTCGGCTGGCAGATTGCGGCCGAAAGCCGGAATGTGTTGTTGCCGCGGCTCTTGCTCCAGCCGCTCGTCGAGAACGCCGTCAAGCACGGGGCGCTGCGCCGCGCCGGCGGCGGGCGCGTCACCATCCGCAGCAGCGTCGAGGGCGAGCTGATGACGTGCGTCGTCGAGGACAACGGCCCTGGCTTTTCGGCAGGCTCGGTGCGCTCGGGCGCCTTCGGACTCAAGTCCGTCCGCCGGCGCCTAGAGCTTCGCTACCCGACGCGCGCCCACCTGGTGCTCGAATCCTCCGCCGACGGCACCCGCTCCATCGTCCAAGTCCCGCGGCAACCTGAAAACTCGAACGAACACGAGGCGCTCCGGTGAGCTCCCTTCGCGCGCTGGTGGTGGAGGACGAGTGGCCGGCCCGCAACTACCTGGTCGAGCTGCTGCAGACATCGCGCGCGGCGGAGGTGGTGGGCGCGGTGGCGAGCGTGGAGGAGGCACTCGAGGCGCTGCAGAGCTCTGCCAGGCTGTCGGTCGACGTCGTTTTCGTCGACGTGCAACTGGCCGCCGAGCCCGGGGACCGGGCCGGGCTGGAGCTGGTGCGGTCCCTGGCCAGCACCCATCCCGGGCTCCTCTTCGTCCTCGCCACTGCCTTCGAGCAGCACGCGCTCGAGGCCTTCGACCTGGGCGTGGTGGACTACCTGCTCAAGCCCTTCACCGAGGAACGCGTGAGTCAGTGTCTGGAGCGGCTCATGCTTCGCCACCGCGGGCGACCCGGCACTCGGAACCCCCTGCGCATCGTCGCACGGCGCAAGCGCAATCTCGTCTTCATCGAGCCGGCAGAAATCTGGGCTTTTGAGGCAGCGGACCGCCTCACCTTCGTTCACACCGAGGCCGGTCGCTTCGACATGGACCTTTCGTTGAGTGCCATCGAGCTGTCCTTCGGACGGGCCCTCACCCGGGTCCACCGCAACTGGCTCGTGAACACGACCCATGTCAAGGAACTCGAGCGCGATGGGAGCGAGACCCGCCTCTTCGTCGGCACGGGTCTGGGCGGGGACGCCTCCGGGGTGCGGGTGCCCGTCTCGAGAGACCGGGTCCAAGCGGTGCGCGATAGCCTGCTCGCCGCCGCAGCCTGGCTGCGCCGGGGCTGAGGAGCCTCCCCCATGAGACACCCTTCGTCAGTGCCAGCGAGGTGCTCGTCCGAGGAGCCCCGCCTCCGGTCCGGTCGGCCTGCAAGGGCGGGCATCCGCACCTATTCTTGCCCGTCCAACGTGTTCCCCCCTCCAGCCGCTCCAGGCGCCACACTGTGCGCTTGCCTCGCGACCGCCCTGAGCATGGGTGCGGTGGCGCGCGCCGACACCCCACCCCCTGCCCCGCCGGTGCTCCACCTGGACCAGGCGGTCGACACCGCCCTCAAGCAAAGTCCGACTCTGCTGTCGGCGCAGGCCAACGTGGGCTCCGCCCAGGGGGTGGCAGAGCAGACCCGCGCAAGCCTCTTGCCTCAGCTGAATGCCTCGGCCATTGGGGAACGGCTCTACGGCTCGACCGGCGTCCAGTCAGGCGGCGGCTCCGTCGGGGTCGCCGGCTCCAAGGTTCGCAACAACTTCTCCTTCTCGCTCAATGGGACCCAGCTCATCTGGGACTTCCAGTCCGTGGACCGGACGCGTTCCGCCTACGCAAACGTCTCGGCGGTTCAGGCCACAGAGCAAGCCACGCTCATCAACACTGTGCTCAATGTTCGGACCGCTTTCTTCCTGGCACAGGCAGACCGGGCGCTGGTCCAGGTCGAAGAGGAAACGCTCGAGAACCAAATCAAGCACCAGACACAGACGGAAGCCTTCGTCAAAGTCGGCACCCAGCCAGAAATCGCACTCGCCCAGGCTCGGACCAACGTGGCCAACGCCAAGGTTGCGCTCATCCAAGCGCGGAACAACTACGTCATCGGCAAGGCCCAACTGAATCAGGCGATGGGGGTCGTTCAGGGAACTTCCTATGAGGTGGCCAACGAGGAACTGCCCCCGCTCCCGGGGGAGAACCAGTCGGTCGATGCCCTGATGGACATCGCCCTGCACGAGCGGCCGGAGATTGCCGCGAGCGAGAAGACCGTCGAAGCCGATGACCTCGCACTCCGCGCGGCCCGGGGTGGCTACCTGCCCGCCTTCTCGCTCTTCGGCAGCCTGGCCTCGACCGGGCCGGCGCTCGATCAGCTGGGCCCCGCGTGGGACTTCGGGCTTCAGGCGACCTGGGACTTTTTCGACGGGCTCAAGACGCCGGGGGTGGTCCGTCAAGCGCAGAGCAATCTGGACGGCGCCAATGCCCAGCTGACCGCTCAGCAACTGCAAGTCCGGTTCAGTGTCGAGCAGGCGGATGCAACCCTTCTCGGCAGCAAGGAAGCCCTCGCTGCCGCCGAGGACGCGCTGGTAAACGCCCGCGAGCAACTCCGCCTCGCGGAGGCCCGTTACCAAACGGGTGTCGGAAGCATCATCGAGCTGAGCGACGCGCAGGTCTCCGCGACCAGTGCAGGGGCACAGCTGGTGCAGGCTCGATTCACCCTCGCGATGGCGCGGGCGCAGCTGCTCGCCGCCTTGGGACGTCGATGATGAAGAGCGAAACCACAGAACGACCGACGACCCCATTGGCCCCGGAGGTCCCCGCCGTCCGGCGCAGGGGCCATCGCACACGCTGGATTCTCATCGCCGTGGGCGTCCTCATCCTCGGCGGGGTCGTCTGGCAGATAACCGGGAATCCGGGCCTGAAGGCGAAGGCACCCCCCACCGACGTCCGGACAGTGCCGGTCGCCGTGTCCACCGTCGTCCAGAAGGACGTGCCCATCTACCTCGAGGGGCTGGGCACGGTGACGGCCTTGTACACGGTCACGGTGAAGAGCCAGGTCGACGGCCGACTGGACAACGTCTTCTTTGTCGAAGGGCAAAAGGTGAAGAAGGGACAGCTGATTGTCCAGGTCGACCCACGCCCCTTTGAGGCGGCGCTCCACCAGGCCATGGCCACCGTCGCGCGCGACCAGGCCCAGCTGGTCAACGCCAAGCTCAACCTCAACCGCTATGACGAACTGAGCAAGCAGAACCTCATCGCCAAGCAGCAAGCCACCGACCAGCAGGCCCAGGTCGACCAGCTGGCCGCCACCGTCGCGATTGACCAGGCCCAGGTCGAGACCGCGCGTCTCAACCTCGCCTACAGCCACATCGTGTCCCCGGTGGAGGGGGTGACGGGCATCCGCCTGGTGGACCCCGGCAACATCGTGCACGCGGCCGACGCGACGGGCATCGTCGTCATCACCCAGCTCGACCCCATCGCCGTCATCTTCACCCTCCCCCAGGACGACCTGCCGGCAGTTTCCCAGGCCATGGCCAAGGGCGAGTTGACAGTGGAGGCGTTCAGCCGCGACGGCGGCGCCAAGTTGGGGACGGGAAAGGTGCTACTCGTCGACAACCAGATTAACCAGACGACCGCCACCATCCGCCTCAAGGCGGTGTTTCCCAACCCGGCCAACGCCCTGTGGCCGAACCAGTTCGTCAAGGCGCGGCTGCTGCTCACGACGCGCGCGGGCGCCACCGTCGTCCCCACCGTCGCCATCCAGCGCGGCCCCAAGGGGACCTTCGTCTACGTCGTCGCACCGGACTCCACCGTCTCGGTACGGCCGGTCGACATCGAGACCGCCCAAGGCGACCAAACGCTGCTGAAGAGTGGCCTCAAGGCCGGGGAGCAGGTCGTCGTCGACGGCACCAACCAAATCCGCGCTGGGAGCAAGGTCTCGGTGCGCTCAGTGGACGGGTCGGGCGCCGCCGCGGCGCCCCCGACGACGGCGACGCCGTGAACAGCATCTCAGAGCCGTTCATCCGAAGGCCGGTCGCCACCACCCTGTTGATGGTGGGGCTGCTGCTGGCCGGTCTGGTCGCCTTTCGTCAGCTCCCGATCGCCGCGCTGCCCCAGGTGGACTACCCGACCATCGTCGTCTCCACGGGGCTGCCAGGCGCGAGCGCGGAGACGATGGCCTCGGCCGTGACGACGCCGCTCGAACGGCAGTTCGGCCAGATGCCGTCCCTGTCGCAGATGACGTCGGTCAGCAGCGAGGCCAGCTCGCAAATCACCCTGCAGTTCGAGCTGGACCGAAGCATCGACGCCGCCGAGCAGGATGTGCAGGCAGCCATCAACGCCGCGAGCAACCTGCTGCCCCCCACCCTTCCCACTCCCCCCACTTACAGCAAGAGCAACCCGGCGGACTCTCCCATCCTGACGTTGGCCATCAGCTCGACCACCATGCCGCTGCCCCAGGTGGACGACTACGCGGACTCGATTCTCGCCCAGAAAATCTCCCAGGTGTCGGGCGTCGGCCTGGTGTCGCTGAACGGCGGGCAGAAGCCGGCGGTCCGCGTACAGGTGGACCCGGCTGCCCTGGCCGGGACGGGCATGAGCCTGGAGGATGTCCGCCAGGCGCTGGTGGCAGCCAACGTCAACCAGGCGAAGGGCACGCTCGACGGCCCGCGCCAGGAATACACGCTGGCCACGAACGACCAGCTCCTCAAAGCCGAGGCCTACCGCCCCATCATCCTCGCCTACCGCAACGGCTCGCCGGTGCGGCTGACGGACGTGGCCCGCGTCATCGACGACGTCGAGAACGCACAGCTCGCCGGCTGGGCCAATCAGGACCGCGCCATCATTCTCAACGTCCAGCGCCAGCCCGGCGCCAACGTCATCGCTGTCGCAGACCGGGTGAAGGCGCTCCTCCCGCGGCTGCAGGCCTCCCTGCCCCAGGGCATCCAAATTCGGATTCTCAGCGACCGGACCGAGACGGTGCGCGCATCAGTCGAGGATGTCGAGTTCACCCTCGTACTCACCATCGTCCTGGTAATGGCGGTCATCTTCCTCTTCCTCGGCAACCTCCGGGCCACGGCGATTCCCAGCGTCACCGTGCCACTGTCCCTGGTCGGCACCTTCGGTGTCATGTACCTGGTGGGCTACAGCCTCAACAACTTGTCGTTGATGGCGCTCACCATCTCGACGGGCTTCGTCGTCGACGACGCCATCGTGATGATTGAGAACATCGCCCGCTACATTGAAGACGGCCATCCCCCCCTGGACGCGGCCCTCAAGGGCGCCAAGCAGATTGGCTTCACCATCGTCTCGCTGACGGTATCGCTGGTGGCGGTGCTCATTCCCCTGCTGTTCATGACGGGGGTCATCGGTCGGCTGTTTCGCGAATTCGCCGTGACCCTGGCCGTGGCCATCGTCGTGTCGGCGGTCCTCTCGCTCACGCTGACGCCGATGATGTGCGCCTACATGTTGAAGCACGAGGTGCCGCTCAACCAGCGTTCCAAGTTGGTCCAGCTGTCCGAGCGCGGCGTTGAGGCGATGCTTCGTTTCTATCAGCGGACTCTGGGCTGGGTGCTCGACCACCAGCTCACGACGCTTCTGGTGACGGTGGGCACGTTCCTGTTGACCGTCGCCCTCGTCGTGGTCATTCCCAAGGGCTTCTTCCCACAGCAGGACACCGGGCTGCTGCTCGGAGTCACGCAGGCAGCCCCGGACGTCTCGTTCAAGAAGATGATGCAGCTGCAGCAATCGGCGGTCGACGCGGTGCTGCAGGACCCAGCCGTCGACAACGTGGCGTCCTTCATCGGAGCCGATGGCACCAACCCCACTGCCAACAGCGGCCGGCTTTCCATCTCGCTCAAGCCCGGCAACCAGCGCAACGCCAATGCAGAGGCCGTCATCAACAGGCTCCAAGGCAAACTGGCGGACCTGCAGGGCATCTCGGTCTACCTGCAGGCGGTCCAGGACCTGCAAATCGATAGCCGCTTTAGCCGAACGCAGTTCCAGTACACGCTCGAGGACGCAGACCCAGAGGAACTCGCGCACTGGGCACCGCTGGTGCTGGACAAACTGCGGACGCTCCCGCAACTCAAGGACGTCGCGAGCGACCAAGAGGCAGGCGGCCTCACCACCTCGCTGGTGATTGACCGCGACACGGCCTCGCGCCTCGGCGTCTCGACCCAGGCCATCGACGACACCCTCTACGACGCATTCGGTCAGCGCATGGTGTCCACCATCTATACCCAGCTCAACCTCTATCGGGTCATCCTCGAAGTGGAGCCCGAGTACCGCACCGGACCGGAGGCCTTGAAGAACATCTACGTGCGCGCGCCGACCGGGGATCAGGTCCCGCTGTCGACCTTCGTCCAGATGAAGCAGACCGTGTCGCCCTTGACCATCGCACACCAGGGTCAGTTCCCGTCAGTCACCCTTTCTTTCAACACGGCGACCAACGTGGCCCTGGGGCGCGCCGTGGAGGCCATCGGGAAAGCCACCGCCGAGCTGAACGTCCCGCCGGGACTGCACGCGTCCTTCCGCGGGACGGCCCAAGCCTTCTCCGAATCACTGGCCAGCGAGCCCATCCTCATCCTGGCAGCCCTCGTTACCGTCTACATCGTGCTCGGCGTTCTGTACGAGAGCTACATCCATCCCATCACGATTCTCTCCAGCCTTCCCTCCGCCGGCCTTGGGGCGCTGCTCGCGCTCATGCTGACCGGCACCGAGTTCAGTGTCATCGCCCTCATCGGCATCATCCTGCTCATCGGCATCGTGAAGAAGAACGCCATCATGATGATTGACTTCGCGCTCGAGGCCGAGCGCGACCGGGGGCTCTCTCCCCGCGATTCCATCTTCGAGGCGTCGCTGTTGCGCTTCAGGCCCATCATGATGACGTCGCTCGCGGCGCTGCTCGGCGGCGTGCCGCTGGCCCTGGGCAGCGGAACCGGGTCCGAGCTGCGCCGTCCGTTGGGCATCACCATCGTCGGCGGGCTGCTCATCTCACAGGTCCTGACGCTGTACACGACGCCTGTCATCTACCTCTACATGGAGCGGATGGCCCGGTGGCTGCGGACCCGACGCGCCCCCAGCCCCGCGGCTGCGCCGCAACCTGCGCCGTGAGCATCTCCGACCCCTTCATCCGCCGGCCCATCGCGACCTCGCTGCTCTCGGCGGCGTTGCTCTTGGCCGGCGGCGTCGCCTACAGCCAGCTCCCCGTCGCCCCGCTTCCACGCGTGGACTTCCCGGCCATCAACGTCAATGCCGGGCTCCCTGGGGCGAGCCCGGAGACGATGGCCTCAGCGGTGGCCACGCCGCTCGAGCGCCGCTTCGGCCGCATCGCTGGGCTGAATGAAATCACCTCCTCGAGCACGCTCGGCAGCACCTCCATCACCATGCAGTTCGACTTGGGCCGCGACGTGGACGCAGCGGCGCGGGACGTCCAGGCGGCCATCAACGCGGCCGCGGCGGAGCTGCCGAGCAACCTCCCCCAGCGGCCGAATTACCGGAAGGTCAATCCCGGGGACACGCCCATCCTCATCTTCTCGCTGACCTCGGACACGGTGCCCCTGCCGCAGGTGTTTGACGCGGCCATCAGCATCCTGGCGCAGAAAATCGCGCAGGTGCACGGGGTCGGGCAGGTCACCGTCGGCGGGGGACAACAGCCCGCCGTCCGCGTCCAGGTCGACCCGGCGGCCCTGGCCGGCGTGGGGCTGACCCTCGAGGACGTGCGAAGCGCACTGGGCGTCGCCACCCTGGACCGGCCCAAGGGGACGCTCGGCGGGGCTTCCCAGGCCCGTTCCGTCGCAACCAACGACCAGCTCTTCGGGGCTGCCGCGTACCGACCTCTGGTGCTCGCTCAATCCGGCAACGCCATCGTCCGGCTAGGAGACGTCGCCACTGTCTTCGACGACGTCGAAAACAACCGGACCGCGGCGTGGACGAATGGCGTGCGGTCAGTGCTCATCATCGTCCGGCGCCAGCCGGGCGCCAACATCATCGACACCAATGACCGGGTGAAGGCGCTGCTGCCCCTGCTGAAGGGCTCGATTGCACCGGGCATCAACATCGAGGTGGCGCTCGACCGGACGCAAACCATCCGCGGCTCGGTGCGGGACGTCGAGAAGACGCTGCTGCTGAGCGTCTTCCTGGTCGTTCTGGTCGTCTTCGTCTTTTTGCGTTCCTTCCGCGCCACGGCCATCCCGAGCGTCGCCGTGCCGCTCTCGTTGATCGCCACGTTCGCGGTGATGTACCTGCTCGGCTACAGCGTGAACAACCTGTCGCTCATGGCGCTCACCATCGCCACCGGCTTCGTGGTCGACGACGCCATCGTCGTCACCGAGAACATCGCCCGCTACGTCGAGCTGGGCGACACGCCGATGGCGGCGGCCTTCAAGGGGGCGAAGCAGATTGGCTTCACCATCGTCTCCATGACGGTGTCCCTGCTGGCGGTGTTTATCCCCATCCTCCTCATGCAGGGCGTCGTTGGTCGCCTCTTCCGCGAGTTCGCGGTGACTCTCAGCGTGGCCATCGGAATCTCGATGTTCGTCTCGCTCACACTCACGCCGATGATGTGCGCTCGGCTGCTGGGCGACGACGAGAAGAAGCATGGCCGGCTGTACCTCTGGACCGAGCGCTTCTTCCAGGCAACGCTGGCCCACTACGGACGTGGACTGACCTGGGTGCTCGGCCACACCCGCGCGATGCTGGCCGTGGTGGCCCTGGCGGTGGCGCTGACGGTGGTGCTGTTCCTTCTCATCCCGAAGGGCCTCTTCCCGCAGCAGGACAACGGCCTGTTGATTGGCACCTCGGATGCCCCACAGGACGTCTCGTTCTACACCATGCGCAAGCGGCAGATGGCGGTGAACGCTGTGGTCCAAACCAGTCCAGACGTCGACCACAACAACTCCTTCATCGGCGGTGGCACGGTCAACACGGGGTTCGTCTTCGTCCAGCTCAACATGCGCCCGCCGCGAAAGCACACGGCCGATGACGTCATCAACTGGCTACGGCCGAAGCTGAGCCAGGTGCAGGGGATTGCGCTCTACCTCCAGGCTGCCCAGGACGTAAAGATTGGGGGGCGCTCCTCACGCACCCAGTACCAGTACACGCTACAGGCTGCGGACCTGGACGTACTGCGCACCTGGGCGCCGCGACTTCTGGCCGAAATGCAGAAGATGCCCACCCTCAAGGACGTGGCGAGCGACCAGCAGACGAATGGGCTGCAGCTGTCGGTGGACATCGACCGCGACACGGCCTCCCGGCTGGGCATCTCCGCAAAGCTAATCGACGACACGCTGTACGACGCCTACGGCCAGCGGCAAGTGGCGACCACCTACACCCAGCTCAACCAGTACCGGGTGGTCCTAGAAGTGAAGCCCGAGTTTCTCGAGACGCCGGATGGACTGGACCGGTTGTACGTGCGGTCGGCCTCGGGCGGCCTGGTGCCCCTCGGGGCCCTGACCGTCCACCGGCCAAGCACGGTGCCCTTGGCCATCAACCACCAGGGTCAGTTCCCGTCCATCACCCTCTCCTTCAACCTCGCGCCTGGAAAATCGCTGAGCGACGCAGTCACGGCCCTCCAGAAAGCCAAGGACTCCATCGGAATGCCGGTCAGCGTCATCGGCGGCTTCCAGGGAACGGCCCAGGCGTTCCAAGACTCGCTCGCCAGCCAGCCTTTGCTCATCCTCTTGGCGCTGCTCACCGTCTACATCGTGCTCGGCGTGCTGTACGAAAGCTACGTGCATCCGCTGACCATCCTCTCCACCTTGCCGACGGCCGGGGTGGGCGCCCTGCTGGCGCTGATGGTGTGTCACGTCGAGTTCAACGTCATCGGGCTCATCGGCATCATTCTGCTCATCGGCATCGTGAAGAAGAACGCCATCCTGATGATTGACTTCGCCATCGAGGCCGAGCGCGACCATGGACTGTCCCCCAAGGACGCCATCTACAAGGCGAGCCTGCTTCGCTTCCGGCCCATCATGATGACGACGCTGGCAGCGCTGCTCGGAGCGCTTCCGCTCGCGCTCGGCACCGGCCTCGGCTCGGAGCTGCGCCGTCCTCTTGGCATCAGCATCGTCGGGGGCCTCCTCTTCTCGCAGGTGCTGACGCTGTTCACCACGCCGGTCATCTATCTCGCCCTGGACCGTTTCTCCCACCACCGCAAGCGCTGGCAGGCCACGACGCCGGCCGGAAATACGGCGGCGGCCCGCTCCTAGCGGGGCGGGGGTTCTGTCAGGTACCCTGCCACCTTGCGCCACACCGCCTCGAACTGCGCTCGGTCGAAGCCAGTCCCAGAGGCAACCCAGTCGAAGTGTCTCGGGACATGGGTCGGCCGGTCGAAGTGGCCGATGACGTCGTGGTGGTCGGCCCAGACCGCGGCGATGATGTCCCCCCACAGCTGACTCAACGTCGGGACGATGCCGTCGTTCGCGCGGTGGTCCGGCACCCGACCGTAGGCCTTCTGCAGCGCCGCCAGGTCTCCCGGCGTCAGCTGCTTTGGCGGGTCGTCCGGCCGCCCGGCGGCGAAGCGGTAGAGGACGACGAAGAGCGCGTGCGTCGCGTGTGCGTAGGGCCCAACGCCGGCTCGGAGGAAGGACCGAACGCCCGGGGGCCGCGCCCGCGTCACCACCGCGCCATAGCGGACGCCAGGGCGGTCGGGCGTGGAAGCGTTGAAGGCCTGCATGGTGTCCGGTGCCAGCTGAGACCCCAGGCCCTGGTCAGTTCCCACGGTGCGAAAGAAGTTCTCAATCGCCTGTCGTCGCTTGCCGGAGAAGTCACCGAGAAGCTGCAGAAAGAGCTGGTCGACGACGCCGGCCGGGCGGGCGTTGGGCCGCCGCAGCAGGCGCGCCAGGCGGAGGACGAACCCGAGGGGAAGTCGGCCTGTGCGCAGCGTGTAGACGGTGGCCAGCGACAGGAGTGCGAGAAGCTTCTGTCCGAAGAGGGTGGTGAAGTGCTGAGCGAGCGGCGTGCCATGGTGCGGCGTGGCTACCGTCACCACCGCGTGGATGCTGGCAGCACAGCGCTTCACGTCTACCGAAGTCGGCAACGTTACCCCGGGGGTTAGCAACAGCCGAGCATCGAGGCCACCCGAGGAATGTCCGACCAGGCTGACGCGGCCGCCTGAAGCGTCGAGCAGCGACGAGATGGCCTCGGCCAAGAGTGCGGCCCGCCGCTGCAGGGAGGACGTCGGCTCGGTCAACGAGACGCGAATCTCGCCGTCCAGCCCCTGCGCCGGCCCGACGTCGGCCAGAAAGTCCCGGACGTGGCCGAAATACGCGAAGTCGCCTAGGTTGGCGAAGCCGAAGAATCCCGGCACGAGAATGACGTGGTGACGGCGGGCCACGCATGAAGACTACCGCAGCGCGTCACGCCGGTGCCCGCAACCTTCTTCCGCCTGCGCCAGGGCGGCAGCCCCAGCCCCTTGCCACCCGGCACAGCTTTCATCGGACACGGCCGGCTCGCGGCAAACCTTCGAGGACGGGCCTGGTGAGCGGGCGAGCCCGGGCCCCCGGGGGCGTCCGCGTTGCTGGAGCAGGACGGGCGTGCGGTCTACGCTCTCAGGCGCTTTTCGAAGCACCGCGGAAGAAGCACGAAGC
This sequence comes from uncultured delta proteobacterium, assembly GCA_963711265.1. Lineage (GTDB taxonomy): Bacteria > Myxococcota > Myxococcia > Myxococcales > Myxococcaceae > JADGRA01. The sequence goes on from CAVQDL010000020.1 coordinate 93,291, forward strand.
GTCGGGGCAGCTCCCGAAGCGGGCGCTTCTTCCGGTTGCGGGAGGCCGAGCCGGATGCGCATCGCCATCAACACCGGGGGGGGCGATGCCCCAGGACTGAATGCGGCCATCTACGCCGTCACCCTCGCGGCGCACCGGCGCGGCTGGGAAGTCCTCGGTATCCACAGCGGCTACGCAGGGCTGCTGGATGTCGGCCGCATCACGGTGCTGACGCCGGAGCGGGTGGACGGCATCGTCGCTCACGGAGGCACCATCCTCGGCACCACCAACCGGGGCGACCCCTTTCACTACCCAGTGGTCGACCCCTCCTCGGGGCAGACACAGTTCGAGGACCTGTCTGACCGGGTGCTCACCAACTTCCGAAAGCTCGGTCTGGACGCCCTGGTGGCGGTAGGCGGCGACGGAAGCATGCAACTGGCCCATCGTCTCTCTCTCAAGGGCCTCCCCGTCATCGGCGTCCCGAAAACCATCGACAACGACCTTTCCGCAACCATGGCCACCTTCGGCTTCGACACGGCCGTGTCCACCGCGACGGAGGCCATCGATAAGCTCCACTCCACTGCCAGCGCGCACGAGCGCGTGCTGGTGGTCGAGGTGATGGGGCGAAACGCGGGATGGATAGCGCTCCACAGCGGTCTGTCCGGTTCGGCGGACGTCATCCTGCTGCCCGAGATTCCGTTCGACATCGAGCGGGTGTGCCAGCACCTGACCGAGAGCGAGGGTCGAGGCAAGCGCTATGGCATCGTGGTCGCTGCCGAGGGCGCCCTGCGCCGCGGCGAGACGCCTCACACGCGGCAGGAGGCACTGCCGGGCCGACTGGAGCCATTGCTGGGCGGCATCGCCGAGTGGGTCGCCGCCGAAATCACCCGCCGCACGGGCAAGGAGACGCGGTCCCTGGTCCTCGGCCACTTGCAGCGCGGCGGCTCCCCCACCGCGTTCGACCGGCTGGTGGCGCTGCGGTTCGGCGCGGCGGCTGTCCGCCTCATCGCCGAGGGCCGGCGCGACGTGATGGTGGCCTTCCATCCGCCGGAGATGCTCGCCGTCCCGCTGGCCGACGCCGTGGTCGGCATCAAACGCGTCCCGTTGGACGGCGACACACTGCTCACCTGCCGGGAGCTGGGCATCTCGCTCGGCGATTGATGACGCGGGAAAGACCGGCCCAGCCCGGGACTGCCCTGACGGCCGGCGAAGGCATGGGTGCTACCCACCCCAGCCACACGCCGAGGCCGGCGAATGGCTCCCGAGCTTCACTCAACGACAAGGTTTGCTTGTGAACTGTCGATGGCTGCCGCTAAACGTTCCCGTTGAGCAACACTCTTCGTGCGAGGGGCCATGCGTAAACTGCTGTCGCTACTGGGGTTGGTGTCTGTCGTCGCGTGCGGTTCCTCCGACGTTCCAGCAATCGACCCAGGAATGGCCGGCCTCTGGGTGGGCACCTCGGCGCTGTCGGTTGCCGGCCAGGCCCCGACCACCTTCTCCGGACAGCAGGTCGTCGTTTCCGTCGACGGCGGCACGGCGCAGGTCATTGGCGTCTGTCCAAGCGCCACTGGGACCAACAACGGCGGCACCGTGACTGCAACAGGGGTTGACGACTCGGCCACCTGGGCGGCGAGCGTAGCCTGCCCGAGTGTTTCCATCGGGGGCGGCCCGCCCGTCGCCATCAGCTACACGGCCGGCACCACCAGCTGCGCCATGGCGATGAATGCGATGAACATGGACGTCGTGACGCTGACGAACGTCTCGAAGGGCACCATCCCTGCCGCCGCCGGCGGCACCAGCCAGGTGACGGTGACTTTCACCGGCACCAAGCAGTAGCCGGCCGCTCCCGAAGCGGGGTCATTGACGAGCGCCCCTTCACGGGGCTGAACCAGACGTCCGGCCACTGGCGGTGTGGTGTGTCGCAGCAGCGACGAGCGCCGCCAGTGACGCCTCCTTCTGGTCGGCGGCCCAGGGCGGGCCGAGGGCGCGTCCAAGCTCGGCCACCGTCCGCTTGACGGCATCCGGACCAAGCCCGCTCGCGCGGCCCGCCCGCTCGACCAGTTCCTTGGACGCTATTTCAATGACTGGGACTGCACCCCTGCCGCACGCGTTGGCGAGTGCCTGACGAAACAGCGCGCCTTCCGCCATGTGAATGAGGCTGTGCGAGCGGAGGATGTCACCAACGGCGGGAAGCGCGCGGCCTGCGCCCCCGGGCAGTCCCACGGCGCGCAGCGCGTAGCCGTCCGCTGCGAGGTCCGCCAGAAGCTGCGTCATGTCGCGAAGCGCGCACCTTCTAGCAACCTCGCGCGCCGCGGCGAGGAGCCGCTTCGCCGCTGCCGCGTCGACCTCGGCCGCCGCGTGGTAGACGAACACCGAGTCGTGGTCAGTCTCCTCGACGAGGTTGAATCGCCGCCTGTCGATGACCCGAGGTGCTGTGGAAGGCCCGGCCAGGACCACCGCGGCCGCCCAGCCCGTGTGAACGCGAAACCCCAAGGCGGCGTCCATGTTGGGTACCTTCCTCCTCCGAGCTTGCGGACGGCCCGGCGGACGCTCCAAACGCTGAGCGGTCACACCCAACGATGGACGCGGGCCCGGTAGTCACGGTAGGCCACGCCGAATTTCCGGTCGAGGTAGCGTTCCTCCCGCAGAATCACGCCGAAGTGCATCACCGCCAGCACCGGAAGCAGCAGGAGCAACGGCCCAAGCACCCCGAGGACGAGTGCCAGCCCGAGGTAGAGCATCGTCATCGAGAGGTAAATCGGGTTGCGGGTGCGGTGGTAGACGCCCGACGTCACCACGGCCGTGGTCGGCTTGTACGGGTTCACGTTGGTGCGGGCTCTGCGCAGGGCACGGAACGCCGAAACCCCGACAATTGCCTGAAGGCCCAAGAGCAGTCCTCCAAGGCCAAAGACCCAAGTGGGCCGTGGCACCCGCGGCAGACCGAATGCCCACTCCAGAAAAATGCCCAGAACGAATCCACCTGCGTACAGGAGGGGCGGAGGGAAAAAAACTCCAGCTGTCTCGTCGCGATCCGCCATCGCCATCCGTCCATTTCTCTGACGCCATGCCACCCGGTCGGGCGCAGGTTGCCACGCCGGACCGCGAGTTGAAACCGACGGGCCCCGAGGCGGTATCCGGGCGGTGCTTGGACCGACTTCCTGGAGCGACCGCTCAAGGCCGACGCGTAGAAACGCATGGAGGAGGGCGATAGCAGCCACACCGCACCGGCGTCCCAGCCATCCCGACCCATCTCCGCTCGGTGATTCTCTGGACACCGCTTGGGGTTCAAGCTTCCCGAGTTGGTACGGCTGAGGTCCGCTTGTCCTGGAGATATTGACCGTAAGCCGTCTTCGCTTCGCCTCAACGCACGGGCCCGCGTGGAGCGCGAGCGCGCGAGATTCCACGTGGGGACGCGGCCACCCGCGGCCGGCGTACATCCTGCAGCCCACGCCGCCGCAGACGCTACGCCCGATGCGGGATGCGTCGTACCCTACCCTGCGCACGGTACCGCGAGTTTCCCCGCCGGTGCGCTGGCGGCGCAGGCGCAGTCTTGGTCTGATGAGAGGTCCGTGATGAACGACTTTCTGCGATGGATTGATCGGCGTCCCTGGCTGCTGCTCCTCTCGGGAGCGGTTTTGCTGTGGCTGACGCAGATTCGGGCGCCGGTCGCGCTCCACCGGTCATCTGGCGGCACCAAGGACCTGGTCGAGGCCCTGAATCAACCCTTCACGCACAGCACTTGCTTGAGCGTGTGGTCGACACGCACGAGGTCGCGCTGGTACTCCATGACCTGGCCGATGTCCTTGTAGGCTCCCGGGGCCTCGTCCAAAACGCCCACATCCTTCCGGCACTCAACTCCATCGGTCTGTGCAGCCAGGTCCTGGAGGGTGAACTCACGCTTGGCTTTTCCGCGACTCATCCGCCGCCCAGCACCGTGAGACGCACTGGTGAGCGACTCGGCGTTGCCCAGGCCGGTCACGATGCACGAGCGCGTCCCCATTGAGCCAGGGATGATGCCGCGCGCCCCCGTGCCGGCGAAGATGGCGCCCTTCCGCGTGACGAAGAGCTGCTCGCCAAAGTGCGTCTCCTCGGCCACGTAGTTATGGTGGCAAAGAACAGGCGCCTCGAACTGCACCGCGGGAAAGGCGTCACGCATCACGCCGCAGTAGAGGTCGAACATCGCCAGCCGGTTGAGGAGCGCGTATTCCTGCGCCCAGTACAGGTCCCGGCGGTAGGCGTCCATCTCCGGCGTGCCGGCGAGGAAGACGGCGAGGTCACGGTCGGGCAGCCGGGCATTGTGGGTGAGTTCCCGAGCCAGGGCGATATGGATTTCCGCCAGGGACTTGCCGATGTTCCGGCTCCCGCTGTGAAGCATCATCCACACGGCCTGCTGGTCGTCGATGCACAACTCAATGAAGTGGTTTCCGCCACCGAGGGTGCCGAGTTGCTTCTGCGCTCGCCCCTCGAGGTCCTTGACGCCGCGGTCGAGCTCAAAGAACCGCGCGAACAGTGAACCCACCCGGGCCCTCAGCTCCGCAGAAAGCCTGGCGCGGTCTTCGTGCGCGTTGAACCCGACCGGAATCGCGGCCTCGATGGCAGTTCGAAGCGAGGCGAGCGAGTCGGGCAAGTCCGAGGCGCTGAGGCTGGTACGAATGGCCCCCATCCCGCAGCCGATGTCCACGCCGACAGCCGCTGGAGAGACGGCGCTGCGCATTCCAACGACTGACCCGACGGTCGCCCCCTTGCCATAGTGGACGTCGGGCATGACCGCGACGTGCGCTACCCACGGAAGCGAGGCGATGTTTCGCAGCTGGTCGAGGGCGGCAGATTCCACCTCCTCCCTGGGCAGCCAGAGTTTGGCGTCGACGGTGCCGCCTTTGAGAGTTGCGAGGCTCACAAGGACTAGCCAAGTCTAAGAAGGGCGTCCGCCGGCCACAAGACAGGCCCGCAAGATGAGAGAACCCCAACCCCTGCAAGAACCGGCGGTTGGGCCGTCCCCTTTCGGCAAGGGGACACGCAATTCAGTCCTCTCGCATCGTGCAGGTTGCAGTACTGGTGGGAGCCAACCGAACACCATCTGGAGATCTCAGGCCGCGTACCTGCAGCCTCGCCCATTGTGCGACCCCGAGAGCGGGGCGTCAGTTGGGAGCACCTGGTGGACACGACTATCCCCTCAGCTACCCTCCCCTCCCTCTGAGTTCAGCGCACGGCGCGCTCTCAACGCGTCGCTGTTCGAACGAGTCGAATGCCGCGCCAAGAGGCCGTTCAGGTCAGGACGCGCAATTCGGTCACCGGAGTCGGCTTTGGCCGCGACGGCTCGCCTCCCACCAGGGGACGGGTCCAGTCGAGTTCGCACCCGCGCCGACGCCCGACTGCCCAGAACGCGGCCGCGGCCAGTCCGACGACGCCGATGGCCAGCAGGCCTCCCTCCAGGCTCGGAGCGCGACCCACCCAGATGGGGGGGCCGTGCTGCACAACTGACACCACGACAAAGTCCTGTGTCCTCTGTGGTTCGGCCAACCCCAACAAGTCTTGCATCCAGTCCCACGAGGCGTGCCAGCCGATTGCCCACATCAACGTGCCGGTGACGAACCGAGCGAGGACCAGCAGCATCGTCCCCACCACGCAGGAGGCAACGAAGGCCAGGTCGACGTGCTGCGCGGGATTTGCCAAGTGAAAAAGTCCGAAGGCGAGACCCGTAAGCACAGTCGCTACCCAGAGCGGAAAGCGCTCGCCGAGGTTCTGGAGGAAGACACCGCGCGTGAGAAGCTCCTCCGAGAATCCGATTCCCAGCCCCGCCGCCAACGACCCAGCCACTGCGAGAATGCTCGCAGACCCGAGCCTCGCGCTCGGCTGGACCCAACCTAGGCCCCACTCGCTGCAGAAGACCGTGCCGAGCATCACCACGCCGCTGGCGAAGCCGGTGGCCAGCCCCATCCAGCCTCGGTCAGACAGCGACAGCCCGATCCAGCACCAGGGCCGGCGGTCCATCCGCCGTCGCAGGAACCGGAAGGTTAATAGCATCGAGCCGATGGCCATCGCGGTGACGACGAAGCCGAGCAACCACCGGGGGACTGTCGGGCGCAGCGCATGGCCGGCGAAGGTGGCCGCCGCCAGGCAGACGGCATAGGCGAGCGTGTATGCCAGCAGTCGCCAGCCCACGCACAGGCGGTTCTCCTCGTCAATGAGCCATCGCCACACGATGACCTCCAAAGCCGCTGCCGGGAGAAGCTACGCTCGCCCTGGCGTCTCGCTTGCGTCCTGGGTCACAACCTGCCGAAAACCGGAGGTGCGCCTGCGTCCGCGAGCTTCCGGGTTAGAGTCGAATCCGCGCGCAGGCATCCGCCATTCTGGCAGTCTTCGTCTACCAGACAGCCATCCGGACAGAGCGGCTGCCGAGGAAGCCACTGTTAAGTCCGATGCCCCCAAAGAAGGAGGAAGCCCAGAGTCAAACAACGACGGCTGTGGACCCGTCGTCGCAACCGGGTGCGTTACTCGGTCCGGAGCTAAAGCATCGGGATGTTTCGCCACCTGCCTGGGGGAGCAGCTCAGCGCTTGACCAGTTCCACCCGCCGGTTCTTCGCCCGCCCGGTCTCAGTCCCGTTGTCTGCCACTGCCCTCCCGGAGCCGAAGCCCACTGCGGTGAGGCGCTTTGGGTCAATGCCCGCGCCGACCAGTGCCGCCACCACCGCCTTCGCCCGGGCTTCGGAGAGCGCCTGATTTGCTTTGGCGTCGCCGACGTTGTCGGTGTGACCCTCGACGCTAAGCTTGAGGCCTGAGTTGTCATTCAGGAGAACCACGATTTGCGCCACCAGCGGCTGGGAGTCGGGTTTGATGGTCGCCTTGCCGGTGTCGAAGTTGATCTGCAGCGCCACGTGGCCATCCTGGTTGAGTGCGGTGAGCATGCCGTCGGCGGTGGTGACCGACTGCTCCATCACTCCCTTTGTCGCGGCGATCAGCTCGTAAGAAGCACCGTCGTTGGCCATCAGCTGGATCCAGCGCTCCTCGGAACCCCTGGTCAGGCGCTCGGTGAGCGTGTCGTCGTCCGAATAGACCAGCGTCCACCCCCCCTGCTTCAGCACGTTCTCATAGTTGCGTCGCACCGCCAGCTTGGACGGCGCCGTCGCGCCCTCGTCGACCCGGTACCAGGTGTCGATAATCCGCCCCTCGACCTTGGCTTCCTTGGGCGTCGCCTCGGCAAAGGTATACGCGTCGAACTTCTTATTCTCGCACTGCTGAATGTGGAAGTTCGCCATCCGCGTGACGAAGACGTCCTTGCAGCCTTCTGCATCTGGTTCGGCAGCGTGGACCGTTCCGGAGGTGGCGAGGATGCCGATGAGCAGGCAGCGGGGGGCACCGTGCGACATGGTTCGTCTCCTTGGGTGGCACCGAGGTCACGCGGAACGGCCTGTTTCTAGCACCGGCGCCTGAGAAACGATGAGCGCCGTCCGTCCGTTGCGTGCCGAGGAACGGTGCCGGAACCGCTGGTTGGGTGGGGTCAGACTTCGCGGCAGCGGAGATTCCGGAGCCGGACGCTTCGGCTGGCGGGTGCGGTGCCGCCACCTTGTTCTTGACCGGCGGGATGGTCCGAACGCCTCGGGTATGGCGGACACGTCCCCTTTGAGCCGGCGACTACGGCCCGAAAAAGCGTGTGCCCATTCAACGCATTGCATTGTGGGGGGAGCAGGGGCTTCGCCCGTTCCAAAAACAACGCGAGTATTTTAGAGCCCCCGGGCGGGATTGAACCACCGACCCACGGTTTACGAAACCGTTGCTCTACCGCTGAGCTACAGGGGCTGACTGCGCCTACGAGGAAGCTCGCCGACTTACCCGAAGGTGCCTGAGGCGGCAAGCGGGCGAGCTGTTTTGCGCCACTGTCGACGCTGAAGTGGGCCTCGAAAGGCGAAGGAGCCCTCTTTGGGAACGTTGGCGGTGCTGCCACTTGAGGCAGACGTCGTTGAGGTACGGTGGACCCGAAGTTCCCAGTTTGGGTGTCGGCCACGGACGGACCCATGCCGTCGCTCGCGGGTCGGGCCTCCGCCAATCGGCGACGGTGGTGCGTCGTCTTCGAACCCGCTAGCGCCGCTCTTTTGACAACCCCTCCTTGGGAGCGATTGAGCCAGCACCGGGCGGTCTGGTCAGCTTCCGGCGTTTCTGGCTTCATTGGACAATGACGTCGGAAGACCGGTCGAACCGGGCCTGGGCTATTCTCTTCGCGCGGCTGCTTCTTGGGTTCATCTTCTTCATGGCGGGGGTGTGGAAGGTCTTCACGCTCGGTCCACTGGAGCACGCCCGGCGTTTGTTCGTCGACCCTTACGCACAAACCTTCCTCCCCAGATGGTCGCTTTGGGCGGCGGGAACCGTGGTGCCGTTCGTCGAGCTGACGGCAGGCGCGCTGCTGCTGGTCGGCTTCCGGACCCGCAACGCGCTCTTGGCACTCGGGGGCGTCTTGGTGTTGGTCACCTTCGGACACTTGCTGGCCGAGCCGCTCTATGCCTTCCACTCGCACGTCATCCCCCGCACGGCCCTGCTCCTGTTTGTCCTCGTGATGCCGCGAGGAGAGGACTCGTTCTCGGTGGATTCGTGGTGGAAGCACCGACGTGTCGCGAGCAAATAAGCCGGTCATCTCCAGCTGACGCCTCGGGCCGCTGGCGCGAGCGCCGTCGCCGCCCTGTAGGACCCGAACGACACGAGTCGTGACCTGCCCCACCCGGCGGATGCCAACAGAACGGAGTGGGCGATGGCACACCTCGACAGGACCTGTGCAGCGCTGACACCCCGGCAGTGAACCGGCGGATGGTCGACCTGAGCAGCTTTCCCGACCTGCTCGCCGTCTGCCCGGGAACGCGGGTCAACGCCTCGACCGGTCTCAAAACGCTCAATTCCAGGCCGCTGTGGACCCCAAACCTGAGGGCCTGCTGCGCACGAGACCCGGCGGGGCGCCTCTTCTCGGCACGACGCAGAGCGGGTCGGCCGGGCGACACGGTTGAACCGCCCGTCCTTAAGAGCGACCTGACCTAGCTACCCGCCCGGCGATGCCATGGGCTGAGCGACTTCCCTTTTCGAGCCGACCCTGGGCGGGCAGCTCCGCAGCGCAAATCTTGCGCCACACTTTCAAAGCCTGCAGAGGCTGCGGCAACGGTGGATGGCGGCTCGGTGCTTAGCCAGCATGGTGCGTGCATGACGTCAGGGGCATCTTCTTAGAGGAACCCATGACCACGGAAATTCTGCTCGGCAATGAAGCGGTGGCGCGCGGTGCCATCGACGCCGGCATCAGCGCCGCCTACGCCTACCCGGGGACGCCGTCGACGGAGATTTTCCAGACCATCCAGGCCTACGTGAAGCAGCACCAACTGGAAGTGCGCGGCCTGTGGTCCACCAATGAGAAGGTCGCGCTCGAGGAAGCCATCGGCGTCTCGTACTGCGGCAAGCGCTCACTGGTGGCGATGAAGCACGTCGGGCTCAACGTGGCTGCTGACCCGTTCATGAATGTCGCGGTGTCCGGAGCCTGGGGTGGCCTTGTCCTGGCGGTCGCCGACGACCCCTCAATGCACAGCTCGCAGAACGAGCAGGATTCGCGCTACTTCGCCGACTTCGCGCAGGTCCCCTGCCTCGAGCCGGCCGACCAGCAGCAGGCGTACGAGATGACGCGCGAGGCGTTCGAGTTGTCCGAGAAGCTGCGCGTCCCCGTCCTGGTGCGCCTCGTGACGCGGCTTGCCCACAGCAGGGCCCTGGTCGGAGTCTCTGAGCGTCGACCGCAGAACGAGACGCACTACGTCGACGACCCGGGCCTCTTCACGCTCATCCCCTCCAACGCCCGGCGCGCCTACGCGAAGCTTGTGGACAAGCAGGCAGGATTGCAGCGTTACGCCGAGGAGCACGCGGGCAATGCCCTGGTCCTCCGCGGCGAGGGCAAGCCGGGCATCATCGTCTCCGGCGTGGCGTGGAACTACCTGCGCGAGGCGCTGGGCGAGGCCGTTGACGGCTTCAATTTCCTTCGCGTCGGCGTGTACCCGCTGCCCGTCAAGAAGGCGCGCGCATTGCTCGACCACTCCTCGCAGCTGACCATCGTCGAGGAGGGTTACCCCTTCATCGAGCGCTTCGTGAGCGCGCTGGGCCTGTTCCGAGAGAAGCCGGTGATGGGGAAGTTAACCGGCCACCTGCCGCGCACCGGGGAGCTTTCACCGGACGCGATTCGAAGGACGTTCGGCTTGCCGGTGGCCCCCTCCCTCGGGGTCGACCGGCTGGAAGGCCTTCTCGCCCAGCGTCCGCCGCGGCTCTGCGACGGCTGTCCCCACGGTGATTCGTACCGGCTCATCAACGAGGTGGTCCAGGAGCTGGCCAAGGACACGCGCGTGATGGGCGACATCGGCTGCTACGCGCTGGGCTACCTCAAGCCGTACCAGGCCATTCACTCGTGCGTCTGCATGGGCTCGTCCATTGGCATGGCCATTGGGGCAGCGCACGCGGGCATCTTCCCCTCCCTCTGCGTCATCGGGGACGGCACCTTCACCCACTCCGGCATGGCTGGACTCCTGGATGCCGCCCGCGAGGAGGTGAATGTCAAAGTCTTCATCCTCGACAACAGCATCGTCGCCATGACTGGGGGCCAGCCGTCCAGTCTCAGCGACGAGGAGTTGGTCGACCTGGTGGCAGGTCTGGGCGTGAAACGGCCGCACATCCGCGTCATTACGCCGCTGGCCAACAGAGAAGGCCGAGAACCTCGTCGTCGTCCGCGAGGAGCTCGCGCACGCGGGAGTCTCCGTCATCATCGCGAGGCGGTCCTGCGTCGTCTACGCAAAAGAGATTAAGCAGCACCAGCGTGAGCGCGCCGCGGCCCACCACCAGCACGTGGGACTGCGCCGATTGCACCGGGAGCTGCCCTTGAAGTTCGACCTGGTTCTGTGCGGCGTCGGCGGTCAGGGCGTTCTCACCACGGCATACGTGCTGGACCATGCCGCGGTTGATGCCGGCCTGTACTTCAAACAACCCGAAGTCCATGGCATGGCCCAGCGCGGAGGCGCGGTGTCGGCGCAGGTGCGGATTTCGGATATGCCGGTGTCGAGCGACCTCATCTCCGACGGCAGCGCGAGCCTCATCATCTCGGTCGAGCCGATGGAAAGCCTCCGCTACCTGCAACTGCTGCGACCGGACGGGTGGATTGTCACCGACGTGACGCCGCTAAAGAACATCGCTGACTACCCGGACCTCACCCGGCTCTACCAGACGCTCTTCAATCTGCCGCACGTGCTGGCGGTGGACGCCTCCCGGCTTGCGGCGAAGGCCGGCGTCATGAAGGCACCCAACATCGTGGTCCTCGGTGCGGCCGCGTCACTCTTGCCCCTGGCGGTCCCCTCCCTCGAGGAGCACATCACTGCCCTCTTTGCCGCCAAAGGCGAACGCGTGCAGACGGCGAACAGGAAGGCCTTCCGCATGGGAAGGGCCGCCAGCAGCTTCGCTGCCGCTTTGACGGAGCGGGGGGTGCCGCGCACCCTGGTGGCGCGCGTCGTGGCACGGCTCGACTTCGACGAGACGCCCGCCCCCCTACCAGTCGTCGAGGCGTGGTCGGCGCGCCTCTTGAAGCCGGACGGCGCCGACCTCGCAGCCCGTGTGCTCGGCTCGCTCGACCTATTTCCCCTCGACGCGCGCCTTCCTGAAGCCCTGGCCTGACGCGATGACCACGGCCGTCGAGCTGCTCGTTTCCCTCACCGAGGCCGCGCTTTCCGCCGGCGCGTCGGTGCTGACCGAGCCCGAGGTCTACCGTGTTCTCGACGCTGCGGGGCTTGTCGTGCCCCAGCATGTCGTGCTTCCCCTGCCCGCCTCCGTGACGGGCACGGAGGCGCGTTTCCCGGAGGTCCCCACGGGCCAGGTGGTGCTCAAGGTCGTGTCGCGCGACATCCTCCACAAGAGTGACGTCGGGGCCGTGCGCTTCCTCGAGGGCCATGAAGTGACGCCTCATCTCGTCTCCGCCTTCGTCGAGGACGCTTCCCGGCGCTGGGCGAACGCCCACGGGCGCCTCCCCACCATCCAGGGTGCGCTCATCATGAAACGCGTCGCGTTCGACGCCGCGCGTCCCAGCTCGGAAGTCATCGTCGGGCTGCGCTTCAGCCGCGACTTCGGCTTCGTCGGGCTCATCGGCCTGGGCGGTCTCAAGGCAGAGCTCTTCGGTGAACGGCTACCGCGTCGGGACGCGGCCGCACTCTTCTCACCGACGACGCCGGCTGCGGCGATGCCGGGAAGCTGCGGGACACACTGGTCTACCGAGACCTCGCCGGGCACCTGCGAGGGAGTCCGCGCAGTGTCGAGGATGCGACGTGGGAGAAGCTCCTCGCCTTCCTCTGCGAGGTCGCCCAAGTGCTGGCCCCCGTCGGCGTCGAGGGGGCGCCAGCACTCGAGGAGCTCGAGCTCAACCCGGTCCTGGTGGACCCGTCCGGCAGGCTGGTCGCCGTCGATGGGCTGGCGCGGGTGACGCGGGCGAGGGCCGCACCCGTCCGCCCGCCGGTCCAGAAGCTGCGTGCTCTGTTCGAGCCGAAGTCCGTCTGCGTGGCCGGTGTCTCGTCGAAGGGCCTCAACATGGGCCGCATCATCCTGAGAAACCTCCTCCGGGATGGCTTTACGCCGAGCCAGCTGGTGGTGCTGAAGCCGGGCGAGCAGGAGATTGACGGCGTTCGCTGCGTGCCAAGTCCCGCCGAGTTAAGCGCCGGCGTCGACCTGGCCGTCCTCGCCGTCGCCGCGGCGGCAGTGCCGGCCCTGGTGGAAGGACTCGTCCAGGCGCAGAGGGCGGAGGCCCTCATCGTCGTCCCGGGCGGCATGGCGGAAACGAAGGGCGGCGCCGGGACACAAGAGGCTGTGGAAGCAACCCTTCGGCGGTCGCGCGCCACGCCCTGGGGCGGACCGGTCGTCTGTGGGCCGAACTCCATGGGGGTGCGGTCGAGCCCGGGGCACTGCGACACAACCTTCATCCCCGCGCACAAGCTGCCTCCCCTGCGCGGACGCGTGCGGAACCTCGCCTTCATCAGCCAGAGCGGCGCGTTCACCATCACCCGGGGAAGCCACCTCGAGCAGCTGGTGCCTCGTTACCTGGTGAGTGCCGGCAACCAGATGGACGTGAGCGTCTCCGACTACGTCACCTACGTCGCCGGCGACCCGTCGGTGCACGTCGTCGCCGTCTACGTGGAGGGCTTCACCCCGGGAGGCGGGCTGGCCTTCCTCCAGGCCGCCGCGGCCGCTCGCCGCGCCGGCAAGTGCGTCGTCCTGTACAAGGGCGGACGCTCGCCCGAAGGTCAGGGAGCGGCTGCCGGCCACACCGCCGCCATTGCCGGTGAGTACCGTGCCTGCTGGCACCTGGCCCGGGCGACTGGCGTTCTGGTGGCGGAGTCCCTCTCGGACTTCGAGGGGCTGGTGCGGGTTGCGACCACGTTGGCCGGACGGGAGCGTCGCGGCCGGCGGGTGGCGTTGATGAGCAACGCGGGCTTCGAGGTCGTCAGCATGGCGGACCACCTGCGCACGGAGACACATTCGCTCGAGCTCGCCGCGCTGGGGGCACAGACGCGCGAGCGCATCCACGCGATCCTCTCGCGCCACAAGCTGGAGGGGCTGGTCGACGTGAAGAACCCGCTCGACGTCACCCCGTCGGCTCCCGATGTGGCCCACCTCGAGATTGCCCGGGCCCTCCTCGAGGACGACGCGGTGGATGCGCTGCTGATGGGGGTCGTCCCGATGTCGCCGGCCCTCGCCTCGCTCGGCTCCGCGGCGGAGGTGCGGGAGACCATCGCGTCGCCGCAGAGCCTCGCGCGCACGTTGCCCCCACTCTTCGCAGCGTCGAAGAAGCCGCTGGTGGCGGTCGTGGACGGTGGGAACTTCTACCGGCCGCTGGTCGCTGCACTCGAGGAGGGAGGGCTGCCTGTTTTTCGCCGAGCGGACGACGCCGTGCGCGCCCTGGGAAGCTGGCTGTGCAACAGCCCGCCCCCCGCACAAAATTCCTAGTGAGGACTGCCCATCCGGGCGTCCCGCCGATTCCCAAGACAGCCCCGCGCGGCGGCGTCGCTGCCCCGCGGGCCCGCCAACCAGCGCGATAAGGCCTTCGTGGATTCGGCTAGCAGCGAAAGGAATTTTGCAAGGAACCCTTTGAGGAGGACGGACGCACCATCCCTTTGGGAAGAGGCCATGGCTCGCTTCACGGGCCGGACCGGTCGGCCTGGGAGCATCGACTATCTCAAGACTCGCGAGGACCTGGTGGCGGGGAAAGTTGGCTACTACGGCGTGAGCTGGGGTGGAATGCTCGGTGGGCTGCTGCCTGCGGTCGAACCCGGTCTCCAGGTGGCCGTCCTCCAGGTCGCGGGACTCTCATTCAATCGCGTACTGCCCGAGGCCGACCCCCTCAACTTCCTTCCGCGCATCAAGATTCCGGTGCTGATGCTCAACGGACGGCTGGACCTTTTCTTTCCTCCGGAGACTTCCCAGGCCCCAAACTTCGGCTGCTGGGGACGCCGCCAGAGCACAAGCGGCGAATCACCTACGACGCCGAACACCTGGTTCCTCGCTCCGAGGTCATCAAGGAAACCTTGGACTGGTACGACAGGTACCTGGGTCCGGTGCGAACCAGCAGCGGTCCGCCCTCGCGCACCAACTGAGGGAGGCGCGTAGCGAACAGGCCAGTAGTGCGCAGCGCGCTTCGCGCACGGGCAGTCCGGACCCACGTGCGCCTCTCGACGCAACGCGCAAGCATTTGTTTTTGCATGGGCTTCGTGCGAAGAGCCGGGCGTTGACCGCGCGTTTGCCGAAGCAGTAGAGGGGCGCGCGCTTTGCTTGGCCGAGCGGGGCGAATTTTGACGCCACGCGCTCTGGCCAGTACCAACCCGAAAACCGCCCGAGAGTCCACACATGCCCGAACCCGAGAACTTCATGCGCGTGCCGAGCCCCACGCCGCGCCGCACCCTCTACACCGACGCCATGGAGATTTTCCATCGTGCGTCGGACACCATCGGACTCAACGCACGGGTCCGGCTGGAACTGGAGGAGCCGGACTACGAGCACATTTTCTACGTTACCACCAAGCTGAAGGACCGCCTGCGGCCGCTGCACAAGGACGCCGCAACGCAGTTCTCGGACCTGCCCGTGACGCAGGTGCGCGACCCCGGGGGGCTAGAGCGGCTGGCCGACGGGCAGATTCTCCTCAATGGGAAGGCGCTGCTCGGCTCGGACGTCGTCATCCGCCGCGGGCACCTGCGGCTTCCCGACGGGAACGTCTACCAGTTGGTGCCGGGCGAGTCGGCCCGCTTCAAGGCCTACCGCGTCCAGCACAACTCGGCGCGCGGCCCGTACAAGGGCGGCATCCGCTACCACCGCGACGTGTCGCTCGACCTCTTCAAGGCGCTGGCGGCGGAGATGACGTGGAAGACGGCCATCAGCGAAGTGCCCTTCGGCGGGGGCAAAGGGGGCATCCAGATTGACCCGCGCCAGTACGGGCGGGAGGAGCTGCAGAACATCACCCTGCGCTTCATGTTCAAGCTGAAGAGTCTCATCGGCCCGAGCATCGACATCCCCGCGCCGGACGTCGGCACCAACGGGGAAATCATGGCGCTACTCATGCGCCAGTACATCGACGGCGAGCGCGAGCGGCACACCGGCCGGGCCATCGTCACCGGCAAGGACGTCCGCATCGGCGGTTCCGAGGGTCGGGTGAAGGCCACCGGGCAGGGCGTCGTGTACTGCATCGAGGACTACTACGCCGAGAAGGGCGAGACGCCGCGGGGCAAGACCTTCATCCTGCAGGGTTTCGGCAACGTGGGCTCCAATGCGGCGGAGATTCTCGCCGGCATGGGAGCGCGACTGTTGGCGGTCAACGACTCGGACGGGACGCTGTACAACGGCGACGGCATCGACGTCCCGGCGCTCATCGGCTACGTCAATGACGCGAAGAACCTCAAGCGGAGCGTCGCCGGCTTCCCGGGCGCCCAGCGGATTGAGAAGAAGGACCTGTGGGACGTCGCGGCCGACATGTTCATCCCCGCTGCCCTGGGTGGGGAGATTACCGGGGAGGTCGCCGAGCGGCTGAAGGTGAAGGTGATTGCCGAGGGCGCCAACGGTCCGACCACGCCCGAGGCCGACCAGGTGCTGGTGAAGCGAGGCATCGACCTCATCCCGGACATCATCGCCAATGCCGGCGGCGTGACGGTGAGCTACTACGAGTGGCTACAGAACAAGCGGATGGAGTCGTGGACCGAGCAGGAAGTGAACGCCAAGCTCGAGCACGCCATCAAGCGGAACTACCGCATCATCCGCGACATTTCCAGGAATCGGCCGCGGCGCACGGAGATGCACGACAGCCGGCCCTTCTGCGTGGGCAAGGAGGTCGAACCGCGCCTGGCGGCGATGATTCTCGCCCTCAAGCGGATTGAAGCCCACTACCTGTTGGAAGGCTTCTCCAACTAGCCACTCGCGTTCAGTGCATCACCCGTTCGCGGTCGACCAGCAGCAACGGCTCGTCCTCGCGCGTCTCGTAGGCCACGACGCGCAGGCCGAGTCCCCGGGTGTGCCCGGCGCGCCCATCCTTGGCGCCGTAGGAGAGGGCCACCTGGTAGCGGACCTCGCACAGACAGGTCATCTCGGTGCCGTCCTCCCCGGTGAAGGTCAGCCGCAGCCGGCCCCCGAGGGGGGCCGCGGCCTGCGTCTCCACGTACAGGCCCGCCGCGGAGATGTTGCGGGCAATGCCCCGGGCCATCCCGTCCGCCGTGGTGATGTAAACAGTGAACACCTTGTCGAAACGAAGGCTGCCGCGGCGGTCGTGCATGGTGCCACGGTAGCTGGTAGTCAGATGTAGTCAAAATACCGACCTAGTGGGGGACGCCCGTGAAACGCTGGACGCTGCTCTTCGGACTGCTGCCGTGGTTAGCCTGGGCGGAGGACGCCCGCTTCGACGCGCTGAAGGCGCAGGCGCAAACCTTCGACGGCGGGCTGGCCGGCTTCCTCGAGGAATACACCGGGGACTGCGGGGACGCGACCAACACGTCTCAGTGCCGGCAGAGGGCCGAGACCTTCCAGAAGAACGTCAACGGCAAGCTCTTCTACGCGCTCGTCCGCGCCGACGCGGCCAGCATGGTGGCCTTCGCCCCGGCCGGAGCAGCGGGAGGGGACTTCACCGTCCTGGTGACGCCCTTCTTCCCCGGGGGCGCGCACGCCCTCACCAACCAGACGCCAAAGAAGACGGACGCCCGCGGCAACCCCCTCTTCCCGCAGCTGACGCTGCCCGGCGTGCTGCCCGAGGGTGAGACGGTGGAGTCCGTGGAACGGCTGTTTCGCCGGCGCGACGTCCGGGTGGAACTCCTCTTCTTCCCCGAGGGCTTCTGGGCGCTGCCCCACAAGGGCGGCGGAAGGCTGACCGGCTGCCGGGCCCGGCTGGAGGCCCTCCTCATCTCGACCAGCGGCGGGGCCGTCCTCGCCCGGTACGAGGTCCCGCAGCACTGACGTCCTAGGCCCCTCCGAGGACGACGCTGCGCGGCTGGCCCCGCCGTTCCAAGCGCAGCGTCAGCTTCCGGCCTTCCCCGGGCTGGCCCACGGCGGCCCGGAAGTCCTCGGCCGACGTCACCCGCCGGCCGTCCACCTCCACCACCACGTCGCCCGCGCGCAGGCCGGCACGCGCGGCCGCCCCCCCAGGCTCCACCGCCTGCACCCAGACCCCCGGCCCATGGGCCCGCAGCCGCTGCGCCGCCCCGGCGTCCAAGTCCGCCACGGTGAGGCCGAGGACATCCTCGTGCGGCGGCTCGACCGCCGGCGTGTCGATGGCCGGGGCCGCCCGCTGCGCCGGCGGCTCGCCCACCCGTGCCACCAGTTCACGGGCCGGGGCCTGACCGCGCTGCACGCTCAGGCGCACCAGGGTGCCCGGCGCCAGCAGCGACACCTTCCGCAAAAGGGCCAGGTAGGAGTCGAAGGGCCGTCCATTCACATGGGTGATGCGGTCGCCCGGGCGAAGGCCAGCCGCGGCCGCTGGCCCAGACGGGAAGACGTCCTGCACCACCGCTAGGTGTGAGCGCCCGTCGCCCGAGGGCTGCTCGGCAACGGTGAGGCCGAGCCAGCCGCGCTCCAGGTGGCCGTTGTCCAGAAGGTTGGGCAGCAGGTCCTTCACCATGTTGATGGGGACGGCAAAGCCGATGCCCTGCGCATGCGTCACCACCGCCGTCGCCATCCCCACCACCTCGCCGCGCATGTTGAAGAGCGGGCCCCCGGAATTGCCCGGGTTGATGAGCGCGTCGGTCTGCAGAAAGTCGTCGAACGCCCCAACGCCGAGGACGCGCTCCTTGGCCGAAATCAACCCGTGCGCCACACTGCGCTCCAGCCCGAAGGGATTGCCAATCGCCACCACCCAGTCGCCGACCTCCAGCGTGTCCGAGTCCCCCAACATGACGGAGGGGAGGTCCCGCGCTCCCTTGGTCTGCGCACGGATGAGCGCCACGTCGGTGCCCGGGTCCGACCCCACCAGCTGGGCGTCGAAGACGCGGCCGTCACTCAGGCGGATTTGGAGCGCCTCGGCCCCCTTGACGACGTGGTGGTTGGTGACGGCATAGCCCTCCGGGCCGAGGAGAAATCCGGACCCCATCGCCGCCGGGACCCGGCCCGCCGGAATCCCGTCGCCCGGGTTCTGGTAGGTGATGACGTTCACCACGCCAGGGCTGACGGTGCGGATGAGGGGGGCGAGCGAGCCGGGCGGGGTGAAGTCCCGCAGGCTGGCTCCCGGCGCCCGCTCGCGCCAGATGGGAGGCCGCGCCGTGACGTCGCCTCCGTCGAAGGCCCGCCCCCGAGCGCGCGCCCAGTCCTCCAGCGCGTGCTGGGGGTCGAGGGCGGCGAGGAGGAGGAGGACGGGGAGGAGCATCTCTCCCCGCGGAGTCTAAGCCCTGGCGGGCTGCACGTACCGGCCGACCCGCACCTGGGCCGCCCGGACGACGCGACCGTTCAAGGTGTAGCCCGCCCGCAGCTCGGTCAACACCTTGCCGTCGGCTTTGGGGTCGGCCACCACCTCGGTGTCCATCGCCTCGGCCTGGTTGGGGTCGAACGACGCACCGGTGAGGGCCAGCCGCTCGATGCCCTGGGCGGCCAGCCGGCTGACGAGGTCGTCCCGGATGAGGCGAACGCCGCGGGCCAGGGGCGAGTCGTCGGCCGCGCGCAGCGACAGGTCCAGCGCGTCGATGGCGTCAATGACGAGACGAGCGCTCTCCGCCTTCTCGATGTCCCGCAGCCGTTCATTCTCCCGCGACAGCCGCTCCTTGAAGGCTTCTCGGTCGCGGACCGAGTCCTGCAAGCCGCGGGCGAGCTCATTGACGCGGGCCCGGGCGGCCGCCAATTCCTCGCGCAGCTGCTCGACTGCCCTCGCCTCCGCAGCGTGCTCCGGCGCCGCAACGGGACTCTCCGCCGGAACGGACGCGGTCGCCGGCTCCGCTGTCGTGGAACCGGTGTCCCGCGGCGCACCGTCGGGGTGAAAGCGTCGGCGGTCGTTGATGCGCACGGTCTTGAAGTTAACCACGCCGTACCGCCTGTCAACGCCGCCCGGGCTGGGGCCAAGACACGCCGAAGGCCTTGAGTCGAGGGGGCGCGCGTCGTACGACGACAGCCAGCCATGTCCTCCCCTCGCGTCGTTCGGGCCCCGCGCGGCCCCCAGAAGTCATGTCAGGGCTGGGTGCAGGAAGCCGCCCTGCGGATGCTGATGAACAACCTGGACCCAGACGTCGCCGAACGTCCGGCGGACCTCGTGGTGTACGGCGGCACCGGCAAGGCCGCTCGCAGCTGGGAGGCATTCGACCAGATGGTGGCGACGCTGCGCACTCTCGCCGACGACGAGACGATGCTGGTGCAGTCGGGCAAGCCGGTCGGCGTCCTCAAGACGCACCCGGACGCCCCCCGGGTGCTCATCGCCAACTCCAACCTCGTCGGCCGCTGGTCCACTTGGGAAGTGTTCCGCGACCTCGAGGCCAAGGGCCTGATGATGTACGGGCAGATGACAGCCGGTAGCTGGATTTACATCGGCACCCAGGGAATCCTACAGGGGACGTACGAGACGTTTGCCCAGGCCGGACGCACCCACTTCGGCACGGACGACCTCTCCGGCCGGCTGGTCCTGTCCGGCGGCCTGGGCGGCATGGGGGGCGCGCAGCCCCTGGCGGCCACCATGTGCAACGCCGTCTTCCTCGGCGTGGAGGTGGACCCAGTCCGCGCGCGTCGGCGGGTGGAGACGCGCTACCTGGACGTCGTGGCCAAAGACTTGGACGAGGCGCTCCAACTGGCCGAGGCGGCCCTGGCCAAGCGCCAGCCCCGCAGCATCGGGATTCTGGGCAACACGGCCGACGTCTACCCGGAGCTCTACCGGCGGGGCCTCCGTCCGGACCTGGTGACCGACCAGACCTCGGCCCATGACCCGCTCAACGGCTATGTCCCCCACGGCTTCACCCTGGAGCAGGCGAGAAGCCTCCGGGCGCGCGACCCGGACGAGTACATCCGGCGCGCGCGCGCCTCGATGGGCGTCCAGGTGCAGGCCATGCTCGACTTTCAACATGCCGGCTGCCACGTGTTTGACTACGGCAACAACCTGCGCGCCGGCGCGCAGCAGGCGGGCGTGCAGGACGCCTTCGCCTTCCCCGGCTTCGTGCCAGCCTACATCCGGCCGCTCTTCTGCGAGGGTTCCGGGCCGTTCCGCTGGGTCGCGCTGTCCGGGGACCCGGCCGACATCCACCGCACCGACCGCGCCATCCTGGAACTTTTCCCCGACAAGCCTGCCCTCAAGCGGTGGATTACGCTGGCCGCCGAGCGTGTCGCCTTCCAAGGCCTTCCCGCGCGCATCTGCTGGCTCGGCTACGGGGAGCGCCACCGCGCCGGTCTGGCCTTCAATGAGTTGGTGCGCCAGGGCGAGGTGAAGGCTCCCCTCGTCATCGGCCGCGACCACCTGGACTGCGGCTCGGTCGCCTCACCGCACCGCGAGACCGAGGCGATGGCCGACGGCAGCGACGCGGTGGCGGACTGGCCCCTCCTCAACGCGCTGGTGAATGCCGTGAACGGCGCCTCATGGGTCAGCATCCACAATGGCGGCGGGGTGGGCATCGGCTACTCCCTGCACGCCGGCCAGGTCATCGTCGCCGATGGCACCGAGGCCGCGGCCCGCCGCATTGAAAGGGTCCTGAAGTCCGACCCGGCCATGGGCGTCCTGCGGCACGCCGACGCCGGGTACCCGCGCGCCGCCGAGGTCGCCCGCGAGCGGGGAGTGAAAGTCCCTGGCCTGTTGGCCTCCTGACGCCCACCTGGCCCTGATGAACTCCAGCGACATAAATGGCGACAGCGTCCCCTTCACCCTGCTGGTGCGCGGGGCCTCGGCCGTGCTCACCGCTGATGGGCCGGAGAGCAGCGATGCGGGCCTGACGCTGGCCTCGCGCGCCGGCGACGCGGTCGGCATCCGGGGCCATGAGGTGGTCTGGATTGGCCCGGAGACAGCCCTGCCCCATGGCCTGGTGACCCGCGGGACGGAGTTCCTCGATGCCGAGGGCGGCCTGGTCGTTCCAGGCTTCGTCGATTGCCACAGCCACGTCGTCTTCGCCGGGGACCGCTCCGAGGAATTCGCCCTGCGCTCGCTGGACGTGGACGCGGTGGGCATCACCCGCTCAGGGGGTGGAATCATCTCCACCGTTTTCGCCACCCGCGCCAAGGACGAGGACGCCCTCATCCGCCTGGCCTTGCCGCGGCTGGAGCGGCTTCTGGCCCACGGGGTGACCACGCTGGAGGTGAAGAGCGGCTACGGGCTGACGCTGGATGATGAGTTGAAGCTGCTGCGCGTCGTCCGCCGGCTTGGCTCGCTCCAGCCGGTGACGCTGGTGCCCACCTTCCTGTGGATGCATGCGCTGCCCCCGGAATGGGCCGGCGACCGCGCCGGCTTCTTGGCCCTCGGCCGGCGCACCCTGGAGGCCGTGGTGCGGGAAGGGCTGGCCGAATTTGCCGATGCCTTCGTCGAGCAGGGCGCCTTCACGCCCGAGGAGGCCCGTTCCTTCCTCACCGAGGCCAAGCGCCTGGGCCTCCGGCTGCGCCTGCACGTCGACCAGCTGAGTGCCGGGCGGGGGCAGAGCTCGCCGCGGAGCTGGGGGCCATCAGCGCGGACCACCTGGAGTGCGTCTCGCCACAGGGCATTGCCGCCCTGGCCCGCGCCGGCGTGACGGCGGTCCTCATGCCGGTGGCCACCCTGGTGCTGCGCCGGCCGACGTACGCACCCGGCAAGGCCCTGCGCGAGGCCGGGGTCCCGGTGGCGCTGGCCAGCAACGTCAACCCCGGTTCGGCGCCCACCGAGAACCTCTCGCTCAGCCTCGGGCTGGCCTGCCTGTTGAACGGACTCACCCCGGACGAGGCGCTGCTGGGCGTCACGCGCTGGGGGGCGCAGGCCCTCGGCCGTACCGACGTCGGCCGGCTGAAGGTGGGAGGACCGGCAGACCTCCTGGTGCTGGGCTGTCGGGAGGTGGCGCACTTGTCTGCCCACCTCGGCGTCCGGCACGCCCGCGCCGTCGTGAAGGGCGGCCGCGTGGTGCTGCGCGCAAATGATGCGGCCAGGTGCCCCTAGACGAAGAAGACCCCGGGGGGCCGCCCCATCCAAGGGCGGTCCCGGGGTCAGGGCTTTCCCGCTCCGCCTTCCGACCACCGGAGGGACAGAACACCCATGCGCCCATAACGCTCGGCGCACGACTTCATTTCATCTTTCCAGTGAGTCGACCCAGACACCCGGGCGCGCGTGGGTCGGTCGGTGTAGAGAGGAGCTACCTAATGTGTCGCTTGTACGGTTTCCGGTGTTCGGCGCACGAGCCAGTTCATGCAGCCCTCGTGTCTGAGCGAAACTCGCTCCGTCGCCAGTCCGTCGAGCATCCAGACGGATGGGGCATCGCTGCCTACGTGCGCGGGGCCCTCCCCGAGGTGGCGCACGGGCTCGGCCCGGCGCACCTGGACCCCGAATTCGAGCGGGTGGCCGGGCTGCTCCAGGCGCGCGCGGTGGTGGCGCACGTCCGGCTGGCGTCGGTGGGAGAGGTGGAAGCGAAGAATGTGCACCCCTTCGTCCACGGACGGTGGACGTTTTGCCACAACGGCACCGTCGCGAATTACGCCACCACGCGTGGAGCGCTGGAGCAGGAAGTGGCTCCCCGCTACCGCAAGCGCCTCAAGGGCACCACTGATTCGGAGCGACTCTTCGGCATGTTTCTCACGCGCCTCTTCTCCAAGGTGAAGGAGGACGCGCACCCGCCGGTGGAACTGGTGGCCTGGGCGCTGGCAGATACCATGGCCAGCGTGGCAAAAATCACCGACCACGCCGGACAGCCCCCGAGCGCCCTCAACCTCCTGGTCAGCGACGGCGAACTGATGGTTGCCACACGGCGGGGCCGCAGCCTGTGGATGTCCACCGAGGCCACCGCCGGAAAGCCGCTGCCGGACTGGCCCACGGCGGCCCAGCGCCTGCACGAGTTCCAGGTGGCCAGCGAGGAGCTGAGTGCCGGGGACGTCTGGCTGGAAGTCCCCGACGAGGGCGTGGTGGGTGTGGACTCGGCCGTGCGCTTCTTCGCGGCCACCGTCCCCGCCCTCCTCAAGGCCCGGCCCTAGCCCACGGGCCCGTGGCCGGAAGGCCTCCCCGGCCGTTGGCGGCAGCCCCGGCCCCGTTCGCTGCAAGCAGTGCCGCCCGGGCGCAATGGCCCCTCCACTGCCGCCGTGCAGGGACGTCAGGAGGAGCCCTATGTCCACACGCCGCAGCGCTGTGTTTGGTTTCTGTCTTCTCACCCTGCCCCTGGCCGTCAGTGCCACCCCGGCCCCGGCCAAGGTCCCCATCACCACGTCCTCGGAGGAGGCGCGCCAGCTCTACCTTCGGGGGCGCGACGCCAACGAGAAGCTGCGGGCCACGGACGCGTACGCCCTCTTCGAGAAGGCGGTGGCCAAGGACCCGTCCTTCGCACTGGCCTACCTCGGCCTGGCACTGGCCGCCCCCACCAACCAGACCTTCTTCTCGGCCCTGCGCAAGGCCGTCGCGCTCTCCGCCCAGGCGACAGAGGGCGAGCGGCTGATGATTGCCGGCCTCGACGCCGGCGTGACGGGGGACCTGAACGGCCAGCGCCGGCTGTACTCGGCGCTGGTCGAGAAGTACCCCGGTGATGAGCGCGCACTCACCCTGCTCGGCAACTACTATTTCGGCGTGCAGGGCTACCCGGAGGCCATCCGGTACCTCACCCAGGCCACCGCGGTGTCGCCCAGCTTCACACCGCCCTACAACCAGCTCGGCTACGCCTACCGCTTCGAGGGCAAGTACCCGGAGGCCGAGAAGGCATTCCAGAAATACATCGAGTTGCTCCCGGGCGACCCCAACCCGTACGACTCCTATGGCGAGTTCCTCATGAAGGTGGGGCGCTTCGACGAATCCATCACCAGCTACCAGAAGGCGCTGGCCCTCGACCCGCATTTCGTCGCCTCACTGATTGGCATCGCCAATGACCAGATGTTTCAGGGCAAGGGCGAGGAGGCCCGCAAGACCCTCAGGAAGATGACCAGCGTGGCGCGCAACGACGGCGAGCGCCGGCAGGCCCTCTTCTGGACGGCCCAGTCTTATGTGCTCGAGGCTCGGACCGAGGACGCGGCGCGTACGGTGGGCGAGGAGCGTTCCATCGCCGAGAAGTCCGGCGACTTCTCCGCGCAGTCCGGGGATGCCACGCTGCTCGGCAACATTCTCTTGCATGCCGGGCAATTCGACGGGGCCGCGGCCAGCTTCGCCGAAGCGGTGACGCTGATGGAGAAGGCATCCGTCCCGGCCGAAGTGAAGCAGGCCAACCGCCGAAATCACCTCTTCAACGCCGCCCGCCTGGCGCTGGCGCGGGGGGACGTCAAGACAGCCCAGACACAGGCTGCGCAATTCCAGGCGCAGGTGGAGGCCAAGCGCATCCCCTTTGAGGTGTGGCAGGTGCATGAGCTCTTGGGCATGATTCGCATCGCCCAGCACGACTATGACGCGGCCTTGGCCGAGCTGGCCCTGTCCACCGACCAAAACCCGCGGGTGCTGTACCTCACCGCGGTGGCACTCCAGGGCAAAGGCGACGGGCAGCGCGCGCACACGGCGGCCGAGGCCGTCGTCAACTTCAACGCCCTGCACCCCGCTTACGCCTTCGTGCGCCCCGAAGCCCAGCGCATGGCCGCCGGAAGCTAAGCGCTAGGGGCCCCCGGAGGGCTTCCGCACCCGGGGCGCCAGTGCAGCAAGGGGCGCCACGTCCCTTGCCCACTGCTGGAGGCGCCCGGCGGACACCGGGCCAGTGGGCGTCGCCGTCAGGCGGCGCTCCGTCTCGCCCGGTCCGGCGTCGAAGTGGATGCGCAGGGCATCCTCCGGCACCGCCGAGGGCACCCGGTCGGCCCACTCGACGACGACGGCGGCCTCCTCGGCGTCGCGCACATCGTAATACCCGGTGCCGTAGAGGTCGTCCTCGCCGGACAGCCGGAAGAGGTCAGCGTGCACCAGGCGCAGGCGCCCCTGGTAGCGGTGGATGAGCGCGAAGGTCGGGCTCGCCACCTCCTCCGGCGGCACCCCGCACCCCTCGGCCATCCCGCGGGCAAACTCCGTCTTCCCCGCGCCCAAGTCGCCCAGCAGCGCCACGAAGTCCC
This sequence comes from uncultured delta proteobacterium, assembly GCA_963711265.1. Taxonomy (GTDB): domain Bacteria; phylum Myxococcota; class Myxococcia; order Myxococcales; family Myxococcaceae; genus JADGRA01. Next base: position 118,911 of record CAVQDL010000020.1, read on the forward strand.
CCGGGTGCAGCAGCCGCCCCAAGGCCGCACCCAGTTCCCGCGTCTTCTCGGCCGTGGGCGTGGTGAAGAAGAGGCTCAGCGGTTCCATCGCGCCCACACCGAGGTGAGCCCGGAGAGGAGGTCCGAGGCGAGAAGGCCGAGTTCCCCCCGCCACTCCTGTTCCACATCTCCAGCCAGGCCGTGCGCGTACACGGCCACGCTGGCCGCATCCGCCGGGGCCAGACCTTGCGCCAAAAGCGCGCCGCAAACGCCCGACAGCACGTCGCCTGCGCCGCCGGTGGCCATGCCCGGGTTGCCGGTGGGGTTGACCCGCACCCGGCCGTCCGGCAGGGCCACCACCGTGCGCGCCCCCTTCAGCACCAGCACCACCCGGTGGGCCCGGGCGAAGTCCCGCGCCACCGTCACGCGGTCGGCCTGAATCTCCGCCACCGAGAGGCCAGACAGCCGGGCCATCTCCCCGGGGTGGGGTGTCAACACCAGCGGCCCTTGGGCCGAGCGCAGCACTTCCAGGCGTCCGGTGAGGGCATTCAGAGCGTCTGCATCCAGCACCACCGGACCCGGGAAACGCTCCAGCAGGGCCGAAATCAGCTGGTGCGTCTTCTTCCCGCGGGCAATGCCCGGCCCCAGCAGAAGCGCGTCCTTGCCCTCCGCCACCTCCAGCAGCGCCTCCAGGTGCATCGGCCCCAGGGGCTTCTCGGCGTCCAGGGCGACGCCCATCAACTCCGGCCCGTGGGCCAACACGTCCGAGAGGGCGTCGTCCGGGGTGGCCACTGTGCACAGGCCCACGCCGCTCCGCAGCGCGCCAAGCCCAGCCAGCGCCGCCGCGCCACTCTTTCCCCGGCTTCCGGCCACCACCAGCAGGTGCCCGTAGGTGCCCTTGTGCGAGTCCGGCCGCCGTTCTGGCAGCCAGCCGCGTGCGTCCTCCTCCTCGAGGAGGACGACGGAGGCGTCCTCCGGGGCAAGGCCAATGTCGGCGACGTACACGTCGCCACACAGCGACGCCCCTGGCTCCAGCGCCTCCCCCACCTTGAGGGCCCCGAAGGCCACCGTGGCATCGGCGTGGACGGCCGGCCGGAAGGGCACCCCTGTGTCGCTCGCCAACCCGGAGGGGAGGTCCGCCGCTAGCACCCGGACCCCGCCTGCGCGCCACTTCCACAGGGTGTGAATGGCGTCGGCCAGTGCGCCGTCCGGCGCCCGGTTGACACCGGTGCCGAGGAGCGCGTCCACCGCCACGTCGCCCGGGCGGGGCACGAAGTCGGCGAGGGCCCCGGCCAGCGAACCTCCCATCGCCTGCAGCGCCTCCAGGCTGGCCTTGCTTTCGGCCTTCAAGGCGCTCCGGGCCGCAAGCAACACCACCAGCACCTGGCGTCCGGCGAGGGCGAGGTGGCGGGCCGCCACCAGGCCGTCACCACCGTTGTTGCCCGGTCCACACAGGCACGCAAAGCGTCCCCCTGGAGCCGCCAGCCGCAGCGCCTCGTCCGCCAGGGCTCGGCCAGCGCGTTCCATCAACTCCTGGGCGGAGACGCCCGCCTGGACGGCCTGGGCCTCGCGGGCGCGCATCTCCTCGGCAGTGAGCAGCGGCTTCACCAGCGTCCCCTCCCGTCCACGGCCCGATTCCCTTGGCCCGGGCCCTGGCCCACCTTCAGCCTCGGCGCATCAGGGCCAGCATGTCTCGCACTGCCCGGTCGAGGCCCACCAGTACCGCCCGCGCGACAATTGCGTGACCGATGTTGAGCTCATCAATTTCGGCGATGGCCACCACCGGCTGGACGTTGTCGTAGTTGAGGCCGTGCCCGGCCGCGCAGCCCATGCCCAGCTTGGTGGCGGCCTTGGCCGCGTCCACCAGGCGTTCCAGCTCGCGCTGGCGCTCGCCGGCATTGCGCGCCTCGCAGTAGCGGCCGGTGTGCAGCTCCACCCGGTCGGCGTCGCACCTTGTGGGCGGCGCGAATCTGGTCGAGGTCGGGGTCGATGAAGAGCGGAGACCTCGATCTCCCCGTCCTGCAGGTGGCGAACGAGCTGGGCCAGGGCGTCGCGCTGGTCGGCGACGTCCAGCCCTCCCTCGGTGGTGAGCTCCTCGCGCCGCTCCGGAACCAGCGTCACCAGGTCGGGCTTCACCTCGTAGGCGATCTTCACCATCTCCTGGGTGGCGGCCATCTCCAGATTGAGCGGCCGTCTGGCACCGTCTCCCGGAGCACGCGCAGGTCGCGGTCCTGGATGTGGCGCCGGTCCTCGCGCAGGTGGATGGTGATCTGGTCAGCGCCGGCCAGCTCTGCCAGCGCGGCGGCGGTGACGGGGTCCGGGTAGGTGGCGTGCCGCGCCTGGCGGAGCGTCGCCACGTGGTCGACGTTGACACCGAGGCGCTGTTGCATGGGCCCCTTCTAGCCGAGCACCGCAGACAGGGCATGGGCGATTTCACGGGCATGGGCGTCATTGCGCTCCTGGTCGGGCCCCTCCACCAGGATGCGCACCTTGGCCTCGGTTCCGGAGAAGCGCACCAGCACCCGGCCCTCCTGGCCGAGGCTGGCCTCGGCGCCGCGAATGACGCGCTGCACGTCGTCCAGCTGTTCCAGCGGCCGCCGCTCCCGCACCCCGAAGCTGAGCAGCGTCTGGGGGACCGGCTCGAAAATGGCGGCGAGCTCCGAGAGCGGCTTCTTCTTCCGGCAGAGCAAGGCCAGCACCTGCAGCGCGGCCAGCGTGCCGTCGCCGGTGGTGGCGTGGTCGAGGAAGACGAGGTGGCCCGACTGCTCGCCGCCGAATGCGTGAGCCGCCGCGGCGCATCTCCTCGACGACGTAGCGGTCGCCGACCTGCGGTGCGGACAACCTGCACGCCCCTGCGGGCCACCGCGCGGTCGAGCCCGAGGTTGGACATCACCGTCGTCACCAGCGGTCTTCGTGCGGAGGGCCCCGCCGCTCGAGCCATTCGCCCGGCACACAGGGCCATCACCGCGTCGCCGTCGACGACCTGGCCCCGCTCGTCCACCACGATCAGCCGGTCGGCGTCCCCGTCGAGCGCCAGCCCGAGATGGGCCCCGCGCTGCACCACCGGTGCGGGCCAGCGCCTCGGGGTGCAGAGCACCGCAGCCGTCGTTGATGTTGAGGCCGTTGGGCTCGCAGCGCCAAGGCGATGACCTTCGCGCCGAGCTCGCGGAGCGACCTCCGGCGCCGTCCGGTAGGCGGCGCCGTGGGCGCAGTCGACGACGATGGTCAGCCCGTCGAGCGTCAGCTCCCGGGGGAAGGTGTTCTTCAGAAAGACCATGTAGCGGCCGCGGGCGTCGTCGAGGCGGAAGGCGCGCCCCACCTTGTCCGCCGTGGGCCGAACCTCGTCCGACGTGCCGGCTGTCGCATCAATTCTTCCAGCTCGTGCCTCCGCCTCGTCGGGCAGCTTGAAGCCGTCGCCGCCAGAAGAACTTGATGCCGTTGTCCTGGTAGGGGTTGTGCGAGGCGCTGATGACGACGCCCGGCGTCGGCGCGCATGGAGGGGGTGATGTAGGCGATGCCCGGCGTGGGCAGCGGACCCACCAGCATCACGTCGACGCCCATGGAGCAGATGCCGGCGGCCAGCGCCTGCTCCAGCATGTAGCCGGAGAGCCGCGTGTCCTTGCCGATGACGACGCGGTGGCGGTGGGTGCCGTTGCGGATGAGGTAGGCCAGCGCCCGGCCGAGCTGCATCGCCACCTCGGCCGTCATCGGCCAGACGTTGGCCGTCCCACGCACTCCGTCCGTGCCGAACAGCCGTCGACCCATCCGCTCATTCCTCCAGAGTGGAAGTATCGCCTTTCTCCAGGCCGAGTGCCTCCGCACGCAGCAGCCGTCGCATGATTTTTCCACTTCGCGTCTTGGGTAGCCGCTCGCGCACCTCAATGGAGTGGGGGGTGGCGATGGGCCCAAGCTCATGGCGGACGTGGTCCACCAGCTCCGCCCGCAGCTCGGGGGAGTCCTTGCGCCCGGCGCGCAACAGGACGAAGGCAGAAATGGCCTCTCCTTTGAGGGAATCCGGGATGCCGATGACGGCTGCCTCCGCCACTGCCGGGTGACTGACCAGCGCGCTCTCCACATCCGCGCTACCGATGCGGTGGCCCGCGACGTTGAGGACGTCGTCGCTGCGGCCCAGCACGGTGAAGTACCCGTCCTTGTCCCAGCTGGCCACGTCGCCGGCGGCGTACACCTTGCCGGGGAACTCCTCCCAGTACTGCTTGTACCGGTCATGGTCTCCCCAGACGGTACGCATCATGTGGGGGAAGGGACGGCGCAGGGCGAGCAGCCCCCCCTTGCCGGCGGGCACCTCCTTGCCATCGGCGTCGATGACCGCGGCGTCGACGCCGGGGAGCGCCACGCCAACACTCCCCGGCTTGGCGGCCAAGGAGGTGGGCGTGCCCAGCGCTGGGCCGCCGAGTTCCGTCTGCCACCAGTTGTCGCAGATAAAGCCGCGCTTGCCGCTGGCCACCAGGTGTTCAAACGCCCACCGCCAGGCTTCCGGGTTGAGCGGCTCGCCGGCGACGGTGATGAGTCGCAGGGACGCCAGGTTGGCCTTGGCCGGGAGCTCCGCTCCGAATTTCATGAACATGCGGATGGCCGTCGGCGCGGTGAACATGACATTCACCTTCAGCTTCTCCACCACCCGCCACGTCACCCCGGGGTCCGGGTAGTCGGGGGAGCCCTCGCGCAGCACTGCGGTCACGCCCTCCAACAGCGGCGCGTACACAATATAGGAGTGACCCACCACCCAGCCGATGTCGCTGGTCGACCAGTAGATGTCATCGTCGCGGACATCGAAGAAGGTCCGCAGGTGGTAGGTGATGCCCACCATGTAGCCGCCGTGGACGTGAACCACGCCCTTCGGCTTTCCGGTGGAGCCCGAGGTGTAAAGGATGAACAGGGGGTGCTCGGCATCCACCTGCACCGGCGCCGTCTTCGGCTGGTGCTCGGTCAGAAGACGGTGAAAGTCCACCTCGTGCGCCTTGAGTGGCCGGCCGCCCCCCCACGACGCTGGAACCAGACGACGTGTCGCACGTCGAGGCCCTGCATCGCCTCGTCCATCAACCCCTGCAGTTCGACCGGTTTTCCGCGCCGGAAGCCGACGTCTCCGGCGATGATGACCTTCGCCCCCGCATCGACAATCCGGTCGCGCAACGCCCCGACGCCGAGGCCGGCGTAGACGACGGAGTGGATGGCGCCCAGCCTGGCCACGGCCAGCATCGACACCACCCCCTCCAGGGTGAGAGGCATGTAGATGAGGACCCGGTCCCCCATCTCGACGCCGAGCGCGCGAAGGCCGGTCGACAGCCGGGACACCATGTCACGCAGCTCGCCGTAGGTGACCCGGCGCTCGCTCCCATCCTCGCCGAGGCAAATGAGGGCTAGGTGGTTCCTCCGCGGGCCATCAGCATGCCGGTCAAGGGCATTGTCGACGACGTTGGTCTTGCCGCCAACGAACCAACGGTGGTCCGGGTATTGCCAGTCAAAGACTTGGCTCCACGGCTCACTCCACCTGAAGCGCTTTGCCCAGGCCCCCCAGAAGGCGTCCGGGTCCTTCAGGCTGCGTGCCCGCTCCGCGGCCACGTCCGCTGGGATGGCCGTGCGGCGCAGCGACTCGGGGGCCAGGAATGTGTCGCCAACAGTGAGGAGATGTTCGAGGGCCATGGACACGCCTCCAGCCAGAAGTGTGCCACAGCAGCGGCGGGGGCGTGGAGCGCACTTCTTGCGCTTCAGCGGCTGGCATCCCAGAGGCTCCCCCCGCCCCGGGCGTGGCGAATGGCGTCTACAACGGCCAGTGCGTCACGGACGTCTGCCACGTCGTGCACGCGCACCACGTCCACCCCGGCTGCCATCACCGCAGCCGCCAGCGAAGCCACCGTCCCCGGCAGGCGCCGGTCGGCCGGCTTCCCGCCGGCCAGCGTCCCCAGAAAGGCCTTGCGGCTGGTGCCGAGGACGATGGGGCAACCGAGGAGCCGCAATTCCTGCAGGTGGTGCAGGAGGAAGAGGTTGTGGTCGAGCGTCTTCCCGAAGCCAATGCCCGGGTCGACCCAGATGCGCCGACGGGGGATGCCGGCCGCCTCGGCCTGGGCCACAGAAGCCGCCAGCGCCTCCAGCACCTCCGCCACCACGTCCTGGTAATGCGGCGCTTGCTGCATGGTGCGGGGGGTACCTTGCATGTGCATGAGACAGGCAGCGGCGCCGGCCCGGGCAGCGACGGCCGGCAGGCCCGCGTCCGCGGTGAAGCCGGTGACGTCGTTCACCAGCGCCGCGCCCGCCGCCAGTGCCGCCTCGGCCACGGCTGCCTTGCGGGTGTCGATGGACAGGGGCACCTCGGACTGCGCGCGCAGCCCCTGGATGACGGGAAGGACGCGGCGCAATTCCTCGTCCGGCGGCACCTCGGCGGCGCCTGGGCGGGTGGACTCCCCGCCGACGTCCACCACGTCCGCCCCGGCCGCGGCAAGCGCGAGGCCGTGCGCGACGGCCTTCTCCACTGAGGAAAAGTTGCCTCCGTCCGAGAAGCTGTCGGGCGTCACGTTGAGGACGCCCATGACGTAGGTCCGCTCTCCCCAGACGAAACGCCGGCCAGCTAGGTCCACCGGCTCGGGAAGGGTACCCACCGCCAGCGCCCGCTCCACCGCCTCGGCCAGCGGCTGCAACTCCGTGGCCTCGCGCGCGGCCTGGACGAGGCGCGCCAGCTGGTCCCGGGCACCGGACAGAAGCGCCGTTCCCGGCCGGAGGGCCTGCTGGCCCGAGACGAAGCGCGGGTAGAGGCCAGCGGCGCCCTCCTCACAGACGCGTTTGAGGAAGCGGCCCTCAGTGGGGCCCAGCCCGGTCAGCAGCAGCTGGGCGTGCGGCAGCTTTTCCAGCAGGTATTCCCGCGCCTTGGTCGGCAGGCCCAAGCGCACCAGCGCGGCGTCGAGGTCCGAAGAGCGGTCCAGCGCGATGGGGCGAGCGAGCATGGGCCAACCGACGTGCCAGCCCTTACGCCTTGTTGGGCTCCAGCGTCGGGAGCGGCTCGAGGGCGTCGAGGATTTTCCGCTTGTCCTTCTTCTCGAGCTTAGGGGGCGCGCTCACCCGCGGCTTCGGGCGGTCCCGGGTGATGGTGCCACCCTTCACCAGGGTCTCCACATCATCGGCCTCCAGCGTCTCGTACTCGATGAGGCCGTCGGCGATGCGGTTGAGCGTGTCGAAGTTCTCCTGGAGGAGTTTCTTGGCGCGCTCGTAGCAGCCCATGACAATCTCGCGCACCTCTTCATCAATCTGCCGCGCCGTCTCCTCCGAGTAGTCGGGCCGAGAGTAGAGGTCGCGGCCGAGGAAGACCTCGCCCTCGCGGGCCCCGAAGGCCAACGGCCCCAGCTTGCTGCTCATTCCCCAGCGGCACACCATCGCCCGGGCAGTCTCGGTGGCGCGCTCGATGTCGTTGGCGGCGCCGGAGCTGATTTCGTTGAAGACGAGCTCCTCGGCGATGCGGCCGCCCATCGCCATGCAGATGCGGTCCAGGGTGGACTGGCGGTAGAGATTCAACCGGTCCTCGGTGGGAAGCGACCAGGTGACGCCCAGCGCCTGTCCGCGCGGAATGATGGAGACCTTGTGCACCGGGTCGCAGCCAGGGAGCAGCTTGGCGACCAGCGCGTGGCCCGCCTCGTGCACGGCGGTGTTCCGCTTCTCCTCGTCCGTCATGATCATCGACTTGCGCTCCGGACCCATGAAGACCTTGTCCTTGGCGCTCTCGAAGTCGGCGACCTCCACCCGGTCCTTGTTGTGCCGCGCGGCGAACAGCGCCGCCTCGTTGACCAGGTTCTCGAGGTCAGCCCCGAGTCAGCCCGGGGTGCCCCGGGCGATGATCTCGAGGTCGACTTCCGGGGACGAGCGGCACCCGCTTGGTGTGCACCATCAGGACGCCGATCGCGACCGTTGACGTCCGGGCGCGGAACCACAATGCGGCGGTCGAAGCGCCCCGGCCGCAGCAGCGCCGGGTCGAGGACGTCGGGCCGGTTGGTGGCAGCGATGAGGATGACGCCCTCGTTCGACTCGAAGCCGTCCATCTCGACCAGAAGCTGGTTGAGGGTCTGCTCGCGCTCGTCGTGTCCGCCGCCGAGGCCCGGCGCCGCGGTGGCGACCGACTGCGTCGATCTCGTCGATGAAGATGATGCAGGGGGCGTTCTTCTTGCCCTGCTCGAAGAGGTCGCGGACGCGACTCGCGCCGACGCCGACGAACATTTCGACGAAGTCCGAGCCACGAGATGGTGAAGAACGGCACGCCCGCCTCGCCGGCGATGGCCTGGCCAGCAGCGTCTTGCCGGTGCCCGGCGGGCCCATCATGAGCACGCCCTTCGGAATGCGGCCGCCGAGCTTGGTGAACTTCTTCGGGTCCTTGAGGAAGGCGATGATCTCCTCGAGCTCGTCCTTGCACTCGTCGATGCCAGCCACGTCCGCGAAGGTGACCTTGTTGTGGCTTTCGCTCAGCAGCTTGGCCTTGGACTTCCCGAAGGTCATCGCCTTGCCGCCGGTGCCCTGCAGCTGGCGCATGAAGATGACGAAGAAGACGAAGAGGAACAGCACCGGCATCCACTGACCGAGGATGGTCAGCCACAGGCTGTTTTGCTCTTCCTTTTCGTACTTCACCTCGACGCCCGCGTCGCGGAGCTGCTTGAGCATGGTGCCGTCGGCGGCCGGGCCGGTGGTGCGGAACTTCTCGTGGGTGTCCTCGAAGGTTCCCGAGTAGGTGTTGCCCTTGACGGCGACCAGGCGGACCTTCTTCTCGTCAATCTTCGTGAGCAGCGAGGTGAAGCTCGGCTCCACCACCTCCTCCGTCTGACGAGAGAAGATGTTGTAGAAGCAAACGAAGAGGGCGATGAGGATTACCCACAGCCCGATGGTCTTGTAGCTCGATCGCACGTCCAGAAACCCTTTCGCGCCTGCGACCTGCATTCTGAGGGCGTTCACCCTCCCGTCGCAAGCGTCGGGCAGCCCTATAACCCGTCGCGCCGCATCGCGCTTGTCGGTTCGGCCAGGACGGCAGGGCCGGCGAGCCCCGGGCGGACGGGCGGCCACAGGCCAACCACCCACAGCACCCGCTCCTGCGCCTCGACCAGCAGCGGCCAGCTGTCCCGCTGCTCGGCCGGGATGCGCGCATCCACGAAGACGTCCTGCACGGACCGCCGCTGCCCTCCGCTCGCGTGGACCCGGTCGCCGGGCCGTCGGCCCCGCACCCTCAGAGGGCCAACCTCCGGGCCTACCGGAAACGCCGCCGGCCCGGGCGTCGCTGAGGAGTCTAGGCGAAACCGGAAGCCGCCGAAAAGCACCCAGGCATCGGGCACGAGCGTCACCTCGACACCGGCAGGCGCCTCGGCCGCAATCCGCACCAGGCCGCCTTCGCTGCGAAGCAGCCGGTGCCCCGGTAGCCCACCGTGCCCCCCGCGCCGCAGGGTCTGCTGCACCTGGGACACCAGCCGCCCACTCACCGCGACACCGGCCTCGGCCAGCCAGGCCACCAGCGCCCGGCGTTGCAGGGGACCCGGCATGCTGCGCACGGCGACGGCGTCCAGCCCGCCGGGCACGCGGGCGCGCTCCAGCGCCAGAGCTGCCTGCTCGGCGAGCAGCGCCTCGTCCTCGGCGGCAAGGGCGGCGAAGGCCGCCAGATTCTTCACGGCGGCCGGGCCGGCCGCCTGCACCAGCGCGGGCAGGACGCGGTGGCGAATACGCGCACGCAGCAGCGAGAGGTCCGCGTTGGAAGGGTCCCGCACAGGGACCAGGCCCCGTGCCGCGACGAGTTCCTCGACGTCGGCGCGGCCCACCGACAAAAGCGGGCGCACCAGCTGTCCCCGGTGGGACCGGACGCCGCCTGCGCCGCGCAAGGCGACGCCCCGCCCCAGGCGCATGAGGAGCGTCTCCGCCTGGTCGTCGCGGGTGTGGGCGGTGGCCACCCACTGGTAGCCGCCTTGGGCGCGCAGTGTCTCGAGGGCCGCGTAGCGGGCGGCCCGGGCCCGGGCTTCCATGCCGGGGCCGGGCCGTAGCCCCAGCTGCACGGTGTGGAAGGACAGCCCCAGGGACACGGCCAGGGCGCGCACCGCCTCCACTTCCCCCGCCGAGGTCGGCCGCAGGCCGTGGTCCAGGCTGGCGACCCCCACGCGCTCCGGGGCGAGCTCCGCTGCCGCCGTCAACAGGGCCAGCGAGTCCACCCCGCCGGACACCGCCAGCAGCGTCCGTCCGCCGTAGGCCCTGAAAAACTCCTCCAGCGCGGAACGCACGGGCGATGTGGGGGAGGGCTTGTCATCCTGGGACACGGGTTGGCTCCGGATGGAGGGCAGTGTCGTCGAGACGCTCCGTTGAAGCACGGCAGCCCCCCTCGTTAGGATGGGTTTCAGGAATGGAACAGCGGGTTCCCGTGTTCCAACCCTGCGAATACGTCAGAAAGATGGACCCAGGGGTCCCCCCCCTCCCCCTCTGGGTCCACGGGGCGTCCTGGGAGCCCTTAACGGGCTCTCCAGGGTGCCCTTCTCTCCGGGCTGCCCCGGTTCTCCCCCAGGGAGAGCCGGGGTGGCCCCTTTTTTTTGTACGCCCGGCGCGGTCATAGGTTTGACCCGCCTCCAATGCTGTCGGATAACACCTCCTAAGGAACGCCACAGTGGGTTCCAGGAGTCGGGCTGCCACGGTGCGGATTCGGCTGTCCTGGAGGGGCGATTCCCTAGGGAGACGGCACGGCATGGCGGGCACTGACAAACGCAAGCAGTCTCTGTACTTCCCGGAGGAGATGCTCCGGGAGATTCAGGAAGAGGCGACCCGGCAGGACCGGTCGCTGTCCTGGGTAGTCCAACAAGCGTGGCGGATTGCCCGCGAGCGCATCAAGTCCTTCCCGGCCGTCAACGACGTGACGGGCGAGCCGGCACTGCCTGACCTGCGCGAGGAAGGCTAACCTCCCATGGCTGGGACCGACCACCGCAAGCAGAGCCTCTATTTCCCGGAAGAGATGCTGGAGGAAATCCAGCGCGAGGCGACGCGGCAGGACCGGTCCCTGTCGTGGATTGTCCAGCAAGCGTGGAAGGTAGCGCGCTCGGACATCCGCCGCATGCCCTCGGTGAACGACGTGCTCTCGCCTCGGCCGGGGCCCGGCGCCTAGCGCTCCTCGGCCGCGCCCAGCTTGAAGCCCGCTCGGTCCAGTTGCTGGCGGAACTCGGCCTTGGCGACCGACTTGGCGTAGGCCTCGTCTGGCTCGACCACGGACTTCTTGACCAGCTCGAGCAGCGCGTCATTCAGCATCTGGTTTCCGAAGGACCGTCCGGTCTGCATCGTCGACTGGATTTGAAACGTCTTTCCTTCCCGGATGAGGTTGGCCACGGGCGGGGTGACCACCAGAATCTCCAGCGCCGCCACCCGTCCCCCTCCGCGGCGCTTGCAGAGCGTCTGGGACACGACGCCCCGGAGACTTTCTGAGAGCATCGTCCGGACCTGTGACTGCCGGTCTGCCGGGAACTGGTCGATGATGCGGTCCACCGTCGACGGCGCCGTGTTGGTGTGCAGCGTGCCGAAGACGAGGTGGCCCGTCTCCGCCGTCTCGAGCGCAATGGAGATGGTTTCCAGGTCGCGCATTTCCCCCACCAGCACGACGTCCGGGTCCTCGCGCAGGGCTGCCCGGAGGGCCTGCTTGAAGGAGGCGGTGTGCACGCCGACTTCCCGCTGGTGGACGAGGCAGCGCCGGTTGGGATGCACGAATTCGACCGGGTCCTCGATGGTGATGATGTGCTGGGCCCGCGTGCGGTTGACGTAGTCCACCATCGCCGCCAGCGTGGTGGACTTGCCGGAGCCCGTCGGTCCGGTCACCAGGACCAGGCCTTTGCTGTGCGCGCACAGCTCGATGACCGCCTTGGGAAGGGCCAAATCCTCGGCCGTCCGGATTTTGGCCGGCACCTGGCGCATGGCCGCGCCGATGCCTCGGCGGTCCTCGAAGACGTTGACGCGGAAGCGGACGTCGGGCATCTCGAGCGCGAAGTCCGTGTCGCGCTCCGCTTCCCACTGCGCGCGGTTCTTCTCCGGGCAGATGGAAAAAATCATCTCCCGCAGCCGCGACCGCGCCACCGGCCCGTAGTCCTCAAGCTGCACCATGTCTCCGTCGATGCGCATTGCCGGCGGCCCGTCGCTGGTGAGGTGGAGGTCCGAGGCCCCCCGCTCCACCGCCGCCTCGAGCAGCTGGACCATGGCGGCGCGCGGGTCGGCCGGCGCTGGGGGCAGCGGGCCCGGCTCCGCGGGGGAAGCGTCGTCCGCCGGGGCAGCGGGGGCGGGGGCTGCCGACGCTGCCGCCGGCCGCTGCAACGGGGCGGGCCCCGGGCGCCCCTCCGCCTTGTCGGCCGCCGGCGCCGGGCCGGGCGCCTCGGCCTCGCCAGGCTGCGGACGCACCAGCGCCCGCACCAGTGCCTCCTTGCGCTCGAACAGGACGCCCACCCGTCCAGCGGGAGCTTCATAGGCGAAGCGTGTCACCCCGGATGCGGGAAAGCCGTTGCGAATCTCCTGCGGGACGAGCTCGGCGAAGACGCCGGCAATCTGCTGCGAGGTCAGCTGCTGGCGCAGGACCGCGACGTCGCCGGCGGCGGTGCGCATCACCACCGGCTGGCCGGAGGCGAAGACGAGCTCGCTGCCGCGTTCGCGGTGGAGCCGCTCGAAGATGGGGTCGAGGCGGGCCAAGGGCGCTTGAAGACACTAGCTTACGCGACGTCCTCACTTCTGTGGGCAGGCCCGTGCGGCCCCAGCTGGAAACGGGCGATGAGGGGGATGTGGTCCGACAGCCCCTGGAAGGGGCTCGCGCCGAAGGGGGCCGTTCCCTCCAGGTCCACCCAGCGCACCCCGTTGCCCCCAAACACATGGTCGAGGTGCATCCGAAGGCGGAAGAAGCCCGCGGTGGGGAAGCCGGTGCGGGCGGTGGCGTCAATCTGCTTGAGCTGCTCCTGGGCCCCGTGCCAGCCGGCCTCGGAGGTGAGGTAGCGGTACACCGGCGAGGCGGGGGAGGAATTGAAGTCGCCACAGACGACGAAGGCCTCGCGCCCGGCCACCGCTTGGACGTGCGCGACCAGCTTGCGCGCCTCCTGTACCTGGTTCGACCCGAAGCCCATCTTCTCCCGTGCCGCCCAGAAAGAGCGCGCAAAGGGCGTGGGCAGGCTGAGGTGGGTGTTGAAGACGTGCAGCGCCCCCCCGGGGGCGGCTAGCCGGACGTGTGCGCAGATGCGACTCTGCTTGGCCTCACGCAGCCGGGCCACGTGGTGGTGGGTGATGGGGTGGGGCTGCCGCCCGTTGTGCCCCTGCACGGTGAGGCGTTCCCGGTTGACGAGGACCGCGAGCCCGGTGGTGTAGATGGCCGTCTGGCGCAGCCGGTAGGTGTGGGCGGGGAAGTAGTACGCCTCGTAGGGAAAGGCGCGCCTGGGGCGCGCGAAGTCCGTGGCCAGCGCCTCCATGAAGGCTTCCAGCTGCGTCGCGGCCCCCTTGCGGAACGCCACCGTCGAGCGAAGGCTGCGCGTCTCCACTTCCTGCAGACACACCACGTCGGCGAGCGGGTCCAGGTGCGCCAGCTTGCGGGCGATACCCTCGATGGAGCGCCGGGTGGTGGCCAGCCCGCTCAATGCGTGTCCGAAGTAGCGGACGTTGTAGCTGACGATGCGGAGAGGCCGCCGAGCCATGGCCAGGCGATGCTAACCTCGCGCGCGCCGCGCCGCGTGGGGGCGGATGTCGCACAGGTGTCTTTCCGGGGAGGACGGGCTGCTGCAATGGGGATGAAGGAGCGGGTGGAAGCACTGGAGCAGCTCCGGGCCAAGAAGGCCGATTTGGGCGGCGCGGAGCGCGTCGCGCGTCAGCGGGGGCGCAACAAGCTGGACGCCCGTGCGCGGCTGGCTCTCCTCTTCGACCCCGGCACCGTCCAGGAACTGGGCGGCCTGGCGGCCGCCGAAGGCCGACTGCCCGAAGAAGAGGACGCCTCCCGCCCCACGCCGGCGGACGGCGTCCTCACCGCCATTGGACAGGTGGCCGGTCGCCCGGTGGCCGCGGCCATCTACGACTTCACCGTCCTCGGGGGTTCCATCGGGGAGGTGGGCGAGCGCAAGGTGACCCGGCTGCGGGACCTGGTGTTGAAGGAGCGGCTCCCCTTGGTGTGGCTGGTGGATTCGGCCGGCGCTCGGCTGGAGGCAGGCGAGGTGGACCCGCGACGGCTGGCCGGCTTCGCCGACACGGGCTACCTCTTCCGAGAGCAGTCGGTGCTGTCGGGCGTGGTTCCCCAGGTGGCCGCCATGCTGGGCCCCGGCGCGGCCGGCACGGCGTACATCCCCGGCCTCGCTGACTACGTCCCGATGGTGAAGGACATCGGCTCGATTGCCGTGGGCGGACCGGCCCTGGTCGAGTCGACGGTGGGCGAGAAAGTCACCGAGCAGGAACTGGGCGGGAGCCGGATGCACAACGAATTGTCCGGCGTCGCCGACGGGGAATTCCCCGACGACGCGGCCTGCATCCGCGCGGTGCGCGACTACCTGTCGTTCTTTCCCTCGCACTGTCAGGAGCGGCCGCCACGACAGCTCAGCTCCGACTCGGCTCAGCGGCGCGACGAGGCGCTGCTTGCCGTGGTGCCGGACAACCCGCGCCAGGCCTTCGACATGCACAAGGTCATCCACGCGCTGGTGGATGAGCGGCACTTCTTCGGCATCAAGCCGCGCTTCGCCCGAAACATTATTACTGGACTGGGGCGCATCGACGGCTACCCCCTCGGCATCGTCGCTAGCAACTCCATGTTTCTCGGCGGCGTGCTGGATGTCGCCGCGAGCGACAAGGCCGCCCGCTTCGTCGCCCTGTGCGACGCCTTCCAGCTGCCGCTGCTGTTTCTGCAGGACGTCCCCGGCTTCCTGGTGGGCACCAAGACCGAGCAGCAGGGCCTCATCCGCCACGGGGCGAGGATGCTGCAGGCCGTCGCCTCGGCCACCGTCCCCAAGTTCACCGTCGTCGTGCGCAAGGGCTTTGGCGCGGGCTACTACGTCATGAATGGCCGGGCCTTTGAACCCGACCTCCTGGTGGCCTGGCCGGGGGCAGAGATTGGCGTCATGGGGGCTGACGGGCTGGTGGCCATCGCCGCCCGGAAGCTGCTGGATGCGGCCGGCAGTCCGGAGGCGGCCAAAGCCCTCAAGGAGGAGCTCGCCGCCTCGCTGCGGCCCCACGTCCGGGTCGACCGCGCGGCTGCCATGGCCATGGTGGATGACATCATCGACCCCCGCGACACGCGGTGGCAGCTCGCCCTAGCGCTCCGACGCAGCGTGAACAAGACGGTGGAGCGGCCCTGGCGCCGCCGCGAAGTGCCGCCCCTGTAACACCCCTGTCGGCGCCGCCAGTCAGGTGCCGCTGTGGCAGCGGGGCCCCCGGCCGGCCTGACGACTCCTTGCCGTTCTTACTCCAGCGCCTGGCGAAGTTGCCGGAGGGCGTTTGGGCTGGCCTGTCTGGGCCGGCCGAAATCGTGCGGAGCGCCTTCCAGTTACGGGATGGCGGCCTCGAGGTTGTCACCGGCCTGGCCGATGCGCCGGTGCGCCGCCTTCTCCTCGGTAGTGGTTTCCGCCCGTACGACGGAAGGGAAAAAGAGAGATTCCGAGGGAGGTGGCCAGAGCGAGCTGCAGCAGCAGCGTCTTCATGGCCGCTTCCTCTTCAGGACGGTTCGGCTGTGGCGAAAGACTTCGGCAGTTGCGAGAACTTCGCTAGGGCTGCGTGAAAAGCAAGACGGCATTGGTGCCGCCGAAGCCGAGCGAGTTGCTCATCACTGCACGCACGTTCGCCGGGCGTGCCGTGTTGGGGACATAGTCGAGGTCGCACTCCGGGTCCGGCGTGCGCTGGTTGATGGTGGGGGGCAGGACGCTGCGCGCAAGCGCCAAGACGCTGAACGCCGCCTCCACGCTGCCAGCCGCCCCCAACAGGTGCCCTGTCATGGACTTGGTGGAGCTCACCGCAAGCCGCTGGGCATGCTCGCCAAAGGCCCGCTTGATGGCGCGCGTCTCATGGACGTCGTTGAGGGGCGTCGAAGTGCCATGGGCGTTGAGGTACCCCACCTCGCCGGGGGCGAGGCCCGCGTCGGCCAGCGCCAGCGACATGCACGAGGCCGCCCGTGCCCCGTCGGTGGTGGGCTGGGTGAGGTGGTGCGCGTCCGCGTTGGCGGCATAGCCGGCGAATTCCGCGAGAAGCGGGGCACCGCGCCGCCGTGCGGATTCCTTCTCCTCGAGGATAAGGATGCCGGCACCCTCGCCCAGGACGAAGCCATCCCGTTCCAGGTCAAACGGTCGGCTCGCCCCTCCAGGGTCCTGATTGCGGGCCGAGAGGGCACGCATGGCCTCGAAGCCGCCGACACTCAGCGGCGTCACCGCCGCTTCGGCAGAGCCGGCGATGACTGCGTCGGTGCGCCCGGTGCGGATATTCCATAACGCCTCACCGAGGGCGTGCGCCCCGGTGGAGCAGGCGGACACCGGCGCCCAGTTTGGCCCGGCGGCGCCGGTGCGGATGCTCACCAGGCCGGCCGCGGTGTTGGTGAGAATCTGCAGGACGAAGAAGGGCGAGAGCCGGTCGAAGCCCACCTGCAGCGCCTTCTCGTGGTGTTGCTCGGCGGAGGCCAGGCCGCCAATTCCCGACCCGAGGATGACGCCCACCCGCTCCGGGAGGTAGTCACGGCCGACGCGCAAGCCGCTCGCTCGCAACGCCATCTCGGCAGCGGCAAGGGCGTACTGGACGAAGTGGTCCGTGCGGCGCGCCTCCTTGCGGTCCATCCACTGCAGGGCGTCGAAGTCCTTCACCTCCGCGGCAATGCGGGTCTGGAGCCGTCCAGGGTCAAAGCGGGTGATGGGCCCGACGCCGGACTTCCCGGCGAGAAGTCCTTGCCAGGTCACCTCGACGCCCGTGCCGAGCGGGGTGACGAGGCCGAGTCCAGTGACCACCACCTTGCGCACCGCCATACCCATGAAGCGTCGCACAGAAGGCGGCCCGACATCGCCTCTCGGCGGGCAGGTGTGATTAAAGAGGCGCCCCGTCCGTCTGAGGGGCTGGACGTGCAACCCCCCCCCGGGGAGTGAGGTCGCCCATGGCTTGGTCCCGTTCGCTGCTGGTCGCTGCGGTGTTTGGCCTGCTGGTCGCAGGTGGTCCTGCACGCGCGGCTTCGGACTGGACGACGAGTTGGCCTCGGCAGATTGACTCCGTCGCTGGAACCATCGTCGTCTATGAGCCGCAGCCCGAGGCCCTGCAGGGGACTACCCTCAACGGCCGCGCGGCCTTCGCGCTCACCCCGAAGGGGAAGACGGAGCCAGTCTTCGGCGCCTTCTGGTTCTCCGCCGAGGTCAACATCGACCGCGACCAGCGCCTGGTCCAGGTGCTCGGCGTCAGGGTGACGCGCCTCAAGCTGCCGGAGGCCACGGAGAACGACGAGAAGCGCTTCGCGGCGGACATCGAAGCGGAAACGCCCAAGTGGGACCTCTCCATGACGCTCGACGGGCTCACCGCGGCCCTGGCGCAGGTGCAGGAGCAACGCACGGCGGCGGATGAGTTGAAGGCCACGCCCCCGAAAATCCTCTTCACCACCAAGCCGACGGTGCTGGTGGTACTCGACGGCCCCCCCATCAAGAAGCCCATCGAGAAGTCGGGTATCGAGAGCGTCGTCAACACGCCCTACCCGCTCTTCTATGACCCGGCCGCGCAGCGTTACTACCTGACCAACGGCACCATCTGGTACCAGACGGCCGACCTGCTCACCGGGCCGTGGGGTGTCATCCCCAGTCCGCCGCCGGAAGTGGCTGCGGTGGTCCTCAAGGGCGACAAGCAGGACCAGAGCGCGCCGCCTCCCAAGGACGCCGCGCCCCCCGACATCCTGGTGGCCACCGAGCCCACCGAGTTGGTCCAGACGCAAGGCGAGCCCAATTTCGCGCTCCTCAGTGGGACCGAGCTGCTCTACGTCACCAACACCGACGACAACATCTTCCGGGACGTCGCAAGCCAGAAGTACTTCATCGTCCTCGCCGGACGCTGGTATTCCGGCCCCGCCCTGGAAGGCCCCTGGACGTTCGTGCGCTCGGACCAGCTGCCTCCGGAATTCACCAAAATCCCCCCGACGTCCCCCAAGGGCGATGTGCTGGCCTTCGTCTCCGGCACCACCCAGGCCAAAGAGGCCATCATCGATGCGCAGATTCCCCAGACGGCCGAGGTGAAGCGAGACGCGCCCGCGCCCCCCATCCAGTACGACGGGCAGCCGAATTTCCAGCCCATTCCCGGCACCAGCATGTCCTACGCGGTGAATAGCCCGTCGTCCGTGCTGTTCATCGACGGCAGCTACTACGCCTGCGTGAACGCCATCTGGTACATGGCGCCCTCGCCGCAGGGGCCCTGGGCAGTGGCGACGTCCGTGCCACAGGCCGTGCAAACCATCCCGCCGGCAAGCCCGGTGTACAACGTGAAGTACGTCACCATTTACCAGGCGACGCCGCAGGTGGTGTACGTCGGCTACACGCCCGGCTACATGGGTTGCTACACGTGGAATGGCGCTGTGGTGTACGGCACGGGCTACGTCTACCCGGCCTACGTCTCACCCGTCGTCTACTACCCGCGGCCCGTCACCTGGGGCTTCAGCGTCAACTACAACCCCTGGACGGGGTGGAGCTACGGCGTGGGGTACAGCGTCGGCTTCCTGCATTACGGCACGACGTGGGGCGGCGCCTATTACCGGCCACCCTGGCGGCCACCCTACGGCGGTGGCTGGTACGGCCCGGGCGGCTACCGCCCGCCGCCTTACTACGGGCCTGGTTATGGCTATCGGCCCCCTCCCGGGTACCGCCCTCCGGGCGGTTACCCACCCGGCTACCGGCCACCCGCCGGGGGCTACCCGGGTGGGCGTCCCCCCCAGGCCAGCCTGTACCAGCGGCCCAGCAACGCGAATGCTGTCGTCCCGCGGCCCACCACGCCCCCCGCCAACGCCGCGCGCCCGGCAACCCGTCCGGCCACGCCCAACAACGTCTACGCCGACAAGAATGGAAACGTGTTGCGGCAGACCAAGGACGGCAACTGGCAGCAGCGGGACAAGTCCGGCTGGAAGCCCGCCGCCACGCCGGCGCCAGGCACCGGCGGCGGCGCGGCGCGTCCCGCCCCGGGCACACCTTCGGCTGGGGGGCCAGCCACTGGCACGCGTCCGGCCACGCCACCCACCGCGGCGGCTCGCCCTACCCCTGCGCCCACGCCCACCCCCACGCAGCGCCCCGCCCCGACGCCCACGCCGGCTCAGCGCCCGGCGACGCCCACGGCAAGGCCCGCCCCGTCCAACATCCAAGGCGACTACCAGGCACGCCAGCGCGGAAATGAGCGCAACCAGAGTTACCAGTCCTCCATGGGCGGAGGCGCGCGTCCGCCTCCCCAGCAGCGCCCGCAGCAGACGGCCCCCAAGCCGCAGGCGCCTCGCCAACCCGCCTCCCGGCCGGCGCCGTCCGGCGGCGGGAAGAAGCGCTGACAGCGTCTCCCCCGGGGCGCCAGCAGCTACACCGGCCGGCGCCAGGCCAGGCTGATGAAGAAGCAGGCCGCCGCCACGGCGATGATGAGCGGCCCGGTGGGGCGGTTCAGCACCCCGGCCAGGGTGCTGCCGAGCAGCGTCGCCCCGACGGAGACGCCCACCGACACGAGAAACATCGACCGGATGTTTCGGGCGACGTGCTTGGCCGTGGCCGCGGGGATGATGATGAGCGAGCCCATCAGCAGCACCCCCAGGTAGCGCAGCCCGAGGGCCACCGTCAGGGCGAAGGCCAACAGAAAGCCGAGGTTGAGGCGCTCGACCCGGATGCCGACGGTGCGGGCCAGGTCCGGCGAGACGAGAGTGATGAGGAGGCGGTTGCGGGCGCGGATGAGAAACAGCACCACGCCGAGCGGGGCCAGAAGCCCGAAGGCCAGTTCCATCGGGGAGAGCACCCCGGGCTTGCCCAGCAGTGCATCCAGGAGTTCCTCCCCCGAGGCCAGCATGCTTCCCACCGCCAGGGCGGCGGAGAAGACGACGCCCACTACCGTCTCGGTGGAGATGCCGGTGCGCTGCTCCAACCCCCAGATGAGCAGCGCCCCCAAAAGCAGCATGGCGATGCCGCCGACGACCGGGTTGAGGTGCAGCACCAGCGCGAGCCCGAGGCCAGGCAGGGCGATGTGGGACATGGCGTCTGCGGCAAGCGTCATGCGCCGCATGACGGCGAAGCAGCCCACCACGCCGGCCGCGACCGCCATGCTGCCCGATAGAAAAAGGCTGCTAGTGCTCATGGACGTCGTGCAGGTAGTGGTCGAGCGGAGCCCCGTAGGTGCGCTCCAGGGTGTCCGGGGTGAGGATTTGCCGGGGCGGCCCGAAGCAGCTCACCCCGCGCCGCCCGAGGCACAGCACCAGCGCCGCCATGCGGTAGACGAGACTCAACTCGTGCGAGATGAAGATGAGTGTCAGCTTCTCCTCGCGCTGCAGACGTTCCACGGTGGCGTACAGCAGCTCCTCCCCCGGCTCGTCGATGCCGGTGGTGGGTTCATCGAAGAGCAGCACGTTGGGATGCCCCAGGAGCGCGAAGGCCAGCAGCAGCCGTTGAAACTGGCCCCCCGACAGGCTGCCGATGGGGCGCAGGGCCGTCGCCCGGCCGAGGTTGACCAGCTGCGCGGCGCGCTTCACCTCGCCCTGACTCGCCCCCACCAGCGCTGCCTTGGCCTTCAGGAAGTCGCGCCCACTGAGCGGCAGGTCCCTCTCCAGGTCGAGCCGCTGCGGCACGTAGCCGATGCGGGTGCCAGGCGCCCAGCTGAGGGTCCCGGTGGAGGGCAGCGCGCCAATGAGGGCCTTGAAGAGGGCCGACTTGCCCGCGCCGTTGGGGCCAATGACGGCCATGGTGGAGGACTCCGGCACCGTGAAACTCAAATCCCGCAGCACCTCGGTGCGGCCGAAGCGGACTCCCAGCGAGCAGACGGTGAGGCGGTCGGACACGGGGGGGGGGGGCGCCGGAGGGGGGACTCTAGCTGAGCCGGAGAAGCTCCCGCGCCTGCAGCGGGGAGGCAATGTCGCGGCCCGCGGCGCGGGCGCGTCGGGCCGCCTCGGCTACCAGCTCCCAGCTGCCTTTGGCCAGCACGCCCTTGGACAGGTAGATGTTGTCCTCCAGCCCCACCCGGCCGTGGCCGCCCTTGCTGGCCGCCAGGGCGGCCATCGGCAGCTGGTGTCTGCCCACCCCGGCCACGGTAAAGGTGCTCCCCGACGGAAGGGAGGCCATGAGGAAGTCCAGCGCGCGCTCGCTCGCACCGAGCGCTCCCGGCACCCCGAGGACGAAGTCGTAGTGGGCCGGTAAGTCCACCAGGCCCTCGCGCGCCAACGCCTCCGCCTCCTCCACCATCCCGGCGTCGAAGCACTCAATCTCGGGGCGAATGCCGAGGGCGCGGATGCGCCGCGCGATTTCCCGCACCAGCGGGCGGGGGTTGCTGAAGACCTCGTCGCCGAAATTGACCGAGCCGGTGGTGAGAGTGGCCATGTCCGGCCGGTCTGCGCCGCTGAGGCGCAGCGGGCCGCAGCGCTCGTCGACGTCCATGCCGACCGCGCCGCCGGTGGACGTCTGCACCAGGATGTCGGAGCGCTTGCGGATTTCCCGCACTGCCGCGCGAAACAATTCGCTGTCCTGAGAGGGCCGGCCGTCCGGCTCGCGCACGTGGATGTGCACCATGGCTGCACCCGCATCGCGGCAGCGCGCCGCTTCCTCGCCGATTTCCTCCGCGCTGATGGGCAAGTAGGGCGTCTGCTCCCGCGTCGTTTCGGCGCCCACCAGTGCCGCGGTGATGACGTACGGCCTCACCGCTTGACCCGCTGCTTGGCCAGGGGGACGACGCAGGTGCCGGTGGCGCGGCAGACGATGATGGGCTCGGCCAGTGTCTCGGCCGCCGAATTCGACAGCTCGGGCAGCGGACGGATGACCTTGCGCGCCTCGAAGCGCATTTTCCGGCTGGTCCGACCGACCTCCGTCACCCAGCCCTCGGCCTCGATGAAGTCCCCGGCAAACACCGGGGCGAGAAACTCGACGTTGTCGTAGGCCCGAAACAGCCCCTCGTCCCCATCCAGGAGAATGCAGAGCTCGGTGGCCACGTCGCCGAAGAGCCCGAGCATGCGGGCCCCGTCCACCAGGGCGCCCCCGTAGTGGGCATCATGGCTGCTCATCCGCAGCCGCAGCTGCGCGTGGACGGTGCTCACGTTGGCTCTCCCTCGTAGTGCATACCAGCGGGCTCCTTACCCAGCCGCTTGAGCAGGGCATGGATGATGAAGTTGGCCACCTGCGAGGGCTTGGTGCCCGGGCCGAAGCCCGCATCGAAGCCGAGCTCGAGGGCGAGCTTGTGGTCCACCCGCGGGCCGCCGAGCAGCAGCAACGTCCTGCCGGGCAGCCCCGCCGCCCGCGCCGCGTCGATGAAGTGCCGGCTGTTGTCCTTGTGCACGTCCCGCTGCGTGACGACCTGGGAGACGAGGATGGCGTCGGCGTGCTTGGCCACCGCCTTTTTGATGAGCTCCTCGTTGGGCACCTGGCTGCCCAGGTTGTAGGCCTCGAAGCCCGGGTAGCGCTCGAGCCCGTAGTCCCCGGCGTAGCCCTTCATGTTGAGGATGGCATCGATGCCCACGGTATGGGTGTCCGTCCCGGTGCAGGCACCAAACACCACCACCCGGCGCCCGAGCTCCTCCCCAATCAGCTGGTTCAACTCGTCGAAGCCCAGCTTCTTGAAGACGACTTCCGGCACGTCGATGGCCGCGTAGTCGAGCACCACCGGGCTGCGCGCGTAGACGACGAAGAAGGTGTACTGGCCCGCCGCCGCCTCGGCCGAGGCCACCTTCACGTCCTGCAGCCCGAGCGCCTTGCAATACTGCTGCGCCGCCTCCTTGGCTTTCTCGGAAAGCGGCACCGGGAGCGTGAAGGACAGCTGTAGGACGCCGTCGTCCCGGCGGTCTCCGTAGGCCCGGATGGGCTGCTTGGCCGCGCTCATGCCAGCGTGCCCTCGAGCAGGTCCAGGAAGGGATTGAAGTAGTCCGGGGCCTTCTCCACCACACCGTCCAGGCCCTTGCCCCCCGTCTCGGTGCGCTTCACGTCACCGAAGCGCCCGCGGCCGATGGCCGCCACCAGTCCGTCGCGGCGACACTCCTCGAGCAATTCCATGGCGCGGCCGAAGACGGCCCGGGCCCGCTCGGCGATTTTCCCGTCCTCACGCACGGTGAATTCCTCATCGATGCCGCGGGCGGCCCGGTGGACGTAGGCGGCCGATTTGAGCGCCACGTAGCGGTCGGCGAGGAGCGGGGTGTGCATCGCCTCGGTCATCATCCCCAGCAGCTGGATGCCCTGCCGCGTCCAGACGGCCACCAGGTCCGCCATGACGTCGTAGGCATGGCTGAAGAAGATGTCCGTCTCCTTGTGCTTGGTGGGCGGCATGTACTTCAGCGGAGCGTCCGGGAAGCAGCGCCGGACGAGCATGGCCTGGCTCAACTCCAGCAGCAGCGTCTCGGGTCGCGCCGGGTCAATCTCGTAGCTGTGCCCGAGCCCCAGCTGCCAGTCCTGCAGGCCGGCGCGCGGGCGAAGGCCTCGTTGATGAACTGGCTGGCGATGACGGTGTGCGCCGCATCGAAGGCGTCGGCGGTGGTGATGTAGTTGTCCTCGCCGGTGTTGATGACGATGCCGGCCAGCGCGCAGATGCGGCGGCAGAAGTACTGGTCGATGAAGGTCCGGCGCATGTTGATGTCGCGGAAGAGGATGCCGTACATCGCGTCGTTGAGGAGCATGTCGAGCCGCTCATAGGCCGCGCAGAACGCGATCTCCGCCATGCACAGGCCGGAGGAGTAGTTGGTGAGCTGGATGTAGCGCTTCAGCCGCCGGCTTTCCTCGTCGAGCGCCTCGCGCATGATGCGGAAGTTCTCCTGCGTGGCGTAGGTGCCGCCGTAGCCCTCGGTGGTGGCGCCGTGGGGCACGTAGTCGAGTAGCGACTGCGCGGTGCTGCGGATGACGGCGACGATGTCGGCGCCGGCCTGGGCGGCGGCCCGGGCCTGGTCGACGTCGTCGTAGATGTTGCCGGTCGCGACGATGACGTACTTGTGCGGCACGGCCGACATGGGGAACTGCGCGCGCAGCGCGTCGCGCTGGGCAACGCGCCGCCGCAGCTCCTCGGTGGCGGCTTTGGCCTCGCGTCGGACCTCGCCCCGGAGGTTGTCCTCCATCTCGGCCGAGAGCGGCTGCAGCCGTTCCACCGGAAGCGCGGCCAGCCGCTCCACGGCATCCAGCGGACTGCGCGCCCCCAGCTGCAGGGCCCGCCCGTACCAGTAGGCGGCCCCCCGGTTCAGCACCCCGGCCGCCTGGAGGCGGTCGGTCATGAGGTTGGGCAACGGAATGCCGCTCGGCCCCGCGTCCGAGATGCCAAACAGCCGCAGCACCGTGCGCTCCACGGAGACGGTGGTGTGGCGCCGGATGAGGTCGAAGACCGGCTCAATGACGTGCTGAGCCACCTCCCGCGACCGGGCAATTTCGGCGTCCTGGACGAAGGGACCTGGCATGGTTGGGGCTTTGCGGCTACCACGGCGCGAGCAGGGCACGCCAGTCCCGGACGGACGCAATGCGTCAGGCCCCCGGCTGCTAGACGTACCGGGCGGCGAAGAGCGCGCGCAGCCCGGCGTCGTTGCGCAAAAGCCCCAGGGTCAGCTGGGCATGGCCGGGGACGTAGCCATTTCCCATCACCAGCGTGACGTCCTTGCCCACCCCCTCGGCGCCCAGCGCAGCGGCGGTGAAGGAAGTGGCCATGGAGAAGAAGACAGCCGTGCCCCCGTCGCGGAGGCTGAGGATGGTTCCCATCTCGGTGTTGGGGACGCTGGCGCAGTTGACAACCAGGTCGCACAGGGTCCCGCCGGTGGCCTGCTGCACCGCCGCCAGGACGTCGACGGCCTGGGTGGCATCCACCCGCACCGCGACGTCACACAGGCCGAGCCCCCGCAGCGTGTCCAGAGCCGGCTGGGAGATGTCCAAGGCCAGCAGCTGCCCGCGCCCCTGAAGCGAGCGGCGGGCCTGCGCCAGGCACAGGGCGCCACTCTTGCCCGCACCCAAAAGGGCCACGCGCATCCCCGGACGAACGAAGCGCTCGACGAGCGCGGGTGCCCCGCAAACGTCCAGCGCCGCCAGCGCCAGGGCGTCGGGCAAGTCCTCCGGAAGCCGCGCGAACAAGCCGCTGGCGAAGAGGATGGCGTGGCCGCGGACGTCCACGCGGTCGATGCCGAGGTGCACCGCCGTCACTTCCTGCAGGTGCAGGGGCGTCAGGGACAGGCTGACCAGGCTGGCGATGCGGTCTCCGGGGGAAAGCTGCCCGGCGGCCGGGTGTTCCGGCCCCACCTCACGCACGCGGCCGATGAGCATCCCCCCGGAGCCGGTGACGGGGTTCTGAAGCTTTCCGCGGGTCCGGACAATCTCCTCGATGGCCTCGGCGATTTTGCGAGCGTCACCGCCACTGGCCTCCTTCAGCTGGCGAAAGGAAGCGGCGTCCACGTTGAGCGAGTCCACGTCCAGCAGCAACTCCGAGGGCCGCAGCGGCAGCGAGGCGTCGAGGGCCTGCGCTCGCTGGGGGAGAACTCCCGTCTCGTTCAGGACGCGGCCAAGTCCGTAGGGGTCGCTGACAGGCATTCGCGGCAGCTGGCGCTAGCACGGCTGCAGCCGGCTTCGCAAAGACGCCCGTCACCGAAGCAACAGCCGGACGGTGGCGCTACTGGCGCGCCAGTCGCGGAAGCAGCAGGCGGAGCGAACGGTCGAACCGGTAGGAGGTGCCCATGTGGCCGTCCTCGTATTCTTCGTGCGTCACCGCGACACCGGCGGCGGTGAGGAACCGGGCCAGCATGCGGGCCCCCCAGCGCAGGCCGAATTCGTCCCGCGTGCCGCAGTCGATGAAGACCGTCTGAAGTGACCGGAACGCCTGGACGTGCTGCGGCACGAAGCGCACCGGGTCCTCAGCCAGCCAGCGCTGCCAGACGGCGGGACGGATGGCGGCCGTCTCCAATTCGAAGGGCAGCTCCAGCCCGAGTGGCTCGCCCACCTTCGGGGAGAAGGCCGCCGCCATGGCCAGGGCGTTCACCACCGCATGGTCGTCCCCGGCCATCTTGGTTTCCCGGGCGCGCTGGACAAAGGCGCGCCAGAAAGCCTCGACGCCCCCCGCCTTGAGGAGGGCGCCCGCGGCTTTGGGGAAGTCGGGCAAAAAGCAGTATTCGAAGTAGGCGTCCCCGGAGTGTGCGGCCAGGTGGCCGAAGACGTCCGGGTGGTGTCGGACGAGTTGCCAGCTGCCGTAGCCCCCGGAGCTGCGGCCCACCACCGCGCGCGCCTCCCGGCGTGGGACGGTGCGAAAGTCCGTATCCACCCAGCCCAGCACGTCCTGGACCACCGCGTCCCGGTAGCGCCCGGTGGCGGCACTGTTGGCCCACTGGCTTCCACCCAGCCCGCTCCAGCCGTCGGGAAAGACGGCGATGCAGGGCGGGAGGCCCGCGTCCAGAAGCTGGTCCAGCCGCTCCGGCACGCTGGGGGAGAAGGGGGTCACGTTGAGCCACCCGGCGGCCGAGCCAAGGAAGGCGTGGAGAAACACCACCACCGGGTAGCGCTGGGCGGAGGAGGCATACCCCGGGGGGAGGTAGACGACGCAGTCGCGTTCGACTGGGTCGCCGAGGGGGTTGCCCCGCAGCGCCGGGCACGCAAGGCGGTGAAGCTGGGCCTGGCCTTTCACGGCTTCGGCGCGGGCTTGCCCAGCACCGCCATGACGGCCTTGAGGTCCTCCCAGCAGGGCTTCTTCTCCGCCGGGTTTCGCAACAGGTAGGCGGGGTGGAAGGTGGGCATGAGCTTCATGCCCTGGTAGGTGCGCCACTGACCGCGCAGGCGGGTGATGGGAGTGGCGTCGCGCAAGAGCGTCTGCGCCGCGAACTTGCCGAGCGCCACCACCACCTCCGGGCCGATGGAATTTAGCTGTGCGCGGAGGAACGGCTCGCAGGCGGCTATCTCGTCCGGCTCCGGGTTGCGGTTGCCGGGCGGGCGGCACTTGACGACGTTGCAGATGTAGACGTCCTCGCGTTGTAGCCCCATGGCCCCAATCATCTTCGTCAACAGCTGCCCGGCCGGGCCGACGAACGGCAAGCCCTGCAAGTCCTCCTCGGCACCCGGGCCCTCGCCCACGAACACCAGGCGCGCACGCGGGTTGCCCGTGCCGAACACCAGTTGCTTCCTGGCTGAGCACAGCTTGCAGCGCTGGCAGTCGCCCAGCTCGCCGCGAATGGCCTCGAGCGTCCGCCTCGCCATGGGCGGGCTGACGACCGGGGGGACGAGGGCGGGCTCCGGCGCCCCGCCAGCGCTGCGCGCCGGAAGGGGCAACCCCTGGGGGCGCTCCATGTCCATGACTTCGGCGCCACCGTCCTCGCGCTGCCAGGCCAGGTGCGCCCGCAAGTCCCGCAGCAGGCCAGCCACCGGACTTGTTGCCTCGACGTCCAAGTCAACCCCTCGGCCCCGGGGAAGAAGCCGGGGTTCCTCAAGGCGGGCAATGTGCCATGGCGCTCCGACGTGCCCCTTGCCCCCCCAGGGTGGGCGCGGGGGCCGGCACTGCCCGGCGGACTGCGGCCTTGGCCTCAGCGCTGGGCGCGCACGGCCTCGGCCTGCGGGCCGAGGAGGAAGTCCCACAGGCGCTCGGCGACTTCCACCTTCGTCCCGGACAGCTCCAGCCGGGTGCCGCCCCTGGTCAGCACGGTCACGCGGTTGGTGTCCGCGGCAAACCCCGCGTCGGGGGCGCTGACGTCGTTGGCGATGATGGCATCCAGCCCCTTGCGCAGCAGCTTGGCGCTGGCGTTCTCCAGCACGGCCTCCGTCTCGGCAGCGAATCCCACCAGCACGGGACGACGGGCCAGGCCGCGGACGGCTTCCGCCGCCTCGGCCAGCACGTCCGGCGTCCGCTCGAGGAGCAGGGACTCGGCCTCCGAGGCACTCCCCTTCTTCCGCTTCTGGGGGGCACGTTCCTTGGGCCGCCAATCACTCACTGCCGCGGCAGCGACGAAGAAGTCCACCGAAGCGACCCGGGCGAGGACGGCCTCGCGCATCTGCTCCGCGGTGACGACGTCCTGCACCTCTAGCCCCCGTCGGTCCACCTCCCCGGCCGGGCCCAGCACCACCGTCACCTTGGCGCCGCGCCGCCGGGCGGCCTGCGCCATGGCCAGGCCCATTTTCCCGGTGGAGGGGTTGGACAGGAAGCGAACCGGGTCCAGAAACTCCCGCGTCGGGCCGGCCGTCACCAGCACCGTCCGGCCTGCCAGCACGCCCTGGCCCAGCAGCTCACCGCAGGCGGCCACCATCGCCTCCACTTCGGCCAGTCGTCCCGGGCCGCTGTCGCCGTCCGCCAGAAGTCCGGTGGCCGGCCCCACCAGGCGGTAGCGCACCTGGGCCGTCAGCGCCGCGACGTTGGCCTGCGTCAGGGGGTTGTTCCACATGGCCACATTCATGGCCGGGGCCAAAAGGACGGGGCCGGGGAAGGCCAACAGCGCCGTCGTCACCGCGTCATTGGCCAGGCCGGCGCGGATGCGCGCCAGCAAGTCCGCGGTGGCCGGAGCCACCACAAACAGTTCCGCCCAGCGCGCCAGAGCCAGGTGGCCGAAGCCGGCTTCGCTGGCCGCGTCGAAAGGCTCTGTCAGCACCGGGTGCCCAGACAGGGACTGCAGCGTCAGCGGTGTGACGAAGGCCTGGGCGGCGGGCGTCATCACCACCCGCACCTCGGCAGACGCCCGGCGCAGCGTGCGCACCAGCTCGCACGCCTTGTAGGCCGCGATGCCCCCGCCGACGGCCACTGCCACGCGGCGGCCATCCAAGACGCTGCTGTCCATGGACACAAGGCGTACCGCTGGGCTGGCCCCTCCGCAACTTCGCACCCCTCCCCAGGGCCCGGGTGTCGTTCACGGGACGGACAACTCCAGCGGATGCTGCAGCGGTAGCTGGACGGTCCACGTGCGGCGCGGCGCGGACGAGTCCGGGCGGACGGTGACCTGGTAGAGGCCCGGGGGCACCTCGCCGGAGAAGCGGCCATCTGCCCCGGTTCTGAGGACGGCCGGCTTCAGCAGCGCCTCGAAGAACTCCACTTCCACCCCGGCGGCCGGTGCGCCAGTGGCCCGCAGCACCCGGCCCCGGACGGTGGCCGGCGGTGCCAGCGTCAGCAGGGCCGCCTCGCCCACCCGGCCCGCCTCGCCCCACGCCAGCCGGTCTTCCTTCATGGCCAAAAGCTGCACCAGCACCCCGTAGGGCCCGGTGACAGCCAGGGTAAAGCGGCCTTCGGCGTCCGCCACGGCGGTAAGGTGCCGCGCCTCGGCGGCCTCCCCGCGGCAGCCCTCGCAGACGACGAGGGCCCCGGCCGCCGGGCCCCCGTCCGTTTCCTGGACAAGGCCCTGCACCAGGGGCGCCGCGCGCAGGACAATGTCGCCCACCTCCTCCACGCCCGCGGGGTAGACGACAGTAGCCATGGCCCGCTGCGGGGCCTCCACCGTCAGGGTGACGCTGTCTCCAAGCGGTCGGAGGGCAAGCCGGAAGCGCCCGTCGGGCGCCTCCACCTCCACCTCTCCCAGGCGAAACGCCGGCACGGGCGAATGTGCCTCGTCCACCACGCGGCCCCGGTAGGTGCGGGCCGGCGCCTCGGGCACCGGCGTCCCCGCCGCGTCCACCACCCTGCCCTCCACCGTCCCCGTCGGCGTGGGGGGCGCAGAAAGGCGAGGCGCACGCTGCCCAGCGCCGCTTCGTCGGCAGAAGTCGACGCCCCCCAGCAGCGTCAGTCCCGCCGCGGCAAGCGCCCAGGGCAAGACCCGGCGCCACACGCCGCGTCGCAGCGCTCGGCGACGGGGCACGCGCCCTACTCCTCAGCGAAAGGCTGCACCGCCTGCGCCACCGCCAGTTCCTGGCGCACCTCGGACAGTTCGGCGTTGGTGGCGCGCAGGCGGTCCGACAGCACCTGGACGAAACTCCACAGCAGCTTCACCGCAAGGATGGACTCGCGCTTCATCAGCACCATGAGGTCGGACCGACCGATGACGACGACGCGGGTGGGCTCGAGTGCCCGCACCGTGGCGCTCCGGGGGGCGTTGTCGATGAGCCCCATCTCCCCGAAGTGTCCGCCGGTGACAAGCTCCGCAATTTCCATGCCGTCCTTCTCGACGGCCACCCGGCCCTTCACGACCACGAAGAGTTCATCGCCGGCCCGGCCCTCGACGACAATCTCGTCGTCCTCCTCGTAGCTGCGGGAGCTGGCCACCGACAGGATGGCCGTCTGCTCCTTGTAGGTGAGGTGGCGGAAGAGGGGAATCCGGCGGAGGGCCTCCATCCGGGATTCGGTTTCCTGCAGCTCGTCGCTCGCCTCCCCGGCGTCGGAGAAGCGCACCACCACCGCGGTGATGTTGTCGCGGCCGCCACGCTCGTTGGCGACGGCGATGAGCTTGGCCGGCATGTCCTTGGGGGCACCATTGGCCAGAAGCGGCGCGAGCTCGTCGTCGGGCAGGTAGCCGTGGAGCCCGTCGGTGCACAAGAGGAAGGCGTCCCTCGGCAGCAAGTCCACCATCAGCGTGTCCACCTGCACCGACTCCTGGATGCCCACCGCCCGGGTGATGACATTGCGAAACTGCGAGGCGTGCGCCTGCTCGCGGGTCAGCGTCCCGGCCTTCACCTGGGCAGCGACCAGCGTATGGTCCTCGGTGAGGCGGTGGCATTGCCCGCCGCGGACCAGGTACACGCGGCTGTCCCCGACGTGGCCGACCACAGCCTTGTTACCGGCCACCACCAGGCACACCAAGGTGGTGCCCATGCCGCGCTTGCTCGGGTCGGCGGCGGCGAGCCGGTACACCTCGGCGCAGGCGCGCTGGATGGCCGTCTCCACCAAGGCCGCCGCTGCGGCGCGCGCCTCTGGCGTCGCCGCGCGGGAGAGGTCCTCGAGGGCCTGACGTCCCCCGGCCAGCTGGTTCCGCACCACGTCGACGGCGCGCGCCGAGGCCACTTCTCCTGCCGCGTGTCCGCCCATGCCGTCGGCGACGACGAAGAGGCCGAGCTCGGTGTCGACGAGCAGCGCATCCTCGTTGTGCTGGCGCTTCTTTCCGACGTCGGTGCTGCCGTACGCCTCGACAGTCAGGGCCACGTGCGTTCCCCAAGCTCCATGTACGTCCCCCCGGGCGACATCCCCCGGGGCTGGAATTCCGGAGGATGTTCAGGGAGATGGGCGACATCTCCTCCTCGCAGGCAACGACGCACGTTGTCAACGTGGGTGTCGGGGAGTAAAGACTCCGCTCGCCGTG
The DNA here is from genome assembly GCA_963711265.1 of uncultured delta proteobacterium. Classification (GTDB taxonomy): domain Bacteria; phylum Myxococcota; class Myxococcia; order Myxococcales; family Myxococcaceae; genus JADGRA01. The sequence continues at coordinate 150,202 of CAVQDL010000020.1, forward strand.
GTCGGACCGAACCCCACGACGCAGTGCGCGGGCGCCCGCTGGCGCCATCCCTCGCGTCCAGGAGTGTTTCCGGACATGTCACTTCGCATCATCAAGGCCAAGGCCGCCCAGGCCTCGCAGCTGCTCGCCGCCCTCAAGCGGAAGGCCCGCGCCCTGCAGACATCAGGCCCGGTGCTTGTCGTCTACGGGCAGGGCGAGGCCGCCAGCATCTACTACGAATCCGAAGCCCCACCCGGAAAGAGCGGCACCCGGAGCTAGGCCCCCCCAAGGCGTCCTGGCCTGGCCCGTCCCGCCCTGAGGCTTCTCCCCATCGCAGCAGGCGTCCCCACCCACCGCCCTGGCCCGCTTCGGCCCTGAGGCGCAAGGGGGCGACGGGGTCGCGGAAGCGCGAGGTCAGGCCTTGCGCCGCCTATCCGTCGCCGCTAAGCACGGACGCACCCGTGCTCGCCCTTCTGCTCGCTTCGGTGCTCGCCGCGAATGGCGCTCGATGCGGCCCGCTCGACCTGGCGACGGCCCAGGCGCTCGTCATCGCGCGGAGTGACGAAGTGGCCATCCAGAAGGCGCAGGTGCTGGCGGCCCAGGCTGACGTCGCTGTGGCCACCTCCATCGCCTTCGTCCCCGAGTTCGCCCTCCTCTTCCTGACGGGCGTCGTCCCGGGGGCGCGGCTCGGCCCGGACGCCGGACCGAACAACATCAGCGACATCGCCTCCGGCAGCAACCGGGGCCTGACCGAACTCGGCTTCTTCGGCCGGGTCGAAGTCAACGTCGTCCAGCCTCTCTACACGTTTGGGCGCCTGTCGGCTGCCCGCGAGGCAGCGCGCGCGGGCCTCGCAGCGCAGCAGGACCTGGTGCAGGACAAGGTGAATGCCGTTCGCCAGCAGACCATCAAGCTCGTCCTCGCTGCCACCCTGACGCGCCGGCTCCTCACCATCGTCAGCGACGTCGAGAGCGCGTTGAAGGACGTCGACGCGAAGATGGCGCAATCCCTCAAGGACAATGATGGGGAGGTCACCACTGAGGACCGCTACCGACTCGAACTCTTCAAGTCTCAGCTGCTCCAAAGCAAGGCGGAGGTGATTCGCGCCCAGCGCCTGGCCCGGGCGGCCCTGGCGACGCTGATGGTGATTCCGGAGCCGGACCTCCAGCTGAAGGAGGACCCTTTCCCGGACCCCTCCAACGTCGAGGCCCCGGACATCCTGGCGGTGCGGGCCGAGGCCGAGCAAGACCGGCCGGACATTCGCGCGCTGGACAAGGCCATCGAGGCCAAACGGGCCGAGGTGCACGCCACCTGGGCCGAGCAGTGGCCGCAGTTCTTCATCGCCGGACAGTTCGCCTACTCCAAAGCGCCGAACCGCGACGTCGTCAGCAACCCCTACGTCGGCGACTACTTCAACGCCCTCACCGTATACGCGGCGCTGGGCTTCCGGCAGAACCTCTCCTTCTTCATGCTCAAGGCCAGGGAGGACAAGTCCAATGCCGAGCTCAACACCCTGTTACGTCAGCGCCAGGCGGCCTCGCACGGCGTCGACCTACAGGTCGAGGAAGCCCACGCGGACCTCGTTTTCGCCATCGCCAAGCGCAAGGCGGCGCGGGCCGCCCTGGCTGCCGGGAAGAGTTGGTTCCGGAGCGCAGGCCTCAATTTCGCCGTGGGGGTCGGCGACGCCAAGGGTGTGGTCGACGCCTACCAGGGTTACGCGAAGTCCCAATACGACGACGCCCAGTCGACGTACGACGTGCTGGTGGCACAAGGGCGACTGAATCAGGTGCTTGGCCGGGGGGACCCGCCAGGGCCTTCGCCCTGTACGCCCTGACGTCGCCGCCAGCCCGGGCGGCCCGCGCGCCACCGGACAGACGTTGCCCGGTCTGACGAGGCATGCTCTTTTTTCGGGCCCGGATGGTGCGCCCGCGACTGGTGTACGGAGTTCTCGGCGTTGGCGCAGCGCTGCTGTGTGTCCAAGCGGCGCGCTCCAGCTATGACCACGACGAGATTGCCTACCTGCATGCCTCCTGGCTCGTCTCGCAAGGGCAGACGCCCTTCCGTGACTTCATGGAGCACCATCACCCGACGCTGCTTTACCTGCTTGCGCCCCTGACGGCCGTGCTGGAGGGCCAGCCCCACCTCCTCGTCTTCACCGCACGCCTGTTGGACTTGGCGTGCCTGGCTGTCCTGTTCGCTGTCTTTGTCGCCGTGGTGCGGCCGCTAGTGAAGAGCCGCTCCCCGGCCTGGACGGCACTGCTTCTCCTCGGCTGTTTCTTCTTTCTCCGCAATGCGATGGAGGTGAGGCCAGACCCCTGGATGAGCGTCCTGTGCTTCCTCGGCTTTTGGCAATGGACGGTGTACCTGCGGGGCCCTGGGCGCCTGCTTCCGGCCGCACTCGCCGGGCTGTGTCTGGGGGCTGCCATCGACTTTCTGCCCAAGGCGGTCCCGTTCGCCTTCTGCGTGGCCCTCGGCACGGTGCTGGCCTTGCGTGGCCGCGCCGCCCGGGCTCAGGCCGCGCGCGGCGCCGCGGTGGTGGTGGCCGCCGCGCTGCTTCCGGTGGGCGCCCTGGCCCTGGCCATCGTCACGCTGGGCCTGTGGGACGACTTCGTCTTCTGGACGCTCACCTTCAACCGCTTCTTCTACCTGGACAGCCAACTGCCTCCGGGCTCGTCGGCCCTGCGGACGCTGGTGGAGTCGGTGGGGGAGAGCCCGCTGTTGTGGGCCGGTGGCCTGTGGGGCGTGGGGTGGGCCGCCCGTGCGGTTTGGCGCCGCGAGGCCGTGCCCGAAGTCACCATCGCCGCGGTGGTAACCGTGGGCGGTCTCATCGCCCTGTTTCTGTTGCGGCGGCCCTACGGCCACAACCTGTTGTTGGTGCAGCCCATGCTGGCGCTCCTGGCGGGCGTCGTTCTCGACGCGATGGAAAAGCAACGGCTGCGGAACGCTGTCCGCGCTTTCCTCCTCGTCATGGTGGCCAAGGTGTACGTGCTGTGCCTGGTGTACACCGAGAGTCCAGGCGCGGAGGTGGTGCAGGCCCGAGTCCTTGCCGAAACGGGGCCGTCCACCCCCATCGCCGTTCCACCGCCTTACAACCCCATCTTCAGGCCCAACGCCTTCTACTTCTGGCTCATCCCAGAAAGCTTCGTCCCGGCCTACCTGGAGTGGTGCCGGCTGCATGGACAGCGCCCCAGCAGAGTCGAGGAGGACCGGCGCGCCTGGAAGCTGCGGCCGCCCCGGTTTGTCTACGTGGCCCGCGAAGAGGCCAGCTGGACGCCGTTTGAATTCAACCTCCATCGCAGCGCCTACGTTCCGACTGACGTGGAGGGCCTGTGGAGGCTGGCGCCGCCAGCCACGGCCCGTTGAACATCCCCCGCCTCGGCGGCGGGCGCCCGCCAAGCTGAGGGGCCGTCATTGCTGGGGGTGAAGAACAATCCGGCCCGGCGCGCCAGCCGCGACGCGCCCATACGCCGTGGCCGCCTCGGCCAGCCCGAAGCGGGCTGCAATGGGCGCGGTGCGGAACTCGCCTGATTCGAAGCCTGCAGTCAACGCCTCCAGCACGGCAGCGGACGCGACGAGGTCGCGGGCCAGGGTGTCCACGCCGAACAGCCGGCTCTCGTTGCGGTAGAAGTCGACCAGGTCGAACGTCACCTCACGGCCCCCGGTGGAGCTGATTTCCACGAGACGCCCGCCGTGGGCCAGCGCGCCCAGCGCCGAACGGAATACGACGCCGCCCACCGCGTCGAAGACGACGTTCGCGCCCCGACTGTCCGTTGCTGCGCGGATGGCGGCGGTGACGTCCGGTGCGCCAATCAGGAGGGCCTCCGCCACCGCGCGGATGGGCGCCTCGCGGTGCGGTTCACGGCTGTCCAGGCCGATGACACGCGCACCCAACCGCTTGCCAATCTGCGCCGCCGCGCCCCCCACGCCCCCGCCCGCGCCGATGACTGCCAGCACTTCCCCGCGCTGAAGCGCAGCGGACTCCACCACGCCGCACCACGCGGCCAGGTAGTTGACGCCGACGGAGGCTGCCTCGTCGAAACTCAAATTCTTCGGCTTGCGACGCAGGCTCGCCACCGGGACGGCCAGCTTCTGCGCGTGCGTCCCGTCCCGGCTGAAGCCGACGTCCCCGCCCGTGCCCCAGACTTCCGCGCCACCTACCGGGCGGGCCGCTTTCCACGACCCCGGCATAGTCACGCCCGGGCACGCGTGGCAGCACCGTCTGCCGCATCGCCCCCTGCACATTCTTCACGTCGCTCGGATTGATGGAGGCCGCTTCCACCCGCACCACGGCCAGGTCGGGCCCACCGACGGGGTCGGCGATGTCGACGACTTTCAGCCCACCGACGTCTCCGAAGGCTTGAATTTGGACGGCTTTCACTTTGCGGCGCCTCCTCTCCCGAGTCTCCGTCGGGCCTAAAGGGGCGGGAGCCGCTCGAGGAGTTGCCGGTCCCACCCGGACAGCTCGGCCCCCGCCGCGTACGTGGTGTTGGCGAAGTCGAGCAGGGCGGCACGGGGATTCGCCGCGGTGCGAACGTCGTCATAGTCGAGCAGAAACTCTCCCAGCGTCTCGTTCCACCGCGCCGTACCCGGACGCACAGCGGCCTTCTCCAGCCGGGGTGGCTTGGGGTAGGTGTACGCGTAGTAGGCGGGCCGCGGGTACCTCTCATCCCCGGGCCAGAAGCCCACCGCCGCCTGCTGGGTGTCCATCGCCACGCGGTTGATGCGCAGCATTCCAGGCGACGGCGGCACCGGAACGAGGTTGAAGCGAGTTACCGCCAAGTCGAAGGCGCCCCAGTAGAAGCTCACCGGGCCCTGCTTGCCCCAGAACGGGGCGCGAAATTCCTCCAGGACGAGCGCGCTGGCGGCAAGGATGCGGAACAGTCGGTTGGCCACGCCGGGGTCATAGACGTTGCACCCTTCGTACGCGTCCAAGCGCACCGGCTTGGGGACCTCCACCGTCATGGGGTTGAGCGTCACTTGGACATGCAACCGCGCGAGCGCGGCCATCACCTCAGCGGTGAAGTCCCGCAGCGGCCGGGCCCGCAAGGCGAAGCTTTCCTCGCGCCCGTCGGTGGTGGACAGGACGAGGCGGTGGCGCACCAGGTCGAAGGCCAGCTCGAGGCCAAACCCAGGTCCTGGCAGCAACCCGGTGGTGAGGCCACTGGCATTCACGAGCAGCGGGATGTTCTGCCACTCTGGGGCGAGTCGGGTGAGGGCCAGCTTGACCTTGCCCAAGAGCTGCGTCTGCAGGTGCAGTGCCTCGAGCGTGTCCTTGCTGGCCTGGTAGTCGAGCACGGGCCAGGCTTCATCCAAAGCCGCCATGGTGCGGTCCCCTTCCTCTTAGTAGTGCTGCCGTCCGCCGAGCCCAGGTATTTTCTCCGTGCCGCCCCGTTCCCCGCGCAAGCAGTAGGGTTTCCCCCCCCGGGGCCGCAACAGGGCAGACTGGGCGCGCCCCCGGGGGCCCGCGGGAGCGCTGCACCGTGCCACCCACTGCATCCAGCGCGGCTTCGGCGCCGACGGCGGGGCCCCTCAGCCCCTTCGGGCACCGCGTTTTCGCGGTGGTGTGGAGCGCCACCGTCGTCTCCAACGTGGGTTCCTGGCTCCAGGCCGCCGCCGCCGGCTGGCTGATGACGGAGCTCACCCCCAACGCGCGGGTGGTGGCGCTGGTGCAGGTTGCCAGCTACCTCCCCCTGTTTCTCTTCGTGCTGCCCGCCGGCGCCCTGGCGGACATGCTCGACCGACGGCGCCTCCTCCTCGTCATGGAAGTGGCGGGGACCTTGCTCACCGCAGCCTTCGCCGTGCTGGTGCGCCTTGAGCGGGTGACGCCGGCCACGCTTTTGGCCTTCATCTTCGCGGCGGGCATCGCCGAGGCGTTGGCCACGCCGGCCTGGCAAGCGGTGGTCCCGCAGCTGGTTCCCAAGGCGGAGCTCCCGCAGGCCTTGGCGTTGAATGGCGTGGGCATCAACATCAGCCGGGCCATCGGCCCGGCGCTGGCCGGCCTCGTCATCCTCGACCTGGGGATGGCCGCGCCCTTCTGGCTCAACGCCACGAGCAACCTCGCCGTGGTGGGAGCGCTTCTCTGGTGGAGGCCTGGCCAGCTCTCGGCTTCCCGGCTGCCTCCGGAGGGCCTGCGGCAGGCCGTCCGCGTGGGGCTGCGCTACTCACGCCACAGCGCGCAGGTGCGCGCCACCATGGCGCGCGCGGCAGCCTTCTTCCTGTTTGCCAGCGCGTACTGGGCCTTGCTTCCCCTCGTCGCGCGTCTTCAACTTCACGGGGGGGCCGCGCTCTACGGCGTGCTGCTGGGGGCCATTGGCCTCGGCGCCATCGGCGGCGCCTTCGCCTTGCCGTCCCTCAAGAAAGTGCTGGGGCCGGACGCGCTGGTGGCCGCCGGCACCCTGGGCACGGCCGGTGCCCTCGTGCTGTTTGGCCTGGCGCGCTCGCCCGGCGTGGCGGCCGCTGGAAGCCTGCTGGCGGGGGCGTCGTGGATTTGCGTGCTGGCGACGCTCAACCTGTCGGCGCAGGTCTCCCTGCCGGCGTGGGTGCGGGGCCGCGGGCTGGCGGTGTTCGCCATGGTGCTGTTCGGCGCGATGACACTGGGGAGCGCCCTGTGGGGCCAGGTTGCCGCGCGCTATGGGCTGTCGACTGCCCACCTCCTGGCTGCCCTGGGGGCGGTGGCCTGCATTCCCTTGCTGTCGGGCTTCAAGCTTCAGTCGGGTACGGGCCTGGACCTCTCCCCTGCCATGCACTGGCCGGAGCCCATTCTCTTCGAAGGTGCCGAGAAGGAACGCGGACCGGTGCTGGTGACGGTGGAGTACTTGGTGAAGGCGGAGAGCCGCGTTGCCTTCCTCGCCGCGCTCGCCCGGCTGGGGGCGGAGCGGTGCCGGGACGGTGCGTTTCGCTGGGGCGTCTTCGAGGATGCCGCACAGAAGGGGCGATTCGTCGAGACGTTCCTTCTTGAGTCCTGGCTCGAGCACCTGCGTCAGCACCAGCGGGTCACCCAGGCCGACCGCGCCGTGCAAAAGGCCGTCAACGCCTTCGACACCCGCGGGGAACCGAAGGTGACGCACTACATCGCGCCCGCGGCGGGCGAGGGCGCGGACTAAAGTCCCCCTCAACCCTTCCCGGGCGTTGCGCCTCGGGCCCGCAGCACCGCTTGTACCTCCTCGAGTCCCACGCCGAGGGCCCGCAGCGCGACGGTGAGGTGGTAGATGACGTCGGCGGCTTCCTCCACCGCGCGCGCCGCATCCGCGTCGGCGCATGCCGTCACCAATTCCGCCATCTCCTCTCCCAGCTTCTTGAGGCGCAGGTTTCTGTCCGCGAGAAGCCGCCGGGTGTAGCTGTCCGGTCCGGACGCGGTGCTCGCCCGCTCGCGGACGACGGCGTCCAGGCTGGAGAAGCCCGTGCCGGCGCGCCCCGCCTCCCCGAAGCAGGACACCGCGCCGGTGTGGCAGGCGGGTCCGGCCGGCTCGACGTCGGCCAGCAGAGCATCCCGGTCGCAGTCGGCCGTCAGTCGCAAGACACGCTGGAGGTTTCCACTCGTCTCTCCCTTCTTCCACAGCCCGCGCGTCCGCGAGCGGTAGTGCATCCACCCCGTCCGCACCGTCTCTGCCACCGCCTCGGCATCCGCGTCGGCCACCATCAGGACGGCGCCGGTGTGCGCGTCCCGCGTCACCACCGTCACGCGGCCCCCACCCCGCGGGAAGTCGAGTTCCGGCGCCTGCACCTGCTGCGGTGCTTCCTCCATGGCCTTCACTGCCGCACCGGGATGCCCGCGCCCCGCAGCGCCTGCTTGAGGCCGGCCAGCGTGGCCGTCCCATCGTGGAGAATGCCTGCCAGCAGCGCCGCATCCGCGTTGGCGTCCTGCAGCACCGCGCGGACGTGCTCGGCGTTGCCGGCACCACCGGAGGCCACCACTGGGACGTCGACGGCCGAGGAGACGGCCCGGGTGAGGGCCATTTCGTAGCCGGTGCGTGCCCCGTCCCTGTCCAGGCAGGTGAGGAGAATCTCTCCCGCCCCGCGCTGGACCATCTCCACCGCCCATGCCAGCACGTCCCGTCCGGTGCCCTCACGGCCCCCGCGCACCACCACCTCCCAGCCGGTGGGCGTCGCCCGGGCGTCGATGCTGACCACCACGCACTGGCTGCCAAAGCGCGCAGCACACGCTGAGACGAGCTCCGGGTGGGCCACCGCCGCGCTGTTGAGCGTCACCTTGTCCGCTCCGGCGCGCAGCGCCTGGGCCACGTCCTCCACCGAACGCATCCCACCCCCCACCGTCAGGGGCACCGTCAGCTGCTCGGCCGTCCGACGCAGGCCCTCCAGCAGCGGCGCCCGTCCTTCGTGGGTGGCGGAGATGTCCAGTAGCACCACCTCGTCCGCCCCGTCCTGGTCGTAGCGGCGGGCGAGCTCGGCCGGGTCCCCCGCGTCGCGCAAGTGGACGAAGCGAGTGCCCTTCACCACCCGGCCGGCGTCTACGTCCAGACAGGCGATGAGACGCTTCGTCAGCATTCGCCCTCCTTCCAGCTCACCGTGCCCTTCAGGCTGACCACGCCGCCGTCCTCGGCCAGTGCCGCGCGGAGCGAGAGGCCCACCGCCTTGAAGGCCGCTTCCAGCAAGTGGTGGCGGTTGTGCCCGCGCAGCACGCGCACGTGCAGCGTCAAGCCGGCGTTCTCCGCGAAGCTGCGCAACCAGTGCTGGTACAGCGCGCTGGGTAGTCTTCCCCGGTAGTAGGGCCGTCCGCCCGCGTCCAACACCGCCTGCACTAGCGCGTCGTCCATGGGGACACAGCGCTCGCCAAAGCGGCGGGCCGCCTCCGGAACCAGTCTGCGAACGGCTTGCCCCAGGGTGATGGCGACGTCCTCCATGAGGTGGTGCGTCAAGTCTCCCTCCGCCCGCAGCACCAGCGAGAAGCCGGCGTAGCGGGCCAGGGTGGTCAGCATGTGGTTGAAGAAGGCAAGGCGCGTCTCCACCAGCACCGGCCCCTCAACGCGAGCCACCTCGACGACGACGCGCGTCTCCTTGGAGGTCCGCTCCAGGCGTGTCATGAGAATTCCCTGGCCAGGGCCGCGCCGTCCAGCGTCCCGGTGTAGAGAGCCATGCCGACGACAGCGGCGGACACGCCGGCCCCCTCCAGCCGCCGCAATTCCTCGACGGAGGCAATTCCGCCGGAGGCCTGCAGCGGGTGGCGCGTGAGGCCGACCAACTCCTCGAGGAGCGCAAAGTCCGTCCCCTGCATCTGGCCCTCCCGGTGAACGGCGGTCACCAGGACGGCGGCCAGGGGCAGCACGTCCAGGGAGGCAACCAGGGCGCCGACGTCCTGGTCCAGCGTCCGGCTCCACCCGTGCGTCACCACCTGCCGCCCACGCGCGTCCGCCGCCACCACCAGCCGGCGGGGAAACGCGAGGGCCATGGCTTCCAGCCAGTCCCTGTCCTCGACGGCCCGTGTGCCGAGCACCGCACGCTCGGCCCCCGCCTCCAGCCAGTGGCGAATGCCCGCCTCGTCCCGGAGGCCACCCCCCACCTGCACCTCCGCCCCCGGTAGCTGGCGCAGCACCTCCTCCACAATGGCAGCGTTGCTGCCCTGGCCGGTGGCGGCGTCGAGGTCCACCACGTGCAGCACCCCAAACCCCAGGGCAAGCCAGCGCCGCGCCACCTCCACCGGGTGCGGAAGTCGCACGCGCTCCTCTTGCAGTGAGCCGCCCACCAGCTGGACGCAGCTTCCCTGGTGCAAGTCCAGCGCAGGAAATACCCTCATGGTCGCAACTCCTCGAGCACCGCGGCCAGAAACCGCCGGCCGGCCGGGCCGCTCTTCTCCGGGTGAAACTGGACGCCCACCGTCCGCGCCGTCCGCACCAGCGCGGGAATGCGCACACTCTCGTGCTCGCTCACCGCGCGCACGGCAGCCGTGTCCGTCAACACGCACAGGTAGCTATGCGCGTAATAGGCCGTGGTGAGTCCCGAGAGCGCGAGCAGTCTGTCCTGGCCTTCCACCGAATTCCAGCCCATGTGCGGCACGCGGCGCGCGCGAAGGCGCTGCACCCGGCCCGGCAGTACGGAGAGCCCCTCCCCGGGCCCCTCCTCGCTCGCGGTCAAGAGTAGCTGCAGCCCCAGGCAGATGGCCAGGCAGGGCAAGCCGTCCCGCAGCGCCTGGGCCAAGTCCGCACGCACCGGCGCCAGGCGCTCGGCCGCCGGGGCGAAGGCGCCCACACCGGGAAGGACGAGGGCCTGCGCGTCCAGACAGCGGCGTGCGTCCGTTTCCACGGCCACGGCTGCGCCACAGCTCTCGAGTGCCCGCCCGAGGGAGTGGAGGTTGCCCGCCCCGGTGTCCAGCAGGGTCAGCTTCATCGAAGGCCCTCCGCGACCACCGCGCGCAGCGCCGCCAGCACCACTTCCATGCTCTTCCAGGGCCCGACGCCTATGCGCAGCGCGTCCCCGAGGCCCGGCAGCGCCCGAAGGACGCGCACCCGCACCCCCCGGGCGAGGAGGTGGGTTCCCCAGCTGGCTGCGTGGGCGACGGGGATGCACAGGAAGTTGGCCCCGGAGGGTAGCGGGGACAAGCCGACGCGACGCAGCTCTGCCGCCAGGCGCTCCCGGACGTCCCGCGCCTCCGCCGTGCGCGCGCGCACCCAGGGCAAGTCCTCGGTGAGGGCCGCCAGCGCGGCCCGCTCGGCCACCGCGTTAACCTTGTACGGCCCCCGCACCAGCGCCAGCGTGGCCACCACGCTTTCGGCGCCCAGGCCATAGCCGACGCGAAGCCCGGCCAGCCCAAAAGCCTTGGAGAGGGTGCGGGTGACGAGGAGGTGGGGGAAGCGCTGAAGCGACGGCACCCAGGAGCGCTCGGCAAACTCACCGTACGCCTCGTCCACCAGCACCAGGCCCTCAGCCGAGGCGAGGAGTTTCTCCAGCGCCCGGGCAGAGACTTCGCGGCCGGTCGGGTTGTTGGGAGAGGCGACGTAGGTAATGCGGGCCCTTGCCGCGAGCAGCGCCTCCACGTCGAGGTCGCCGTCGGGGCGGAAGGGCACGCCATGCGGCCGCAGGCCGTTGACGCGCGCGAAGGTGGGCAGCATGGAAAAGGTGGGCACACAGAAGGCCACCGTCTCCCCCGGGTCGGCAAAGGCCCGCAGCGCGCAGTCGATGACGTCGTCGGAGCCGCAGCCCGTCACCACCTGCTCCGGTGTCACCCCGGCATAGTCGGCCAGGGCGGCGCACAGCGCGCTGGGGTCCACCGGCGGGTAGCGACTGATGCTGTGCGCGGACACCAGGCGCACGGCCCGCTCGGCGGCCGGGGATGGGCCCCACAGGCTGGTGTTGTCGCTGACGTCCACCTGACACGCCCCGGCCTCGGGGTTGTAGCGCTCAAGCGCGGCCAGGGCGGCGCGCGGTACGGGAAACCCCCTCATCGGGACCTCCAGGCCTCGGCAGCAGTGGCATGGGCATAGAGGCCCTCGCTTCGGGCCAGCGTCCCCACGTCCTCGGCCAGGGCAGCCGCCCCGGCCCGCGTCACCTGCTGCACCGTCGTCCAGCGGACGAAGTCCAAAGTGGACAGCCCGGAGTAGGAACGGGCCAGGCCGCCGGTGGGCAGCACGTGGTTGGCCCCGGTGCAGTAGTCCGCGAAGGCACCGGACGTCGTTTCCCCCACGAAGATGGTGCCCGCGTTGCGAGCGCGGGCAGCCACGGTCTCGGCCTTTTCCACCGCGAACAGGAGGTGCTCCGGCGCCCAGTCCGCGATGAAGGACAGCGCCTCGGCGAGGTTGTCGATGACCAGGACGGCCCCCTTGGTGTGGAGGGCGGCCGAGATGATGTCCCGGCGTGCCGCCGCCTGCGCCCCCCGCTCGAGCGCGTCCACAAGGCGGGTGGCCGTTTCCGCCTGGAGGACGAGGGCCACCACCGCCGCCTGCGGGTCATGCTCGGCCTGCGCGAGGAGTTCGCGCGCGACGGCCTCCACGTCCGCCTGACCATCCACGACGGCCAGCAGCTCCGAAGGGCCGGCCGGGGAGTCGATGGCCACCACGCCCTGCACTTGCACCTTGGCCTCGGCCACCCAGGCATTGCCCGGCCCGACAATGCGGCTGACGCGCGGCACGCTGGCCGTCCCGAAGGCCAGCGCGGCGATGGCCCCTGCGCCACCCAGGGCAAAGACGCGGTCTACGCCGGACAGCGCGGCGGCGGCCAGCACCACGGCGGACGGGAGCCCGCTCGGCCCCGGCGGGGAGCAGAGGATGACTTCTTCCACGCCCGCGACGCGAGCCGGGACGACTCCCATCAGCACGCTGCTCGGGTAGGCCGCGCGCCCGCCGGGGGCGTACACGCCTACCCGCTGGAGGGGGTCCGGCCGGCGCTCGACCAACACGCCGGGCTCCACTTCCAGCCGGCAGGGCTGGGGACGCGTGGCCTGGTGGACGCGCGTCAGGTTACGCACCGCACGCTCGAGGGCCTGGCGCAGGGGCGCCGCCAGGCCGCCGAGCGCCGCCTCGCACTGGGCGCGGGGGACTTCCAGCGAGTCCAGCGCGACGCCGTCCAGCTGTTGGGCCAGCGTGCGCAACGCCTCATCCCCGCGCGTCCGGACGGCCTCGAGGATGGCCGCCGTCTGTTGACGCAGCCGCCCCTCCCCGGCCTCGACCGCGCGGGTCCGCAGGGCGCGTAACGCAAGTGCGTCCAGTGCGTCCAGCCGCCCCGTCCACCGCAGCAGCGCACTCATGGCAGCAGCCGCTCGATGCGCGTCACCAGAATGCCCTCGCCGCCCAGTGCCTTGAGCGCCCCCACCGTGCGGTACAGGGCCGCCTCCCCCACCACCGCGTGGACCGCCACCAGCGGCCCCCCGCCGTGCAGCTCCAGCACCGTCGGGCCATTCAGCCCTGGCAGCACCTCCCGCACCTGGTCCAGCGCCGCCCGGGGGACGTTGGCCATGAGGTAGCGCTTGCCCCGGGCTCGGACGACGCTGAGGAGCGCGTCCTGCAGCCCGGTCAGGGCGGCGGCCTTCGGCCCGGAGACGTCTGGCCGGGCCACCAGGCGGGCGCTGGACTCGAGCAACGTCGCCACCTCCCGAAGCCCATTCACCCGCAGCGTGCTGCCGGTGCTGGTGAGGTCCACCACCACATCGGCGATGCCGAGGTGGGGCGCCACCTCGGCCGCTCCGGACACCGGCACCACCTGCACCGGCAGCGAGCGCGCCGCGAACCACGTTGCGGTGCAGCGGGGAAAGGACGTCGCCACCCGGGGGCGTGCGGGCAGCTGCTCCACCGCCTCGATGCCCGCGTCCTCCCGGGCTGCCAGCACGAGCCGACACCGTCCAAACTCGAGGTCGAGTCTTGCCTCGACTGGCCGCCCCGACTCCTGCACCAAGTCCCAGCCTGTGACGCCCGCGTCGGCCACGCCGTCGGCGACCAGTTCCGCGATGTCCTGACTGCGGACGAAGATGGCCTCGAATTCTCCGCCGAGGGAGGCGGTGAGGGCGCGGTCTCCGCGGGCGCGGATTTCCAGCCCGGCGTCGGCGAACAAGTCCCGGGTGTCCTCGGCGAGGCGGCCTTTGTTGGGGAGAGCAATTCGAAGCATGGGGTGACCTGGTGGAGCTGCGAGGGACGTCCAGAAACGACAAAGGGCCCGGTCGCGGTGGCGAGCGGGCCCAGTCGGGAGAAGCCTTGGTGTGGGGGCTAGGAGTGGAGGGACGTCACGCCATGCGCCCGCACCGGCCCGACGGGGCCGTGCCGATGGTGCGCGTGGGAGTGGTGCTGCGTGACGAAGACCACGGCGCAATGGCTAACATGTCCGAGTCCGTGCACGCAAACCCGCCCCCCGGGGGCGACGGTGGGCACGGGACGTGCTAGCCAACGCCTCGCGGCTGCCGGCTGAGTGCACTCCGCAGCCGGTGGAAGGGAATGCCCCGCTTGTCCTTCATGCCTCCCCTGTTGCTGGTCCGCTGCGCCATCGCTGCGGTGTGGCTGTACGAAGGACTCTGGTGCAAGGTGCTTGGTCGCCTGCCCAACCAGAAAGCAATTGTGGAGGCCGTTCCCTACCTGGGCCCCATCCGCGCGGACGTGTTTCTCCCGGCCTTGGGCGCCCTTGAGTCCGCCCTCGCCGTCTGGGTGCTGAGTGGATGGGCACCCGTTTGGGCGGCCGTGTTTCAGACGGCACTGCTGGTGGGAATGAATACCAACGGCCTTCTTTTCGCGCGAAAGCTCATCCACGACCCGGCCGGCATGGTGGTGAAGAACTTCGTCTTCGTCGTCCTCATCTGGGTGGCCGCGGCACAGGGCAGCCCTTGACGGCCCAGCTACAAACGGCCGAGACGCCGTGGCGCCGTGGGCGCTTCGACACCCGCGTCGCCGCCCAAAGGCTGCTCTTCGGACACATGTACGAGGATGTTGCCATCGAGGCCCGTGCCTTTGCTCCCGGAGGACACGTCTTCTGCATCGCCTCGGCGGGCGACACCGCCTTGGCGCTGGCCGAGCGCCACCGGGTGGTCGCCGTGGACATCAACCCGGTCCAGCTGGCCTACGCACAGACGCGCCTCGACGGCGCTGCTGCCAGCACCGGCACGGCAGAACGTCTGTTGGGCTTCGGACGCTCGCTCTTACCACTCGCCGGTTGGCACCGCGCCCGTGTGGAGGAATTCCTCGCCTTCGACTCCGCCCCCGCGCAGCTCGCTTTCTGGCACGCCCAGCTGGACACCTGGCGTTTCCGGGCCGGGGTGGACCTCCTGCTGTCCATCGCCGGCCTGCGCCGCGTCTACGCCTCGCCCTTCCTCAGCGTTTTACCACCGCACTTTGGCGCGGTGATGCGGGCGCGCATGGAGCGCTGCTTCACGCGCCACCCCAATGCCACCAACCCCTATGCCCGTGCCCTGCTGCTGGGCGACTTTCCTCCCGCCCCGGCGCCGCGCCAGGCCGTGGAACTCGTCTGCGCCGACGCCGCCGAGTACCTCGAGGCCGCTCCCACCGGAACCTTCGACGGCTTCACCCTCTCCAACGTCCTCGACGGCGCCCCGTCCGCCTACCGCACCCGCCTGTTGGCAGCGGTGCGAAGGGCTGCCAAACCCGGCGCACGCCTAGTGCTGCGTAGTTTCGGCGAGACGCCGCAGCCCGCCACTCGCAACGTCGCCGCGGAGGACCGCTCCATGCTGTGGGGCACCGTCGAGGTGATGGAGGCAGCAACCAGCACCTGACGCGCCGCGCTGCCCCCCTCTGTCGTCCATGCAACGTGACGTCGCTTTTTCCAGGGCCGTGGCGCGACGTGGCGCGTGCTGCGAGGACCGCAGGATTTGCGCGCCATGCGGCACACGGCGCATCCCGTGTCTGCGGGGCCGCCGCAACGCTGCGCCGGTGCAGGCACTGACGGGGGGTGGGCGCTGGAGGAACGCACCGACGGCCGGGACTGGCGTCCACAGCCGCTGGGGACCGTTCCTTGCATCGGCCCAAGGCACACGCTGTCGAAGCGCGCTTGGGTTGGTGTGTGACGGATGACCTGGACCAGCTGCTCGAGGCGGAACGACGCCTTGCCGCACGCCTCGACGAGGCAAGGACAGCTGCAGCCCAGCTGCTGGCGCTGGCCCGCGCCGATGCACAAACGCTTGCCGAGCGCGCCGCCGAAGACGAGCGCGTCGGGCGTGGCCGCATCGCCCAGGAGACGGACGCTGAACTCGACGCCGAGCTGAAGCGCATTGCTACCCGGGCGGAGGCGCGCGCGCAGCTCTACAGCCAAATCGGCGAGACCCGGCTCCGCGAGCTCTCCATCTTCGTCCTTCAGGCGCTGCTCGAGGACGTGCCGACGGTGCAGCCGTGATTCTCCGGATGAGCCGCGTACGTGTCCTGGGTCCGCGGGAGGCGCTTTCCAAAACGCTGGAGGCGCTTCAGGACTTGGGCCTGGTCCACCTCTCCGCCCCGGCAAGCCGAGGCAGCCTCACCACGGCTGCGCTCGAGCCCAGGCAGCTGCGCCTCGAGCGGCAGCTGAAGCGAATCCTCGACGACGTCAAGGCTGCCACCGCCCTGCTCGGCGCGGAGGAACTGCGAACCTCTGCGCCGCACCCCCCCGCGCCCTGGGGGCGCGCGGCGCGCCTCGCCCGACAGGTCCGGCGGGAAGCCGAACGCCTCCAGACGCGCAACCGGGCGCTGGAAGAAGAGCGCGCACTGCTCGCCAAGTACCAGGACGTGATGGCGGTGTTCGGGAAGCTGTTCGAGCGTGGCGTGGCGCCCGGTCTCCGGGCCTACCTCGTCGTCCTCCGGGCGGGTCAGCTGGGCAGTGTCGAGCGGCTGCGCACGCTCCTGGATGGCTCGCTGGGCAGGGACTTCGAGTTGCGAACCCACCCCCTTCCCAGCGGAGAGCTGGTGCTGCTGCTGCTCGTCCCGCTCAGCAACGCGCCACGGGTGGAGCGCTTGCTCGGCGAGAGTGGCGTCGAGCAGGTACCGCTTCCACGCGGGTACGAGGGTCAGTCGCTGGCCGATGCCGTCCCTCACATCCTCGAGCGCCTGCACGCCATCCCGGGCGAGCTGGAGGACGTGGCCAAGGCCCGCGCCCAGCTTCGCCAGCGGCTTCCCGAGCTCGCCGAGGCTTCCGCCGCCGTCCACGACCGCCTTTCCCAGCTCGAGGGGCTGCGCCTCTCGGCTTCGACGCCGCACGCCTTCGTGCTCGAAGGCTGGGTGCCGGCGACGGAAGTGCGACGGCTCACCACGCGTCTCACCGAGACGGTGGGCCCGTCGGTGTCCGTCGAGGAGCTCGCGGCGGAGCACTGGACGGCCGAAGCCCCGGTGGTGTTGCACAACCCGCGGCTCTTCCGCCCCTTCCAGTTGCTGGTGGGCATGCTGCCCCTCCCGCGCTACGGCAGCATCGACCCCACGCCGTTCGTCGCCATCTTCTTTCCGATGTTCTTCGGTCTGATGGTGGGCGACGTCGGCTACGGCCTGGTCCTCGCCCTGGTGGGACTGCTCTTGCGGCGCCGCTCACGGCCGGAGACCTCGCTGCGGGCCATCTCCGAAATCGCGTTGGGCTGCGCGCTCTTCACCTGCATCTTCGGCGTTCTCTTCGGGGAGTTTTTCGGAGACCTCGGCCGGCACTGGTTCGGCATGCGGCCGCTCGTGCTCGACCGCGAGGAGCCCCGGGACATCGTCTCCTTCCTCGGGCTGTGCATCGCCCTCGGACTGGTGCACATCGTGCTCGGGCTGGTCCTGGGCGTGGTCAGTGCCTTCCGCGGCCACCCGCGCCAGGCCATCGGTCGCGGGCTGTCAGCGCTGATGCTGCTGCTCATCACCGGGGCCTTGCTGGCGGCGTTTCGAATCCTGCCGCATCAGCTGTTGAGCCCGCTGGTGGTGGCGCTGCTCGTCGCCTTCCCGCTGCTCATCATCGCCGAGGGGCTGGTCGCCCCGGTGGAGTTGCTCTCCACGCTCGGCAACGTCCTCTCCTACGCCCGCATCATGGCGCTCGGGACCGCCTCGGTCATGCTAGCGCTGGTGGCCAACAAACTCGGCGGCGCGATGGGCAGCGTGGTGGTGGGCGTCATCTTTGGGCTGCTTTTCCACCTCATCAACTTCGGACTTGCCTTGTTCAGCC
The DNA here is from genome assembly GCA_963711265.1 of uncultured delta proteobacterium. Classification (GTDB taxonomy): domain Bacteria; phylum Myxococcota; class Myxococcia; order Myxococcales; family Myxococcaceae; genus JADGRA01. Next base: position 167,714 of record CAVQDL010000020.1, read on the forward strand.
CCACCATCCAGGGACTCCGGCTCCAGTACGTGGAGTTCTTCGGCCGCTTCTACAGCCCGGGCGGCGTTCAGTACCGCCCTTTCCGCCATTGGAGGAACACCTGATGCAGCTCTTAGGCATTACCCTTAGCGCCGCCCTCGCTATCGCCATTCCCACCCTCGCCACGGCGTGGGCTCAATCGCGCATCGGTCCGGCGGCAGCAGCGAGCCTGGCCGAGAAACCGGAGCTGAGCGGCACCGTCATCATCATGATTGCCATCCCCGAGACGATGTCCATTCTCGGCTTCGTGGTGGCGATGTTCATCATGTTCCGCGCTGGAGGCTGACGTGCCGCTGGCAGATTTGCTGGCAGCGCTCGAGCGCGAAGCGCAGGCCAACGAGGCCGAGGAGCTGGCACGCGCCAAGGCGGAGGCCGAACGACTGCGTCAGCTTGCCGCTGGCGAGGGCACGGCACGTCTGGAGCAACGTCTGGCCGAACACCGCCGCACGCTTCGGGCCCAAGCCGAGGGACGCCTCGTCGAGGCAAGGCGGAAGGCGGAGGACCGGGTGCTGGAGAAGCGGAGGGAACTGCTCGACCGCGTCTTTCGGGGCGCGCTCGCTCTCCAGGGAGAGGTCCGTCGCTGGCCGGCCTACGCCACAGCGCTTGAACGCGACGTGCGTACGCTGCTCGGCCTCATCCGGGGCGAGGCGGTCGTCCTTCGGTGCGCGACCCCGGACTGCGGTGCGGTGACCGGGGCGGCGGGGGGCGCCCGGGTGGAGGCCTCCGGCGAGGTGGTGACCGGCGTCCGCCTGGCGACGGCGGACGGACGGCTGGAAATGGACCGCACCCTCGCCGGCCGCGTGGAGGCAGCCCGCCCGACGCTGGCCATCCGCGTGGTGCAGCTGGTGGAGGGCGGCCGGTGAGTACTTACGACTCAGTCGCCGCGCGCGCCCGTGGCCTGGCCACCCATCTTCTGGGGCCCGGCGAGTGGAACGTGCTGCTGGACGCCTCCGACATGCTGACCCTTGCCAGCAGGCTGGCCCAAGGGCGCGAGCCGCTCGCGCTGCATGGGCCGGCCACCGCCAGCGACGTGGAGCGGGCCGCCCGGCGCCTCGCTGGCGAACGGCTGGCGTTGCTCGCCCGCTGGTGTGACCAGCGGCCTGAACTCCTCGAGGTCCTCTTCGGCGACGAAGACCGGCGCAGCCTACGGGCGCTGGTGCGCGGCGCGCTGGCCGCCGCGCCACCGGATGCACGCCTCGCGGCGACGCTTCCCACCCCCGAGCTCCCGATGCGCGCCCTGGAGACCCTGGCCGCCCAGCCCACCATCGCCGCCATGGCTGCACTGCTTGTCGCCTGGCGGCACCCGGCCGCGGCTGCCCTGGCCAGCGCCCCCCGGCGAGGGCCAGCGGACCTCCTCCTCGTCGAGACGGCCCTCACCCGGGACTTCGCCGGCAGGGCCCTGCGCGCCGCACGGCGGGGGGATGCCGTCCTCCGCTGGCACACCCAGACGGTGGTTGATTTGGAAAACGTCCTGGCCGCCCTGGTGCTGGCCGAGGCTCCGGCCGAAGTTCAGCTGTCGGCACTCTGGGTGGAGGGCGGGGCGGTCCCCTTCGCTGCCCTGGACGCCGTGGCACGGGCACCCGGCCGGCTGACGGCGCTGCAGCAAGCGCAGGCGGCGTTTCGCGGCACCGTCTTCGCGGAGGCGTTCACCCAGCTGGAGCCCTCCCGGCTCGCGCAGCGCCTTGCCGCCCTGCACCGCGGGTCCATTCACCGAAGGGCAAGGACCGACCCCCTGAGCTCGGCCCCGGTGCTCGACTACGCGCTTCGACTGCGCGAAGAGGTGCAGCGCATGCAGCGACTCGCCTGGGCGGTCGAACTCGACGCGCCGCTCGAGGAGCGACTGGGGGAGGGGTCCGCCCGGTGACCGAGGGACGCGTGGCAGTCCTCTGTCGTCCGCCGTCCGCGGCTGGCTTCGCGCTGGCGGGACTGCAGCCCATCGAGGTACAGGACGGTGGCGAGGCGACGCGCCACCTGTCCGCGCTCCTCTCGGACCCGGGCCTCGGCATCGTCCTCGTCGAGAGCACCCTGTATGAGAGGCTGGAGGACGACGTCCGGCGTCGCATCTCCTCACGCGTCCTCCCGCTGGTCATCCCGTTCCCGGGGCCGACATGGACGACTGGCGCCGCGGCGTCGGATGCCTACGTCGTCGAGTTGTTGCGCCAGGCCATCGGCTACCAGGTGCGGCTGCGATGACAACGGCCCCACTGCGCATCACCCGGGTCAATGGGTCCCTGGTCGAGGCCGAGCCCGTCCTTGGCGTCTCGCTGTATGAGTTGGCCGCGGTGGGCCATGGCCGGCTGCTGTCCGAGGTCATCCGGCTGTCCGGCGCGACCGCCACGCTTCAGGTGTACGAGGACACGGGCGGCCTGGCAGTCGGAGAGCCGCTCGCCTTCACGGGACGGACGCTGTCGGTGCAGCTCGGCCCGGGGCTGCTCGGCTCGATTCTGGATGGCCTGGGGCGTCCGCTCAACGTGCTCGCCGAACGGACCGGGGATTTCATCGGGCCTGGCGCCAGCGTGCCCACGCTCGACCCAACAAGACGCTGGCGCTTCCAGCCCGAATTGGCCGCCGGCGCGTTGGTGTCGGGCGGGGATGTGCTGGGCACCCTGGAGGAACGGCCCGGCTTTCTCCACCGCGTCCTCGTCCCGCCCGGTGTGACGGGGACCATGGCCGAGCTCGCGGCCGGTGACTTCACCGTCGATGCGCCGGTGGGCAAGCTAACGGACGGGACCCCGCTGCGGCTCTCGCACACGTGGAGCGTGCGCACCCCCCGCCCCACCGGGCGCCGCCTGGGCGATGACCGGCCGCTCATCACCGGGCAGCGCATCTTCGATTTGCTTTTCCCGGTGGCCGAGGGTGGCACCGTCGCCGTCATCGGCGGATTTGGAACCGGGAAGACTGTCGTCGAGCAGTCGCTGGCCAAGCACGCGGATGCCGATGTCGTCGTCTACATCGGCTGCGGCGAGCGCGGGAACGAGATGTCCGAGGTCCTCGGCGAGTTTCCGAAGCTCACCGACCCGCGCAGCGGCCGGTCCATCATGGACCGCACGGTGATGGTGGTGAATACCTCCAACATGCCGGTCGTCGCCCGCGAGGCCTCGGTCTACCTGGGCATCACCGTGGCTGAGTACTACCGGGACATGGGCTACCGGGTGGCGCTCATGGCGGACAGCCTGTCGCGCTGGGCGGAGGCCCTGCGGGAGATTGGCGCGCGGCTGCAGGAGATGCCCGGGGAGGAGGGCTACCCCACCTACCTGGCCAGCCGCCTGGGCGCCTTCTACGAGCGCGCCGGTCGCGCGCGCCTCATCGGTCGGCCTGAACGCGAGGGTGCCATCACGCTCATCAGCGCCGTCTCTCCGCCAGGCGGAGACCTCTCGGAGCCGGTCAGCCAGGCGACGCTGCGGGTGGCGGGAAGCCTCTGGGCGCTGGACGCGGACCTGGCCCATCAGCGGCAGTTCCCGGCAGTCGACTGGGAGACGAGCTACAGCCTTTACGTCGAGCACACCCGGGAGTGGTTTGAGCGCGAGGTCGACCCCTCCTGGTCGGCGGTTCGCGCCCAGACGATGGAACTTCTCCAGCGGGACGCGGAGCTGCGGGAGATTGCCGGGCTGGTGGGGCCGGAGGCGCTGCAGGATGAGGACCGGCTGGTGCTGTTGGTCGCCCGGCTGGTCCGCGAGGTGGTGCTCGGCCAGAGCGCCTACCACCCGCACGACGCCTCCTCTGCCCCGCTGAAGACGTTTCGTCTCGCACAGCTGGCCGGGCGGGCGCGCTCCCTTGCCGCCGAAAGGATTCGGGCTGGCGCCCCGCTGGCGCAGTTGGACCTCGGCCCCTTTCGGCGGACCCTCATCGCCCTAAGGGACGCTCCCGGGGCTGAGCTCTCCGCCCGAGTGACGGCCGCCGAGTCCGCGCTCACGGGCATTCTTCCTGCGGAGGAGCGGCCATGAGCAGCGGCGTTGCCCAGACGTACCGAGCGGCCGCCGGGGCTGCCGGACCGCTCGTCTTCGTCGAGAGAACCCACGCGGTTTCCCTTGGCGAGTGGGTGCGGCTGGAGATTCCCGGTGAGAAGCGCTGGCAGGGGCAAGTCATTGACGCCGGCGAAAGACTGACGGTCGTGCAGCTCCTCGACGACTCCCTCGGACTGGCCCCCGACAAGGTGCGGGTTACCTTCACCGGCGACGTGGCCCGGGCGACGGTAGGAAAGGAGCTGCTGGGACGGGCCTTCAACGGCGTGGGAGCCCCCATCGACGGACTGCCGGCACCCGTGGGCGAGGCGATGCGGTCGCTCGCCGGGGCGCCGCTCAACCCGGCGGCGCGGCTTCCGCCGAACGACTTCATCGAAACCGGCATCTCCGCCATCGACGGGATGAACACCCTGGTTCGCGGGCAGAAGCTGCCCATCTTCTCCGGGCCGGGACTGCCCGCGCTGGAGGTGGCCGCGCACATTGTGGAGTGGGCGCGGGCTCCCAAGGGCGAGCCCTTCGCGGTGGTCTTCGTCGGCATCGGCATTACGGCTCGCGAGCGGCGGGACTTCCTGGAACGCTTCGAGCGGAGCGGCGCGCTGGAGCGGAGTGTCCTTTTCATCAACGAGATGAAGGACCCGACCGTCGAGCGACTGCTGGCCCCTCGGCTGGCGCTGGGCGAGGCGGAGTTCCTCGCCTTCGAGTGTGGGCTGCACGTCCTGGTGGTCATCGCCGACGTCACCCACTACTGCGAGGCGCTGCGCGAGATTGCCACCGCGCGCCAGGAAATCCCCGGCCGGCGCGGCTACCCCGGCACCATGTACACGGACCTCGCCTCGCTCTTCGAACGCGCCGGCATCGTGCGAGGGCGCGAGGGGTCGCTCACCCAAATCCCGGTCCTCACCATGCCGGATGACGACCTGACGCACCCCATTCCGGACCTGACCGGCTACATCACCGAGGGGCAGGTGGTGCTGAGCCGGGAGTTGCACCGCCGGGGCGTCTTCCCCCCGGTGGACGTCCTGCCATCGCTCTCGCGCCTCATGAATGCCGGCATTGGCCCGGAACGCACCGTTCCGGAGCACCGCCAATGGGCCGACCAGCTGTACGCTCTGTACGCGCGAGGGCGCGAAGCCCGGTTGATGGCGGCCATCGTCGGCGAGGCAGGTCTGGTCGCCCCGGACCGTCGCGCACTGGGCTTCCTCGAGCACTTCGAGCGCGATTTCATCGGGCAGGGACGCAGGCGAAGGACGCTGGCGGAAACCATCGCCGCCGGGTGGTCGCTGCTCGACGCGCTTCCGCGGGACGACCTGACGCGCATCCGCGACGAGACCTGGGCGCGGCGTCACGCACCGGCGGTCGCGCCATGAGTTCCCGCTCGCGCGTGTCCGCCACCCGGGTGGGGATGCTGCGGGGCCAGCAGCGGCTGGAACGCCTGGAGCGCGGGACCTCGCTGCTGCGGCGCAAGCGCGAGGCGCTGGTGGGGGAACTGTTCCGCATCGCCAGGAGCGCGGCGGACACCCGTGCAGAAATTGACCTGCAGGCACGAAAGGCGTGGCCGGTGCTGCTGCGTGCATTCTCGGCCGACGGCGGGCCCGGCCTGCGCGTCCTCGGCTGGCCGGCGCGAGACGTGCGCGTGCAGGTTCGGACGGGACAGCTGTGGGGCGTCATCGTCTCCGACATCGTGCGAGGCGCCGCGTTTTGCGCGCACCCTGGCGGCGCGGGGCGTCGCCCCCGGTCCGTCCCCGGCGGCGGTGGAGGCGGCCACTGAATTCGAGAAGCTGGCGGACTTGCTGGTGGGCGCCGCCCCCCGAGAGATGCTCCTGCGGAGGCTTGGCGAGGCGCTCGCCCAGACGTCACGCCAGGTCAACAGCCTGGAGCACCACCTCACCCCCGAACTTCAGCAGCAGCTGCTCGCCGTCCGTCGGACACTGGACGAGCGAGAGCGCGAGGAACACGTGCGGCTGGGCCTTCTTGCGCGACGCGGTCGCGCCTCCTGACGGCTGGGGGGCCCCAGCGTCCATCAAGCAGCGGGCGGGCGGGGTCCTCCGGTTGCAGGCGAAAGACGCACCAGGCTGTGCGCCTCGCTCACAGTCAACGCGGTTTCCGTCCGCAGCAGCGTCCTCATTCCTTCCAGAATGTGGCGGTGGACGTGGTGGGCAAGCATTCGCTCAATGGGCCGAAAGAGAAAACGCGGCCGCAGGTGCCCGATGTAGTGCGTCGTGAGAAGGACATCCGCCCCACCCTCCGTCGGGCGGATTTCGTAGGAGCCCTCCCCCATTGTCACGCTGTTCTCAATGCCGAGGTTCTGTTCCAACACGTCGAAGCGAAGCAGGCGAGCGGGTTCCGAGACAGCGATGCGCTTGACCAGGTGGCCTCCCTGGTAGAGGCACCGGATGCTCGCCCCCACCTTCGTCTTCTCCCCTTCTGAACGAACCGGAAGTGGCAGCAGTGCCGACAGGAAGGGCCCCGGACGGTTGGGGATCTCCTCGTAGAAGCGCAAGGCCCTCCACACTGCCTCCGGTGAGGCGTCCAGCCGAATCTCCGTCGTCACCGCTTCCCGCTCGTAGTTCCTGGGAAACCAGGCACCGACAGCGTTCATCAGCCGACGAAGGCCTTGCCTTCCTTGCTGCACCTTGGTTGCGTCCGCCTGCTTGGACCGCTCGGTCATGTTGAGCCCCACGTTGTCCCTCCTCGGACACGGCCGACCCACCTGTGTCCGGTGGGTACTCCGTGCTCGCCGCCAGCGCTGCATCGACTGAGCCAGCACCGAGCGCCTCAGCGCCGGAGAGGGATGAGACGCAAAGTGTGCCCTGGAGCGCAAACGTTGCGTGAAGAAAATTTCCCCTGACCGGCACCAACCCCTCGGGGCTGGAGGTGGGCCAGCCTTGGGGGGAAAAATTTGGGAGACGGGCCGGCCCGCTGCAACCCGTTGACGGACTCTGATGAGAGCCGCGTCGCGGGGCGCTGTCTGCCGGGCGAGGCGGGAGAGGCAGGGCCCTGCCTCGCGTTTCCGGGTTCGCACCGGCTACGGCTTGACGCGGACCGTGCCCGAGAAGCCGTGGACGCTGCAGTAGAAGTTAAAGTCACCCGAATCCGTGAAGGGCCCAAACATCACTGGACTGACGCCGCTGTAGGGAGCGGACGGGAGCGGATTGGCCGCGGCCGCCACGGATTGGGTCGTTCTCTCCAGGGTGTGCAGCGTGTAGTTCCCGGTAAACGTGACCGACTGCCCCTTGTTGATTTCGACGCAGCCGGGACTGAAGGCGAAGCCGCCATATGCCCCACCCATGGAGACGATGGTCACCGTCGGGGTCCCAGCGGACTGGTCGGTGCAGACGGTGTTGCCAGGACCTGAGTCCGGGTTGTTGTTGCCGCTGGAGTTGCTGCACGCACCAAGCAGAAGGACAACCAGCAAGGACGCTACGGAGAAACACAGACAGGAAGCCTTCATGGGAGTCGACCTCTGGTCATCGCAAGCCGTTGAAAAGCTGTCGGCACCGCGCTGGGTGCCACAGTAGGGGACACCGCTTGGGCCCCCCGTTGCAAGTTAGTTTGGTCCGGTTTCGGACCTTTGCCCGGACGGCGAGTGCTTCTCGACGCAAATGCGACGGCGACGTCCGTGTCAGGCGCCTCTTCTTCCCGGCACCTGGCGAAGCACAGCCGGCGGGTCTCCTACCAGGCGTTCACCGCGAGAAGCGCCTCATCCGCACGCGGCTCGAGGCCTTCGACGAGCGCTGGAAGGGCAGCCCCCATGCCAACGACGTGGAGAAGCACTGGGGATTCTTCACCGCCTCGGGCGCGCCGAAGCCAGCAGTCCCCCCCGGCCGCCGCCAGGCCGTTCCCTCCCCGGGGGCGGTTCCGCGCGGCGTCAGCCCGAAAAACTGGCCTGCAGGCGAGACCACTCCGGCTGCAGGACCGCCATGCTGTGCGTGTCCATGAAGCGTCCATCGTGAAAGTGGTGCTCCCGGAGCGTCCCTTCGTGGACAAAGCCCAGCGCCTGGTAGGTGCGGAGCGCCCGGGTGTTGAAGGCGTAGACGTGCAACTCCACCCGGTGGAGGCCGAGCGTTCCAAACGCGTAGTCCAAAAGAAGTCGCGTCGCTTCGCGCCCAAGGCCGTGGCCCCAGCGGCTCTTCTCGCCGATGAAGATGCCGAAGGCGGAACGACGTTCCTTCCAGGAAATGTCGTGCAGCCCGCATCCGCCCACCAGTGCGCCAGAGGCCCGCTCGACGATGCCGAGCATCACCCGGTCTTCGGCCTTGGCCAGACTCTCCAGAATGCCGTACTCGGCGGTGAGGCTCAGCGGACGGAACGCGGTCAAGTGCTGCCGCACGTCGGGGTCATTGAGCCACCGCACCAGGTCCGGCGCGTCCTCGCGGTCGAAGGGGCGGAGAGACACGAGTCCCCCCGCGAGAAAGACGACTTGCGAGCTGGACCTTTCCATAGAGCTCCAGACGGGCCGACGAAGAAAGGTGGCGGAGGCTAGCACCCTCGCGCGGGCCAAATGGAGGTCCCCGGGGGGGGGCCGGCCGGCCGTCGTTTCACGCCGACGGCCGGACCTTCAGCTTGAAGCACCACAGCCCGTCGACGCCCGAGAGACGGCTTCGCGCGGCGGGCGATGCAGAGGGCGATGCCAACCGGGCCGGAGAGAAGCAGGGTGCGGCGCAATTGAGAAGGTCAGACCAACCCCCAGCAGGACAGGCCTCACCTCCTCTCGTAGCCTTGGCAAGGCGTGCCCGCTTGAGGTACGCAACGCTCGGCTCTGCTGAGTGGTTGGGGGGCGTGCTGAAGGTTGCGCGCCTTGGCCTCGAAACGAGCTAGACAGCAAGGACTTAGGCTAGGTAGCTCAACTGGTTAGAGCGGCGGTCTCATAATCCGCAGGTAGTCGGTTCGAGTCCGACCCTAGCCACAGACAAGCAGCGCCAAGCAGTCGGTGGTGCCGGGACACGCTGCCCGAGCCCTCCGCGACGAAGAACAAGCACGAAAGCACGACACGACCCCGCACGTCCCCCACCTTTCTGACCTCTTGCGGTCGGCGGGCAATCCGCTCTAACCCTCACAATCCACCGCCCGTCGGTCCTTGAATCCTCTCTTGCGCATCTTCGCCTCCAGAGTGGGCGGATTCCTCGGCACCCTCATCGCTGTCCTGACAGCAGCTGGCGGTGCGTCCGCCGACTCGGAGCAGGCCCAGCCGGCGCCGCGGCGGACGGTCGTCATCCTGTACTCGATCTCCCAGGACGTGCCCGGACTGCATGAGCTCAGCGTGGCCCTGACGGACGGGCTGCAGAGCGCTTCAAAAGTCGCCCTGGACATTTACGGTGAATATACCGGGCTCGACCGGTTCTCGGGTCCGCTTACGAGGATGCGCTCCTCGCGCTCTACCAGGAGAAGTACCGCTCCCGGAAGGTGGACTTGCTGGTGGTCGTGGGTCCGACGGCACTCGAGTTCGTCGTGGCGCGGAAGTTCTTGCCGGGCGTTCCCATCGTCACCTGCTACACCGCGCGGCGAATCGTCGAGACGGCCAAGTCGAGTCGACCGGAACTGACCGGTGCGCTGCCGGCCCAGAACGCGCCCGGGACGATTGCGCTCATGCTGTCGATGTACCCGTCGACCCGTCACATTCAAGTTGTCCTCGGCGCCAGCGAATACGAGCAGGGGCAGGCCAAGCAGGGACACATCATCTTTTCGCGCTTCGCCAATCGCGTTGACATCACCTACCTGAACAGCCTTTCGCTTGAGCAGATTGAGGCCCGCGTCGCCCATCTCTCTGATGACACCCTGGTCCTCTTCGGAAGCCTGCTGCAGGATGCTGCTGGCCGCGACTTCTACAGCAACGACGCGGTGACCCGGATTTCACGCGCAAGCCGGCGGCCAGTCTTTGGCGTCATCTACGAGGACCTGGGTGCTGGCATCCTCGGAGGTGAGCTGGTGAGTATGGAGGCCTCGGGCAAGGCCTCGGCACAGCTCGGGCAGCGGGTGCTCAATGGCGAGACGGCATCCTCCATCCCACTCGTCGCGGACGCGGGGCTGGCCCCCATGTTTGACGGGCGGCAGCTCGAGCGCTGGGGTATCTCCGAACGCAGCCTGCCTCCTGGGAGCCAGGTGCTCTTCCGCGAGCCGAGTCTTTGGGCAACCCACAAACGGGCGATTGGCCTGGGGCTGGGGGTCATCGCGCTCGAGAGCATTCTCATGGCCGGGCTGGTCGTCCAGCTGCGCCGCCGCCGGCGAATGGAACGAACGCTGGCCCGCGCGGAGACGCGCTACCGGACGGTGGCCGACTTCACGCACGACTGGGAGTTCTGGCGGCGGCCCGACGGCAGCTTCGACTACGTCTCGCCCGCCTGCGAGCGGCTGAGTGGATATTCGCCTGCCGAATTCAAAGCGGACCCCGACCTCCTGGAGCGACTGGTTTACGAGGAGGACCGCCCCGCATGGCACGCCTACCAAGCCGCCGCACTCGCCGGCAAAGCACAGGCACCTCTCGAGTACCGAATTCGCACGAGAGCAGGCGAGGTGCGCTGGGTGCGGCAAGCGAGCAACCCCGTGCAACTCGACAACGCCGAGCCCGCCGGCAGCCGCGGCAGTATCGGCGACATCACCAGCCGGAAGCTGAGCGAACTGGCGCTGCAGAAGGCCTACCAGGAAATCGCGGCGCTGAAGGACCGTCTCGAGGCTGAGAACACCTACTACCGCGAGAAAATCCAGGCGGTGGAGGGTTCCAGCGAGCTGCTAGGCCAAAGCGACCCGATGAAATACCTGCTCTTCCGGATTCGCCAGGTTGCTCCGGCGGACACCACCGTCCTCATCGAGGGGGAGACGGGCACGGGAAAGGAGTTGGTGGCCGAGGCCATTCACGGCCTCGGCCCGCGCCGGGACCGGCCGATGGTGAAGGTGAATTGCGCCGCCCTTCCTCCCACGCTGGCCGAGAGCGAGCTTTTCGGGCACGAAAAGGGAGCCTTCACCGGCGCGTACTCGCAGCGGAAGGGGCGCTTCGAGCTGGCCGATGGAGGGACTCTCTTCCTCGACGAGGTGGGGGAACTGTCCCAGGAGCTCCAGGCGAAGCTGCTTCGCGTCCTTCAGGACGGCAGCTTCCAGCGCGTCGGCGGCGACCAGACCCTGAAGGCGAACGTCCGCGTCATCGCCGCCACCAACCGCAACCTGTCGAAAGACGTTGCGGCCGGACGCTTCCGAGAGGACCTCTGGTACCGCCTCAACGTCTTCCCGGTGACGGTCCCGCCGCTTCGCCAGCGGAAGGATGACATCCCGATACTGGCGAAGGCGTTTGTGGAGCGCATTTGCCAGCGCATGGGCCGCCCAGCGCTCGAGTTACCAACGTCGGTGGTGCAGACCCTGCAGGCCCACGCCTGGCCGGGCAACGTCCGCGAGCTCCAGAATGTGATTGAGCAGGCAGTTCTCATCTCCGACGGCAGACACCTGCGCCTCACCGGGGACGTGAAGTTCGACGCCGTTCCGGTCGCCGTGGACGCCTCCTTGACTTCCCTCGAGGACAACGAGCGTCGCCACATCCTCGCCGTCCTCGAGGCGACCCATTGGAAGCTGGAAGGGCGCGATGGCGCCGCCGCCGTCCTGGAGCTCAAACCCAGCACCCTCCGCTCCCGGATGCAGAAGCTCGACATCCGACGCCGCTCGGAATAGCGGGGGTGTAATTCCCTCCGGCGCGCCCACGACATCTGGTGGGCCGCGAGATGCCGTGGGTGCGAGCCACTGAAACTCGACGGGACGCGAGGGCCAGGCCGAAGCTAATTCAACGGGTTGTGGCCGACCCTGCATCGCTCCAGCCTTGGCGCTCGTCTTGCTGAGGGACGGCCTCCTGCAAAGGAATCCCGTCCCATCAACCCACCCTCAAATTGCGCTGTCACCGTGGTGACTTCCCTGCTGACTCCGGCTCCGGAGAAGCGGGAGGAGCTGCTTCAGACTCTGCGCTCGCTAAAAGTGGAAATCGCCCGCGAACCCGGCTGCGTTCAGTGCGCCGTCTACGGCGACGTCGAGGGAGGGGGCCAAGTCCTCCTCGTCAGCGAGTGGAAGGACCAAGCCTCGTTGACGGAGCACCTGGCCTCCGAGGACTTCCGAATTCTCGCCGGTGCCTCGCGCCTGCTCGGCGCGTCGGCCGATTTCCGCTTCGTCACCTCCCACGCTGTCGTTTCCGCCGAGCACCAGTCCCCCGAACCCCAAGGAGAGTCCCATGCCCCCGGCAAGTAGTCCCACTCGAGTTCGTGCGTGGATGGTGGGCGCGCTGCTTCTCGCGTCCGCGAGCGTCCACGCCACCACCTTCAAGAACCAACTCACCATCGTGGACCTGCTCCAGGAGTCTGAGGTCATCGTCCGAGCGCGCGTGAAGGCCGTCACGGATGGCATCGACGCCCGGGGCGTCCCCTATACCGAGGTTACCCTCCAGGTTGCCGAAACGCTGAAGGGGCAGGTTGCGGGCAACTACACCTTCCGTCAGTTCGGGCTTCTCGCACCGCGGCGCATCGGCAACGGCCGCGTCAACCTCATGGTGACCCCCGCAGAATGGGCAACCTACGCCAAGGGTGAGGAGTCCATCTTCTTCCTGCGCCAGGCCGCCGCCTGGACCGGGCTTCGCACCACGGCCGGGCTGGCCCAGGGGCAGTTCAAGGTGTCCCTGGCTGGGGCCGCCAACTCCTTCAACAACGCCGGACTCTTCGAAGGCGTCCAGGTCGATTCTGGGCTGCTCAGCGACGACCAGAAACGCGTCATGGCCACGACGCGCGGAGCAGTCAACGCGCGGAGCTTCACGTCGCTCATCAAACAGGCCGTGGACGGCAAGTGGGTAGAGACCGGGAGGATGCGCCATGCGAATCACTGAAAACTTTCAACGTCTCGCCGTCATCGCCGCGCTTGTCGTCGCGACGGCTGCCCACGCTGGCGCCCCACTCATCGTGGACCCGGTGACGCGCAAGCCTTGGGTTTACGGTCCTGGAATGGTCCCCGTGTATTACGACCTGGGCGATTTCGCGGTCGTCTATGACTGGAACAACTACCCGGCCCAGGTGACGTTCGACAACGCCACCGGCGCCGCCCAGGTCCACAAGGGCGTCGCCGACTGGTCGGCCATCCCGACGTCGACCTTCCGTGGCGAGGTGAAGGGCGACTTTGGCACGAAGGGCCTCCCCGACATCACCGGTGACAACGCAGGCCTGGTCATCGGCGCCGTCAACGGCGACGGCATCTACGTCATCTTCGACGCCGACGGTTCGGTGATGCAGAACTTCTTCGGTGTGGGCCCAAACGTCCTCGGCATCTCCTCGCCCGAGTGGGGGGACGAGGCCACCAACACCATCACCGAGAGCTGGACCGTCCTCAACGGCCAGGCCATCTCCTTCGACGACGTGAATGCGGCGCACTACCAGGGAACGACGACGCACGAACTTGGCCACGCCCTGGGGCTGGCGCATACCCAGACGAACGGGGCGTCCTACTTCTACTCCGTGTACACCGGAGAGCCGGTTGGCCCACAGAGCTGCACGAAGCTTCCGTACCGGACCGACCTGACGGCCGCGGATGTGGAGACGATGTACCCATTTCAGAACCCCACCCCGACTGACGGCGTGGGCGTTGCTCAGGGTCACCTTCACACCACCGACGACGTTGCCGCCATCTCCGACCTGTACCCGGCCCCGGGCTGGCCGGAAAACTTCGGGACCATCACCGGGACCGTCCTCGACGTCGACGGGAAGACCCCGCTGACGGGCGTCAACGTCATTGCGCGCAACTTGGCGGACCCCTTTGCGGACGCGAATTCGTCGCTGTCCGGCCAGTGGACGCAAGGGCAGTTCGGGCCCGATGGCCGCTTTACCCTGCACGGGCTGCGGCCGGGTGCGCGCTACGTCGTCTACGTCGACGCAGTCCTGGCCGGTGGCTTCCCCACCCCACCTTTGTGGTTCCTGCCAGGTGCCGAGCGCTTCTACGCCGGTCCAGCCTCGGAGGAGGACGAGGAGACATTCGACCCCTGCGCCTACCGGGCCATCTCGGCCAAGGCAGGCCGCGTCGTTCAAGCCGACATCCAGTTCGCACGCGTCCCTGGTGCTCCGGTCCTCATTTCCCTCGGCTATGGCGCCGGCGCGTCGGGCATCTCCGGCGACGGGTCGACGGTGGTGGGCAACTACGGCCGGGGCGGCCCGCCCTTCCGCTGGACAGCGCAGAAGGGCATCGTGACGATGGACGTCGCAACGACGGGAGAGAAGGTCAGCATCTCCCACAACGGCAAGTACCTCACCACCGACCTGCTGGATGCCTCCGGGAATAATGCTGGGGCCTTCCGGTGGGATGCGAAGAGCGGTTGGGTAGCCGTCGACCCGGTGGGCACCTGCGGGACCGACACCACCTACAGTTGGGGCGTCACCGACGATGGGGCCGTGTACGGCCTCGCCTACAACTCCTGCACCGACTTCAAGACGTTCCGCTGGGCCCCGAGGGAAGGCACCAAGCTATTGCCGGCCGCCACCCTCAAGTCGGACGGCACTCCTGCCAACGGGCGACCCAACCAAATCTCCGCCGACGGCTCGACGCTGGTCGGCTGGGAGGAAGACGACCAGGGCCTCCGGCTGGCTGTGGTCTGGAGGCACGGAAAGCCACACCAGGTGGTCGACGCCTTCGGCCTCGCGCTCAATGAGGCGACAGCCGTGAGCGGGGATGGGAATGTGGTGGCGGGTGGACTCTTTGATGGGCAACAGCCTCTCGGCGACGCCTGGCGAAAGCGAGTCGACCGGCCTGAGCTCGAGTACTACGCACCGCTCTCGGTCGATGCCTCGCCCGCCGCTGCCTACGCACTGTCCCGCGACGGCAGCGTGATGGCTGGCTTCAGTGGAAACCCCTTCTTCAGCCTCCAGCCGGTGCCACTGCTCTGGACGAAGGCAATGGGGTCAGTCAGCCTGGACCAGTTCGTCCAGCGCCAGGGCACGGCGATAGAGCAGTACGGGTCGCTCTGGACGCCCATGGGCATGTCCGACGACGGCACGGTGATGACCGGCTGGGGCTTCGGATTCCAGGGTTGGGCGGGCTGGGTGCTGCAGATGCCAAAGGCGTTTGTCTGCCACCTCGACCCGGAGGAGCGCGGCGAGGGGCACACCCTGAGCGTCCCATTCCCGACGACCTTCGACCAGCACCTCACGCACGGCGACACCGTCGGGCCCTGCCCCAACCACAAGGGATAGCCGCCCATCGGGAAGCGGGCGCCCGTCGCCGTGCCTACGGCGACGGCGCCCCAACCACGAGCGCGCCGGGTACCCGGAGAATCGGGGCGCCGTGGCTGCCGGACGTGGACACTCTACCGGGCCCGCCATCGCGTACCCGGGGGAATCTGTCCGGCGCGAGGGGAGGCGCCAGCACGGAAGCGGTTTGAAGACAGAGAGCGAGCAGCCTGGAAGAAGTCCTTGCCGGCCGTCCCTGCGTGAGCGACATACTGTCCGGCGAAGCGGCGCCTGCCGCTTCCCCGGGGAGGCTCCCATGAATGCCACGGACGCGTTTGTGTGCGCGCGCAACCTTCTCTTGGAGGAGCGCGACAACTACGAGGCCGCGGTGGCCCGCTTCGCCTGGCCGCAGCTGGACAACTTCAACTGGGGACTGGACTGGTTCGACGTCTACGCCAAGGGAAACCACCGCACCGCGCTGTGGATTGCCGACGACGAGGGACGGGAGGTGAAGGCCAGCTTCGCCGAGCTCTCCGAAAACTCCAGTCGCCTCGCCAGTTCCATGCGCCAGCGCGGCGTGGCGCGCGGCGACCGGATGCTGGTGATGCTCTCCAACGTCCGTCCCATGTGGGAAGTGGGCCTCGCGGCCATGAAGTGCGGCGCGGTCGTCGTCCCCTGTTCCATGCAACTGACGCGCAAGGACATCGAGGAACGCGTGGTGCGGGGCAACATCCGCCATGCCGTGGTGGACGCCGCGGTGGCCGAGCGCTTCGTTGGGATTGAGGCCCTGAAGACGCGACTGGTCGTCGCCGGCCACAGTCCAGGCTGGACGCCCTACGAGGACGCCCTCTCCGGCGCGGCGGGCTTCACGCCGGACGGCGAGACGCGCGCCACGGACCCGCTGCTGCTCTACTTCACCTCGGGCACCACCGCGAAGCCGAAGTTGGTGTTGCACACCCACGCCAGCTACCCGGTGGGCCACCTGTCCACCATGTACTGGATTGGCCTGCGCGAGGGCGACACCCACCAGAACGTCAGCTCGCCCGGATGGGCCAAGCACGCCTGGAGCAGCTTCTTCGCGCCGTGGAATGCCGGCGCGACGATTTTTGTCCTCGAACAGGCACGTTTCTCCGCGCAGCGCACCGTCCAGTGGCTTGCCCAGGCCAGCGTGAATACCTTCTGCGCTCCGCCCACCGTGTGGCGGCTGATGATTCTCGAGGACCTCGGCCCGCGGCCAACCGGACTGCGGGAACTGGTGAGCGCCGGCGAGCCCCTCAACCCCGAGGTCATTGAGCGGGTCCGCCGCAGCTGGGACCTCACCGTCCGCGACGGCTACGGGCAGACAGAGACGACGGCCCAGGTGGGAAACTCTCCCGGGCAGCCGGTGCGCCTCGGTTCCATGGGGCGCCCCCTTCCTGGCTACCAGGTAGTGCTGCTCGACGGCCAGAGCCGGGAAGCCGACGAGGGCGAGGTTGCCCTGCGCCTGGCGCCCCGTCCCCTGGGGTTGATGGTGGGGTACCTGGATGACCCGGAGCGCACCGCGGCCGTCATGTCAGCCGGCTACTACCGCACCGGGGACGAAGCGTCCCGGGACGCCGAGGGCTACATCCACTACGTCGGCCGCGGCGACGACGTCTTCAAGTCCAGCGACTACCGCATCAGCCCGTTTGAGTTGGAGAGCACCCTGATTGAACACCCGGCCGTCGCCGAGGCAGCGGTGGTGCCAAGCCCGGACCCGCTGCGACTCAGTTTGCCGAAGGCCTTCGTCGCCCTGAAGCCCGGGGTGCTGGCCAATGCCGAGACGGCGCGGGACATCCTCCTCTTCTGCAAGGAGCGGCTGGCGCCCTACAAGCGCATCCGCGCCATCGAATTCACGGAGCTGCCCAAGACGGTGTCGGGCAAAATCCGCCGCGTGCAGCTCCGCGCCCAGGAGAAGGACCGGCGCAGCGCCGGAGAACGCGGCACCACAGAGTTCTGGCTCGACGAATTGGACGGAAAGACGCCAGCCGGCTCCTGACGCAATGCGACGTGGGGACCGGCGCCCTCCCGGGCCCGGACGACCCACGGGGGGCGCACCTTCTCACACACGCCCAGTGATGGAGCGGCGCCGCAGCGCTCAATAGGAGGACTGCAGGCCCCACCCCCGGGGACTGCGAGAGCCGGGATGCGAACCGACTCGGAGGTCCTCAGGAATGAAGGCACTGTCTCTTGTCATTTGGTTGTGCTGGGCCGGTATCGGCGGACGCGTTCTCATGGCGCCTGCCGCGCGGCTGACGCTGTCGGAGGGCCTCTTCCTCCTCCTCGTCTGCGCACCCGCCGTGGGCCTTCTGGCCTGTCTGCGCTGGGCCCTCCGTGCACCGGCAGCCACGGAGGCCAACGCCCTGCCACCCGCCCCGCAACGCCCCAGCCAACCCAGCCCCGGGAAGCCGGTGCACGTGCAGGTTTTTTGACAGGTCCCCGCCTCGGCTCGACCATCCCTTCTCACGGGGCACAGGCCCGTGACCCGCTGTAGCGAGGGGTCACGAACACCCCAGGGAAGGGAAGTCCGCCAATGGCAGATTCGTCGGCTGCAGCACAGGCCACCGCGCCGGACGTCGTCGAGAATGACGACACCGTCAGCACCCACGTCCTGGTGACGGAGGAGGACGTGCGTCGCCTCCGGGCTCTGTCCCGGCGCACCCGCATCGCTCAGAGCGAGTACCTCCGCGAGGCCGTCGACGACTTGCTGCGCAAGTACGACGCCGCGCCCAAGGAGGGGTAGCCCCGTGGCCATGTCTGCGCGGGGCCGGCGGCAGTCGTCGGCTGCCCTGGCGGAGCGCCCGCTCCTCGTCTTCGACTTTCACGGCCGCCCAGTCCGAGCAAGGCCCGAGCCGCCGGCCATCCACAATCCACCGCAGAGCATCCGCGAGGCCGTCCTGGCCTGGCTCGACGCCCAGATGTAGCGCGGGACGGCCACCCCCAGCGCCCCTCCGCCAGTCGACCCTACCCGGCCTGCGCCCGGCTGACGTCCGTCGGCTCCTCCATGTGCCCTGCGACGTCGCCGAACGACAAGTGGTCGAGTGACAGGAAGAGCAACCCGAACGCAATCTGCTGTCCCGTCTGGCACAGCCACAGCACGTTGGCGTAGGCCAGCCCCGGCCCTCGCACCAATTCCGCGGGCAAGAAGAGAGCGAGCCCGACACGGACGGCCGCCTGGAAAGTGCCCATCATCCCGGGCGCTGCCGGAATCATCACCCCCACCACCAGTACGCACAGAAGCACATAGCTCTGAAACAGCGTCAACGGCAGGTCGAAGCCGCGGGTGGCCAAGACCCACATGCCGAGGCCGTTGGCGCACCAGTAGGCCACCGTCCAGCCGAAGAAGGCGACCAACTGCATGGGCCCGGCCAGATTCTTGAGCGCCCCGACGAAGGAGTCGACCACCCCCGCCACCTTCTCGGCCAGCCCGGGGCTCGCCCAGCCCACGACGTGGCGCACCAGCGCCACCGCGCGGTCCCGGTGCCAGGCGGCGAAGAGGAGAAAGAGCAGGCCACCAAAGAAGATGGAGAACATGACGTTGGCGCCGATGCGCACAAAGCGCACGTCAGGGGCATTGGCCGGCACGAAGAAGAGCAGCAGGCGCATCAGCAGCGCGACGAACAGGCCGTCGATAATTCTCTCTAGCACCACCGTCGTCATGGCCGCGCTGCGCCGGATGGGCGTCCTTTGGGCGATGAGGAAGGGGCGGGCGAACTCGCCAAGCCGCAAAGGCAGGACGAGCAGCATCATGAAGCCGATGGCGCTCGCGTCGTTGAGGGGGCGAAAGGGCACCCGTGCCAGCCCCGACAGCAGGCACCCCCAGCGCAGCGTCCTGAACAGGTGAATCAGCGTCAAGAAACCGAGGTACGGCAGGAGCCATAGGTAGTGGGCGGCCCGAAGGCTCGCCCACTGCTCGGACCAGTGCGTGTCGCGAAAGGCCCAGGCGGTGAAGGCGATGGTGATGGCCAGACTGGCGGCCAGCTTGAGTCCCCGCTTCATGGCAAGGCTTCTCCGCGAAGGATGCGCTGAGGGTGGTCCCGCAGGAGCGCCCGCACGGCCTCCGTGCTCGTCCGGGCTTGGAGCTCCCCCACCGCCTTGGCAACCCACACCCGAGCGTCGACCGGGCCGTGGAGGTCCGTCGCCGCCACGGCATACAACTCTTCGTCCAGGAAGCTGCGCGCCAGCCGACGGGCCACCGGCCCGTACCGGTTCACCAGGGCCCCGAGGTCCAGCTGAAGCCTGGCGCCGAGGCGCACCACCTCCGCCGCGCGCCCGGGCCGCTCGAATTCCTGGCACCGCTCGGGGTGCGCAAACAGCGGCGTGACGCCGCGGCGCACCATGCGGAAGACGAGGTCTGGAAGGGCCGGCACGGGGGCACGGTAGGGGGCCTCGACGAGGACGTACCGGCCGTCGTTGATGGCCCGGGTGGCGTTGGTGCCCAGGCCGTCGAGGAAGCCGTCGAGGATGAGGGCATGCTCGGCATTAGAGTACAGGCGCAGCGCGATTCCCGCCTCTTCCAGCTCCCGCTGGAGCGCTGAGCGTCGCTCGGCGCACACCTCCGCGGAGGCAAACTCCGGCCGCGCATGCGGGCTGGGCGCCACGGCGGCGAAGCCCAGGTCCACCAGCGCCCGCGCCATTTCCAGGGCGTCCTCGGGCGTGCGGGCACCGTCGTCCACGCCTGGAAGCAGGTGGCAGTGCAAGTCGACGTAGCCGGACATGGACTCTTAGCGCCCGTCCTCGTCCTGCGCGGGGGCGCTGGCGGGCCGGGGCTGCTCCGGCTCGGCGTCCATCGGACGGTCGGGCACCCGGTACTCCTCACCCAACCAGCGGCCGAGGTCCACCTGCCGGCACCTTGGAGAGCAGAAAGGCGCGCTCTTGTTTCCCGGGCGGGGCCCGGCGGGTTTGTGGCAGCTGGGGCAGAGGGCAGCCATGGGCGGGGGCCCTCCATAGCCAAAACCGCAGACAAGACGCCAGCGCTACCCCCCGGCGTTGGTGCTAAACCCCCCGGTTGCCCGCCATGAAGGCCCTCCGCATCCTCCGCCCGGGAAGTCCAGAGGGCCTCGAGCTGGCCGATGCTCCGGAGCCCATCCCTGGCCCGGCGGACCTGGTCGTCCAGGTACAGGCCACCGCCCTCAACCGCGCCGACTTGCTGCAGGTGCTGGGGCGCTACCCGCCTCCAGCGGACGTCCCCCAGGACATTCCCGGACTGGAATACGCCGGCAGTGTCCTCAGCACCGGGCCGCGCGTCTTGCGCTTCAAGCGCGGGGACCGCGTCATGGGCCTGGTGGGGGGTGGGGCCTTCGCCGAGCGGCTGGTGACGGCGGAGCGGGAGGCCCTGCCCATCCCGGACGCCCTCAGCTTTGAGAAGGCCGCGGCGGTGCCCGAGGCCTTCCTCACCGCCTTCGACGCCCTGGTACTGCAGGGAGGGCTGCGGCCCCATGCAAGCGTCCTCGTCCACGCCGCGGCGAGTGGCGTGGGGACGGCCGCCCTGCAGCTGGTGCACGCCTTCCGCGCCGAGGCCATTGGCACCTCCAGAAGCCCGGGCAAGCTCGAGCGCTGCCGGGCGCTGGCCCCCTTTCATCCGGTCGTCGTGGAGGATGGCGAGCCGCGCTTCGCCGACCGGGTGCTGTCCATCACCGAGGGGCGGGGCGTGGACCTGGTGCTGGACCTGGTGGGGGGCCGTTACCTGGCCGAGTCGCTGGCGTGCCTTGCGCCCCGGGGACGGCTGCTGCAGGTCGGCACGCTGGACGGACCCAAGGCGGAGCTCGACTTGCGCCAGCTGATGGGGCGGCGGGCCCAGGTGGTGGGGACGATGCTGCGCAGCCGCCCGCTGGAGGAGAAAATCTCCCTGGCCCGCAGCTTTGAGGCCCAAGTCCTTCCCGACTTCCAAAGCGGCGCGCTGCGCCCGGTGGTGGAGGAGGTGCTGGGCATGGGCAGCGCCCGGGTGGCGCTGGAGCGCATGGCCAGCAATACCTCGGTGGGGAAGCTGGTGCTTGCCTGGGGAGACGGCGCCTGAGACTTTTCCTACGGGCGCGGCGCGGCGCGGGGCCGTGGCGCGTGTACGCGCTGGCGGCACTTTCCGCAGTCAGCGCTGCGGCTGCTGACGTCAGCAAGCGACATTCGGCGGTGGTGGAAGTGGTGCAGAAAGTCAGTCCTGCCGTCGTCTTCATCGGCACCGAGCAGGCGGTGGACCGGCGGCTCCGCGGCTCCACGCTGGACAACCTTTTCCCCGGCCGAACGCCCTCCCGCGGGCGCACCATGCAGTCGCTGGGGAGCGGCGTGCTGATTGACGCCTCCGGTCTCATCGTCACCAATGACCACGTCATCCGGGGCGCGTCGGCCATTCACGTGGTCCTGGCCGACGGCCGACAGCTCGACGCCGAGGTGGTGGGCAGCGACGCTGCCAACGACTTGGCCGTGCTGCGCGTCCAGGGCAAAGGGCCCTTCCCCGCCGCGCGGCTCGGGACCTCCGCGGATTTGATGATTGGCGAGACGGTGGTGGCCATCGGCTCCCCCTTGGGCCTCCAGAAGACGGTGACCGTGGGGGTGCTCTCCGCCATTGGCCGCAGCTTCAAGGCCGACAATGAACAAATCTTCGACGACTTTCTGCAGACGGACGCCGCCATCAACCCCGGCAACAGCGGCGGCCCGCTGCTCAATCTCGACGGCGACGTCATCGGCATCAACTCCGCCATCCTGGCCAGCGCCCAGGGCATCGGCTTCGCCATTCCCGTCGACAAGGTGCGCCGCATCGTCACGGAGCTGAAAAGCTTCGGAAGGGTACGCCCGGCGTGGGTGGGCATCGACGCCGTCCCGTTGAATCCTGGAGTCGCCCGCCGACTGGGGTGGGAGCGCACCCACGGCGTGCTGGTGGAGCGCGTCCAGCCCGGCAGCCCGGCGGCCACGGCCGGGGTCCACGCCGGGGACGTGGCGACGGAGATTGCCGGCTCACCGGTGACGGACATCGAGGACTTCAACGCCCGCCTGCTGGGGTACCCCGCGCGGACGTCCTTTGCCCTCAGCGTGTTTCGCGACGGGCATGAGCGCACCCTCACCGTCACCCCCGAGAAGTTTCCCCCGGCCGTGGTGGACGGCCTGGTCTGGGAGCGACTCGGGGTGAAAGTCTCCGCAGCCAGGGGGGGGCTGCTGGTCGTGGGGGTGCGCCGGGGCAGCCAGGCCGCGCAGCGGGGGCTGGAACCCGGGGACCTCATCACCCGGTTGGACAATGAGCCGGTGGGCAGCATGGAGGCCTTCCGGGACGGCCTCATGTCGAGCCATGGCCGGGACGTGCTGCTGTCGGTGCGCCGGGGGCCATTTACCTACCCCCTGGGGTTCCGTTTTTGAGACGGGCGGTTAGACCGCAGTAGCATTCGCCCCGGCGGACACCCGCCACCCCCAATGCCCAACCCCACGTACAGGCCGGTCGGGCCCCTGCTTGCCGGCACCCGTTCCACGGCCGTGCTGGGCATTGAGGACGTGGCCGACGGTCCGGGGCGCGCCGTGGTGCTGGTGTGGGCCCCGGCGGAGCTCGCCAAGGACGAGGAACGGGCGGCGCAGCTGCGGCGGGAGACCCGGCGCGCCTCGGAGCTGACCCACCCGCACATTGTCACGGTGTTCGGCCTGGCCACCCTGCCAGAGGGCCTCGCCCGGGTCGTGGAATTCGTTGACGGGGAGTCCCTGCGGCAGGTCCTGGACCTCGTGGCCCCACTGCCTCCCCGCGTTGCAGCCCGCATCACCGCCGACGTGGCGCTGGGCGCGCACTACGCGCACCTGGCCGGCAACGACGACGGCTCTCCCATGGTGCACGGGGACTTGCGACCGGAAACCGTCATGGTCACCTACGCCGGCAAGGCCAAGGCCTCCGGCTACGGCGCCCTGGCCGTGGCGCCCCGGGAGGCCTCTGGCCTGCGGGTGGTGAACCGCCGCCGCTACGCCGCCCCGGAGCAAATTATTGGCGGCCGCACCGCCAGCACCCCCCAAACGGACGTCTTTCTGCTGGGCCTTCTCCTGTACGAGATGGTGAGCGGGAAGAAGCCCTGGGACGGGGCCCCCGATGTCGACCATGCCGTGGTCGCCGCCCCGCTGCCGCTAGAGGCGGCGGACCACATTCCCGCCGAGCTGGTGCCGGTGCTGGAGCGGGCCACCCGCAAACGTGCCGCAGACCGCTACCCCACAGCGCTGGCCTTCCGGGACGCGGTGGACCAGGCCCTAACGCTCGCCCCGCACGGGGACGTCGCCGCCTTCATGGAGCGGCACTTCCCGAAGGAGAACTCCCCCCGCGCCGCCCGCGTCCAGGTGCTGGAGGAGGCCCGCGCCGCCCAGGCGCGCCGGCAAGCGGAGGCCAAGGCCCGCGAGCCCAAGCGGACGCCAGTGCCGGCGGTGCGTCCGGCGGCGGAGCTGCTGGAGCCAGAGGCTCGGGCGGACTGGCGAAGCCGGCTCCCGCTGGTGCTGGGCTTCGTGGTGGCCGTGGGGGTGGTAGGCGCCATCTGGTTTGCCAGCCGCACCGCACCCACCCGGCCGATGATTGTCTCACCTCCCGGCACCACCACCACGGCCGCCCTCACCGCCGAGCTCGCCCCCACCCCCCCCACCGCG
This sequence comes from uncultured delta proteobacterium, assembly GCA_963711265.1. Classification (GTDB taxonomy): domain Bacteria; phylum Myxococcota; class Myxococcia; order Myxococcales; family Myxococcaceae; genus JADGRA01. The sequence continues at coordinate 191,496 of CAVQDL010000020.1, forward strand.
CCACCGCAGCCGGTCGCCTCCCGCGACCCCGGGCACACCGAGACGCGCACCGACGCCTCCCCGGCGGCGGCCGGAAAGCCGGCCCCCGCCCTGCCCGGCCCGTCCGCGGGCGACGGCCGCCTCTCCCCGGTGCCGGCCATGGGCCGGGCGCCGACGACGTTGCTGGAACTCACTGTGGAGCCGCCGGTGGAGGTGGTCCTGGACGGCGTGAAAGTGGGCAAGTCGCCGGTCACCGTCCCGGCGGCCCCCGGCCGCCGCGTGGTGGAGCTCATCGACAAGTCGCGCGGCATCGACTTGAAGCGTGCCGTGCTGGTGGGCAAGGAGGGCGTGACGCGGCAGACGTTCACCATCGGCCACGGGACACTCAGCGTGCGCATGCCCGACGGCGCCTCTCTCGCGCTGGACGGGCGCGTCCTCGGGCTGAAGCCGGCCGCCGAGATTTCCGTCTATGAAGGCACCCACCACCTGAAGGTGACGTTGGGGGATGCCGTCTGGCAGGAGTCCTTCGCCATCCGTCCCGAGCAGACACTGAAGTACGACGTGGCCCTCAAGCCAAGCGGGGAAAACTAGCCCGAGGAAAGTGCCGAGGCAGCAGACGGCCTCGCCCTCCCTCCCTCGGACGCCGCGGTTGTGGCGGCCCGGGCGCGTGGAACCCCCGGGGCACCGGTCAAGGTTTGCCCCTCGTTGACGCGGGTGAGGCGGGCCAGGCTGAAGGCCGAGGCGGCGAGCAGGACGTTGCTGGCGCCGAGGCCGCCGCCCCCGGGGAGGATGGCCAGTAGCGCAAGCACCAAGCACCAGCCCGCGAGGAAGGTGGCGGCGAGCTCCGTCAAGGGCGTGAAGACGAGGACGCCCGCTACCAATTCCAGAAGCGCACCAACATGGGCCGGCGCCCCCGCCTGCTGCCACCGCTGGAGGCCGAAGCCGATGGCCGCCGCGCCCAGAACACAGCGCAGGGCCCACAGCGGGATGGCGAGCCGACCGTCGAGCATTCCCTACACGGTGCTGCGGGCTGTCTGCAGGCTGCCCGGCTGGCTGGAGCGCGCGGCGACGTCGGCCTTCACCTCGGACATGCGGGCGAGCACCAGGGCGCCCACCGCCATGACGACGTCACGGACAGCGACGTCGAAGGAATGGCCGGTGGTGAGGAGGTTGACGGCGATGAGGAGCAGCCAGGCGGCCACCACGTACGCCCCGTAGCGGGTGAGGCGGCTCAGGACGAGGATGCCGGCGGCAATTTCCACCACCCCCACCAGGTGCATGAAGGTGGAAGGCGCCAGCCCGAGCAGCCGCGGCACCACTGGGCTCAGGTAGTCCGCCCAGTGGGTGAGAAGGTTGGTGAACTTGTCGAGCCCTGCCACCACGGGGACGAGTCCGTACGTCAGCCGCAGCGCCCACCAGGAAGAGTTGAGTCGTGAATCCAACATGTGAAAGTCCTCCGGGCGAATTGCCCCTCCCCCTGTAGAGCGCAGAGGCGGGCGGAGGTGACAGGGCGCTGCGGCGCTGTCACCTTTGCAGGCGCTCCGGCGTCCAACGCCAGCCCCGAAAGGAGTCAGCAATGTCCCTGGCAGCCACCGTCGCCACCTGGTCGCGCAGCCGCGTGCCGAGCGACGAGGACGTCGTGCGGCGCGTGGTGGCGGGCGAGGTGGCGCTCTTTGAGGTGCTGATGCGCCGCAACAACCAGCGGCTGTACCGCGCGGTGCGCGCCGTCCTGCAGTCGGAGGAGGACGTAGAGGAAGTCATGCAGCAAACCTACGTCGCCACCTACGGCGCCCTGTCCCACTTCGCGCACGCCTCGAAGTTCTCGACGTGGCTCCTCCGGATTGGCCTCAATGCCGCCCTCTCCCACCGGCGCCGCAAAGCCCTCTCAGTCGCCCCGCGGTCCCCCGAGGAAGACCCTGTGGAGTTCCTGCCCAGCCCCCAGCCCACGCCCGAAGACCGAACCAGCTCTCGGGAACTGAGCGGAATCCTCGAGCGGGTGCTGGACGGCCTTCCGCTGATGTACCGCACGGTGTTGATGCTTCGGGAGGTGGAGGAGCTGTCGACTGCCGAGGCGGCCGAGGTGCTGGGCGTCAGCGAGGATGTGGTGAAGACCCGCCTGCACCGAGCGAAGGTGCTGGCCCGCGAGAGCCTCTACGCGCGGACAGAACAGGGCGCGCGAGCCTCGTTTCTGTTCTATGCCCCCCGCTGCGACCGCGTCGTCGCCGCCGTGCTGAGACAGCTTCCTGCCGGGCTGAGCCGCGCTGAGGTGCCTCCGGAAACCTGACGCGCCTCACCCGCTGGGCCAGCCGTCCAGGGCGCCCTCGGCCGCGTGGGGGTGATGGCTGAGCGCCACCCGGTTTCCCTCCGGGTCCCGGACGTACATCGTCCAGCGCGTCTCGTGCTCCACCGGCACCTGTGCCCGCTCCAGTTGCGCGCGGGCCGCAGCGCGCTCGCCGGGGGCAATGCGCAGTGCCAGCAGGAACCAGCCCGAGGGGGCGCTGGCTGCTGGCGCGGCGGACGCCGCCTCTTTCCCTATCGCCTCCAGGGCCAGGAAGGCGCCGGGCAGCCCCAACCACACGCTGCGCAGACTGCCGTCCTCGCGCTGGTGCTCGGCGAGCAGGGGGAGGCCGAGAACCTCACGGTAGAAGGCCACCATGGGCGACAAGGCCCGGACCTGCAGGGCGATGTGATGCACGCCCTGGACGTTCATCCCCCGGCCCCCGGCGAGGGGTCCACCGCCCGCGCCTCCAGGATGGGCTCTGGGTCCAGCACCAACACCGCACGCGGGACGGCCGGCGGTGCGGCAGCCGCGGGCGCGGGCGGCAGCTCGCCACTGCTGTCCAGTTCCAGGGCGCAGAAGGCCCCCAAGCGAACCAGCTGCGCCACCGCACGGGCCAGCGACCCGATGGCCACCTGGAGAACGGCCGCCCCCGCCGCCAGCCGCCAGGGCCCGGCCGGCGCCAGTCCGGAGAAGGCGGCCGCCGTGCCACCCACCGCCGCCGCCAGCACCTCGGTCAGCAGCCACAGCCCGACGGGCGCCCAGGGCCGCTCCACCAGCGCCCGCGCCGCCTCCCAGCCCGCCACCGATGCCGACTCATCGCGCACCACCGCCCGCACCAGGGCCATTTCCGCCACCAGCTGTAGCAAGAGTGCGCCCAGCGGGCCCACCGTCGCGACGAGCGCCAGGCCAAGCGCGCCGGCAAGCCCTGACGGGTGGTGGAACAGTCCGCGGAGGAAGAGGAGCGCCCCGGAGGCGCCGACGAGGACCTGCCAGCCATTCCAGGCGAGCAGCGCGGCGGCGGCCAGCACCGCCCAGCCGAGTGCCCGCGGCGCGGCCAGCCCCAGCGCTTGCAGCAGGGGCGGCACGTCCCTGCGACGCAAGCCGGCCCCGGCCTGCCGCACGGCGCCCCCCAGGACGGACGCCTGCAACAGCCAGGCGACGACGGCCGCCGCAAGCGCGCCCCAGAAGCGCTCGCCCACCCGGGCGGACACGACGGAGGCCAGCCCCGTCAGCCACAGCAAGCTGACGCATAGCGTCACAGCGGCGGCGGCCACGGACAGCAGCACAGGCGGCGCGGCGCGGGAGAAGGCGGTGGAGGCGCCGAGGCCGAGGGCCCGGGCGAACGACACCGGCCTCATGGCGGCGGTCCGGCCGGGGCGGGGGGTGGCGGGGCCGAACCTCCCACCGGCTGGCCGGCCTTCTGCGCCTCGCCCCCGTTGGTCAACGTCATCCGCACCAGTTCCTTGAGGATGTAGTTGCGCTTGATGTTGCCGAGGATGGTGCGCAAGTCGTCGTAGACGCTGGGGTCGTTCACCAGCGCCCCGAGGGTCCCCTCCCCGCTTCGGATGGTGCCGGTGATGGCCTTCAAGTCGGCGGCGACGCCGGCCAGGTTGTCCATGAGGTGCTTGCCGTCGCCGTACACCAGTTGGTGGATGGCGCCATCCGGGCTGGTGCGGGCGTCGTGGAGAAGCGTGCTCAGCTCCGCGGCGGCCTGCCCGAGTTCCCCCACTGCCTTGCCGCCCTGGGCGTCGTAAAACAGCGCGTGCAGCGCGCCGGGGCCTTTGCGTGCCGCCTCAAGGAGGTCTTCCACCTCGGTCACTGCGTGGTCAACCCGGACGGCGACGGAGGACAGGCGGCCGACGAGGGCGCGGGTGTCATCGGCGGTCTGCTTGTCGTAGATGAGCGCGTGCAGCGTGCCGGGGCCCTTCTCCACCCGGCCGAAGATGCCCCGGAACGAGGAGAGCGTCGCCGCGATGTCGTCCTTGAGGGCCGGGTCCGAGTAGGCGCTGACTGCCCGCTTCAGGTCCTTGGTAATCTGGACCGCGTTCTCCAGCACCTCGCCCCCATTCTTCAGCAGCGTGGCAATCTCGCCCGAGGGGCCGGTCGGGATTTCTCCGCCTTGGGGGATGGGCGCGGCCTTGGCTGCCCCCATCGAAATGTCGATGGCCTTGTCGCCCAGGACGCCGCGACCGCTGATGCGCGCCACGGAGTCCGCCCGGATGCGGCTGGCGAAGCGCCTGGCCAGCTCCACCTTCACGTCGATGCGCCGGTCCTCGACGTCAGAGAGAAAATCGATGGCGCTCACCCGGCCGACCTCGAGGCCTCCCACCCACACCGGCGAGTCCGTCTTCAGTCCCTCCACGTTCTCGAAATACATGTGGTAGCTGACCTGCCGTTCGAAGACACGGTTGGCCTTGCCGATGACCAGCACCACCACCGCCAGCAAGGCGAGGGCCAGCGCCACGAAGACGCCGGCCCGGACGATGGTGCGGCGCTCCTTTTTCTCCGCCGTCTGCTGCGTCATGCCCCCACTCCAAGGCTTTCGGCGCGCGGCAAGCGTGCGTCGAGAAACGCGCGCACATCGCCGTTCCGGCTGTGCTGCATCTCGTCCACCGTCCCGACCTGGACAATTTTCCGGTTGGCGATGAGGGCCATCCGGTCTGACACGTAGAAGGCCGAAGGCATGTCGTGGGTGACGACGATGGAGGTGCAGCCGAGCTCAGCCTTCATACGCAGGATGAGGTCCTCGATGATGCGGGTACTGATGGGGTCGAGGCCAGTGGTCGGCTCATCCCACAGGATGACCTCCGGCTCGGTGGTGATGGCCCGCGCCAGTCCCACCCGCTTCTTCATGCCGCCGGAAAGGTCCGCCGGGTACATCCCCTCGATGCCTGGCAGGTTCACCATCTTGAGCGTCCGCGCCACGCGCTCCGCCAGCTCACGACGGTCCATCTTCGGGAAGTGCTCGCGCAACGGGTAGGCAATGTTCTCTCCCACGGTGAGCGAGTCAAAGAGCGCGGAGCCCTGGAAGACGTACGCCACCTGCCGGCGGACGTCGAGAAACTGCCGTTCGGAGTAGTACGTAATCTCCTGGCCCTTGAAGTCGATGCTGCCCGCGTCCGGGTGCAGGAGCCCGATGAGGGACTTGAGGAGCACGCTCTTCCCGGTCCCGGAGCCGCCGATGACCGTCAGCGTCTCCCGGGCCCGCACGCCCAAGTTCAGGCCATCGAAGACGACCTTCGGCCCGAAGGCCTTCTTCAGTTCCCGGAAGCGGATGATGTCTCCGCCCTCACTCACGTGAGCACCAGGAGCAGCAGCTTGGTCAGGAAGAAGTCCGCCACCAGCACCGCCACCGAGGCCACCGCCACCGTCTCGGTGGTGGCCCGGCCGACGCCCTCCGTCCCGCCCCGCACCTGGAAGCCCTGGTAACAGCCCACCGCGCCGACGATGGCCCCGAAGACCACGGCCTTGCCCACGCCGCTGAAGAAGTCCTTCAGGTTCACCGTGTCCAGCGCCGACTCGTAAAACTGCACCAGGGGGATGTGGTACTCGAAATTCACCACGCCCGCCCCCGCGACCATCCCGGCCACGTCCGCCAGCACGGTCAGCAGCGGCAGGACGATGATGCAGGCCCAAATCCGCGGAGAGACCAGCTTCTTCACCGGGTCGGCGCCGAGGGCACGGATAGCATCCAGCTGCTCAGTGACATTCATCGAGCCCAGCTCGGCGGCGATTCCCGAGCCGATGCGGCTCCCGACGGTGAGCGCGGTCAGCACCGGCCCCAGCTCGCGGAAGATGGTCAACACCGCCACCTTTCCGACGGTGTGGCCGACCCCGAAGCGACCGAGGAAGAAGCCGAATTGCAGGCAGATGACGAGGCCGGCGAAGACGGCGGTGAAGCTGGCGATGGAGAGCGAGCGCACGCCCAGCGACTCCACCTGGTACAGCAGGGCCCCGAGGTCCACAGGGGGCCGAAAGCCCCGCGCCAGCGCCCGGGCGGCGAGCAGGAAGCAACCCCCGAGGGCGTCAAGGGCATTCCTGGCCCGACGCCGGAACGGCAGCAGCTGCTCCAGCTGCTCGCCCACCAGACCGGCGATGGACTCGCGCTCGTCCGGCGGCGACACCGTCGGCCCCGTGCTCACTTCTGCGGCTCCGTCTGAAAGCCGGCAACGAGGGCCTGGAATTGCCCCAGCCGGTCCGGGTAGCGGCCCACCGGCGCGACGTAAGCGAAGTCGTAGATGCAGCCGTCCTTCTTCACCACCACCAGGCCGAGCTCACGCGCCACCCCGTCCATCTTGGCGATGTAATGCGACAGCAGTGCCTCGCGGCCGTCGAGCATGTCCGTGCGCTGCTCGAGCTTCTGCACGTCGGTGAAGCCGATGAGGAGCTGCCGGTTGAGGGCGACCAGCGGCACGTCCTCGTACGCCTTGCAGGTCGAATTGACCCAGAAGGCGTAGGCCGGCGGACTGGTCACCCAGGAGAAGTCGCTGTCCTTGAGGTTGACCTGATGCCAGTCGGCGGGGATGGGGCCGACGCGGTAGCGGGTATCCGGCGTGTACACCACCCCGTCATGCAGGCTGACGCTGCGGCAACCGCCGGCCAGCAGGCCCACGGCGATGACAACCATGGCGCCCGGGCGCCTCGGCGAGAGCACGTCCACGTGGGCCGGAAGCCTAACCTGGGCCCACGAGGCGCGCGGCCCGGACTTTGACGAGATTCGTTTGACTCTGCACGTCCGTTCAGGCACCCTGTTCATGCTCGAAACAACAGCCTGCGGCGCCCGCGCGGCGCCCCCTGGGGAGGGCAAGACGATGGAAGAGCTCACCGGACGGCAGCGCGAAATCCTCCAGTTCATCGTCAAGGAGACGGAGGAGCGCGGCTACCCCCCCACCATCCGGGAAATCGGGGAAGAGATGGACATCCGCTCCACCAACGGGGTGAACGACCACCTCAAGGCCCTGGAACGCAAGGGCTACGTGCTGCGCGGCGAGCAGCAGTCGCGCGCCCTGGTTCCCACCAAGCGGGCACGGCTGGTGCTGGGAATCGGCGCTGGCCGCCGCGACGCCAACCTGGTGGAAGTCCCAGTGCTGGGCCGCGTCGCTGCCGGCGTCCCCCTGCTGGCGGTAGAGAACGTCGAGGACTCGGTCAAAATCGACAGTTTCCTCCTCGGAGGAACCGGCAAGGAAGTGTTCGCCCTGCGGGTGAAGGGCGAATCGATGATTGAGGATGGCATCCACGACGGCGACTACCTGTTCGTCCGCAAGACGCCCACCGCGTCCGCCGGAGACATCGTCGTCGCCCTCATCGACGACGAGGCCACCTGCAAGCGCTACTACCCCGAAGGGGACCGTATCCGCTTTCAACCGGCCAACCGCACCATGACGCCCATCTACGTCAACAAGTCCCAGTTCCGCTCGACAATGATTCTCGGCCAGGTGGTCGGCGTCTACCGCAAGGTCCACTGAAGCAGCACTCGCTACCTGTCCCCGGCTGACGGGGCCGGGGTCACCCTCCGACCGTCGCCCCCCACAGCACCCGGCGCTGAGCTTTCAGCGCAGAGCAAACTGCTTTTGCTATACAGCGAAGACGGACGACCGGCGAAGAACGGCCTCCCGCGCTGCGACGCGACCGCGTGGTCGAGCTAGGGGGCCGGCACGGGCCCAAGAAAGCGCAAGGGGTCCACCGGCTCGCCGTCCACGCGGACTTCAAAGTGCAGGTGCGGGCCACTCGTCTTTCCAGACTCGCCGACGGTGGCGATGACTTGGCCTGCGCGGACGGGCTGGCCGGTCCGCACCCGAAGGTCCCGGCTGTGGGCGTAGACGGTGACCAGGCCCTTCTCGTGGCCCACCACCACAATCAGGCCGTAGCCGGACTGCGGACCGGCAAAAAGCACGACGCCCTCCCCGGCCGTCCGGACGGACGTCCCGGCCGGCGCTGCCAGGTCAATCCCGTCATGCGGCTCCCGGCCCTTCCTTCCGAAGCGAGCGTACAAGACCCCCCGCAGCGGCCACTGCAGCCCGCCGGCCGGAACGGAGACCACCGTCCCCCGGGGCGTCACGGCCATTCTCCCGGCGATGGCGGGAGGCTTGGGGGGCCCGACGGCCACCGGGGCCGGCCCAATGCTGGCGGATACCGCGGCGGACTTGCCCGGGCCCGTCACTGCAGGGGCCAGCGCGGGACGCGGGATAGGCGCGGTCGGGTGGTCGAAGGCCCGGGCCAGTGTGTCAGGCAGCGGGATGTCCCCCGGCGCTGGCGCCGGCACGCTGAAGGCGCGCAGCAGCTCCGGCGGCAGCGCCTGGCCAGCAAGCGGCTCCACCGGCGTGTCCCATGCCTTGGCAGTCGCCGACGGAGCCGGCGCCTCGGCTGCGGGGCGCCCGGCCATGGTGGCCATCGCACCGGGGGCCGTGGCGGGCTCCACCGCAGCCGGGATGAGGAGCTCCGTCCCCACCGCCAGGGCAGAGGTGACGTCGCGCCCATTCGCCACGGCCAGTTCCTCGGGCGACAGCCCATAGGCCTTGGCGATGCGAAACCAGGTTTCCCCCTTCTCCACCCGGTGCACGCCGCGCACCACCTCCGGCTCCCGGTGCGTCTCGGACTCGGTCTGGGCCCAGGCCGGAAGCGGCTCCCCGGCGGGTGGTCCAGCGCGGCCGCTGGCACAGGCGGCCGCAAGCAGGAGCCAGCCGGGCGCACCCAAATGCCCGAGGCGGCCCCAGGGTTTCATCCGTCCTCCGCCAGGCGGCAGCGGAAACCTTCCACGTTCCAGCCGGCCAGACGCGGGATGAGGGCCTCGTCGGTGAAGTCCAGCAACATCGGCGTCATTGAGATGAGGTGCTCGTCAAAGACGGCATTGCAGTCGCTGCCTGGCAGGTCCTCGTGCTGGTAGGCGTTTCCGCCAATCCAGTAATAGCGCCGGCCGCGCGGGTCGACGTTCTCCACCACGGCGTTGCCGTAACTGTGACGGCCAAAGCGCGTCACGGCGTAGCCCTCGGGCTGGCCCTCCGGCACGTTGACGTTGAGGAGAACCCGCGGCGGCAGTACCTCGGCCAGCGCCGCGCCCACCAGCGCGCGGGCGAAGCGGGCCGAGGGCGCGAAGTCATGGCGGGACCGGGAGACTAGACTCATGGCGATGGCCGGCACCCCCAGCAGGCAGGCCTCCATCGCCGCGGCCACTGTGCCGGAGTAGATGACGTCGTCGGCCAGATTGGGCCCGTGGTTGATGCCGGCGACGGCGATGCGCGGCAGCTGGTCCTTCATCAGGTGATGGATGGCCAGGTAGACGCAGTCGGTGGGAGTTCCGTCCACGCTGAACCAGCGCTCGCGCACCTTGCGGATGCGCAGCGGACGGTGGAGCGAGATGGCGTGGGACGCAGCGCTCTGCTCCACCTCGGGGGCGACCACCCACACCTCGCCGAGGGGCGCCAACGCCAGGGCGAGGGCCTCCAGCCCCGCGGAGAGGACGCCGTCATCGTTGGACACCAGGATGCGGATGGCCTAGCCCTTCCCGTGCGCACGAAAGGCACTCCGCCCGGCAAAGCGCGCCACGCTTCCCAGCTGCTCTTCGATGCGGAGCAGCTGGTTGTACTTGGCGACACGGTCGGTACGGGACGCGGAGCCGGTCTTGAGCTGGCCACAATCCAGCGCCACCACCAGGTCCGCGATGGTGACGTCCTCTGTCTCGCCGCTGCGGTGCGACATCACCGTGGTGTAGCCCGCCCGGTGCGCCATCCGGACGGCGTCGAAGGTCTCCGTGAGCGTTCCAATCTGGTTCACCTTCACCAGAAGCGAGTTGGCGACACCGTCCGCGATGCCGCGGGACAGGCGTTCCGGATTGGTGACGAAGACGTCGTCCCCCACCAGCTGCAGCTTGCCGCCGAGCGCCCGGGTGAGCAGTCCCCAGCCCTCCCAGTCGTCCTCGGCCATGCCGTCCTCGATGGAGACGATGGGGTAGCGCCTTGCGAGCTCCTGGTAGTAGCCGACCAGCCCGGCGGCGTCGTACTCCTTGCCCTCCCCCTTCAGCCGGTACCGCCGCGTCTTGGCGTCGAAGAACTCGCTCGCCGCAGCGTCCAGGGCCAGCCCTACCTGGTCCCCCGGCCGGTAGCCCGCTGCGGTGATGGCCTCGAGGATGATTTTGATGGCCTCCTCGTTCGCCGGGAGGTCCGGGGCGTAGCCGCCCTCATCCCCGACCGAGGTCGAGAGCTTGCGCGCCTGAAGCCCCTTCTTGAGGGCGTGAAACACCTCCGCCCCCCACCGCAGCGCCTCGGCGAAGGTGGGCGCGCCGAGCGGCACCACCATGAATTCCTGGATGTCGACCCGGGTGTCGGCGTGGGCGCCACCGTTGAGGATGTTCATCTGCGGGACAGGCAGCGTGCGCGCATTCACCCCGCCCACATAGCGGTACAGTGGCAGCCCGACGGCGCTCGCGGCCGCGTGGGCAGTGGCCATCGAGACGCCGAGGATGGCGTTGGCCCCGAGCTTGCCCTTGTTGGCCGTGCCGTCCAGGGCAATGAGGCGCTGGTCGATTGCCGCCTGGTCAAGGGCGTCCATGCCCTCCACCTCGGGACCGAGGACGTCCTGGACGTTGGCCACGGCGCGACGGACGCCCTTGCCGCCATAGCGGCCGGGCTCCTCGTCGCGAAGCTCGACCGCCTCGTGCACGCCGGTGGAGGCGCCGGAGGGAACGGCCGCCCGCCCGAGGGCGCCGCCTTCGAGCTGCACTTCCACCTCAACCGTCGGGTTCCCGCGCGAGTCGAGAATCTCCCGCGCACGGACGCTGGCTATGGCTGTCATTGCTAGGGGTTGTACGGCCAGGTGCAGGGTGGGGCAAGGACCTGGGCAGCCCGTCAGCCGAGCAGGTCGATGACCACGACGCCCCGCTTGGGCGGCTCATCCCCGGTATCCGTCCTCTTGGGGGGACGGTCGAGTTCGGGCTCAGGCAGCGGCAGCTGGACAGCAGGACGCTCGTCTCGGCGGCGGTCGCGCTTGCGCTGCTCGTCGATGATGAAGGTCTCCAGCGTCTCCACTTCCTTATGCCCCCATAGGTAGACGCCCAGGTTCGACAAAGGATTCAACTGCCTTCCCTCTGCGTCGAGTGACATTGTAATGGGTTCGGCCGGGCCCGCAAGGCTCTGACTGTGGGGGGAGTCCTCACCAACACCTCGGGTGAGGGCGGGCGCCTGCCGCCCCGAGCCGCCCAGGCGCCGGACTGGAATCGCTAAGCGGTGCCCTTCCTCTAGCAAATCCGAGCACATGGACGGCATTGCCGCTTCGCTGGTGCGTCGCATCCGTCAGAGACCCATGGGCCCAACCTAGCGTCGCCGGAGGCAGTGCGACCGCCGCCACACCCGTCCACCGACTTCTTGTTGCGGGAAGTGACAACAAACTCGCCCGAAATCGCTTGGCGTCGCCCCCCCACCCACTCGCAGGGCCGCGAAGCCGCACCACACGCCCGCCAGCACTAACCCGAGACCGAGGAGCATTCGTCTCCGGAAGGGAGCGCTCCCGCAGCGGCAAACCCGGCCAGCGCGGTTGTACCGACCAACCCGCCAGTCCCGAGCCGCCGCTGAGCCAGCGTGGCGGCCAGGTCCACCCCAGTCACCGGTAGGGCAACGCCAAGCGCCATCCGCATGTTGAAGGCTCGGCCTTTCGGCGTGTCCGTACGCCCGTTGCGGCCAGCCAGCATTCGTCTGCACCGCCGCATACAAGAGCGCCATCGCAGCGCCCGCGCCGAGCGGCAGGGACGGCGGCACGCAGCAGTAACAGGCCGTTCGGCCGAGAGCCCGTGGAGCCCACCTGGAGACGCCCTCCGGCATCGAAATGAGTTTCATCGGGGTTCACCCTGGGGAAGAGTGCCGCGTCGATGCCGTCCGACCGAAACGGAGAGCTCCTCCGCTCCTACGCTGGTTCCCCGTCGGCCCGCTGGCTTCTCGGACTCGCCCTCATCACCCTCAGTTCCTGGGGCCGCTGGGTTGCGACCGGGTCGCTGAGGATTGACGAGAACTACCCGGAGGCGCTCGCGGGTTCCCTGCTCTTCGCGGCCCTTCTTCTGGGGTGGGCGCTTCTGGTGACCGCCTGGGTCGGCCTGCTGGAGCGCCCCCCCACGCGGCCGCGCCGGCTCGCCTACGGGGGCCTGTTCATCGTGGCCTTTATGCTGCCGCTACTGAGCAACGACATCTACGGCCTCTTCGCCTACGCCGGGCTGGCCGTCCGTGGGTATGACGTCTACACCTCGACGCAGTCGCTCTCCGCAAGTCCCTGGTTCCTCTGGATTGGCGAGCGGTGGCGGGCGAACCCCTGCCCGTACGGGCCGCTGGCCCTGCTGTGGGCGGCCTGGCCGAGCATCGCCGGCGAGAAGAACGCCTTCCTGGCCGTCTTTCTCCTGCGGCTGACGTGGTTTCTGCCGCTGTTAGCCGTGATGGAGCTGTCCCTCCGCGCCTTTGCCGACCGGCCCTTCTTCCAGGCGATGCTGTGGCTAAACCCCCTGCTTCTGGTGGAAGGGGTGGGGCAGTTGCATCTCGACCTTCTGGGCGTACTGGCCATCACCGCCGGCCTCATCGCCCAGTCAAGGGGGCCGCGGCTGTGGGGGGCGATGGGCTGGGCGGCGGCAACCCTCTGCAAGTGGAACGACGTCCTGGCCGGCCCGTGGTTCTGGCTGGCCGGTGCGCCTCGCTGGGGGCAGCGGCTGAAGAGCCTCGTGGGGATGGGCATTGTCTTGGTCGGGATGACGGCGGCCGCCTACCTGCCGTTTTGGCGGAACGCCGAGACACTGCGAGTGCCGTTTCGCGCGCTGTTTGACCAGACCGTGGTTCCGGCCGGCTCGCTGGTGGATGGCATTGGCGAGGCGGGAAACGCGCTCAGGGGCGACAAGGGCGACCACTTCGACCCGAACATGCCGGTGGCGGAACGCGCGGCCCGCCAGCGGGAGGCGCGCGCCTCGCTGTGGCGAGTGGCCCAGGCACTGGTGTGGGTGGTCGCCTTGGCAGCGCTGGTGCCGCTGCTGCTGCGCTCGCTTCGACTGCGCGCCGAGGAGGACCTCGCCCTTGCAGGCGGGACGTTCATCGTCATCCTCTTGACGCTGGCCAGCCCGAAATTCGAGTCCTGGTACCTGATGAGCGCTCTGCCGTTCTTCGGGTGCGCCTGTCCGCCCGTCTGGCGGCGCTGGTGGCCGTGGATGGTGTTTGCCGCCGTTTCCAAGGAATTCCCGCTGGCGCTCCCTCGAAGCGCACTTCTCTTCCAACCCGCTGTCGCGCTGACCACCGGGCTCTCGATCGTGGTTTGCCTGTGGTCCTTTCGGCAGCGCTACTGGCAAAGGCCCCTCCTAGATGGAGACTGAGCCAGTCTTCCCGGCGATGGGAACCGTGTCCGGCAGGGCGCGCCGGGCCGTCCCGGCCAACTCCGCGACGAGGTAGAGCGGCCGGCCCTTCGTCTGGATGAAGGTGCGGCTCACGTACTCGCCGAGGATGCCGAGCATGAAGATTTGGGTCCCGCCCAGAAACATCACGGCCACAATCAGGCTCGTCCAGCCGGGGACGGCCCGTCCGGAGACGAGGGAGATGAGCGAATAGAGGATGCCCAGCCAGGACAGCACCAAGAGCCCCGTGCCGGCATACAGGCCAAGGCGCAGCGGCCTCACTGAGAACGCGGTGATGGCGTCCAGAGCGAAGGACACCATCTTGCCGAAGGTGTAGCTCGACTTCCCGGCGAACCGAGACTGACGGTCGTATTCGATGGGGACCTGACGGAAGCCGACCCAGCTCACCATGCCGCGGAGGTAACGGTTGGTTTCGGGCATGCTGAGCAGTGCGTCGAGCACCCGCCTCCTCATCAACCGGAAGTCTCCCGTGTCGCTTGGAATCTCGAAGTCGATGAGGCGGCGGAGCAGCCAGTAGAAGAGTTTCGCGCTGATCTTCTTGGGGTGGGTCTCGCCGGCGCGGGACACCCGCTTGCCGTACACCACGTCGGCGCCCTCGTTCATCGCCGCCATCATCAGTCCGAGCAGCTCAGGCGGGTCCTGGAGGTCGGCATCCAGCATGAAAATGCGCTCGCCCTCGCAGATGGTGAGTGCGCAGGTCAGCGCTGCCTGGTGGCCGAAGTTGCGCGTGAGGTCGACCCCCAGCACGTGCGGGTCGGCCTCCGTCAACTCTGCAATGCACTTCCAGGTTCCGTCCGTCGAACCGTCGTTGACCAGGACAATCTCATAGTCCTCGCCGACCGCGGCACGGCAGGCGGCGGTGAGCCGGCGGTGAAACTCCGAAAGGACCTCCTCCTCGTTGTGGCACGGGACAGCGACCGACAGCTGGGCGGGCCGCCGCGCGGCGAAGCTCTCGCGGAGATTTACAATGACGTTGGTCTTGTCGCCCGCGCCGTCTGCTTCGAGCATCCGTCCCCTCCTATCCCGTTCCCAGCCGAGAACCACGAATGGCTTTCGGCCGTCCGTGTCCCTCGATGCCCCGTATATAGCCGCTCGGACTGGGTCATCGCACGTCGAGGGCGCATTGCTGGGGCGCCCAGAGGATAGCCGCGGTGAGCTGACGAAACCGGGACTCCGTTCGGTCGCTAATCGCCCCGGGGTGAAGACTCACCAGGTCATTCCCGCCGGAGGCTCTCCCAGCCGCGGGTCGCGGTCGCCGTGCCATGTCGAAACCACGGCATGCCTGTTAGCTTAGGACGATGCGGCGAAAGCTCATGATGGCCTTGGGCGGGCTGGTGGTGCTCGGAATCATCGGCGCGGTCGTGGAGATTGGCCCGCGAAACATCATCGGCATGCTCCGCTATGACATCCGAAGTCAGGGCGCGCTGGCCGTTGGCGACCGTGCACCGGACGTTGAGCTCACGACAACCGAGGGCGCACGGGTGCACCTCCTCGACCGCCTCAGGTCGAAGCCGACGGTTCTGATTTTTGGCAGTTTCACCTGACGCCCTTTCGGCGCTCGGTCGAGCGCCTAAAGAGCCTTCAGGCGAAGTACGCGTCGCGAGTGGATTTTCTCACGCTCTACATCAAGGAGGCCCATCCAACGGACGAATGGCAAATGCCGGCCAACAAGACGGAGGACGTTTGCTATTTGCAGCCCCGTACGACCGAGCAGCGCGTCGCCATCGCAAGGGACTTCGTCAACCGCTTCAACTACGCCATCCCACTGCTCGTTGACCCGCTCGAAAATCAAGCCAACCGCCTGTATGCGGGCTGGCCTGAGCGACTCTATATCCTCGAGGACGGCGTCATCCGGTACAAGGGGGGGCCTGGGCCGTTCGACTACCATCCGGAGGAGGTCGAAGGCTGGCTCGCCAAGCGGTTCGCGGAAGGGCCTCCCTAAGCGGCGAGCCGCGGGCTTCTCAGGGGACCTTCGCGGTGCCATCGAAGTACGCTTGGTACTTCGGCCAGCTGTACATCGCGATTTTCCGTCCGAGGATGAGGCCTTCCTCGTTGTCGACGCGGACATGGTAGCCACCCCAGAGGCGTGACATCGCTGCCATCTCGGCTGTGGCTGTGAAGGTTGGCATCGAGAGCCGGACCTCCTTGGAGTCAGGGACGGCCGTGGCCGGTTTCCCCTCGCGGGCTTGCATTTGTGAAGTCGTGAAGCCGGTCTCTGCCGTGATTTCGCCAGCCTGCTGGAACGTGACGGCGCCAAACCGGTCGCTGCCCGTGAACAGTTCCAGCATTCGCGACGCTGCGCCGCTGGCTGTGGCGTGCCCCGAAACGTAGCCAGGAAACGGAGGCGTCACGAAGGTCGCCGGCGAGTAGGGGCGCCAACTCTCGGCGGGAATCTTCTTCGTGCCCTGTCCTGGACCTGCCCACCCTTCAATCTGCTTGCCTTTGTAATACAGTTGAGCCCACCAGTAGGGCCGACTGGCATCGTACGCGCGCTTGGCGTCCCAGCAAGCGATGAAGGCATCCATCACCACGTTCCCGACGGCGAAGAACAGCTTGATGTCCCGGTCGAGATCATCGTGGTCGCGCCGCGACACGTCCTCGGCGAGCTGGAGCCAGTGTCCGGACTGGCCCGTCGAGCGCGGCCCTTCGCGCATGAACTCCACGGTCGCCTTCTGTTCCAGGGTGAGGTCGGCGTTCACGCGGACCGCCTCTTCGATGTCGGCGTTGAAGGCCTTCGAGCCCCAGGCGGGCGGAGCGGGCGGACGAAATTGGTCCCCGCGCTCCAGCGCAAAGGGCGCCACCCTGCCCCACTGGGCGCTCAGGTACCCCGGCGTGACCGTGCCCCCCTTACCGTCCGAGAAAGGGATTGGCAGCCAGCGGATCGGATCAACAAATCTTTCTGAGGTGTTCACCGGCCGGTACCCGGTGTAGTCGGAGTACGGCGTTCCGTCACTGCCCGGCTCATCGCCCAGTTGATTCGAACCGTCGTGTTTGCGGTAGTCAATCAGCGCCTGCGCGGCGACATTGCCGATTCCCTCTGGCGTCCGCAGGTCGGTGGAAGCGTCGTTCGGGTCGAAACCCATCGCCCGGAACTGCTGGCGGACCCAAGTTGCCTCCTCCGGATAGACGAAGAGCAATGCGCGGTATGCGGCAAAAGCGATGGCCTTCTCCTTGTTGGCCAACGTGCGCTCGCTCTGCGGCCTGCGAAGCTTCGCACCAAGACGAGTCCCAACGGCCTTCTCGTCGTAGGCGGCCCACGCGTCGTACATGGCGGTGAGGACAATCGCATCCGTCCGCGAAAAAATTGTGGGCCGCGGCTGGTTCCGGACGGCGTCACGTCCGGAGGCTTCCAGCAGGAGCTCGAGCCATTGGTAGGCGACCGTTGGCTTGAAATCGGCGGCTGGCGACCGGTGCATGAGGACACCCGGTGGGGGTGCCTTGAGGATTTGACCGGTATCCCTGGACACCGGCACGCCTGCAGGCGCGCTGAGCGCCGGGACAACGACGAGCGCACTGGTGATGAACACTAGCCAGCGCCAAGCTTTTCGTTCAGTCACTGGGTCCTCCGCTCTTCCCTGACCACGTTGCCGCCGCTCGTCCTGGGTCGTGTGCACCGTGTCGCCGTGCCGACTTCGAACCTCTTATCGCACCACCGCTCGCCCAGCGAAGGACCTCGTCCTGTCGCTTATCCGTCCGCACGAACACCCGCTCGAGCCGCGGTGGCCGTTCTCGTACGCGGCCAATGCCCGGCGGAAACTGGCTATGGCGAGCAACTCGTCTTCACCGGTGCCGGGAACCTGTCTGCCTGCACGTTGAGACTCGTGGTCGTCGCACAAAACACCAGCCCGCCCGTGTCTCGGTCAACGTAGGTGTGCGTTCCGGCGTCGGGCGTCCACTCGAGCGTATCCCCTATGTCGAAGGTTGGCATCACGTCCCGCAAACCGGCGTCCAGGTCGCCGCTCGCAATCAAGTCGTCCAGAACGTCGAGACCAATCGGCATGAGGTGGACCTTCAACGTGATTCGGTCCGGGGTCGGAATCGGCGCACCAGAGGGCGGGAAAGAACGTTGTTTGTGGCCCGAGATAGAAGTTCGGACTCGAGATGTCGAACGTCACGATGGCTGGGAGCGCGTTCCCGTCGTACGAAGCGGCCTGCCAGAACATGTGCACCTGGCAACCGGTTCACGTCGAACATGCAGTCTCGAAGGAGCCAGAGGTCCGGGTCGGGAACGGAGACAGCGGGCGTGCCGACGGGGAACCGCTCCCGACGAATAGATGACATTCGAACCGGCGTAGGCGGTGAGCTCAAACCAAGCGCGTCGGTCCTGCGCCGAGCCGCTCGGGAAAGGTGGCCGGCTGCGGCGTTGTCCACAATCAGCGCTGAGCTTCGACCCGCCCGCGAACCGCTCGACACAAATCGCCGTTTGGAGTGTGGGGTGCAAGGAGGATTGAACCATGTTCAGCTGCTCAGGCTTGTTCGGGAAATCGGTGAGAGCGACGTCGACACCCGGACTCGAATGGTCGTGGGCTCTGCGCAGCGGCGCATTCGGAACTTTTGCGACAGCAACCAGTTCGGTGCTCTGGGGCATGTGGCACTGGGCGCAGGTGTTGCCCAAGACAGTGGGGAACGCCGTCGCCTGCCATTCTTGAAAGGTGCGTTCGATGTTTCCGCCTAGAGGCGCCTGGATGTCATGGCACGCGCCACACATGCTTGCCGAGGCCGCGGTCTGCCGGTCGATGAGAGCAGAGTAGTCAGCCAGGTGCGACCGCCCCGCCACCAAGGGGTCCGCGAAGGAGCCTCGGAGAACATTGTCGGACGCCAGTGTCAGTGGATTGTTGTGAACGCCATCGACACTCGCCACCGAATGGCAAAAAAAGCACGTCACCCCATGGAGCTGCTCTGGCAGCTGGTCGAGATTCAAACCGTCGGTGGTGGCCCCTTCGTGGACTGCCATGGGCGCGTGGCACTTGACGCAGAAGGGGCCCAACTGCCCGGAAGTCTCCCGCTGCCCGCGCTGGTTCATGGCGCGAAAGACGGGGTCCTTGGACGAGTATGCATGCATGCTGCCGGACCACTGAGCGTACTGGTCCGGATGGCAGCCCTGACACGCTTGCGGGTCAAGAAGCTGGGCGCGCGTCATCATGGTGGGAGAGGACGAACTTGAGCAGGCCACGAGCGTCAGCATCGCCAGCGAGCAGAACCTTGCTTCGACGACTGCCGCTGGCATTGAAGTCTACCCCTCCACGCAGAAGAAGAAGACAGCGGAATCGCTCGGACCGGATGCCGGGACGGTCGTAAATGTGATGCTCCAAATGCCCGCCATGAAGAGATAGAGAGGCTGGACCGTATAGGTGCCATCGCTGTTGGCGCTCATCGACGGCGTGATGGAAGTTCCATGGCCCATGTCGGGCATGAAGGGCAGGACGTTCGCCACGACGTTCGCCTGATTCACCCCGGCGCCATTCGTGATTCGCATGGCCCAAACGTTCGTTTCGGCAGCTGGAGGGGCTGGATTCGAGCTGAGAAGGACGAAGTTCAGAGCGCCACTCGTGGATTTCACCGTGAGATTCGGGGCGTACTGTGAGACGCGCGGGTCGTGGCTGCAGTCAATGACGTTTCCTGCATCGACCGGCGTCAGTCCTGTCGTCGACGAGCCGCACGCGGCCAAGCAGACGGCGCCAACCACCACCAACAGGGTCTTTCGGTGCATAATCTGTTCCCTTAATTCTGAGGCGCTCCGCAGACGAGCCACTGCAGCAGAATCTGACGTTGAGCCGTCGTTGGCTGGGGTTGGCCGGACAGTGGCATTCGACACGAATAGACTTGGTTTAAGACTGCACTTCGCATGCTGTAAAGCTGACCGTAGGTTTCGAGGGGGAAGCTGGCTTCCTGGCCGCCTGAAGAATGGCAGGTCAGACAATAGGCGTTGAAGATTGGCGACACCGCCGTCTGGTAACTGGGCGCCGGCGCAGTGCAACTCGCGGGCAAGTCATTTGGGCAGTCTGTCACGGGGCTCGTACTGCCACACACGGAACCTGCGGCTGTCGGCTCACAGACCGTGCAGGCGACCACCGTGAGCGTCAGTGCCATCGGGATTGAGCGCAAAGCCGTCCTTCGCATCAGGGGACTGCAATGAAGAACGCCGCGTGGCCATGTGGCGAGTCGGGCGTCTGGTCCTGGCAATTCTCATGAAGGTGAAATCGAACGGTCCATTGTCCGGGACTGTCGAATTGAATCGGGCCAACTTGGTACAGGCCCCCGAGCGACTCCACCGTCTTCTGACCGGAGTTCGGCGCGGGGTGCGTGTCATTCAGGAAGACCTCGGCAATGACATTGGCTCCGGTAGCTGGTTGACCGTCAACCAGTGTCGTCGCCGTGACGGTAAAAGTCACGTTCGTGTTTTGACGCACCGGAGAGACCCGGAAGCCCACGTGGTACTTGCAGTCATCGTCATTGGCCTCCGAGTTGAACATGGTCGCGCCGTAATCCGTGGGCCCGGCGTCCTGCACCGGGAGATTGCAGGTCGAGATGTGCGTCACCTGCGCCTGCAGGCCGCCGTCGGGAAGGTCGCAGTGCGTGTCCTGCGGCCCGGCGACGGGTCCCCCCGTCGGTCCGGAGTCAGAGGTCGAACACCCGAACACGGCCAGGGCAGCTGCGATGGCGCCGATGGAAAGGGTTTTCATGTCAGTTCTCATGCTTAGAGGCCCTCGGCTCTATCACCGGCGCCAGCAAGAGCGCCTTAAAGGGAGAATTACTCAGCATGCGGCCGTAGCGCACCCCAGTCGAAAGTACGAACGAGACACTCCTTTGGGAACGCGACCCTTGACTCCTGATGCGGTTAAGTCGGAGGCGGACAGCTCACCCTGCGCTGCGTCAACTTTAGCCCGAAGACGGTTCCCCGGCGCGCGATCCCTCGCCAACACCACGTGTGGGCAACGCCTCAATTCCTTGCCCGTCGTCGGAAACTGGTCAGAAGAGTCAGTGTGAGCAGGGCCAGCAAGCCTGCTGGCCCTGTCGGGACGGCGGCGCAGCTCGAACTCTTCGCGACTGGTTCTGGAACCGCGTCGAACCCGCCGGGACCGGCATCCTGCTTGCCGGGACCAGCATCGGGTCCGCCGTCGGGGCCGGCATCTGGCCCTCCGGGGCAACGCCGCCGCCATCGCTGATACCCAGGACCTGTTGAATACGCGCCCAATGGGCAACGCAATTCGTGGCAACGGGGGAGCAGGTAAGTGGCCCCTGTATTTCGGTGAAGTTCATGATGCGCGTGAAAGTCCCGCCGTCGTCGTCGCTGTACCCCAGGCTGAATCCATCTCGGTTCATGTCGCCGCAAGCGAAGATGCGTGCGGTGCCGGGGCGCTGCCCAAGGCATCGGAAGTGAGGCGCCGGGTGATTCGTAAAGGCGGTCGCCCCGGGCGGTCGAACGTAGAGCTGCCCAGAAAGGGTGCCGGCGTACAGGGTGCCGTCCGTGGCGCGGAGAAAAGAAGAGAATTGACCATCGATGGTGATGAGTGTCTGAAACGTCCGTCCGCCGTCGGTGGTGACCATGATCGAATCAGTCAGGGCGCTGACGATACGGAGGTAGACTGTGTTCGAGTCCTCCGGGTCAATCGCCAAAATGAGCGGCTGGGTTTGTGCATCCGTCGGGATGACGGTGCTCGTCCATGTCGCACCGGAATCAGTGCTTTTCAGCAGATTGGACCCTGAGCCGGTGAGCGAATTGCTGGTCGCGTACATGACGCCGGGCGTCGAGCGAGAAATCTCAACGGCCGTCAGAAGGTCGTTGGTCTGGTAGAGAGGGGGGGCTACAAACGTCTGACCTCCGTCGTGCGAGGCAATCAGGTAACTGCCCGACGCGAGTGCGACGATGGCAACCACCCGCGTTGCGTCGTTGGGGTCTGGAAAGAGGTCAGTCACCACCTGGCCGACAATTTCCCCGCCGGACGCGGGCCAGGTGCAAGCGTTGTCATCGGAGCGTGTCACCTGGACGGCTTGAGCGAGGACGGACCCGTCGAGCGTGACTTGGTAGAAGGAAACGTTCGTGCCGGAGAGTGCGGCATTGGACATCGTCGTGATCCACGGTTCGCAGGCGTAGCGCCAGGTCGCGCCATCGTCCTCGGAGACGACGAGGCCGAAATTGGCACCCACATACACCCGGTGCGGAGCCGTCGCCGGGAAGTGAACGCTGAACTCGTCAGGAAACGCCCCGTTTGCACCCGCAGAAGGGACCAGGGCGAGGGAAACAAGGACGGCGGCCAACGCCGCCGTCCCGGAAGAACTCGTCGTCATCTTTCGCGCCACGGGTCGACGCGGTTTCGGTCGTCCAACCTCAGAAGCGGCCGAACTCGCAAGCGCGCTACGACCGCCGCCGCCTCTTCCGCCAGAACAGAAGGGCCAAGGGAATCGCCAGGAAGCTGATGCTGGCGCCGGGGGAAGCACTGCACCCGCTGCTGGTGGAGTTGACGGGGGGGATGCCGGGGTCGGTGACAGTGATTGTAGAGGACGCCTTCTTGGTACCGTCCAGAATGCTGGTGGCAACCGCATGGAAGGTCCCGATGATTTGCCCCGTGACGACCCCGCTCGGACTGATGGCGAGACCGCTCCCTCCCTCCTGGACCGACCAAGTCACGCCCGCCGTACTGGCAGCCCCGGTGACCGTCGCGGTCAACGCCGTGGTCCCGCCCAGCTTGACTGACGCAGACGCTGGCGAAACGGCTACCTTCGAGTACAGGGTGATGACCATGAACCCGTTGTCCTGGGACGTCGTCCAGACGTCTCCACGGCGTCGGCGTTCACGGTCCTTCGGGAAGCTGGGCTTGGAGGTCGCCCAGTCGTACTGTCGCACGTAGGTGGCGGGGGTGTTGCTGTTCGCGTACAGCGAGGCCGGGAGGGACTTCGCTCCTTGGGCCGGAGGCTTGTAGTAGGCCATCTCCTTGAGTTCGTCACGTCGTGGATGTCGAAGAACCGCAGTCCTGAGGCGAAGCAGTTGCAGGCGGCGATCTTCGCGTCGTCCACGTCGTCCACGTTGCAGTAGTGGCAGGAGTGCGCGAAGAACGGCGGGTTGGGTCGTCCACGACCCGCCGTCCGGCATAGCTGCGTCGAGACGATTGGGGCGGTCGCATGCGGTGCAGTTCGCCGGGTCTGGACCACGTCCAGCTGGATCTTGGCCGCGACCGTGGGATGGGTGGGTCGCTGATGTCGATGAGTCTGGGGAACCCGTTGGCGAGATGCCATGGAGGCGCAGACTCCAGCAAGCCACGCGCCGCCCTCGTCGGTCACGAGGATGTAGGGCTTGCCCGCGATCGTGATCGGCGAGCGCGTTCTGCGCCCCGAAGCTTCCGTCGTCCCAGGTAGCTGACCAATCACCCGGTACATCGGGTTGGCCCTCCGCTGCTGGAAGTCGCTGACGTCGAGGATGGCGAAGCCGTTGTTCGAACCGACGCCGAACATCGTGATGTACGCGGTGTTGCCGTCCTTGTGAACTCGAGGTCGTGCAACTGCGACTTGGCGAGATTGAGGACCGGGCGCCCTCGGTCGAGAGCGGGGAAAGTAAAGAGTCCGCCGGGGATTTCGCAAAGGGGGTGGTCGGCTCGTGACGTCGACCGCGATGATGCTCGGCGTGGCGCGGAGCGGGGTGACGTAATAGGTCTTCCCGTCCGGAGCCCACTGTCCGGTGTGGCCGAAGCTTCCGGGCAGATGCACGTCAGACTTGAGCACCGGCGCCGTGCAGTCGGCGGTGATGTCGTAGACCGAGAATCCGTCCCGGCGACGTGGTTGGCGGTGCACCCCCGAGCAAGCTGCCGGGCCGGATTCACCTTCACGGACTCCCAGGGGTCGATCATCGAGTTGCGAGTCAGCCAGGTGCGTCGGTGTCGGGTGGGTTGGGTCGCTCACGTCGACGACGACCACTCCGGGTGGACTCGGTGCTGCCGTTCGGGGTTGCCGATGCCGGGTTCCGCTGGTCGAAGTAGGCGCAGTTCTTCCAGGCCGTGAGCTGCCAACTCGCGCCCTCACCCTGGTACTGGCCCACCAGGTCGGCATTGCACTTGAAGCCCAGCGCCGGAGCTCCGGCATCGTATCTCGGCCGCGGTCGTCTCCCCCGACAGGCCCGTCTCGGGACGGTCCCCGCTGGTTCGACACACCGCATGCGGCACGCCAGCCAGTGCTCGACTCGGGAGAAGAACCATTCCCGTCAGCCCAAGCATCAAGGCGGGCGTCACCAGGAGGACCAAATGCTCCAGCCAGCCACTGGATCGACGATTGCTCATCGTTTGTTCTCCTAGGGGGTACGAGGACTTGGGGAGGGGCAATTGAACGGATTGTCCGCAGGGCGTCTATCAAGTTCTTGCACCCATCAGCATCTCTTTGCGTAACGCGCCGCGCCAGGGGCCGCGCTCAGTGCTGGGGGGGGCGCAATCGGGGTGCACCGCTCTGCCCACTGGATGGGCTGCTTTGGTTACAAGCTCTCCCGGTACCTGCCAGGGGGAAGGCCCGTGAGCAACCGAAACGCGGCCGAGAAGTGGCTCTGGCTCGAGAAGCCGCAACTCAGCGCCACCTCGAGAATTGTCCTGTCCGATTGACGCAGCATCTCCCGCGCTCGTTCGATGCGTCGCCGGAGCACGAACTGATGCGGGGGCTGACCCTTGGACTCCTTGAAGCGGCGGACCAGCTGATAGCGGCTGACTCCGGCGAGGTCAGCAAGGTCCTGGAGGCGAATCGGGTCGCCCAAGTGATGTTCGATGTACTCGGTGAGCCTGCGAAGGGTCACTGCTCCGAAGCCGCCTCGCGACAGTCTGTCGGGACCGACGAGATGCTTCCGCAAGAGCTGGGCGGCGAGCGCAGCGCCCAGTGTCTCCGCATAGAGCGGGCCGCCAGGGTTGTCGGCTAGAACCTCGTCGGTCAGCGCGGTCAGGATCTCGGACAGCAATGGATCCCGTGCGCGGAATTTCGCTTCGACGTCTCTCCGTCGTGCGACCCGCTCGTCGGCAGCTGTCTGTTCGACCAACTGTGCATCGAGAACGGTGGCCACGATGCGTCCTGGACGGTCGCGCCGCACCGAGTAGGGCGTCTGGGCCGGCACGATGCAGACGTCGCCTGGCAGGCAGTCCCCGCTCTGACGTTTTCCCGCGTACCAGATGTCGGTTTTTGCCGGGCCGTCAACGTGGGCGACCAACACGTGTTCGGCAAAGGTCTTCTCGGGCACTTGGCTTGGACCGGTCAGGTCGATGAGGTCGACACGCACAGCCCTCCAACGGTCGGAGCTGGTGAGGAGAATCCTTCTGCCCGGAACTGACGGGGGACGCCTCAATCCGAGTCGGTACCATTCCAGCGCCGGAGCCGAATGCAGAGCCCACCTCCCGAACACCAAAGCTGAAGTATCACGGCCAGCCTCGGGTGCGTCTATGGACGTTGAAAGTCCGTCGACTCGCAGCGCGTCGCGTCATCTCGGACGGTATCCGCGGCGGTGGAAAGGGGCCGTCCCGGCGGCTTGGCATCGTCGAGTCGCGACCCCAGCTGTCGATGAACGACCTTGCTCTTTTCATCGCGGGACTTCGACCGGCGCGCCCGCAGGTGGACCGCGTACTTCAACGAAGCCGACGTTCGCCGTGGTCGGCATCGGCCGAGGAGAAGCAAGGCAAGCGCAGCGAGGGCCCACGCCGGATCCGCCGGGGCTGCGGAGCAGCCCGAGCCATTGCCGGGAGCAGCCGGCCCCGCATCCTGGGCGACGTGGCCTGCGTCCGGCTGGCTCCCGGCATCGGGTTTCGTAGAGCCCGCGTCCGAACCGGCGTCGGGGCCAGCGTCTGGGGGTGGGAGAATCCCCAGCACACCCTCGATGCGGGCCCAGTGGGCCGTGCAATTCGTCGCTACAGGCTGGCAAGTCAACGGTCCCTGAATGCTGGTGAAGCTCATCATGGCGGTGAAGGTGACGCCTTTGTCGTCGCTGTACCCAACGTCGAAGCCGTCGATTCCCATGTCTCCGCAGGCGTAAATGCGGTCCGTACCCGCCGGCTGACCCAAGCAGCGGAAGTGGGGCGCGGCATGGCTCGTAAACTCCGTCCCACCCGCCGCACGGGTGTAGAGCACCCCCTCGAGCGTCCCCGCGTATAGCGAGCCGTCTGCGGCGCGCAGGAATGCCGAGAACTGGCCGTTGATGCTGAGGATGGTGGTGAACGTCTGTCCACCGTCGGAACTGACGACGACGGAGTCGGTGAGAGCGCCGACGACCCGGAGATAGATTGTGTTTTCGTCGGCAGGGTCGACGGCTAGAATTAAGGCCTCTGTACCTGAAGGCGTCGGAATGATGGTGCTGGTCCAGGTTGCGCCATAGTCGGTGGAGCGCAACAGCGTGGCCGTCGAACCCGAGATGGCGATGGTGGTCGCATACATGACGCCGGGGCTCGACTTGGAGAGCTCAACACCGGTGAGCAGTGCATTCGTCTGGTAGATGGGCGGATCGACGAAAGACTTGCCACCGTCGTGCGAGGCGTACAGCGCGCTTCCATTGGCGACGTCGACGATGACGGCGACGAAGGTGGAGTCGTTCGGGTCCGGAAAGATGTCCGTCAAGACTTGCCCAGTCAGTTCCCCCGTGGCTGGCGGCCAGGTGCATGCGTCGTCGGCCGAGCGCGTCACCTCGGTCGCCAGCGCCAAAATCGCGTCGTCAGCCGTCAGTTGGTAAAAGACGACATTCGCTTGCGAGAGGGCGGCGGAAGAGCCTTCCGTCACCCATGGCTCACATGCGTATCGCCATGTCGCCCCATCGTCCTCGGACACAATCAAGCCGAAATTTGCACCGACATAGATGCGGTGCGGAGCCGACGCTGGAAAGTGAACACTGAATTCGTCGGGAAACGCTCCGTTCGCGCGTGCGCACGGTGCCCAAGCGAACGAGGCAAGGGCGGCGACCAGCGCCGCCCTGCGAGAGAAGGCAGTCGTCATGTGTCGCGCCATGCTGAGTTCGGTCGTCCAACCTTGGGAACGGCCGAAACCGCGCAGGCGCGCTAGTCCCGCCGGCGCCTCTTCCGCCAGATGAGAAGCGCCAACGGAATCCCGAGGAAGCTGACGCCGGCCGTTGGGGA
Organism: uncultured delta proteobacterium; assembly: GCA_963711265.1. Classification (GTDB taxonomy): domain Bacteria; phylum Myxococcota; class Myxococcia; order Myxococcales; family Myxococcaceae; genus JADGRA01. Next base: position 218,203 of record CAVQDL010000020.1, read on the forward strand.
AGCGCTGCACCCACTGCTGGTGCTGTTGACGGGGGGGATGCCGGGGTCGGTGACGGTGATTGCCGAGGACGCTTGCTTGGTGCCGTCCAGAATGCTGGTGGCAACCGCGTGGAACGTCCCGATGACCTGACCCGTGACGACCCCGCTCGGACTGATGGCGAGGCTATGCCCTCCCTCCTGGACGGACCAAGTCACGCCCGCTGTACTGGCAGCACCGGTGACCGTCGCGGTCAGCGCCGTGGTCCCGCCGAGCTTTACCGACGCAGACGCTGGCGAGACGGACACCTCGGAGAACAGGGAGATGACCATGAAGCCGTTGTCTTGGGTGGTGGTCCAGATGTCGCCCGAGGTGTCCCCTCGGTCCTTGGGGAAGCTGGGCTTGGACGTCGCGTAGTCATAGTTCTTGAAGAACGCCGGATTGGTGCTCGTGTATTGCGAAGCCGGTGGCGTATTGGCGACGGGTCCCACCGTGGGTGGCTTGAAGTAGGCCATTTCTTTGATGCTGGTGATGTCGTGGATGTCGAAGACGCGGAACCCGGCCGCAAAGCAGTTGCAGGCGGCCACCTTCGCGTCGTCGACATCGTCCACGTTGCAGTAGTGGCAGGAGTGGGCGAAGAAGCCCGGGGCGAACGTGATGCCGCCGTCCGCCAACACGCTCGACGTGATGGGCGCCGTCGAGATGGCGGTGCAGTTTGCCGGGTCGGCGACATCGAGCTGAATCTTGGCGACGACCACGGGGTGCGTCGGGTCGCTGATGTCAATCAGTCGAGGGAAGCCGTTGGCGGACTTGCCGAGGCTGCAGCCGGCAGCACCGCCGCCACCCTCGTCACTGATGAGGACATAGGGCGTTCCGGCGATGGTGATGGGCAAAGCATTCTGCGCGCCGACGCTGCCGTCATCCCAGGTGATTTGACTAATGATTCGGTACTCCGGGTTCGCGCGCCGCTGCTGGAAATCGCTCACGTCGAGAATGGCAAAGCCATTTCCGGCCGCGGTCGCTCCGTTGCCGAACATGGTGAGGTAGGCAGTGTTTCCGTCCTTGCTGAATTCGACGTCGTGCAATCTCGGAAGGGCAAGCTGGGCCGAGGTGAACGTCACCAGCGAGCCAGCGATTTCGGACGGGTTTGTTGGGTCAGTGACATCGACCGCGAGAATGCTCGGTGTATTCATCAGCGGCGTAATCCAATACGTCTTGCCGTCGGGGGCGAACTGTCCGGTGTGTCCGAAACTCCCCGGCAGGTGGACCGTGGCCTGGAGAGCCGGGTTCTTGCAGTCGGCCGAAATGTCATAGACGGAGAACCCGTCGCCAGGGTTGGCCGCGGAGCCGTTGAGGGGGCGCTGACCGCCGGCGAGGAGCTGACGCGCTGGACTCACCTTCAGCGACTCCCACGGGTCAATCATCGCGATGTCTTGCAGGTGGGTCGGGTTGCCGACAGGATTTGCCGGGTTGGTCACATCGACGGGGACGACACCCGCGTTCTGGAGGAGCGGGGCCATGGCGACGTTGCGCTGGTCGAAGTAAGCGCAGTTCTTCCAGGCGGCGAGCTGCCAGCTGGCACCTTCGCCCTTAAACTGGCCGACGAGGTCCGCATTGCACTTGAATCCCTGCGTCGCGACGCCCGCGTCTCTTTCCGCATCCGAGACCTCGCCGGACATTCCCGTCTCCGGACGGTCTCCGGTAGGCCGGCAGACCGCATGCGGCACTGCCGCGTTCGCCGCCAAGGTGGGACAAAGGAACAACAGAACGGCCGTCACCTGCGCTCTAGTCATGTTCGGCCCTCATCCGAAAAGACACGGCGTTATGGCGCAATTCCTGCGAACCTCTGACAGCGAAAGCGCAGCTTTTGCCGATTCGAGACCGATCGTTCAAGTCTGGGCGCGTCAGGGGTTCTCACACCATGAGTACGTGTCCCGAGACCAGCCTTTGCGAACGCTACGCTGTTCAGCAGCGCTCCAAGGCCGCGGCGGAAGAGGCCTGGGCGCCTCACGATTGAACTGCACCATCAGTGCGTGTCGATTGCGAGTGCAACGACATTTTGCCGAGGCTCCTCCCTACACCAGCAGTGCGGCTCGCGAGCGTTCGGATAGCAATCGCAACGACCCACTCTGGAGCGGCAGGGCTAGGGTGGAGGTGGTCTCAGCGAGAGAGCCGCTGCTCGCTTAGGCGCTAAGCAGGCACTCGCTGCTGGTGCGCGTCGAGGCGGGCGACGGAGGGAGGGCAGGAAATGCGTTTGGAGCCGACCGTGGTGCCAGAGGCGGTGCCCGTCCGTAGCCGCCGCTTCGACTTCAGGGTGCCTTTGACTCTGTGCATTATCGCTCTGCTTTGCGCCTTCTTCTGGATTGGGTCGCGATACCCGTCGCTCCAAGGCAAGGCCAGCGCTGACCCCAACGAAGCGCTCTCCACTCCACTCGGGTTTGAGCGCTTCTTTCCGGAGCCGTCGACTGACGAAAGGCTGAAGCACATCGGCTGGACGGCTGTGGAATGGGGACTGACGAACCGCCAGGGCATGACGTACGGCCTGCTGCTCGCCGCGGCGATGCTGACACTGCTGCCGCTCCTCCGTCGTTCCCGGGGCGGAAGGATAGCCGGTGCAGTGCGGGGAATGTTGGTGGGGACGCCCCTCGGCGTCTGCGTCAACTGCGCCGCCCCAATTGCTCAAGGCATGCTGAAGGGCGGCGCGCGGGTGGAGACTGCGCTGGCCACACTCTTCAGCTCGCCCATCTTCAACGTCATCGTCCTGGGAATTGTCCTCACGATTTTCCCTTGGTACCTGGCCGCTCTGAAGGTCCTCTCCGGTCTTTTCATCGTGCTCGTCATCGCCCCCTGGTTGGCGCGACTCGCGGAACGACCAGGATGGACCCGACCCGTCCAGACGAAGCAGCTTCCTGGCCTCGGTGTCTTCCAGAAGTTCGAGGCTCTCGTCGGGACGCCCGACCTCGCTGAAAAGCGAATCGACCCACGCCCTGAGGGGCTATGGAAGTCACTCTTGTGGGTGGTGTGGAATTACCTACGGAATCTCGGCCGCGTCCTTGTGACGGCCCTACCGCTGATGCTCATCGCCGGCGTCGCTGGCGCAGTGCTGGTCGAATGGCTGCCCTGGACCCTGCTCAATCAGGTTTCGCGCGTCCAAGGCCTGTTTTCCAACAGCGCCCTGCTGGTGCTGGTGGCTGGCTTCGGCGTCCTGCTGCCAGTTCCGATGGCTTTCGACGTCATCGTCTGCTCCGTGCTTCTCACTGCTGGGATGCCCGTCCCGATGGTGGCTGCGCTGCTGGTGACTCTCGGGAGCTACAGCGTCTACGCCTGGAGCTTGCTCGGGACCACGCTCTCGTGGCGGGTCGCCGGACTGGCGGCCGCGGCCATCTTCGCCACCGGCGTTGTTGCCGGTGCCGCCGCAGGGGTCTTCGAGCACTGGAACGACCTTTACCAGGCGCAGCAGACCGCCCAACTGATGAGCCTCCCGGTTCCGAAGCAATCATTACCGCCGCTTCTGCCCATGGGCCGGTCCGCCAGTGCCCTGCGCAAGATGGCGGCTCCCCTGCCGCCGCCGACGCAGCTCTCCGCACCAGTGGGCCTTGAGCTCTGGTACTCGCCCTTTGAAAGCGGACCCGAGTCGCACTCCGAGCAGCCCTTTCAGCGGATTGACGGCTCGACCTTGGGCTTCAAGCGCATGCCCGCGCCCCGCCCCTACCAGACCTTGCAGCCGGGCCCGATGCACCTGAGCTCGCTGGCAGCTGGAGACATCAACGACGACGGCTGGCCGGACGTGGTCGTCGGGACACCTTTCGGCGCTTTCGTCTACATCAACGTCGGCGGACGCTTCCAGCTTCAAGAAGTCAACTTCGAGCCGATGCGCTCATGGCAGGTCTGCGATGTGGCGCTGGTTGATCTCGACGGGGACGGCGCGCTCGACCTCTACGTTTCGACGTGGATGCATGGCAGCCACATCTTCTTCAATCGCGAGGGCGAGTTCTCTGGGGATGCGCATGTCGAGCTACCGAGGGCCGGCGAAATCTGCGCTGCGTCCACGGCCTTTGCAGACGTGGACCGGGATGGGTTGCTTGACATCGTCACGGGTGGGGCGACCTTCGAGTCCTGGTACTTTTATCCTGCGCCAGCGGTCAATCGCCTCTGGCACAACCGGGGGGGAGGCAAGTTCGAAGCGGAAGTGCTCCCCGGTCCGGAGGGCGACACACTGACGCTGCTCTTCACTGACCTCAACGGGGACGGCTGGCCGGACCTCTTGGTCGGCAACGACTTTGACGAGCCCGACCGCATCTATCTCAACGAGGCGGGCAAGCTGCGGGCAGTCAAAGCAAAGGAGGCGCCCCTCCCGTTCTCGGGGATGACCACCATGTCCTTCGACACGGGCGACCTCGACAACGACGGCAAGCCCGAGCTGTACATCGGCCAGATCGCCATGGGGCGCATGAACGAGTTGCCCAAGCGATTGGCGCCGCCGGTACAGAGCTGTGGCATCTACACGGAGATGGCGGACATCGCCCGATGCACCGCGCTCGCACGGTTTCAAGCCGCTGTCGACCGGGGGCGGGACACCTGGAGCGTTGGGTTGTGCAGAGAGCTCACCGACTATGTCGACCAGCGGGACTGCGCCGTGGTCGCCTACTACTGGACGAGGATTCTGTTGCGACTGCCTGCGTCGGGCGCCGACAAGGCCGCTGTGCTCTCCGAGTGCGACAAGATTCCAGCCGACTTTACAGAGCTGCACGACGTCTGCGCCGAAATGGCTGAAAGTCCGATGGACTACAACCAGAGCCACAAGGTCCTCACCGAGGAACTGCCTTCGGTGGCGCACGCCAACATCCTGTTCGCATCGGACGGCAAGACGTGGAGCGATGCCACCAAGAAATGGGGTGCCGGCTATGGCGGCTGGAGCTGGAACTCGAAATTCGCCGACCTCGACAACGACACGTGGCAAGACCTGTTCATTGTCCAAGGCACCCGCTTGCGCCTTTACAACCCATCCAACGTCTTTTATCGGAACAAGGGGGGTACGACGCTGGAGGAGTCCACGCGCGCCGCGGGGCTCGAAGACCACTTGCCGACGGCGGCGTTCCTCTTCCTCGACTACAATCTCGACGGGGCGCTGGACATCGTCACCTTCCCCTTACAACTCACCCCGGTGGTGTGGCGGAACGAGCGGACCCGCGGCCCCGGATTCGAGGTGAGGCTGGACGACCGCCGCACGGCCAATCGCTACGCAGTCGGCGCGAGGGTGGAGATTCGAGCCCCTGACGGCCGCCTCCAGGTCCGCGACATCAAGGCCAGCGGCGGTCAGCAGTCGCACGACTTGCTCGTCGCACGATTCGGCCTGGGGGATTGGCCGCGACGTCGCGGCGATCAAAATCACCTGGCCCGACGGTGAGGCGAGCGAGTTGACCCCGGTCGCCCTCAAGTCTGGTCGCTACCGACTGGTGCGGCTGGCGCACTAAGACCTTCGAGTCGAGGATGTCGGCGCCGAGCTCCAAGTCGGGAAAGCGTAGAGGGAACGTCCCTTCTGCCTCGACATGGCCGCCGCGACGCTGGCCGCTCCCCGGGCTGCCTTCCCGACGAAGCATCTTGCGGGTCGGTACCATCCTCCTGTGCGCCACCGCGTTGGCGCTCGGCCTCCGTCTCGCCAAACGACCACTCTCCGGCTTCCTTGCCCAGCGCCAGCTCAGCCGTGCCCAGGAAATGCTGGCCGGTGGCCATGCGGAAGAAGCGGCGGCGGCACTCCGCGAGACGCTCCGCTGGTGGCCGACCTCTGCAGAGGCCCGCGCGCTGCTCGGAGGCCTCGAGCTCCAGCGCGGACGGATTGAGCATGCCTTCCTCGAGTTTCAGGCCCTGACGGAATTGGAACCCCGAAACGTGAGCGGGTGGGTCGGACTCGCGCAGGTCCGTGACAGAGCGGCGCAGTGGCAGGAGGCCGAGGCAGCGATGGACCGCGTCCTGGAGCTCGCCCCCGAGCGGAGCGGCGCCCACACCGTGCGCTCGGAGCTACGGTACCGGCTCGGGCGGTACCAGGGAGCTTTCGTCGACGCGCAGCGAGCGGTCCGTCAGGACCCGGGAGACGCTCGGGGCTGGGTGGCGATGGTTCGCGCGGCTGGCCGACTGAAAGGCCCGTCGGCAGCTCTCGAGGCCGCCGAGACGGGGACTCTCCGCGACCAAGGGCGACGCCTCCCTGGTGCGAGAACTCGCCTCGCTGCAAGCGGGCGGCCCACCACCGGCCCACAGTGAACCTCGTCTGAAAGAGAATTCGGCAGACCGGGCGGAGAAATGGCCCGGAACCCTCGGAGCACTGATGCGTGACGCTGTCGGCAAGATGCAACGCCAGGACTGGAGCGCTGCCGAGCAGCTGGCAGCGTCCGCTGGCAGCACCTATCCGGCGACGCTGATGGGACCGTGGCTCCGAGGCATCATCGACCTCAGCCGGGGGCGTCTTGACCTGGCCGAGAAGAGCCTGCTCGCAGCCCTCGAAGTGTCCCCTCGTTCACACCGCGCCATCACCAACCTCGTCGCCGTCTGGTGGAAGGAACAGGGGCCGCGCTACGCCGGCGACCAGCTCGTCGCTCTTCACAAGACGGACCATGAATTCGATTACCCGCTGCCCATCGCCGCACATGCCTATCTCGAAGCGGACCAGCCACCGCTGGCTGAGAGCACTGCACGTCTCAGCTTCCAGGCGGCGCCCGGGTCGCCCGTCCCGTACCGGGAGGTGGCCAACTTCTACCTCGAGCTCGATCGCGCGAGCGACGCGCTCGGCGTGTGTGCCGAAGGGCTCGCCCTCTTCCCAGATGATGCAGAGCTCCAGCTGCTGAGGGCACGGGGCAGTCTGCTCCTCGGCGACCGTGAGGGTGCCATCAGGAGTTACGAGCATGTCCTGTCGCAGCACAGCGACCAGCAGACAGCCGCCGGCGCGCTTGCCGCGCTATTGGTCGAAACGCGAAGCGATGAGCCGTCGCGTCACCGCGCCCTGGCGCTGGTCTCTGGACTTGCCCTCGATGGGCCCCTAGACGCCGAGGTCCTCGGCGCCATGGGCCGCGTCTACCTCGAAGTCGCCAAGGATTCGCCCCGCGCGAAGGCCTACTTGGAGGCCGCAGTCCGAGGAGCCCCCGAGGATTCGAGCTTGCGCTTCTATCTTGCGGTTGCGCTGATGTCCGACAGCCCTACGCTGGCCATCCGAGAGCTCCGCTCCGCGCTTGCGTCAGGTCGCACCTTTCCGGAGGAAGTCGAGGCGCGCCGGTTGTTGGTCCAGCTCGACGCCGCCGAGAAATGACCCTGCGGCACGAGGCGCTGCACCCGTCGCTTGAACGCTAGAGCGCGGCCAGAAACGCGAGAAGTGCCGCGCGATCGGTCGTACTGAGCGCCGCGACTCCGTCGCGTGCCGCCGCGCCTTGCCCGTCGTGCGCAGCAATGGCCTCACTGACTGTCGTCGCACGTCCATCGTGCAACAATCGGGTCTGGAACGAGAGACCCCAGAGCGGCTGCGTGCGCATCTCACGCCCTTGGGCGTCTCCCTGGTCAATTCCATCTCCCAAGCTGCCCATGTCATGGAGCAGGAAGTCCGAGTAGGGGTGGTAGGCCACTTGGTTGAAGGCAACGATGGCATTGGGACCCGTCACCAGCGTCGGCACATGGCACACGGCGCAGCCCACGACGACGAAGACCTTGCTGCCCTGCACGGCGTCCCCAGTCAGTCTTGGACCTGGGGGCGGGCCCAGGAACTGCATGAAGTCGGTAAAACGCGCGATGTCCTGACCCCCCGGGTCGTTCACGCCGGGCTCGGGATTGAAGGCTAGAGCCGTGCAGTCGCCTTGCGGGCAGACCTCGTTGGGAAATGGCGGGCTGGTGATGCCAATTTCGTTGAGCGCGGCGTCGCCCGAGAAGACGAGGAGCGAGGCGTCGGCCGCCTTCCAGCCAAACTTGCCGACCGCAGGCTGCCCGGTCGTGAGGTCGATGACGGAGGCGGTCCGACCGGCCGCCTCGGGGGCGGACATCGCCTGGGCACGAGCGAGCTCGGCAAAGACCGCGTCGGGCGTGGCATCGACCAGGCCGAGGCCGAACACAGGCTGCGTTCGCCGGGACGTGACGACGTTGGCCTCGCTGGGAATCGCCTCGGCAACAAACGTGTATCCGCCGTCCACCGTGCCAATCGCATGGTCGTGCAGAAGCGGCCCTCCAACTGCGGTCAATGGGTCGAAGCCACCGTCGGCCTCGCGACGCCCGAAACGCGTCTCGAAGCGTTGGTTGGTTCCCCCAATGGCAGGGGGCGAATCATGGCAGTCGGAGCAGAAAGGCTCATTGAAGACAGGCCCGAGCCCCGTACCGATGGTCTCAAGCTTGGTGAATGCGTTCCTGCCGTCCAAAAAACGCGCGAGTTCCGCAGCTGTCAGGTTGGGGAGGGGATTGCCGTACTGCCCATTCGTCGAAGTCAAGCAGAGCGATGCTGCCCGAATCCACGGCGTCCCCAGCATCCCCTGCGTCCGACACGTCGACGAACGCCGGCCCGGAGGTTCGTCCGCAACCGTCGAGTCCGGTCAGCGCCACTGCCACCAAGCCGAGCAGGGCGATTGCAGTGGGATGCGGAGATGGTACCAGCGGGGGACTCTCCAGAAGCGGGACGAGAGGTGCTCGCCGCGCGGGCCCTCACTTTCGCGCGAGCGCTTGGCGCAATGCAACGGCAAGCACACCGACGTCAGGTGCGCCGGGGAGTGACTGAGCTACCGTCGGCGGCCATGGATAGAGGTGCGTCAATCGTCAGGCCGGCGCTCGGCGCCCACACGCATGCGTTGACAGGCGCTTCGACCGCCGCGCTAGTCTGCGGCGGCCCCATGCTCGAAAGGTCCTGAGTTTATGCAAGTGGTGGCTCTCAAGCCGATGCCGGCGGCCCGCCGATTCGACCCCGCATCCTCATCACCTTCGCCGCCATCGCCGCCATCTGCAGCGTTTTCTGGCTGGGCTCGCGGTACCCGTCTCTGCAGAGCAAGGCGGGAGCTGACCCAGACGAAGCACTCTCCACTCCGCTCGGGTTCGAGAATCATTTCCCGGAGCCTCGTGCCGACGAGAAGCTCAAGCGGGTCCTGTGGGTGGCCGCCGAGTGGGGCATCACCAACAAGCAGGGGATGATTTTCGGCGTGCTGCTGGCGGCGGGCTTGCTAACCCTGGTGCCGCTGCTGCCACGGCCGCGACGCGGAAAGTTCGCAGGGTCGGTGCAAGGGATGCTAATCGGCGCGCCGCTCGGTGTGTGCGTCAACTGTGCGGCCCCCATCGGCCAAGCCATGCTCAAGGGCGGAAGCAGCGTCGAGACGGCGCTGGCGGCCATGTTCGCCTCGCCGAGCTTCAACGTCATTGTCCTCGGGATGGTGATCACCCTCTTCCCTTGGTACCTCGCCCTGCTGAAAGTCGCCATGAGCCTCGTGATGGTTCTGCTCGTGGTGCCGCAGTTGTCTCGACTGGCCGACCGGCCAGGCTGGAGCAAACCTACCGACGCTGCACCTCGTGTCCCCGGCCTCCGCATCTTTCAATGGCTCGATTCCATTTTCGGCGGCGTGTCCAAGTCCCTCCTGACGCCGGCCGGCGACGCGCCCAAAGGCTTCTTGCCTGCACTAGCTTGGGTGCTGCTGCGCTACGCAAGAAATCTCTGGACGGTGATTCGTCTGTCCCTCCCGCTGATGGTCGTCGCAGGCCTGCTCGGCGCAGTGCTCGTGGAATTGCTGCCGTGGACTCGGGTGGCGCAAATCGCCCAGGTCGATGGCTTCCTCCCGAATGCGGCGGTGCTGGTGTTGGTCGCAGCCTTCGGCACTCTGTTGCCGGTGCCCATCGCTTTCGACGTCGTCATCTGCGCGGTGCTTTGGAACGCCGGTGTACCGATGTACGCGGTGGCAACACTGCTGGTCACGCTCGCGCTCTACAGCGTTTACCCTTGGAGCCTCATCGGTACGACGCTGTCCTGGCGCATCGCTGCGCTCACCGGCGCCGCCGTTTTCGCGCTCGGGATTTTCGCCGGGGGGACTGCCGCCCTCGTCGACCGGTGGCACGATTTACGGACCATCCACCGCGCGGCGAGCTTGCTCGAGTCGCTGCCAGTGCCCAAGCCGCAGCCCACGCTCTTGCCGTCGGGCCGCACCGCGGAGGAACTCGCTGGTTTGGCTCCGGCGCTCCCCCTGCGCGGAGAATTGTCTCCGACAAGAACCTCGAGCTCACCGGCGCTCCCTTCCTACCAGCTCAGGCTGGGAGCCACCGGGCGCGCTTCTCCCGCGTGGAAGGTGCCTCTGTCGGTTTCGACCGTCTTCCGCTACCGCGCCCCTACCAGCTCATGCAGCCAGGACCGATGCACGTGGGTGGAATCGCTGCGGGTGACGTGAACGGTGACGGCTGGACCGACGTCGTGGTCGGGACCAATTTCGGCGTGTTCCTGTACACCAACATTGGCGGGAGCTTCGCGCTGCAGCAAATCGACTTTCCGGCCATGCGCGATTGGATTGTCTCGGTGGTCGCCCTCGTCGACCTCGACGGGGACGGCGCATCCGACCTCTTCTTTTGCACCTGGATGCACGGTTGCCACATTCTCTTCAATCGTGCTGGCGCGTTTTCCGGCGCAGCGCACGTCGAGCTCCCGCGTTCCGATGAGACGGCGGTCACCGCCGTCGCCTTCGCCGATGTGGACCGTGATGGTCGGCTGGACATCGTCACCGGGGCCAGCACCTCCCAGCCGCGCTTCTTCTACCCGGCTCCGGCAGTCAACCGCCTGTGGCGCAACAAGGGGGCCGGCAACTTCGAGCCGGAAGCTCTGGCCGGGCCAGAGGGAGACACCCTGACTCTCCTCTTCACGGACCTCAACGGTGACGGGTGGCCAGACCTCTTCGTCGGGAATGACTTCGACGAGCCCGACCGCGTCTATCTCAACGACCACGGCCGGCTGCGGGCGGTGAAGGGTGCCGCCAGCCCGATTCCGCAGTCGACGACCACCACCATGTCGGTGGACGCGGCGGACCTCGACAACGACGGACGCAGCGAAATCTACATCGCCCAGATCGCGATGGGGACCGTCAGCCAGATGGCCAAGCAGTTGGCAGCGCCGGTGGGTAGTTGCGAAATCTACCCCGACATCGCCGAGCGTTCGCGCTGCGACGCCTCCGCTCGGTTCCAGAACGCCTCCATCCAGGCCCGAAACATGAACAGCGTCGAGCCCTGCTTGGCGCTCAGCGACCCGCTGCAACAGCGCGACTGTGTGGTGACGTCCCACCACTGGTTCCGAGTCCTGGCCAGGCTACCCGCGCTGGGCGCGAACAAGGCGGCGGTGATGGCCGAGTGCGCGAAGATTCCAACCGACTTCACCACCCTTCACGACGTCTGCGGAACCATTGCACTCAGCCCAATGGACAACGAGGAATCGGACGTCACCTATTCCGACGAGATTCCGTCCGTGAAACACACCAACCTTCTCTACGCCCCCGGAGGAGACGGCTACCGCGACATCACCCAGGGCTGGCACGCGGGCTTTGGCGGCTGGAGCTGGAACGCGCGCTTTGCCGACCTCGACAACGACACGTACCAAGACTGTATGTGACGCAAGGCTCACGGTTGCGCCCCGGAAGCGTCTCTGCCACCTTTTACCACAATCAGAAGGGAGCGACCTTCAAGGACGAGACGAAGCAATTCGGCCTGGAGGACCACGTTCCGACCGGCACCTCCGTCTATCTCGACGTCGACAACGATGGCGACCTGGACATCATCACCCACCCGTTTCAGCTGACGCCCGTCGTCTGGCGGAATGAGGCCGCGAAGGGTTCCGGACTCCAAATCGCGCTCGACGACCAGACCGTGCCGAATCGGCAGGCCATCGGCGCCCGGGTCGAAATCCGCGCCCCGGATGGTCGGTTGCAGGTGCGCGACATCAAGGGGAGCGGCGGCTACTCTTCCTTCGATGCGCCGGTCGCCTTCTTTGGCCTGGGAGATTGGCCGTCCGTTGCTTCGATGAGCGTAACGTGGCCAGACGGAACGGTGTCAGGGCTTCAGAACCTCACGCTCGCCTCTGGTCGCTACACCTTGACGCGCCGGGCGCCGGAGAAGGACGTCACTTCATCGCACGAGCAGACACGTTTTCCCCGGCCGTGATGGGTTTCGCCACGGGCTGGTCCTCCCGAATCTCGTAGGTCTGGTCGGCAGCGAGCCCTTGGAAGGTTTGCACCGTGCCGCTGCCCGGCCATCTCAGTTCAAGCAGCTCGATGTTGGTGGACTGTCCCAGCCCGAGGTGCGGACGAAGACTGGAAGCGCCGAAGCTCCCGCCGCTGCTGACGGTGCTGAAGACTTCCCGCCGCGTTCCGTCCGGAGCCTTCAAAACTATACGAATCCTGGCTCCGACGCCAAAGCGATTGGCCTTCACGCCGACCAGCTGCAGCTTTACCCAGTGGTTGCCGTGGCCGGGGTTCTTGTAGAGCGCCGTCCAGAACTTGTCGCTCGGGTAGACGCCGCCCATCACCTCGACGACGTCCTGGTTGCCAGAGTTGTCGATGTCGCCGAAGGCCACCCCGTGGCCCTTCTGCAAGTGGCCGAAGCCACCCGAGGTGGTGACGTCTTGAAAGGCCTTGCCTTCGGCATTTCGGAACATGCGGTTGGGGACAAGCACCGACAGGTTCGGCTGTCCTGTGCCGACGTAGAAGTCGAGGAACCCGTCGTTGTCCAGGTCCCCGAAGTTCGCCCCCATGGTGAGGAGGAGCTTGTCGAGTCCCACCGACTGCGAGACGTCGGTGAATGTACCGTCCTTGTTGTTGCGGTACAGCCGGGGTTTCTCGCCCTTCGCCTGCGCCCGTTGTCCAATGTATTCGCGGACGAGGTTGGGGAGCGTCGCGAAGTACCCCGAGACGAAGATGTCCGGCCAGCCGTCATTGTTGTAGTCCCAGAACCAGGTGGTGAAGCTCACCAGCGGCTCCGCCACGCCGGCCTGGGCAGTGACGTCGGCGAACTTCGGCGTTCCTCCGCGCGAGGTTCCCAGGTTGCGAAACAGCCGATTGCCACCTCCGAGAATCGAAACGTAGAGGTCCGGCCAGCCATCGTTGTCGTAGTCGCCCCAGGTGGCGCCCTTGACCATGCCCTCGAGTTGGATGCCGGAGGCCGCACCAACTTCTGTGAAGGTCCCGTTTCCGTTGTTTACGTAGAGTTGGAAGTTCTTGGTGCCGGGGGGCCAGTCCACTCTCTTGTCGATTTCAAGTCCGACGAACAGGTCGAGGTAGCCGTCGTTGTTGATGTCTGCCCAGGTGGCCGACTGGGTCGGGTAGTAGCTGAGCAAGCCCGCCTGGGCAGTGACGTCGGTGAAGGTCCCGTCACAGTTGTTCCTCAGCAACGAGGGCGGCAGCTTCCCGCTGTCGTGGAGCCAGGCGCCGCGCGGAATAAAGACGTCGATGCAGCCGTCGTTGTTGTAGTCGGCCTGGACGATGTTGAGCCCGCCGACGAGCCCCTTCAGCCCGGCTTGCTCGGTCATCCGGGTAAACGTGCCATCCCCATTGTTGTGGAAGTACTCCAGTTGGTCGGTGAGGCCCATGTGGGAAATCATCACGTCGAGATGACCGTCGTTGTCGAAGTCCTCGAGGATGAGTCCACCGGCTGCTCCGAACTCGACGATTCCCCGCTTGGCCGCCTCTTCGGCAAAGCGGCCAATGTCGTAGTCGGACTTGAATGCCTCCGGCCGAATCAGCCACTGCGGCGGAACGTGGTCTGGGTACGTGCCCAGGGTTTGGTACCCGAGATTCAGAAGCCAGCGGTAGGCGAGCGCGTTCTCGGGGTCAGTGGTTGGGTCGGAGAGCAGTTCCTCATAGAGACGGACTGCCTCGGTCGAGCCCCGCTTGAGCTGGTGGACGCCTTCACCCTGGATTGGAAAGAGACAGGAGGCGGAGGTGTGGTGTTGCGCACAGTTCTCCGTCTCGCCGCGACGCAAGTGCGCAAAGGCGAGGTCCGCTTTGACCGTTTCGGCGAGGCTGGGGGGCATGCTGCCTGCGTACTCGCGCTGGACCTCCTCCAGCGTCTGAATCGCAGCGTCGGTGTCACCCTGATAGAGGGCGTGGGTTGCAATGAACCGCTTCAACGCAAACCGCCGCGAGGGGTCCCTTTCGGTGGAAAGCCCTGCGCGAAGCTCCGCTAACTTCTCGTCGATTTTGTCCCATTGGTTGTCCCAGACGCCCTCCCGCGCAGCAAGTTGCGCCAGCGTCGCCACCATGTCGAAGCGCGGGCGGCGCACCTCGTAAACGACCGCTGCTGCGAGCGTGACCACCACCCCGGCGGCGATGACGACACGCGAACGCTTCAAATTCGGCACGGTTGGCTCTCCATCCTCAACGCCGGCCGGAAGTTACACTCGCTTTGTCCGTCGATGCGGGCGGAGTGTCGTTCTGGCGAAGCAGACGCGCGGCGTCGACGCGTTCCGGAAAGGGATGCGGAACGGCCAGCGCCGTCTGCAATTCCTCCCGCGCCCGGGCCTTATCGTTTTCCTGCGTGTAGAGGACAGCCAGGTGGTAGTGAAAGCTCGGTTCCTCGGGCGCGCCGCTCACCGCCGTCTCCAGCAACTCGCGCGCGCGACGGGTGTCATTCGCTTTGAAGCTCAGCCAACCCAGCGCATTTAACAAAGACGGGTCGGACGGGGTGTCCCCCCGCAGCTTTTCAAGAACGGCGAGGAGACGCTGGTGTGCCGCGTCGCCAGGTTCGGAAGCCAGAACCATAGCGAGCTTGTACTGAGCGAAGTCGACATCCGGCTTCTTTGCCAAAAGTTCGTCATACGTCGCAATGGCAGCGCGCGGCTGCCCCGTTCCTTCCTCGATTTGCGCCAGCATCATCTGCAGCCCCGTGTCTTCCGGGAAGCGCTCGACTCCTTGGCGAGAGATGTCGAACGCCTCCGCTGCGCGGTCCAGCCCGAAGTAGTAGTCCGTTAGCTGCTGGTAGGGAACGGGCGATTCCGGCTGGAGTTGGAGACCGCTTCGTAGTGCGGCCTCTGCGCGAGGTGGATCATGCGCCTCGATGTAGGCTCGCGCGGCCATGTAACGGGCGAGCGCGAATTCGGGGTCGACTGTCCCGATGCGTAACAGTTGTGCCGCGGCGAAGGACGGGCCTCGCTGCAGAGACCAAGTCCTGCCCAGGGCGGCGACGGTCGCCGGTAAGCGCGGCGCGATTGCCAGCGCTTGGAGCAGTCTTTGCTCGGCCAGTTTCACGTCGCCGCTTGCCAGGGCGAGCATCCCGCCGAGGAAAGGAGCGAACGGGGACCCGGGGGACGCGCTGGCGGCGGAGTCGACCAGCCGCTGGGCCTCCGGCCAATCCCGCCGTTCCGTGGCCGCCTCGAAGGACTCTCGAATCTCCGCCAGGTGACCGGGCCAGTGCTCCCGGGTCCACGCTCCCAAATTGCCGCGCCCCGTCTGCGCGTCGGCGCGGAGCCGCCGCGGCGGGGCGGGTGGCGGCCCGAGGTCGGGCGCCTTGGCGCCCGGCAGCAGACCCGCGCGCAGCGAAACAAGCGCGGGCAGCTCGCCCAACCTTCCGATGGCCCGGGTCACCAGGGCGAGTCCGGAGGCGGCACCCTGCGAACGGGCGGCCGCCCGGACGAACAGGACCCAGCCGTCCGCATCGTCCGGGGTCGCAGAGACGGCAGCTTGCGCGTCTTGAAAAGCACCGTAATACCTTCCGAGGCGAAGCCGGATGTTTCCCCGCATCAGCCGAAGGTCGCCGCGATGCGGGTCCAACTCGATGGCCCTATCAAGGAGCGCTTCGGGGGCCTCCAGCTGTCCGCGCTTGACCATCAGCCCAGCGAGCTTGAGCCACCCGTCAACATCCTCGGGGTGCATCTCGGTCAGCGACTCGTACGCGAGAAAGGCCGAGTCCGTCTGGCCCACTCCAAGCTCCATGTCCGCCAACTCGCGGCGCGCCATCGCCTGGCCGGGGTCGAGCTGAAGGGCCGCGCGAAACTCGGCCCGGGCCTGGTCGATTTGATGGGACGCCAGGTGCGCTCGTGCACGTTTCAACGCGAATGCCGCGCGCTTCTGAGAAACGAGGCGGGAACTGAGAACCGAGGGGAGGCTCAGTCCAGTCGCCACCAACAGGACGAGGAGGGCAACCCACCCCCAAACTTTCACTCGGTCCTTCGGCGAACGGAGCCCTTTGCGCATCGACGCGGCCAGGCGAGAAGACTTGCCAGTTGTCAGGGAAAAGTCCAAGGCAGACCGGCCCAGGGCTCCCGAAAGGGACGACCCGCGGTCGTCCGGCCCGGTGGCGCTGTCCAGAAGTGTCTTGCCGGACCCCCTGGGCTGCGCAGCGGCTTCGCTGTTTCGGGAATGGGTCTTCACGCGCCACGCGGTCCTCGACGGCGCAGGAAGGCAAGGAACACCAGCGCGACGACGAGGAGCCCAAGTGCCCCGGAGGTTGGACCCCGGCCCGTCACGTTGAAGCAGCCGTAGGTGATGCCCGGATTGGAGTCGGTGCTCGGGTTGTTGGGGTCGATATTCTGCTGGAGGTAGGTGATGTAGAGGCTCCCCTCGCCCTCCAGGGCCGCGAGCGCAGCATCGAGGGAAGCTAGGTTGTTGCCGCCCACCAGGCCGCGGGATTCCATGAGGGCGCCGAATTGGGTCGTCACCGTCCCGGCATCTGTGTCGCCGCCGGCGTGGCAGATGGAACAAGCCGGCGCGTAGGAGAGATTGAGCTTCGTTTGGATTTCCGCCGGGTAACCGGTCGAGGCGTCGGCCTTCCCCGGGAGCAGCGCCAGGGCGGCCCCCACGACGATGGCAGCCAGGTTGGTGCTCGCCGCCCTCATAGGAACGTGTGCAGCTGCACGAGGAAGGAGAAGACATTGGAGGCGGCCCCGACGGCAGACGGCTCGAAGCGGTAGACACCATCCAGCCGGATGTCGGTGTGGGGCAGGCAGAACCAGTCCAGCGTCAGCCAAGTACCGATGCCCGTCCCCCGAACGCCGTAGGTGTTGAGCGTCTCCACGGCCGGCGACAGGTGAATGCCCTGAATGGGTTCCCAGTCCATCTGCAGCCATGTAGCCGCGTTGGTCTGCACGACTCCACTCCCGAGGTTGGTGTTGAGGAAGACGTCCCCTTCCAGAAGGAAGACAATGGGCACGATGGGCGCCCAGCGACTGAAGAGGCCATAGACCTGCCGCAGGCCCGGCAGGCCGCGGGGGCCGGGCTGGCCATCCGGAAGCGGAGGGGAAGGGACCACGCTGAGCTCGGCGCGGGTCACCAGCGCGCTGACACCCACCGTGGTGCGCGGCGCCACCGGCACCTCCAACAGGCCGCTGAAGCCCCGCTGTCGGTAGGCGTCGGGACTGACATTGAGGTTTCCGAGAATGACCAGGACCTCGGTGCGCAAGTGCTCGTCCTCGAAGGCCAGCGAGAGACCGGACTGCTGCGAGTAGTTGATGTCGGTCTGGGTGTTGTTTCTCACCCAGGCCGTGTGCTCGACGTTGCGAAGCCCGAAGGGCAGGTTGATGCGGCCGAGCCGGACCAGAAGGCTGTCGTCGAATTGCAATCCAACCCAGTAGTCACGGCTGAGCAGCTCGCTGGTCGCATCGGGATTGCTGATGACACTCGCCGGTAGCGTGTAGGGCGTGTTTCCCCAGCCGAGGGAACCCCCGGCCCGGAAAATGCCGAACTTAATTTCCGCGCGGGCATCGAGCAGCATCATAAGGAACAACTGCTGACTCGCGGTGGTCCCCGGTTGGCCTCCCTGTCCGGGTCTGGTTGCGGTCAGCCAGAATTCGGCACCCCGAAACGTCACCTGGGCCAGCAGCCAGTCCGGCATAGGGAGGACACCGAAGGCAAAGCCCGCGTACTTCGGGACCTCCCCGGTTTGTGGCACTGGGGTCCACGGCGTATTCATCTGCATCAGCAGGACGTTTTGGGCACGGCCATATTCGGTGAGCAGGCCGGCCCCGGACGGGTCGGTGTGGCACGCCCCGCAGCCCGTGTAGTCGTGCCGAATCATCCATGGATAGGCAACCGCGGAGGCCGGGGAAAGGCCCAGGAGCAGGCCCAGAATGGGCAGCGCCGCCCCGTTCCTCCCGCGTTTCCTGCCGCCCTGGGTCGCCACCGGACGCGCACCTTAGCGCTTGAGCAGCCGGAAGCTGACGCCGACGTCAACCGATGGCATCCCCTGCGTGGCTAAGCGGGGCGCGGCGGGGGGCATTCAATTCCCTTCTCAACGGGCCACCGACAGGGCAAGACCCGCTCGACGCCACGCTTGCCCCGACACAGCCCAGGAGTCAGCAGTGACCGAAGGCCCGTCGCCCGTCGTTCGTCGGCGTCCACTTCCACGGGCGGTGTGGCTTTTGAGCGGGGTGTCGTTTCTGGCCGATGTCTCGACCGAGATGACTTACCCGCTGCTGCCGCTGTTCCTGGTCGGCGCACTTGGCGCCTCCAAAGCCAGCCTTGGCCTGGTCGAGGGCGCAGCAGTTCTCATCGTCGCGTTGATGTCGGCCGTTGCCGGAGCACGCAGCGACCGGCATGGCAAGCGGGTGCCCTGGATTCGCTGGGGCTACGGTTTGCCGGTTCTCGGCAAGTCGCTCATCGCAGTGGCGAGCAGCTGGACGCAGGTGCTCGGCGGGCGGCTGCTCGACCGAACCGGCAAGGGGCTGCGTGGCGCACCGCGCGACGCGCTGATTACGGATGCGGTGACACCGGACCAGCGAGGCCGGGCTTTCGGCCTGCACCGGGCGCTGGACACTGCCGGAGCGCTGCTCGGCTCCCTCGCCTCCGCTTTGCTTCTCTTCTGGCTGACCGGAGCTCCGCGCGAGGGGAGCTCAGCCGTCGAGGGCGCTACCGTGAACACGCCAGCGTCCGTCTACCGCGCCATGTTCGGCGTCGGGGCAGGGCTCGGCGCCGCCTCTCTCTTCCTGACATTCCTGGTTGCCGAGGCCGACGGGGGGAAGGCGGAGGCGCCGTCGGCAGGGATGGCCGCGCCGGCCCTGCCAGTTGCTCCGGCCGCGCCGGGGCGCCTCGGGCTCCCGCGCTCCTACTGGAGCGTTCTGACGGTCCTCGTCCTCTTCTCGCTCGCCAACAGCAGCGACACGTTTCTTCTCTTGCGTGCGAGCGACGTCGGCTACTCGCCCTGGGCCGTGGTTCTTGTCTACGCCGTCTTCAACAGTACCTACGCGGCGTTCTCGTACGCAGCGGGTGAACTCAGTGACAGGTTCGGCCGGTGGACCCTCATCGGTCTGGGGTGGGCCATCTATGTGGTGGTGTACCTGGGCTTCGCGTTCCTGCCGCCCACGCTGGCCTGGGGCATCTGGCCCCTGATGGCGGTCTACGGCATCTACATGGCCCTCACGGACGGGGTCGGGAAGGCCCTCATCGCCGACAAAGCCCCCCGGGAGAAGCGCGGCACGGCGATGGGCCTCTTCTACGCGCTCACCGGCCTTACCACGCTCGGCGCGAGCCTCCTTGCCGGGGTGGTCTGGGACCGCTTCGGTGCGACGCCGGCGCTGGCCATCAGCGCGGGAGTGGCCGTGCTGGCCCTGGTCGTCCTGCGCTTCGTGAAGGACTGAAGACCCCCCGGGCCGGGGGGGACGCCCCTCAACGTTCGGCGCCGCCGCCTTCGATGCGCTTCTTGAAAGCCTCCAGCATCTTGGGAAGGCTCGACTCCACCATGGCGTGGACGAGGGGCTTGGGGACGAGCAGCCCCAGGGTGACCTCGACCGTGTAGATGGCGTTGGTTCTTCCCTCGGGCGTGGCCTCGAGGACCCATCCCCCCCGGTTGTCTTTCATCACCTCGCCCTCGACGAAGGTCCACTGCAGGCCCCGCGGGCGGTCCTCCGTCATGTGCAGCGTGTAGTGGATGCGCTTCATGACGTCGACTTCGTAGTGGATGTTGACGTGGTTCCCCTGGCGGGAGGAGGTGCGGATGGACTTCACCTCGGTGAGAAACTCCGGGTAGCGCTCGTAGTCGACAATCACGTCGAAGACGCGCTCCACGGGTGCGTTGATGACGATGGAACGGGTGGCGCTTGCCATTGGAGATGCCCCTTGCGGCGTGCGCCGCTTACGGCGCGTAGCCCGGCTTCTTGTCGAACTTGTGGGTGGCCTGCACATAGCGGACGGTTCCCGTTTTGCTCCGCATGACGACGGAGTGGGTCTCCGCGCCACCGCCGAAGAAGCGCACCCCCTTGAGGAAGTCCCCACCGGTGACGCCGGTGGCGGCGAACATGACCTCGCCCTGCGCCAGCTCCTCGGCCGTGTAGACCCGGTCGAAGTCCTTCACCCCCATCGCTTTGGCTCGCTCCGCTTCCTCGGCGCTGCGCAGCTTGAGTCGGCCCTGGAAGTCGCCGCCGACGCTCTTCAAGGCGGCGGCAGCGATGACGCCCTCCGGCGCACCGCCAGTCCCAATCAGCATGTCGACCCCGGTGTCCTCGAAGCAGGTCGCGATGGCGGCCGCCACGTCGCCATCCTCGATGAGACGGATTCTCGCTCCCGCCGCGCGCAGCTCGGCAATCAGGCCCTCGTGTCTGGGCCGGTCGAGCACAATCACCGTCAAGTCCTCCACCCGCCGCTGCAGCTTCGCGGCCACCGCGCGCAGGTTGTCGGTGGGACTCTTGCGCAGGTCGATGGCACCCTTGGCCCGCGGTCCCACCGCCAGCTTCTCCATGTAGGTGTCCGGGGCGTTCAGCAGCTGGCCGCGCTCGGCGAAGGCCACCACGGCGATGGCGCCCGGGCGCCCGTAAGCGCAGAGGTTGGTGCCCTCCAAGGGGTCGAGGGCGATGTCCACCGCCGGGTCGTCGGGGCCGCGGCGACCGACTTCCTCGCCGATGTACAGCATCGGCGCCTCGTCGCGCTCGCCCTCGCCGATGACGACGACTCCGCGGATGGGCAAGGCGTCGAAGGCCCGGCGCATCGCGTCCACCGCGGCCTGGTCGGAGAGGTGCTTCTCGCCCCGTCCCATCAACCGTGCCGCCGCGATGGCCGCCATCTCAGTCACGCGCACCACTTCCAGCGCCAGGTTGCGGTCCATCATGGTTCCCCCTTGGCACGGCTAGAGACGAGCTGGACGACGTACTCCGGAAGGCGCGCGGGCTTGCCGGCGGTGGTGACGCAGGCGTGCACGGTGTGCCCGGCGCAGAGCACCGCCGCCTCGCCCTCCCGGCGGACCTGGTAAAGGAAGGTGAGGCGCACCCGGGAGGCCGCGGAAATCTCCGCACCGATGAGCAGCATGTCGTCATAGCGCGCCGGGGCTCGGTAATTCACGAAGGCCTCGACCACCGGCAGCATGAGCCCCTGTCCCTCGAAGGCCCGGTAGGTGCTGCCATGGGCGCGGAAGAGCTCGTTCCTCGCATGCTCGAAGTAGCGAAGGTAGTTCGCGTAGTACACCACCCCCATCTGGTCGGTGTCCCCGTAGATGACCCGCTGTCGCGCTTCGAACACTGGGGGAACGGAAGGTACTCCACCCGCGCCCTCCGTGGTGACGGGGAAAGCGGGTTGCCCGCCCTTGCGCGCACCAGGCACCGTGGGCTTCAACCAGCAACCCAGAGCCCCATGCGCACTACCCCTGCCCTCGTCCGTGGCCTTTCTCTCGCCGTCCTTCTTCTCGCCGCCCCCGTGCTCGCCAAGCCGCCCCGGCTGACGCTGTTCATCAGCGTGGACTCGCTCGGGACGGACCTCCTCCTTCGCAACCGCGGTCACTTCCGCGCCGGCCTGGCCACGCTGCTGGACCGGGGGGCTTTCTTCCCGGACACGCGCCATGAGCAGGCGGAGGTCGCTACCGCCCCAGGCCATGCAGTCCTGGCCACCGGCGCCTACCCGTGGCGCACCGGCATCGTCAGCAACCGTCTCCTCAACCGCAGTACTGGGAAGGAGGAGCCCATCTTCTGGGACCCCGGCCACCCCGTCCTGGGTGCGCCGCCCGGACCCGAGGACAGCTCGCCGGAGGCGCTGTTGGGCGAGACGCTGGCGGACCACCTGCGCATGTTCACCGCCCGGGCGGGCAAGGCCGTCGTCCTGGCCGGCAAGGGCCGGGCGGCCATCGCCTTGGCGGGCCGACTCGGCGCTCCCTACTGGTTCAGCGAGGCGGTGGGCCGCCTCGTCACCGGGACCTTCTACGCCAAGGAGCTTCCGGCATGGGTGAAGGCCCTCAACGACAAGCGGCTTCCCGACCAGGCCTTCGCCCTCTCCTGGACCCTCAGCCTTCAGGAAAAGGCGTACAGCGGCCAGGACGACCGCCCCTTCGAGGCCGATGCCTTCGGGATGAAGCGCAAGTTCCCCCACCCGCTGTCCGCCGGGCTCCCCGCCCCGGGCCCCCAGTCCTACGCCGCCTTCGCCAGCTCGCCCTTCTTCGACGACTTCCTGGTGGAAGCGGCGAAGGCAGCGCTGCTGGCGGAGCAACTGGGCAAGGACGAGATTCCTGACCTTCTGGCCATCAGCTTCAGCAGCCTCGACCGCATCTACCACCTGTACGGGCCGTATTCCTGGGAGGTCCAGGACGCGCTGGTGCGACTGGACAAGGCCCTGGGGGACCTCCTGTCGGCCGCCGAGCGCGCTGCTGGAGGCCGCTCCAACCTCCTGGTGGTGCTGAGCTCGGACCATGGCGGCGCGGCCATCCCCGAGGAACTCATCGCGGCGGGGCTTCCCGGCCTGCGTGTCAAGCCGTCCTCGTTCAAGAACGGGCTGCAGGCCGAGCTGACGCGCCTCTTCGGCGCGCCGCTGCTGCTCGGCTTCCGGGACTTCAACGTGGTGCTGGACGACAAGGCCCTGGAGACGCGACACCTGGACGGCCCGGCGGTGCGCCGCGCCGCCGCCACCTGGCTGGCCCGGCAGCCGGGGGTGGCCCTGGCCGTCGCTCGCGATGACCTCGGCGGCTGCGATGACTTGCAGGGCTACCGGGGGGCGCTTCGCCGCAGCTACTTCCCCGGGCGCAGCGGCGATGTTCTCTTCTTGTTGCGCCCATTTGCCGTCCTGGACGAGGAGGAGGATGGGACTAGCCACGGGCTGCCGTATGCCTATGACGCGCAGGTGCCGCTGGTGCTGTATGGGCGCGGCGTCCGCCCGGGCACCTACACACAGCGCGTCCAGGCGGTGGACGTCGCCCCCACCGCGGCCACGCTGATGGAGATGGGCGGGCTGGCCGGGGCTGAGGGCGTCACCCGCAACGAGGCCATTTCCCTCGGGCACTAGCCAGCGCGCCAGCTTGGCGCGGTGCGTCGGCCGCCCCCATGGCTAGGGCTGGGGCAATAGCTCGAGCGAGAGGTCCATGGCGCGGGCCGAGTGCGTCAGCGCCCCCATGGAGATGAAGTCCACGCCCAGGGCGGCCAGCGTCGGCAGCCGCTCCAGGGTGACGCCGCCGGAGACCTCCACCTCCACCCTGCCGGCAATGCGCCGTACCGCCTCGGCCACGTCCGTGTCCGCCATGTTGTCCAAGAGGACGACGTCGGCGCCGCCCGAGACGGCCGCCTCCAGCTGTGCGAGTGAGGTGACTTCAATCTCCACTTTCAGCAGCCGCGGCGCCTGCGCTCGCGCTCGGCGCAGGGCCTCCGCGATGTCCCCGCCCATCGCCGCCAGGTGGTTGTCCTTGATGAGGACCCCGTCGAAGAGGCCGAATCGGTGGTTCGCCGCGCCGCCGGCACGCACCGCCAGCTTGCTCAGGGCCCGCATGCCGGGCGACGTCTTGCGCGTGTCCAGCACCTGGCACTTCGTTCCGCGCACCGCCTCGGTCGCTTGGGCCGCCAGTGTGGCGATGCCACACACCCGCTGGAGAAGATTGAGGGCAGTTCGCTCCCCCACGAGGAGGGTGCGAAGCGAGGCCGAGACAGATGCCACCACCGTCCCGGCGTCCACCCGGGCGCCGTCCGGGTAGCAGAAGGCCACCGCTGCCGTCGCTTCGAGGCGCTGAAAGACGCGCGCAAAGGCCTCGCCGCCGGCCAACACCAGCCGTTCCTTGGCCAGCAACTCAGCGCGACCGCGCGCCGAGGCGGGCACCAGCGCTGCGGTGGTGACGTCCCCCGCCGCGCCGAGGTCCTCGTCCAGCGCGAGGTCAATCAGCCGGTCGAGGGCATCCATGGAGAAGCTGCCCGCCCCCGCGGGGAGGCTGCTAGCGGCGGCCCCGGCGCTTGGTCGTGCGGCGCGTCACCTTTCGCCGCCCACTGCGCTTGGCCTTGCGAGCCGGCTTCTTCTTGGCTGCCTTCCGCTTCGCTCCGCGCTTGGCCTTCCGCGGCGCGGCCTTCTTCTTGGCGCGCTTGGCCTTGCGGGCCGGCTTCTTCTTGGCCGCTGCCTTCTTCTTCTTGGCCGGCGCCGCCTTGCGGGCCACGGGAGCAGCCGCCATCGGCGCCGGCGGCGCAGGCGCGGGCTCGCTCGGAATGCCGAACATGCCGCTCGATGGCGTCGTGGGCGGTGTGGATTGGAACATCTCCTCCGGCGTCTTTTCCGACATCGTTCCCTCCGGCTTGATGCGAGTCAGGTTTTCCTGCACCTTTACCCTTCGTTGCTCAAGCTCCGCGACGCGTGCGCGGTCCTTCTCGACCACCTCGGCAGGCGCTCTGGCGACGAAGCTCGGATTGTCCAGCTTTCTCCTCAGTCCTGCTAAATCTGTCTCCACCCGGACAAGCTCCTTCCCCAGCCTCGCACGTTCCTCGGCCAGATCCAGCAGTCCTGCGAGGGGAACGAAGACTTGTAGCCCCTCCCCCACCCAGGTGGCCGATTGGGGGGGCTGGGGCCCGGGGCGCTGGACGTCCAGGGAGGCCAGGCCGGCCAGGGGTAGGACGTACCCGGAGGCCCGCTGGAGCGCCTCCCGCAAGCCCAGGCGCTCGGACTGCACCACCGCCCGGAACCGGGCCGCTGGCGACAGGTTGCTCTCGCCCCGGATGGTGCGAATCGCCTCGATGACGGCCACCACCGGGCCCATTTCCTGCTCCGCTGCCGCATCGCGCCATTCCCCGGTGGCCTCCGGAAACTCGGCCCTCGCCAGGAACGCATCCGGGGCCACCCCCGGGAGGCGGTGCCAGAGCTCCTCGGTGAGGAAGGGCAAGAAGGGGTGAAGGAGGCGCAGCAGCTGGTCGAGCACCCGCACCAGCACTGCCTGGGTGGTGGCGCGGGCGTGCGGGTCCTCCCCCTGCAGGGGGGCCTTGGCCAGCTCAATGTACCAGTCGCAGAAGGCCCGCCAGGCGAACTGGTAGAGGGCCGAGGCCGCGTCGGCAAATTGGAAGGTGGACAGCGCGCTTTCCACCTCCTCGGTGACGCGCTCGAGTCGGGCCAGTATCCAGCGGTCGGCCAGCGTCAGGCGTCCCCGCTGCAGGGGGGCGGCGTCTGGTTGGAAGTCCCCGAGGTTGAGGAGCACGAAGCGGGTGGCATTCCACAGCTTGTTGGCGAATGCCCGGTAGCCGTTGACGCGCTCCAGCGACAGCTTGATGTCACGCCCCTGCTGGGTGAGGGAGGCCAGCGTGTAGCGCAGCGCGTCTGCCCCGAAGGCGGGCATGCCGTCCGGGAATTTGTTGCGCAGGGCCGGCGGCAAGGCATCTGCCTTCGCCCCGTGGATGACGTCCAGGGGGTCGATGGTGTTGCCCTTCACCTTCGACATCTTCTCGCCCTTCTCGTCCGTCACCATCGTGTGGAGGTAGACGGTGCGGAAGGGCACCTTCTTCATGAAGTGCAGCCCCGCCATCATCATGCGGGCCACCCAGAAGAAGAGGATGTCGTAGCCGGTCTCCAGGACGGTGGTCGGGTAGAAGGTCTTGAGCTCGCGCGTCTCGTTGGGCCAGCCGAGCGTGGCGAACGGCCAGAGCCAGGAGCGAGAACCAGGTGTCGAGCACGTCGTCGTCCTGCTTGAGGCTGTCGACTGCCGCGCCGCACTTGCCGCAGGCCGGTGGGCGTCGGTGCGGGCGACGGTCGTCTCGCCGCACTTGCCGCAGTACCAGGCCGGGATGCGGTGCCCCCACCAGAGCTGGCGCGAGATGCACCAGTCGCGGATGTTGTTCATCCAGTGGAAGAAGGTCTTCGACCAGCTCTCGGGGACGAACTTCGTCTTCCCCTGCTCCACCGCCTCGATGGCCGGCTTGGCCAGCGGCTCCATCTTCACGAACCACTGGGTCGACAGCATCGGCTCGACCACGGTGTCGCAGCGCTGGCAGTGACCGACCGCGTGCACGTGGGGCTTCGAGCCCCGCTCGAGGCCCAGCTCGGCGAGGCTCGGCCTTCACCGCCTTGCGCGCCTCGAAGCGGTCCATGCCCGCGAACGGGCCCCCCTCGGCGTTGACCGTCCCCGTTCTCGTCGAGGATCGAGATCATCGGCAGGTTGTGCCGCTGCCCGGTCTCGAAGTCGTTCGGAGTCGTGCGCCGGCGTCACCTTCACCGCGCCGGTGCCGAACTTCGGATCGACCAGGATCGCGTCGGCGATGATCGGGAACTCGCGGTTCACGAACGGGTGGCGCACCATCTTGCCGATCTTCGCCTGGTGGCGCGGATCGTCCGGGTGCACGGCGACCGCGGTGTCGCCCAGCATCGTCTCGGGGCGGGTGGTCGCCACCACCATCTCGCCCGATGCCGTCGGCCAGCGGATAGGCGAACTCGTACAGCTCCCCTTGCGTCCCCTCGTCGTAGTCGACCTCGAGGTCGGAGAGCGCCGTCCGGCAGGAGGGGCACCAGTTGATGAGGCGCTGGGCGCGGTAGATGAGCCCCTCTTCGTAGAGCCGCACGAAGGCCTCGATCACCGCCGCGAGTAGGCGCCGGATCCATGGTGAAGCGCGCGCGCTCCCAGTCGAGCGAGCAGCCGAGCAGCTTGAGCTGCTCGAGGATCCGGTCGCCGTGCCTCTGCCGCCAGTCCCAGACGCGCTCGACGAAGGCCTCGCGGCCGAGGTCGTGCCGGCTCTTGCTTCTCGGTCGCGCTGCAGCTCGCGCTCGACCACCATCTGCGTGGCGATGCCGGCGTGGTCCGTGCCCGGCAGCCACATGGCGTTGTAGGCGGCCATGCGCCGCCAGCGGGTGAAGATGTCCTCGATGCGTCGTCGCCGAGCGCGTGCCCCATGTGCAGCGCGCCGGTGACGTTGGGCGGGGGAATGACGATGCAGAACGGCGGCTTCTCCGAGCTCGCCTCCGCCCGGAAACAGCCCGCTTCCTTCCACGCATCCGACCAGCGGCGCTCGACCTCGGTGGGGTCGTAGGCCTTCGGGAGCTCCTCCACGTTGTCTCCGCTCAGGCCTTGGGCTCCCGCTCCCGCATGGTGCGTTCCA
The DNA here is from genome assembly GCA_963711265.1 of uncultured delta proteobacterium. Classification (GTDB taxonomy): domain Bacteria; phylum Myxococcota; class Myxococcia; order Myxococcales; family Myxococcaceae; genus JADGRA01. The sequence goes on from CAVQDL010000020.1 coordinate 245,379, forward strand.
CGTACTCCTTGACGATGGTCTCCGCCAGCTGTGGCACCACCTCCCAGGCGATGCGCTCGATGACTTCCTGGGAGGCATTCTTGAGGGCGGCGCGCAGTGCGGCCTCCCCCCCGTCCGCCGCCGGAGGGGCCAGCAGCGGGGTGGGGGCGTCCACCAGGCCCACGTCCAGCGTCATCTCCTCGACCGTCCCCGCCGCAGCGGGGCCGGGCACCCCCGGGGTGGTGCCCAGTGCGAAGGACTCGCGCGCACGCGGCTGAAGGGACGGCAGCGGCACCGCGGCCCGGGGCGCGGCCGTTGGCATGTACGGCTGAGGCACGGGCGGCCGCGCGACTGCCGGGTTGCTCTGCGTGGGCAGCGAAGCGCCCGGGGGCCGTGGCAGGCCGGGACTGGTCAGGGGGGCAAACCCCGTCCGGGGGGCCGCCGGGACGTAGGGCTGGGGCGCCGGGCGGGCCACCCCCGGCGCGGTGGGCATGGTGCCGCCCAGGGGGCGGGGGGCAGCGGGCGCGCTCGGACTGGGAAACGTCGAGGGGCGCGAGAGGGCCGGTCCGCTGGACAGCGGCGTCGGCGCGCCAGCAGGCCGGGGCACGCCGGCCGGCCCCGGCATCGGCTGGGGGACGCTGGACGGGGGCCGTGAAAGTCCGGCCGCCGGGGTGAAACCGCTGCCGGCCAGGGGCGGACGCGCCGGCATCCCCGCCATCGGCGCCCGCGGGCGGGGCGCGAAGGGGGCCTGCTCGGCAGGGGGGGACGGGGCGTAGGTACGTGCCGGCGGCGGGATACCGGCGGGCAGGCCCACCAGCGCACGCACCTTGTCGATGATGGCCTGGCTTTCGAAGGGCTTGACGATGAAGTCGTCCGCCCGCACCCCGCGGGCGCGCGCCTCGTCGAACGGTTCGAAGTTGCCGGCCAGCAGCAGCACGCGGATGGACGCGGTGGCCGGGTCGGCCTTGAGGGCCTCGCACACTTCATACCCACTCTTGCCGGGCATCAGCACGTCGGCCAGAACGCAGTCGGGTTTCAGCTCACGCGCCCGGGTGATGGCGTCGATGCCGTTGTCCACGAAGGTGATGGACACGTCCTCCACGGCAAAGACCATCCCGATGACTTTGCGAATGGTGAGCGAGTCGTCGGCAACCAGCAGCTGCTTCGGCATGGGCAGGGCCTCGAAGGAAAGCCTCAGGAATCCTTCAGCAAATTCCGGTCATTGGAAGGGCGCGACGCAACGGCTGTCAAGTTTAGGAAGCCCCCGAGTGCGCTGGTGTGCGGCTATCCCCAAGAAGGGGCTAACGGATAGCATTTTTCGCTGGTTCCTCCACCCATGGCGCGCGTTCTCCTGGTCGATGACGAGAAGGTGGCCCGGACAGTGTACGGCGACTACCTCGCCGACGCCGGGCACGAAGTCCACGCCGTCAGCGGCGTCACCGAAGCACGCGCTGCCCTGGCGCTGCATGCCTTTGACATTGTGGTGACGGACCTCATCCTCCCCCAGGGGGACGGCATGGAGGTGCTCCGCTATACCAAGGAGCGCTACCCGGACGTGGAGGTGGTGCTGATTACGGCCCTGGACAAGGTGGGGCCGGCGGTGCGCGCCATCAAGAGCGGCGCGGCCGAATACCTGGTGAAGCCCGTCCGGCCCGAGGCCCTCCGGCATGCGGTGTCGCGCGCACTCACCACCCGCCAGCTGCTGCAGGAGAACGCTGCCCTGCGCCGCCACGTCGCCCTGGTGGAGGCCGGACAGCGGCTGCTCACCGTACTGGACCGCGGCCGCCTCGGCTCGGCGGCCGCCTCCGCCTTCGTCCAGCTGTGTCAGGCGGACGCTGCCCTGGTCTGGACGCGCGGCCCCAAGGGCGAGCTCCGGCACGAGGCCGCCGACGGCGTGCCGGGCGAATTCCTCGCCCCGCTCCAGGCTGCCTGCGAGGCCCAGCTGCGGGACCCGCCGGCGCGCGCTTTCGAGATGGCCGGCCTGCCCCACTTCGCCCATGCCGTCGCCGTTCCGGCACTCGACCCCTCGGCCGGGCTGCGGGGCTGGGGGGTGCTGCTGCTGCAGGCGCAGGAACCGGCCGGACTGCGCGACACGGCGAGCTACCTCGCCCAGCACCTGGCGCTGGCGCTGCACCATGCCGACCGCATTGAACAGGCCGAGGACCTCGTCTACCTGGACGACCTCACCCGGCTGTACAACGCCCGCTACTTGGACGAGGCGCTGGAGCGCGAGTTCGCGCGGGCCGACGGCCGCCAGCCCTTCAGCATTCTCTTCCTCGACCTGGACTACTTCAAGAACGTGAACGACACCCACGGGCACCTGGTGGGAAGCAAGCTCCTCATCGAGGCGGCTCGGGTGGTGAAGTCCTGCACCCGCGACCAGGACGTGGCGGCCCGCTGGGGCGGGGATGAGTACGTGGTGCTGCTTCGGGAGACAGACTCCGGCGGCGCTCTGAAGGTGGCCGAACGCATCCGACGGGCCGTCGAGTCCCACCACTTCCTGGCGCGCGAGGGCTACGGCCTCAGCCTGACCACCTGCGTCGGGGTGGCCAGCTACCCCGAGCACGCCACCGACAAGCGTACCCTGGTCGACCAGGCAGACCGCGCCATGTACCGGGGCAAGCGGAGCTCGCGAAACGTGGTGTACGTCGCGAGCCCCAACCTCGACGCCGTGCCCGCGGCGCGCAGTGGCGCCGCCTGACGGCCTAATAGTCCATGTCGTCGGTGTAATCCGGGCCACCGCCGCCGCCGCCGCCGGACCCGCCGCCCTTGCCCTTCTTCTTCGGCTTCTCGGCCACCATCGCCTCGGTGGTGAGCAGGAGCGAGGCCACCGAAGCGGCGTTCTGCAACGCGGTGCGCTCGACCTTGGTCGGGTCGATGACGCCGGCCTTGTCCAGGTCCTCGTACACCTCGGTGCGGGCGTTGAAGCCGTAGGCGCCCTTGCCCTCGCGCACCTTGTTGAGGACAACCGCGCCTTCGTGTCCTGCGTTGGAGGCAATCTTCTTCAACGGCTCGGTGATGGCACGGCGCACAATCTCCACGCCGAAATCCTGCTCTCCACCCAATTTCAACTTCTCCAGCGCGGGGAGGCAGCGGACGTAGGCCACGCCGCCACCCGGGACAATGCCCTCTTCCACCGCGGCACGGGTGGCGTGCAGCGCATCCTCCACCCGCGCCTTCTTCTCCTTCATCTCGGTCTCGGTGGCCGCACCCACCTTCACCACCGCCACGCCGCCGGCCAGCTTGGCCACGCGTTCCTGGAGCTTCTCCTTGTCGTAGTCGCTGGTGCTTTCCTCAATCTGGTTGCGGATGAGCTTGAGCCGGCCTTCGATGTCCGCCTTCTTCCCGGCGCCATCGACCAGCGTGGTGTTGTCCTTGTCGATTTTCACCCGCTTGGCGCGGCCCAGGTCGTTCAGGGTCACATTCTCGAACTTGTTGCCCAGCTCCTCGGAGATGACCTGCCCGCCGGTGAGGACCGCGATGTCCTTCAGCATCTCCTTGCGCCGGTCACCAAAGCCCGGGGCCTTCACCGCGGCGACATTGAGAACGCCGCGCAGCTTGTTCACCACCAGGGTGGCCAGCGCCTCGCCTTCCACGTCCTCGGCGATGATGAGGATGGGCTTGCTGCTGCGTGCCACCGCCTCCAGCACCGGGATGAGGTCGGCCATGGCCGAGATTTTCTTCTCGCTGATGAGGATGTAAGGGTCGTCCAGCTCGACCTCCATCTGCTCGCGGTTGGTGACAAAGTACGGGCTCAGGTAGCCCCGGTCGAACTGCATGCCTTCCACCACGTCGAGTGTGGTCTCCAGGCCCTTGGCCTCTTCGACCGTAATGACACCCTCCTTGCCAACCTTCTCCATGGCGGTGGCAAGAATCTTCCCAATCTCCTCGTCGCCGTTGGCGGAGATGGTGCCCACCTGGGCAATCTCCTTGTGGTCCTTGGTGGCCTTGGACAGCTTCTTCAGCTCAGCCACCACCGTCTCGACCGCGTGGTCGATGCCGCGCTTGAGGTCCATCGGGCTGTGGCCGGCAGCCACCAGCTTCAGGCCCTCTTCGTAGATGGACCGCGCCAGCACGGTGGCGGTGGTGGTGCCGTCGCCGGCCTTGTCGGAGGTCTTGCTCGCCACCTCCTTCACCATCTGCGCGCCCATGTTCTCGAAGCGGTTCTCCAGCTCAATCTCCTTGGCCACCGTCACGCCGTCCTTGGTGATGGTGGGAGAGCCGAAGGACTTCTCGATGACGACGTTGCGTCCCTTGGGGCCGAGGGTGACGGCCACCGCGTCGCTCAGGACACGCACCCCCCGCATGATGGCGTCCCGGGCGTTCTCGTGGAAGAAAATCTCTTTGGCTGACATGGGCAACCTCCTGGATTTACTTAGAATTAGTGATGGTCGGGCCGGCTGGCACTCGAGGGCCCTGCCTGCCAACCTAAATATCTCCCAGGCGTTGTCAACCCAGAATTCGACGGGCTGCGTGGGGCCCCGCCCGCTGCGCGCGCGCCCGGCTTGCCACCGCGGCAGCGGCTGCCTGAGCCTATGGTGGTGACATGAGGGGCGGCCTTGCCAGGGCGTGGCAGCCGGCAGCGCTGGAGCGCGGACGGCACGCAGCCAAGGCCGAAGCCCCTCCAGGGGACAGGCGGCGCGTGGCGGTGACATCCCGGTGAGTACGCCGTCCGCCGCGCCCACCTCGGGGCTCGCGCCGCTCCGTGTCGACGGGGCCACCTGTCGGGACTTTGCCCGCGCCTCGCGGCTGGAATGGCTGGAGACGAATGCGACGGGGGCCTTTGCCATGGGCTCCGTGTCCGGAGCCAACACCCGCCGCTACCACGGACTCCTGGTGGCCTCCCTGCGCCCGCCGGTGGAGCGCATCGTCACCCTGTCCCGCCTCGAAGAGACGCTCCTTGGGCCCACGGGCGAGACGGCGCTGGCCACCAACCAGTACCCGGGGACGCTGCACCCGACCGGCTACCGGCTGCTCGACTCCTTTCGCCTCGACCCCTGTCCGACCTGGACGTTCCAGGTGGGTGACGTCCGCCTCGAGCGTCGCCTCTTCCTCGTCCGGGGGCAGCAGACGCTGGTGGTGCTGTACCGCAGCAACCGCCCCGTGCGGCTGCGCGTGGAGCCGCTTCTGGCTTTCCGGGACTTCCACGGCCTCGCCCACCACAACGACGCGGTCAGCAGCCTGGTGCGGGAGGACGAAGGCGGCCATGGCCGCCGCGTCGCGCTGCGGCCATACGCAGCCCTCCCGCCACTCTTCCTGCACCATCCGGGCAGTCCCTTCCAGCGCGCGCCGCTGTGGCACGACAACGTCGAATACCTTCTGGAACTCGAGCGGGGCCTCGACTACCGCGAGGACCTCTTCCTGCCGGGCAGCTTCCTGCTTGACGTTCTGCCCGCACAGCCAGCCTGGGTGGTGGCGACGCTGGATGCGGCCGCAGCGCTGGACAGCGCCTCCGTCCTGGCGGCCGAGGCGACCATGCTTGCACAACGCCAGCAGCCGGGAGGACCCGTCCGCGCACGCCTCTGCGCTGCGGCAGAGCAGTTTCTCGTCTTCCGCGCGGACACGTCTCCCACCATCATCGCGGGCTACCCCTGGTTCGCGGACTGGGGACGGGACACGATGATTGCGCTGCCCGGCCTGCTGCTGGCCCGTGGCCAGCTGGACCTGGCCCGCAGCGTCCTGGAGGGGTTTCTGCGCTACCTCGACCGGGGCCTGGTGCCCAACCGGTTTCCGGACCAGGCCGGCCCGGCCGAGTACAACACCGCCGACGCCACGCTGTGGATGTTTCAAGCCACGCGCGCCTACCTCGCCGCCGGCGGGGAACAGGACTTCCTGCGCAGCGTCTTCTACCCAGCGGCCGTGGGCATTCTGGAGGCCCACCTTGAGGGCACCCACCACGGCATCCACGTCGACCCGGCCGACGGGCTGCTGGTGGCCGGAGGCCCTGGCACCAACCTCACCTGGATGGATGCGCGAGTGGACGGGCAACCGGTGACGGCAAGACATGGAAAGCCAGTGGAGGTGAATGCGCTTTGGTACAACGCCCTCCGCCTGATGGAAGGATGGGCCCGAGAGCTGGGCGATGGCCCCCAGGTCGGCCGTTGGCAACTGCTGGCCGACCGTTCCCACGCTTCGTTCGAAGCGCGCTTCTGGAACGCGGCCAAGGACTGCCTGTACGACGTCCTGCTTCCGGAGGGGCCGGATGGCCGCGTCCGCCCCAACCAGCTTCTGGCACTTAGCCTCCCCTTCCCGCTCTTGCAGCCCAGCCAGCGCCGCGCGGTCCTGCACCGGGTGGAGGCAGACCTCCTCACCCCGGTCGGGTTGCGGACCCTGGCGCAAGGCGAGGCCGGCTACCAGCCGCGCTACGGCGGAGGCCCCTCCCAGCGCGACGCCGCCTACCACCAGGGCCTCGTCTGGCCCTGGCTTCTCGGCCCCTACGTGGACGGCTACCTCGCCGTGCACGGCCACACGGCCGCGACGCGAAGCCACTGTCTGAACCTGCTGGACGGGCTGCAGGCGCGCCTTCAACAGGAGGGCTGTCTTGGTTCGGTGTCGGAGTGCTTTGAACCGGAACCCCCCTTCCGGCCCGTGGGTGCACCCGCCCAAGCCTGGAGCGTTGGAGAGCTGCTCCGCGCCTGGGAGCGCGTCAACGGTGCCCCCGGACTTTAGGAGAAGTCTGTCGCGGCGGAACGCCGGGTCGCGCCACAGCGCGGCGAGCCAGACCGGGGCGACCAGGAGGGACCGGAAGCGCAAGACATTGCCCGCCCAGCCGACACGAGGGGACGCTCGAGCTCCATCCAGCTCGACACCCTAGCCTGGCCTTGCCCCTTCAGCGTCCGTACAGCGAACGGACGCCCCGTAGCACGAACCAGGTGCAGAAGCCGAGGCCGACCAGGGTCATGAAGGTCCGCAGGCTCTCAGCGCGGGGGTCTTCAATCGGATGGAATTCCGCAGCCCCATTGCCCAGCTGGATGAAGCCGGCGGGGAGAACGCGTGCTCCGCCTCCTCCGCCGCCTCCACTTCCGCCCGTTGGCACTTCGCCCTGCCCGGCCTTCGGCAGCTTCTTCCCCATCCCTGCGCCGAGCCCGTAGGCCACCCGCGCGACGGGGATGACCGTCACACCGTCCCGCTCCACCGGCTGGCCGAAGACAGATTGCACCCGCGCATCGGCCCCCAGCCCCTGGCCTAGCTGCTCCAGCACAGCCTTCAGCCCTGCGCCTTCCTGACGCTCGTCCATTGGCGCCACCTCCAAGCGAAGAATAACCACCGCCTGGCCGAGGGCCACGACGTCGTTGGCCGGTCGAGGCCTCGCCGCAGCCAGCCCGGGTGGCCGGAGGGAGGACCTCCGGCAGCCCGCGCGTTTTCACTCAGCGGCAAGTCACTGAATGGCGCCGGTCACCGCAAGCCCGCGCGGGTTAGCGCCGGTTGCGGCGTTGGTGGTGCCGATGATGGTGAGGGCACCGGTCGAGGAGTTGATGGTGTAGGCAGCGACATCGTTTGAACCGAAGTCAGCGACGTAGGTGAACTTACCCGAGGGGTCCACGGCGACAGTTTGGGGCCCCGTCCCGGTCGTGACGTCCGTCGTCCCTACCTTGGTGAGAGCCCCGTTGCCGGAGTTGATGGTGAAGGCCGTGGCTGTGTTCCCAGTGTTGTTATTGTTGTTGCTGACGTACGCAAAGCGGTCCGATGGGTCGACTGCCACGCCGTATGGACCAGTCCCCGCGGTCGACGTCGTCGAAAGGCTCAAAGCGCCGGTACCACTGTCAATCGACAGCACGTAGACGTTGGTGGAACCTTCGTCCGTCACGTAGAGGAAGCGGCCCGACAGGTCCACCGCAACGCCGGTCGGGTTGAGTCCCAAGGCGACGTTGGCCCCAATGGCTGTGAGGACGCCCGTGCTTGGGTTGATGCTGTACATCGACATGCTCGAGCCAGAGGCGTTCGACACGTAGACGAAGCGACCGGTCGGGTCCACAACGATGCCGACGGAATTGGTCCCAGCCACGATGACCGCACCCAGGCTGGTGAGGGCGCCCGTGCTCTGGTTGATGCTGTAGCTCGAGACGTCGCCGGAGCTGACGTTACACACATAGGCGAACCGGCCCGAAGGGTCGACCGCGATGGATTGGGGGGCCGTTCCCGCAGCCGCCGGGGCCCCCACGCTGGTCAGTGCCCCGGAGGTTGCGTCGATTTTGTAGCCAGACACGTCGTTGGAGCCGTGGTTGGCCACATAGAGAAAACGGCCGTAGGGGTCAGCGGCGACGGACACGGGCTGCGTCCCTGCAGCGGTGTCGGCACCCACGCTGCTCAGCGCACCCGTGCTCGCATTGACGGTGAAGGCCGAGACCGTATTTGCCCCGTTGTTACCGGTGAAGGCGAACTTGGGAAGGTACTGGACCGACGTCGCGCCTTGGACGACGGCCAGCGAGGCGGGGGCAGACCGGGCCGACATGACATCCAACTGCGCTAGGGCACCGGTGCTCTCATTCAGGCTGAAGGTGGTCACCCCATTGGTGGAGGAGTTAGCCACGTAGACCAACGTGCCCGACGGGTCCACCACGAGCGAAGATGGACTGAGCGCGGCAGGTGTCGCCAAGGCGGTGAGCGCTCCGGTCGTGCTGTTGATGGTGTAGGACGAGATGGTGTTCGAAGAGGCATTCCCCACGAAGACGTATTTCCCAGCCGGATCGACGGCGATGCAGGCAGGGTTGCTTCCTGCTGCAACCGTCGCGCCGACACTGGTGAGGGCACCGCTGCTCTGGTTGATGGTGAAAGCAGAAACGTTACCGGAACTCAGATTCGCGACGTAGGCGAACCGGCCCGAGGGGTCGATGGCCACCGCGTACGGCTGCGTCCCGGCCACCACGTTTCCCCCCACGCTGGTGAGCGCCCCGGTCGTCCGGTTGATGGCATAGGCGGAGACGTCGCCCGAGGTTTGATTCACGGTGTAGACGAACCGGCCGGTGGGGTCGACTGTGATGGCGGTGGGGCCGGTCCCGGCCGCCACGGCTGTCCCCACAGCCGTCAGCGCGCCGGTGCTGGCGTTGATGGTGAAGGCAGAGACGTTGTTCGACGCGAAGTTGCTGACGTACGCGAAGCTGCCCGCCGGGTCGATGGCGACGGAGAAGGGCTGCGACCCAGCGGTTGTCGTCCCGAGGCTGGTGAGAACGCCCGTCGTCGCGTTGATGCTGAAGAGCGAGATGTTGCTCGAGCCGACACTCGTGACATAGGCGAACTTGCCCGAGGGCGTGACTGCCACCCACCGCGGAGTGGTACCGACCAGCGCGTAGCCGGTGGCACGCAGTTGGCCGGTCACTTCATTGACGGTGAAGGAGGAGATGGTGCCGTCGTTTTCATTGACGGCGTAGGCGAAGCGCGTCGGCAGGACCGCGGCGACTGTGATGGTGACGGAGGCCGTGGTGTTCCCGCCGGAGTTGCTTGCCTGAATCGTATAGCTCGCCGTGGCTACGGCCGCAGTGGGAGTCCCGCTGATGACACCCGTCGTGCCACTCAGCGACAGTCCCGGCGGCAGCGTCGTCACTGCGGTGTAGCGACGTCACAGCCCCGCCCGTGCTGCTCGGCGTGTTGACGGGGATGAGGCTCCCGACGGTGTAGACGGCCGGATTGGAGGAGTACTTCAGGTTCGCGGGAGGCGCGTCATTCACCGTGATGCTGACAGTCGCCTGGGTACTTCCGGTGACGTTGCTTCCCTGGATGGTGAAATTCGACTTCGGTGTGATGACCGTCGGCGTTCCGGTAATGACGCCGGTGACGGCGTTCAGAAGCAGCCCCGCCGGCAATGCCGCGCCCACCACCGTGTACGCAGTGATGGCGCCCCCGGTGTTGCTGGGGTTGTTGGCCGCGATGGCCGTCCCTTTGACGTACGTCGCCGGGTTACTGGAGTAGGTGAGGGCCGTCGGTGCGGCGTCGTTCACGGTGATGCTGACGCTCGCCTGGGTGTTTCCGGTGACGTTACTTCCCTGGATGGTGTAGCTGGCGGTCGCTGTGACCGCTGTCGGGGTACCGCTGATGACGCCGGTGCTGGCGTTGAGGGCCAACCCCGCCGGCAGCGCCGTCCCCACCACCGTGTACGACGTGATGGCACCCCCGGTGTTGCTGGGATTGTTCGCCGTGATGGCCGTCCCTTTGACATACGTCGCCGGGTTGCTGGAGTACGTGAGGGCTGTGGGGGCCGCGTCATTCACCGTGATGGTGACGCTCGCCTGGGCGCTTCCGGTGACGTTGCTTCCTTTGATGGTGTAACTGGCGGTCCCGGCGACAGCCGTCGGCGTGCCACTGATGACGCCCGTGACCGCGTTCAGAAGCAGACCCGCCGGCAACGCCGTCCCCACCACACTGTAGGAAGTGATGGCCCCCCCGCCGTTGCTCGGGTTGTTCGCCGCGATGGCCGTGCCTTTGACATACGTCGCCGGGTTCGAGGAGTAGGTGAGGCTCGTTGGGGCTGCATCGTTCACGGTAATGCTCACGGTGGCCTGCGTGCTGCCCACCGCATTGCTTCCCTGGATGGTGTAGTTGGCCGTCGCCGCCACCGCGGTGGGTGTTCCCGAAATGACGCCGGTGGTCGGGCTGAGACTCAACCCCGCCGGCAACGCCGTTCCCACCACCGTGTACGTACCAATGCCGCCTCCGCTGTTGCTGGGCGTGTTGGGGGTGATGGCCGTCCCTTTCACGTACGTCGCCGGGTTGCTGGAATAGGTCAGGTTGCTGGGCGGCTGGTCATTCACCGTAATGCTGACGCTGACTTGGGTGTTTCCGGTGACGTTGCTTCCCTGGATGGTGTAGCTGGCGGTGGCGGTGAGAGCCGTCGGCGTCCCGGTGATGACGCCCGTGGTGCCGTTGAGACTCAACCCCGCCGGCAATGCCGTCCCCACCACCGTGTACGCAGTGATGGCCCCGCCGCCATTGCTGGGCGTGTTCGGGGTGATGAGCGTGCCCTTGGTGTACGTCGCCGGGTTCGAGGAATAGGTCAGACTGGTCGGTGCCGCGTCGTTTACCGTGATGCTGACAGTCGCCTGGGTGTTTCCGCCGCTATTGCTTCCCTGGATGGTGTAGCTGGCCATCGCCGCGACAGCTGTCGGCGTCCCGGAGATGACGCCCGTGGTGGCGTTGAGACTCAGCCCTGGGGGCAACGCCGTCCCCACCACACTGTAGGACGTGATGGCCCCCCCGCCGTTGGTGGGATTGTTGGCCGTGATGGCCGTCCCTTTGACGTACGTCGCCGGGTTGGCGGAATAGGTGAGGCCGGTCGGCGCCCCGTCGTTCACCGTGATGCTGACGGTCGCCTGGGTGCTTCCGCCGGCGTTGGTCCCCTTGATGGTGTAGCTGGCGGTCGCCGCGACAACCGTCGGTGTCCCGGAGATGACGCCCGACGCGGCGTCCAGACTCAGCCCGGCCGGAAGCGCCGTCCCGACCACACTGTAGGACGTGATGGCGCCCCCGCCGTTGCTCGGCCTGTTGGCCGTGATGGCGACGCCCTTGGCGTACGTCGCGGGGTTGGTGGCGTAGGTGAGGTTGGTGGGCGCAGTGACCGCGCCGGCCTTGACCGTGATGGTGACGTCGGCCGTCGCGCTGCCCGCGGAGTTGCTCGCCTGGATGGTGTACTTGGCCGTCGCGGCCACGGCGGTGGGCGTTCCAGAAATGACTCCCGTCGTGGCGTCGAGGGCCAGGCCCGCTGGCAGCGTGTTGACCGCCGTGTACTGTGTGACGGCTCCGCCGCTGCTACTCGGCGAGTTGGGGGCGATGGCAGTCCCCACCGTGTACACGGCCGGATTGGTCGCGTAGGCGAGGTTGCTCGGCGCGCCTGAGTTGGATGGACTGCTGCCACAGCCCGTGTTGCCAAGACCGAGGAGCCCGGCAACTACGACGAAGACTGCGCTTCCGCTCGTGCGACGAAAATCCATTGCATCCCCCATGTCGGCTGCTTCCGGCGGAAAGCAGCGCTGCGACTGTTCCCTCTGCCGAGAACTAGCCGGCGTCGCGACGCACGCATGTGCAGGCGAAGCGCCGAGACCCTGTGCTACTTGGTGCGCCCAGCGCAACGGGTGAGAAATGAGACACGGGTAGCAAATGACTGCGAGCGAGCGGCGAGCCGCCGCGGCTGAAGTCCATCGAGGCTGTCCAGTCCATTGGTGCGGACCACCGGGGTTTGTGCAGCAGCAAGCACGAGCAAGTCCGGCGGCTGCCCGCGGCAGCCCCTAATCGGGCAGATTGGACGGCGTCGGGCCGTGCGCCAGACGAACTCCGCCACCGGTTCGCGGGCGCTGCCGGACTCGGCCAGCGCAGCGGACTAAGGCATGGGGCTCGGACAGATGGGCGCCCCGCCCTGTTGCGGACAGCAGGCGAGGACTTGCTTGTTGGCGTCCATGGTCACCGTGGTGTCCATCCGTAAGTCGTCGCCGCTGTCGGCGCCGTCGGTGCCGGTCCAGTACCCCCACACGTAACCTGGCAGCGGCGAGGCCTGCAATGGCACGACAGTCCCGGCGACGAATGCCGCCGTTGGTAAATACCCCGCGTCCCCCAGACCGCTGAGGGAGCACTGATTGAGGTAGTTCCTCATCGTGAGCAGGTACACCTGTTCCCCGCCGTCCAAGCCGCCGTCGCTCAGCATGCCCGCGTCTGCGGTCGCGCCACCGTCGCCGGCCGTGCCCGTGTCCAGCTGCGAGCCACCAGACGTCGGGGCGTCGGTGGACGTTGCGCAGTGAGACGTTAGTACGCAGAGCAACCCGAGAAGGGCGACCCTTCTGTACCCCAGTTGCGTCACAAGACTCGGTCTCATCGTCCCTCTCGCCAGCGGTCGAACCTCGCCGCCGTTTTAGGACAGGTCATAAGGCTGGTGCGTCCCGGCGTGCTCGGCAACACCCCATCGTTCCAGTGTGCTGAGAGTTCTGCAGCCGCTTCGGGGAGGCCACTGGCCGCTTCCAGGAGGAAGCCCAGTCTGCCTCAGCTCGCCCCTGCCGGGCGCTAGGTACCGCCGGTGGTGGCGCGGAGGACTGGCCTCCTCCCCGGACAGCAGCTCATGTTTCGCCACCGTCCGTCCCTTGGCCGCTGCGACACGCCCTGGGTGGCTGCTTGAAGGACACTCGCCCGGGGCACAGAGGACTTTCCTAGACGCCGTCAGGGCTTTTCGAACACGCCAGGCGCCGAGGCGCTACGCTCGGCCCCCGCCTCGCGCAACGCCGCAGTCGCGGGGGTGTCCCGAGGGGAAGACCGAGAAGTCCAACGGAGGAGGTCGACGATGAAGTGGTCCTGCACTTCTTTGGCATTGGCACTCTGGATGTTGGGGGCCTGCAGCACGGTAAGCGGGGGCACGCAGTCCGCGGGCTTCCGGGTGGCGCTCACGCCGGGCGCCGAGACCCCGCCCTGTCCGGCTGCAGGCGCGGGGACCCTGGGGGCTGCCCAAATCACCATCCCTGCCGAGGGGGGCTCAATCCAGGCAAGCGTCACCTACGAGGGCCTTTCGGGTCCCGTCACCGCCGCCCACATCCACTTCGGCTCGGCCGCCGCGCCCGGCCCCGTCGTGCTGTCGTTTGGCGACTCGCTCGGCTCGCCCGGCTCACATTACTTTGAAAAGACCTTTGTGGCCGCCGACTACATCGCCGCCAACGGCGCACCGGCCGACTTCGCCGCCTTCATCACCGCGGTTCGACCCGGCGGCGCAGCGTACGTGAACATCCACACGGCCGCCTGCAAGGGAGGAGAAATCCGGGGCGAGATTCAATAGAGGGACACCCCGGACAACACCACTCATCAGAATTCGGCTCGCAGCGGCCGGCAGGGAGGGCCGACAGTTTGGTAGAGCGTCTGCGCCTGGTGACCGGCCTGGTCTTAGAAACCACTGCCGTGCAGTCTGAGAAGGACGAGAGGTGGCTGCCCTGGGCCAGCTTCCGCTCTGTCAACTAGGCTTCTGTTCCTAGGAAGCGTCGAGGCAAACGGGGAGTGCCAAGGCCGCCTCGAAGCCCTCCCACCAGCACCAACGAGCCCTTCCTGAGTGGTCGCCCCAGCGTGCCGTCACCGCGTCCGCGCCATGACCGTCAGGAACTCCTCAATCTGCTGGCGCTGCTGTGGTGAGAGTTTGACGTTTTGTTCGTCTACCATTTTCGCCCACCAGCTTCGGCCACAGCGTCGCCGGGAATTCTGTCGGCAGCGGCGGTGCATGACAGCGGCTGCAGTTCCGGGCATAGGCATCCCTCGCCAAGGTGAGGGTCGCCAGCGTGACGTCTGTGCCGTTGGCCTTGGCCCAGGTCACGTCGGACGGGTTGGGCTGTGGCAATGTCACTTGAGCTGCGCGGAGAAGCGCGAGGAGCTGCGCGCGGGCGCGCTCGTCGCGGATGGCGACGCTTCGCAAGGCTGGAAATAGGCCGCCCAGCGTTTGGGAGAATGGAGCGGCCCGTGCGCCGAGGACGAGGAGGCGCTTCTGGTCCTCCGGCGGGGGTAGGCGTGCCGCCTCCACTGCGGCAAGAAGCGCGCTCTGGAGCTGGTCCCATTTCCAGACAACGACCACCGTCTCGATGAGGCTGAGATGGGGCCGGGTGGCGGTCCTGGATGGCAAACCTGGCAGCGCCTCAGAGAGGTAGGACCCGAAGAGTTGCGTGCGGAGCGCGACGGACGTGTCGGCGAAGGTGACCGCGAGCGGTGGCGTCCCTTGGGCTACCAGCCCCAACGCAAGTGCCGCGCGTCGCTTCGCCGCCGACGGTGCCGAGCTCAGCGCGGCGGCGCAAGGTCCCCAGACGGTCTCGGACAGACTCAACGCTGCAAGCCGACCGACCAGGCCTGTGCCCCAACTCAAATCCCGTGCGAGGGCGAGAACGTCCACGCAGGTGATGACGGCCGCCACCGGCTGCCCAAAGGCAAGCTGCGCCCGCGCATGCGCAGCGCCGCCATTCTTCCCGCATACGCCGCCGTAGCAAGCGTGATGGCTTCCTCCTTGGAACCGCGGCCCCCAAGCACAGCCAGGTCCGCCATGGGCCGGCCATTCTGAGCGTGGGTCGCTCGCAGCAGGGCCTGCAGTGGCTCCTCACTCTGGGACAGCTGGCGCAGGCAGCCCGGGGGCGCCTGCGCGAAGGCCCGCTCCCCCTCCCGCACGGCCCGGCAGTCTTCGAGGTCCGCGGAGTGGGCCTGCAGCGCGGCCAGCGCCCCCCAGGGCTGCGCAGCCCTCTCACCGAAGTCCCCGGGAAGCGTCGGGGGCGCCTGCGCCGCGCGCGCGTCGGTCCTCTCGGTGAGTGCGCGGACGTCCTCTAGCAGGCGGTAACGAAGCCCCCGGAGGTCATCGAGGGCCCAGGCGAGGAGGGCCACCGTCAGAAATGCCACGCTGAGGGCGAGGGCACCGACCAAACGGAGAAGACGCTTCGGAAAACTCACGGCGCGGTGCAGCCTACCCCGCCGTCGAGGTTCTCTCCGGGTTTATGCCTTCCGCGCAGCTGGCCGCCACCCTTCTGGTCGGTCTGCTCGAGACGCACCTTGAACTGGCGGACGCACGATGGACGCTCGCCACGAATAGACTGCGCTGGGACAGTGATGAAGCCACGGGTCCGCCCCCATCGCGCCCGGTCCTCAAATGGATTGAAGCGAACTGAACCCCCACCCCTCTGAGGACCGTGGCCGCGGGCATCCCCGGGCGGCGAAATGGGCACCGAAGGCCCGACAGGAATCAGCATTCCGACGCTCAAGCTCTACCAAAGGTTGGAGACGGTACGGACCCAGACGCTCGCGCTCCCCCAGACGCGCCGAGAGCGTGAACGTTCTGAACCCCTTCACCCTTGCGACCTTGAGCCCGGTCGCCCCCTGCGGAGCATGCGCGCGACGTGGAAGCGCCGACATCCGGTCCTTCGCGAGCGTTCGCTGACGGGCACGTTTAGATGGCGACCGCCGCAAGGCGAGGCAGGACGTCCTCGTGGGTGAACCTGCGGAAGTGTTCCCCCGCGATGGCCAAGGCGATGGCTCGCCGAAGGTTGTGCGGCCTCCGGAGGCCGGCCCGGAGAACTCGCCAATAGGCGCCGCGCGCCGGTCCCGCCAGCCCGTGATGGACAAGAGACATCACTAGCGCACGCAGGTCAGACCAGGTGGGTAGATGGAAGCGGGTCCGCGACGGCCCGCGGCGCTGAATGACGCGCAGGCACCGGGCGTAATACTCTGACGGCGAGTAGAGCTGCGACAGCAAGTGCGCGTAGCCCCGGACCAGTGCCCCCCGGTCCATGCGGGTGCGAAAATTGGGAACGCCGAACTGGTCTCCGGAGGCCGCACCCTCGAGGCGCCCTTCGCGCTCCAAGCGCTGCGTAAGCTGGGTTCCCGGCAGCGCAGTCAGCAGGCCGACCATCGCAACCGGAATGGGATTGGCTTGAATGAAGGCCCGCTGACGCTCGAAGGCGACCGCATCGTCCGAGTCAAACCCCACTATGAAGCCCGACATCACCTCGAGGCCCGCTCTGGTGAGAACGTCCACCGCTGCGTCGAGGTCGACATGAATGTTCTGACTTTTCCCAGCCTCCTCCAACCCTCGCCGCGTGGGGGTTTCAATGCCCACGAAGACCCCAGAAAATCCGGCGCGCACCATGGCGGCCAACAGCGCAGGCTCGTTGGCGAGGTTGATCGAAGCTTCGGTGAAGAGATCAAACGGATACCGATGGGCTCGCTGCCACTGCTCGATTCTGTTGACGAGCGCCAGGGCCTTGCCCTTGTTGCCAATGAAGTTGTCGTCCACGACGAAGAGCGAGCCGGAGTGGCCGGTGCTGCGGATGGCGTCCAACTCGGCCAGGAGCTGCTCGGGTGGCTTGCTTCGGGACACCCGTCCATAAATCTCGATGATGTCGCAGAACTCGCAATGGAAGGGGCAGCCACGGCTGAACTGCACGCTCAAAGAGTTGTACGCGCCAGGAGTCAGTAGCTCGTACCGGGGAACGGGTGACTTCCTGAGGTCCGGCCGCGTTCCATGGACCACCTTCGGCGCGTTGCCGGCTCGCACCTGTTCGAAGAAGGTGGAGAAGACCTCTTCGGCTTCGCCAAGGAGAAGGTGGTCCGCGTCGCTGCAGCGGGCGGGACTTGTCGTGGGGTAAGGTCCTCCGGCGATCACCCGCTTCCCAAGCGCCTTCGCCCGAGCGATGACCGCGTGAAAAGAAGTCGATTGGACTATTTGGCCTCCCACCAGGACCAGGTCGGCCCAGCGCAGCGCCTCGTCGTCCAGCGCGCCGATGTTGAGGTCCGCCAGACGTGCGTCGCAGTCCGAGGGGAGGAGCGCGGCGACGGTGAGCAGTCCCAGCGGTGGAAAGGCCGAACGCTTGCCGGTGAAACGGGTGGTGTATTCGGCGCCCCAATATGTCTTTGGAAACTCTGGGCTGACGAGGAGGACGTTCATGGCTCTGCTCTTGGGCTCCGGATGTCAGGGGCTCGTCACGGCTGGGGCGAAACAGAGTGCCTGACCTCCATCAAGTTCTAGGTCCTTTCAGCGACAGCACGCCACGGGCCGTTCCGGACGTTGGGCGGCCTCCATGGACTGCACGAGTTCAGGCGCGACAGTTAGCTACCTGCCTCCGGGGCCAACGCCGGGCATCTCCTTAGTCCTTGTGCAGAAGGGCGGTCGCTGCCCTCACCTCGTCGCCCGTGAGCGACGTTTTGGGGTCGCCACCAAGGGGCGGATTGCGCTCGAAGTGACTCCGGGCAGTCCCCTTGGCTTCTCCCTCGAGCGCCCCGCCCTCGACGGCTACAGCAACCAACGGAAGGCGCGACGAAGCACCTCGGTACCGTTCGCCATCGCGCAGGTTCCATGGGCGATGACGAGGCGCTCGGGCGCCCATGCAAGCACTCTTGAGATGGCCTCGCGCGCGGCAGCTCGATGAATGAAGGACAACCGGCCGTCGCGTGGTGTGCCGCCGTCCGCACCGGCGACGCCTCCCAGCTTCAAGAGCCAACGCAGCCAGATGTGCTTACCTTGCTCGTCGTGCTTCTGAATCAAATCGCCGACGAGACACGTGCTCGACGGCCGGTGGAAGAAGAACACTTCCGTCATGAAGATGCTGCCCTCGATGCGAACCTGGTCAATCTCATCGCGCCATTCGGGCGGAGGCTGGTCCGTAAGCTCCGCGACGAAATGCAAATCCCAGCGCTTCTTGGCCAGCCCCGGTGAGGCATAGAGCCGGAGCGAGGGCCACGCCGTGACCCACTCGGCGAGCGCGAGATGGTGCAGCTTGTTGGGCTCGACCGCGTAGAGAGGGACACCGAGCGACCGGATTCCCTGTTGGACCTCTTCGGTCAGGCGAACGGGGGACCACAGCCAGAGTCCTCCGCTCGAGAGGCGCGCGACCGCCATCCGGGTCGGGAAGGGAACCCCGTACGCACGAACGACCGGGCCTTCGATCAGCCAGAGGCTGTCGCCAACGGGTTGAAGGAGTGTCATGAGCGCCTCGCCGCGAAATGTTCGACGAGCTTCTCCGTCGCGAGCTTCGGCCCATCCCACTCGGCGATGCTGCTCGCGAACGCAGCGGCCTTTCCCTTGGCCGCATCGTCGTGGAGCAGCCGCTCAATCGCCTTCTGAACCTTTGCAGACGGGTTCCTCGACTTGGGCACACGCACCGCAAAGCCGAGCCTCTCCAAGCAAGCAAGATTGGCCACCTGCTCCATCTGCATCCCGACGCCGACGACGGGCTTGCCGGACATGGCCGCCGTCATGACCGTGCCCACGCCGCCGTGAATAACCGCCAGATGGGCCATCCTGTTGACCTGCAGCGCAGCCAGTCCGTCACGACTGCGTTCGACGGGATGCGCACGCCCGAGACTCGGGCAAGCTGAAACTTGACTGGAGCGATCACGGAAAGGGCTGGCCCTCGAAGGCCTCGATGAGACGGGCGACGACTGCCGGCCTCCCGGAGCTTCCCATCGCGAAGTAGATGTGCGGCTTATCACGCGGCATGGCGACGATTTGCGGGGGCACTGGAAACTCGTCTTGGGGGACCAAGGGGCCCGTGAAGAAATGGTTGGGAGGTAACTTGACCCCCGAAAACCCCGGGCGTTCCGCAACGAGCGTGATGTTGCCGCGCCAAGATTCAAGCATCGACTGGTAACCCCGCACCCAGTGACTGAAACCCTCCAGGCGCAAGCTTCCGCCGAGCAGGGTCGCGGCTCGGGGCAAGGCGCCAAAACGCACCTCCAACCGAGTTGGCTCAAGAGCCGCCAAGCGCTTACCTAGTTGGCAGCGTGAACTGGCACCGTCACCTTGGTGTAGCCCCGCGCGGGAAGGAAAACGGTCACCTCGCCCCACGGCTGCCCTGGCTGCGGGCGGCAGGCCGTCGCATCGGGAAACTGACAGTAAGTCGCGATGGGGTCCGCCGGCCCGTCGTCATACCAGGTGACGAAGAGAGTCTCCCGGTCGGCTAGAGCTGGCGAGGTACAACTTTCGTCGTGCCATCCGGACGGAAGGAGGCCCTTGCTCTCGCCGACACTGTCGATGGCGCCCGCATCGGCGGAAGGTGAGGTCGTGGTCACCACATACTGGGCTTGGGTGGGCTGGACACCCGACGTGAGCAGCTCCAGGCATTGCTCGTCTTGCGAGCACGCTGTCAACTCCAGAACGACGACTATGAGCCAGCCCTGGAGGCGCATCTTGGCGTCGAACGTTACAGTCGTTTCGACACGTTGTGCGAGGGCGACTTCGGTCCATGGAACTGCACTGTGAGCGCTCTCGCCCGTTGCGGCGTCAGCTCGGGAGTCGTCCTGGCCCGACGTTGAAGACGAGCCGTGGGGGCCCCGCGTAGCCTCGGTGTAGAGGGTGCCGGTCGAGGGCTCAGTGGAAGCAGGGAGAAGGACTGTGGCGGAGAGATTTGCAGTTGGTGGATTGTCGGCTTGGTAGCATTCGCACTGGGGTGCTCCATGCCCCGAGCCATTCCGTTGCAGATGTCAGCTGAGTACGGGTGGGGCAGATTCAGTGAAGGCGACCAACAGCGCCCGCGACAGCTACCTGGGTGAAGGCTGCGGGCACACGGAGACCTGTGCACCACCTCTAGAGGCACCTTCGGTCGCGACCCCAAACAGCAGGCTTCAAGGTGACGAGATGCCACGCCGCGCCATCGACGCCGCCCATGAAGGGACCAGACGGACCCGGACCCAGCGGCGTGTTGGCGCTCCACGTAGCGCGGCACGCCCATCGCCTCGACCAGGCGAAGCTCCGTGGTCACTCGGCCTCGGACGTCACGGGCAACTTGATGACGTAGCGCTTCCCGGCCACACTCCGCCTGAGAATGGCCGTTAAACGGTCGTCCTGGCCCTCGTAAATAGCTTTGGTAGAGCGTCCGCGTCTGGTGACCGGCCTGGTCTTCAAAACCAGTGGGATGGCGCGCGAGCGTCGTTCGGGTGGTTCGATTCCGCTGCTCTACCGTGAAAGTGTCGGCCTCTCCTTCGAGTACCGCTGCTACACAGGCGGCGCTGTCCCCGCTCGCCCTGTAGGGGGTTCGGTCTGGTCTTCAAGGGTTGGTCCGCCCACGCGCTCGTGGGCTTGCGCTGATGCCAGGAGCGGCCTTCAAAATCGGTGGGCTAAACACGGGGGTTTTTGAGGACGGCCTCGCGCCGGAACGGCCAGGCCAACTGTGCGAACAGGCGGGGTGGCAGGGGCCGTGCCCCGGCGATGCCGAAGCACGCCGGCTGCAGGTGCGCCGGCAGATACAATGTCCCGAACATCAGGTCCCACACCGGGAACAGTCCGGCGAAGTTCACGCCTTGGACGTCGCGCGCGTGATGCCAGCGGTGGAAGCGCGGGCTGGCGATGACCAACCGCAGCGGGCCGAAGTCCCAGCCCACCGCTGCGTGCAGAAGCAGCCCGTGCAGCCCGAGCAGGGGCGCAACCACCGCAAAGCGTTCTGGCTCGAAACCGAGCGCGAGCAGCGGTAGCGCCAGTGAAACCTTGTTGAGCGCCTCGTTGAGAGGATGGACGCGCGCGGCGGCGAGCCAGTCGAGTGATTCGGTGCTGTGGTGCACGGCGTGAATGCGCCACAAACGACCCCGGTGCAAGGCGCGGTGCACCCAGTAGCTGACCAGGTCGGCAAGCAGCAGCCCCTCGAGGATTTGCAGTGCCCGCGGCTGCCCGGCAATGGGCCCGTGTGCTCGCACGAAATCCACCAGGTCGGCGAGGTGACCCCGGGTGGCCGCGAAGGCCAGCCCCACCACAAGTACGAAGGCGGACGCGCTCGCCACGTGCCCCGCGTAGGGCGTGAAGAACCAGTACGCCACGTCGAGCCAACGCTCGCGGCGCCAGACTGGGACGAGGGGTAAGAGCCGCGCCCGGCGTTCCAGCCAGCCCAGCCCCACCGCGAGGACCGCGAAGAGGACCACCAGGGTACCGGGGCTGGGAGGCTGCATTCCTCTTGGGATGACGTCCGGCTCCAATTCCGCTTGCAGGGTCGCCCCTGACCGCGGCCAGCGGGTCGAGTGGCCGGTCGTTCCGCCGGCCTCATAGGGGAAAGTCGCCGGAGAGGGAGCGCGTTGCCGATGACCGAGCCCAGGCGTTCAACTCGATGGGGCCGGGTCGCGACGACCTCATTGCGCACGGGAGACGTCCTGCAGCCCGCCGACGCCTCAGCGTGGCTTTTCCGCGACTCCCCGCCGGGCACGGCGATGGTGGGCGGCTCCACCCGTGCCAACAGTCGGGCCAGGGCCCCCTCCGGCCTCTTTAACTCCTGCGGTGACTCGAAGAAGCGAGTCGTCGTCTCCTCCTCGAAGTCGGTCAGCACCACCGTCCACAGCCCCTAGGCACCCGCATCAATGAAGACGAAGAAGTCGCGGCGCCCCAGGGACTGGGCGTGGCGGCGCGACGTCGGCCGTCAGCGGCTCGTCATGGAATTCCTTGTTGGCGGCAATCCACATGGCGACGTCGTTGCGCCGCATCATGTCCAGAAGGAGCGCCTGCCTTTGGGCGAGCCACTCCTCCCGGAGGCGAATCTCCTCGCTCCAGGCCAAATGGGACTGGGCTTCTGTGGAGCGAGGCCGGTAGTCTCCTGCGCCCCGGAGAGAGTTCCGCCTCAGGAGAGCCTCTTGCCCCGAGCCCTTCACACCCCCTTCCCGCCGTTTCTCGTCGTCTTCGCGAGCCTCGGCTTCCTGGGCTGCAATGCCACGACACCCACCACGCTCGCACAAACAACGGACGGGACGACGCGGGCGCTCCCCCGGACGGGCGACATCCTGCAGATTGCTCCCGACAAAATCGAAGGGGAGGCGCTGGTCGACGTCCCGGGTGCCCCCGGTCAGCCCAGCCTCCGCATCGTCACCGGGACGGTGAACCTCGACCTGACAGCGCAGGGGGCAGGCTTCATCCTGGGCCCTCCCACCTGGGCCGAAGTCCTCATTCGCTTCTCGCTGATGCCCAAGTCTCCGCTGGCGGGGCACGCTGAATTCGGCCAACGGCATCGCCGTGCCCGCCGCATTTGACGCCCCAGGCTTCAACGACACCAACTCGCGCGTCGGCTTCGGAGTCAAGTCCGTCACCATCGAACAGCTGCCCAGTGGCGAGGTCGTTTTCTTCGTCCGGGTCGCCGTGCGCGGCCTGCTGGACACCAAGCTCATCCGCATCGCCTACCAGGCGAACCTCCTGTGGACGCCGGGCGCGCTTCCGGGTGGCCAGATGCCGGTCGCACCCGCGCCCGTCCCGTTTACGCCGGTCCCGCCCGCGCCGGTCCCCACGGTACCGCCGCAGTAGCGGCAACGCCCCCGCGCGCAAGCACCGTCCAAGCCTTCAGGCCGGGACGGCCGCGGTGGGCAGCATGCCGGGGCAGCTGGCGGTGGTGGGTGGCCTGCTCGAAGCCGTAGGCCAGCCGCAGCAGGGTGGGCTCGCTGAAGGCACGTCCGAAGAATGACAACCCGACCGGAAGCCCGGACACCTGTCCCATGGGGACGGTGATGCTCGGGTAACCAGCGACGGCGGCCGGAGTGCTGCTGCCTCCTCCAAAGCTGTCGCCATTCACGTGGTCAATGAGCCAGGACGGGCCTTGCGTCGGGGCCACCAGGGCGTCCAGGCGGTGGCGGTCCATCGTCGCGTCGATGCCCTCCTTCTGGGCCAGCCTCCGGCACGCCGCCAGTGCCTTCCGGTAGGCCGGGTCCGTAAGCGGGCCTTTCGCCTGGGCCTTGAGGAACAGTTCCTGGCCGAAGAAGGGCATCTCGGTGGAGGCATTCTTCTCGTTGAAGGCGATGAGTTCTGCCAGCGTTCGGGGCGCATTCCCCAACAGCCCGCGCAGGTACGCCTCCAGGTCCGCCTTGAACTCATACAGGAGGACCTCATTCTCGGGCGCGTCCAGCGCCGCCGCCGTCTTGATGGGGGCCGGGTCGACCAGGATGGCACCCGCGTCCTTGAGGGCGGCGAGTGCTCTTTCGGCGAGCGCGTCAGTTCCCGGGCTGTAGCCGAAATAGACGGGCCGCGGCACGCCAATCCGCGCGCCGCGTAGCCCACCCGGCTCGAGTCCCCGCGTGAAGTCCGCCCCGGACGGCATGCCCGTCGAGCGGGAGGCAGCGTCCGCGGCGTCATAGCCGGCCAGCGCGGCGAGCAGCAGGGCCGCATCCCGCACCGTGCGCGCCATCGGCCCCGCAGTGTCCTGGGTGTGCGAGATGGGGATGACTCCCGAGCGACTCACCAGGCCCACCGTCGGCTTCAGCCCGACGAGCGCGCAGGCAGCGGAGGGAGAGACAATGGAGCCGTCCGTCTCCGAGCCCACCGCCACCGCACAGAAATTGGCCGAGACGGCCGCCCCGGAACCGGAACTGGACCCCGACGGGCTCCGGTCCAACACATAGGGGTTGCGGCACTGCCCGCCGCGCCCACTCCACCCACTGGAGGAGTGGCTGGAGCGAAAGTTGGCCCACTCGCTCAGGTTAGTCTTCCCCAACAGCACGGCCCCGGCCGCACGCAGCCGGCCCACCAGGAAGGCCTCCCGTGGCACGGTCGCCTGAAGAAGTGCCAGCGAGCCGGCAGTGGTGTGCATCGGCCCCGTCGTCGCGATGTTGTCCTTCAGCAGCACCGGGATGCCGTGCAAGGGCCCACGGACGCTTCCCGCCCGCCGCTCGGCGTCCAGGGCGTCGGCCTGGGCGAGCGCCTCCGGGTTGGTCTCCAGCACTGCGTGCAGCGTCGGGTCCAGGCCGGCAATCCGCGCGAGGTACGCTTCGGTCAGGCTGTGGGCCGTCTCCGCGCCACTGGCCATGCGCTGCTGGAGCTGCTCCAGCGTCACCTCCTCCAGCGCAAACGGCTGTCCGGCGTCCGCCGACAAGCGTGCACTTTCGGACGACTCGCCTGTGGCGCGTTGCGCCACGGCAACGACGCCGGTGGCCATGCCCAGCTGCAGCAGCGCCCGGCGTGAAAGGGCGGGTGGCTTGGAGGGCGGGTTGGGTTGGGACATCCGACGCTTCTTAGCCGCTGGCGGGGACGCCGTGGTAGACGACGTGCCCCGTCTCGCCATAGGAGGTTTCATCCATGTCCAGTCGACGCTTGGCTTCGGTCCTCTGCCTTGCAGTCACTCTGTCCACCCCCGCCTTCGCGCAGGACGCGGGAAGTGCTTCTGGCCCGTCCGGATTCCGCGGCGACTACTTGAAGGGCCTCGCCTACGTCGAGCAGGAGATTCTGTCGCTGGAGCAGGCCATGCCCCAGGCGAAGATGACCTGGCGGCCCGCCAAGGGCGTGCGCTCGGTGGCCGAGGTGTACCTGCACATCGCCGGGGGCATTTACTTCCTCGCCGGCCAGATGGGCCGGGAGATGCCTGCTGACGTGAAGGGCATGGACCCGAAGAAGTGGGACACCCAGACGACGAAGAAGGACGAAATCAAGGCCATCCTCACCAAGGCCTTCGCCTTCCTGCACCAAACTGTCCAGGACACGAGCGACGCTGACCTCGAGAAGACCCACAACTTCTTCGGCAACACCATCAACGAGCGCTCGCTCTTCATGGTTATTTACGGCCACTGCTGGGAGCACCTCGGGCAGTCCATCGCTTATGCGCGGATGAACGGCGTGGTGCCGCCCTGGAGCAAGCCGGGCAACAAGGACTAGCGGGCCGGAGGTTCTGGCCTAGAAGCGTCCTCGCAGGCGCTCCTTCGATGGCAGAATCTCCAGGCACGTCGTCCACCAGCCAGTCAGCACCGTCTGCACGAATTCCTCGGGCAGCTTTTCCGCCCGCATCTCCCTGGCCAGGCGCTGCTGGTCGTACGCCAGCGGGATGAAACAAAACGGTGCCGTTTCCGCCTCGGTGTCGAGGAACGCGTACCACACGCAGGTGCGGCCATCGTTGGCCGGACGGCCCAGCGCGCCGACATTCACCACCCGGCGTCCACTCGGCAGCTGGCGCTGCCAGTGGATGCCGGTGTGGGTGCACAACAGCACGTCCGCCCCGGCTTCCACGCACAGCCGCTCGAGGAAGGCATCGGGCGCGGTGCTCTCCCAGAGAAATTCGTTCTGCTGCCGGGGCGAGCCATGCACCAGCCGAAGACGCGCCCCTCCTAACTCCACCGAAAGCTGCCGCGGTAGCCCGGCCAGCCAGGGCCGGTGCCCGGCGGACGTCTTGTCCAGGGTGTAGGCGTAGGAGAGGCGGGCGAAGTGGTTGTCGCGCGGGTCGGTGTAGCCGCAGCCGCAGTCCTCGCGGGCATTGCCCACCGCGTCGTCGTAGTTGCCCTGAACCATCTCCACCTGCGCCTGCCGGAGACTCTCGATGGAGCGGTCCGGGTGTGGCCCGAAGCCTCCGACATCTCCCAGGCAGAACAGCCGCTCCGCCCCGCGCCGCCTGGCATCGGCCAGCGCCGCCTCCAGGCCGATGTAGTTGTTGTAGATGCCGCCGAAGAATGCCGCGCGCATGGTGTCGTCAGGTGTTGCAGCGCAGCCCGTCGAGGACGCAGGTCTGGCAGGCCGCCCAGCCCAGCCGGATTCCCCGCGACGCCTCGGCCACGCTCGGGCCGAGGCGCGCGCTCCCGTCCTCAACGAGGATGGGACAGGTGTACACGCCCTGGGAGGTGAAGCACCGCCCGGTGGCGCACAGCAAGCTGGACTCCACCGCGGGGAGAAGCGCCTCGTCCCCCAGCAGCTCCGCGTAGCCCTCGCTGCGACGGGCCTCGCGGCCCATGCGCAGCAGGGGGAGGAATTTCACGCGTGGCTGACGGATGCCCAAGCCCCGGACGAAGTCGAGAAACCGGGCCCGGGCCTCGGCGCCTTCCAGGCCCTGCTCATGCTCCACCACCGTCACCACGGGACTGAAGCCGCCAGCGCCCAGGCGCTGCAGGGCAGCGACAATCTCCGCGAACGTCCCGCGACCGCGCACCGGGTCGTTCTGCGCCGCCGTCATGCCGTCCAGCGAAACGCGCAGGTCGAGTGCGTTGCGGCTCCGCTCGAAGGCCCCCACCAGCCAGCGCACGGCATCGTCGTCCAGGAGGATGCCGTTGGTGACGATGGTGAGGGCGGCCACCTCGAGCGCCCGCGCCACCAGTGACTGGAGCTCCGGGTGCAGGAAGGGCTCCCCCCCGGTGAAGTAGACGTGGCGCACGCCGGCATCGCGTCCCTGGTCAAGCGCGCGCTGGACTTCGTCCACGCCCATGACGGGAATCTGCGTGGCCTTGGGTCCGCAGCTGATGAAGCAGTGCTGGCAGGCGATGTTGCAAAGCGTCCCGGTGACTTGCACCCACAGCGTGTCCATCCACCGGAAGGGCACCCGGGGGCCGCGCGCAACCGCCTCGGCGTCTCCCGGCTTGGGGACGTCAGCCCGCATGGCCCCCTCGCAAGCGCGCCCGGAGGAAGGCGCGGGGGTCCTCCGCGCTGCCGCCAACTGCCCACCGTGACAGCCGCTCGCCCACCATGACTCCCCACTTCGCCCACCGCATGTGCACCGCTCCTCCAAGGGGGGGACGCCCGCGGCCCCGCGAGGGTTTCTACCTTACAGGCTGGCTGTCGGTGACGGGGAGGCGGTCGCCAGGCGCCCGTGGGAACGTCACCACCGCGCGTGTCCCCCCACCGGGGGCCGGCTCGAGGTTGAGGGTGCCCCCGTCCGCCTCGACATATTCCCGACTCAGGGCCAGCCCCAGCCCAGTGCCCTTGCCGGGGGGCTTGGTGGTGAAGAAGGGTTCGAAGAGATGGGCGAGCACCTCAGGGCTGAGGCCGGGGCCTGTGTCCTCCACCCAGACGGACACGGCGTCCGCGACGGCATGGGCGCCAATGCGGATGCGCCGCTCCTTCACCTGCGGCGCCGCCACCGCATCCGCCGCATTCGAGGAGCAGGTTGCCCAGCACCTGCACCAGACGGCGGCGCCGAACCCTCACCGGGGGCAAGGGCTCGTCGAGCGCGCGCTCCAGCTGGATGCCGCGCAGCCGAGGGGCGGTCTGCTGAAGCGCCTCCTCCACCAGTGGGCCGACTTCCGCCGGCTGTGGCGCGCCCACCCCTTCCGAACGCGCGAAGCGACGCAGGGTGCGCAGCACCTCGGTGATGCGGTCCACCGCCCGGGCGCTCTCCACCGCCGCCGCGTGCACGTCCCGCCGGGAGACTTCCTGCAGGGAGTCCGCCTCCCGTTCCAGCAACTGCAGGTTGCTGGAGAGGTAGGTGAGCGGGTTGGAGATGTCGTGGGCCACGCCGGCGGCGAAGCGGCCGAGCAGCGCGAACCGCTCCGCGTGGGCGCCCTGTCCCGTGGGGGGCGAGGCCGTCTTCGCCACCGGCCGGGACGGGCTCCGCCCTGCTGGCGGGCCCCCCGGACGCACGGCGCGGGCCACCCTGCTGGCGGCGAGGCTTGCCGCCACCAGGGCCAGGGCCCGCAACAGGACGGTGGGCAGCCCGGCGCCGCCCGTCCACAGCAGGCTCTCGCCGAGGCCCAGGGACAGCAGCCCAACGAGGGCCACCGCAGCGCGCCCGTCCGGCAGCAGGAGGCCCGCGGTGAGCGGGACGGCGAAGAGGCAGACGAAGTCCGGGCTGGACGTCCCGTCGGACAGGGCGGCCGCGGCGCCCAGCAATGGTGCGGCCGCCAGCAGCAGGGAGGCCACCGCAGAGTCTCGCCGTTCGGCCGGGACGCTTCGCACCAGCGCCGGTGCCGCCACCCACAGCGCCGTCAGCCCGCCGTGCGCCAGAAGGACCAGGACGTTGAAGGGGCGGATGAGGTTGCCTGCGATGAGGCCGAGGCTGACCCCCGCCCAGAGGAGGAAGACGCCTGTGCGGAACGCGTCGTCCGCGGCGGTCCCGGGGACGCTTGGCGCGGGTGCAGGGGAGTCCGCGAGGGGCGAGGGGCGGGAGGAAGCGGTAACACGGCCCCGCGGCCCCGCGCAGCCGGGCCACCACAGAGGCGAGGTCCGCCGGCGTCTTCACCGGCTCGAAGCGCGTGGTAGCCGGCTCCCCACGGGGCACCAGCAGGAAGCAGGCCGTCAGCAGGGGACGCCCGTCCGCGCGACGCAGGCCGGTCGCTTCGGCGGTGACTTGCTCGAACTGGATGACGGGCTCAGCGTCGACTTCCTTGCGCACCGCCCGCCAGGGCAACGGCACCTCCTCGGTGAGCAGGGGTTCCAGGGCGAAGGTGATGTTGTTGGTGGAGATGGTGGCGTGCTGTGAGGCGTCCACCTTCTCCACCAGCTGAAGCTGTCCCCGGATACGCACCGGCGCCGCCCCCGCGTCGAGCTGGCCCTCCGGGGAACGGCGTGACGTCACCTCCACCGTCATCGCCGCGCCGGAATTGACGTGCATGCCCAACACCACCGCGTCCAGGGTGGCCGCCAGGTTGTCCACGTTGGAAAAATAGAGGTGCCGGACGCCGCCCGCGTGGAGTGTCCGAGCCACCCCCGAGGCGACCAGCGCCCGGAAGACGTCCCCGTGTCCGGCTGGCGCCAGCGAGGGGGCCCCGTCGGCCCCCCGGAAGACGCTGCCGTCCAGCCGCAGGCGCGGCAGGCTTCGCTGCTGGAAGGGGTACACCGGCACCGGAGGGGGCCGTGCCGCCACGGCGGCGCGGATGGGTGCGTCCGTTAGATGGGACGTCATCAGCGCCACCAGGATGGGGCGGCCGGCGCGTGCACTAGAGCGCGCGACGTCGGCCAGCTTGAAGTCGAGGAACGTCTTTCCGTCCAGCACCGGGACCAACGCCTTCACGGCACCGCCAAAGCGCGTCCCGGCCCCTCCCGCCACCACCAGTGCCGCCACCTGGCCCGCGCCCAGAGCCTCCTCCCCTGCCCTGGAGGCGCGCGCGTGCTCGGCTGTCCCTGGCACCGGAAGCAGCTGGATGTCGCCCGGTCGCAGGCCTTCAAACGGCTCCGCACCTTGCGGGGCGGAGAACTCTCCGGCGAGGTACCTGCGGACAAGCTCCTCGAAGAGGCGTCGGTCCTCGGGCGTGTCCATGTCGGCCATGTGCAGCAAAGAATGCCACGCCAGCCTGCCAAGCAAAGAAGCAACGCGTGGCACGTGTGTGACGGCATGAGGTACAAAGAGAGGCACCACGGACACCATGGACGAGGCCTTGC
>CAVQDL010000021.1:0-43796 GCA_963711265.1 uncultured delta proteobacterium
ACACGAAGGCAGCGACGCCGATGAAGGCGGCGCTGACCAATGTGTGGCTGAGCCCGGAGTCGCCCAGGACGGTGGGGAGAGTGAGGATCGGGAGCATGAGGAGACCGCCCACCCCGAGGAGCGAAGACGCTGCGAGCCCTCCGGCCGCGGAGTCGGAGTTCACCCCGGCGGTTGCCAGCATCCGGTACTGGACCGCCGCGCCCGCAGCGGCACCGCCCGGGAGCGTGTTGGTCACGGTGTTGCCCGCGAGCCCCGCAGTGACCACGGCGAACCAACCATGGGTTCGCAGCACGATGCGTTGGATCGCAAAGTTGCACACGAAGCTCCCGCATTCGAATAACACGGCGAGAACGATCCACACGCCGCTCAACGTGGCCAACTTCGGCCATGCTCCGAACACCGCCGAAAGGCTCGGAAGCACGACGTAGATGGCCAGGCCCGTGACGAGGAGCGCGGCGAGACGCGTGACGAGGCGCATGCGGCTTGACTGGGTCTTCCGTCGGTCAGCCATGCCGGAGTCGGCCGAACTGGGCGTCCCGGGCATCGGAGCTGACATCACCGATCCCAGATACTTACGCGGGCGCTCCATATGAACGTCGGCCGCCCCAGGGCATATGACACGCTGAGACTTCGGCGATTCGGAACAGTGGCGCTTGGACTGGGTCTGCATCTATGCCCGCCGCTCCGGTTCAAAAAGACCCTTGGCAATCCATCACCGTTGTTGACGTCCGAAGACATTTCCGTGTGACAGCCGGCGAGGCGATCCCCTTGGCTTGACGCCACTGGTCCGACAGGTGCGGGCCTCACTGCGTCAGGTGGAACGGCACGCTGGTGACGATCACCCCGGGCAGAGCCTGGAGGGCGTGGCGCAGCCGGGTGGCGATTCGCTCGTGAAGAACGGAGTGCCACCAGTGCCGGTCCACGATCTGGGGGACGGTCACTGTCAGCGTGAGATCGGGGCGCTGGCGGTGCAGAGACCAGATGTAGTTGACCAGGGGCGCCACGATGGCGCGATGTGGCGACACCATGACTTGGAGGGGAAGATGGTCACCCCATATCTGCCAATAGTGACGGAACCGCTCAGCCTCTTCCGTCGTGGGGCTGACGTGCAGAGCGAACACGGGCTGGCCGAGTGAGGCCGCATAGGACAGGGCCCGCATGGTCGGCCGGTCCAGGGCGAAGACCGGGATGATCGTCAGGGCATCGATCTGGTCAGGATGCTCCGCGGATTCGGCCATTGAGGCCGTGGGTCCTCCTCCGGCGTGCCTTGCCCGCCAAATCCGGGGCGCGGAGGTCTGGGGGCGACTGGTAACGCGCGTGGAACCCTGTCGTGGAATTCTCCGGGATGAGACGTAGGTCCTGGTTGGTGATCTCGTAGTACCGACGTGTGCGCAATGCAGTCAGGACGATCAGTCCGATAAGGACGATGGCGATCCACGCGCCCGAGGTGAACTTTGTGACGGCTGCAATGACGAAGACAATGCCCGACAGTACGGCGCCCGCGGCATTGAAGAGCAGGCTGCGGCGCCAGTGAGGCTGGTCGTGGTGGCGCCGCCAATGTACGACCATGCCGGCTTGGGAGAGGGTGAAGGCAAGAAACACTCCGACCGCGTAGAGCGGCAGCAGGGCAGCCGTGTTGCCGTGGAGCACGACGTAGATCGTCGCGGAGGTGGCGGACAGCAGCAGGATGCCGGTGCTGAATGTGAGCCGGTCACCAATGTGCAAGAAGGAACGGGGTGCCTGCTGGTCGCGAGCCATCAGGAACAGGACGCGCGGAAAATCGTTGAACGAGGTGTTCGCCGCCATGAGCAAGACCGCTGCGGTTGCCAATTGGATGCACAAGTACGCAGGTCCGTTGCCGAAGTCCAGGTGGGCCAACTGGGACAGCATGGTTTCGCCGCCCCGTGGCACCACTCCCGACAGCTTTGCCACGACCAGGATCCCGGCGAACATGCTGATCAGCAGTCCGATCATCCAGCTGAGTGTGATGCGGGCATTTCGCCATTGGACCGGCTTGAACGCCGGCACGGCGTTGGAGATGGCTTCGATACCTGTCATGGCTGTGGCGCCCGAGGAGAAGGCGCGGAGGATGAGAAACACGCCAACGCTCTGAACGGCGCCGAGGTGGGGTGGCGGGACCGGATGAAAACCACGGCCGGCCGCATCGACAAGGCCTGCGATGATCAATGCAGCGATAGCTGCGATGAAGGCATAGGTCGGTATGGCGAACAGCGAGCCCGCCTCACGCACACCCCGCAGGATTTCCGATCAGTAGGACGGCGATGACAACGACGCCGATGACAACGGTCGCCGAGTGCAGGGACGGAAACGCGGACGTTATGGACGCCACTCCCGAGGCGATTGAGACGGCAACGGTCATGATGTAATCGATCAGCAGGCCGGCCGCGGCCACGAGGCCAGGTACCCGGCCCAGGTTCTGCCCAGCCACGATGTACGAGCCGCCACCCTGAGGGTAGGCCCGGATCGTCTGGCGGTAGGAGACTCCAACGGCCAGCATCATCAAGATGATGGCGCCGCCGACCGGGAGGGAATACGAGAGCCCCGCGCTGCCGGCCAGGACGAGCACCGCGAGCATTGCCTCCGGTCCGTAGGCGACGGAGGACAGGGCGTCCGCCGACAGCACAGGAAGTGCAACGAGCTTGCGCATCCGCTCCGACGCGATCGCACTGGCGTCCAGTGGGGGCCCGAACAGCGCTCGTCTCAACGTCTGGCCGAAACGTCCGGCTGGAGTGGGCGGCGCCTCGTCGGCGGTCGTTGTCCGGATCGGGGGCAATCGCCCTTCGCTCCCCGCCACGGGCACGAATCTGGTCAAGAGGCCCGGGCGAATCTCGTTCGCGATGGGGTAATGGCCAAGAGCGGGGTCCACCGGCAAGGCTCGTCGCCATACGGACGGACCAGCGGTGGACCGACTCCAGGCCTGCCCCACGTCGCGCGAGGCCCCCCAATTCCTTTTCGTTCAGGACCGGAAAGAGCACGTCAGGCCGTGGGGTACCTGCGGAGTGCTGCTCATCGCTGCCGCGGCCCTCGGTGCAAGTGGTCTTCTGCGCCGGATCATCTCCCAGTCGCCCACGATGACCGGTCACTCCACCATCTTCCGTTACCGGCCGGGCGGAGAACATCACGCGTGAACCTACGTGTCACGCCTTTTCGCAGCACCGAGAGGCGGGCAGTGGAGGAGGCTTCCCGTGCCGACGCCACCGAGAAGGGCAGTCGCCCGAGAACTCCTCCCTCCTCGATGAAAGACGCTGAGCGCGCGGCTCTCGGTCTGCAGGCAAGACGAGGGCCACGAAGGCATGAAGCGCGCTGACTATCGCGACGAAGCACCTTTCCGCCTGAGCGGCGGCGGTCCGGGATGGCGCCGGACGGCTGGAGTACGGATGCGCAGGGCCGCCGGGAGGGATTCGAATCGGAGTGGTGGCTCGAGTTTGATTGCCTCGCCGTCCAGTCCGACATCGATCGTGGCCCCGGAATCGACTCTCGAAGCGAGCGGTGGTCCATTCCCGCAGGTGGCGCAACGGCGGTCCGTCGGGCACCACCACCACGCCGAGCGTCCCTCCGTCCATCGTCCCCCGGGTTCCCTGAGCCCCGAGCGGGTCGAGCTGGTAGCGGTTGTTGGACACCAAGACGAGCTGAGCCGCTCTCGTATTCTGCTCCCCCCGGGTCGCTGAAGCGCAGGTCGAAGGGCGTCGCACCGGGGCCGAGCAGGTCGGGCATCATCTCGATGACCGTGCGCAGCTTGGCGTCGCGGTACTCCGGAGACTGGACGACCTTGCCGTAGAAGCCGATCGACACGTTGTTCACGAAGACCCGACCGTTGACCTGGGCCAAGTCGATGCGGCGCTCGGAACCGTGGTGGAAGGCGTCGAGGGCACCGATCACATCTTCCCGGTCGACGCCGATGTCCAGAGCGAAGTGATTGCGTGTGCCGGCCGGTATGCAGACGTACGGGATGTCGTGCCGGGAGGCGACGGCGGCCACGATCGCCTGGGATCCGTCGCCGCCGGCCATGCCGATGACGTCGGCGCCCGACGACACAGCGGCGGCGGCCAGTGACGCCAGGTCGTCGCCCTCCTTCATCACGATCGGCTCGATCCCGCGGGCGCGGCACCGAGCGACGAGGTCGTAACGCTGGGCCTTCCCGCCGCCGGACCTCGGGTTGACGAAGAGGACCGGGTGCACCGACCCGGTGTGGGCTGAATCTGCCATCTCACCAATCCTTCCCTGGCGTTGTGAAGACCCTTGACACTCTGTCATCGATTCTGTAATCTATCATCAGTTCTGTGGTACAGTCACAATAACTGATCGCCACAGCCACCACAACCCCAAAGGAGCTGTCATGTTGAAGTCATTGAGTACCTCCCTCATAGTCCGGGGCCTTCTCGCTGTCGCCGTCGGCATCGTGGCGCTGGCGTGGCCCGGGATCACCGTCTTGGGCCTGGTCATCCTGTTCGCCATCTACGCGTTCATCGCCGCCGGCATGGAGGCCGTGAAGGCCTTCAGCAGCGATAGGGCCGGTCCCGTGATGGGTCACCTGCTGCTCGGTCTGGTCGACGTCGGCGCCGGGGTGATCGCCCTGGCCTGGCCTGGGCCAACCGCGCTGGTGCTGGTGTTGCTCGTCGGCGCGTGGGCGATGGTAGCCGGCCTGGTCGAGATCTACGCCGGCTTCGAAGTCGGCGAGTCAGCCGGAACCCGCGCCCTCTTCTTCGTGAGCGGGCTGATCTCGATCGCCTTCGGGATCGTCCTCTTCGCCCGTCCCGGCGTCGGCGCAGTGACCCTGGCCTTGCTGTTCGGCCTCTTCAACCTGGTCTACGGGTTCTGGGCGCTCATCGAGGGCATCGACGTGCGCCGGGCCCACCGCACGGTGGACTCGCTTGTCGACGAACCGACCCGGCAGGGCGACCAGCTGGCGTCAGTCATGTAGTAGTACCTCAGTACTGATCAGGGTTCCCACCCTGGCGGATCCGCCCGAGCCTCGGCCGAGCGGAACCGCCGGGGTGAAACCCGTCTACGACGTCGAGAGAAGGAGACTGATGTGAGCTCGGTATCCGCGAGCACAACGGGGGGCCCGACCAGGCTGGACCGTCGCAAGGCCCGGACCCGGCAGGCACTGATCGACGCGGCGGTCCGATTGATCGCCGAGGGGCGCGGGGAACGGGCCAGCATCCAGGAGATCACCGAGGAAGCCGACATCGGGTTCGGGTCGTTCTACAACCACTTCGAGAGCAAGGACCAGCTGTTCGAGACCGCGTCGAGCGAGGTCCTCGAGCGCTGGGGCCACATGATCGACCGGGCGTCGGCCGGCATCACCGACCCCGCAGAGGTGTTCTCGATATCGCTGCGGCTGTCCGCCTGCCTCGGCTGGACCCATCCCGAAGTGGCCCGGTTCATCACCGGCGCCGGCCTTGATCTCCTCGACGCACCAGGCGGCCTGGCCCCCCGCGCCCTGCGGGACATCGCGGCCGGGCAAGCCGCGGGTCAGATTCAGCGTGGCTGACCCCGAGGTCGCTCTCAGCGCCGTGGCGGGCGGTCTCATCGGGTTGCTGCGCCTGCATCAACGGCATCCCGAACGGCTCGAGGAGAGCTCGGTCGACGAGCTCGCCGAGGCCTGCCTCCGGCTCCTCGGCTTGCCCGCCGCCAAGGCCAGACGCCTGGCCCGGCTGCCGCTGCCCGCCACCGAGCCTTGGTGATGCAGGCCCGGTGAGTCTTCCTAACGGCGCCCCGAGGACTCGAGCGGAGATGCTCGAAGCCGGGCGGGCATTGCGCGCTCGGGTTCCCCGCCGCGCTCACGGCCGATGGACGGCGCCCCCCGACCGTCCCGATCCGCTCGAGATCCTGTCAAGGTCCAACGCCAACCGGCTGCCCGAGCTGGTTCCCGTCCGGAACGGCCGGATGATGGCGTCACCGTTCGCCTACTACCGGGGCTCCCCGGCCGTCATGGCGGCCGATCTGAGCCAGACACCGTCCACGGGCATCCAGTTGCAGCTCTGCGGCGACGCGCATCTTCACAACTTCGGTATCTTCGCCACGCCCGAGCGCAACCAGGTCTTCGACCTGAACGACTTCGACGAGACCGAGCCCGGACCGTGGGAGTGGGACCTCAAGCGGCTGGCGGCCAGCTTGATGGTGGCGGCCAGGACGTCCGGGCTCTCCGCTGGCGAGGGCAGGGCGGCGGTGCAGGGTTGCGCCGCGGAGTATCGGGCCGAGATGGCGAAGATGGCGCAGCTGTCGGCCTTCGAGGTGTGGCACTCCCGTCTGGACGTCGAGTCGATCATCGCCGCCGCTCCGGACAAGCCGGCCCGCTCCCGTGCCGAAAAGACCGCGGCCAAGGCCCGCCAGCGCACCAGCCTGCAGGCGTTGTCCAAGCTCACGACGGTGCGCGACGGCCACCGGGTGATCGTGGAGGACCCGCCGGTGGTGATTCGCCTCACCGACGCCCAACTCGAACAGGCTCGAGCCTTCGTGCAGGCCTATCTGGCCACCCTCGATCCCGACCGCGACCTCTTGCTGGATCGCTACGAGTTCGTCGACGCCGCCCTGAAGGTGGTCGGAGTCGGAAGTGTGGGCACCCGCTGCTTCGTCGTGCTGCTGGCCGGCAAGGCGGACCTCGATCCGCTGTTCCTTCAGGTCAAAGAAGCCCAGGCCTCGGTTCTCGCTCCCTACGTCGACCGCTCCCGGTACGCCAACCAGGGCAAGCGTGTCGTGGTCGGCCAGCGCATCATGCAGGCGGCCAGCGATGTGTTCCTGGGGTGGGCCCGCGCCGGCGAATTCGACACCTACGTCCGCCAGCTGCGCGACATGAAGGGGTCGGTACCACTCGACGACGCCAGTCCCGACGGCCTGAGCGCTGTATGGGCGTCTCTGCGGCGCCGCGCTGGCGCGCGCCCATGCCCGAGCCGGCCAGCCCTCCCTCCTCGCCGGCTACATGGGAAGGAGCGCGGCATTCGACGACAGCCTGGCCGCGTTCGCGGTGTCATACGCCGACCAGAACGACCGGGACTACGAGGCGTTCCTCGACGCCATCCGATCCGGTCGGGTTCCAGCTGAGTCGGGACGTTGACCGCCAGCGCTGACTCGCCGGGTGCGAAAGTCCCGCCTCGAAGAAGGCGGCGATGAGCTCGGCGCAGAGTGAGGCGCGCTTCAGGAGAAGCAGGTGCTCGGCGTTGGGGCTCGATGTGGACCGTCACATCCAGAGTGGGGATGCCGAGAAATATGAGCCTTTTCGGTAGCACGATGGGATCAGGAGGCTCTGTCAGCGGTCTTCGCTGCTTCGGCCAGCGCGTCGAGCTGGTTGCGCAGCCCCTGACCAACTCGGCGATCTCATGATGCGTGGCTGCCGTCCCGTAGATGGCGTCGGACCGAAGTTCTGCTTCATCGGCCGCGCGTAGTCGAGGAACTCACTCACCACGCCGTTGAGACGATTCACCTCCTCGACGATGACCTGCAGGAACTCCGCATCCTCGCCGGTGCGTTCCCTCGGGCTGAGGCACTGCGCGGCGCCCTTGATGGCTCCCAAAGGGTTGCGGATTTCGTGCGCCAGGCCGGCGGCCATCTCGCCCAGCGCGGCCAAGCGGTCGCGCTCGCGCATCCTCTCATACAGCTTGCTGTTCTCCACCACCGTCGCCAGGCGCTCGGCAACGTCCAGCACCATGGCAATCTCATCGGAGGCGTAGGCCTCGGGCACGCGCTCGTCGAAGAGGTTGAGGAAGCCGATGACGCGGTCATTGCCGGACAGGGGCACGCTGATGCCGGCCTTCATCAGGCCGAGTGCCGTCCGGGTGTCCATCATCCTCCGCAGCTCCTCTCGACCCCGGCGGCCCTCCGGGACGCGCTGCCGCATCTCCTCGATGCGCCGTTCGAGGTTTTCAAGCAACAACGCCTTCTCGCCGCTGCCGGCCGCGGCAAGCAGGCCCCGCGCGCCGGCCGCATCCAGAAAGGCCACCGGCGCCGGGCCGCGGTGGTCCAACAGACGGTAGCCCGGGCGGTCCTCGGCAAGCAGGTAGATGGAGGCGTGGGTGACTCGGCGTGTCTCGTTCAGGGCGTCGAGCGTCATCGCGGCACCCTCGGCCACGTCGATGACGTTGGCCAGGCGGGCCCGAAGCGTGGAGAGGCTGGCGAGCAGCTCGCTCCGCTCGCGGAAGAAGAGGTGCACCACCTGCTGGTCCACCTTGGCACGGAGCGGCTCGAGGAGAATGCCGATGACGAAGGCTGCCAGGACGGTGTTGAAAATGAAGAGCGACTCGCGCTCCTTCACCCAGGCCGTCAACACCAGGAAGACGGCCGCCAACATGACCGCCAGGACGCTCTGGCTGGCCACCTTGCCGAGAAGCTCATGCAGGTCCATCAGCCGCAGCCGCAGCAGCGTCTGGGCGAGGAAGAAAAGGTACAGCGTCGTCACCACCGGCCCGAGGGTGGGGAACGGGATGCCCAGCACCGAGACCAGGTCGAGACCGGAGCAAAAGAGGGAAGCCGCCGCCCCAATGGCGAGGTAGGCCAAGCGGGCCCGCTCAGTGCGCGAGTCGCTCTGACGGATGCGCCACACCAGCAAGGAGACGCAGCCAATGAGCGCCCCGGCCCCCCACACCATCACCAGGCCCCCGCCCCACCAGGTGTGGGCCAGCGGGCTGGCCGCGACGCCAAGGCCGAGAATGCCGCTCACCGTGGCCACCCGGCGGCTCGTGCGTCGCCCGGCGCTTCCACCGCCGAGGAACTCGAGGAAGAAGCCCAGGGCCGCGCTCGGCACCAGCACGCCCGCCAGCAGCCGCGCGCCGAGGCTGATG
This sequence comes from uncultured delta proteobacterium, assembly GCA_963711265.1. Classification (GTDB taxonomy): domain Bacteria; phylum Myxococcota; class Myxococcia; order Myxococcales; family Myxococcaceae; genus JADGRA01. The sequence continues at coordinate 8,799 of CAVQDL010000021.1, forward strand.
CGCTCCGGCCAGCCCAGGAGCCCGTTACTCAGGCACACCGACTCGAGGAAGGTGAACAGGTAGAAGCCCGCGACGCTGAAGGCGAAGAGGGAGTAGGCCGTCACCACCCGGGCATGGTGCGGCCGCAGCACCATCGAGAGGCCCAGCGCCGTCGCGACGATGGAGGCAAGCAGCGCGGTTTGGGTGCGGACGTCCATGGGCGGGGGCCGCTCGGGCCCCCAGGCCGACAAGTCTAGCGCCGCCTTCCGCCGTCTGCTGCCGCCCCCCCGGGGGCCTGGGGGGGGCAGGGCGCCCCCGCGACCCCGCGTGGACTTGGACAAGGCCGGACGGCTCCTGCATGCTTCCAAGCCCTCCACCCCGTGCACCTTCGTCCAGCGCAGCTCGCCTCTGTCCTCGCCCTCTTCGTCGCCGGCTCCGCGGCAGCGCAGACCGCCAAGGCTGACCCTGGGCCGCTGGACGCCTCCCTCGCCTCGGACGTGGTGCAACTGGACAATCCAGCTTTTCCTGTGTTTCAGCCTTCTGGGCCTAGCCTCACCCCGTTGGCCGAGCTGCTGCCGGTCCCGCCCGCCGGCCCGGAGCGCGAGGCAGCGGCCGCCCTCGAGGCAGGCCAGCCCGCCGCGGCGCTTCGGACCCTCGCCGGGCTGCCCGAGGTGCCGGGGGTGCTGTATTTGCGGACGCTGGCCGGCCTGCGCCTCGCCCCCTCCCTGCCGCTTGCCGCCACCATGGAGACGCTGGCCAGTCGCCTCCCCGCGCTGGCGGACCGCTGTGCGCTGCACGCCGCCCTGGCGCGGGAGGAACTGGGGGACCTGCCGGGAGCGCGTCGCCTTCTGGCCAGCGTTCCGGCGGACTCGCTGGCCTTTGGCGAGGCGCGCCTTGGCACGGCGCGCGTGCTGCGGAGAATGGGCGACCTCCCCGGGGCCGCCGCCGCCCTGGCCCCGCTGGCCGCCGGCCCAGCGCCGGCCGCCGGACGGGACATGCCCGCCGAGGCGCTCCTCCTCCGTGCGGAGCTGGCGCGGGCCCAGCGGGACACGCCCGGCGAGCGTGCCGAGCTGCTGCTGCTCTGGACGCGCCATCCGCGGTCTCCTTTCTCTCCGGAGGCGGAGCGGCGGCTTGGGGGCCACATCCCCGCTTTGGCGCAGCTGGAGCGCGCCGAGGCCCTTTTGGACGTGCACCGGAATGTCGAGGCGCTGCGGCTGCTCGACGCCCTGCGGGCGGCACCGCCGGATGCCCTCGGCTGCCGGGTGCAGCTGGCCCGTGGCCGCGCGCTCCGCAAGGAGCGCCGGCACGGCGAGGTCGAACGCGTGCTGCAGCCGGTGGTGGCCCGGTGCCCGGACCCGGACGTGCGGGTGCGCGCCCTGTACGTGCTCGGCGCCTCGCAGGCCGTCGTCCACCCGGACGCGGCGGTGGCCACCTACGAAACCCTTGCGCATCAGTACCCCCAACACCCCTACGCCGATGATGCGCTGTACCTCGCGGCCGAGCTGCGCGCCGCGGCCGGTGACCTCGCCGGGGCGCTGGCCAACCTGGAGGCTGTCGCCACCCGCTACCCCGAGGGGGACTTCGTCGGGGAGGCCCTCTTCAAGACGTTTTGGCTCCACCACCGGCTGGACGACGACCGGGCAGGCCTGCTGGCCCTGGACCGGATTGAGGAGCTGTTCGCCCGGGCCAAGGACAACTACGACGTCGACCGCGCACGCTACTGGCGGGCCCGCGTCCTGGACGCCCAGGGAGACAGGCGCGGGGCGGTGACGGTGTGGACGGCGCTCGCTGGCGAGCACCCCGGCACCTACTATGGGCTGCTGGCGCGCACGCGGCTTGCCGAGCGTGAGCCGGCGGCGGCGCTCGAGCTGGCCCAGCGCTCGGTGCCGCCTCCGCCCAGCCCGGAGCCGACGCTGGTGGACGCCGGCAGCCTGCGGCAAAACCGGCACTACCTCGCCGCCGTGCAGCTGAGCGCCCTGGGCCTGCAAGAGGCAGCCGCCCAGGAGCTTCAGGCCGTGCGCCGCAGCGAGCAGCCAAGGGACGTGACGCGGGTGCTGGTGCAGGGAATGGCCCGCACAGGAGACGTCCGCGCAGCCCAGGCCTTGGCCCGGACGGAGCTCGCCTCGGCGCTGGTCGGGCCGCTGACGGCCGAGCTGCGAGACGTCTGGGACGCCGCCTACCCAAGGGCCTACCGGGACCTGGTGGAGCGCTACTGCAAATCGCCTCGGGTGGACCCGGACCTCCTGCAGGCGCTGATGCGGGAGGAGAGCGCCCTCGACCCGCGCGCGCTGTCCTGGGCCGGGGCGCTCGGCCTCACCCAGCTGATGCTGCCCACCGCCCAGGCGGTGGCACGCGAGCTGCGGCTGTCCAAGCCGTCCCCGGAAGGCCTGTTCGACCCGGCCCTCAACATCCAACTGGGGGCCGCCTACCTGGGGCGCCTGTTGGCGCGCTTTGCCGGAAACCCGGTGTATGCGCTGGCGAGCTACAACGCCGGCGCCTCCACCGTCGACCGCTGGCGTGCGAGCCGCAGCGGGCTCGACCTGGACGCCTTCGTCGAGGAGATTCCGCTGGCCGAGACGCGCGGCTACGTCAAGCGCGTGCTCCGTAGCTACAACACCTACCGCCTGCTGAACGGCCAGCCGCTTCTCTCGAGCCTTCCCCAGGAAAGGCCAGCCACGGCGGTGGAGGCGCGCGCCACCCCGGCGAGCGCGCAGTGAGGCCGTCACCGGTTGGCGAGGGGTGCATCTGCCGCGTAAGTTTGCTGCCGACGTGAGCACCGATTCCGCCAGCGGCCCTCCGACCAACCAGAGACTGCGGGCCCTGCCGAGTGTGGACGCGGTGCTTGCCTGGCCGGAGGTGGCCTCAGCCCTGGCGGCGCACCCCCGGCCGCGGGTGGTGGAGGCGGTGCGGACCGCGCTCGCCGCGGCCCGAACCCGGCTTCAGGAGACGGTCGGCCGGCCATTCGAAGCGGCCGACGTGCTGCAGGCCCTGGCGCGCCTGGCACTGCCCAAGCTTCGCCCCGTCCTCAACGCCACCGGGGTGGTGCTGCACACCAACCTCGGGCGGGCCCCCCTGGCGGCGGCGGCCCGTGCCCAGCTGGCGCGGGTGGCGGATGGCTACTGCAACCTGGAATTCGACCTCGAGGCCGGCGAGCGCGGTTCGCGCTTTGCCCCGGTGGTGGAGTCGCTCTGCCGCCTCACCGGCGCCGAGGATGCGCTGGTCGTCAACAACTGTGCCGCCGCGACGTTGCTGGTGCTGACGGCTCTCGCCGAAGGCCGGGAGGTGGTGGTGTCGCGCGGCGAGCTGGTGGAGATTGGGGGAGGCTTCCGCATCCCGGACGTCATGCGTCAGTCCCACGCCACCCTGGTCGAAGTCGGGACGACCAACCGTACGCGGCGCGCAGACTACGAAAAGGCCCTGGCTGACACGACCGCCCTGGTGGCCAAGGTGCACCGCTCGAATTTCGCCCTGGTGGGCTTTACCGAGGAGGCCTCCGTCGCTGAGCTCGTCCCGCTGTGCGCCCCCCGCGGGATTCCCCTCTTCGTCGACGCGGGCTCCGGGCACCTCCTCCCTCTGGACGTCGCCGGGCTGGGCGTCGAGGCGACGATGCGCGACCACGTGGAAGCAGGGGCGGACCTGGTGGCCTTCTCGGGTGACAAGCTCCTCGGCGGGCCACAGGCGGGGATTGTGGTGGGCCGCGCCGCCCTGTTGGCCCGGCTGCGCAGCCACCCCCTGCACCGGGCACTCCGGGTGGACAAACTCACGGTGGCCGCCCTGGAAGCGACGCTCGGGATGTACCGGGACGGCCAGGGGGACGCCGTCCCGACGCGTGCGTTCCTGTTGCAGTCGCCGGCGACGCTGCGCCTCCGGGCCGAGCGCCTGCAGGGGGCCTTGGCCGGCCACGCCATTCCCTGCGAGGTGCTGGCCGTGGAAGGGCAGGCGGGGGGTGGCACCCTGCCGCTCGCGCGGCTTCCCTCCTTCGCCTGCGCCGTGGCCGGCGACGCGGAGGCCTTGCTCGCCTCCTTGCGCCGGGGGGAGCCGGCCGTGGTCGGACGCATCGCGGACGGAAAGCTGTTCCTCGACGTCCGCTGCCTGCAAGACTCGGAGCTGGAACCCCTCGCCAGCGCGGTGGCTGCCGCCGCCGCTGGCACCGCCTGACGCCCCATGCTCAACACGCACGCGCTCGTCCTCAACCGCTCCTTCCGTCCCGTCCACGTGACGTCGGTGCGGCGCGCCTTCACGCTTCTGTACCAGGGCGTGGCGAAGGCGCTGGACGACCAGTTTCAGCTGTATGACTTCGCCGACTGGTCGGCGCTCAGCGCGGCTGGCCACGACAGTGTCTCCACTGTCCAGCGCACACTGCGGGTGCCCCGGGTGGTGGTGCTCACCGCCTATGACCATCTGCCGAAGGGGCGCGTGCGCTTCAGCCGGGTGAACATCTACGCGCGTGACCGAGACACCTGTCAGTACTGTGGCCGGACACTGCCTCGCAGCGAGCTCAACCTCGACCACGTGGTGCCGCGGGCGCAGGGCGGACGCACCACCTGGGAAAACGTCGTGTGCAGCTGCGTCCCGTGCAACCTCCGCAAGGGGGGACACACGCCGGAGCAGGCGGGCCTGGTGCTGCTCAGCCGGCCGCACCGGCCGCGCTGGACGCCGCTTTTCCGCGGGGCGGTGCGCCGGGTGAGTTACCGGGAGTGGCAGCCCTTCCTCTCGCTCTCCGATGCGAGCTACTGGAACGTCGAACTGCGCGACGGATGACTTCCTGGCGCGGTGTGGCCAGCGTCCTCTAGACTCGCCGCTGCAAACCGGTGAAACGCTTCGGGCTGAATAACGTCGTCGACTTGCGTGGGCGCAGCGCCCGGGGCGGCGCCGGGGCCGACGTCTCCGGGGCCGTGCCCCCCGGGCCTGGAGGGCGTCGGGCCAGGCACATTGTGGCCTTTGGAGGGGGCAAGGGCGGCATCGGCAAGAGTCTGGTGGCCGCCAACGTTGGCATCGCTCTGGCGCGGGCCGGAAACACCGTCCTCCTCGTCGACGCCGACCTCGGCGGGGCCAACCTGCACACCTGCCTCGGAGTGCCCCAGCCCTCCACCAGCCTCTCCGACTTCATCCTGCGGGGTGTGCCGCTGGTAGAGGTGGCCGTGCCGACACCCATTGAGCGGCTCACCCTCGTCTCCGGCGCGCTCGACTCGCTCGACGCCGCCAATCCCCGGGCCAAGGTGCGCGCCAGGCTGCTGGACGAGTTTCAGTCTCAGGACGTCGAGTATGTCTTGCTTGACCTTGGCGCGGGCACCGGACTGCATACCCTGGACTTCTTCCTGTTGGCCGACCACGGCGTCCTGGTGGTGCTTCCTGAGCCCACCTCCGTCGAGAACACCTACCGTTTCCTGAAGGCCTCGCTCTTCCGCCGGCTCCAGCAGCTGGCGCGGGAACTGGGCGTGGAGAAGCTGGCCGAGGCCGCCCTGGGCAGTCGGGACAGCGCCATGCGCACGCCGGCCGAGGTGGTGGCGCAGGTGCGCCGCACCGACGCCGCTGCTGCCGACGCGCTGGCCGCGGCGCTGCAGGCCTACCGGGTGAAGCTGGTCGTCAACCAGGTGCGCGCCCCGGCCGACGAGTCGGTCGGCCCGGCGGTGGCCTCGGCGTGGAAGAAATTCTTCGGACTGGACATGGACTACCTCGGGGGCATCCCTTACGACGACGCTGCCTGGCGGGCGGTGCGCAAGCGCCGTGCGCTTCTTGTGGAGACGCCGGACTGTGAGGCGGCCCGCCAGCTCAGCGCGGTCGCCTCGCGCCTGGCAGCGCTCGACCCGAGGCCCAGCACGCCATGAAGTCCTTCCGCGAGCAGACCTACTATGAATTGTTGGAGGTCCAGCGCGCCGCGCCCGCCGAGCAGGTGCGCGCAGCGCTGGCCCGGGCCCTGGAAGCCTGTGCGCCGGACTCGGTTGCGCTCTACGCCTTGGTGGACGACGAGCAGGCGGAGGCGCTGCGCCGGCGGCTGCACGAGGCGGCGCGAATCCTCCTCGACCCGGCGGCACGGGCTGGCTACGACCGCATGCTCGGCCTGGACGCCGAGCCTGCCGCTGCGGAGACGGCCCTGTGGGACGAGGACGAGGAGGACGCGGTGGAGGTCGAGGTGCACGCCGAGGACGTCTCCCCGGGCCCATACCCTCGGAGGGAGCCCGCGCAGCTCGAGTCCACGGCGGCACGCGTCCCCGCGCGGACGGCGCAGGCGTCCCTGGGGCTGGACACCCCACCGCCGCGCTGGCCGGCGCGCGCACCGTGGCGAGCCCAGCTGCAGCGGCCGCCGGGCCTTCCGGCGCCCGCCCCCGGGCTTCCGGCGGAGAGGGCCTCCGCCGCGCTCGCCCCGCAGCGCGCACCCCCGGAGCGGGAAGCGGTCCACGAAACGCCGGCGCCGCCGGCGGAGGAACGCCCGCGCATGCCGGACCTTCCGCCGGACGTGGAATTCAACGGAGAGCTGCTGCGACAGGTGCGCGAGGCGCGGGGCCTCACCCTGCAGCAGCTGGCGGAGCGGACGCGCATCGGGCGCTCGCACCTGGAGCGGGTGGAGGCCGACCGCTACGCGGACTTGCCCCCTTCGGTGTACCTTCGAGGCATCCTGATGAACCTGGCCCGCGAGCTGAAGCTCGACGCGACCCGGGTAAGCAAGAGTTACCTGCTGCTGGCGGCCCGGTCCGGGCGGCCAGAACCCTAGGGAAGAAGGAACGATGACCGACGAAGAGCGCACCAAGGCCCAGCGGCTCGCCCGCGCCATCGCCTCCGACATCTCTCTCTACAACGAGCAGAAGATTGTGAAGGGCATCGAGCAGGACAACCTCTTCGACGTGCTGAAGAGCGAGCTCGACGAGGGCCGGGACCTGTACCGGAGCCGGGTGAGCCAGGAGGTGTTCACCGGCACCAACTTCTTCGAGCGGGCGGTGGTGGACATCATCGTGCGCGGCAAGGCGCACGTGAAGTCCAAGATTTGGTAGCGGCCCGTCCCCAGCGCCGCCTTGCCCCCGGCAAGGGCAGGGGCGCGCGGCCCCCCGCGGCGCGGACGCAGGGCCAGGGTGTCACCCTGGGGCCCTCGGCACGGGGGCGCCGGCTGGACCAGGCGCTGGTGGAGGCCTTCCCGGCACTGAGTCGCGCGCGCCTTCAGGCCCTCATCCGCCAGGGGCAGGTCCGGGTGGACCAACGGACGGCCAAGGCCTCCGCGCGCATGTCCGGCGGGGAGCGCATCCAGCTGACGTTGCCGCCGGCCGAGCCGGCGCTGCCGGAGCCGGAGGACCTTCCCCTCAGCGTGCTGTTCCAGGACCGCGACCTGCTGGTGCTGGACAAGGCACCGGGCATGGTGGTCCATCCGGCCGCCGGCCACCGGCGAGGCACGCTGGTGAATGCGCTGCTCCACCACGTGAGGGACCTCCAGGGCGTTGGCGGGGCGTTGCGCCCAGGCCTTGTGCACCGTCTCGACAAGGACACCTCAGGTTGCCTGGTGGTGGCCAAGAACGACGCCGCCCTGCGGGGGCTGCAGGCCTCCTTCAAGACCCGCCAGGTACAGAAGACGTACCTCGCCCTCGTCCACGGCCAGCCGCCGGAGCAGGGCCGCATCGAGACGGCCTACGGGAGACACCCGAGACACCGCCAGCGCTTCACCGGCCGGCTGACGGAAGGCAAGCCGGCCCGCACCGGCTTCCGCGTCCTCGAGCGACTGCACGGTGCGGCGCTCCTCGAGGTGGACCTCTTGACCGGCCGCACGCACCAGATTCGAGTCCACCTGGCCGAGGCGGGCTACCCACTGCTCGGCGACGTGCTCTACGGCGGGACGCGCAAGGGGGATGCGCGCGTGCGGGCGGTGCAGACTACCCTCGGCCGGCAAGCGCTGCATGCCTGGCGCCTGGCCTTTCCCCACCCGAGGACGGGCGCGCGACGGGCCTTCGAGGCGAAGGTGCCGGCAGACCTGCGCTCGGCGCTGACCGCGCTCCGGATGGTCCGCCCCTAACGGCCAAGGCCCCCGGGGAAAGCCAGCAGGAGCGGCTGTGCCGGCGCGACCCGTTGAAGGCGGGACGTTCAGTTGCTGGCTGGGTTTGCCCGTTCGGTCGTGGAATAGACGATGCGTCGCACAGTCTTTGCGCCGGGAGGGAATTCAGACGCCACGACGTAGGCAATTCCCTGACAGGACGAGACCGTCAGCGTGAACAGGTAGGCGCCGGCATTGCTGCTCGCGTCCTCGACGACCATGTCCTCGTCCACGAGCCGGCCATTCTGGTCGAAGGCCTGTAGGAAATGCTGCTGAAGGTTCGAATTGAAATCCATGAACGTCAGGCTGACACTGACCACGGGGTCCCCGGTGTCGAAGGAGATGTTCCCCGGGTTGACGATGCTTGTGTCGGAGAACGGGAAGACGTTCCCGACGGCGATGTCGCCGGCGCTGAACAGCAATCCGTCCATCCGGAGTTGGTCCGTGATGGGCGTGCCGTCCGCAAAGGGCAGCTGTGTCAGCGCCACGAGCTTCGTTTTCCGCTGGATGCAGGAAAACCGGCCATTGGCGCCGGGCGCCTGCTGCGCCCGCACGCGGTCGGCGAATGACAGCAACACCGCGACACTGACCAGAAGCCTTGCTGGGAAGCTCATACCCCCCGCTGTCGATTCGGAAGACCTGCCCGTTGCCGTGCAGCGTCCGAAGTGCGCTGCACTGCTCTTCCAAGACTGAGCGCCCGGGGCGGAGTGTCGCCACCAGAAACGCGTTTACAGCTCAGCCAGGTAAAGCCAGCTGGCAGTCTTCGAGCGCCCTGCGCGGCCGCTTGGATTCGCCCCCTGGGTGGTGTTCGGGCGGAGGGACGCGGAGCCTGGGCTTGGCCGAGTTTCCGATGCCGGACGGAAAACCCTAGACACCGCCCATGGTCAGGGGGCCCTGCTGTCGGCGGGAGAGGATTTTGATGGGTTGGATGGCCAGGACCTTCATGAAGACCTTCAGCAGGTCCGGGTCGAACTTGTGGCGGAGCTCGGACCACATCAGCATGAGGGCGACCTCGGGTCCGTAGGCCTCGCGGAAGGGCCGCTTGCTGGTGAGCGCATCGTAGCTGGCGCAGATGGCGATGACCTTCGCGTACAATCCCAGGGAGGACTTGGGAATAATCATCTGGATGTGGCCCCGTGCATCGCGGACGGCCGTCCCGAAGTCGGTTTTATACTCGAGCGTCGTCACCACCCGGTGCAGCGTGGTGCGGGAGAAGCCCTTCTCCATCAGAATCATCCGGACGCTGACCAGCGGGGCCTTGTTCACCAGCGCTCGTTCCTCGGCGTTGAGGCCGCCCGTCTTCTCCGACAGCCCCTCGGGGATGGTGGCCATGCCCGCGTCATGGAAGAGGGCGATGAAGCCGAGGTCGCGCAGTTGCGACTTGGTTAGACCCAGCTCGGCTCCGAAGATGATGGCCAGCAGGCAGGTGTTGACCTGGTGGTACACCAGGTAGTCGTCCTCTCGGCGCATGGTGGTGAGGCCGAGGAAGTGGACCGACTGCTCGTAGCAGATGTCGACGAAGTCCTGCACCAACCGCACCGCAATTCGGGTGGCGAGCGGCTGGCCTTTTCGCACGGCGTCCATGTACTTGCCGATGAAGAAGACGGCGCGGGCATAGACGGTGATGGCGTACTTCTCGCGGTCGACCTTCTGATCATCCTCCAGCTTCTCCTTGTCCAGCTTTTCCTTCAGCTTGGACCAGCGCGCGATGCGGATGGCAAAGAGCTTCCGGTCCTGGAGCCCCTGCTCGTCGATGGGGTCGGCCGAGTCCTGGGCGAAAATCCAGATGAAGTTCTTGAGCTCCGGCACCTGCACCGGCTTCACCAGCTCGAACCCGCCGACGTCTTTGCCCCGCAATTCATCGAGCAGGTAGCGCATGTTGTCGACGGCGTTGAACTCGACCTTCACCAGCATGTTGTTGATGTAGAAGGAATTCTTGATGCCCATCAGCTCGAAGCGGTTTTCGCGCTGGATGATGGCGTTGATGGAGTCCTGGAGCGTCATCAGCGGCCGGTCGAAGACCGCGTTGTCCGGGTCGTACATCTTCGCGCTGCGCACCAGCATGTAGAGCGTGGAGAGGACCGAGCGCGAGAGGCTCTGCAGCTTCTCCGAGTGCTCCCGGCCGAAATCGACCAGGTTGTCGGTCTGAGCACTGGTGATTTTGAGATTCTCGGCCACGGTCGTCCTAGCCCGTCTTCATGGGCGCATCGCCGAAGAGTGCCCGGCGCGTCTCGGCCACGGCGCGTCTCGCCGCGGAGTGCACTTCCGGGGTTTGCGACGGGTCGTCGACCACTTGCTGGAGCGCCTTGTAGGACTGGATGGACATGACGCCGGCCAGCCCGTGCACCGCGAGCAGCTTCTCGTCCAACACCCGACGCCGGTTCCACAGGCGCGCCGGCGCTGCCAGCATCTGCTGCATCAGCGAGACCGCGGCCGGGATGCCGGTGCTGCCGAGCGCGGTGTAGAAGGACGCCCGCTCGTCGCTCGAGCGCTTGCGGAAGTCGCGCTGGCGGATGTGGAAGAGCAACTCGAGGTAGGCCTGGTCGCGGTCGTACTCCGGCAGCAGCCGTGCGGCGAGCATCCGTACCTGGACGTTCTCGTCCTTGAGCGCCTGGGCGATGAGCTTCCGGGACTCGTTGCTCCGCCCCCGGGCGATGATGCTCATCACTTCCAGGCGGACCGCTAGATTCTTGTGGCGGAGCACCCGGGCAAACAGCTTCAGCCGGTCCGGCACCTGGGCCCGCTCGAGGATGTACACCATGTCCCGCACCGTCTGCGGACGCTCGGAGGAGAGCTTGTCGACCACGTCGGCAGGACGGCTGCGGGCGAACTCGGCGATCACGTCGCACAGCAGGACCCGGTGCTCGGGATGCTCCACCGTCTCCAGCACGTTGAGCAGGCTCGGCACCACCGAGGGATTGAGGGCGAGCAGGTAGCGGCTGACGTCCTGGGGCGAGCGCAGCCGGCCGGCGCGCAGCACATCGCCGATGCGGGTCACCCGCTGCTCCTCGGCCATCTTGGACAGGAACGTCTGCTTGAGCTCCCGCATCGCCCCCATATTCGGCCGGTCCTCCATGGCCGCGAACTTGAGGACAATCTGATTGATGGTGGCGAAATCCTCCTGCAGCAGCAGCGCGTCGAGCAGTTGCAGGAACATCTCTTCGAGGAGCCCCGGGTCATCGACCCCGGTTTCGGCCACCTGGAAGATGCCCGCCACCAGCTTCGGGAAAAGGCGGCTGTTCTCCTCCTCGGCGATTTCCCGCTGCATCTTCGCCTTGAGGTCATCGGTGGCGGTCTCGCCGGCGATGACCGCCCCGCGCACCTGCTCCACCCCCTCCATCTTAATTTCCAGGTCCGAGGCGCTGACCCGGGCAAAGCGCATGAAGTCGTCGGAGTGGCTGCGCAGCCGCTGGTAGAGGAAGTTGATGATTTTGTCGACTTCCACCTTGACCGTCTCGTCGTCGAAGCCCTCGACGTGGAAGCCTTCCACCACCACATACTCGAGGTGGTCGAGCGGGGCGCGCCACAGCTGCGCGACGGTGTCCTCGCCCTGCTTGTCGACGTCGGACAGGGCGACCAGGGTGAAGGTGACCAACTCGTCGAGGCGCAGCCCCTGCCGGAAGATGAACTGTCGGATGCCGTCCCGCCAAAACTTGAAGGGAAGGTTGGTTTCCTCGGGGAAGAGTTCCTGGTCAAACAGCAGGAAGTTCTGCTGCTCCACCTTGAAGGTCAGTGGACCGTAAGAGTCGGTGTAGGCGCGGACGGCCTCGTGCGACTTCTGCAGGTACTCCCCGTACTTGGCCTCGTTGTGGCGGTACATGCCAATCTGCTTGATGCCCTTCAGCAGATGGAAGGCGAAGGCCTTGGCCACTTCCAGTCGCTGACGGTTCCCCTCGTCGGCGAGGGGGTCCACCGGCGGCGCCGCGGGCTCGGCTGGCCGCGCCTCGGCTTGGGTCGCTTCGGACATCGAGAGGGCCTACTCTAGTCGCTAAGGCGCAGCCTCCCAAACTGGCGCGCCCAAGGAAGCTCCGGAGCCCGTCCAGAGGGGGTGTTCGCCACCCACTGCGCACTACACCCTGCGGGGCCCACGCAGGGCGTCGCGCACCGCCGACAGGAGCGCCCGACGCTCCCCGGGCGCCAGCGGACGCGTGCCGAACCGGGCTTCCAGGTAGCGGCTCACCGCCCGGCGCAGCTGCTGGGGGACGGCAGGCGACGTGCTGGGCAACTCCTCCAGCCAGCGGTCCTTCGCCAAAAGGCCGACGCGCGCGGCCAGCCGGTGCAACTCGCCCCCCAGCTTCTGGGCCTCGTCGGGTCCACGCCGCAGCAGCAGAAACAACAGGACGCCCAGCAGCCCCAACGTGGCGGCGGTGCCCGCCCATGCCCAGGGCAGGCCCGCGGCCGGCAGTTGCCTCTGCACCGGGTTGCTGCCCACGCCCCGGAAGAAGGTCACCTGGTCTGCAAAGGAGTAGTCGACGACGCCATGCACCCAGCGGACCTCCAGTGCCTCGTACGCGCGCAGCAGCCAGCCCAGCAGCGTGGCGCTGGCGGCGGAGCGGTTCTCGGCGGGCGTGGCGTCCAGCCGCAGCACGCCGCCCGGGACGTCCGCCTCCACCCAGGCGTGCGCATCCCCGGCGCGTAGCACGTATTCGTTCGCCGCCCGCTCCCCCCCGTAGAAGCCGGTCACCACCCGGGTGGGGATGCCCAGCGTGCGAAGCAGAATGGCCAGCGCGGTGGCGAAGTCCTCGCAGTGTCCGGCCCGGCGCTGGAAGAGGAAGTCAGCCAGCGGGTCCTCCACTGGGCCCGGCAGCTCCAGCGTGTAGCGGTAGCGCTGCTGGAGGCGCTGCTCGAGTCGGCGGGCAATTTGCGCTGGGTCGGTGGCCTTCCCGGCGAGCTCACGCGCCAGAGCGGGGACTCGCGGGTCGAGGCGCGGCGGGAGCGCCAGCCGACGCGCGCGCTTCGCGGCGTCGTCGGACGCCGGCTCTCCCGCAGGGCGCTGGAGGCGTAGTAGCTGAAGCCGCTGGCCGCGCCGTCGAGGCGCACCGACTCGTCACCCACCGGGACCAGCGCGGTCCGCACGCTGTAGGAGGACAGCTGGGCGGTCGCCATGGAGAACTGCACCGGATGGTCGATGGCCACCACGGTGCGGCTGCCGTAGGCCGGCAGCAACTCGATGTGCTGGGAGAGGGCGCCCGGGCTGCCCCGGGCGAGGGTGAGGCGCTGGAGCGGCCGGCCGGGACGGGCCTGCCCGCGCCACTCGAGGCCGTCGAAGGCGTCGAAGCGGTAGGCCACCCAGTAGGCCCCGAGCGTGTCCACTCCAGGGTCCGGGTCAAGCTGCGCCCGCAGCACGATGCGCGGGTTGGATTTGAGTTCCCCGCTGCCGCCCAAGCGCACGCGGTCCCCCAGGCCCACCACCGCGCCGGCGAAGGAATTGCCGCCGCGCCGGGCGGCGAGGTTCCACGACAGGCGAGGAAAGGCGACGAAGAAGAGTACCCCTCCGACGAGGGCTACCGCGGTCAGGGCGGCGGCGGCCCGCAGGGAGGGCGCGGCCGGGGGGGCGGCGCCGGCGGGCGCCGCCCGCTCCACCTCGCCGAGCGCCAGGGAAACGCTGGTGCAGAGGGTGTAGGCGCACAGACAGGGGAGAAAGCCGAGGTCGGCCGACAGGGCCGCGCCGCCGGAAAGCATGAGCAGCCCGGCCAAGGCCACCTGCTGGTCGACGGCCGCACCGTGGCCGGACAGCATGCGCTGTGCAGTCAGAAGGGCGGCACAGGCGCAAGCGGCCACCACCAAGTCCATGTGGCCGCTGGCCACCATTGCCCACAGCACCAGCACGCTGCCGAGCAGTGCCAGGGCGCTCTCGCGTACGTGCCGGGCAAAGGGACGGACGTCGAGGAGGGCGAGTCCCAGAGTGGCGACGAAGAGGGCGGCCGTCCAGGAAGGCACCTGGCCCGACAGGCTCATCGCCATGAAGGCCGCCGCCGCGCCCAGGTCCCGTAGGGCCAGGCGTAGCCGGTATGCGCCGCGCCCCGTCATCTCGGGGTGCTCTCCCGCAGGCCGGCGCGGGCCAGGGCACCGAGCAGCAACCGTTCATGCCGCGGCCCCTGGTCGGGGCGCAGCCGGTCCGGCCCGGCCTCCAGCCCCACAGCGGCCCCACCGGCGAGCAGCGCCCGTGCCCGCGCCGCCACCTCCTCGCAGCTGCGCTCGAGTGCCGGCCCGTGCGCCCCGACGTCGAGTGTGAGTACCACCGAGCGCGTCTCCTCGACGTCGCGCTCGACCCGGAGGAGCCTTCCCCCGAGTGCGCTCTTCAGCCAGTGGACGCGTCGCGCATCCTCGCCGTCGCGCAGCGCGCGCAAGCCAGCCGTGTCGCCGTCCCCCTCGGCGCGAAAGCGGCGCGCGGTCTGCTCGCCCCGGCCCCCGTCCGAAGGCAAGACATCCCGCGGCGCGGGGATGCGGCGGGGGTACACCAGCAGCTCACCCGGCACCTCGAGCACCCGGCCCTTGCTGAAGAGGCCCAAGGGGAAGGTGGTGGTCACCCGGATGCCCCGCAGGGCGTAGGGGCCACGGCGGGGCGCCAGCAGGCGGCCGCGCACCACCACCTCCTCGCCCGGGCGCAGCAGCGCCAGGGTGCCGGAGCCCTCCAGTTCCGGGTGCGTCTCGGCCAGGGTGAGGACGAAGGCGGTCCCGCGCCGGCGGGAGACGGCCCATCGGTAGACGAAGGGCTCTCCGGCAAAGGCGGCGTCGGCACCGAGACGGCGCAATTGCAGGCCCCGCAGGCTGGCTTCGCTGAGGAGGCCCGAGGCGACGATGGTGGCGAGCTGCACGCCCAGCACCAGGTACAAGAGGTTGTTGCCGGTGTTGAGGGCGCCCAGCCCAATTCCCATGGTGAGGACGAGGTAGGTGCGCCCGGCACGCGTAACCCGCAGGGTGCGTGGGGGCCTCAGCCACCGCCGCACCTGGACCAGCACGTCGGCGAGCCTCATCGCGGCGCGGGCGTGCGCCGGACGATGTCGGCGAGCAGCTCCGCCGCCTCCTCGCGGGCCGCCGCTCCCTGCGCGCCGCTGCGCAGTGCCACCCGGTGCGCCAAGGCCGGCACCACCAGGGTGGTGACGTCGCCGGGGGTGACGAAGTCGCGGCCCTCCCACAGGGCGTGGGCCTTGGCCGCCGCCATCAAGGACAGCGCGGCGCGGGTGGAGGCCCCGCGCTCTAGCTGCGGGTGCTGACGGGTGGCACCGGCCACCGCCACCGCGTAGCGCGCCACTGCTGCCTCTACGTGGACTTCCGAGGCGCGGGCCTGCAGCCGTAGCACATGCTCGGTGTCGAGGACCGCGTGGAGCGACTCCAGGGGATGGCGCAGGCCGCGCGAGGCAAGCAGCGCTGCCTCCACCTCGGCCGGGGGGTGGCCGAGGGTGAGGCGGAGAAGGAAGCGGTCTAGCTGCGCGTCCGGCAAGGGGTAGGTGCCGGAGAGGTCCAGGGGATTCTGTGTTGCCACCACCAGGAAGGGGCGGGGCAGGGGGTGGGTGACGCCGTCGACGGTGACGTGTCCGTGTCCCATCGCCTCGAGCAGTGCCGACTGGGTGCGGGGGGGCGCGCGGTTGAGCTCATCAGCGAGGACGAGCGAGCGAAAGAGGGGACCAGGCCGGAACTGGAAAGCGGTGCTGGCAGCGGAGAAGACCTGCACGCCGGTGACGTCGGCGGGCATGAGGTCTGCCGTGAATTGGATGCGGGCGAAGCTGAGGCCCAGCGCACGGGCGAGCGCGTCGGCCAGCGTCGTCTTTCCGACGCCCGGGATGTCCTCCAGAAGGAGGTGGCCGCCGGCCACCACGCAGGTGAGGGCCAATTCAATCTGCTGCCGCTTCCCGGCCACCACCTCCGAGAGCGCGTCGGCTACGCGCACCAAGGCGGACTGGGCCGCAGTGGCGGCGAGCGGCGGAGCAAGCGGGACGACGGGGGAGCTCACGGATTGCCGTACAATAACAACGTTCTGCTGCCCGTCTGCGCAGGCCGACCGGTGTCTTTTCGGCCCGGGGCGGGTCCGGAAAGGTGCCCCCGCCGGCGCCGAGGCCCCGCAAGCCCCGGCCAGCTCTGCCCGGGCAGGCCAGGGCCTTGATTTATGGACCTCCCCTGTCATATTGCGCCGCTTCCCGCGGGCCCCCCAGGGGGTTGTGCCCAGCGGCCGCAGGCCAAAATAAGAGACGAGGGATGACGGACGTGAAGGGACTCATCGGCAAGAAGGTGGGAATGACCCAGGTGTTCACCGAGGACGGCTCGCTCGTCCCGGTGACGGTCATCGACGCGTCCTCGTGCACCGTCGTCGGCAAGCGAACTCCGGAAAAGGACCGCTACTCCGCAGTGACGCTGGGCTTCGGCGAGGTAAAGGAGAAGCGGCTCAGCCGGGCCGAGCTCGGCACCTTCAAGAAGGCGGGCACCGCACCGCGCCGGCACCTGAAGGAATTCCGCCTCTCCCCGGAGGAGGCCGCCGCCTTCACTGTTGGCGAGCCGGTGAAGGTCGACCTCTTCACCAAGGGTGAGCTGGTGGACGTCACCGGCATCACCAAGGGCCGGGGCTTCCAGGGCGTCATGAAGCGGTGGAACTTCCGCGGGTATGGCCAAACGCACGGCACCCACGAGTACCGACGTCACCCGGGCGCCATTGGACAGCGCAAGACGCCGGGCCGCGTCTACCCCAACAAGAAGATGCCGGGACACTATGGCGTCGAGCAGGTCACCACCCAGAACCTCACCGTGGTGGACGTCGACGTGGAGAAGGGGCTGCTCCTGGTGAAGGGCGCCGTGCCGGGCCATGGCGACGGCCTGGTGTTCGTGCACCCGGCCGTGAAGGTCGCGCTGCGCGCCGCCCACGTCCGGTCGCGCACGAAGAAGTAGTCGCCCTGTAGCGGAAGGTACCGCCCGAAGGCGCCGTCTCCCCCCTTGGGGTTCGCTTAGGCGGAGGCGATGTCGCGCTTGCGCTCGCGCTCGGCCCGGTAGCGGTCGCCGGAGGTGAGCTGTCGCTTGCGCAGGCGCACCGACTTCGGTGTCACCTCGACCAACTCATCCGGCCCAATCCACTCGAGTGAACGCTCGAGCGTCATTTCCCGGGGCGGGGTGAGGATGACGTTGTCGTCGCGTCCGGCGGCCCGCACGTTGGTCAGCTTCTTCTCGCGGCAGGCGTTGACGTTGAGGTCCGAGGGGTGGGCGTGCTCGCCGATGATCATCCCCTCGTACACCTGGACGCCCGGGCCGACGAAGAGCGCTCCGCGCTCCTGGATGGAGAAGAGGGCGTAGGGAACCGTGTCGCCGGAGCGGTCCGAGACGATGGCGCCGTTGCTGCGCTTGGGAATGTGGCCGAACCACGGCTCGTAGCCGTCGAACTGGCTGGAGAGGATGCCCTCGCCGCGGGTGATGGTCAGAAACTCGCTCCGAAAGCCGACCAGCCCGCGCGCCGGGATGCGGAACTGCAGGCGGGTTCGCCCCGAGCCCAGCTGCCCCATGTCCACCATGCGGCCCTTGCGCGGCCCGAGGCGCTCGGTGACGGCGCCGACCGCCGTCTCCGGCACGTCGCACACCATCAACTCCATCGGCTCGTGCACCTGGCCATCGACCTCGCGCACCAACGGCTCGGGGTTGCTGGCGGTCAACTCGTAGCCCTCGCGTCGCATGTTCTCGATGATGACGGCCAGCTGCAACTCGCCGCGACCCACCACCCGGAAGGCGTCCGGAGTGTCGGTGTCCTCCACCCGGATGGACACGTTCCGGTAGGCCTCGCGGTAAAGGCGCTCGCGGAGGTTGCGCGAGGTGACGTACTTGCCCTCGCGCCCGGCCAGCGGCCCGTCGTTGACGCGGAAGACCATCATCATGGTCGGCTCATCGACGCTGATGCGCGGCAGCGCCACCGGGGACTCGGCGTCGGCCAGCGTGTCGCCGATGGAGACGGCTTCGATGCCGGCCACGCTGACCAGCTCCCCCGGCCCAGCGTCGGCAATCTCCACCCGCTTCAGGCCCTGAAAGCCGTACAGCTTGACCACCTTGCCGGTCTCGACGCGGCCGCCGTCGCGCACGACGGCCAGGGGCTGTCCGGAGGAGATTCGGCCTGCGTGCACCCGGCCGACGGCCAGGCGGCCGACGTAGTCGTCGTAGTCCAGGTTTGCGACCAGCAGCTGTAGCGTGGTCGCCCTCGCCGGCCGGAGGCGGCTGGATGTGCGAAAGGATGGAGTCGAAGAGGGGCTCCAGGTTCTTTCCCGGCTCAGCCAGCGAGCGCGAGGCCTGCCCTTGTCGGGCGACGGCGTACAGCACCGGGAAGTCGAGTTGCTCGTCATTGGCGCCGAGGTCGATGTACAGCGAGTACACCTGGTCGAGCACCTCGCGGGGGCGGGCGTCCTGACGGTCGATTTTGTTGATGACCAGCACCGTGCGCAGGCCCATGGCCAGCGCCTTGGTGAGCACGAAACGCGTCTGGGGAAGGGGGCCCTCGGCAGCATCGACGAGGAGGAGGACGCCGTCGACCAGGCGCAGCGCACGCTCGACCTCGCCGCCAAAGTCGGCGTGGCCGGGCGTGTCGACGATGTTGATGTGGTGGCCGCGGTACTCGACCGCGGTGTTCTTGGCGAGGATGGTGATGCCCTTCTCGCGCTCCAGGTCATTGGAGTCCATCACGCGCTCGATCAGGGCCTCGTTGGCGCGGAACACCCCGGCCTGACGGAGCATGTGGTCGACCAGCGTCGTCTTGCCGTGGTCGACGTGGGCGACGATGGCCACGTTGCGGATTTGTGCGCGAGGAAACATGAAAGCCGCGCGGCTGTAGCGTCCGGACACCCGCGAAGCAAGCGGGGGGCCGCTCAGGCCGCGGCGCTGGACGCCTCCAGGGCCGTTCGGATGGCCCCACGGAGGCTTTCCAGGGTGAGCGGTTTGGTGAGGTGCGGAAGGTGCAACGAGCGGAGGAATTCCTCACTGCGGGGGGTGAAGGCGCCACCGGTCATGATGACCACCCGGCCTGCCTGCTCCGGTGCCACCTGGCGGAGGGCGGTCACCAGGTCCTCACCGGACATGTCCGGCATCATCAGGTCCGACAGGATGACCTCGAAACGCTGTCCGGCGCTGACCAGGCTGAGCGCCTCACGGGCCGAAGTGACAGTGGTCACCCGGTGTTCCCGGCGCAGCAGCCGCTGGATGGCCGAGCAGATGAATGGCTCATCGTCCACCACCAGCACCCGCACCCCCGGCCGGAAACCGTCGGCCTCGCCCGAGACGCCCGGGGAGGCTCCCGCCGGCAGCTGGGTGGGCAGCCGGACGGAGAAGGTGGAGCCGCGGCCCACCTCGGACTCCACGGTGATTTCCCCGCCCAGGCCCCGGACGATGCCGTGGCAGACGGCCAGGCCAAGGCCGGTGCCCTCGCCGACCGGCTTGGTGGTGAAGAAGGGGTCGAAGACGCGGGCCTGCAGTTCGGCCGGGATGCCGCGCCCGGTGTCGGAGACCTCCACCACGACACTGCGGTCACGTCGCAGGCAACGGAGGCGAATTTCGTTGGAGGCGGCAGCCCCGTCGGGGATGGCCTGGGCCGCGTTCAGCAAGAGGTTGAGGAACACCTGGCCCAAACGACCCTCGCTCCCCAGCACAGCCGGGACGTCCTGCAGCTCCGAGACCACGCGAGCGCGCTGACGGAGCTCCTTGTCGGCCATCTTCGCCGCGAAGCTGAGCACCTTGCGCACGTCGACGGGGCCGGCCGCCTCGTCAGTCTCGACACGGCTGAAGGCCTTCAGGTCGCGGACGATGGTGCCGATGCGCTCGATGCCCGTGCGGGCCTCGCCGACGACCGCGGCGAGCTCCTGGAAGCCCACCTCGCCGAGCGCGGTGCGGCGGGCCTCGAGCTCATCCTTGAGCCAGACGAGGTTGGCATTGATGAAGGCCAACGGGTTGTTGATTTCGTGGGCCACCCCGGCGGCCAGGGTGCCTACCGAGGCCATACGGCTCGCGACCATCAGCTGGGCCTGCATCGCCCGGCGCTCGGCGATGTCGCGGTGGACGGCCAGCGAGGCCAGGTGCTGGCCCTCGGAGTCGCGCAGCTGCACCACCGTCGCCTCCGAGAAGCACTGCCTGCCGTCCTTGCGCAGAGCGAGGAGCTCGCGGTTCCAGCGGCCATAGCGTTTGAGCGCGGCGTGGATGAGGGCCGGCGCGGCCTCCGGGTCCTCGATGCGCAAGAGCTCGCGGTAAGTTCTGCCCCTGGGCCTCGGCCTTGGAATAGCCAAACAGCCGCTCGGCGCTGGTGTTCCAGTCGAGGACCAGGCCGGACAAGTCGATGAGCACCACGGCATCGTTGAGGTTCTCGAACAGCAGGGCCTGTCGCCGGAGCTCGTCCTCGGCCCGTTTGCGGGCGCTGACGTCCATCACCGTCCCCACCACGCGGGAGGCGACGTCCTCGGTGTTGCGCAGCACGTCCCCGCGGACCGCCACCCAGGTGGCCGTCCCCGCGGCGTTCACGAATCGGAACTCGGCCTCGAACTGCTGACGGCTGGAGACGGCCGACGCCAGCGCTGCCGTGACGGCCGCCAGGTCTTCGGGGTGGACGACCTCCTGCAATGGCCGCGGCGGGCGGACGAGGCTCCCCGCAGGTGCGCCGAGGATGCGCTCGACGGACTCGGACCAGGTGACCAGCGAGGAGGCGACGTCCAGGCCGAAGGTGCCCACCTGCGCGGCAGCGAGCGCCTCGCGCAGGTCCTCGTCTCCCTCCTGGGTTTGTTTCCAGGAAAAGCGGAGCCGACAGTTTCCGCCGAGCTGGACCTTGTCGCCCTCGTCCAGCCGGACGGTTCCCTGGACGCGGAGGCCGTTGTGGTAGGTGCCGTTGGTGGAGTCCAGGTCCTGCAGCTCGAACCCACCGTCGGCGGCGCGGAGAATCCGGGCATGCCGCCGGGAAATGCCGTCGTCGACGAGACGGACCTCTGCGTCCTGCGCCCGACCGAGCAGCGCCTCGGGGCCGGAGAGCTTGAAGATGCGGCCGAGCGTCCCCGGCGTGGTAGACCGCGTGACCACCAGCCAGCCGGCGTCCCTGGGCGCAGGGGGATTCGGGGGCAGCACCACGGTGGCCGGGTCGACGCTCATCCGTCCGGGGAAAATGAAGCTCAGGCGCGGCGTTCGCGCTCCGCCAGAGGAAAGAATGGTCCTCCGGCCCCCGGCGTCGGTCAAGCCAACGGCGACTGGATGTGGCAGCCAGGCACACGCCTGCGCAGAAAGTCCGCCACCGCCTGCTCGACGCGGGCCGGGGCTTCCAGGGGCGTGGTGTGGCTCCCGCCGGGCACCATCACCAACTCCGCCCCGGAAATCTCCAGTGCCATCCGTCGCGAGAGCCAGGCGGGGGTGAAGCGGTCCCGGTCGCCCGCGATGATGAGGGTGGGGACGTCCACGGCGATGAGGTGGTCTTGCGCGGAGTGCTCGGAAGCAGCCTGCATGGCGCGCAGGAAAACGCGCGGGTCCATCGAGAGGAAGTGGTTGAAGTAGGGCTGAAGGTCCTCGCGGTGGACGAGCTCCGGGTTGACCTCGAAGAGGAGGGCCAGTTCGAGCGCGATGCCGGAGCGGACGAGCGCCCGTGTCAGCGCGGAGACACCCTGCGGCGCCGCCTCCGCCGTCCTGCGGAATACCGGGAGCAGCGTCCGCAAGACGCTGGTGTCGTGGAAGGTGTCGAGGGGATTCCCGGGGCTGCCACAGACTAGGACCAGCGCCGCCACCTGGGCCGGGTGGCGGCGGTGCATTTCGAGCGCCACCTGGACGCCCATCGAGTGGCCGATGACGACGGCGCGCGAGGCGCCGGCCGTCTCGAGTACCGTCACCGCGTCATCCGCCAGGTTGGACAGGCTGTACCCGCGTGGCGTCTGCGGCGGGGGCGATTGGCCATGGCCTGGGTAATGCCAGTGCACCACCCGGTGCTGGCGGGCCAGGGCTGGGAAAAGGTAGCGCCAGATGAAGCCGTCGCAGCCGAGGCCGTCGCACAAGAGGACTTGCGGAGTCCCTCGCCCTCGGCCGTCCAGAAAAGGCGCGCGCCCCTTCGGGCGCGGGGCTTGGCCGGTGGGCGGTCGAGGAGGGGCTGAGACACGGGCGGTGACGGGTTGTTTAGCCGAGTGCGCCCGCGCACGCTCACCCGTTGCGGTGCGTGTGGGGGCCCCTGGGGTGGAGGCGTCACTTGTCTCGCAACGCCAGCCGTCCGCTGGCTATAGTCCGCCCGCCGCGCCCGGGGGGAGTTGCTCCCCTAAGGGAGTTCACCACCTGTCGTCCACCCGCCACAGCCACGACCACGCGAGGCCCCGTCCGAGTCACGGGCCAACGGCGGCCACCGGCGGGACCGCGGGGACGGTAGCCGCCCACCGGCAGGATGACCGGCGCCGGATGGTGGGGGCCCTCGTCCTCACCGTCGGCATCGCCGTGCTGGAGGGCGTCGGCGGATGGCTGACGCACTCCCTCGCCCTGCTGAGCGATGCCGGTCACATGCTGACGGACGTCTCGGCCCTTCTCCTTGCGCTGTTGGCACTGTGGTTCGCGGGGCGGCCGGCCGACCCGCGGCGGACGTATGGGTACGTGCGGCTGGAGATTCTCAGCGCTCTTTTGAACGGGGTGCTGCTGCTGGGTATCACCCTCCTCATCGTCTTCGAGGCCATTCTCCGGTTGCGCGACCCACCCGAGGTGCGTCTGCTGCCGATGGCAATCCTGGCCGCCATCGCCCTCGTCGCCAACCTCGGGGCGCTCAGCTTCCTTCACCGAAGCCACACGCTGAATGCGCGGGCCGCCTTCCTCCACGTCCTCGGCGACACGCTGTCCAGCATGGGGGTGCTCCTGGGGGCGGGCGTGATGGCCGTGACCGGTTGGCGCTGGGTCGACCCGGCACTTTCCCTGGCCATCTCCGTCGTCATCGTGGTGGGAAGCTGGCGGCTGCTTCGGGATGCGGTGGACGTGCTGCTGGAGGCGGTGCCGTCCCACGTCGACCTGGACGCCGTCCGCGTCCTCCTGGAGGGCGCGGAGGGGGTGGTCGCGGTGCACGACCTGCATGTCTGGACGCTGTCCAGCGGGCTGTACGCGCTCTCGGCGCACCTCGTCGTCCTTGACCCGATGGTGTGCAACAACGACCAGATTCTCTCGGCGGTGAAGCACGAGCTCCTCGGGCGCTACGGGATTGACCACACCACCATCCAAATCGAGAGCGAGACGTACGCCCACGCCGGCGAAGTCCACTGACGGCGGCAGGAGCGGGGGAGGGGAGGATGCGCATCGTCGGCGGTACCCGGCGTGGCCGGCGGCTCTTGCCGCCGCGGTCCTCGGCGACGCGCCCGACGGCCGACCGCGTCCGCGAGACGCTGTTCAACGTCCTGGGCCAACAGCTGGGCGGTGGCGACGTCCTGGACTTGTATGCCGGGACGGGCGCGCTCGGCCTGGAGGCCCTCTCGCGGGGCGCGGAGCGGGCCGTCCTGGTGGATGCGGCCACGGAGGCGGCCGACCTCTGCCGCAGGAATGCGGAGGCCCTCGGCTTGGAAGGGCAGGTGAGCGTGCTGCGGCTGCGCGCCGAGAAGGCGGTGGAACGCCTTTTCCGGGCGGGCCGTCGCTTCAGCCTGGCCTTCGCCGACCCCCCCTATGCGGCGCACGCCGGGGGCTGGGTGGTGGAGGCCGTCGGGCCGCTCTTGGCCGAGGGGGGCACGCTGGTGGTGGAGCACGACCGTCGGGAGGTGCTTCCGCCGACGGCTGGGGCGCTTTTCCGCGTGGATGAGCGCCGCTTCGGGGATACCGTGCTCAGTCTCTACCGGTCCGTGCCGCCCAACCCTTGACGGTCGACACCCGGCCCACAAACACTGTCAGGAATTCCATGGCCGTCGCCATCTACCCCGGCTCCTTCGACCCGTTGACCAACGGGCACCTCAGCATCATCCAGCGCGGCCTGAAGGTGTTCGACCGTCTGGTGGTGGCGGTGCTGAACAACCCGAAGAAGACTCCGATGTTCTCCGTCGAGGAGCGCCGGGCGCTCATCCGGGAGACGTGCCCGGACCCGCGAGTGGAGGTGGATGATTTCCAGGGGCTTTTGGTCCACTACACCCGACGCAAGGGCGTGCACTTGGTGCTGCGGGGGCTGCGCGCGGCGTCGGACTTCGAGTACGAGTTTCAGCTGGCGAACATGAACAGGAAGCTCGACCCGGAGTTCGAGTCCGTCTTCATGATGACCGGACAGGACAGCTTCTACATCTCCTCGCAGCTGGTGCGGGAGGTGGCCTCGCTGGGGGGCGACGTGGAGGGATTGGTCCCGCCCACCGTCTTTCGCAAGCTTCGCGAGCGCTTCCCGCGGAAGTAAGCCTCGGCTCCAGTCCGCCGTTTGGGGGGTCGACGCCGGAAGGCGAGGCTGGCCCCGGGGGCGCTTGTCCGGCGTCGGGGTGCCCTTGTATAGCCCCCAGCACGCCATGAAGCTCGCCCGCCGCCTCGACTCCATCAAGCCCTCTCCAACGCTTGCCCTGAATGCCAAGGCCAAGGCGCTCGCCGCCGCCGGGGAAGACGTCGTCGGGTTCGCCGCCGGGGAGCCGGATTTCGACACGCCGGACCACATCAAACAGGCGGCAATCCAGGCGCTCGCGGAGGGCTTCACCAAGTACACCGCCACCGCGGGCACCCCGGAGCTGCGCGCTGCCATCTGCGACAAGCTCAAGAAGGACAACGGGCTGACTTACTCGCCGGAACAGGTGGTGGTGAGCAACGGCGCCAAGCAGTGCCTGTACAACTTCTTTCAGGCGGTGCTCGACGAGGGCGACGAGGTCATCATCTTCAACCCCGCCTGGGTGAGTTACCCGGACATGGTGGCGCTGGCCGCCGGCCGGCCGGTGCTGGTGCCGACGCGCGAGGAGGACGGCTGGGTCCCGGATCCCGAACGCTTCGAGCGGGCCATTACCCCTCGCACCCGGGCAGTGGTGTTCAACAGCCCCAGCAACCCCACCGGCGCTGTGCTGTCGGCCGAGGCGTTGGGTGCCCTGGTGCGTGTCCTGGAGCGCCACCCGGGCCTCCTGGTCGTGACGGACGACATCTATGAGAAGCTGCTCTACACCGGCCGCCCCTTCGTTGAGGTGCTCAACATCGCCCCACAGCTGGCCGACCGGACGCTGGTGGTGAATGGGCTGAGCAAGGCCTTTGCCATGACCGGCTGGCGACTCGGCTATGCGGCCGGTCCCAAGCCCCTCATCGCCGCGATGAACATGATTCAGGACCAGTCCACCTCGAACGCCTCCAGTATCGGTCAGCGAGCGGCGGTGGCCGCCCTGCGCGGGCCGATGGACACGGTGGACCTCATGGCCCGCGAGTTCCTCGCCCGCCGGGACCTCTTCGTCGCGGGGTTGCAGGCGCTGCCTGGGGTGCGCGTCCGGCCGCCGGAGGGCGCGTTCTACGTCTTCCCGAATGTCCAGGGACTGTTGGGCAAGCGCCACCGGGGAAAGGCGCTGGAGGGCTCGGTGCACATCTCCCGGGTGCTGCTGGACGACTACCGGCTGGCGGCCGTGCCCGGAGAGCCTTTCGGGGGGGAGGGCTACCTGCGCCTCAGCTTCGCCGCGTCCCGGGCCACCATCGAGAAGGGGCTGGCCCGGCTCCGCGACTTCGTCGGTGGCCTGGCCGCCTGACGGCCCCCGCCCAAGGGGCACCCGGCCCCTCCCAGCGACGGGGGCGGGGTCTGCTTGGCCGCCCGTCGCCTCTTCGTGGTACACGCCCCGGCCCGATGCCCAAGCGTACCGACATCCACAAAGTGCTGGTTATCGGCAGCGGGCCCATCATCATCGGCCAGGCCTGCGAGTTCGATTACTCTGGCACCCAGGCCATCAAGGCTCTGCGGGAGGAGGGCGTGCAGGTCGTCCTTCTCAACAGCAACCCGGCGACGGTGATGACCGACCCGGAGTTCGCTGACCGGACTTACATCGAACCCATCACCGTCGACGTCGCCGAGCAGATTATTGACCGGGAGCGCCCGGACGCCCTGCTTCCCACCATGGGGGGGCAGACGGCGCTCAACCTGGCGAAAGCCCTGGCGGAGCAGGGGATTCTGGAGAAGTACGGCGTCCGTCTCATCGGCGCCTCCCTCAATGCCATCAACAAGGCGGAGGACCGGCAGCTCTTCAAGGCGGCCATGCAGAAGGTGGGAATTCCGCTGCCCCGCAGTGGCTATGCGCACACGCTGCAGGAGGCCAAGGTCGTCGTCCGGGACATCGGCTTTCCCGCCATCATCCGCCCCAGCTTCACGCTGGGCGGCACCGGCGGCGGCGTGGCCTTCAACTCCGAGGAGTTCGAGACCATCTGCCTTCAGGGCCTCAAGGCGAGCCCGGTGCAGACCCTCCTCATTGAGGAGAGCGTCCTCGGCTGGAAGGAGTACGAGTTGGAAGTCGTCCGTGACGTGGCGGACAACGTCATCGTCATCTGCTCCATCGAGAACTTCGACCCGATGGGGGTGCACACCGGCGACAGCATCACCGTGGCGCCGGCCCAGACCCTGACCGACAAGGAGTACCAGCGGCTCCGCCAGGCGGCCCTGGCTATCATCCGTGAAATCGGCGTCGACACGGGAGGCAGCAACATCCAGTTCGGTGTCAACCCGGCTGACGGACGGATGGTGGTCATCGAGATGAACCCGCGGGTGAGCCGCTCGAGCGCGCTCGCCAGCAAGGCCACGGGCTATCCCATTGCCAAAATCGCCGCCAAACTGGCGCTCGGCTACCGGCTGGATGAGCTGCAGAACGACATCACCCGCGACACGCCGGCCTCCTTCGAGCCCACCCTCGACTACGTGGTGGTGAAGGTTCCGCGCTTCAACTTCGAAAAGTTCCCGAGCGCCAACCGCACGCTTACCACCACCATGCGAAGTGTCGGCGAGGTGATGGCCATCGGGCGGACCTTCAAAGAGGCGTACATGAAGGCGCTGCGCAGCATGGAGACCAACCCGCTCACCTTCACGCCGCCGGAGCTTCCGAGCGACCCGGCGGAGCGCGCCGAAGCGCTCCGCGAGGGGGTGCGCGTGCCGCGCGCGGAACGGCCGGCCATGCTGTTTCAGGCGTTTCGGGAGGGGATGACGGTGGAGGAGGCACACAGCCTGTCCCGCATCGACCCCTGGTTCCTCCGGCAGCTGAAGGACCTGGTGCAGGAGGCTGCCACGGTGGCCGCGGTGGGCGGCCTACCGCGCCTGGACGACGCGCTGCTGCGCCACTGCAAGGCCGACGGGCTCTCCGACCGGTCGCTTGCGCAGTTGCTGGGGAGCACCGAGGGCGAGGTGCGCGCCCACCGCTGGGAGCGGCGCATCCGGCCTGTCTACAAGCGGGTCGATACCTGCGCCGCGGAGTTCGAGGCCTACACGCCCTACCTCTATAGCAGCTACGACGAGGAGGACGAGGCGCCCCCCACCGAGCGGCCGAAGGTGTTGATCCTCGGCTCGGGTCCCATCCGCATCGGACAGGGCATCGAGTTCGATTACGCCTGCGTCCATGCCGCCTTTGCGCTCCGAGCCGCGGGCTACGAGACGGTGATGGTCAACTGCAACCCGGAAACCGTCTCCACCGACTACGACACCTCGGACCGCCTCTACTTTGAACCCCTCACCTTGGAAGACGTGGTTGAGATTGCCGCCCGCGAGAAGCCGATGGGCGCCATCGTTCAATTCGGAGGCCAGACCCCGCTGCGCCTGTCGGTGCCGCTCGAGCGCGCGGGGCTCCGCATCCTCGGCACCAGCCCGGATGCCATCGACCGTGCCGAGGACCGTGAGCGTTTCTCCCAGCTGATTGAGAAGCTCGGGCTGCGGCAGCCGGAGAACGGCGTGGCCCGCCACGCCGAGGAGGCCTTCCGCACCGCCGAGCGCATCGGTTACCCGGTGATGGTACGGCCGTCCTACGTGCTGGGCGGCAGAGCGATGGAAGTGGTGTACGACGCCACCTCCCTCGAGCGCTACATGCGGGAGGCGGTAGCGGCCAGCCCCGGGCACCCGGTGCTCATCGACCGCTTCCTCAAGGATGCCATCGAGGTGGACCTCGACCTCGTCGCGGATTCGACGGGGGACGTCATGGTGGGGGGCGTGCTCGAGCACATCGAGGAAGCCGGTGTTCACTCGGGCGACGCGGCCTGCACCCTGCCACCCCACTCCCTCTCCCCCGAGCTGGTCGAGCGGATGAAGGACTGGGCCGTGGCGCTGGCTCGGGAGCTGGGCGTGGTGGGGCTGATGAACGTCCAGTATGCCATCCAGGGGAAGTCTCTGTACGTGCTGGAGGTCAATCCGCGCGCCTCTCGGACCGTGCCCTTCATCTCCAAGGCCACCGGCGTCCCGCTGGCGAAGCTGGCCGCGCTGTGCATGGTGGGCAAGACCCTGGCCGAGCTCGACCCACCAAGAGAGCTGGAGCTCAAGCACGTCTGCGTGAAGGAGTCGGTCTTCCCCTTCGCCCGCTTCTCCAACGTGGACGTCATCCTCGGACCGGAGATGAAGTCGACCGGCGAGGTAATGGGACTGGCGCGGGATTTCCCAACCGCCTTCGCCAAGACGCAGGCGGCGGCCGGGGTGAAGCTGCCCACCTCCGGGACGGTCTTCATCTCGGTCAAAGACGACGACAAGCCGGCGGTGGTGGACCTCGCCAAGCGGCTGCGGGTCCTGGGCTTCTCGCTGTGCGCGACCTCTGGCACCCACCGCTACCTGACTGGCAAGGGCATTCCCAACGAAGAGGTGCGCAAGGTGAAGGAAGGCCGGCCGCACGTGGTCGACAAGATTGTCGATGGCAAGGTCGCCCTGGTCGTGAACACCACCTTCGGCAAGCAGGACATCGCCGACAGCTTCTCCATCCGGCGCGAGTCGCTGATGCAGGGCGTGCCGTATTACACGACGGTGCAGGCGGCCCGGATGGGCGTGGGGGCGCTCGAGGTCCTGGCCCGTGGCCGCCTGCCCGTGCTCGCCCTGCAGGACTACCTAAAAGGCTAGGGAGGCCCTGCCCGTGCTGGTCGCGCGGCCAACCCCGGGGGCGTTGGGAAATTGCCGGAGGGAAGCTTCCTCTCTTAGTCTAAGCACCTCGCCACCCTTGGGAATTCAACGCACATGAGCAGCAGCTCCATCCCCGTCACCGCGGCAGGGCTGCGGCGTCTCAAGGCCGAGTTGAAGCACTTGCAGACGGTCGAGCGGCCGCGCATCTCGCGTGAGATTGAGGTGGCCCGCGCGCATGGCGACCTGCGCGAGAATTCCGAGTACCACGCGGCGAAGGAGAAGCAGTCGCACATTGAG
Organism: uncultured delta proteobacterium; assembly: GCA_963711265.1. Classification (GTDB taxonomy): domain Bacteria; phylum Myxococcota; class Myxococcia; order Myxococcales; family Myxococcaceae; genus JADGRA01. Next base: position 38,024 of record CAVQDL010000021.1, read on the forward strand.
GGGCGCATCCTCGACCTCAACGACTGGATTGCACGCGCCGAAGTCATCGACGTCCGCAAGCTCGGCGGGGACCGGGTCATCTTTGGCGCCACGGTGACGGTGGTGGACTCGGAGACGGAGAAGTCGGTCAGCTACCGGATTGTGGGTGAGATTGAAGCAGACATCAAAAAGCGCCGTATCTCGGTGACGTCTCCGCTGGCCCGGGCCCTCATCGGAAAGCAAGTGGGAGATTCCGCTTCCGTGCAAAGCCCCGGCGGCGCGCGCGAGGTGGAAATCGCCGCGGTTGCCTTCGACGAAATCGCCGACGACGACGACACCGCCGGGTAAGCCCCCGTCCCTAGGAGAGGTTGGTGGGACGCCTCCGGTAGAGTGCGGCGGAAGCCCGATGCTGCGCCCCCACCTCACCCGTCTTGCCGCAGCGCTGCGCTTTCTTGCCCAGCGTGACTTCCGCACCCTGGGGCGGGTACGGGGGCTGACCGGTCTGCTCGAGGCCTCCTTGCAGGAGGCGCGGGCTGCCGGCGCTCCCGTCGCGGACGTGCGGCTTCTGGCCGACGCCTTGGTGGCCACCCGGGGCGCCTCGCTGCAGGCACAGACGACGGCGCTGCGCCGGCTGGCCGAGCGCGTCCAGGCCGAAGCGGCGGCCAGCCCCCCGTCAGCGCCCGCCCCGACGCCGCTGGTGGTGCCGGAGCGCCTCCCGCGGCCCCTGGCCCGCCGCAAGCCAGCCGCCGTGCCCGCGGCACCGCGGGCAGCCCGGCCGGGGAAGGCGCGCAACAGCAAGGCCCCCCTCCCCGAGACGGAAGCGGCGCCCGAGCCGCGCACCCTCAGTATTGCACCACGCGCCGGGCCGCTGGCGGTGCCGCTGCGGCGCTCGGGCGTGCGCATCAATCCACGCCTCCTGGTGGCGCTGGAGAAGAAGGGGCTGACACGGGTGGGAGACATCCTTTTCCTCTTGCCGCGGGGCTACGAGGACCGACGCCGGCTCTCTACCCTTCGGGAGCTGGTGCCGGGCGTCCGCGGGGTGACGGTGGGCACAGTGCGCGCCGCCGGCGAGGTGAGCTTGCGCCCCGGTCGCCGGGTGTTCCGGGCCGTCCTTTCGGACTTCACGGGAAGCATCGCGCTGACCTACTTCCAGACGGGTCCGTGGATGAAGGGGCGCTTCCCCCTTGGGCAGCGGTTGATTGTCTCCGGGGAACTGCGCGTCTCGCCGGCAGGGCGGGAGATGGTCCACCCGGAGGTGGAGCCGGCCGAGGAGGCCCAAAGTCCGGGCGTGCACTTCGGACGGATTGTGCCGCTCTACCCGGGTTTTGAGAGGCACGAGCAACGGCAGATTCGGGCCCTCGCCCACGGCATTGCCCGGGACGCGAGCGCGGCCGTCACCGACCCGGTGCCAGCTCCCGTCCTCCGGCGCCTCGGCCTGCTGTCGCTGCCCGAAGCCCTGGCGCGTCTGCACAGCCCGCTCGACGACGATGACTTGGCCGCACTCGATGCGCACCAGGGACCGGCCCACCGGCGTCTGGCCTTCGACGAGCTCTTCTTCCTTCACCTGGGACTGGCGCTGCGGCGACAGGGCGTGAAGACGAGCCCGGGCGTCACCTTCCGGGTGGACGAGAAGCGGCTGTCGCGCGCCCGGGGCCTGCTTCCCTTCCGGCCCACGCGCGCGCAGGAGCGCGCCTTTGCTGAAATTGCGCGGGACATGGGCCGGCCCCAGCCCATGTACCGGCTGCTGCAGGGTGACGTCGGCTCGGGCAAGACGGCGGTCGCGGCCCTGGCCGCCGCGCTGGCGGTACAGGACGGCTGGCAGGTGGCGTTGATGGCGCCGACAGAAATTCTCGCGTCGCAGCACTCCGTTACCCTGGGCCGACTTCTCAAACCGCTGGGCATCGACGTGGCACTCGTCACTGGCACCGGGCCCGCCGCCGAGCGCCGCCGTGCCCGGGCGCATGTCGCATCGGGCAAGGCAGCGGTGGCCATCGGGACGCAGGCCCTCATTCAGGAGGGAACCAGCTTTCACCGCCTCGGCTTGGTCGTCATCGACGAGCAGCACCGCTTCGGCGTCCTCCAGCGCCAGGCCCTCGCCGGCAAGGGACCCCGGCCGGACGTGCTGGTGATGACCGCGACGCCCATTCCACGCACGTTGGCGATGACGCTGTACGGCGACCTGGACCTGAGCGTGCTGGATGAGTTGCCGCCGGGACGCACGCCCATCACCACCCGCGTCCTGGCCGCCAAAGACCGCCCTCGCGTCTGGTCAGAACTCGCTGCAGAGTTGGCCCGGGGGCACCAGGGGTACGTCCTTTACCCGCTGGTGGGGGCCTCGGAGAAGGTCGACCTGCTGGACGCCACCCGCGGTGCCGCGGAGCTGCAGGCAGCCTTCCCGAAGGCCCGCGTGCAGCTTCTGCATGGCCAGATGGGGCCTGCTGAGAAGGACGGGACGATGGAGGCCTTCCGGCGCGGAGAGGTGCAGATTCTCGTGTGCACCACCGTGGTGGAGGTGGGGGTGGACGTGGCCAATGCGACCGTTATGGTGGTGGAGTCCGCGGAGCGCTTCGGCCTGTCGCAGCTGCACCAGCTGCGCGGGCGGGTCGGGCGGGGCACGGCGCCCGGACAGTGCTTCCTGGTGTCGGGCTTCACCGGGGGGTTGGACGCCCTGGCTCGGCTGCGCATCCTCGAAGAGACGGGGGATGGGTTTGTCGTCGCGCAGCGGGACCTCGAGATTCGCGGCCAGGGCGAGTTTCTCGGGACCCGGCAGAGCGGGGTGCCGGAGCTTGCCGTGGCCAACCTCGGGCGTGACCAGGCGCTGTCGGCCGTTGCCGCGGAGGAAGCACGGTCCATCGCCGAGGCGGACCCGACGTTGGCCCGGCCAGAGCACGGACCACTGGTCCGGGCGCTCGAGGAGCGCTGGGAGGGTCGCCTGGCCCTGGCCAGCGTGGGGTAGATAGGCTCTTTGCTGGGGGACGTCCCTTCATGGAAGACCCGCGGCTCATCGAGGCGTTGCGTGCCGAGGGAATCCGGGAGGAGCGCGTCCTCGCCGCCATGGCGGGTCTTCGTCGCGCGGACTTCATCGACGGCGGCCAGCGCGCACGCGCCTGGCACGACGAGGCCCTGCCCATCGGCGAGGGGCAGACCATCAGCCAGCCGTACGTGGTGGCGAGGATGACGGAGGCGCTGCACATTCGAGCTGCAGAGCGCGTCCTGGAGGTGGGCACCGGGTCTGGCTACCAAACCGCCGTGCTGCTGGCCCTCGGCGCCGAGGTCTACACGGTGGAGGTGCGTCCGACGCTGGCCGAGCGAGCGCGCGCCCGGTTGACTGAGCGCTTCGGCGAGCGCCTCCACACCCGGGTGGGCGATGGCTGGCTGGGGTGGCCCGAGGCTGCGCCCTTCGACTCCATCCTCCTCACCGCCGCTCCGGCCGAGGTTCCCAGGACTCTCCTCCGACAGCTTCGCCTGGGTGGGCGGCTGGTTGGGCCGGTGGGACCGGCGCACGCAGCGCAGGAACTGGTGCGCATCATCCGACATGGTGAGGAGGCCTTCGACACCGAGAAGCTGTTTGCCGTCCGCTTCGTACCGATGACGCGGGGCGATGCGGGCTCCGGCTGGTAGGCTCGTGGGACAACGATGCAACTCTGCCCCCTGTGCGAGACCCCGGTGGTCGCCCGCGTGTGCGAGGTTTGCGGCCACGCGTTCCCGGAAGCAAATGGCCCGGAGCTGCCGGTGTCGCCGCTGGTGGACCTCGAGGTGGCCATCCCCCAGCAGGGGCGCCCCCCTGTCCTACCCCTCCCTGACTTGGAGCCGACGCGCTTTGCCGCCGCCACGGTGTCCGAAGACTGGTCGGAGGTGGAGTGGGAACGAAGTCAGGTGGCCGGGGTGCCCGACGTGGCTGCGGGGGGACTGGCCGACTTGGACAGTGGCCGGGAGGCGCCATCTCCGGAACCCGCGCCGCCCCGCGTCGGCCCGGTGACCTGCCGGTACTGCCGCAACGTCCAGGCATCTGGCGTGTTGTGCGAGCGCTGCGGGCTTCGGTTGCCGCGGAGTCCAAGAGAGGCAGTCGCCTCCCGCATCGAAGCGGAGACGCTGGTGCGCTGCCGGCAGTGCGGACAGCGCACCCTCCCGCGCGAGCGGTGCGCCGGCTGCGGCGCAGCCCTGGCCACCGAGCCTGAGGCCCCAGAGGGACTTGTCTGCGTCCCCTGGCCCTGGCATAGGGTACGGCCCCCGCCGTGCTCCATCCTGACTCCCCATCGCCTGCCGCCGAGGAGGGAGACGCCGACCGTCTCCGGCTCGAGAGCCTGCGTGCGCAGCTTGCCTCGCGGCAAAGCACTGTCCACTTCGCCCGCACCCGGCATTTCGCTGGTGGTGGCCTTCATCTTCACCGGCGCGGCAGCCAAGCTGTTCTGGGACTCCATCCGCTTTCCGCGCTGGGGGCTTCTCGCCCTGCTGGTGGCCTTCGGTCTGGTCGTCTATGCCGCCGTGAACTACCGCCGTGGCAGGCGGGCGCTGGCCCACGAGTTGGCCCTCTTCGAGTCGTTGAAGGGCGTGCGGCACTCGCTGCGCCTGGACGACCCGGCGTCGCTGCTGCCCAGATGAATCGTCGCGGGTGCTTCGTCGTCCTGGAGGGGCTGGACGGCGCGGGGACCACCACCCAGGCTGCGCGTCTGGCAAGGGCGCTGCGGCGCGGGGGCCACCGGGTGGTACTCACCCGGGAGCCGTCCGCCGGCCCCATCGGTGTCCTGCTGCGCCAAGCGTTGAGCAGCCGGGGGCGTCAGGGGGGCCATGCGACGCTGTCCGATGCAACGCTGGCGCTGCTGTTCGCGGCCGACCGACTCGACCATGTCACCTCCACGGTGGAACCGGGGCTGGCCGCGGCGCCGTCGTCATCTCGGACCGGTACATGCTGAGTTCCTTCGCCTACCAGGGCCGCGTGCTGGAGCGCGCCTGGGTAGAGTCACTCAACGCCCAGGCCCCGGCGCCGGATTTGACACTCTTCCTGGAAGTCCGCCCCAAGGTGGCAGCCGTCCGGCGCCACCTCCGCGGGGGGCTGGCCGAGCGCTTCGACGACGCGCCCACGCAGCGGGCGGTGGCCCGTGCCTATCAGGCCGTGGTGTCGCGGCATGCCCGGGCGCATCACATTAAGCGCCTGGACGGGGAACTGGGCGTCGAGGCCGTGGCGAGCCAAGTGCACGCGGCGGTGCAGGCGCTCCTGGCCCGTGGGCTTGCCCGGCCAGCGCGGCGGGTGCGCTAGGCTACGGCGCGTTGGCTTTGCCGAAGGGCTCCATGCAAACGAGCGTCGCTGCAGCGGTGGTGATTGGCAACGAGGTGCTCAATGCCCAGGTCGCCGACGAGAACGGCAGCCACCTCATCCAACGCCTGCGCGAGCGGGGAATCGCCCTGCGTTCTCTCTGCGTCGTGCCTGACGAGGTGGAGGCCATCATCGATGCCGTGGTCCGCGCGCGCCGGCGCGCGCAGTGGGTCTTCACCAGCGGAGGCATTGGGCCGACGCACGACGACGTCACAGTCCGGCGGTGGCCCTTGCGCTCGGGCGGCGGGTGGTCCGGCTGCCGGAAATGCTTGCCCTGCTGGAGGCGCATTACCCGGACGTCCACACTAAGGAAGCCCTGCGTCTGACCGAGGCACCAGAGGGCACGCAGCTTCTGCACCAGGAGGGTTCCTGGTACTCGGTGCTGGCGTGCGACGGCATCTTTCTCCTGCCTGGCATCCCCCCGCTATTCCGCCGGCAGCTGGAGACGGTGCTCCGGACGCTGCCCAGCCGCGCCGTCTT
>CAVQDL010000022.1:0-237032 GCA_963711265.1 uncultured delta proteobacterium
GAGGTCGGGCAGTCGTGTAGTGGGTATACCCCCGGCTCAGGGCCGCTCGTGAAGATGAGAGAACACGCGGGGCTTGCGACAAGGAGGAGCGCCGCAAGACCAATGCGAAGGATACTCACTTACCCACCACGGGACAGGCAATCGCCGGCTCACCGTGAGCGGCACGCGAATGGGCGGCGCAAGGTCGACAGCGGGCCGGGGTAAGAACCGCGGAGCATCGGGGGCCGGCGACCAGGCCTCCAGGGGTGAAGCCGGAGGGAGTGAACTTACCGGCACCAAGGGCGTCGGAGACGGCACGCTGCGCGACTCCAGGTAGTCGCGACACGCGTTAACGCGGTGCGAGCCCACCACCGCCGAAGTGGTGAAGAGTGCACCCACCGCCGCGCTCACGGCGATGGTCTCCCAGCCCGAGCGAGCTGGTCGTGCCTGGCCCGCTGCAAATGCAAGTAAAAACAGCTGCTACTGCACGGACCAGAGGCCACCAAAACCGCCCCTATCACCATCGCCACAACGGACGCTGCCGCGAGTAAGCCGTCGGATATTGGCCCGGCGCTGGAAGTGGTGCATGGGGGAGGTACGGCGACTTTGGGTGCGGGGCCCCCTTGTGAAAATGAGGGAACACCCAGGGGTAGCTACGACTACGAGCGTTGCCAAGGCGAAGCGGGCCACACGTCGGGGGTGGCGTCCTTTTCGCAGCCCCGCGCGCAGGTCAGCGTCATCGCGAGCGACTCGCCGATGCTTACCGGCCATGGCTGGCAAGAAATGGCCCTCCTGGCAAAAGGACTGCCCTAGCGCAAACGCGCGGCGCGTCACTCACTGGGACACAGGCCTCCACAGGTGAAGCCCGGGAGGAGAGTGCGCCCTCGGCTGCTGCAGTAGGGCGTTCGGCTCCCTGGGGATGCACGACAGGCGCTCGTTCTCTGGTAGCCCACCACCGCCGAGGCAGTGAAGAGAGCGCCCAGGGCTGCTCCGGCGACGACGGCGCCCCAGCTGAAGGTCGACTCGGTGCCGTTGCCAAAACTGCACAACGAACTATTGGGGGTACAGGGGCGCGTAGAATTCGAGTCGACAACCCCAGCAACACCCAGTCCCAAGAGCGCCACCGACAGTGTCGCCAACACGGTGTCCGTCACTGGCGCGGCAACTGAGGCGGTGCACTCCGGCGGCGGGTGCAGCTCAGGTTGGGGACCCTTGGTAAAAATAAGAGAGCATCCAGGGGTTGTGGCGGCGATGAGCATCGCCAGGAAGACGCGACACACCGGCCTCCACCGAGGGATGAAGCAGTGCCCGCTCGGCCACAGTAGTCCCGAAGCATCCGCCGGAAACGGCATAGGCTGCTCCGGCAAGGGTGGCAGGGAAGCCTTGTCAATCTACGACATCATTCGTCGACTGGCGTGGCGATAAGGCCGTGCCACACATTGTTTGGGTCAACCGAATCGAAGTTAAGACCTACGACTTGGCCTCGATTGTTGATTCCGTAAGCATAGCTACCAATTCCAACACACGGCAGCGGCGCGAACGTCTTCTTGCTAATCTCGAATATGAACCCGCATCCGTCATCTGTGTCGACTACAACCTGGCCGCGGTCGTTTACGGTCCAGATGAATGTGTCAGCAGAAGGCCGGGTCGTCAACGGTCGTGTATTGTGTCCCGTGGAGCAGGAAGCCATGGGCATAGCCAGTTGAGTCATAGAACGTCCCTGAAACGAGCCCTGAATTATTCAGGCCAAGCGCGTACGTCTGCATTGGGGCTGCCCCTGGGGCTTCCCCAGGGAAACTCGCAGTACCATCGCGGAGCAGAAAAGGGATTGCCGAGTCGATGTTCCCGGCGTCGTAGCCACCAAGAATTAGCCCTGAGTCGTTAATAGCGACGAGGTTTGTGTCAACGGCGGGCGGGTTCGGTAAATCGAACAGAGTAATGCTTCCATTCGGCTTGCGTACGAAGCCGTGCTGACGGCCGTTGGCATCACTGGAGTACCCCACGATGATGCCGAAATCGTTGATGCCAAGACCGGCGGCCCACATGGCGCCAGTGGAGTGGGCGTCCGATGGTGCCGCCGGCGCTGCGGACGAATCCGTGCCGAAGACCGCTTGAATCCCAGTAATACCCCGTTGTGACTCCAAAATTGTTGATGGCGTTAACGACGGTCCTGCTCGCGCCTGGAGCGTCAAATAATTCAAATCTGTATTGCGTCCCGGCGTCGCCACGTTTGGAGTCTGCTTGAAAGCGCAGCTGACTCGGATGCCTGCGGACTCCCAGGCGCCAAGCCCGTACCGCACGCGGCGGCCAGGAGGAGGAGCGGTGCGACGACGAGCGCAGGGGACGCGAGGTTGCCACGCCGAAGCTGCCCGACACTTCCGATTAAACTCATGACTTACCCCCTCGGTTTATGGTGTATCGAAATTACTCGCACGTGACGTTTGCGCGCTCCCAGAGCACCGCGTGCTGTTCGAGCCCCATCGTGTCCGCCCAACCCACGACCTGACCCTTTTCATTCACCGCACGGGCGACGCTTTGGGTGCCGCCGAGCGTGCCAAGGTCGACCATCCCACCGGACTTGGTCCAGGAGAAGGCATGACTTAATTTGAAATGTGAGGGATTAAGAAGCTTCGAGAGAAACCGACCACCTGCCCGGATTCGTTCGCACCGCCAGGGCTGCTATTTCGCCCACCGAGGGTGCCAAGGTCGACCATCCCACCCAGCTTGGTCCACGAGAACGCGTGGCTGGCGGCATCGCCTGCGGTGGAGCTGTAACCGACGACATGGTCCGAGTCAGTCACCGTAGTGGCTGTACTGCTCGTACCGCCGAGGGTGCCCAAGTCGACCATCCCGCCTTGCTTCGTCCAACTGAACGCGTGTGCTTCGATGTTGCCAGCGGTGTAGCCATACCCCACCACCTGTCCACTATTGTTTACCGCACTGGCGAAGCTGTGTTGCCGCCGAGGGTGCCGAGGTCGACCATCCCACCGGCAGACGTCCACGAGAACGCATGGGTATGCGGCCGGGCGGGTGGAGTCGTCCGACGACCTGGCCGTTCTCGTTCACCGCGAGGGCGTGGCTGTGGAGGCCGCCGAGCGTGCCGAGGTCGACCATCCCGCCCGCAGCCGTCCACGAGAACGCATGGTCGGTGGCGTGCCGGGCAGATTGAAACCGACGACCTGGCCGCTGTCATTCACGTACGGCGAGCTCTGGTACCACCGAGCGTGCCGAGGTCGACCATCCCGCCTGCAGTCGTCCACGAGAACGCATGGCCCATCACATCGCCAGGCAATGAGCCGAAACCGACGACCTGCCCCCTGTCGTTTATTGCATTGGCATTGCCATGAGTGCCGCCGAGCGAGCCGAGGTCGAGCATCCCGGCTTGTTTGGTCCAGGAGAACGGATGTACTTCGGCGTCGCCAGCAATGTAGCTCAGCCCAACGACCTGGCCCGAGTCGTTCACCGCCAAGGCTTCGGCTGTGGTGCCGCCCAATGTTCCGAGATCGGTAGCTGGGAATTTCGTCACACACCGAGGTGGGTTCGCGCTAGTGACCGCCGCGGAGGCCGACGTCGACTTGCTGCTTACTGTATCAACGCCGGAACCGCAGGCAGCGATAAACAGAAGCAAGAAGGAAATGGCGACCCAGAATGGTGGTGCGAACATCGGATACGGACGACCCCAACTACAGCGTTTCTTGCGAAGTGCATCTTCCCCCCCAATTGGGCTCAACTGTACCTCTCGGCGGCTCAGCTGGCGGACCGAGTACGTATGACGACGGGCGACGACGACGACGGGCGACGACGACGCGGACTTCAGCTATTCATGCCCCCGTCCGCGTCGTCGTGGCCTGTCATTCCCCCCTGGTCGCAAGTCTGGCGACACGCCCGCAGGAATTTCCACCAAAAACGCGTTTACGTTCGTGAACGTAAATGTGCTGCGCAGCGCCAGCTGTTCAGTGCGTCGACGGGTTCTTTGGAACGACAGGCTCCGCCGCCAGCAGCTCCCTGAATCGCTGGAGCAGCTCAACGCGACTGTGGCACCCAAGCTTCTGCGCAGCCCGGTGAAGCAGGACACCGACCGTCGAAGCTGAAATCCCCAGCTCGTACGCAATCAGCTTGTTCGAGTCCCCAAGCACCGCGAAGCTCAACGCCTGGCGCTCCCGCGGGCTCAGGGCGTCGGGCCGCGGCAGCCGGACGTCGTTGCGCCTGGCCACCACGTAGCGCTTCCCGTCGCGCTCGTACGTGTCGACGAGGGTCCACCGTTCAGACACCAGCGACCGCCACAACGAAAGGGAGATTTCTCCCTCCTGGCGCCCCTTCTTAGTTCGTGCGTGCTCGATGGACTGACATGCGTTGCTGAGGGCGTCACGTACGAAGCGCTCCTGCGCTGGCTGCTCTGCATGCAGAAGGCGTCCAGATGGCGCGAGCACCGCCTCCGTCGGCGACAAAGACTCCTTCGCCTGGAGGGCACGTTGAAGGCGAAATGATGCGGCGAGGTGCGTGCCAACACGATTCCACGTTGCACGCGTGCGCCTATTGCTGCGGACGCGTGGCACCGTGGCACGTCTCGCCGCGGGGGCTAGAGCACGTAGTTCCGTTGAAGCAGTGCGATTTCCTGCCGCCTGGGGTGAGGGCGAAGTTGAACGCCATCGCCAACCGCGTGCCTGCCTGCGAGGGGTGCGGCTTCAGCAAGAACGCGCGCTTGCTCTGGACTGGCTGGACGCCGAAGAAGCCTCACCCCCGGTTTCTCCAGCTGTTCCCTCCGCCGATTCGCGAAGGGGACGCAGCGAACACCGACTCCGAGACGAAGAGCACGACCACCTCGGGGCAATACCGCGAAGCGATGAGCCTATGAGCCGAAAGAAGAAGTCACCACCCCCCCGGGCACAGACAATTCCGACGGGCGGCCCGAGACGACCCCTTCGAGGTCGGTGCCGGCTCAGGCGGAACCGGTCGCCGCGGCCGCGTCGGCGCGTCGCTTGACCTCGCGCTCCTCGATGGCAGTCGCCCGCTGGAGGGCGGCCTCGGCGCCCGGTTCATCGCCTGCCTTGCGACGCGCCTCGGCCAGCTCGCGAAGCCGCTCGACGAGGAATGGGTGCTCGGTGCCGAGGGCACGGGTCAGCTCCTCAACCGAGGCCTCGAACACGGAGAGCGCCTCGGGCAGGCCGTGCTTGGTGAAGCCGTAGGCGTCCTGGAGCGACGACAGCGCGTGAACCACGTCGCCCGGGGGCTTGAGAGGGCGGGGGGCATCGGGGTCCAGAGCGGGGAGCCTCGCGACCAGATCGGTCGCGACCTCGGCGGCCAGCTTCTCGGGGTTCGAGAGGAGATGCACTGCGGACGAGCAATCGTCCAGGCGGGAGCCCCGATCCCGGCCACCCGAGCAATCCGCTCGGCGTCGGGCGGATGGGAGTCGTCGGGATCCGACTTCTGACCCTTGCGCTCGGAGGCCAGGGCGGCACGGAGCACCTTGGCCGTCTCCTCCCGCTTCAGGGTTTGAAGATCATACGGCGTGCCGGCATCGACCCCCACGGTGCGGAGCGCTCCGAGCAGCAACATGGCGCGCGACAGGTCCTCGCCCGCTTCCGAGACGTTGGTCAGCGCAGAAGCAAACGTCTCGCCCCCGTAGGTCAATGCCGCGACCCGGTCCGCGAGCAGCTCCCGCCGCCGGCCGTGCCCGCGCGTGATGCGCACGTAGACGCGCATGTACCAGCGCAGGAACCAGAACGCCGGGTTCAGCAACACAATCCGCCCGCTGGCCGCCATTCCCATCACCATCTGAATAGCCGTGACCTCGACTCGCCGGAGGAGCGGTGTGAGCCGCGTCTCGCCGTGGGAGAAGTGCCCGTACTCGTGGGCCAGCACCGACCCCAGCTCGCCGATGTTCAGGTGCTGAACCGCCCCGTAGCCGAGCTCGAGCACCCGTCTCCCCCGCCCGGTGAGGACGGCGAGCGTCGAGCCCTCCTCGCGCACGCCGACGCCTGGACCCGGCTGGAGCACCACCTGGTCGACCGGCTTGGACCGTGCCGCCTTGGCCACCTCGTCGAGGAACCGGTACAGCTGGGGCTCCTCCGCCCGCGAGAGGCGCCGTCCGCTCACCGGTGGACGCCGGAGGAAGAGGCCCCGGATCAGTCCGTAGAGCGCGAGGACCGTTCCGATGCCTACCAGCGCCACCAGCTTCAACGGGATGAAGGGCATCGAGAAAATCGCCCAGAGGACCGCCACCCCGAGCCCCGCCGTTCCGACGACGAGCACCGGCAGCGCCACGAAGAGGAGGACCGCCGCTGCCCAGAGGACGACCGCGTAGATCCGATCCACGAGGGCCTCGGCGGCAGTCCGCTCGTTGGCTGCCAGATGGGCGTGGGCATCGGCCAGCGATTGGATCTGGAAGCGCGAGAGGACGAGGCCGATGAGTGCGATGATGGCCAGGGCCGCGGTGAGCGCGAGAGCGGCAGCGCCGAAGACGATCGCCGTGCGGAGCGCCCATCGCTGGAAGCGTGTGGCGGACTCGAATCGAATCGAAGTATTCCCGCTGGGCTCCGAGCTCCCGCGCCCGGTCGACCGACTCGGCGGCGGCCAGGTGATCCCCGTCGTTCCAGCGCGCTGCGGCGAGGTCCGCGTGCGCGTTTCCATTCGCGGGCAGGATCTTCGCCAGCCGCTCGAGGTACTGGCGCGCTTCTCCAAATCGGCGATCCTCGCTCGCTTGGCCGGCGGCGGTGACTAGGACAATCGGCTCGTCGGGCGCCTCCGCCAGCGCCTGCTGCAGGTAGGAGCGGGCCGCCGCGTGATCCCTTGCCCAGACGATGCGGGCGAGCGCTGCCAGGGTGTCCGCGCGGCGCGCCACTGGCCCGATCCCGAGCTGAAGCGCACGCTCGAATTCCGCTTGGGCCGTCGCCACGTTGTTCACCGACGCGTAGTAGTGCCCGGCCAGCCGGTGCGCTCTCGGGTTGGTGGGAGCGGCAGCGAGGAGCTGCTCGAGCGGGGCCTCGAGCCCCCGTTCACCCTTCTCGAGTCGAGTGAAGAGCGACTCGTAGAGAGCCTGCTCCTGTGGCGGAAAGGGGTGCGGTTCTGCGGACGGCGCGTCAGCGGCCAGGATTGCAATCAGCAGTACGGTGAGCATCGGTGCCATCCCCCCCAGCGAAATGTCCGTCCTGGAGGAGGAAAGCGCGACGAGGCACGCCTGGCAAGAGCGCCCCGCCGTCAGCGAGCGACACCCTAGCTCTTCGGCATGTCATGTCCTAACCGCTGGCGCGGGGGATGGCGCCGGGTAGAAATCGTTTCGCATGTCCGTCTACTGCACCGTGACGAGCTTGCGGGGCACCGACGGCTGTACAGGGACGGCTGCAACGCCTCCCGGCGCCGCCGGCTTAGGGTCTGCAGGGTGCACAAGCGGCAAGGGGAGCACCAGCATCCGAGGGACCTGCTGCCCGTCGTAGAAGCGCTTGGTGGTGGCGGAGGTTTTAGGCCCTGTGACCGAGGCAAGCTCATCTACGCCGATGCCGGAGCCGGTGGGGTAGACCCAGCTGCCGCGTTGCCCAAGCGAGACGAAGCTGTGACGTAGCTCACCAGCGCGCACCTGTGGCGCGCCAGCTCTCTTTGGAGGCGACGCGCAGCTGTTCCCAGACGCGTGGTTGCGAAGGGGCTTCACCCAGCCGCTGCAGGCGCTGGGCTGCGGCAAAGGTGTCAGCGTCGAGGCTGACGGTGTGGGGGCTGCCACGCTTGTGCCAAAACGTGACGGTGCCGGCGATGGCGGTGCCAAAGCCGTCGTCGCCGGGCTGGAGTGCGCGCAGTCGGGCTTGAGGCTCTCGACCCCACGCCTCGTCGACAGCGCTGGAGGCAATGCGACCCACTTCGGAGCCGTGGCAGCCCGTCATTGCCTGCAGCCGAAAGGCGTCGCGGACGTCCTGGCTGCGGATGTGGGCGTAGACAGCGGCGAGCGTCTCGGCGGTGTATCCCTTCGTTCTGACGGATTCGCTCCGCCACCACCGGCGGCATCTTGACGAAGCGCCCAGGGGCAGCCGCGGGGTCGAGCAGTCCCTGCTCCACGAGGTACGCGCTCACAGCCTTCAGCGCGAGCACCCGCTTGTGCTGATTGCCTGGCTGCTGCTGGAAGAGCCGGTGCACCTCCGCCCTCGTGACGTGCCGAAGGTCGTGTCCCTTGAAATGCCTCAACCACTCGGCGCCGTGCTTGCTGGTGCTGTGAACGTACCGAGGCGATAGCCCACGGCGCTCTTGCTCAGCCTTCAGCGCGTCGAGGTGCTCCTGCTTGAGGAGAACGGCGCCCAGCACGAGCCCCCTGTCCCGGCGGCGCTTCTCCTGGTGGCGCTCCAGGAAAGCCGCGGAGTCTGCGCGCCAGGCGTAGAGAGCTGCCAGTGCGCCCTCTTCATCACGCACCGCCGGCAGAGGGATGGTGTGCTGCTTCCCCGCGAAGGTGCGTTCCAGCAGCCAGCGGCGGCGACCTCCCTTGAGCGCTGCTATTCTTCCGCCTGCCCACGTGCCGCAGTACACTCGTGCCATCCGCGCTGCCTCCGCTACCGCCCCGTGGGTGCGGGCCGACTTCGCGCAGCACCTCCTAAGTACCTGGGGCTGGTCCTTGTCTGGTCCCAAAGGGTACGCCAGGCATAGGAGACCAGCAACGTCAGTGTTTCTGGTATGTTGTGCGCATGAGTGAGCGCCTCCACAAGTACCACGGACTGGGCAATGACTTCGTCCTGCTCGACCGCCGGGCCGGGGGCGGGGACATCGGGCCCGCGGCCACCCGGGCACTCTGCGACCGGCGCCGGGGCGTGGGGGCCGACGGCGTGCTGGTGCTGCTGCCGTCGGCCACGGCCGCGCTGCGGCTGCGCATTCACAACGCTGACGGCTCGGTGCCGGAGATGTGCGGCAACGGCCTGCGCTGCGTGGCCAAGCACGTGCTGGAAGCCACCCCGGGCCAACCAGAGGAACTCCGGGTGGAGACGGACGCGGGCATCCTCACGGCGCGCGGGCTGTGGCGCGGCCGGCACCTGGAGGAGGTGGAACTGCAGATGGGCCCGGCGCGCCTTCTGGCCCCGCACCTGCCGTCCGCCCAAACGGGCGTGCCCGTGGTAGGGGCCCCGGTGCCGGGCACGCCCTTCCACGGGACGGCCGTCAGCATGGGCAACCCGCACTTGGTGCTCTTGGATGCCCCGCTCGAGCAGGCGGCCGTCTGGGGCCCGCCCCTGGAAGGGGCCCATGGCTTTCCCGAGCGCACCAACGTGGAGTTTCTAGCCCGCGAGGACGCCGGCCTGCGGGTGGTGGTCTGGGAGCGCGGCGTCGGTCTCACCCAGGCCTGCGGAACCGGCGCCTGCGCGGCCCTGGTGGCCGCGACGCTGGCCGGCTGGGTGGCGCCGGCGCAGCCCACCCGGGTGACGCTGCCCGGGGGCCCGCTCTGGGTGTGGGCCGCGGCGGACCTCTCGCCGGGTGACGCTGCGCGGCCCGGCCAGCTTTGTCTTCTCCACCGCGGTCGAGATGTCCGAGGCCCCCACGTCGTGAGCTCGGAGGCCACCGAGGAGGTTACCTGGCTGCGCGCCGCGGTGAGTCTGCACGAGCGGGCGCGCTCCCTCTTCGCGCAGCCGGAGCTGGAGTGGGTGCAGGAGCGCGTGCTGGCCGAACTGCTGGCCGTCTCCGACGCGCGCTCCGGGGCCCTCTGGACGTGCGCGCCCAAGGGACCGCTGCAGCTGCGGGTGTGGCGCGGGCTGGCCGGACGTCCGCCGGTGCCCGACATCCTTTCCGCCGAGACGGAGGCGCGGCTGCGGGCCGGCGTGCCCTGGGAGGTCTTCGAGGCGGAGGGCCCGGCCCTCTACGTCCCCTTCAGCGTCCAGGGCGAGGTGCTGGGCCTGTGCCGTCTCACCGACGCGCTGGGCGGCGCCTTTCCTGGCGAGGCGCGCCCGGCGGCGGAGCTGCTCGCCGGCACGGCGTCCCTGGCGCTGCAGAATGCGCGGCGCTTCCTCGCGCTGCAGCGACTTGGCCTGAGGGACCCAGACACCTCGGCTTACAACCTGGCCTACTTCACCGACTATGCCAGCAAGGAGATGGACAAGGCCCGCCGCTACAACCGCGGCTTCTCCCTCTTGCTTTTCTCCCTCGACAACCTGGGCACCCTGAAAAGTCGCTTCGGCCCGGACGAGGCCCGCGCCGCCACCCGCGCCGTCATCCGCGTCTTCGCTGGTGTGCTGCGCGACTCCGACGTCCTGGCGCGGGTGTCGGACCACGAGTTTTACCTCCTGCTACCCGAGACGGACGCCTTCGGCGCTGTCGTCTTCACCCGGCGGGCGCTGCAGCAGGTGCGCGAGGCGCCCGAGGTGCAGGCCGTCGAGGCCCAGCTGCCGTTGTCCCTGGTGGCCGGGGCCAGCACCTTCCCGCGGGACGGGGAGGACTTCGATGAGTTGGTGCAGCGCTGCCGCCGCCGCATGGAGGAGCGCCGGGCGTCGCTGCAGCGGCGGCTGATGCTGGACGGCCTGGACTTCTGGGAGACGGTGGAGCTCCTCCTCGGCAGCGCGCAGTCGCCCCGGCTGCCCGCGGACGGCGAGGCCGAGCCGTCGCGCCGGGGCAAAGTTGCCGACGGCCTCTTCGAAGCTTTGCAGGCCGAGGTGGCGCGCGAGCTGCAGCGAGACCCGGGAACGCGCGGCCTCGTCTACGTCGGCGCCGGCGAGGTTCGCTCGGACCTGGCCATTGCCCGGGGCCTGGAGCGCGCCCCGGCGGGCCTCTCGGCCCGGGTGTACCTGCTGGGGCGCCGCGGGGACTTCCAGGCCCACCCCGGCCTCACCCCCGTCTTCGTCGCCGGGGATGAGCGGCTCGGCCGGCACGAATTTCTCCTCTGGCTCGGCGAGCAGAGCGCCTACGCGCTGCTGCAGCGGCGGGGCAAGGGCGCCACCTGGGGCTTTCACACCTCGGACGTCGCGGTGGTGGACGGACTCGTCGCCAAGCTGCAGAGCACCTATGACTTGCAACCCTACTGACGCGGCCAGCTGCCGGCGCCGGGCCCAAGACGCATGACGGCCGTCCGCAAAGTCCTCCTCGCCGACCCGGACTTGGAAAGCGTCCGCACCCTCACCAAGGCCCTGCGCCAGCGCGGCTACCAGGTGCACTACGCCGCAGACGGCAGCCGCGCCCTGGAACTGGCCGTGCTGCGACACCCGGACGTGGTGCTTTTTGACGAGGCCTGTCCATTGCTGACGCCAGCCGTCTTCACCCAGATTCTCGGCAGCAACCCCCGCACCGAGGACATCCCGGTGGTGAGGACCGGCGCCAGCCCGGCGCCCGAGGGCGCGGCACAGGGCGCGCTGCAGAAGCCCTTCCAGCTGGGGGAAGTGCTGGCGCGCATCGAGGAGGTGCTGTCCCGGGCCCCCTCCGCCCAGCTGCCCGAGGCCCAGGAACTGGAAGGTTCCCTCGGACAGCTGCCGCTGCCGGACTTGCTGCAGATGCTGAAGCTGAACCGAAGAAGCGGCCGCCTGGAGCTCTCCCGGGCCGGCGAGCAGGGTGCGGTGGTGGTGGCCGAGGGCCGTCCGGTGGACGCCTCCCTCGGCACGGTGCAGGGGGAGAAGGCCCTCTTCCGCCTCCTCTGCTGGACGGACGGCACCTTCGCCTTCCTGCCCGGGGCCCCCCCCAGCGTGGCCCGCATTTCCCGTGGCATGGACGACGCGCTCCTGGAAGGCATGCGCCAGGCCGATGAGGTGCGCCGCCTGGAAGGGCTTCTGCCCACCTGGAAGGCGCGCCTTCTGGCCGTCCCCGGGCCGAGGCCGCCGCTGGATGAGGTGTCCACCTCGCTTCTGGAAACCCTGCGCGAGGGGCACACGCTGGGCGAATTGGTGGACCGGGACAGCCGGCCGGACGCCGCCGTCCTGGAAGCGGTGGCCCAGCTTCTGGCCCGGGGCCTGGTGCACGTCACCGAGTCCGAGGTGCCGGCGGACTCCGGGCCGCTACTGGCCGCGGCCGAAGTGCATGCGCTGCGGGCGCGACTGTTGCGCAGCCGGCCCGGCTCGCGCTCCCGGGTGGCCACCGTGCTGGTGTGCAGCCAGGGCGCCGAGCGCACGCGCCGCTTCCTTTCGCAGCTGCCCCAGCTGCAGGCCGGGCCGGAGGAGGCGGCGGCACTGGAGGGGGGCTTTGGCACGGTGGGCCGGCTGGAGCTGGGGGAAAGCCTGCGGCTGGACGTCTGCGTGCTTCCCCCGTCCGACGCCGCCCGGCCGCTGTGGCGGCCCTTCAGCGGCTGCGCGGTGGGGGTGCTGGTGCTGGACGCTGAGGAGGAGACGCTGGCGCTGGCCCTTTCGCTGGCCTGGCAGCGGCGGCTGCGCGTGGTGTGTGCTCTGCCCGACGTCCCTCCAGGGCTGGCCGCCGCCCCCTCTGGCGCTACGGCCATCCCGGTGGGCGCGGACACGGCGCTGCGGGCGCTGCTGGCGGCGCCGGAACGCCGCGCAGACGCGGGCCCAGACGGCCTGCCTCCTGCCGCCTAGCCCCTAGCCCACGCGCCGCGCCAGGGCGGCCGGGCCGAGCGCCTCGCCCAGCCCGGGCATGGCCCGCAGCACGTCGAGTTCCTCCGGGTGGAGGAAGGCCCGGTGGGTGCCCACCCGGTGGGAAAGGCACAACTCCACCGCACGCGCCGCCGGGGCGGCAGCAGGCCGGCGCAGCTCGACGCTTCCCCCCTCAGCCAGGCAGCGCAGCACGTCGCGCTGCAGCGCCCGCAGCCGCCGGGCCATGCGCAGCGCCGAGCGCCCCTCGGGCGTGTCGAAGGTGTGGAAGTGGCGGTTGCGCGAAAGCCCCCCTCCCTCGGCGAGGAGGCGCTCCACCAGCCGTCGGACGAAGCTGTCCATGGACAAGGGGACGCAACTTAACAGCCCATGGCGGTCCCGGGGGGGACGCGCCCCCCGGGCGGTGGCCCCTCACGCCCGGCGGACGCGTAGCAGGAAGGTGGTGCCCTCGGAGGCGGTGGAGGTGCAGGCGATGGAGCCGCCGTGGGCCTCCAGAATCTGCTTGGCCAGGGCCAGTCCGAGGCCGGTGCCCCCGGACTTGGTGGAGAAGAAGGGTTCAAAGAGGCGCTCCTGCACCTCCTTGGCAATGCCCCCACCGCTGTCGGAGATGGTGACTTCCACCGCGTCCTGAAGGCTGCGCGAGGCGACGCGCAGCGTGCCGCCGGCGGGCATCGCCTCCCGCGCGTTGCGCAGCAGGTTGAGGAAGACTTGCCGCAGCTGGCCCTCATCGGCCAGGGCCCGGGGCGCGTGCACGTCGAGGTCCCGCTGCACGCGCACGCCCGCTCGGTCCAGTTCCTGGCTCGAGAAGTCCAGCACCCGCGTCAGCAGCTGGTTGACGTCCTCTGGCACCAGCGCTGGCCGGGGCAGGCGCGCCAGCCGCAGGTACTGGTCGGTCACCTCGGTTAGGCGGTCCACCTCCCCGGAGATGGCGGCCAGTAGCGCGCGCGCCTCCCGTTCCTCCTCCGGGGTGCCGAAGTGCGCTTTGCGGACGGCCTCCTCGAGGAGCTCCGTGTTGAGGCCGATGGAGGACAGCGGGTTGCGCACCTCGTGGGCCACCTGGGCCGAGACGCGCCCCACCGCCGCCAGGCGCTCGGCCAACAGAAGCGCGCGCTGCTTTTCCTCCAGCTGGCGCTGGCGCTCGGCCAGCTCGCTGGCCATGGCGTTGAATTCCCGGGCCAGCTGCGCAATCTCGTCATCCCCCCGCACCGGAAGCTGGGCGGCATAGTCCCCGGTGCGGACGCGTCCCACGCCGGCGATCAGGGTGCGCACCGGCGCCAGCGAGCGGGCGGAGAGCGCGGTGGCGAGCAGCCCCACGCCGACGCTGAGGATGGTGAGGGCGATGACGAGTAGCCCCCGGCTCCGCTCGCGCCGCTCGGCCACCTCCACCCGCGTGGCGATGCGCGCCTCCACCGCCGCCCGCAGCGCGCGGATGGCGCGGCTCAGCGTCTCCTGGTGCGCCAGAAGTGCGTCCATGCCCGCGGCGGCGTCCGGGGCGCCGGCCGACAACCGCCGGTAGGCGTCCGTGGCCAGCGCCTCCGTCTCGTCCAGGCCCCGGGAGAGCTGCTCGAGGCGGGTGCCCAACTCCTCCAGCGTGTGTCCCTCGTCCGCGGGCGCATCCAGGCGCATGGCGGCCAGCGTGGCCTGGGCCGAGGCCAGCCGCTGCCGCAACAGCGGGGGAAAGGTGCGGGGCGCCAGCTGCAGCAGGGCGGCGCGTGCCTCGCTGTCGCGCTCGCGGGAGATTTGCGCCCAGTCCTGCCCCTGGTTCTTCAGCAGGCTTTCCAGCGCCGCCGCCTCCTGGGAGAGCTGCAGGTAGCCCTGGCCCACCAGGCGCATCTCCTGCTGGCTTCGGTGCAACTCCGAGACGCTGAAGAGGGCCACCACGCCGAAGGTGCACAGCACCGCGGCGTGGCCGAGAAAGATGCGTGTGGCGAGCGAGAGGGCAGGGCGCGCCATGCCGGGGCCGCCCTTCAGCCCGCGCTCTCCTGCTCGGCGGGCGCGGGCGCGGACGGGGTCTCGGTGGCCAGCGGGGTGGCCTCGGGACTCCCATTGGCCACTGTCCCAGAAGGCGCGCTGGCGCTGGTGCGGCGCTCCAGGCGTTCCGCCTCGGCGCGGGCGCGCTCATCCACGCCCTGGTCGGAGGCTGCAATCTCCTCCGCGGTGAGTTCCGTCCGTCCGGCGGTGAGGCCGCCGCGGCGCTCCAGTTCCCCGAGGGCGCGCTTGAGGAGGTCCCGCTCCAACAGGGTGCGGTTGAGGCGCTTCTCGAGGGCCTTGAATTTGTCCTTCAGCAAGTCCAGCTCGCCCCGGGTAACGACCCACACCCGGTGCTGCGTCTCGGCGCGGCCCTTCAGCCGTCGCACCTCGGCCTGAAACTCCAGGGCCCGCGTGCGCTCCCGGTTGGCCTGGTGCTCCATCCGTTCCAGCTTCTCCCGGTCGGCGTCGGACAGCTCGCGGAAGCGGCGTCCGGTGCGCTCGGCTTCTGGCACCGGCGGGGCCGCCTCCGCGGGCACCGGCGCCGGGGCAGCCGGGGGCGGCGGAGGAGCGGCCGCCGGCGCGGGGCGTCCCCGGGCCCGGGAACCTTCGGCATCGGCCCGCAGCTTGGCCAGCTCGGCCAGGGCATGGGCCAGCTCACCCCGCACCGCCTCCAGCTGCTGGGAGGCGGAGCGCTCCACCTCGGAGCGCGCGCGCACCAGGTCCTGGTCGCCGCGCTCGGCCGCACGCTGCTCGTGCAGCTTGCGCTTGACCTGCTTGAGTTCAGCCCGCAACTCATTCACCAGGGCCTTGCCCTCGTCGGCCTCTCGCCGGCGCTTCTCCGCCTCGGCCTCCAGCGCCCGGAGGCGCTCGGCCTGCGGCTGGGCGGCTTGTGCGGCGGAGGCGGAGGCGGTGCGGTGCGGGCCGAAGAGCAAGAGGCCCAAAAGCACCACGGAGAGGACGAAGAAGAAGAGGGCGAGTCCGAGAAGCATGGCGCCCTCTCCAGTAGCAGGTTTGCTGGCCTCAGAGGTAGAAGCGCTCGGCCACGCCCGCTGTGCGCTGCAGGATGCTGGTCCACCCCAGCACCTGGTCCACGTGCGGCGCCGCCGCCTGGGCGTCCCGCCCCAGGGCGGCCAGGCTTCCGGTGCAGGCCACCACCAGGCAAAGGCCCGAGGCGCGCAGGTGGGCCAGCAGCTGCCGCGCCGTGGGCAGGCCCTTGGCCTCGAAGCGGTCCGCCACGTCCGGCCGTGGCGGGTGGAAGTCCGGCTCGTCCAGACGCCCGTCGAGGAGTCTCTCTAATGCCCACCAAAAAAAATATAATTCCACCTTCTGTCCAAGGGCGGCGGCGGCAGCGCCAATGGCCAGGCCTTGGTGCAGCCGGTCGTAGTCCGCGCTATGAAGAAACAGAACGACTCTGGGGGGTTCCACAGTCACGGGCCGGGGACTGTCGCAACTTACACCTCCTTGCGTCGAGCAGCCCCCATTGCTAGTTCCCGAGGCCCCCGGTCATGCCCGACTCCGCTACCCCACTGCGCAAGGACGCCCATCTCGACTTGTGCGCGGCGGATGACGTCCAGCCCGCGTCCAACTCCACGCTCTTGGAGTGTGTGCACCTGGTTCACTGCGCGATGCCGGAGCTGTCGCTGGCCGACGTGGACCTCTCCACCCCCTGGTGGGGCAAGACGCTCAAGGCGCCGCTGTTGGTGACCGGCATGACGGGGGGCAGTGACCGGGCCCGCAGCGTCAATCGCGACCTGGCCCTGGTGGCCGAGCGCCGGGGCCTGGCCTTTGGCGTCGGCAGCCAGCGCGCCATGGCGGAGCATCCGGAGCTCGCCCGCACCTTCGCCGTGCGCGACGTTGCCCCCACCATCCTCCTGTTGGGCAACATCGGGCTGCGGCAGGGCATCACTCTGGGCGTCGACGGGGTGCGGCGGCTGATGGACGCCATCGGCGCCGACGGCATGGCGCTGCACCTCAACGCTGGCCAGGAATTGACGCAGCCCGAGGGAGACCGGGACTTCCGGGGCGGGTACAGCCTGGTGCAGGCCCTCAGTGCGGCCTTGGGGGAGCGCTTCCTCGTCAAGGAGACGGGCTGCGGCCTCTCCCCGGACGTGGCCCGGCGCCTCGCCGACTGCGGCGTCCGGACGCTGGACGTGAGTGGCCTCGGCGGGACGTCCTGGGTACGTGTGGAGCAGCTGCGCTTGAAGGGCGGTCCGGCGCACGAGGTGGGCGAACTCTTCAGCGGCTGGGGCATCCCCACCGCGGCGGCGGTAGCCACGGTGCGCCGCGTGGTGGGTCCGCACATCCGCCTCATCGCCTCCGGCGGCCTGCGCAACGGCCTGGAGGCGGCCAAGGCCCTGGCCCTCGGCGCGGACATCGCCGGCATGGCCCTTCCCCTGTTTCGCGCACAGCAGGCCGGCGGCGTCGCCGCGGCCGAGTTGGCGGTGGACGCGGTGGTGCGAGCGCTGGCCCAGGCGCTGCTCCTCACCGGAAGCCGCAATGTCGCAGAGCTTCGCACGCAACCAAAGGTGGTGGCCGGACCACTGAAAGACTGGATGGGGTCACTGTGAGGAGAAAAGGCACCGGAGCCGTTGCCCGGAACAGCGGCGAGGATGAGGTTCGGCCGTCGTCGCGACTGCCAGGGTTTCACAAGCTCACCCTGCAGCAGCGGCTGGAGTTCATCGCCCGCGAGCACGGCCTCTCCCCGGAGGAGATTGCCACCCTGCACAGCCCAGGTCCGCTGCCGCTGGACACTGCCAACTCGATGATTGAGAACGCGGTCGGCACCTTCAGCCTGCCGCTCGGCCTGGGCCTCAACCTGCAGGTCAACGGCCGCGACTACCTGGTGCCGATGGCCGTCGAGGAGCCGAGCGTCGTGGCGGCGGTGTCCTTCGCAGCGAAGATTGTCCGCGAGGCGGGCGGCTTCGAGGCCGACTCGGACGACTCGCTCATGGTGGGCCAGGTGCAGGTGACGCGCTACGGCGACCCCACCGAGGCGATGGAACAGGTTCTCGGCCACCGCGAGCAGATTCTCGCCCTGGCCAACAGCTTCCACCCCTCGATGCAGCGCCGGGGCGGTGGCGCCAAGGACGTCGAGGTGCGCGTGCTTCCGGCACCGGAGGGCGCCCGGGGCGAGCCGCTCCTCATCGTCCACCTGCTGGTGGACACCCAGGAGGCGATGGGGGCCAACCTCATCAACACCATGGCCGAGGGCGTGGCGCCCTTCATCGAGCAGATTACGCACGGCCGCGTCTACCTGCGCATCCTCTCCAACCTCTCCGACCGCCGGCTGGCGCGCGCCACCTGCCGCATTCCGGTGAAGGCGCTGGCCGACTTCGACATGGACGGCCGGGACATCGCCGACGGCATCCACCAGGCCAGCCGCTTCGCCATGGCCGACCCTTACCGGGCCGCGACGCACAACAAGGGCGTCATGAATGGCATCGACGCCGTGGCCATCGCCTGCGGGCAGGACTGGCGCGCCATCGAGGCCGGGGCCCACGCCTACGCCGCCCGCAGCGGCCAGTACCGCCCCCTGTCGCAGTGGATGGTGGAGGACAACACGCTGGTGGGCCGCATTGAATTGCCCCTGGCCCTCGGCACGGTGGGCGGCCCCATCGCCATCCACCCCGGCGTCCAGCTGGGCCTGAAGCTGCTGCGCTGCTCGGGCGTGCGCGAGCTGTCGCAGGTCTTCGCGGCAGTGGGCCTCGCGCAGAACTTCGCGGCCCTCCGGGCCCTCGGCAGCGTTGGCATCCAGCAGGGCCACATGGCGCTGCATGCCCGGTGCGTGGCGGTGACGGCCGGCGCCCGCGGCGACCACGTGGAAAAGGTGGCCCACCTGCTGGTGAAGTCCGGAACGGTGAAGGTGGACAAGGCACGGGAAATTCTCGCCACCCTCCCGCCACTCGAGTCCTTCGAACACGGCGTCAACGACGGGCCGTGAGGGCCGGCTCCGAGCGTGCCTTCCGCGCCTTCGGGCCTGGCAAACTCATCCTTCTTGGCGAACACGCGGTGGTGTACGGCACCACCGCGCTGGCCGTGCCACTGTCCCGCGGGGTGACGGCCACCGCCGTCCCGGCCGCGCGGTGCAGCCTCCGCCTGCCGCCCGGCGTTCGCGGCCCGGGCCGGCAGCAGCTGCGGCGGGCCTTCGCCCGGGCGGCGGAGGCGGCGGGCCGTCCGGCCGTCCAGGTGTCTCTGACCAGCAGGCTGCCTGTCTCCATGGGCCTCGGCAGCTCGGCCGCCGTCTCGGTGGCCGTCGCCGCCGTCCTTTTGCAGGCCGCCACCGGACGGTCGCCTTCGCCCGGGCGGCTGCGCACGCTGGCCCATGGCATGGAAGCCATCTTTCACGGCACGCCGTCCGGGGTGGACGACGCATGCAGCGCCCTCGGCGTGCCCATCCGCTTCCGCCGCCGTGGTGCACACGCCGCCCCGCTGGTGCGGCGCTTGCGGCTGCGCCGTCCCTTCGAGTTGGTGGTGGCCCTGGCGGGCGTGCGGCGGCCCACCCGGGACACCGTCACCGGACTGCGGCAGCGCCAGGCCCGCTGGCCCCTGCGCTACCGCCGCCTGTTCCAGGAAGTCGGCCGCGTGGCGGAGGAGGGGGTGCGGGCGGCCCAGGCCGGGGACTTGCGCGGGCTGGGGGACGCGATGAATGTCAACCACGGCCTGTTGGTGGCGCTCGGCGTCAGCTCGCCTGCCGTGGATGGCATGGCGGCCTGGCTGCGGGAGGCCGGCGCCCTGGGCGCGAAGCTGACCGGCGCCGGTGGCGAGGGTGGCGCGGTGGTGGGACTCTTCCTGAAGGGCGAAGGACAGAAGGCCCGGGCCCGGCTGGCCCGGGCCGGCGTGCGCTGCTTCGTCAGTCAGGTGGAAAAGACGCCATGACATCCCGCAAGGCGACGGCGCGGGCGCACCCCAACATTGCCCTTGTCAAGTACTGGGGCAAGCGCGACGCGGCGCTGGTGCTGCCGCACCAGTCCAGCTTCAGCGTGACGCTGGCCCCGCTGGAGGTGACGACGACGGTGGAACTGGGCGCCGGGCCCAGCCGCGTGGAGCTGAACGGCCGGGAGGCAACTGGGGCGGAGAGGGACCGCGTGCTGGCCCTGGTGGACCTGGTGGCGCACGAGGCGGGCCGGCCGCTGGGCGGGGTGCGCGTGGTGTCCCGGGGAAACTTCCCCATGGCCGCGGGCCTTGCCTCCAGCGCCGCGGGCTTCGCCGCGCTGGCCCGGGCCACCCGCGCCGCCGCTGGGCTGCCGGATGACGTCGCGCGCACGTCCCGGCTGGCCCGCGCCGGCAGCGGCTCGGCGGCCCGCAGCGTCCAGGGCGGCTTCTGCACCTGGCAGCGCGGCCAGCGGCCCGACGGGGAGGACAGCTTCGCCACCCAGGACTTTGCCGAGTCACACTGGCCGGAACTGCGGCTTTTGGCCTGCGTCGTCTCCGGGGCGGAGAAGGACGTCTCCTCGCGGGACGGGATGGCGGCCACGGTGGAGACGTCCCCCTACTACCGGGCCTGGGTGGAGGACGCCGAGGCGGAGGTGCCCCGGGCGCGCGACGCCGTGCGCCGGCGGGACTTGGCCGCCCTGGGCGCGCTGGCCGAGCGCAACGCCTGGCGCATGCATGCCGCGGCCCTCGCTGCCGAGCCGCCCTGCTGCTACCTGCAGCCCGGGACGCTGGCCGTGGTGCTGGCCCTTCCGGGGGCGCGGGCCAAGGGCTGTCCGGTGTACTTCACCTTGGACGCCGGCCCCAACCCGGTGCTGCTCACCACCGCCGAGCACGTCGCACGTGTCGAGGCCCTGGCGCGGGCGGCGGGTGCAAGCGACGTCGTGCGCTGCGCGCCCGGAGGGGACGCCCAGCTGGTGGACGGGGCCCTCTTCTAGCCGTCCAGCGGCGGCCCTGCCGCCGAAGGGGGCCTCCGCCGCCACCTTTGTGTTAGCTGCTCGCCCTGTGGAACGCGCCCTGTCGGCCCCCAGCAAGCTGTTCCTGTGTGGCGAGTACGCGGTGCTGTGGGGCGGCGTGGCGCGGGTGCTGGCGGTGGGCCCCCGGGCCCAGGCCCTGGTTCGCGCGCGCGACGACCGCACGGTGGAAGTCCTCACCGACGCGGAACGCCTCCGCGGCCTCTGCACCCCGCTGGGCGTCCGCTGGGACGGCGAGGTGACAGAAGCCGTCCGCTTCGCGGCGCGGGCGGTGGACGTCGTCTACCGGGCCCACGGCCGAGAAAGCCTGGGCCTCAGCCTGGCGCTGGCCCCGTCGGCGCACGCGCCCTCGGGGGCGAAGCTGGGCCAAGGCACCAGCGCCCGGACGGCGGTGCTGGCGGTGGAGGCGACAGCGGCCATTTTGGGCGTCCAGCCCAGCCTGCCCTTGGCGCTTCTCGCCCATGCCGAAGCGCAAGGGGGCAGGGGCAGTGGCGCCGACGTGGTGGCCTGCCAGGTGGGCGGGCTCGTGCGCTACCGGCGCTGGCCGGTGGAAGCCGTGGCGTCCAGCGAACGGCCCCTGCCGGTGGCGGTCCGCGACGCGGGGCCGGTGGACGTCGTCCGTACCGGGCTGGGCGCCCGGTTTCTCTGCTATGCCTTCGCTGGGCAAAGTGCCGGCACGCCGCAGCTGATTGCGGAGGCGGAAGCAGCCTTGGACGGTGCGGCCCGGGCGGCCTTCGTCACCGAGTCGGACGTCTTGGGCGAGGCGCTCGAGGACGCGCTTCGCGCCGGCCGCTTCGCGGCCATCCGCGAGGCCTGCGAGGGGCTGCAGCAGCTGTTGGCCTCCCTCGGCAAGGTGCAGACGCCCGCCCTCGAGCGCATCCTCGCCCTGGCGCGCGGCCTGGGCAGCACCGGCAAGGTGAGTGGCGCCGGCGGGGGCGACGGCTGTCTGTTGCTGTCGGAAGACGAAGGGGCCCGCGGGCGGTTGCTGGCAAGCCTGGCGGCCCGCGGCATCCACGCCGAGGCGGTCGAGCTCTCGCCGGGCGTGCGCATCGAGACACGGGCCGACTCCCTCCTCACCGGCTGGCTCGCCGGCTAGAAAGCCTGCCCCTTGCCTCCCCAACTGCCCAACCCGCTGCACGTCAAGGGCTACTGGAACTCGGACACCGGCCTCACCGCGCTGCTGGTCAGCCTGGGCCTGCTCGTCTTCGTCGTGCTGCCGCTGGAGTCCAGTGGCCTCATTAGCTGGGCGTGGATGTTCCTGGTCGAGGTTTGGATGACGGGCGTGGTTCTGGCCGGCGCCACCGCCCTCGGCTGGCACCGGCTGCGGGGCGGCTTCGTCGCACTGGGCGCCGCGGTGCTGGTCGCCATGCTCGGGGCGAGGCTGCTCGCCCGCGGCGTCCCTGCCCGCTGGACCGAGGGCTGCGCCTCGGCCATCTCGGTGCTGGTGCTGTCGGTGCTGGTGGCGCTCATCCTTGCCCAGACGTTTCGCGAGGGGCCCACCACCCGGCACCGGATTTTCGGCGCCGTGGCAGCCTACCTGCTGCTCGGTCTGGACTGGGCCATCGCCTACCGCCTCGTCGACGTCCTCGCCCCCGGCTCCTTTCATGGACTCGCCTGGGAACCGCGGGCCCACAACCTCGCCGCCTTCGCCTACTTCTCGCTGTCCACCCTCACCACGGCGGGCTATGGGGACATCGTCCCGCTGTCGCTACCCGCCCGCACGCTGTCCAACATGGAGAGCATGACGGGGCAACTCTTCCCGGCCGTGCTGCTGGCGCGACTGGTCGGCCTCTCCGTCAACCGCGGTCCCCTGGGCTGAAGGTGCGGGGGGCGCGTGCGCTTGGAGGGGTGGCGCCCCGGGCCGTCCCTGCCCTAGCGTGCGGCCTCCTCACCCCTGCGGGAGGTATGGATGGCCAGGCATGCGAAGGCGGAGCGTCCCTTGAGCGCCAAGCAGCTCGCCCACTTTCGCGAGCGGCTGACGAAGGAGCAGGCGCGGCTGCGGGGTCTCTTCCAGTCCACGGCCCTCGACGCGGACCGCCCGCCCGGCATACCGGACCCCCATGACGTCGGTGACGAGGCCAACGAGTCCACCACCTCGGACATCCGCATCGGCCTCTCCGAGGCCGATGAGCGAATGCTCGAGCAGATTGAGCGCGCGCTGCGCCGCTTGGACAAGGGCACCTACGGCGTCAGCGAGGTGACGGGCGACCCCATTCCGTTGGCCCGGCTGGAGGTCGTCCCCTGGGCCACCACCAACGTCGGAGACGAGTGAGGCCTGGCAGGGGTAGCCCGTTTGGGCTCAGGGCTTCGCGCTGACGCTGATGTGGACCAGCTTGGAGCGCGACACGTTCGCCGTTCCGGCGCGGCAGTTCGTCTTCCCTGGCTTCAGGCCGATGAGGACGAGGTCATTCTCGGTGTCGGACACCGGCCGCAGCTCGGCCTGCACCACCGTCCCGTCGTCGCAGAGAAGCCCTATGGCGAGGCCGACGTTGAGGACCTTCTGCTGGCCCACGGTGAGGTGCACCTTCACCCCCGAGGCCACCACGGGAGTCCCCTGAGCCCAGGCCAGCGCCGGGGCCAGGAGGACAAGGCACAGCCAGGGCGGCTGCCGGACGGAGGACAGGGGCGAGCTGGGAGGGGAAATCGCCGCCGGAGGCTGGCCCAGCCCGCACCGGCGAAGCAAGGCCCGTCGCAAGAGGGCGACGCCCTATTTCTTTTCCGGCGTGGGCGGGGGGAGGGTGTCGGCGCCGGCCTTGGCGCACACCCCGTCCTGCGCCGAGGTGCCACCGCTCACGCCGACGGCGCCCACCACCTTGCCGTCGATGACGAGAGGCTGCCCGCCTTCGATGGGAAGGGCGCCCGGGAGGCGGAGGTACTGCGTCTTGCCACTCAGCACCGCGTCCTCGAACAGCTTGGAGGGGCGCTTGAAGGCAGCCGAAGTGCGGGCCTTTTCCAGGGCCACCTCCGAGCTGCCGTTCTGGGTGCCGTCGATGCGCTCGAAGTACACCAGTGTCCCGCCCGGGTCGACGATGGCTGCCGCCACCGTCCAGCCATTCTTCTTCGCCTCGGCAAGGGCGGCCGCCGCCACCTTACGCGCCGCGTCCACGCCAATGGGCGGGCCGTAGTGGTTGGGTAGTGGCTGGGCGCTCACCGCCAGTGGCGCGAGCAGCGTCAGCGTCAGGACACCTAGACCGAGCATCGGGGGTGACAGCAGCATGGGCAAGCTCCTCCTGGTGACGGGGGCCGCCGAGGCAACCACTTCTGGGGCGGCCTGTCGACGCCGGGGGTGGACAGGCGGCCAGGGTGGCGTTTCGGGGCGCCCGCTTGACCCGTCGCGGGGGGTCCGGGTTCACTCGACCTCGGTCTTCGCGACAGGGAGCCCGGTCGGCTTCAAGACACAGGAGAGGCGCCATGACGGACTCCATCAAGTACCTCCTGGACGAGCGACGCATCCCCAGCACCTGGTACAACCTGGTGGCAGACCTCCCGACGCCACCCCCGCCTGTGCTGCACCCGGGGACGCTGAAGCCGGTGGGGCCGGACGACCTGGCGCCACTGTTTCCCATGGCGCTCATCCTCCAGGAGGTGACGGGGGCGCGCGAGGTGGAGATTCCTCGGCCGGTACGCGACATCTACCGGCAGTGGCGGCCGTCGCCGCTGTTCCGGGCGCGCCGCTTGGAGCGCGTCCTCGAGACGCCGGCGCGTATTTATTACAAGTACGAGGGCGTCTCGCCTGCCGGAAGCCACAAGCCCAACACCGCCGTCGCGCAGGCCTTCTACAACAAAGAAGCCGGCACCAAGCGCATCACCACCGAGACGGGCGCCGGGCAGTGGGGCTCCTCCCTCGCCTACGCCGGCGCCCTCTTCGGCATCGAGGTGCAGGTCTTCATGGTGAGGGTGTCCTACCAGCAGAAGCCGTACCGCCGGGCGCTCATGGAAACCTACGGCGCCCGCTGCACGCCCTCGCCCTCCTCCGAGACGCAGTCCGGCCGCGCCATCCTCGCCCAGCAGGCCGACCACCCGGGAAGCCTGGGCATCGCCATCTCCGAGGCGGTGGAGGTGGCCGCCTCGCGGGACGACACCAAGTATGCCCTCGGCTCCGTCCTCAACCATGTGCTGTTGCATCAGACGGTCATCGGCCAGGAGGCGATGGCGCAGATGGAGATGGCGGACGACTCCCCGGACATCCTCATCGGGTGCACGGGGGGCGGCTCCAACTTCTCCGGCCTCGTCTTCCCCTTCCTCGGCTCGCAGCTGCGCGGCGGGAAGAAGTACCGAATCATCGCCGTGGAACCCGCCGCCTGCCCGTCCCTGACGCGTGGGAAATATGCCTATGACTTCGGCGACACCGGGCACCTGACGCCGTTGACGAAGATGCACACTTTGGGCTCGACCTTCATCCCGCCCGGGTTTCACGCCGGGGGGCTGCGCTACCACGGCATGGCGCCGCTGGTGTCCCATCTGAAGGAACTGGGCCTCATCGAGGCGGTGGCCTACCACCAGACGGCCTGCTTCCAGGCGGGCGTCGCCTTCGCCCGGGCCGAGGGCATCGTCCCGGCGCCGGAGGCCAACCACGCCGTGAAGGCGGTCATCGACGAGGCGCTTCGCTGCAAGCGCGATGGCGTCTCGCGCACCATCCTCTTCAACCTCTGCGGCCACGGCCACTTCGACATGCAGGCCTACGCGGACTACTTCTCCGGCCGGCTGGTCGACCAGCCGTATGACGAGCAGGCGCTGGCCGTCGCCCTGTCCGCGCTCCCGGCGGTGGCGTAGCGCGGGCCCTCTCGGGGGAGACGGTTAAACCGCGCACCGAACGGCTCCAGAGGAGCCGCCGGCGCACGGGAGTCCGCGCCGATGGGGGGGATCCGGCACGGACTCACCACGTCACGTAGCGCACCGGGCCGGGTACGCGCCACCAACCCGTGCAGCGTCAGGCCCTTGCATTCGATGAAAAAACAATGGGCCCCCTTGGGGGATGCCTGCTGGGGGTGCGACGGCTTAGGGTGCCCCACGCATGCATGACGTCCGGCCGGCGCGACTCACGGACATCCCCGCACTCATGGAAATCCGTGCATCGGTGAGGGAGAACGCTCTCGTTGCCCTGCGCCTCAGCCGCGAGGACTACGTCCAGGCGCTCACCGTGGACGGACGGGGCTTTGTCTGTGACGTCGACGGGCAAAGTGTCGGCTTCGTCTGTGGACGTCCCAGCAAGGGAGACATCTGGGCCCTCTTCGTTCGCGAGGCCTACCAGGGCCGAGGCATCGGTAGCGCTCTGCTCGACATCGCCGAATCGTGGATGTTCGAACAGGGCCTGGCCGCCCTGACGTTGACCACGGCCCCCGGGACGCGCGCCGAGCGCCTGTACCGTCTTCGCGGGTGGCAGTGCGAGGGGCCCGCCGGGCCAGCCGAACGTGCCTACCGGCTCCAGCGCCCCACGACGACGGGCCGGCCCGCCCGTTGAGCGCTGACGGGGGCGCCGTGGCGCCTGCCGCAATCCCCCTTGTCCAGCGCGGGAAGTTGTCGCAAACCCTGGCCCCCCCTCCTCGAAAGGCGACCGTTTTGCGTCCCCTCCTCCTCGGAACGCTTGTCCTCCTCGCTGCGTGGCCTGCGTTTGCCGGGCCGCCGCACCCCTTCACCGTCGAGGACCTGCTGGCCTTCGACCGCATCTCGGAACCCGCCGTCTCCCCGAACGGCAAGCAGGTGGCCTTCACGGTGAGTTCCCTCGACCTGGAAGGCAACCGGCGGCGCAAAGACTTGTGGATGGCCGACGTCCAGAAGGGCGGCCCCCGTCGCTTCACCGCCCACGGCTCGGCCCAGGCGGCCGCCTTCTCCCCGGACGGACGCTGGGTGTACTTCCTCTCCGCGCGCTCCGGAACGCCCCAGGTGTGGCGCATCGCCCTCGACGGGGGCGAGGCGGAGCCGGTGACGAAGCTTCCCCTGGAAGTCTCCAGCTTCCGGCTTTCCCCGGACGGGACGCGTCTTGCGGTGAGCCTCGAGGTTTTCCCCGAGTGCCGGGAGCTCGGCTGCACCCAGAAGCGCCTGGAGGCGGCCGCCGCACGGAAGAGCACCGGTCAGCTGTTTGACAACCTCTTCATCCGCCACTGGGACACCTTCAGCGACGGGCGGCGCTCCCACCTCTTCGTGCTGGCCGTCAGCGGCGTTGGCGCCCCGGTGGACGTCATGGCCGGCATGCAGGCCGACTGCCCCAAAAAGCCGGACGGCGGACGGGAGGAATACACCTTCAGCCCGGACGGGCGGTCACTCGTCTTCTCGGCCCGCAACGTCGGGCGCGAGGAGGCCTGGTCCACCAACTTCGACCTCTTCCTCGCCCCGGTGGACGGCTCCGCCTCAGCGAAGGACCTCACCTCTGCCAACCCGGCCTGGGATAGCGGGCCCGTCTTCTCCCCGGACGGCCGCACGCTTTTGTACCGCGCCATGGCGCGCCCGGGGTACGAGAGCGACCGGTGGCAGCTCTTCCTGCGCGACTGGGCCAGCGGGGCCACGCGCGCGTTGGCACCGGACTGGGACCGCTCGGCCGAGGAAACCGTCTTTTCGCCGGACGGGAGAACCGTCTTCGCCACCGCGGACAACCTCGGCAACCGGGCACTCTTTGCCATCGACGTGGCCAGCGGCAAGACGCGGACGCTAGTAGACATGGGCCACGTCACCTCGCCCGTCATGGCCGGGGGGCAAATCGTCTTCAGCCTGGACAGCCTGGTGTCCCCGGCGGAACTGTTCCGGGTGAAGCCGGACGGCAGCGGCCGCGTCGCCCTCACCGCCCTCAACGCCGAACGGCTTTCTACCGTGCAGCTGGGAGTGCCGGAAGCCTTCACCTTCTCCGGCGCGGGCGGTGACACGGTGCATGCCTGGCTGGTGAAGCCGGTCGGCTTGCAGACGGGGCACAAGGTGCCGGTGGCTTTCCTCATCCACGGGGGGCCCCAGGGCAGCTTCTCCAACTCCTTCCACTACCGATGGAACGCCCAGGTGTACGCCGGCGCCGGCTACGCCGCGCTGATGGTCGACTTTCATGGCTCCACCGGCTACGGCCAGGCCTTCACCGACGCCATCCGCGACGACTGGGGCGGAAAGCCCTTCGTCGACTTGCAGAAGGGGCTGGAGGCGGGCCTGGCGAAGTACGCCTTCCTGGACGGGGACCGGGCCTGCGCGCTGGGCGCTTCCTACGGCGGCTACATGGTGAACTGGATTGCCGGCAACTGGCCGGACCGCTTTCGGTGCCTGGTGACGCACGATGGCAACCTCGATGAACGGATGGCGTACTTCAACACCGAGGAACTGTGGTTTCCCGAGTGGGAACACCGCGGAACGCCGTGGGCCAGCCCCGAAAGTTACGCGCGGCACAACCCCGTCGACTTCGTGAAGAACTGGAAGACGCCGATGCTCGTCATCCACGGGGGCAAGGACTACCGGATTGTCGACTCGCAGGGCATGGGCACATTCACCGCGCTGCAACGGCTGAACATTCCTAGCCGCTTCCTGTACTTCCCGGATGAAAATCACTTCGTGCTGAAGCCAGCCAACAGCATCCTCTGGCACCACACGGTGGTGGACTGGCTCAACCTCTGGACCAAGCCGCGGACTGCCCAGCAGTGACGTTGGAAGCGGCCAGGCGCTAGAGAGGCTCCTCTCCCGGCAGCCGGCTGGAAGGAGTCCTCGACCATCTCCCGCAGCGGCCCACGACGGAAGCCGGGTCCCTTATTCCGGCTCAAGGGGCACCCCACCGTTGGATGTCCCAGGCGTTGGTGGTCCAGCCCTTGGTCGAGACGTCCGTGGCGTCTTGGCGCCGGCCGTCCGGAACTCCGGACGGAATTTCGTCGGCGCCCCGGGGCCTTAGGGCGGGGGCGGGCGTTGACGCGCCCCTGGACGTCGGAAGGGTGAACCGCGAAACGGGTCATTCCCCACCCCTTGCACAACGCCCCGGCGTCGTTCAGCGTCTGCCCGCCTCGCGAGCGCTGGGGGGCAGTTGGGGTAGTCGGGCGGGGCCGGCTGGTCCCCTTGCAGGGGGCAGACGACGCGCTGAAGCCCCTTTTGGGAGGCAGTCAAGTTGGGGGATGCGATGCACCATCGTCACGCGCGGGCCCGCGTCGCGCTTGGCCTCGTCCTGGGTGTGGCCGCGCTCGGGAACACCCACTGCAGCCCGACGCCTCCGACGCTCCTTCCGAGCGGCCTCACCTACTCCACCAAGACGGCGCTGTACGTGGTGGGGACGGCCATCGAGCCCAACACGCCGAAGAGTACCGGCGGCCCAATCGCGTCCTACGCCGTTGTGCCCGCGCTGCCGGCGGGGCTGAGCCTCGACTCCAAGACCGGCATCATCTCCGGGACGCCCACCGCTGCGTCCGCGACCGCTGGCTATGTCGTCACGGGGACCAACGTCTCGGGCAGCACCCAGGTGACGCTCACCCTCACCGTCAACGAGGCCCCGCCGAGCAACCTCATCTATGCGGCCAACCCGGCCGTCTACACCCTCCAGACTCCCATCCAGCCGAATCACCCGAGAAACAGCGGCGGGAAGGTGGCCACTTACACGGGCTCTCTTCCCGCGGGCCTGACTCTGGACCCCGCCACCGGCGTCATCACCGGAACGCCCACCACCGCCTCCGGCGCGGTCAACTACACCGTCATCGCCCTCAACAGCGGCGGCAGCACCACGGTTACCATCACCATCACCGTCAACCAGCTGGCCCCGGCCAACCTCAGCTACGCCACCACTGTCGCCGTGTACACGAACGGGACGGCCATCGCGGCGAATGCGCCGACCAGCACCGGTGGCGCCGTCGGCGCCTACACGGTGACGCCACCGCTGCCGGCTGGCCTCAGCATTGACCCGGGCACCGGTGTCATCTCCGGGACGCCCACCGCCGTCGTGCCCAAGGCCACCTACACCATCAAGGCCAGTAACTTCATCGGCAGCACGACGGCCACCGTCACCCTCACCGTCATCGACGTGGCGCCGAGCAACCTCACTTACTCGGCCAACCCGGCCGTCTACACGAAGTTTTCGCCCGTCCCGCCCAATGTCCCGCACAACATCGGTGGAACCATCGTCTCCTACACGGCGGTGACGCCCCTGCCCACCGGGTTGAGTATCGACCCGGTGACGGGCGTCATCACCGGCACGCCGGTCTCCGTCCAGGCCGCAGCCAGCTACACCATCCTGGGCACCAACACCGGGGGGAGCACGCAGGTCAGCATCAGCATCGCCGTCAATGACCTGCCGCCAAGCAACCTCACCTACGCGGCCAACCCGGCCACGTACACCAAGGGCGTGGCCATCCCTCCCGACGTGCCCAGCAACAGCGGTGGCGTCATCGCCTCGTACACGGTGTCGAAGCCACTGCCCACGGGCCTGACGCTCAACCCAATCACCGGCGTCATCAGCGGGACCCCCACCGCCATCACGCCCACGGCCAGCTACACCATCACGGGCACCAACATCTCTGGCAGCACCCAAGTCACCCTCACCATCACCGTCAACGATGCGGCGCCGACCGGCCTCACCTACTCCGCCAACCCGGGCGTCTACACCAAGGGGGTGGCCATCGCCCCCAATACGCCGAGCAACGGCGGAGGCGTCGTCGTCCTGTACTCGGTGTTGCCAGCGCTGCCGGCGGGGCTGAGCCTCAACACGGCCACCGGCATCATCACCGGCACACCGACGGCCATCACGCCGACGGCGGTTTACACCGTCACCGCCAGCAACACCGGGGGCAGCACCACGGTGGGGCTCACCCTCACCGTCAATGACGTGCCGCCGAGCGCCCTCAAGTACTCGACCAACCCGGCCGTGTACACGAAGGGGACGGCCATCACGCCCAACACGCCCACCAGTAGCGGCGGCCCCGTCACGGGTTACACGGTGTTGCCGGCGCTGCCGGCGGGCCTCAGCCTCAGCCCCACCACCGGCGTCATCACCGGGACGCCCACTGCCGTCACAGCCACGGCCGTGTACACGGTCACGGCCAGCAACACCGGGGGCAGCACCACGGTGGGCCTCACCCTCACCGTCAATGACATTCCCCCGAGTGGCCTGACGTACTCCACCAACCCAGCGACATACGTCAAGGGAACGGCCATCGCCCCCAACAATCCGAGCAACGCGGGCGGTGTCGTCACCGCGTACTCGGTGTTGCCGGCACTGCCGGCGGGCCTTTCCCTCAGCCCCACCACCGGCGTCATCACCGGAACGCCAACGGCGGTCACGGCGACGGCCGTCTACACCGTTACCGCCAGCAACAGCGGGGGCAGCACGACAGTGGGCGTCACCATCACCGTCAACGACGCGGCGCCGGCGGGGCTGACGTACTCCACCAACCCGGCGACGTACGTGAAGGGGACGGCCATCACCGCCAACACCCCCAGCAGCACGGGCGGCGCCATCACCGCGTACTCGGTGTTACCGGCCTTGCCGGCCGGCCTTGTCCTCAGCCCCACCACCGGCGTCATCACCGGGACGCCGACGGTGGTGGCGGCGACGGCCGTCTACACCGTCACCGGAAGCAACGTGACGGGTAGCACCACGGTGGCCCTCACCATCACGGTCAATGACGCGGCGCCGGCGGGGCTGAAGTACTCCACCAACCCGGCGACGTACGTGAAGGGGACGGTCATCGCGGCCAACACCCCCAGCAGCACAGGGGGCGCCATCACCGCATACTCGGTGCTGCCGGCGCTGCCGGCGGGCCTTGCCCTCAGCCCTACCACCGGCATCATCACCGGGACGCCGACGGTGGTGGCGGCGACGGCGGTCTACACCGTCACCGGAAGCAACGTGACGGGCAGCACCACGGTGGCCCTCACCATCACGGTCAATGACGCGGCACCGGCGGGGCTGACGTACTCCACCAACCCGGCCACGTACGTCAAAGGGACGGCCATCGCGGCCAACAACCCCAGCAGCACGGGTGGCGCCATCACGGCTTACTCGGTGCTGCCGGCCTTGCCGGCGGGCCTTGCCCTCAGCCCCACCACCGGCGTCATCACCGGGACGCCGACGGTGGTGGCGGCGACGGCGGTCTACACCGTCACCGGAAGCAACGTGACGGGCAGCACCACGGTGGCCCTCACCATCACCGTCAATGACGCGGCGCCGGCGGGGCTGACGTACTCCACCAACCCGGCGACGTACGTCAAAGGGACGGCCATCGCGGCCAACAACCCCAGCAGCACCGGTGGCGCCATCACGGCTTACTCGGTGCTGCCGGCCTTGCCGGCGGGCCTTGCCCTCAGCCCCACCACCGGCGTCATCACCGGGACGCCCACCGTCGTGGCGGCGACCGCCGTCTACACCGTCACCGGAAGCAATGTGACGGGCAGTACCACGGCGGCTCTCACCATCACCGTCAATGACGGGGCGCCGACGGCCCTCGTCTACTCGACCAACCCGGCCATTTACGTGAAAGGGACGGCCATCACCCCCAACACGCCCAGCAACGGCGGCGGTGCCATCACGGCTTACTCGGTGCTGCCAGCCTTGCCGGCGGGCCTCGCCCTCAGTCCCACCACCGGCGTCATCTCCGGAACGCCCACGGTTGTGGCGGCCACGGCCGTCTATGTCGTGACGGGAAGCAACGTGACGGGCAGTACCACGGCCAATGTCACCATCACCGTCAATGACGCGGCGCCGACGGGGCTGGCGTACGCCACCAACCCGGCGACCTACGTGAACGGGACGGCCATCGCGGCCAACACCCCCAGCAACACGGGCGGTGCCATCACCGCCTACTCGGTGCTGCCAGCCTTGCCGGCGGGCCTCGCCCTCAGCCCCACCACCGGCGTCATCTCCGGAACGCCCACGGCGGTGGCGGCCACGGCCGTTTATGTCGTGACGGGAAGCAACGTGACGGGAAGTACCACGGCCAACGTCACCATCACCGTCAATGACGTGGCGCCGGCGGGGCTGACGTACGCCGTCAACCCTGCCTCCTATGTCCTGGCGACGGCCATTACCCCCAACACGCCCAGCAGCATGGGCGGCGTCATCACCGGGTACTCAGTGCTCCCCCCGCTGCCGGCGGGGCTGGGCCTTGACCCCGCCACCGGCATCATCTCCGGCACGCCCAGCGTCGTCACGGCCCAGGCCGTCTACACCGTCACCGGGACCAACAGCGGCGGTAGCACCTCGGTTGGTGTCACCATCACCGTCACCGCCACCGCCATCGCCAGTCTCAAGAACTCGGCGCAGCCGACGGCCTTTGCCGTGGTGGCCAACGGCGGCGACGGCACCCTCTCCCTGTACACGGTGAATGCGAAGTCTGGTGCGCTGCGTGCCAACGGCTACCTGGCGCTGGGGATGACTCCGCGGGCGGTGGCTGTCACCCCGTCCGGCAAGTACGCCTACGTGACGAGTGGCAACAGCCTGCTGGCCTTCAGCATCCAGCTAAGCACGGGGGCCCTGACCGGCGTCGGTGCGGTGACGGTGGGCGGCCAGCCCTCCGCCGTCGTCGTCGACGCGACGGGCCACTTCGTCTACGTGACGAATTTCCTCGACAACACCGTCGCTGCTTTCACCCTCAACGAGAGCACCGGGGCGCTGACGCCCGCCGGGGTGCCGGCGGCGACGGGAGCGGGGCCGACCTCCGTCAGCCTCGACCCCTCCGGCCGTTTCGCCTACGTCGCGAATTCCCTCGACAACACCGTCTCCGCCTTCACCATCGACGTGCCCAGCGGCGCGCTGTCGGCCCTCGGCCCGTCCGTGGCGACGGGGGTTGGACCCGCGGCCCTCAGTGTCGACCCCTCGGGGAGCTTCGTCTACGTGGCCAACGGCACCTCGGGCAGCGTCTCCACCTTCACCATCCACCCGACGACCGGCGCCCTCTCCGCCGTCGGAGCGCCCGTGCCTGCCGGGGCCGGGCCCTCGGCCCTCAGCGTTGACCCGTCGGGCCGCTTCGCCTACGTCGCGAATTCCGGCGACAACACCGTCTCGGCCTTCACCATCAACGTCGTGACGGGGGTGCTGACGGCCGTTGGTGCGCCGGTGGCGACGGCAACGGGGCCGGCGGCCGTCAGCGTCGACCCCTCGGGCAGCCTGGTGTACGTGGCGAGTGCCTCCTCGGCCAGCGTCAGCGTCTACAGCGTCGACGCAAGCAGCGGGGCGCTCATTCCGCTTCAAACCATCTCCGCCCGCGCGGGTGCCACGTCTGTCGCGCTGGTCCAGCGCGCCAGCGCTGTGCGGTACGTGCCCCGGTTCGCGTACGTCGCCAACTACGGCGACAACACCGTCTCGGCCTTCACCATCAACCCGGGCACCGGGGCGCTCACCGCCGTCGGCAACCCGGCGGCGACGGGCGTGGGCCCGGCCTCCGTCAGCGTCGACCCGTCGGGCCGGTTCGCCTACGTGGCCAACTACGGCGACAACACCGTCTCGGCCTTCACCATCAACTCGGGCACCGGGGCGCTCACCGCCATTGGCTCGGCGGTGGTGGCGGGGCGCAAGCCCGCGTCGGTGTGCGTCGACCCCTCGGGCAGCTTCGTCTACGTCGCCAATTCCGCGGACGACAGCCTGTCGGCCTACTCCATCAACCAAGGCACCGGGGCCCTCACCCCCATCGGCACACCCGTGGCGACGGGGGCGGGGCCCTCAGCGGTGTCGGTCGACCCGTCTGGCCGCTTTGCGTACGTCAGCAGTGCGACCGCAGCCACCCTGTCCGGCTATGCCATAAACCCCGCCAGCGGAGTGTTGACGGCCGTCGGCCCTGCGGTGGCGACGGGGACGCAGCCCGCGTCCGTCAGCGTCGACCCCTGGGGCGGTTTCCTCTACGTGGCGGCCTATGGCGCCACCGACGTCCAGGCCTACGCCATCAACCCCGCCAGCGGGGTGTTGACGGCCGTCGGCCCTGCGGTGGCGACGGGGACGCAGCCCGTCTCCGTCAGTGTGGACCCCTGGGGTGGCTTCCTCTACGTGGCGGACTACGGCTCGACGGACGTCGCGACCTACGGCACCACCCCCGCCACTGGAGCGCTCGCCAGCCTGGGCACCGCGGCAGCAGGGACCCAGCCGCTGTCGGCGAGTGTGGACCCCTCGGGAGCCTTCCTCTACGTGGCCAACTACGGGGCGGGCAGCGTCAGCGTCTTCAGCCTCGACCCCAACACGGGGGCGCTGACAGCGGTGGGTGCGCCGGCAGGCGCCGGCCTGAATCCCTACGCCGTCATCGCGACCGGCGCGCTACAGTGAAGACGCCGGCGCGCGAGTTGCCTGAAGCGCTCCGCTGAGGGGTGAGCGACGAAGCCCACCCCGGGGGCACCGCTACGGCACCAGCACGGCGCGGAAGCGCACCTTGTTGGCCATCACCTTCCCGAAGGCCTCCTCGGCGCGCTCCAGTGGGAACTTCTCGATGCGCGGCCGGACGTTGGCCAGTGCGCTGAAGGCCATCGTCTCCTCGGAGTCGATGGCGCTTCCGCTGGGCCAGCCAGCGATGGACTTGCCACTGAGGAGGGCGATGGGGGGAACTGCATCGGTTCAAAGGCGCCCGCCACAATCAGCAGCTTGCCGCGGGGCTTGAGGCCATTCAGCGTGGCGGCGATGGCGGCGCTGTTCGGCGCGGTGGCCAGCACCACGTCCGCCCCGCCCAGCTTCTGGAGCCCCTCGGCGGCGCCCACCTTCTGCGTGTCGACGTAGTCGTGCGCGCCAAGCTGGCGGGCCAGATCCTCCTTGTCGGCTCCGTGCGAGAGCGCCACGGTGCGAAAGCCCATGCGCGCGGCATACTGGATGGCCAGGTGGCCGAGGCCACCGATGCCCTGCACCGCCACGGTGTCCCCGGCGCGGGCGCCGCTGTTGCGCAGTGAATTGTAGGTGGTGACGCCGGCGCAGAGGAGGGGACCCGCGTCGGCTGCGTCCAGTGCGCCCGGGATGCGCGCCGCCGCCTCGGCGGGGACGACCATGTACTCGGCGTAGCCGCCGTCGAGGCTGATGCCAGTAATCTTCCCCTTCTCGCAGTTGATGAAGAGGCCCTTCCGGCATGGGACGCACACGAAACAGTGGCCGCCGTGCCAGCCGACGCCCACCCGGTCGCCGGGCTTCCAGGCCGTCACCTGTGCGCCGACCGCGTCCACGCGTCCGGCCACCTCGTGGCCCGGTACGCGCGGAAGCGTCAGGCCGGGGAAGGCCCCCGAGCGCGCCAGTGCGTCGCTGTGGCAGATGCCGCAGGCTTCGACCTTGACGCGAATCTCGCTGGGCCCCGGGGTCGGCACCTCGCGCTCGACGACTTCGAACGGGCCATTGGCCTTCGACACCTGGACTGCTCTCATTCTTGCCATGAGGACCTCCCCTTGGGGGTGAAGCAAGGCTTGGGAGCGACCTCCTAACGCCGGACCACCTCGGCGCGCCCTGGAAAGCTCCCCGCGGGGCACGCCGTCCCACGGGCCTTGGGGCCCTCCCAGACGGACAGCGTCTGGCGCGGTGTCGCCGAAGGCGGGTCGCTAGGCGCCCCGTCGGACGGTGGTGCCACCTGGGCGCAGAGAGGATGCCGACGGCGTTCCACGAGGCGCGCTGCCGCGCGCGCCACGGCCCCCGAGCTGGCGGGCCGGGCGAGCGGTGGCACGGGCCGGAGGGGTTAGGACCGCCCGTGGCCGACGTCAACACCCGCGGGCACCGGGAAGGGTTAACGAGCCGTGCGGGAGGTCAGCCTCGCCACCTGTCCGGGCGCGAAAAGGTCACGTGGCCCTTAGCCTCGGCCCGTGAAGGTGGCGCCCCGGTACGGCGGCGGGACGGTCCAGGACGACTCTGCATGGACAGCAAAAAAAACGAGCGACCCCGGGACCTGAAACTCCGCGGGGTTCATGTGCCCAGGAGAGGACTCGAACCTCCATGCCGTTTCGGGCGCTAGACCCTGAATTTGGGTTCCATCAGAGCGGACAGGAGGCCCATGTGCCCACAGCTCGCATCTCGGGCGGAGCGCGACCTCAGCGACATCCGGATTTTCAGTCCCCGTAACGGAGTGGCCAACACCCCGCGCCCCCGAGAGAAAACGGCTCGCCTGAGGTCGACCGCATCGCCGGTGTAGCCCTTCGGGCAATTCCCCGCAGGGTTTGCGATGTAGCCCGCGGGAACCTCTGTGGAGGTTTCCCGGACATGTGTCCTCGCGCGTCTCAGTGCTCTCGGTCTCATCTTCCCGTGCACCGGCCAGGCGCAGCCACGGCCGACCGACGCCTACCTTGAGCAGAGCCGTTCGCAGTGGGAAGC
Source organism: uncultured delta proteobacterium (assembly GCA_963711265.1). Classification (GTDB taxonomy): domain Bacteria; phylum Myxococcota; class Myxococcia; order Myxococcales; family Myxococcaceae; genus JADGRA01. Next base: position 36,534 of record CAVQDL010000022.1, read on the forward strand.
CGTCGCGAAACGGATCTGGGACACGCCCGAGCTCACACTGAAGGAGTCGCGGTCGGCGAAGGTGCTGGTCGAGGCGCTCCAGAAGGAGGGTTCCGTGTCACCTGGGGGATTGGGGACGAGGAGACCGCCTTCCTCGCCGCTGCCCTAGGAACGACGCATCGGAACGGCTGCCCTGTGCCTTCTCAACGCGCTCTGGCAGTTGCACGCGCTGTCGGGCGAGCTTGGCGTACCGCTCTGCGCAATCGTCCGAATGGCTTGACAGGCGCTGGCTTCGATCTGTTATTAGCCCGGCCGTTTTTCTGCGTCGCGCAGGGCGTGCAGGCGTGCAACATGGGCATGCCGATGCTTGCTGCGGAGCTTGCAGCCCGAGGCAAGGTGGGAACATGACCGGGCAATTCCTCCCATTGAACACGAGCAAGCGAAGCTGACACTGGAGAGCAAACTATGCCGAGCGCTGCAGAAACGACATCCGCCCGTGCGAGGAAGACGAGCCCAGCGAAAAATCGTGAATCACTCACGCCGAGCTGGGTTGGCCGGATCCCGGCGCTCAAGCCCGGCAACTATGCCGACGGCATGCCTATCCACTCACCCGAATACGTTTGCTGCAAGCTCATCCTGCGGCCGAACAAGTTCCATTCGCGCGAGAGCTTCTTCGACTTCGGCAAGGTGATGAAGGAGCCTTGCAAGGAGCACGGCGTCAAGTTCACAACCGACGGATTCGAGTCACAGCCCGTCAAGCTGCGCGAAGTTGCTGTTCATCGATACCGAGGACTTCCGGCTCTACAACAATGCGTTCATCCTTCGGCGCCGCATTGCCTATAAGGACGGCTTCCCCGTCGGCGAACCCGAGATTGTCTTCAAATTCCGCCACACCGACCTGCAGCTGTGCGCGGAGACCGACGTGCGGCCGCACATCCTGGGCGACCATCGCGTTAAGTTCAAGGTCCAGGCGATGCCGCTGAAGGAACGGCTCGGCGGCGTCCGGATGCTGTTCTCTCACAACGTGCAGTTCAACCGCTCGGCGATCGGCATGGGCAAGGAAAACGTGCGGCAACATGGATCAGCTGGTCGACCTGCTGCCGGCACTCTCGCAAGGTGCGCAAGTCACCCGGCGAGAAAATCCATCTGGTCAGCAACACCATCATTGAAGAAGTCCTGCAGGACATCGGCGTGCGTCGATTTCGGCAGCGGCCTGGCCTGCAAATGCCAACGTGGCCATCTGGCGCACCCGCGGCGAGCATCGTCCACTCATCGGCGAGTTCGCCTATCAGTTCCGTTTTCAGGACCGCGACAAGCTCGACAAGGATGCCTTGCGCCGAGCCGAGGCCTTCTTCGTCGCGCTCCAGTATTCAGCCGAGGACTACATCGCCCTGAATTGCACGAAGACGGCGACCGTGTATCGCTTGCTGGGTAATCCACCCAAGTCGCACGAATGATCGCGCGAGCTTCGCCCGAATGGCACGAGGGGAAGGAGGTCCCGACTCATGAGTGATGCCGCGGCCCAGCTCGCACCCCGACCGGTGGACCCCACGGCGCCAGCCACGCCGGTGTCCATCCGGGACATCTTCGTCGAATTCTTGAGCATCGGCGCCACCAGCTTCGGAGGCGTGGTCCCTTACCTTCGCGGCAGCCTCGTTGCGAAGCGGCATTGGGTCGATGACAAGCAATTCCTGGAAATGCTTTCGCTGAGTCAGTCCCTGCCTGGTTTGAACGCCACCAACATGGCGATTCTGGTGGGCGAGAAACTGCGCGGATGGGTTGGCTCCATCGTTGCGATTGTTGGCATCTGTCTGCCGGGTGCAGCGCTCATGTACGCCGTCGGGGTCTTTTATAGTCTGCATGGCGATCACGCGTGGGCCACTGCCGCGCTGAAGGGCGTCGCGGCCGCAGCGGTGGGTCTCTTGCTCTCGACTGTCGTGGGTCTCAGCAAGAAAGCCCTCTCGAACAACTTCGATTTCGTATTCATGGCTGCCACCGTCTTGGCCGTGAACCGGCTCCACTGGTCCGTCCCGAAGGCGCTCGTTCTGATCGGTCTCGTGGCCATCGCTTTCCATTACCCGCGGCAGAGCGCGAAAGCGAGCGAAGCCCAATGAACCAGGTACCCGCCCTCGCTCGGGTGTTTGCTTATCTATCCCTTCTCACCGTGGGCGGCGGGATGGCGGCTTTCCCGGAGATGAAGGTCCTCACCGTGGACGTTCATCAGTGGCTGACCTTTCCGCAGCTGATTCATATCTATAGCGTCGGTCAGATGGCTCCTGGCCCCAACATGATGATGATCACCGTCATCGGGCAGTGGGCAGGAGGCTTTCTGGGTGCGCTGGTCACCCTCCTCGCGTTCTTCGGGCCCACGGCGCTACTCGCGTTCGGAGTTGCGAAGGGGTGGAAGAAGCTCGAGCAGTGGCCATGGAGAAATTCCATTCAGCAGGGGCTTGCTCCCGTCTCGATCGGACTGCTTCTGTCCGGCTGCTTCACCATGGCCAAAGGCGCAATCACCGGGCTGGAGACGGGGGCGATCGCCGTCGGAGTGCTGCTGATACTGCTGCAGTACAAGGTCAACCCAGCTCTGCTGGTTGTCGGGGGCGCTGTGATCGGACTTCTGTCGTTGGCGCCGAACTAGAGCCCGTCGCCCCACGCCCGCGACCGGATGATGGCCATCGGGGATAGGCCAGCGGGGTCTCGCCCGCCTTGCGGGAGAAGGACTGCTGAGAGCCATGGACGCAAGGCTGAAGGAGAAGGCCCTCGAGGAATTCAAGGTGTAATGGATCATCGTCCTGTACCTCGGCATCTTCCTCTGTGCGCTCACGAACTATCGCCGGCTGATCCTTGCGGAGTTCGGCGTCGCCGATGTCCACTACGGCGTCGCCGTCGTCGAGGCTCTCATCATCGCCAAGGTCGTCCTCACCGGGAAGGCGTTCGCCTTCAGTCGATGGCTCGAAGATCGAGCCATCATCTTCAGGGTCCTCTTCAAGTCCGTGCTGTTCGGCGCGCTCGTTTTCCTGTTCGGAATCGTCGAGCGTCTCGTGGAGGGCTGGTTCCGCAGGGACACCCTGGCGACCATCCTCGAAAAGATGATGTCGATCTGCGCCTATGAGTTGGGCGCCCGGGTCTTGATACTGACCATCGCCTTGCTCCCCTTCTTCGCCTTCTGGGAGGTGGGACGAGTCAGCGGGTTGCGGCGACTCTCGACGATGTTCTTCTCGCAGAGCGAAGCACCTGGCGATTCCCGGCCTCCGGCATCGTGATCCTTTCATGAGAGGCGGCATGGTCGGCACGACCAGCGAGGGATGCTGGTCGTGCAGGCTGCGGCATCGCCCCCACGGCCCGCGTGAGGACCGTGGGGGCGCCAGCACTGGGTGCATGATGAGCGCTGGGTCGAACTATCGCAGCGATTTGAACGCCGCGCGAAGCTCCGTCGTCAACACCTGCGGCTGTTCCCACGCTGCGAAGTGGCCGCCTTTCTCGGGCCTGTTGCAATAGATGAGCTTCGGATACGCCTGCGCTGTCCAGTTCCGCGGCGCTTGATAGAGCTCGTCAGGAAAAGCGCGCATGGCTGTAGTGACACCCTGAGGTCAAGACGCCGGAGCCGCTTGGGTGTTCGGTCCCAACGCTGCCTTCGCCTCCCCAGCCATCGGCGCCGACGGCACGATCGACGTTGCCGCCTCGTGGACCAGCTCCAACGCCGGCATGCCCCTGGCGCCGCCGGACGCCTTCGCGGCGCTCAAAGCGCATCGCAAACAGCACCCGAAGGACGAGGTGGTGTTCGGGGTGGGGGACGGTGGGCGCATGACGCGGCACATGGTCACGCCGGCGCGTCACCGATTCGCTCGAGCTGCCGGACTTCAAGCGGTCGGCCCACACGTCCTGCGGCACAGCTTTGCTAGTCACCCCGCCATGCTCGGGGTCCCGGTGCGTATCCTCCAGGACTGGATGGGACACGCCTCCGTCACCCAGACCGAGGCTTACGCGAAACTGGCCCCGGGGAGCGGCCAAAGCTCGTAGACCTACTGGACCGGCTGCTGCGTCCGGGGCGCGCGTGACTGAAACGACTCCACCCCGCATGTGCCCATCAGGTGAACAAACCGCGATCCCACCCGGTGCCATCAAGTCCCGCAAACCACCGAAATTACTGTGCCCAGGAGAGGACTCGAACCTCCATGCCGTTTCGGGCGCTAGACCCTGAATCTAGTGTGTCTACCAATTCCACCACCTGGGCAGGCAGCAGGGGCCGGACTCTTAGCCGGCGGCTCCGCAGAGCGTCAAGGACCGTCCGGCGCCCTCAGCGTGCTTTCTTCAGCGGCCACTTTCCCTGGGCCTCCAGGCTGTGGCGCAGCGCCGGGTTCTCGTCCAGGTAGGCGCTCAGGGACTCCTCGGTAATCTCCACCTCCACGTCCTCGGCGTCGACGCGTGCCTGGCATCCCAGCCGCGAGAAGGCCCGCACGTCAAAGGCCTGGTCAATCCGGTCCATCTCCGCGTCCTCCTGCTCCGACAGGCTGTCCAGGCCCCGCTTCACCCAGAGGTGGCAGGTGGAGCAGGCGCACACCCCGCCGCAGGAATGGCCCACGTGCGCGCCGCACTTCTCGGCCGCCTCCAAAAGGGACGTCCCCGGCGCCACCTCGACGGACACGTCGTCGAGGGGGCTCTTGAAGCTGACCTTCGGCATCTCAGGCCTGCTCCACCGAGTGGCCGGCCAGCGCAGCCGTCATCGCCCGGTTCATCACCAATTCAATGAATGGCTTGGCCATTTCGTCCAAGGCAGCGATGGCTTCTCGCAGCGCGTCGGCGTCCTCCTCCCCGGCCAGTCGCTGCACCAGCGCCATGGCCTCCTCCAGGGTGCGGCGCTGTGTCGCGTCCAGGAGGTCCCCGTTCTCCCTCAGCTGCTTGGCCCCGTCGGCGAGGATGCGCTGCGCCTCCACCCGCTGCTCGGCGAGCAGCCGGGCGTGGACGTCCTCCTCGGCGTGCTCGATCGAGTCGAGCAGCATCTGCTCGACCTCCTCGTCGGTGAGGCCGTAGGTGGGCTTGACCGCGATGCTCTGCTCGACGCCGGTGGTCTGCTCGCGTGCGGTGACGCGGAGCATGCCGTCGGCGTCGACCTGGAAGGTGACCTCGAGCCGCGCCATGCCGGCGGGCAGCGGCGGAATGCCCGTGAGCGGAAGCGCGCCAGCGAGCGGCAGTCGGCCACCAGCTCGCGCTCGCCCTGCACGACGTGGAGGTCGAAGCCGGTCTGGTCGTCGGCGAAGGTGGTGAAGATCTGCGCGCGCCGCGGCGGGATGGTGGTGTTGCGGGGGATGAGCTTCTCGACCACGCCGCCCATGGTCTCGAGGCCGAGCGACAGCGGGATCACGTCGAGCAGCAGCACGTCGTCCTGGCGCTGCGCGCCGGCGAGCAGGTCGGCCTGCACCGCGGCGCCCAGCGCGACCACCTGGTCGGGATCGATGTCGCCCGAGCGGCGGCTCGCCGAAGAGCTTGCTGCCACGTAGCGCGCGCACGGCCGGCACGCGCGTCGCGCCGCCCACCAGGATGACGCCGTCGAGCTCGCCGGCCGTGAAGCCCGCGTCCTTGAGCGCGCGGCGGCAGGCGCCGGCCGCGTGCGCTCGAGCAGCGGGGCGATCCAGCGCGTCGAGCTCGGCGCGCGTGACTTGCGCATGTGGTGGCCGTCGGCCGACGCGATCGGCGGTCGACGCTCTCGGCGGTGGTGAGCGCCTCCTTGGCGCGCGCGGGCCTCGTCGAGGACGGCGCGTCGACCTGCGCCGGCGCGGGCGCCTGGAGCCGCCGAGGTCGTCCGAGCAGCCGCTCGGCGATGGCCGCGGTCGAAGTCGTCGCCGCCGAGCGCGGAGTCGCCGCCGGTCGACTTCACCTCGAAGACGCCGTCGACGAGCTTGAGGATCGAGATGTCGAACGTGCCGCCGCCCAGATCGTAGACGGCGAAGGTGCCCTGCGCTGCCCTTGTCGAGGCCGTAGGCGAGCGCCGCCGCGGTCGGCTCGTTGAGGAGGCGCAGCACCTCGAGCCCGGCGAGGCGGCCGGCGTCCTTGGTGGCCTGCCGCTGGGCGTCGTCGAAGTAGGCCGGCACGGTGATGACCGCCTGCTCGACCGCTGCGCCGAGCGTCGGCCTCGGCGCGCGCGCTTCAGCGCGCGCAGGATCTCGGCCGAGACCTCGACGGGCGTGACCGCGCGGCCCGCCGGCGACCGCGAAGCGCACGCACGTCGCCCGTCGCCGTCGGCGAACTGGTAGGCGCCGAGCGTGCCGCGTCTCGGCGTCGTCGGCGCCCCTGCCCATGAAGCGCTTGACCGAGGCGATGGTGTCGCGCGGGGGCGAGCGCCGGCGGCCAGCGCGCGGCGCGTGCGCCCACCACGACGCCGCCGTCGGCCGCGTAGTGCACGACCGAGGGCAGGAGCGGCTGCGCCGCCTCGTCCAGCCGGCAGGCAGCGCGGGCGTGCCGTTCTCGACGACCGCCACCAGCGAGTTGGTGGTGCCGAGATCGATGCCGACGGGCGCCTGGCCCGCCTTGGGCGTCGACAGCCGGGTCGATGAGATCTGCAGCAGGCCGCGTCATCGCGCTCCAGCGCCTCCGTCCTCGATGCGCGTCGACCTCGTCGAGGAAGCGGCGTGAAGTAGCGCAGCTCGGCCAGCGCGTGCAGCCTCGTGCGGCCGCGACTTGCTCGGGGTCGGGCCAGCAGCTGGCGCAGGGCAGCGCTCGGCCTCGACGTCCGATGGCCGTCGCGCGCGCCGGCGCATCGCCTCGGCCATGCGCGGCGCCGCCTCGAGCGTCGCCCTTCGCGCCTGGCGTCGTCCGAGCTCCTCGCGCAGCTCGCAGGATCTCCTCGAGGAAGTCGCGGGGGCACGGCCTTCGGCGCTGCCGGCGTCCTCGCGCGCCAGGTCCAGCCCGCGCAGCTCGAGCAGGTAGTCGGCCCGGCGCGGCGCGGTCCTTCAGCGTGCGGCAGGCGTCGTTGAGCGACGGTGCGTTGCTCCAGCGCGAAGCGCCGCTCGCGCGGCCTGCGCGGTGGCGAAGCGGTCGGGGTGCAGCTGCCGCGACAGCTCGCGGTAGCGCCTGCTCGAGCGCCGGCACGTCGACGTCGAACCGGCGCGGCAGCCCGAGGACGTCGAAGTGGTCGCGCCCGCCGCCGGCGGCTGCATCGTGCCGCAGCCGCGCAGAACAGGTCCCGGTCGACGTGGCTTCCGGCACGACCAGCACGTCACGGGCGATGGCGAGCGGGTCGTGCGAGAGCCGCCTGCAGGCCTAGATGGTGAAGCTCTCGCCGCAGCCGCAGGCGCCCTTCACGTTGGGGTTCTCGAACTTGAAGCCCGCGGCCCATCAGCGTCTCCTCGTAGTCGAGCTCCGAGCCCGTCAGGTAGAGGAAGCTCTTCGGGTCGACGAAGACGCGCACGCCGTCCGCGCTCGAACGAGCTTGTCCGCTCCCGCGCGGCTCGTCGGCCGCACTCGATGACGTAGGCGAGGCCCGAGCAGCCGCCGCCGCGGATGCCGACGCGCAGGCCCGCTTCGCGGCGTCGCCCGCTCTCGCGCAGCTTCTGGATGCGCGCCGCGGCGACGCCGAGATGCCATCGTCTTGCTGGCCGGCTCGGCCGGGGCGACCGCGGGCGTGGCCGCGGCAGCCTCGTGCTGCGGTCGGAATGTCACGGACGCTCGTCTAGCGCGGCGCGCGACTCGGCCGCCGTGGCCACCGGCGGAGCCGCGTCGCGGGCCGCGCGCTTGCGCTTGTAGTCGGCGATGGCGCCTTGATGGCGTCCTCGGCCAGCACCGAGCAGTGGATCTTCACCGGCGGCAGGTGCGAGCTCCTCGACGATCTGCGTGTTCTTGATCTGCGTCGGCCTCGTCGACCGTCTTGCCCTTGACCCACTCGGTGACGAGCGAGCGACGGCGATGGCCGAGCCGCAGCCGAAGGTCTTGAACTTGGCGTCCTCGATGATGCCGTCGTCGCTGATCTTGATCTGCAGCCGCATCACGTCGCCGCAGGCCGGCGCGCCGACCAGGCCGGTGCCCACGTTGCGGGTCGTCCTTGTCGAGCGTCCCGACGTTGCGCGGGTTCTCGTAGTGCTCGATGACCTTTTCGCTGTAGGCCATTGGTCTCGTTCTCCTTGACGTCAGTGCGCCGGCCCACTGGATGCTCTTCAGATCGATGCCCTCCTTGCGCCATCTCGTAGAGCGGGCGACATCTCGCGCAGCTTGTTGACCTTGCTCGACCACCAGAGTCGGCCACGTAGTCGACCTCTTCCTCGGTGTTGAAGCGGCCGAGGCCGAAGCGGATGCGACGAGTGCGCCAGCTCGTCGTCGACGCCCAGCGCGCGCAGCACGTAGGACGGCTCGAGCGACGCCGAGGTGCAGGCCGAGCCGGACGACGACCGCCACGTCCTTGATCGCCATCATCATCGCCTCGCCCTCGACGTAGGCGAAGCTGAGATGTTGAGGTTGCCCGGCAGCCGGTGCTCGAGGAGCCGTTGACGTCACCACGTCGAGCTCCGCGATGAGTTCCGTCGCGCAGCCGCTCGCGCAGCGCGAGGAGGCGCTCGGCCTCGTCCGCGCCATCTCCGCCCGGGCCAGCTCCGCCGCCTTGCCGAAGCCGACGATGCCCGGCACGTTGAGCGTGCCCGAGCGCATGCCGCGCTCGTGCCCGCCGCCGTCGATGCTGCGCGGCGATGCGCACGCGCGGCTTGCGGCGCACGTAGAGCGCGCCGATGCCCTTGGGCCCGTACATCTTGTGCGCCGTGATCGAGGCCAGGTCGACGTTCATCCGGTCTCGACGTCGAAGGGGATCTTGCCGACGCCCTGGACCGCGTCGATGTGGAAGAGCACGCCCTTCTCGCGGCAGAGCTTGCCGATCTCCTCGATCGGCTGGACCGTGCCGATCTCGTTGTTGGCGAGCATGATGCTCACCAGGATCGTGCGCTCGGTGATCGCGGCCCGCAGCGCCTCCAGGTCCACCAGCCCGTCCTGCCGCACGTCCAGGTAGGTGACGCGCGCTCCGGTGTGCAGCTGTGCCAGCCACTTCTTCAGCACTGGGTCCTGGTCCAGGTTGTGCTTCAGGGCGAGCGCCTCAGCGTTGTCGGCCGTGACGTCGTCGCTGGCGAGCTCCGACAGCCGCAGCAGCCGGAGTTCCGCGGCGCGGTCCTGGCGCATCCGCTCGAGGCGCTTGGCGCTGTCGAGGATGGCCTTGTGCTCGGTCTTCAGGGTGATGAGGTGGTCGCCCTTGTCCCGGTAGAATTCGAGCGCGCCCTTGAGGGCCAGGTTGTCCGATTCGGTCGCACCGCTGGTGAAGACAATCTCTTTCTCGCTGGCGCCCAGCAGCGCCGCCACCTGGGCGCGGGCCTGCTCCACCGCCGCCTCAGCCTTCCAGCCGAAGACGTGGTTGCGTGAGGCCGCGTTCCCGAAGTCCTCCCGTAGGTAGGGCATCATCGCTTCCAGCACCCGCGGGTCGAGCGGGGTGGTTGCGTGATTGTCCATGTAAATCGGTAGTTTGAGCATGACGGAGGGAATGTGGACCTAACTGGTCCATTATAACGATGACCCCCCTCGAGGCAAGCGCTCCTGCCCGCCCGCGCTTTCCGAAATAATAAGGGGAACGCGCCGTTTGGAGGGCGTTCCTTTTCACCTTCAGCCCTTGTAACCCCCCCCGGTCCATGGACGCCTCCGCCGCCACCCCCAGCAAACCCAGCTTCGGCCTCTGGGCCTGGGCGCTGCTCGCCGCCCTCGCCGTCGGCTTCCTTCCGCTGCTCGTCCCCACCGGGCCCACCAGCACCCTGGACGCCACCGGCTACCTAGGGGCAGGGCGCTTCGCCTCGGGCGCCGTGGTGGTGTTCCTGGGCGGGCTGCTGACGGCGCTGACGCCGTGCGTGTACCCCCTCATCCCCATCACGATGAGTGTCTTCGGTGCCCGCGGCGCCACCAGTCGGGCCCGGGCGCTGCTGTTGACCACGGCGTACGTGGTGGGCATGGGCCTCGTCTTCTCGGCACTGGGGGTGGCCGCCGCCCGCACCGGCGCCGCCTTCGGCGCGGTGCTGGGCAAGCCGGCGGTGGTGCTGGCGCTGGCGGCGGTGCTGCTGCTTTTGGCGGCCAGCATGTTTGGCGCCTTCGAGTTGACGCTGCCCAGTCACCTCGTCCAGCGGCTGTCCACGGTGGGTGGCGCGGGCCTCCTCGGTGCCCTCCTCATGGGCAGCGTGGCCGGCTTCCTGGCCGCGCCGTGCACCGGTCCCGTCCTGACGGGGCTTCTGGCCTTCGTCGCCAAGTCCCAGGACACGGCCCTCGGGGCCGGTCTCCTCTTCGTCTACGCCCTCGGCATCGGCGTGCCCTTCTTCCTCATCGGCGCCTTCGCCGTGCAGCTGCCCCGGGGCGGGCTGTGGATGGAGTGGGTGAAGAGCCTTCTCGGCGTGCTTCTGGTGGGCCTCGCCGTCACGCTATGTGAAGGACGCCTTCCCGGCGCTGCGCGACGCGGTCCAGGCCGCGGCCGCGGCCCTGGGGCGCGTGCCCGGCACCGGCGTGGCGGCGGCGCTGGCCGCCTGCGGCGTCCTGCTGGGCGCCATCCACCGCAGCTTCGGGGCGGGCCGGCTCCAGGCCTTCCTCAAAGGCAGTGGCGTGGTGCTGTTGTGCCTGGGTGTGCTGTTGCGCGCGGGCACCCTGGACGCCCCCCGCCCCACGGACACCGTGCTGCGCTGGGAACTGACGTGGGCCGGGGAGCCGGCGGCGGTGCCCTCCCCGGTGGACCAGGCGCTGGCGGCGGCGCGCGCCTCCGGCAGGCCGGTGATGATTGACTTCTTCGCGGAGTGGTGTGCCGCCTGCAAGGAGCTGGACCGCGCCACCTACGTCGCGCCCCAGGTGGTGTCCGAGGCCCAGCGCTTCGTCCGCATCAAGGTGGATGGCACCAACGGCCAGGACGCGCTGGACGCCTTGTACCAGCGCTTCGGCATTGAGGGCCTGCCCACCGTGGCCTTCGTCTCCTCGGGAGGCGAAATCCTCGTCCGCCCGCGGGTGACGGGCTTCCTCGGCCCCGAAGAATTCCTCGAGGAGATGCGGCGCGTGCAGTAGGGCCCTCTCCCTGGGGGCGCCCCGGAGTGGTCCTGTGCGACCCATCGCCGTCCCCCCAGGCGCCCGTGTATGACGGGTGGGCGAAAGGGACGTCCATGTCGGTGGGCTCGACAGCGCCGGAGCGCGAACCCGCCCCGGCAGAAGCCGAGGGCGGGGAGGGGCCGCTTCCGCGCCCCTCCCCGCTGGACGGCCAAACCCTGGGCGAGCGGCCGGTGGACGCCCGGCGCGTGCTCCTGGTGGAACCCGACGCCGGGGCGCGCAGCCTGCTGCAGCTCGGGCTTCTCCGGGAGGGCTTCCAGGTGGTGGCCCTGGGCAGCGCGGAGGAGGCGGAACGGGCGCTGGCCGAGGGCACGGTGGTGCCCGGCGTGGTGGTGGCCGAGGTGGGCCTCGGCGCAGTGGACGGCGTGGCGCTGTGCCAGCGGCTGAGGGGCCACGAGCGCTTGCGGGACATCCCCGTGCTGCTGCTCGCCGCCCGCCCCTCCCCGGCGGACCTCGAGCGCGCGGGCCGCGCCGGGGCGGACGACTACCTGCCCAAGCCGCTCTTCGTCTCGGACCTGGCCACCCTGGTGCGGCTGCGGGCCGGACACGCTGCGCGCGACGCGACGCTCGAGTCGCACACCGACGTGCTGCCGCTGCTGGCGGCGCTGCGGGCGCTGCTGGCCGGCTCCTCCTCCGGCCGGCTGTTTCTCGAGTCGCGCGGGCAGCTGCTGTTCCGCCGCGGCGAGGTGGTGAGCGTCCGCTTCGAGGGCGTGGACGGCGAGCGCGGGCTGACGCGCATGCTGGCGCTGGGGCGGGGCGCGTACCGCGTGCACCTTGGCCCAGTGCTCGCCCGGGGCGAGCTCAGCACGGGGGTGCGGGAGTTGTGCGGCCGGCTGGGCGCGGAGCTGGCGGTGTGGGAGCGGCTGGTGGCGGTAAGCGTCCCGCTGGAGGCCGTGCTGCAGCCGGACTTCGAGGCGCTGCGCGCCGCGCTGCCGGGGCTTCCCATCGAGGCCGAGACGCTGCTGCGCCTCTTCGACGGCACGCGGACACTGCGCGACGTCATCCTCACCTCGCCGCTGCCGGAGGTCCCCGCGCTGCGGGCCGCCTCCCGGCTGTACGCCAGCGGCGTGCTGCTGCCGGAGGCGCTCGCCCGGGAGGCAGCGCGTGCACCCTACCTGCCGGGGGCCTGGGAAGCGCTGGCGCAGGGCCCCGCCTCGGAGGCGGCGGTGCTGGAGGAGGCGCTGCCGGCCACGTCGGGCGTCGGCGCGGTCGCCCCGCAGCCCTCCCTCGAGCGGCCGGCCGTCGTCAGCCGGACGCTGCGGCCCCCCAGCGCCCCGGCCGAGGCGCCGGAGCTGAACGTTCCGGAGGAGTCCCCGCTGGAGGCGGCCGCCCGGCCACCCTGGCCCGCGTCTACCAGCCGGCGCCCCCGTCACCACTCACCGGGGGCGCCTGGGCCGATGACGCGCTGGCCGCCGCGGGCAGGCGCCGCCGGAGTGCGGCGCTGACGCGAGGGGCCCTGGCGTCTGCCGCCCTGGTCCTGCTGGTGCTGCTCGGCCTGTCCTGGCTGCGCCACGCCGAGTCGCGCCCGCCGGTGGCGCCCCGGGAAGCCCTGCTGCCCGGGCCTGCCGACCCGGCCGCCCCAGCGTCGACCGAGGCCAGTTCGCCTGCCGGGGTGGCCCCGGCCGGACCGACCGCGGTGCCGGCGGAAGCGGCCCCTCCGGCGGCCCAAGGCACCCACACGCTGGCGGAGGGCATTGCCCTGTACCGCGCGGCGCTGCCGTCTGCGGCCGTTCGCGTCCTGGATGAAGTCGTGCAGTCGTCCCCGGAGTCGGCGGTGGCCTGGCTGTACCTGGCCCTGGCACGGTTTGACGCCGGGGACGTGCGCGGGGCAGAAGGGGCGGCGATGAAGGCCGTCGCGCTCGACCCCAAGGAGCCCCGCGCCCACCTGCTGCTCGCCGGCATCCATCTCGGGCGCGGCGAGCGGGCCAAGGCCAACGCCGAGCTGGCGAGGGTGCTGGCCCTGCAGCCCGAGGGGCCCGAGGCCGACGACGCGCGGCGGCTGCTGCGGGACGTGCGCTAGAGGCGCCGCCGTCCCCACCAGGAGACAGCAAGGAGAGAAGCCCACATGTCCGGTCACAACCGCTGGACGAAAATCAAGCGTCAGAAGGAGGCAATGGGGGCCAGCAAGGGCAAGCTCTTCACCAAGGTGACCAAGGAAATCACCGTCGCCGCCCGCATCGGCGGCGGAGACCCAGGCGCCAATGCCCGTCTGCGCTCGGCCGTCCTCGCCGCCCGCGAGGCCAACATGCCCTCGGAAAACATCACCCGCGCCATCAAGAAGGGCACTGGAGAACTTGAAGGGACGCACTACGAGGAGGTCACCTACGAGGGGTACGCGCCGGGCGGGGTGGCCGTCCTGGTGGAGTGCCTCACCGACAACCGGCACCGGACCGCCGCGGACATCCGCGCCAACTTTTCCAAGGGCGGCGGCAACCTCGCCACGGAGGGTGCGGTGGGCTACCTGTTTCACCGCAAGGGCAGCATCCACCTGAAGCCCGGACCGTCCGAGGACCGTGTCATGGAAGCGGCGCTGGAGGCGGGGGCGGAGGACGTGGTGGACCTCGGCCCGGACGGCTTCGAGGTGCGGACCGAACCGGCCGCGCTGCACGCGGCGGCCGCGGCGCTGGAGGCCAAGGGCCTCACCGTGGGCGAGCAGCGCACCATTTTCCTGCCGCAGAACACGGTGCGGGTGGAGGGGGATGCGGCCCGGCGTGTGCTCAAGCTGCTCGAGTTGTTGGAGGACAACGACGACGTGCAAAACGTCTGGGCCAACTACGAGATGGACGACGCGGTCCTCGCCGCGGCCAGCGCCTGAGCTGCCGAAAAGTCGGGCACGTCCACCTCGTATGCTAGAGGTCTCCGGCAGCCATGTCCGCTCCGTTCCGTGTGCTCGGCATCGACCCCGGAAGCCGCGTCACGGGCTTCGGGGTGGTGGAGGCCCACGGTAGCCGGCTCTGCCACCTCGCCCACGGGGTGCTGCGCGTCAAAGGCGAGCTTGCCCTGGAGTTGCGGCTGGCCGAACTCTTTCACGGCCTGGCTGAGGTGCTTGCCCGCTGGGCGCCGGACGCGGTGGCGGTGGAGGGCGTCTTCAGCTGTCGCAACGCCCGCAGCGCCCTGGTGCTGGGTCACGCCCGCGGGGTGGCCCTTTTGGCGGCGGCCCAGGGGGGCCGGCCCGTCTTTGAGTACGCCCCGGCGCTGGTGAAGCGCGCCGTGGGGCGGGCGGCACCGCCGTCCAAGGAGGCAGTGGCCCGGCAAATGCGGGCCTTCCTCGGCCTCACCGGCGCGCTGCGCGGCGACGCCACCGACGCCCTCGCCGTCGCCATCTGCCACCTGCACCGGGCCCGCGTGGTGACCCTGCTGCAACAGCAGCCCCGCGCCCGGCGCCGCCCGCCCGCCTGGCCCCGCCTGTCCCGGGCGGTGTACGGGGCCCCACGGTGATTGCGCGGCTTCGGGGCGTGGTGCTGGAAAAGTCGCTCCAGGACGCGGTGGTGGACGTGCATGGCGTCGGCTACCGGGTGGCGCTCTCCCTCCTCTCGCTGGCACGGCTTCCGCCCGAGGGGCAGCCGGCCGAGCTCCGCATCCACACCGTGGTGCGCGAGGACGCCATTGAATTGGTGGGTTTCCTCTCGGCCGAGGAGGAGGAGATGTTTCACCTCCTCACCAGTGTCAGCCACGTCGGGCCGAGGCTGGCGCTGGCCGTGCTGTCCGGCCTGGAAGTCCCGGACTTGGCCGAGGCCCTCTCCCGGGGGGACCTCGGGCGACTGACGCGCATCCACGGGGTGGGAAAGAAGACTGCCGAGCGCCTGGTGCTGGAGCTGCGGGACAAGGCGAAGGCGCTGGCCGCGGGCGCCCGCAGCGTGGAGGGGACAGCCGGGGCACGCCGGGACCTCGTCTCGGCCCTGGAAAACCTGGGTTACCGGCCGTCCGACGCCGAGC
This sequence comes from uncultured delta proteobacterium, assembly GCA_963711265.1. GTDB lineage: Bacteria > Myxococcota > Myxococcia > Myxococcales > Myxococcaceae > JADGRA01. The sequence continues at coordinate 51,543 of CAVQDL010000022.1, forward strand.
AGGTGGCTGACGCGGTGGCGGGCCGGCTGGGGGCGGAGGCCCCCTTTGAGGCGCTCTTCCGTGAGGCACTGCGGACCCTCCAGGCAGGCTGAGGAGGCAGAAGGGCAAAGCTGCTACCCTCGGACGCCCCGCCATGGCGCCCGACCCCCGTCCACTCGAGCCCAGCCCCACCGCCGAGGAGCAGCGCCTTGAGGTGTCGCTGCGCCCCCGGCGCTTTGCCGAGTACGTCGGCCAGGCGGCGGTGGTGGACAAGCTGAAGGTGTATGTGGAGGCAGCGCGCCGGCGCCGCGAGGCGCTCGACCACTGCCTCTTCTCCGGCCCCCCCGGCCTGGGGAAGACGTCGCTGGCCCACATCCTGGCGGCGGAACTGGGCGTGGCCATCCACGTCACCTCCGGGCCGGCGGTGGAGCGCAAGGGAGACCTGGCCGGCCTGCTCACCAGCCTCGAGGCCCGGGACGTCCTCTTCATCGACGAAATCCACCGGCTGCCGCCCCAGGTGGAGGAGTACCTGTACCCGGCCATGGAGGACTTCCGGCTGGACATCACCATCGACTCCGGGCCGGCCGCCCGGGCGATGAAGCTGGACTTGCAGCCCTTCACCCTGATTGGCGCCACCACCCGCACCGGGCTTTTGACTTCGCCCCTGCGCGACCGCTTCCAAATCCAGGAACGGCTCGACTACTACGGGCCGAGCGACCTGGAAGCCATTCTGGCCCGCAGTGCCGGCATCCTCGGCGTCCGGCTCTTGCCCGACGGGGCGCGGGAGATTGCCACGCGCGCCCGGGGGACGCCCCGCATCGCCAACCGCCTGCTGCGCCGCATCCGCGACTTCGCCGAGGTGGACGGCGAGCGCGGGTGACCCGGGCAGTGGCCTCGGGCGCCCTCAAGCGGCTGGAGGTGGATGCGCTTGGCCTCGACCCCATGGACCGAAGAATTCTCCTCACCATCCTCGAGAAGTTCGGCGGCGGTCCGGTGGGGGTGGACACGGTCGCCACGGTGGTGGGGGAGCAGAGCGAAACGGTGGAGGACGTGTACGAGCCGTTCCTCATGCAGGAAGGCTTCCTGCAACGGACGCCACGGGGCCGGGTCGCCACGGCCAAGGCCTGGCGGCACCTTGGCCTGACGCCGCCCCCGGCCTCGCAGGGGGCGCTTCTGTGAGTGCGGCCCCAAGGAGGCCGAGGCGCCGCGTCGTAGGGTGGCCCGCACCGCCCGGGACTTCTACGTCCAGCTGTTTCGCGACAGCCAGCCGCGGCCCGGGCTGCTCGCCGAGCGCGAGCGCTGGCTGCGCGGGCGTCCGGGTGGACGGGCGCGAGGAGCGTCTCTTCGAGTTCGAGATGCTGCTGCGGGGGATGGAGCGGTACTTCAACCTGCACAACCTGCCGCTGGACGCCTCCGCGCGGCCGGTGGTGACCCGCGACTTCGGCGAGGAGCTGCGCGACGTCCGGGATGCCATGCACCAGGCCATCCGGCTTGGCCGGCGGCTGCTGGATCCGGGCGACGAGCAGCGCATGGTCTTCCGCCGCTACGTCGGCAGCCAGGCGGTGGACGACCGCGTCCGCCGGGCGCTCCTCGAGGACGAGCTGGACGAGCAGACGCCCCAGGAGAGCCTGTTCCTGCTTGCCCGGAGCTTCGAATCGATCTGCGTCGTCATGGACAGCCTCCTCGGCCTGGAAGCGGTGGGCCACCGCGTCTTCCACGAGGTGGGCAGCCTCGCCGTGCGGGCCATCCTGCAGAACCGCTTCTTCCGCCCGGTCCGCCCGCTCGAGTTCTGCCTCGAGTTCGACCGCATCGCAGTGTCCCGGTGCTGGACGCCCTGCGGCTACTTCCTGACCCGGAGCGCCCGCTCTTCACCACCGCTTTCCTCGCCTTGTTCCGCTTCCTGCACGCCCTCGGCTACCTTCGGCAGGAGCCCGACCGGCCGCTCGACCGCCGCGCCCGGGTGCTGCTGGCGCTGGTGCACAGCGAGGCGCTCACCCTCAGCGGCTACTTGCGCAATGAGGTCGCCCCCGGCACGGGCACCCGCGGCTTCCAGCACGCCGCGCTGCGCGTCTCCCGCACCCTGGCCTTGAAGACGCGCGCCATCGGCCGCGCGCTGCCCGGTGGGGGCCCGGCCGACGAGGAGCGGCTGCGCGGCGCGGCGCGGGACTTCACCGCGCTCTTCGAGGGGGCGGTGGTGCAGCTGGCCGGCGCGCTGCAGGCCCGGGGCGCCGAGGAGGGCTTCTCCCGCCTCGTCTCCGCCCCCCTGGTGGCGCAGCGGCTGCGCAATGACTTGTGGGTGGCCTCCCAGCTGGCCCGCGGCGCGGCGCTGGCGCTGGAGGGCACCCCCGACGCCGCTCCGCACCTGTCCGCGATGGGGCGCTTCCTCGAGTATTTCCAGGACGGCAGCTACCAGCTCTTGCGCTACGGGGACCTCGAGGCCGTCGACCGCTTCCTCAGCATTCTGGGCGACCACGCCCAGTCGCCCGAGGGGCCCCTTACCCGGGCCCGGCTGGCCGAGGACTGCCTCCTCTTCGCCGACGCCGCCGAGGCACTCTTCATTCGCGTTGGCCGTCGCGGGGAAGTCGCCGGCCGACGCTTCGACCGCGCCCATGCCGAGGCCGTGCTGGACAGGTTCCGTTCGGCGGAACCGGCGGCTGCCGGCTGACGGCCACGCCCTTTGCGGAAGGCGTTCGACGCGCCCACGCCCTCACTTCGGGTTCCGCCAGGGGTGAAGTTGTCTCCTGTCACCAATTCCCTGGTGGTCGGTGGCTTGTTGGTGAAAGGTGCGCGTTGCGGCAACGCGTTGCGGTACGGTATTTCACGGGTTTGTCACAGCGCAGTACGCTTGGCGTCTGCCCGGATGAAACGTCTTGCGGTCCTCAGGTGTTGGAAACACCCAGGGGCCGCCGTTATAGGGCCCCGTTGCGGGGGAGGGGAGCCTCACCAATCACCATGTCCATGTCCTTCCACCAGCGGACGCTGAGCGCCTCTGTGTTCTGCCAGGGCATCGGCCTGCACACCGGCCAGGCCGTGACGCTGACGCTGCGGCCGGCGCCGGCCAACCACGGCGTCGTCTTCGTGCGGACGGACCTCGCGCGCCCGGTGTCCATCCCGGCCACCGCCGAATACGTGGTGGACACGGCGCTCGCCACCAGCCTCGGCAAGGACGGGGTACGGGTGGGGACGGTGGAGCACCTGTTGGGGGCCCTGCTTGGCCTCGGCCTGGACAACGTCCGGGTGGAACTGGACGGACCCGAAGTGCCCATCATGGACGGCAGCGCCGGACCCTTCGCCTACCTGGTGCAGACGGCTGGGGTGCGGGTGCAGGAAGCGCCGAAGAGTTTCGTGGTGGTGAAGAAGGCGGTCTCGGTGCGGGACGGAGACAAGGAAGCATCGCTGTCGCCCTGTGACTGCTTCCGCATGGACGTCGCCATCGACTTCCACCACCCCCTGGTCAGCCGCCAGCGGCTGGAGATGGACTTCTCCGGTCGGGCCTTCGTGCGCGAAGTATCCCGGGCGCGCACCTTCGGCTTTCTGCGCGACGTCGAGAAGCTGAAGGCCGCCGGGCTGGCTCGCGGCGGCTCGCTCGACAACGCCATCGTCGTCGACGACTTCAGCATCCTCAACGCCGACGGCCTCCGCTTTCCGGATGAATTCGTCCGGCACAAAGCCCTGGACGCCATGGGCGACCTGGCCCTCTTCGGCCACCCCGTCATCGGCTCGCTGAAGGCGGTGAAGAGCGGGCACGCGCTGCACCTGCGGCTGGTGCAGCAGGTGCTGGCCGACCCCTCGGCCTATGCGGTGGTGCGGGCCCAGAAGCGCGAGCTGGAGCGCTTCGGCTTCCGGCTGCCGGACTTCGCCGCCGAGCTGGCCTAGCCCCCTCCCGCCAAGCGGGGGGAAGCTTTCCGCCCGGTTGGCTGTTGGGTGTGGCTTGCACACTTTCCCGGCGCAGGGCAAAAGGCCCCCCTCCCTATGAAACTACCCCTCTCTCGTTCCCTCCCGACCGCGCTTCTGGCCTCCCTCTTCGTCCTCGCCGGCTGTGCCAAGCAGAAGGTCGCGGCCGCCTCTGTCGGCTCGGGCGTGCTGCCGGCTGACCAGGTGGTGGCCACCTACAACGGTGGGAAAATCACCGCCGGCGAGCTCGAGGTCGAGGCCAAGCCGAAGCTGCAGGAAATCCAGAACCAGATGTACACGGCGCGCAAGGAAGTCCTGGAGCGCATGGCGGTGGAGCGCATCGTCAAGGCCGAGGCCGCCAAGAAGGGGCAGACCGAGGAGCAGTACATCCAGGCCCGGGTGGAGGCGCTTCCCGTTAGCCAGCCGAGCGACGCCGACGTGAAGGAATTTTTCGACCGACTGAAGGCCGCCGGCCGCATCCCACCGGACACCAAGCTGGAGCAGATTAAGGACCAGCTGGTCCAGGCGATGGTCAACCAGCAGCGCCGCGCCAGCGTGCAGAAGGTCATCGAGGAGCTGCGGACGGCCGCAAATCTCCAAATCGACTTGCCCCCGCCCCGGGTGGAGGTGGCCGCCACCGGCCCGGCCCGTGGGCCGACCGACGCCAAGGTCACCATCGTGGAGTTCTCGGACTTCCAGTGCCCCTACTGCGGCGCTGCCTACACCACCGTCGAGCAGCTCATGCAGCAGTACGCCGGCAAGGTGAAGCTGGTGTTCCGCCAGTTCCCGCTGCCCATCCACCCCCAGGCCGAGAAGGCCGCCGAGGCGTCCTTGTGCGCCCAGGACCAGGGGAAGTTCTGGGAGTTCTACGACTTGCTCTTCAAGAACCAGAAGAAGCTCGACGTTTCGGACCTCAAGACGTACGCCGGCAGCGCCGGGCTGGACGCCGCCAAGTTCGCCACCTGCCTGGACAGCGGCGCGAAAAAGAAGCAGGTGGACCAGGACGTCGAGGCCGGCCAGGCCGCCGGCGTCAACGGCACGCCCGCCTTCTTCATCAACGGTGTCTTCCTCAACGGGGCGATGCCGATTGAGGAGTTCAAGAAGGTCATCGACCCGGAACTTGCCTCGCGGTAGCCTTCCGGTGGTCCCGCGCGCGGAATGACGACCCCCGCTCCCGCCTTGAGCTTGACGTCGCCCGCCCCGGGGCACTCCCCCAGGGCGCGCGATTGCATCGCCTGGGCGGCCGACCTGCCGCTCGGCGAGGCCCGCGCGCTTTACCCCACCCTCAAACCCTTCGTGGCGGTGGTGAAGGTGGGCCTGTCGCTCTTCGTGGAGCATGGTCCAGACGCCCTCGAAGCCTTCCGCGCGCAAGGGGCGCGCCTCTTCCTGGACCTCAAGCTGCACGACATTCCCAACACTGTGGAGCTGGCCGCCGCGCGCGCGGCGGCGCTGGGCGTCTCCTACCTCACCGTGCACGCTTCGGGCGGTGCCGCCATGCTGCGCGCCGCCGTCCAGGGCGCCGCGGTGGGCGCCGCCCGCGTGGGGCTTCCCCCCCCGGTGGTGCTGGCGGTGACGGCGCTTACCTCCCTCGACGACGCGGCCGTCTGCGCCCTCGGCTTCGGCCCCTCCGCCTCGGCCATGGCCAGCCGGCTGGCCATGGTGGCTGCCTCCTCCGGCGTGGGAGGCCTCGTGTCCTCGCCCCGGGAACTCCCGGCGCTGCGCGGGCAGTACCCGGCCCTCTTCCTCTGCACCCCCGGCATCCGCCCGGTGGGCTCCGCCTCAGCCGACCAGGCCCGCACCGAGACGCCCGAGGCTGCCATCCGCGCCGGGGCGGACCTCCTGGTGGTGGGGCGCCCGTTACACGAAGCCGCGGACGTCGTCCAAGCCGCCATCTCCCTGCACGACGCGGTGGCGCAGGCCCTGTCCGAGCGCCCGGCGCCCTGACCGCTGCTGGCCCCTTAGGAGGCCCGCGTCCTCACCTCGGACGGCGCGGCGCCGCGCGACCGGGCGCGGATGAGTTCCACCAGGGTGCGCACGGTGACGCCGGTGGCCCCCTTCACGAAGTAGCCGCGTTCCTTGCCGCTGACGGACGGGCCGGCAATGTCCAGGTGCACCCAGGGCACGCTGCCCACGAATTCGCGCAGGAACAGCGCGGCGGTAATGGCCGCCCCCTACCGCTCGCCGGCATTCTTCATGTCGGCCATCTCCGAGCGCAGGTTCTCCTTCTGCAGTTCCACCAGCGGCATCCGCCACATGGCTTCGCCGGCGCCGCCGACTGGCCAGCACCACCTCCTCGGCCAGTGCGTCGTCGGTACGCCACAGCCCGCCGACCACGTGCTGTCCCAGGGCGACAATGCAGGCGCCGGTGAGGGTGGCCACGTCGATGATCGCCGCGGGCGAGCGCTCCGCGGCGTAGGCCAGCACGTCGCCCAGCACGAGGCGGCCCTCGGCGTCGGTGTTGGTGACTTCCACCGTCTTGCCCAGCCGCGAGGTGAGGACGTCGCCCGGCCGGTAGGCGGTGCCGGTGGGCATGTTCTCCGCCGCGCCGAGAGTGCCCGGCACCGGGAAGGGGGGCTCGAGTCCGCGGCCACCACTTCCATCGCCCCCAAGCAGCGCCGCAGCCCCGGCCATGTCCGTCTTCATGTCCACCATGCCTCGGCCGTCTTCAGCGACAGGCCCCCGCTGTCGAAGGTGATGGCCTTGCCCACCAGCACCAGGGGCCGCGTCGGTCGCGGCCTTCCTTTGGCCGTAGCTGAGCTCGATGAGCCGCGGGGTGTTCTGCGCTCCCCTGGCCGACGGCGGAGAACATCCCCATCCGCATCTTCTGGCGAGCTCGCGGGGGCCGCTCGACCGCGCAGCTCGCAGCCCGTGCGGTCTCGGGCCGCCGGCGGGCCTCCTCGGCCAGCCTCGCCGGGGTGAGCTGGCCGGCCGGCTCGTTCACCAGGTCCCGGGCAGGTTCGTCGCCTCGGTCACGTGGAGCACCCGCCGCAGCGTCTCGCCCAGCGACCGGGAGCGCGCCGGCGCCGTCGGGGAGGAGCGCCACGGACGGACTCGACCGGGACCCGCTCCTCGCGCCCTCGGTGCGGTACGGTCGAAACGGTAGGCGCCCAGCAGCCACACCCTCGGCGGGGCACGCGGGGCGCCCGCGTCTCGGCGGGGTCGCCGGAAGCGGCGCACCGCGACCAGCACCCCCGTCGCGCGCATGACCGCGCGAAGGCCCCGGCCGGCCGCCTGCCGCAGTGACTCCGGCGTCCATCTCTCCGCCGGGCCGAGGCCGACGACCACCACCCGCGCGGCAGGCAAGGCGTCCGTGGGTGTGGAGGACGAAAAGCTGGTCGGCTCGTCCCGTGAAGCCCTCTCCGGCGCGGCGCGGAGCAGGTGCCCCGGAGAGCGCGGTCGACGCGGCCACGCCCCGTCCGGGCCGCCTGCAGTCGCTTTCGGCGCACTGGCACCACCAGGACATCCGCGTCGGGCGCAGCAGCGCTCCCGGTCGCCAGGCTCATCGGGGAGGGGAGGTGGCCATGGGAAAGGGGTCCCACGGCGCGGGGCCGCCCGGGCGACGCGTGTCCGGCGAGCGGCTCCTTGCCCGCCTCGTGCACGAGGAGCGGGGAGAAGAAGCAGTCCTTCTTCGTGTACTCGTCGAAGGAGAAGGCGAAGCGGTAGCTCGCCGCCGCGCGCTGGTTGCAGTCGGTGCGCTCGCAGAAGCGGCAGGTGATGCCGAGTGGGCACCGCGTCGCGGCTGAGGTCGGTGGTGGGCAGCCCGTAGGCGAGGAACTGCGCGTTCTCGGCGTGGGTGCCGAGGCCGATGCTGTAGGCGGTGCCGCGGACGATGGAGCCGCTGATGGGCTGCAGCTGCACCTTGGCGAAGCAGAAGTAGGTCGCTGCCGTCGGGCATCATCGAGTACTGCCGGGTGATCTGCGACGGGTTCAGGAACGCAAGTGCACGGCCCACTTGCCGCACGCTGCCCCGCCCGAGGCGAACTTCAGCCCGGTGCCGCTGTAGCGCTTGGAGATGTTGCCAGCGACGTCGGCGCGCAGGAAGTGGAACGGGACCCCGGGACGCTTCGGGTCGCGAGAGGTTGCACAGCCGGTGGGCCACCGTCTCGTAGGTGGTGCCGAAAATCTGGCTCAGCAGCTCCACGTCGTAGCGCGTGCGCTGCACCTGGCGGAAGAATTCCTCGTAGGTGAGGAGGAGCGCGCCGGCAAAGTAGTTCGCCAGGTTGACCTTGATGAGCTTCGGCGTCTCGGGGTGCCGCATCTGCACCCCGGCCAGGATGCGCTCGAGGAGGCGGTCGTGGTCGAGCACCAGCAAGCCCGATGGAGGCGGCCAGCTGGAATTTCAAGCGGCTGCTCGGTCAGCGCCGGCGACAGCGTCAGCGTCTTGTCCTCCGGGTCCATGCGCCGCACCACCGAGCTGCCCGAGGCCGACGCCTCGTAGCGGACGGCATAGCCGAAGCGCTCGCTGAGGGCCGCGGCCAGCTGGGTGGACGTCACCTGGCGTTCCAGCCGGAAGTCGCGCACCAGCCCCGCCGCCTGCTCCTCGAGTTCCGGAAACCAGTTCTTGCGGGCCTGCAAGAAATCGCTCACCTCGTCGAAGGGCGAGTAGTCGAGCCGCACCCCGTCCGCCGGCTGCGCCGACGACGTCATCTGCGCCGACACCTTCTCCAGCTGGTGGCGGGTGTTCTTGTAGAGGTTGAAGAGGGCGGCCACCGTGCCGGCCAGCTTCGGCTCGGCCGACAGCGACTCGAGCGACTCGGAGTCGATGTCCAGGGACTTGAGGAGCGGCTCGTCCAGGAGCTTCGCCAGCGTCTCGTCCACTGGCCCCTGGCCGAGGGAGCCCATGAATTGCTCGGGGTCCTGTTCGAAGTAGCGCAGCGCCTTCCACAACAGGGGGAAGGGCATCACCCGCTTCCCCTTCTCGATGAGATTCAGGTAGGCCGGGGACACCCCCAGGCCGTGCGCCGCGTCCGTCTGCTTGATGCCCCGCTTCAGCCGAAGCCCGCGCAGCTTGGCGCCCACGGACGCATTGAGGGCGTTCTCGTTCATCTCGCCGGAAGCTGTACCAACCAGCCCCGGCGTTTACAAGGATTCCACTGACAACGCGGTGGGTTAGAAAGGCCGGAGGCCGAAATTTACAAGTGTTGGCGGCCCCTTTCCCCCCCCCTTTGCCGGGGACAGGCCAGCGGCCTAACCGCCATACTCCCCAAGGGCCCCCTTCCCATGTCCCTCCTCTCCGCGTTTCGCGCCCTCGCCCCGCCCGCTCCCCTGGCTGCCCGGCTGGCCGTCCCGCCCTACGACGTCGTCAGCCGCGCCGAGGCACGCCAGCTGGCCGCGGGAAACCCACAGAGTTTTTTCCGCATCAGCCGGCCGGAAATCGACTTCCCGGACGACGTCGATGAGCACGCCGCGGCCGTCTACGCCCGCGGGGCCGAGAACCTCCGCCGCTTCCTTGACGAGGGCTGGCTGGAGCAGGACCCCGAGGAGGGCTTCCGGCTGTACCGGCAGCGGATGGGGGCGCACGTCCAGACGGGCGTCGTGGCCTGTGCCTCGGTGGACGGCTACCGCGATGGCCGCATCAAGCGCCATGAACTCACCCGGGCGGACAAGGAAGACGACCGGACTCGCCACATCGACGCGCTGTCCGCCAACGACGAGCCCGTCTTCCTCACCTACCGAGCCCAGCCCTCCATCGACGCCGTGGTGGAGGAAGTCACCCGGGCTGCGCCGGAAGTGGACTTCGCCAGCGAGGATGGGGTGCAGCACACGCTGTGGCACGTCCGGGGGACAGCCGCCGCGCCCTTGGCGTCGCAGGTGGGCCGACTGGCCAGCCTCTACATCGCCGACGGGCACCATCGCTCCGCCGCCGCGGCCCGGGTGCAGCAGCTGCGCCAGGCCCAAGGCGCGCCGCCCGGCGAGCAGGACCGGTTTTTGGCCGTCGTCTTCCCCCACAACCAAATGCAGATTCTTCCCTACCACCGCGTGGTGCGGGACCTTGCGGGCCTGGACAGCCAGGCCTTTGTGGCCGCCGTCAGCAAGCGCTTCGACGTCCTTCCGACGGCGCAGGCCGAGCCCGACGGACGGCATGCCTTCGGGATGTACCTGGACGGCCGGTGGTGGCGTCTCCGGGCCCGGTCGGGCAGCTGGGCCGAGACGCCCACCGCCTCGCTGGACGTCGCCATCCTCCAGGACAACTTGCTGAGGCCCGTTCTCGGGATTGAGGACCCGCGACGGGACTCGCGCATCGGCTTCGTCGGCGGCATCCGCGGCACCCGGGAACTTTCCGCGCGCGTGGACAGTGGGCAGGACCGGGTGGCGTTTGCGCTGTGGCCCACCAGTCTGGAGGAGTTGATGGCCATCTCCGACGCCGGGCAGATGATGCCGCCCAAGTCCACCTGGTTCGAGCCCAAGCTGCGCTCTGGACTCTTCCTCCATCCCTTCTGAAGCACCTGGGCACACAGCGCGGGCTTGGGCGTTGACCGTCTGCACGCCTCCCCCTAGTGTCGGCCGGCCGAAAAACCGTAACCGCAGCAGGGCCCAGGGAGGGCGAGTGAGCAAACGGAGCGCGGGGAAGTGGGTGGGGCTGCTGGTGGCCGTGTTTCTCACCGGCACGGCGCACGCCGGAGGCGTCTTCCTCTATGAATTTGGTACCACGGACGTCGGCTACGCCTCGGCCGGCTACGCGGCGCGCGCCGACAGCCCGGCCACCCTTCTCACCAACCCGGCCGGCATGACGCGCCTGGACGGCATTCAGGTGGGGGGCGGGCTCGAGCTCGTCTACGCCAACCTCACCTTCGCCCCGGACTCGGCCACCACCGTGTCCGGCAACAACGGGGGCAACGCCGTCGGGTTCCTCCCCAATGGCAGCCTCTTCGCCACCTTTGCCCCGTGGAGCGACTTCCGGGTCGGCTTCGGGGTGACCTCCAACTTCGGCCTCGCTGCCAAGTGGGACGACAATTGGGTGGGCCGCTACTACGTCACCCAGGCGGCGCTGGTGAGCCTGTCCATCCTGCCGTCGGTGGCCTGGCACATCGCCGGGGGCCTCTCGGTGGGCGTCACCTTCAACGTCATGTTTGGCTACCTGAAGGACACCGTGGCCGTGCGCAACCTGGAACCGAACGCTACCGACGGCGCACTCGGGCTCCAGTCCACCGCCTGGGGCGTCGGCGCCAACGTCGGGTTGATGTATGAGTTCACCAAGGGAAGCCGCCTCGGCATTCTCTACACCTCGCCGGTGAATCTCAGCTTCGGCGGAACGCCGAATTTCCACGGACTGGGGCCCATCCTCAGCCAGAAGCTGGCGGCGAGCGGCCTGGCCACAGCCAATATCGACGCTGCGTTGACGGTCCCTCAGACCGTCATGCTCAGCTTCTTCCAGGCCCTCAACCAGCAGTGGGCCCTCATGGCCGACGTCGGCTGGAACAACTGGGCGGCCTTTGGCACCGTCGAACTTGGTGTCACCAACGCCGATACGCAGCTCAGTCTCACCACCCACATCGGCTACCTCAACACCTGGCACGGGGCCCTCGGCGCCCAAGTGCAGCTGTCGGAGCCCTGGGAGCTGGACTTCGGCGTCGCCTACGACAGCGCCATGACCAACGCCCAGACCCGGACCCTCGCACTGCCGATTGGAGACGCCTGGCGCGTCGGGATTGGCACCAAGTGGGCGCTCAATAGCAACTGGACGCTGGGCTTCGCCTACGAATTTCTCTGGGGAGGCAGCCCGAGCGTCTACCAGAGCCGCGGGACGGGCGGGACGGTGTCCGGGAGCTACAACAACACCTATTTCAACTTCTTCGTCTTCAACTTCGCCTGGAAGGGCGGCTGAGTCAGCGCCGGGGCCATGTGCCGGCCGCGTCGCCGATGAGCCCAAGCGCGCCAGGGACGCCACAGGTCGGGCCCGGTGGCAGTAGTGCCGACCGGAACGTCGGTTGAGGACGATGATTCAACGACTCGTCGCCGGGGCGCTCCGCTACGCGGGGCTGGTCCTGGTCCTCGCCGCCGGGCTGGTGGTTCTCGGCCTGTACGCGTACTCGCAGCTCGACATCGAGGCGTACCCCAATCCCGTCGCGCCGATGATTGAAGTCATCACGCAGCCCCGTGGGCTGAGCGCGGAGGAAGTGGAGCGCTACGTCACCATCCCGCTCGAGGTGGGCCTCGCGGGGATGGTCGATATCGACCACATCCGTTCCCAGTCGCTCTTTGGACTGTCCGACGTGAAGGTCTATTTCAACTGGAATCCCGACTACTACACGGCCCAGCAACGCGTGCTCAATCGGCTCACCTTCGTCAGCCTCCCAGACGGGCTCACCCCGCAGCTCTCGCCGTGGAGCGCCATTGGCGAGCTCTTCCGTTACCAATTGGTGGGTAAGGACTACTCGCTCGCGGAGCTGAAGACGGCCCAGGACTGGATTCTGGAGAAGCAGTGGCGGCTGGTGCCGGGCGTCATCGACGTCGTCGGTTTCGGTGGAGACACCAAGCAATACCAAGTGGAGCTGGACCCGTTCCGTCTGAAGGCACAGGGCGTCACGCTGTCGCAGGTCCTCGCCGGCATCTCCAACGCGAACCAGAACGTGGGTGGTGGCACTCTCACGCTCGGGTCTCAGAACTTCAATGTCCGCGGCACCGGGCTCATTCGCAGCCTGCGGGACATTCAGGCCATCGTCGTGGCCGAGAAGAATGGGAATGCCGTCCGCATCCGGGACCTGGGGCAGGTGCGCCTCGGGGCAGCCCCGCGCCTCGGCATCGTCGGCCGGGATGAGCAGCCCGACATCGTCCAGGGCACGGTGCTGATGCGGTATGGGGCGGAGTCGCTCCGGACGCTGCAGGGCATCCATGAACGCGTCGAGCAGATGAAGCGCCTGCACGTCCTGCCGCCGGGGATGGAGCTCTTGCCGTACTACGACCGGACCAGCCTGGTGGGGGTGACCACCCACACCGTGCTCGAGAACCTGGCGTTCGGGATGGTGCTGGTGAGCCTCGTGCTGTGGGCCTTTCTCGGAAACGTCCGCGCGGCGCTGGTCACGGCCATCAACATCCCCTTGGCGCTACTGGTGGCCTTCGTGGGGATGGTGGCCTCGGGGACGCCGGCCAACCTCATCAGCCTCGGCGCAGTGGACTTTGGCATCGTCGTCGAATCCACGGTCATCGTCGTGGAAAACATCTACCGGCGCCTCTCCAGTTCCCTTGGCCGGGACCGGTCCGCCGAGATTGCCAAGGCGGCCGGGGAAATCAGCTCGCCGCTGATGTTTTCCACGCTGGTCATCGCGGTGGCCTTCGTCCCCCTCTTCACGCTCAACGGCGTCGCCGGAGTCATCTTCTCTCCGATGGCCCACACCTACGCCTTCGCCATCGGCGGGGCGCTGACGCTGGCGCTGACGTTGACGCCCGTGCTGGCCCGGCGGTTTCTGGTCGTCCCGGCCGCCTCGGGCGCGGAGGAGGAACCGCATACCAGCTGGCTGATGCGCTTTCTGGACCGGCTCTACCAGCCGCTGTTCGCCTTCGCGCTGCGACGCAAGGGCTGGGCGGTGGCGCTGGCCGCGCTGCCGGTGGTGGCGGCGATGGCGCTCACGCCGCTGCTGGGTCGGGAATTCATGCCCAAGCTGGAGGAGGGGAACTTCTGGATTCGGGCCTCGCTGCCCGTCTCCATCTCGCTGGAGGAATCGGCACGTCACGTCGGAAAGATGCGTCGGCTGGTGCTGGGCTGTCCCGCAGACGGTCCCTGCACCGGGGAGTCGCGCCGGCGCCCGGAGATTGAAACCGTCGTGTCACAGTTGGGTCGGCCGGACGACGGGACCGACCCGGTGGGCTTCTACAACATCGAGCTGTTCGCGCCTCTCACCGCGCGGTCGGCCTGGCGACGGGGCATGACCAAGGAGAAGCTGACCGAGGAGCTGTCGGCCGTCCTGCACGCGGCCTTTCCGGGCGTCATCTTCAACTTCAGTCAAGTCATCGCCGACAACGTCGAGGAGGCGATGAGCGGGGTGAAGGGCGAGAACACCATCAAGGTGACTGGTCCGGACATCAAGCTCGACGAGCAGAAGGCCGAGGAAATCCTCCAGCTAATGCAGACGGTGCGGGGGGTGAGCGACCTCGGCATTTTTCGCTCGCTGGGCCAGCCCTCGGTGCGCATCATCCCGGACCGGGAGGCCGCCGGGCGCTACGGCTTGAATGCCGGGGACGTCAACGCCGTCGTCCAGGCCGCCATCGGCGGGCAGGCCGTGACCCAGGTCTACGAGGGTGAGCGCCACTTTGAGCTCACCGTGCGGTGGGCGCCGGAGTTCCGGGCGAATGTCGCCGCCATTCGCTCCATCCAAATCACCACGCCGGAGGGCTCGACGGTGCCGCTCGGGCAGGTGGCGGAGGTCCTGGAGGAGGAGGGGGCGAGCCTCGTCTACCGCGAGGACCAGCAGCGCTACGTCCCCATCAAGTTCAGCGTCCGGGGTCGGGACCTCGCCTCGACCATCGAGGAGGCTCGGGCGACCGTGGAGCGTTCCGTCCGGCTTCCCTACGACACACATCTGGAGTGGGCGGGCGAGATTAGCGAGCTCAAGGAAACCAACCGCCGGCTCTTGGTCATCATCCCGCTCACCGTGCTGGTCATCGCTTTTCTCGTCTACACGTCGGTCAAGACGCTGCCCGCGACGCTCATCGTCCTGTCTGGAATTCCCGTGGCCATCAGCGGCGGCATCCTCGCCCTCTTCGCCACCGGGACGAATTTCTCCATCTCGGCGGCGATGGGCTTCATCTCCGTCTTCGGCATCGCCGTCCAAGACGCGCTCATCGTCGTCACCTACGCGCAGCGGCTGTGGGCCCAGGGCATGGAGGTGGAGGAGGGGGCCAGGCTGGCGGCCGAGCGCGGCCTGCGGCCCGTGCTCATGACGACCGCGGTGGCGATGCTCGGCCTCACCCCGGCGGCTCTGTCCCGCGGGATTGGTTCCGAGACACAGCGACCGCTGGCCATCGTCGTCATCGGCGGGGCGCTCATCCTTGCTCTCGTGCCGCGTCTGGCGCAGCCGGCGTTGCTGGTGCTCGCCCACCGGCGCCGCGGCCCGTCCGCCCGGGGCGTCGCGCCGGGGGCCGTCGGGGCTCCCTCTCCAAGTTGAAGCCGAAGCGGGCAAGCGCGCTCCGGAGGACTGGTTCCGCCCTCACCTGCGCCGCGCGTCGACAGAAACCGGCGCGCTTCCGGTGACCGACACACCGGCCTGCAGTCTGTGCGCGGGATGACGTCGCTGCCCATTCACGTGCGTGCCGCCGCGTTTTTGGCTAGACCCGGGCGGCGCGGCACGCCTAGACAGCGGCGCGGGTCCTGGCATCCTACGGGACTCACTGGCCGCGCACGGAGGGCAGCATCCATGCGTCCATATGGAGCGGTCGTGGCTTTCCTCCTGGTGCTTCCGGCACTCGGCTTCGCGCAAGCGCCAGCCGGGCCGCCAGGGGGGCCTCCATCCCCTGACCCGTGGCCCAAGTACGCCGAGCTCAACGGCAACAAGTACACCATCTACCAGCCGCAGCTCGACAGCTGGAACGACTATGCCTACCAGGCCCACGCGGCAGTCGCGGTGCTGACGGCCGGCGCGAAGGAGCCGGTGTTCGGCGCCATCGAGGTCTCGGCCCTCACCGAGGTCGACAAGCAGGCGCGGGTGGTTCACTTCTTCAACATCGTCGTGGCCAAGGCCACCTTCCCGTCGGTCCCGCAACTGGCGGCCACCTACCAGCAGGCCATCCAGACCCTCCTCAACCAGGGGCCGGCCACCATGTCCCTGGGGCGCGTGGAAACGGCGGTCGCCCTGGAAGGCGCGCAGCGCCAGTCGCGACGTGTCCCGGTGCTGAACGAGCCGCCGCGCATCATCTTCGGGACCAGCCCCATGGTGCTGGTGCTCATCCACGGGGACCCCGTCTGGCGCCCGGTGTCCGGAACGTCGCTGTCTCGCGTGCTCAACACCCGGGCGCTGGTGCTGAGCGACCCCTCGGGCAACGTCTACCTCCATGTGCTCGACGGTTTTATGAAGGCTCCCTCCCTCGACGGCCCGTGGTCGGTGGCCGTGTCGCTTCCTCCCGGGGCGGACCAGGCGGCGCACACGCTCGCCCAGCAGCACGCCGTGGACCTCATGGAGGGGCCAGTCAACGAGACCACCGGGCAGCGGCCCTCGCTGGCGGGCGGGGCGCCGGGCGTGGTCGTGGCGACCCGGCCCACTGAAATCCTCATCACCGAGGGCCCAATGAATTGGGTCCCTCTGGAAGGGACGCAGCTGCTCTACGTCTCCAACACCAATGGCAATGTCTTCCAGGATATGCTCGACCAGCAGTTCTACGTACTGGTGACGGGGCGCTGGTTCCGCGCACCCACCTTGGGCGGGCCGTGGGCCTACCTCCCGGCCACGGCGTTGCCCGGGGACTTCAGCCTCATCCCCGTCACCAGCCCGAAGGAAAACGTCCTCGCCTCTGTGCCGGGCACGGCCGAGGCGCAGGACGCGGCCATCGCCGCCACCATTCCGCAGATGGCCACCGTCTACCGCTCCAAGGTTAGCTTCCAGCCGGTGGTGACGGGGGCTCCGGTGCTGCAGCCCATCCCGGGGACGCCGTTGAGTTACGTCCTCAACTCGCCGGACGCCATCCTCATGGTGTCTCCCAGCCTGTGGTACGCCGTCCAGATGGGCGTCTGGTTCACCGCGCCGAGCCTGCAGGGACCTTGGGTGGTGGCGACCTCCGTCCCGGCCGTCATCTACTCCATCCCGCCCAGCGCGCCGCTGTTCTACACGACCTTCGTCTACGTCTACGCCTCGACGCCGGACACG
This sequence comes from uncultured delta proteobacterium, assembly GCA_963711265.1. GTDB lineage: Bacteria > Myxococcota > Myxococcia > Myxococcales > Myxococcaceae > JADGRA01. Next base: position 68,210 of record CAVQDL010000022.1, read on the forward strand.
GTGGTGGTCGGCTACACGCCTGGCTACATGGGGGTGGTGGTCGAGCCGAATGGCGTGGTGGTGTATGGCACCGGCTACACCTACGTCGGCTACGTCGGCACCACCGTCTGGTACCCGCCGCCCGTCACCTACGGCTACGCCGCCAACGTGACGTACACGCCATGGACGGGGTTTGCCGTGGGCTTTGCCGTCGGTTGGGGCGTGGCGCATGCCTGCTACGCGCCGGCGCCGTACTGGGGCGCCATGCCCTACGCCTACCACGGCGCGGCCTACGGGGCGTATGGCGGAGCGGCGGCCTGGGGACCGCACGGCTGGGCTGCCACCAGCGGGAATGTCTACCACCAGTACGGGGCGACCTCCGTCGTCAGCCACAGCTCTGCCGGCTACAATGCCTGGACGGGAAACGCCTGGAGCAGCAAGGCGGGCACCTCCTACAACTCCGTGACGGGCCGCACCTCCGCCGGCCAGAGTACGCAGGTGCACAACGCCTACACCGGAAACTCCGCCTACAACACGCGCGGCGCGACCTACAACCCGAACACTGGCGTCGCCGCCGCTGGCAGCAAGACGACGGTGACGACGCCCTACGGGCAGTCGGCCACCTACGGCCACGCCACCGCCGAAGGCCCCGGCGGCCAAACGACGCATGTCGCCGAGTCCGGGGACAACTACTACGCGGACCACAACGGCAACGTCTACAACTACAACTCGCAGACGGGGCAGACCCAGAAGCAGAACTCCAATGGCAGCTGGAGCAGCGTAGACAAGCCGACCAGCACGTCGAACTCCTCGTCCAAGCCACCGAGCAGCAGCTCGTCCTACGACGCCTCTTCCCAGGCCCGCTCCCAGGGCGACGCCAAGTCTGCCAGCTCGTCCTACGGCGGGGACAGCTGGGACAGCCACAGCAGCGGTGGAAGTGGCTGGGGTGGCGGCGACAGCCACAGCAGCGGTGGCAGTGGCTGGGGCGGTGGGGACAGCCACAGCGGCGGCGGGTGGGGCGGCGGCGGCGGGTGGGGGGGCGGGGGCGGGGACAGGGGCAGCTGGGGAGGATTTCACGGCGGCGGAGGGGGCGGGTTCCGCCGCTGACGACGGCTGCCTGGCGGGTCCGCCGCGCGCGGACATCGAAGCTACTCTGGGCAGTCCTTTGGCAGTCTTTTCGAAGACGAATGGGAGTTCACACCATGAAGAACGGCATTCGCGGTCCCGCCCTGGCCCTGGGCATTGCCCTCTTAGCCGGCTGCGGAGGAGTTTCCGAGGAGCAGTACAAGGCCGCCCAGGCGGACGCAGAGAAGTACAAGAAGAGCGCTGATGAGCAGGCCGCGGCGCTGGCTGCGGCCAATGCCAAGATTGACGGACTCAACGCCAAGGTGGCCGCGCTGCAGCAGGCCAACACGTCCGCCCAGGCGCAGGTCCAGACGGCAACGCAGCAGAGCGCGGACCTCCAGGCGATGAGCGCCGCGCTGGCCGCCGACACCGCCGCCGGCAAAATCCAGGTGACCGAACTCTCCGGTCTGGTCACGGTGCGCCTGCCGGAGAAGGTCCTTTTTCCGTCGGGGTCAGCCAAGCTGCACAAGGAGGGGCTGGTCGAGTTGAAGAAGGTGGCCGAGGTCCTCAAGGGCGTCCAGGGCAAGGTCTTCCGGGTAGGCGGCTTCACCGACGACATTCCCATCAGGACGGCGGTGTTCCCGTCCAACTGGGAGCTCTCGACGGCGCGGGCCCTGTCGGTGGTGCATTTCTTCGAGCAAGCCGGCATCCCGGGCACGCAGCTGGCGGCCACTGGCTATGGGCGGTACCAGCCGACGGTGCCCAACGACACGCCGGAGCACCGCGCGCAAAACCGCCGCATCGAGATTGGCCTCGGCCCGGCGCCCTCGGCACTCCCCGTCATCCAGCAGTAGCGCCCCCCCCGGAGGGCACCGTCACCGCTGGCGGTGAAGCGCGGAAGCCCCGGGCGGGAGGGCCCTCCTCGGGCGACTGTGCTCCCCGCAACCGGTTCTGACCTGGTAAGAGGCTTCCCCATGCGCGTCATCAACTTCAATGCAGGACCCGCGGGCTTGCCGTTGCCGGCCCTGGAGCGCGCCCGCGACGAGTTCATCGACTTTCACGGCTCGGGCATGTCCATTCTCGAGCACAGTCACCGTGGCAAGGAGTACGAGGGCGTCCACGACGAGGCCATCGCGCTGCTTACCGAGATGCTGGGCGTCCCGCCCACCCACCAAATTCTGTTTCTGCAAGGGGGAGCGTCGCTGCAGTTCGCCCAGGTGCCGATGAACTTCCTGCCTAAGGACGGTTCGGCCGACTACATCCTCACCGGGACGTGGAGTGAAAAGGCGCTCGACGAGGCGAAGCTTTTGGGCACGCCCAAAGTGGCCGCGACCACCCTCACCGCCGACAAGCGCTACACCCGCATCCCCAAGCAGTCCGAGCTGAAGGTGGACCCCAAGGCGGCCTACCTCCACTTCACCACCAACAACACCATCTTCGGGACGCAGTGGCACAGCTTCCCAGACGGCGGTGGCGTTCCGCTCATCGCCGACATGAGCTCGGACATCCTCTGGCGGAAAATCGACGTCTCGAAGTTCGGGCTCATCTACGCCGGCGCCCAGAAGAACATCGGCCCCTCGGGCGTGACGCTGGTCATCGTTGAGCGGGACCTGATGTCCCGGGCGCGCAAGGACATCCCGAAAATTCTCCGGTACAGCACGCAGGCGGAGAGCAACTCGCTCTATAACACGCCCCCCACCTTCGCCATCTACCTCATGCGCAACGTGCTGGCGTGGATGAAAAGCGTCGGCGGCCTGGCTCAGATGGAGAAGTGGAACCGCGAAAAGGCGGAGCTGCTCTACGGCGCCCTCGACCGGCTGAGCCGCTTCTACCGGGCGCCGGTGGAGAAGGACTCGCGTAGCGTGATGAATATTGTGTTCCGCCTCGGGACCGAGGCCCTCGAAGACAAGTTCGTCTCCGACGCGAAGAAGGCCGGCATGGTGGGCCTCAAGGGCCACCGCAGCGCCGGGGGCATCCGCGTCAGCGCTTACAATGCCGTCACCTTGGACAACATCCGCACCCTGGTGGGCTTCATGGAGGACTTCGCCAAGGCCAACGGCTGAGCTCCGAATCAGTCCGACGCACCGCGTCCCGTCTGCGGAAGCGGGCGGGACGGTTTCCCCGGCAATGGGCCGGCCGCCCCGGACGTAAGGGGGGCACGTGCGAAGGCTTCCCCGTGACGCGTCCTTGTGCACGAAGGACGCTCCCATGCCTGACACATCGCGGCCCCGCTGGACGACTCGCGCCTGGACGGGGGCAGCGCCGCACGCGTCCCGACGTGCAGCGACACCGGAGCCTCCCCCGCCGCTATGCCTTCCCCTCCTCCTTCCTGGCAACACCATTTCGGCTGAGGGGCCGAATCCAAAACGGCCCGGCTCGGGCCCGCTCGCGAGGTACGCCTGACCATGTCCACTGTCCCGCAGAGTCGTTGGCCTTTCCTCCAGCGAGGGCTGGCCCTGTCCGCCCTGCTCGCCCTCGCCGGCTGCAGCACCACCACGCCGGAGCCCAAAGTGGCGGCCCCCGCCCAGCCCAAGGCCGTCGAGGCCTCCCAACCCCCAGCGCCCGCACCGGCAGCAGCCGCGGCAACCACACTTCCTATGCCGGCGGGACTCGACAGCGCGGTGATGGACCTCAAGGTCGACCCCTGCACGGACTTCTTCAGGTACTCCTGTGGGGGTTGGCTGGATGCGACCGAGATTCCCGCGGACCGGAGCCGCTGGGAGCGCGGCTTTGCCGTCATCAACGAGGAGAACCAGAAGGCGCTGCGCGGGCTGCTGGAAGCGGCCGCGGCCGGCAAGGCCCCGGCGGGCATGCTGTACCCCCAGGCGGTGGGAACCTACTACGCCTCCTGCATGGACGAGGCGAAACTCGAAATCGCCCTTCCGGAGTTGCGGACTCAGCTCACCCGCATTGCGCGGCTCAGCAACACGAAGACGGTGGCCCAGGAGACGGCCCGGTTGCAGCGCACCGGCGCGCGGCCGCTCTTCGTCTTCGACTCCACCCAGGACGCCAAGGACGCCACCCTCGTCATCGGCGAGTTCGCCCAGGGCGGCCTCGGGCTTCCAGACCGGGACTACTACCTGTCGGACGACGAGAAGATGCAGGGCATCCGGGCCGCCTACCGGGCCCACGTGAAGGCCGTCTTCGTCCTGCTCGGCGACACGCCGGCCGTGGCGGAAAAGCGGGCGGGCGAGGTGCTGGCCTTCGAGACGCGCCTGGCCAGGGCCAGCCTCGACCGGGTGTCCCGCCGCGACCCGGACAAGACGTACCACCGGGTGGAACGGGCAGGACTGAAGAAGCTCTCGCCGGCCTTCGACTGGGACGCCTTCCTCTCGAGGGCTGGTGCCCCCAACCTCACCACCATCACCGTCGAGTACGAGCCCTTCTTCGCCGAGGTCTCGGCCATGACGCTCCAGGTCCCCCTCAGCAACTGGCGCAGCTACCTCGCCTGGCGGGTGGTGAGCAGCAGCTTCGAGGCGCTGCCCAAGCGGTTCCAGGACGAGCGTTTCGCCTTCGTGAGCACCAACCTGTCCGGCGCGAAGGTGGACCTGCCACGCTGGAAGAAGTGCGTCGCGGCCACCGACCGGGCCTTCGGGGAGGCCCTCGGCGCCGCCTACGTCGAGCTGACCTTCGGCAAGGAGGGCAAGGAAGTCACCCGGGAGCTGGTGGCGTTGATTGAGCAGTCCTTCGAGGCCGACCTCGCCGCGCTCAGCTGGATGGACGAGCCGACCAAGGCCCGCGCGCAGCAGAAAGTGCGCGCCGTCGTCAACAAGATTGGCTACCCGGACAAGTGGAAGACGTACGAGGGCCTCCTCATCGACAGCCAATCATACCTGGGCAACGTCTGGCGCTCGCGGGCGTACGAGACGGACCGGGAACTGAGGAAGATTGGAAAGCCGCTCGACCGGACCGAGTGGGACGTGACGCCTCCCACCGTGGACGCCTACTACAGCGCCCAGCTCAACGAGATGGTGTTCCCCGCCGGTATCCTCCAGCCTCCCTTCTTCAACCGGGCTGCCACGGCTGCCGTCAACCTCGGTGGCATGGGCATGGTGGTGGGCCACGAGCTCACCCACGGCTTCGACGACCAGGGCCGGAAGTTCGACGCCACCGGAAACCTCGCCGACTGGTGGACGCCGGCCTCCGGCAAGGGCTTCGAGGAGCGGGCGGCCTGCGTGAAGGCGCAATTCGACGGCTACATCGCGGTGGACGACGTCAAGCTCAACGGTGCCCTCACCCTGGGGGAGAACACGGCCGACTTGGGCGGCCTGAAGCTGGCCTATATGGCACTGCAGGCGTACCTACAGCTACACCCCGACCAGATGAAGCCGGCGCGCTACAGCCCCGAGCAGCAATTCTTCCTCGGCTTCGCCCAGGCCTGGTGTGGCAAGAGTCGCCCCCAGGTTGCCCGCGTGCTGGCACAAACCAACCCCCACTCACCGCCCGAGTGGCGGGTGAATGGCCCGCTCTCCAACCTGGCCTCCTTCCAACAGGCTTTTGGCTGCAAGCCGGGACAGCCCATGGTGCGCACTCCCCGCTGCGAGATTTGGTAGCGGGCACCCCCCGGGGCCCCTAGAGCAGCGACAGCTGGGGCGTCGGCCGCGGCGGGCGGCGGAAGGTGCTGGGCCGCTCGCCGAGGCCCCAGCCGCCGGGGCCGAGGCCCACTTTGCGCGCGGCCGTCTCAAACAGGCGGCCAATGGTGCGCGCGTACTCGCCTTCCCCCCGTTGCCGCACGCCGAAGCGGGCGTCGTACAGCTGTCCGCCGCGTGTCTCCCGAATCCGGTGCAGCACCCGCTCGGCCCGCAGCGGCAGCGCCTCGCGCAGCCGCTCCTCGAAGACGGCCGCCACCGAACCGGGCAGCCGCAGCAGAACGTGCCCGGCGGAGGTGGCGCCTGCGGCGGCCGCCGCGGCGAGGATGCGCGGCACGTCCTCGTCGAGGCCGGGGATGATGGGCGCGATGCTCACGCCGACCTGGATGCCACCCTTGGCCAGCGCCTCGAGCGTCTGCACCCGACGCCGAGGGGTGGCCACCCCCGGCTCCATCGCCCGTGCCACCGCCTCGTCCCAGAAGGGGATGCTGACGCCGACGCCCACCGAGGCCACGCGATGGAGTTCCTGCAGAACATCGAGGTCCCGCTCGATGATGGGGGACTTGGTGATGATGGCCACCGGGTTGCGGAACTCGGCGCACACCTCGAGGCAGGCCCGGGTGATGCGGAGCGAGGCCTCCAGCGGCTGGTAGCAGTCGGTGACGCCGCTGAAGGCCACCAGCTCCCCCTTCCAGGAGGGCTTGTGAAAGGCCTCGCGCAACAGCGCCGCCGCCTCGCGCTTGACCACCAGCTGCGTCTCGAAGTCCGTGCCTGCCCCGAAGCCCAGGTACTCGTGCCCGGGCCGTGCGTAGCAGTAGGCGCAGCCGTGCATGCAACCCCGGTAGGGGTTGACGCTGAAGGAGAAGCCGACGTCCGGACTGTCGTTGTGCGCCAGGATGCTGCGCGAGGCGTCCTCGTGCACCCGCACCCGGGCCCGTGGAATCTCCCCCACGTATTCGAGCGCGGTGGGCAGGTAGGGGTTGGGAGGGTTCGACCAGGGGCGGGGCTTGGCCAAGGCGGGCGAAGCCTTGACCTGAACGCGCATTCAGTCAAGCCCTTTTCGGCACCGCCCCGGGCCGCCGCCCGCCGTCAGCCGGCGGACCATTTCCAGTCGGCCACCTCGGGGAGGTCCGTCCCGTGCGCCCGGATGTACTCGGAGTGCTCCACCAGCTTGTCGCGTAGGTGCTGCTGCACGTGTGCGCCAATGGTGCGGATGCGGGGCACCCGTTCAATGACGTCGCCGGCGAGGTGGAAGCGGTCCAGCCGGTTCAGCACCACCATGTCGAATGGCGTGGTGGTCGTGCCGTTCTCCATATAGCCGCGGACGTGCAGCCCGTCGTGGTTGGCGCGTCGGTAGGTGAGGCGGTGAATCAGCCAGGGGTAGCCGTGGTAGGCGAAGACGATGGGCTTGTCCTTGGTGAAGAGCGAGTCGAAGACAGCGTCGTTCATGCCATTGGGATGCTCGCTCTGGGGCTGGAGGGTCATGAGGTTGACGACGTTCACCACCCGGATTTTGAGGTCGGGGAAGGTTTTCCGAAGGAAGTCCACCGCGGCCAGCGTCTCCAGCGTCGGGACGTCCCCGGCGCAGGCCATCACCACGTCCGGTTCCGTGCCGGCGTCGTTGCTGGCCCATTCCCAGATGCTGGCGCCGGCGGTGCAGTGCTTCACCGCCGCCTCCATGTCCAGGTACTGCAGCGCGGGCTGCTTGCCGGCGACGATGACGTTGACGGAGTTGCGGCTGCGCAGGCAGTGGTCCGTCACCGAGAGCAGCGTGTTGGTGTCCGGTGGCAAGTAGACGCGGATGAAGTCAGGCTTCTTGTTCATCACGTGGTCGATGAAGCCCGGGTCCTGGTGGCTGAAGCCGTTGTGGTCCTGCCGCCAGACATGGCTGGTGAGCAGGTAGTTGAGCGAGGCAATGGGACGCCGCCACGGGATGTGGCTCGCGCTGGCTAGCCACTTGGCGTGCTGGTTGAACATCGAGTCGACGATGTGGATGAAGGCCTCGTAGCAGCTGAAGAAGCCGTGGCGTCCCGTCAGTAGGTACCCCTCGAGCCAGCCCTGGCAGGTGTGCTCGCTGAGAATCTCCATCACCCGGCCGTCGGGGGATAGGTCCTCGTCGTCCTCGGGCAACGTCTCGGCCAGCCAGGTGCGCCCGGTGGCCTCGAAGAGGTCCTGCAGGCGGTTGGAGGCCGTCTCGTCGGGGCCCATGACCCTGAAGTTGCGGCCCGACTCATTCAGCTTCATCACGTCGCGCAAGAAGCTCCCCATCACGCGCGTCGCCTCCCCCTCGACGGTCCCGGGCCGCGGCACGGCCACGGCATACTCCCGGAAGTTGGGCAGCCGGAGGTCCTTCAGGAGGAGCCCACCGTTGGCGTGCGGGTTGTCGCCCATCCGCCGGTGGCCCTGGGGGGGTAACTCCGTCAGTTCCGCCACCGGCGCCCCGCGGGTGTCGAAGAGTTCCTCGGGACGGTAGCTCAGCATCCACTGCTCGAGCAGCTTGAGGTGCGCCGGGTGGGTGCGGACCTCGGTGAGCGGCACCTGGTGGGAGCGCCAGGAGCCTTCCGTCTTCTTCCCGTCCACCGTCTTCGGCCCCGTCCACCCTTTCGGCGTCCGCAGCACCAGCATCGGCCAGCGGGGCCGCGCCGGGGGCCCGCCAGCGCGCGCCTGGCGCTGGATGGCCTGGATGCTTTCGAGCGCCGCGTCCAGGGTGGCGGCAAACAGCTGGTGCATCCGCTCCGGGTCTCCCCCCTCCACGAAGTGGGGCTGGTAGCCGTAGCCCGTCAGCAACTGCTCCAACTCGGCCTTGGGGATTCGCGCCAGCAGCGTGGGGTTGGCAATCTTGTAGCCGTTCAGGTGGAGGATGGGCAGCACCGCGCCGTCGGTGCGCGGGTTGAGAAACTTGTTCGAGTGCCAGCTGGTGGCCAGCGGTCCGGTCTCCGCCTCGCCGTCGCCCACCACGCACGCCACCAGCAGCCCCGGGTTGTCGAAGGCCGCGCCGTAGGCGTGGCTCAGGGAGTAGCCGAGCTCGCCGCCTTCGTGAATGGAGCCCGGCACCTCGGGGGCGACGTGGCTGGGGATTCCCCCCGGGAAGGAGAACTGCTTAAAAAGCTTCCGCATCCCCTCGGCGTCCCGCGAGATGTCCGGGTAGCGCTCGGAGTAGGTGCCTTCCAGCCAGCTGTTGGCCACCACGCCAGGGCCACCGTGGCCTGGACCCATCACGTAAATCATGTCCAGCGCCTGCGCCCGAATGGCGCGATTGAGGTGGACGTAGATGAAGTTGAGCCCGGGCGTCGTCCCCCAGTGGCCCAGCAGCCGGGGCTTCACGTGCTCCGCCTGCAGTGGCTCGCGAAGCAGCGGGTTGTCCATCAGGTAAATCTGCCCCACCGAGAGGTAGTTGGCCGCCCGCCAGTAGGCGTGCATGCGGCGAAGCTCGTCAGCAGTGAGTGGTGTGTCGGAAGCCACGGGGCAGGGTGCTCCTTTCGGGGGCAGGCGCGGGGCAAGAGACCACAACTGCACCCTGCCGTGCGCCACGTTGGCGTGACGGCGAGGGGAAGGCGCAGCGTCTGTCGAGAAATGTCCACCCGGTGAGACCCTGCAGCCTGCGTGCGCCCAGGTCCATTTCGAGCGGCCCCAGGGTTTGCTGCCTTCGGGCCTTCAGGTCACTGGTGCGCCGGAATGAAGCTCGCCTGGTAGCCCGGGTCCTCGACGGCCAGCGCGGTGGCCGTGGGGCGGAGCGGCAACACCGTGTCCAGCATGACGGCAAGCTCATCCGTCCGGGTGGTGCCGATGCTGCCCTCGTAAGCACCCGGGTGCGGGCCGTGCCCCACGCCCGCTGGGTGGTGACTGACGCTGCCCGGGCCGACCCCGCGGCGGCTGGTGAAGTTGCCTCGGAGGTAGAAGATGAATTCGTCGCAGTCGATGGAGCTGTGCGGGTAGGGGCAGGGGATGGCCTGCGGATGGAAGTCCACCACCCGCGGCACAAAGCTGCAGATGAGCGCGCCGCGCGCGGCGAAGGTGCCGTGCCACGTCGGGGGCAGGTGCACCAGCCCGGCACGGGGCTGGAAGTTGAGGATGGGGAAGGCGAAGGGGTAGACGGTGCCGTCCCAGCCCACCAGGTCGAGCGGCGAGTGGGCGGAGCGAAAGCCGTGGAAGGCCCCGTTGCGCTTCACCAGGAGGTCCCGCAGGTGCTCCTCGACCGGCCCCCGGAATTCCGGATGCCGGAAGTCCCGGTGGCAGTAGGGCGCGTCCATCCGCAGCTGCCCTGTCTCGTTTCGCCATTGCCGCGGCAGGTGCATCTGCCCGAGGAGCTCCATCCACAGCCAGGCCTGGGCGACGCCCTCGTCGGGAAGAAACCGGTGCGTCATACCCCGCGGGATGAAGACGTAGTCGTCCTTCTGGAAGCGCAGGTCCCCGAAGGCGGTGCGCAGCGTGCCGGCGCCCTCCTGGACGAAAAAGAGCTCGTCAGCGTCGGCGTTGGCGACGTACACCGGGTCCGCCGCCGACGGGTACACCATGCCGAGCGTCAGGTCCGCGTTGAAGAGCAGGGGGGTGCGCGCATTCACCGGGGGGCCGCCCGTGCGCTTGAGGTCTTGCGTCTTGTAGTGACGCTTGGCGAGCCGTCGCTCCGGGGCAGGCACCGGCAGCGTCCAGCCCGCCTTCAGCTCGGCCAGGGCCTGGGTGTGCGGCGGGTGCAGGTGGTAGCCGATGGTGTACGGGCCCTCGAAGCCGTCCTGGGTGAAGCACTCCTCGTACCGGAGCTCGCCGCCCGGGCCGCGAAGCTGGATGTGGTGCTTGGCGGGAACCGTCCCGGCGACGCGGCGTTCGAGCATGGCCCTCAAATCCTCCCTTGCGAACGCTGCTCGCGCTCGATGCTCTCGAAGAGCGAGCGGAAGTTGCCGGCACCAAAGCCCCGGTCGCCTTTGCGCTGGATGAGTTCATAGAAGAAGGGGCCGGCGCCCGGCTCCCGGTAGAGCGTGGCGGCATCCTTCATGAAGATTTGAAGCAGGTAGCTGTGCTCCTCGGCGCCGTCGATGAGGATGCGCAGCCGGCGCAGGTCCTCCGGGTTCTCGTCGATGCGGCGGATGTTGAGCACTTCGATGCGCCGGGCCAGGTTGTCGTAATAGCTGTCCGGCGTGTCCATGAAGTCCACCTTCCGGGTGGCGCGCAGCCCCTCCACCGCCGGAAGAATCTCCTTCACCGCCAGGGCCAAATGCTGGATGCCGTCTCCCTGGTTGTCCTCGTGGAAGAGATTGATTTGGGAGGCCTTGAAGTTCGGCCGGCTCGGCTCGTTGTTGGCAAACTTCACGGTGGACTCGGGGTCCCACATGACGGTGCTGCGCAGCCCGGAGCCCTGCTCGAAGCGCTCCTGCGAGTCGCCGGTGTGGAACTCGATTTTCCAGAACTGCTCGAGACCGAGCACGTTCTCCATCCAGAGGATGGCCGGCAACAGCGTCTGGAAGTTGGACGTCACGTGGTCGACGTGGGTGAGGCCGAAGCGGTTCTTCCCGCCCAGCGGCTGGGGGTGAAACACCATGCCCGGGTACAGGGCCCGGTAGCCGTCCCGCTGCACGAAGCGGAAGGTGCTGTCGCCAAAGGGGGTGGTGATGGAGAAGCTGGCGAGCTTGCCGCCCTGCGCGTCGGTGGCGCGCTGGATATCGTCGATGATGGTGGCTCCCCGCCTCTCCAGCAGGCCGAACGTCCGCTCGATGTCCTTGACCCGGAACCACAACGTCCCCACCCCGTCGGGATGCTTCTTCAGCCAGCGCCACGCCCGGCCACCCTCGCCGACCGGCTGGCTAACGATGAGCGTTACCTCCCCGGCGGCGAAGACGGCGCTATGCTGCCGTCCCTTGGCGGTGAGCCCCGGGTCGCTTCCGCCAACTTCGGCGAAGTCCATCCCGTCGACATAGAAACGGCGGCTGCGCTCCAGGTCGTGCACATACCAGTGGGCGGCTTCGATGCCGAGAATACCGAGGGACTCGAGCTTGGGCATAGCGGAGGGTTCCTTCGTCGTTTTCAGGCTTCGGCGTCAGCTTGCCGGTCGGGGTGCGCCGCCTGGAAGGCCGGGAGTACCTCGCAGGAAGCTTCGATGCGGGTCAACGTGGGAAAGGCGGCGAGGTCCACCGCGTACCGGCGGGCGTGGTACAGCTGCGGCACCAGGTAGCAGTCGGCGAGCGTCACCTGATTACCCACCGCGTAGCGCCCCGAGGTGGAGCGCAGCAGCGGCTCCAGCGCGTGCAACCCCACCTCGATGAAGTGGCGCGCCCAGGCTTTCTCATCGCCGTGCAGCACGTCCTTAACCCGCTTCTGCACCGAAGTGTTCTGGTAGGGCTGGATGCCGGAGTTGATGATTTCGGCCGCTTGCCGCACCTGGGCGCGCGCGACGCGGTCGCCCGGGAGCAGCGGTGGCTCGGGCCAGCGCTCCTCCAGGTACTCGAGGATGGCCATCGACTGGGCGATGTGGATGAGCCGGCCACCGTCCTCCACCTCGAGGAGCGGCACGCTCTGCATCGGGTTGAGGCGAGCGAAAGGCTCGGCCTTCTGCTGGCCACCGTCCTTGAGCAGGTGGACGGGCACGTAGGCGAAGGTCTGTTTTTTCCAGAGCAGGCCAATCCGGACCCGCCAACTGGAGGAGCTCCGCCAGTAGCTGTACAGCTTCATCCCGCCACCACCTTCTGCTGGATGCGGCCGAACAGACTGACACCGTCCGCACCAAACATGTCGATTTCCACGACGTCCCCGGCTTGCAAGAACGCCGTCGTCGCGCTCCCGGTCTCGATGGTTTCTACCATCCGCTGCTCAGCCAGGCAGGAGACGCCGCGCGCGCGGTCGGCGTTGCTCACCGTTCCCGAGCCGAGAATGGTGCCGGCGGTGAAGGCGCGTGTCTTGGCGATGTGCTCCAGCAGCTGCAGGAAGCTGAAATGCATCTCCGGCCCGGCGTCGGTGTCTCCCACCAGCTTGCCGTTCAGCCACGTCTTCAGTCGCAGGTCGAGCCGGCCCTCCCGCCAGGCGCCGCCGAGCTCATCCGGGGTCAGCGCAAACGGGCTGAAGGCCGTGGACGGCTTGCCCTGGAAAAAGCCAAACCCCTTGGCCAGCTCGGCTGGGATGAGGTTTCGAAGCGACACGTCGTTGCACAACATAAGAAGGCGAATGGAGCTGGCGGCGGCGGCAGCCTTGGTGCCGAGTGGCACGTCGCCGAGCACCACGCAGACCTCGGACTCGAAGTCCATGCCCCACGCGGCGTCCTTCAGCACCAGGTCGTCGGTGGGACCGAGCAACACGCCCGAGCCGCCCTGGTAGACGAGTGGGTCGGTCTCCAGCGTCTGGGGCACCTCCGCCCCCCGCGCCTTGCGGACCAGCCGCACGTGGTTGAGGTAGGCCGAGCCGTCCACCCACTCGTAGGCTCGGGGCAGCGGCGCCGCGAGGCGGTGAATGTCCAGGGGCTCGCCCCGGACGGAGCCGGAGGCAAGTGCCTCAGAAAGCGTGCGCAGCCGGGGTGATGTCGTCTCCCAGCTGTCCAGCGCGGCCTGAAGCGTCCGGGCCACCTCGCGAGCCGGGGTGAAGGCACGGCCATCCGGACGCACCACCACCAGGGCCCCATCGCGCGTGCCGTCACGTAAGGTCGCGAGCTTCATCGAGGTTTTTGCTTTTGGTCGGCTGGGCCGGGCGCTGTCAAGGCGCACCTCGGCGCCACGGGGCCCAGGTGCCGTTTCCGTGGCGCTGCAGGGGAAGGAGGACAGGCCCGGGGGTCGACGCAGCGTCCACCGGCGCGCCATGCTTCCGCGAGTGAGCGAAAGAATCAACCTGGACGAGAAGCTGGCTGCCTTTGCCGAGCCCTGGGCCCCCCCCGCACCGTGGCCGTCCTGAACGACTCCGACGTCCGCCCGGCGAAGCCAAAAGGCCCCCTTGTCTGGCACGCCCATCCGGAGACGGATGAGCTTTCCTGGTGCTGTCCGGCCACCTGCGTCTGGAATTCCGGGACCGCGTCGTCGAGCTCGGGCCACGGGAGCCGTGCCTGGTGCCGAAGGCGTCGAACACCGCCCAGTGGCGGAGGACCACGTCCACGTGCTGTTGGTCGAGCCATCGACGACCGTGAACACCGGGACGGCCGGCGGCGAGCGGACCGCGCCGCGGCGCTGGCTGTGAGGGCGCCCGGGCCGTGGTCCAAGGGGGTGCGCCGCGCGCGCTCACCCTGCTAAACCGCACCTCCATGCCACACACCTGGGACCCCAGCTCCCCCTCGCCGAAGGCGGCGCTGGAGCGGCTCTGCGAGGGCAACCGTCGCTTCCGGAAGGCACATGGGTCGCGGGCACGCCCCTGGAGTCGGCACCTAGCCACCGAGGCTCAACGGCCCTTTGCCGTCATTCTCGGCTGCTCGGACTCGCGGACGCCGGTGGAAATCCTCTTCGACGAGGGGTTCGGCGATCTCTTCGTCATTCGCATCGCCGGCAACATCGTGGCACCGTCCGTGGTGGGGTCCATCGAGTTCGCCGTGGCGCAATTCGGGACGCGCCTCGTCGTCGTCATGGGCCACACGCGCTGCGGCGCCGTGGCCGCCACGGTGAAGGCAATTGCAACGGGCCTCGGGCCGGAGTCGAGGAATATTCGGGCCATCACCGACCGCATCGCTCCACACCTGAAGGGTCTGGTCCCGCCGAAGCGGAGCGCGAGCCTGCTCCGGGAAGCGGTGCGCGCCAACGTCCGGGCGTCCGTGGACCACCTGCGCCACGGTAGCCAGCTCATCGAGGAGCTGGTCCTCGCCGGGCGGGTGGCGGTCGTAGGCGCCGAGTACCAGCTGGAGACCGGGGCCGTCCGGTTCCTGGACAGCGTTCCGGAAGCGACGCCCGCGCCGGACTTGTCCCCCATCCGGGTGCGGATGAAGCGAATTTACGAGCCGGTGGCCAAGGAGGACGGCTTTCGTGTGCTGGTGGACCGTCTGTGGCCTCGTGGCATCTCGAAGGAGCGTGCGCACGTGGACGCGTGGGCGCGTGAGCTGGCCCCCTCGGACGCGCTCCGGAAGTGGTACGCCCATCGTCCGGCCCGCTGGGAGGAGTTTCAGCGCCGTTTTGCCGGCGAGTTGGAAGGGCAGGAGGAGTCCCTTCAGCGCCTTCTGGCCGAGGCGCGCCGCGGGCCGCTCACGCTGCTTTTTGCATCGCGGGAAACGGAGCTCAACAACGCGGCAGCGTTGAAGCAGCACCTGGAGGAACGTACCCGGACCGGCCCCTGAGGCCCCGCGGTCAGTGGCAGGCCGGGCTGAGGTGCACGACGAGCGCGCGAGCCGCGATGAGCAGCGCCGCGAGACCCGGAACGTCCACGGGGGCAGAACAAGCAACCTAACAGTTGCATTTGGAGAGTGGGCTCAGTTATTGAGCAACCAGGAGGTTGCGCAATGACGACAGACCTGGTTGAGAAGACAGTCCTCTTACGGGCCACGCGGAGCAAGGTGTGGCAGGCACTGACCGATTCCAAGCAGTTCGGGAGCTGGTTCGGCGTGCAGCTTGACGGTGCCTTCATGGCGGGAAGGAAGGTTCGCGGAGTCTTTGTCCCCAGCACCGTCGAGTCCGAGGGCAAGGCACCGCACCACGGCAAATCGGTCGAATGGGTAGTCGACCGGGTCGAGCCGGAGCGCCTGTTCTCTCTGCGCTGGCATCCCTATGCGCTGGATTCCGCCATCGACTACGCGAAGGAGCCAATGACGCTGGTCACCTTCACCTTGAAGGAAGAGGAGGGTGGCGTGCTTCTCACCGTCACAGAGTCAGGTTTCGACAGTCTTCCCTTGGCGCGGCGGGCCGACGCCCGCGGGGCGCACGCCGGCGGCTGGAGCATCCAACTCGGAAGGGTCAAGAGATTCCTGTCCCATGCGGCATAGCCTCCAGCAGCCGACGGGGCTGCAGGCGTCGGCGCCCGTCTTTTCGGCCCTCGGGGATGGGACGCGCTTGCGCCTTGTCCTTCGCCTCTGCGAGCAGGGACCGATGTCCATCACGAACCTTGTCTCGGGCACCAGAGTGACGCGGCAAGCAATCACCAAGCACCTCTTGGTGATGGAGCAGGCGGGCCTGGTCCACGGAAGCCGTCGCGGCCGCGAGAGAATCTGGGAGCTGGAGAAGGAGCGCCTAGAGATAGCCAAGGGCTACCTCGAGCTCATCTCACGACGCTGGGATGCAGCGCTCGACCGTCTGCGGAAGTCTGTCGAGGAGTAAGCCAACCTGCGGCAGCATTTCGTTGGCGTGACTGCTGACCGCACCGTTTGGCCCCAAGCTGGAGTCAACGCTTCGACGGCCTTTTGGTTGGCGTGCTGGCAGCCGCGAGGAGATAGGCCTCCCTGGCGAGCGCCACCCAGTCGGCGTCCGGGTGGGTGACTTCAATCCAGGTCTTCATCACCCGGCCCGAGCCGGCGCCGAAACGGTTTGCCGATGCCTTCGCCGATGAGCGCAGCCGTGCGCTCCTCATTCAGTTTCAGAATGAAGCGTCCATGCGAGGACATCCCGAACGACTTCCCGTTCAGCACCAGACCACGCATCGCGCCAGTCTTGCTCTCCATCAGCGAAAAGCCGGGGGTACCCACGAACTCCCGTTCCACAGGGACAAAGCGAGGGTCCGCTTCGGCGAGGGGGCAATGCCTCTTCGTCATGGGCTTGCGCTTCGCCATTGTCCGGCTCTCCATCTTCTTCAGTGACTCTCGGGAGCCACAGACGCCCCAAGCCGTCGGCGAGTTTGGCCTGAACCAGGCAGTCGTCGACGGGCTAACGCTCGACAATTCACGGGAGCGGCCCCTTGTCTCGAGCGCCCGGCTACGCGCAGCTCTCGCCGACTAGCGTCAGGGTGAAGGTCAGTGCTTGGACCAGGCCCAGCCGGTGATGCGCCAACCGGCTGGAAGTTTCTGCAGAGCTACGGTGAGGGTGGATCCGGGTTCGGCCATCGGCTTGCCGGCTTGCTTGAAGTTGTAGTTCGCAGGCAATACGACATAGGCACGTTCTCCCGCGACATCGACGTGCTTGGGTTTTCCAAGCGCGACGACTGGGTCCGAAATCTTGTCCTTCTTGCTATTGGCGTCGAAGTCGGTCGCCCAGTCGGAGCATGCTGTCGGTCCCTGCCAGGCGTAAGGCGGGAATTCATCGATGATGAACGCCGGCGCTGCGCAAGCTGCGAGCGCACTCTTGGCGTCGCCTTTGTTGAAGCCGTCGATGAATTGGTGGACCGCCGCCAAGACGTCAGTCTTCTCCGAAGCTACCGTAGGTCCAGCCGTCAGGAGGACGGCGATTGCGACGAGCATCCTGTGCACGGTGTTCTCCCTTTCAGGGTTGAGCGAGCCGTGCGGCGATGCTCCCCCGTCGCCACCGCAGCTCGCAGGGCACCATGCCCGACGACACGGCAGGTGTCACCAGCTTTGCCCAAGAACGGTTCCGTCCGAGAGGTGACGCGGGCGGCGAGCAGCCGAGGGTGAGCGCTAGGGCAACGTGCAACGGTGGTGACCAGAGGCCTGGCCAATGCACAGGAACGGAATGAGAATCCACAAGACTCTCGGCTCGCTCCGCCCCGGCGACCCGCTAGAGTGACGCTTCCCCGTCACCCAAAGGCCAACCATGGCGTTCGTCGTCTACCGGGGAGGGTGGATGCTCCTACTGCTGGCGCTGGCCTCTCCAGTGATGGCCGAGGAGAAGCGCGCCGAGATTCGAGCCGTTTCAGCCCTCGTTCCCCCCCTCGTGATGGAAGAACAGGGCCATCTCACCGGCTTCAGCATCGAGCTCTGGGAGGCGGTCGCAGCCAAGCTGGGGGCTCGGACGAGTTACCAGCTGGTCCCCGAGGCTGCGGGCCTCTTCGAAGCCTTGCGCAAAGGGCAGTCCGACATTGCCGTCGTGGGCGTGTACTACACGACGGAGCGGGATCGCGACTTCGATTTCACGTATGCGATTCTGAACGCAGGCATTCAGGTGATGGTGCCCGCTGCAGGGCACGGGGCGCAGGAGCGCCCCCTCATTGCATTCGTCCATCTGTTGTTTTCGCGCTCAATGCTCTATTGGCTCGTCGCCGCGGTGCTGCTGTTACTGGTCCCCGCCCACGTCATTTGGTTCCTCGACCGGCGCAGCGCGGACGGAGTCACCCCGACCGAGAGGTATTTCCCCGGCATCTTCCACGCGATGACGTGGGCGGCCGAGGGGCTCCTGGGTCAAGCGATGCTGATGCCGAAGCAGCGACTCGCCCACGTGTTTGCGAACCTCTGGCTGTTCGCGGGCGTGGTGTTCGTCGCATTCTTCACCGCCCAGATGACGGCCACGCTCACGGTCGAGCAGATTCGCGGGTCCGTCAACGGCCCGGATGACCTGCCCGGAAGGTCAGTGGCGACCCCCGTCGGCTCCCCGTCGGCCCTCTACCTTCGCGGCATAGGCGCACAGGTGCACGAGTTCGCCCGGCCACAGGAACTGTTCTCCGCGCTGCTCGCCGGGAAGGTGGAGGCCGTGGTGGCCGCTGCACCGGTCCTCCGGTACTACGCGGCGCATGACGGAGCTGGAAGGGTGAGGATGGTTGGACCCGAATACCGGAGAGAAGACCTCAACTTCGTGGTGCCCCTCAACAGCCCCCTTCGTAGGCGAGTGAACGCTGCGCTCGTAGCGCTTCACGACGACGGGACTTACCAACGGCTTTACGAAAAATGGTTCGGCAAGGAGTAGCGCTCGTCGCGCGGCCTCCCGCGCATGGACGCTATCCTTAAAAGTTCGCCCCGAGCGTCAGGACCCAATATTGAGCGCTGGCCTGGCCCGGGTTGAACCAGTAAGCGCTCGCGCTGAGCTTCCACACCTTGAAACCAACGAGGGGACCCCATTGTAACAGCCGCGCCTCAGCCAGCGCGTGTGTGCGCTGCAAAGCGAGCCCGAGCCGGAGCCACTCGAAAGGCGACCCACTCAACTCCGTCCACGTGTAGAAGTTGCTGTCGGACGAGTTGGTAAAATCAAAGACGAACTCATCCTCCGAGTAGAGCTCCAGCGGGCCCCATGAAAGGTCCCACTCGAGACCGGGCGCGATTCCGTTGACATCGCCGAGGACGCCTCCCAGCATCGGAGTGAGCGCGAACTTCACGTCCTTTCCCCATTGGAAGTTCCACCCGACCCAGAGCGAGCCCGTCCGCTGCGCCTCATAATTGTACCTGGCTTCGAGGTGGAGGACGCCGTAGTCCACGGCTGCGGTGGGCTGAAGGTAATCAGACTGGTACTCAAATAAGTAGGCGGCGACGGAAACGCGCACGTTCCAGCTCGGTGCTTCCTCAGAGACGGGCTCGTCTGCCGCCGCCACGGGCAGGCCGAGCAGCGCGACGAGAGCGACAACTTTGGAGTGGCCGCTGCCGAGGCTAAGCCTCATATCTTCACGCCCGCCGCAGGCCTCGGGTTGGATGGGCGCATCTTGCCCTCCGGTCTCGGCACGTGCAGGTCCTCGTCGTTAATGCGCATGCAGGGATTCGTATACGGTCAACAGGTTCTGCGGGCGCACACGAATGAGACCACCACGAGCACTGTCAAGATCTGCGATGAGGCAGAAGGCAATGGCTACAACCAGCGGCAGGACGAGCAATGAGGCCTTCGCTCCAAACTGTCGCGCACCATAGCCGACCAGGACGGCGCAGCAGACGGCGATCGCCGCCATCAGCATCCATGCAGCATGGGGGATGCGGTTCCACCAGGCAGCCTGCGTGTAGCCCTGCGAGTTCAGGACGTCGTTGATTCCGACGACGACCAACGCCATGAGGGGCGTCGGCTGTGTTAAGGCGGGACCTCGCACGGCTGACCACAACTTGTCCTGCAACTGAGCAGTCTCAGCATCGACCTGTTGGAGTTCTTGCCCATCGCGTGTCGTGTAGAACGACACACGCTGGTCGAGGTACGTCGCGAGCAGACTCCGGACTTTCGCCGCATCACCGGCGGGTAACAGGTCGGCCCGGAGGTATTCCGTGCCGATGGCATTGGCCTCCGCCTCCTCGTAAGCCTTGCGCTGGTCGTAACGGCTAATGGCCATCGAGAAACTGAAGCCGATGATGAGTCCGAGCAGCGTCAGCGTACCGGTAAGAATGATGTCGATGTTCGCATGCCCGCCGTCTTTCAGGTTTGGGCGCCTCCCAAAGAAAGAGCCCCCGACAAACTCGGAGAGCAGCAGCGTGACGAAGGTCATGGAAAAGACGACTAGCGGGTAGTCCGTTGGGTTCATGGTTCCCCCCTGGCATTCGCTCTTCGTGGCACGTGCGCATGCCCTGGTGTGGGCTGTCTGTCAGCAGCAGGGGCCAGGGGCCTCATCACTTCTGGGCCTGTCCCCGCGCCAGTCGCCACACCCGAGTCGTCAGAGCTCTGGAAAATGCGTACGGAAGGCTAATCAGAATCGGCCCAATCACCAAGGCCGCACCTGGATGGACGGAACGGTAGAGGACGATTTGAAACACGAGGTCGAGGATGATGCCCACGGCTAGCAGGTTGCGGATGGCGGCCAACCCGCTTCGCAGCAATTCACGTCGACGTCCAGTGGCGAGGAATAGACCGACGACGAAGGGTGGATTTCCGGCCCTCGCGTCGGCGAGTCCTCCGCGCACCCCCAGTACAATGGCGAGCGTCGGCTGGAGGATGAAACGGAAACGTCCCGGCCCGGAGAAGCGCCGGGGCAGTTCCTCCAAGAACTGACTGGAGAACAGGTAGAGGCGGCCCGTCTCGACGGTGTCAAAGAACGCAGCGACTGCGGCGGCGGCCAGCGCGACAATCGCCAGCCCCGTCAGAAGGTTGTCGCGTCGTAGCGTCACTTTCATTGCCTCAGTCGCCTGCAGGATTCAGTGCCCGAGAAAGACTGGTCGCTTCGGCCGATTGGGGTCCTCTCGAGCGGCAAGCGCTAATCAGGAGCCAAGTCGAGAGAGACGAGAACAGGGAGGGCGACGCCCTCCAATCCAGCGCGTGTCACCGGCGTCTCCTCGTGCGCGGCAGCCCGTCAGGCCGACCGACTCACTCCTCCTTCTCAAAAACCGCCGCGACCTTCCCGGTGCGGATGGCACGCTTCAGCGTGGCGTGGTCCTTTTCGTTCTGGTTGGCGTACGCGACGGCGAAGGCCGCGATTGCTTGGTCGAACACGTCGTTCTTACCGAGGTACCCACTGACCATCGCAGCATCACCCGAGCGTGCGTGGGAGAGCGCCAGGGAGTGGCCGCACCAGCTAGCGGCGAGGGACATCTCGCCCGCCCCCCACGTTTCTACGAGCATTTTAATCTTCACGTCTCTGAGTTGGCGTACGTAGAAGTGGCGTCCTCGCCGACCCTCCGTCCAACCGAGAAAGATGTCGCTGGCTGGCTGCATGAGCCTGTGGCCGGCGACGACACGTTGTCCGTGGTTCGGGAAGACGCTCTTGCCGGCATAGGCTTCCAGGACCGAGGCCCGCGCCTCCTTGACCTGAAGAATGAGCACATCTCCGTCCCCTGCCATCAGCAACATGATCCAGCAGGCGGTGCCCACGCTCCCGACGCCTACGACCTTTACTGCGGCGTCTTTGATTTCGTAGCGATCGAGCAGCGCTCGATGTGCAGGAGCCAGGCTCTCTCGGTATCCTTTGAACGCGAAGTGGACGTCCGGGTGCACGTCGCCGGCGACGTGCCCTTTCCAGTGAAAGATAGATGGAGGGGTGTCTTTGATGACGGGAGAGCCGCTCGAGGTGTCCGCGAGCTTCGGAAAGAGGCCTTCGGATGTGCTGCTCTCACGGGCATTCGCCAGACGTTTGATGACTCGGCGGCGAACGGCGGCGTCCTTGATGGTCGAGATGAGCCCCTCAATCTCGACGGCGGAGTACCACAGGTCCAGCACCTTCATTTCGGCGAACTCGGCCATTCGCTCGCGGTAGGAGCCGACGCAGACGAGGACGGCCTCTTCGGCAGCTGACTCGCTCAGGCCGTTGTCGCGGCACGCAATGACAAAACTCGTAGCGAGCCGCTTGAGATCCCACTCCCAGGGAGCTGGCAGCGTCTCATCTAGGTCGTTAATGGCGAAGATGATTTGCCGCTCCGGCGTCGCGAGACCCCGGAAGTTGACCAGGTGGGAGTCCCCACCGCATTGCACGCGAACGCCTGTCGCAGGCGTGGCGTGCAGGTCGACCGCCATGGCCAGCGCCGATCCCCGGTAGAAGGTGAAGGGCGACTGGACCATGCGCCCGTGGCGAAGCGAAAGGAGATCAGGAAGCCGGCCCTTGTCGGCTTTCCTCACGAGGTCGACCGGGTCCGGCCGGTGCGTGGGCGCTTTCCAGGCTGCGTGTGAGCTGCGCGGACAGCCCTCGCGCAGGCGTTTCCCCATCGCAAGGCGCTCCGCTAATGAAGCGCGCGGGAAGGGCGTCGAAAGCTGGCTCGACTCAGCGTCTTCAGACTTCGCTCGGGGCGTCGTCGGCTGCGCCTGTAGGGCATGCGGCATGACAAGCTCCAGTTCGGAGTTCGGGACAGGTCTTGTGAATACGTGATGGGCAAGGGCTTCCCCCTGCCCATACTTCGAGGAACCTAGTCGTCTTGTCGAGTCGAAGTTGCACGGGAGGACGATGTCCCCGTCGCACTCGCGACCGTGCAGGGCGGTAACCGTACGGCGAATTTTGAGGCCAGTCGACCCTTGAACGCCCCCCCGAAGTCGTAGAACGCCGTCGGGGCTTCGTCGCCGCTTACCCGTCCGTTAGCAAGGAACGCGCCAGAATTTCTCGCCAAAGGCGGATTGCAACAGCGCACGATCTGCGTCGACAATCCGAGGCCCGCAACAGTTTCGAGTTGCGCCGTCTCCGAGTTCTCGGAGCCCCAAAGGAAGGCTCTGCGCCACTCCCTGGCTTAATCGCAACGTGGCGGCCTCCCGCATGGGGCCCGGTTGGCGTCGTCGTCGCTCGAGTTGCGTCGTGCGCCGCGGGTTTTGGTCACGCACATGAGAACGAAGCGCTCCCCAATTTGCTTCGTCCGAGGACTCGCCGAAGCGTGTCGGGCGAGGCTGGAGAGCGATCGGGGGGGCCGCATCGGGTATAGCGTCTCTGAATCCGCAGAAGGCGAGGACAGAACCAAGATGCGAACGACAAGAGTGCCTCAATCAGTCCGCGCGGGCCTGGCAGCGCTCGCGCTGGCGCTCGTGAACGGCGGCTTCAGTCGGTCGGCCCTGGGGCAGGAGGCTCCGGCCCCGGCCGACAGCAAGAGGGGTGGAGGACACCAGCCCGAATATTCCCCCTTTCTGGGTCAGAATTTCCCGAACCGCGTCTTCTGGGGGAGTGCCCACAACCACACCGGCTACTCCTTTGATGCCGGAATGTTTGGGATAACGCTGACCCCCGACGACCTCTTCCGCTTTGCCATGGGCGGCGAAGTCGTCGTCGACAACGGCATGCGCGTCAAGATTGACCGGCCGCTGGACTGGCTCTCCATCACCGACCATGCTGAGTACCTCGGCATCGCCGATGAAATTCGCGCCGGCAGCCCCGATCTTCTCACCAACCCACAGGGCAAGCGCTGGTACGAGATGTCCAAGCGGGGTCCTCAGGAGGGTGTCAAAGCCGCCATCGAAGCTGTCGTCTCCCTCCAGAATGGCAAGCCTGTCTTCAATGCCGACAAGCTCACGAGCGCGGCTTGGGCGCATGCCACCGCATCAACCGAGAAGTTCAACCGGCCGGGCGTCTTCACCACGTTGCACGGCTTCGAATGGACTTCCGCGCCGGGCGGCAACAACCTTCATCGCACCGTCATTTTCCGCGACAACGCTGACCGCGTGAACCAGGTCGCTCCCTTTTCCACCTTCGACAGCCAGGATCCGGCCGACCTGTGGAAGTACATGGACGCGTACGCGAGTAAGACCGGCGGCCAGGTGCTCGCCATCCCGCACAACGGCAACCTGAGCAACGGCGCGATGTATTCGGCGGAGACCTTCGGCGGGAAGCCGATGGACCGAGGCTATGCCGAGGCGCGAGCAGCCCATGAGCCACTCCTGGAGGCGACGCAGATCAAAGGTGACAGCGAGACCCATCCCTTTCTCTCGCCGAACGACGAATTCGCCAATTTTGAGCGCTGGGATTTTGACATGGGCAAAATGGTCCGGGCGAAGAATGACGTGCTCCACGGAAACTACGTCCGCTCTGCGCTCAAGTTGGGACTGGAACTGGACGCCAAACTCGGGGCCAACCCTTACCAGTCCGGCATGATCGGTGGCAGCGATGCCCACGTTGGCGTGATCACCACGAGGGAAGAGAACTTCTTCGGTGAATTTGCCAACGGATTTCCGTCGCCGACGCGTTGGGAAACCCCACTCGCCATGGGTCCGGACGGCAAACCTCTAGTTTCGGTGTGGAATGAACAAGCAGCAGGGTTGGGCGGCGTGTGGGCGCGAGAGAACACCCGCGAGGCGATCTGGGACGCGCTCAAGCGCAAGGAAGTCTACGCGACTACAGGCGACCGCCCCATCGTCCGAGTGTTCGCGGGCTGGGACTTCATGCCGGCGGACCAAAATCGCCCCGACTTCGCGGCAAACGGTTACAGCCATGGCGTGCCGATGGGCGGCAATCTCAGCAAGGCGCCGGTGGGCAAGCGACTCGTCTTCCTGGTCTATGCGGCGCGCGATCCCGACGGTCCCAACCTAGACCGCATCCAGATTGTCAAAGGCTGGCTTGGTAAGGACGGGAAGACGGCCGAGCGCATCTTCGACGTTGCGGTCTCCGGCGGACGCAAGATTGGTCCAGATGGCCGCTGCAAAACCGCAGTGGGTAGCACCGTCGACGTCGCTAGCGCGAGCTACAGCAACTCGATTGGGTCTGCGCTGCTTTCGGCATACTGGAAGGACCCAGCGTTCAATCCCGACGAGCGCGCGTTTTATTACGTGCGCGTCATCCAGATTCCGTCGCCTCGCTGGACTGCGTACGACCAGAAGCGTTTCGGGATCAAGATGGCGGCCTACGTTCCGATGACCGTCACCGACCGAGCCTACACCTCGCCCATCTGGTACACCCCCTAGATGCAGCGGTGAAGCCCTGGCGCCGCGAACGTCGTTTGTCGGACTCCTGCGACGGCTAGCGTCGAAACGCACGCCCCTCGAGCAACGATGGTTAGCGGCAAGCTTCCTCCGCCCTCCGTCATTGGCGCCGTTTCCATCTCCGGACAATTCAGCGCATGGTCGAGCCATTCAGCCTCGCCACGTTTCCGTTGAAGTCTGTCGGCGGTGATGAGGAAACGGCGACCCACGTCCCGGCCCAAGCTGCACGCAACTGAGTGAAACAAGCAACTGACGGGAATCGACATGATTGAAAGCCAGGAGTCGGTTGAAGCGTCATGCCACTGCGGCGGCGTGCGGTTGAAAGTTGCTCACGCCCCGTTACAAGTCACGAGTTGCAATTGCTCCATTTGCCGACGCTATGGCGTGCTGTGGGCCTACTACCCGCCAGACCAGGTCCGTGTGACGGGTGACGGCACAGACGTCTACATGTGGGACGACAAATCGATTGAGTTCCATCGGTGCATCACCTGCGGCTGCGTCACGCATTGGGCGCCCATCGACCCGGCCTTGAAGCGGGTGGGGGTCAACGCTCGGCTGATGGCTCCGGAGGTTATGGCTCGAGCACGTGTGCGGCATCTCGATGGGGCCAATACAGAGCAGTACGTCGACGAGTGACGTCGGCCAGAGCCTTCAGTCGTTGGTTGAAGCGAGCAAGCCTGACGCGCCAGCCGGTAACCCGAGGTTCAGCGCGACGCGAGAAAGGCCCGCAGCTTCCCCTCGATGAAGGCAAGGTCCGCGGGGCTCGCTCCGGCGCCCGCCGGATGGCCCCAAAGGGACGGGATGGGCGCGAACGTGACCCCGCGGATCCACCGCGCCTCCTCCCGCGCGTCGCCGAGCGGGAAGTAGAGGTCCGTCTCCGACGGCAGATACAGAATCGGCGCGACGATCGACCGGAGCGCCTTCTCCGTGCTTCCGCCGAAGCCCGGCGTTCCTCCGACGTCGTGTTGCTGCCAGGTGCGCATCTGGAGAATCAGATTGTTCGCGTCGGCGCCGGCGAAGAACTCCTTCGTCTGCGCCTCGGTGAACTGCGCGAGCGTCATGCCTGCCGCCTTCGGGTCGGTCGTCTTCCAGAGCTCCCGCTTCCACCACTCCTGCGAGTAGAGCCAGGCGAGCCACACGGCACCCGTCGTCTCGATGCCGTGCACGGGCTCGTCCGTGTAGTCGCCACCCTTGAACGCCGGGTCGGCGGTGATGGCGCGGATCTGCCCCTCGAGCCGGACGATGCCGTGCGGCCAGCAGCGGGCGGTGCCGGCGGTGGCGACAATCCGGTCGGCGAACCGTGGATGGCTCACGGCCCACTGGAACGCCTGCTCCGCCCCCATCGAGAAGCCCACCACCGCCTTGAGGTGCTGGATGCCCAGGCCGTCCTCGAGGAGCCGGCGGACCGCCTCCACGTTGTCGCGGATGGTCGTCACCGGGAAGCGTGGGCCGTGAAAGGGCTCGGGGGTGTTGCTTGGGCTGGACGACCGGCCGTTCCCGAAAAGCTCCGTCATGATCAGGAAGTGCTTCTTGGGGTCAAGCGCGCGGCCCTCGCCAACGAGCCAGTCGTAGCCGTCGCTCTGGGACATGTAGTGCGACGGCAGCAGCACGGCGTTGTCCTTCGCGGCGTTCAGCGTGCCGTAGGTGCCGTAGACGACGACGGCGCGGGGGAGCACGACGCCGCTCTCTAGCCGGAAGGCCTCGATGGTGAACGCGCCTGGCGTGGGCGCGGGTGTCTTGGATGCCTCGTCCGCGAAGACGGGGGACGCGAGCAGCGCGCAGACCGCAAGCGCGAAGAGGCGCGACGGCCGACGCTGGTAGGCAGTGGACGGGATTTGGATCGTCATGGGACTCCTCGCCGGGTCTGTGCGCGGTATCTGCTGCTCCTATTGTCCTTGCCTCAAGGGGTGCCGTTACCTACCCGTTGGGCCTTCGGCCAGCAGTGCGACTGCCCACGGGATTGCTTCGGGGTACTCGCGGGCCTCGAGGATGAACTCCTGTCCCCGCGAAGCCGCCTTGAGAAAGAGTTGGTTTCCCCTCACCGTCCACCGTTTAGGGTTCGAGTTGAAGCTCAGTGGAGGCCGCGGCCCGGGCAGAAACCACGGCGGCAGAGCCCAAGTGCTCGTGTTTGGGGAATCCCCGGCCGTGAGCTGTCGGTTGGCTGCGAAAAAATCGAAAGCTCCTGCACCAGGGCGATTTGATGCCCGGATACCAGGAAGACTCAGGTGCTTGGCAGCGACGTAGAGGGTATTGGTAGGGTCGGACTCGAAGGCGAGGTGTGGGTGGTCTTGAGCCCAACGCCATTCTCCCCCTGAATCGCCTCTGACGGTCTCGTCCACGGACACGACGTCAGCGACCTGAAGCCAGCCCCAGATGGCGTGGTGACGGGAACTGGCCCAACCCGTCTGTTCGTCGAAGTGACGGAAGAGTCCCCAAAATAGAAATAAATCTCCGGCGCTAACTCCATGCTTCTTGAGATGACCCTGGGCACTTCCACGCTGCCCGAGCGAAGGCTTCCAGCCGGACAGCCTCGGCCGCATATCAGCTCGGAGATCTGGATCTAGGTGGGCTGCTGCCGTGCGCCGGACCCTCTTATTCGTGAGGTTCTCCACCAATTGACCCAGGTCGCGGCCTCGCCACCGAAGGTCCCGAAACTTGACCGTGGAGGGCGCTAACGGGATCGGCATTGCCAACATGGATCCATCGGGAAAGATCGGGCTCGGGCATCCGCCACTTCCGGAGTCGAACCCCTTCCGGCTAAGAATGATTCGCATTGACAGCTGAGACTATCCTTGGCGCTTCGGCAGACACTCTCCGGGAGTCTTCAGCCACCGGGAGGCTAAGTCTTGAGACGGTTGAAGACCCAGGGGGAGCCCAGAACCGAGGTAGCGCCGCGAGCAGGCGCTCCATCTCGGCGGCGAGTTCGCACACGTGGGAGAAGACTTGAAGATGACAATCGAAGGTGTGCTGGGCCGGCTCATGATGTCAATCGGGGCTGTCGTCGCCGGCTTCGTTCCACTCCTCGTCGATTTGAGCCCGACCCACGTTCTCAATCCAGCCTGGCCCGCACATGCGCGGCTACATGAGGTGTGGCTCCTTGCAACCGGCAGTCTGCTGGCGCTCGTCGCCCTTTACTTCATCTGGCTCTATCGCGAGAGGCCGCGGTTCGGGATCGCCATGGGGGCCGTACTTGGCAGCGTGCTGCTGGGCGGCTTCTTTGCCGCCTCTGCGACTGCCTCTCTCTATGGCGGCGTTCTGGTCGACCCCGTCACGGCGCCCATGATGCCCAATCAGGACCTCATCTGGGGTATGCCGCTGAATAGCTTTGTCTTTGGGCTCGCCTGGCTCTTCTTGTTGTCCGGCGCCGCACTGACCACCGGCGCAACTCGCACCCGTGTGGCCGGCTGACAGGTGGAAGCAACTGCACTCGGCGAACCGCCTAAGCCGCTGCGCAGCGATGACGTCAGAGCTGGCGGAGTGCCTCGAGCAGCCGGTCCACCTCGGCGAAAGTGTTGTAGTGGACGATGCCCGCTCGAACTGCACCGTCCCGCAGACCGAGTCGGTCCATCACCTCGACCGCGTAGTAGTTGCCGGACCAGACGGCGATGTCGCGAGCAGCGAGCGCATCCGCCACCTGCTGCGGCGGCCGGCCGTCCACGTTGAAGCAGAACGTCGGCACCCGACCCTCCATTGTCGGCGGACCATAGAGGCGGCAGTTCCTCGGTAGCCCGGCAAGAAACCGTTCGCCCAGCTTGCGCTCCCAGCCGACGATCGAATCCCACCCGATCGATTCGACGTACTCGACCGCGGCCGTGAAGCCGACCAGCAGCTCGTGCGCGAGCGTCCCGGTTTCGAAGCGGTGGGCGAGCGGCTCGTCGGCGGCCGGCCGGACCTTGTACGGGTGCCAGCGCTCGAGCAACTCGCGCCGGCCGTAGAAGAGGCCCAGGTGGGGGCCGAAAAATTTGTACGGAGAACAGATCAGGACGTCGGCGCCCACCGCACGCACGTCGATCGGCCCGTGCGGTGCAAAGTGGACCGCATCCACCCAGGCCAGCGCCCCGGCCCGGTGCGCCAAGTCCGCCACATGCCGGACGTCGACCACCGAGCCCACCGCGTTCGACGCCCAGGGAAAGGCGACGACGCGTGTACGACGGGTGAGCTGGCGCTCGAGGTCGGCCGGGTCGAGCGTGCAGTCCCCCGGCCGAAGGTCGGCGAATCGGACCACCAGTTCCCGGTCACCGGCCAGCTGTAGCCACGGCGACACGTTGGCATCGTGATCGAGTCGAGTGCAGACAATCTCATCACCGGCCTTGAGCTCGCGACCGAGCGTCCGGCTGAGCGCGAAGTTGAGTGTCGTCATGTTCGCGCCGAATCCGCACTCCTCGGGCGCGCAGTGGAGGAAGCGAGCTGCCGCCCGGTGCGCCCGATCGATCCTCGCCACGGTCTCGCGACCGGTAGTGAACGAGCCCCCGGCATTGGCGTTGGAGGTGCGAAGGTAACCGGAGATCGCGTCAATCACCGAATCCGGGACCTGCGTTCCGCCCGGACCGTCGAAGAAGGCCAGCGGACGATCCAGCGCGGAGAAGCGGGCACGGACCGCGGCGATGTCGAGGGCGGAGGGGGTCACGAAGCGAACGGACTATACGACGCCGCCAGTGCTAGGCGGCGAGAGCAGCCTCGGAGCGGTAGCAGCGCGGGGTGTTTACGGCGCGCCTAGGCCAAGAGCGCTCGGAGCTCCTCGATGCCGAGCCCAAGGGCCGCGTCGCTGAACCACTCGGTGCAGTTGGAGGTTCAAGGAAGAACGACGTGGGTTTGGATGGCGAAGGCGTGCAGGATGTCCGCCCTCCCCGTCGGGTGTGAGGGTCCGGCCGACGGAAGTCCCGGCGTTGTTAGTAGTGCTGTCGTCAGGGCCTGGCCATGTGGCGCTCGAGTCCGAGGGCTACGCAATGCGCTCGACACTCTCCAACCGTGGTTCAGGGCAGAGAGGAAGCCCGGCGGCTCACTGGACGCTGCCCGTCGTGGCGACCGACTCTGGAGTTGTCCCAGCCCCGGTGGCGGTGCCATTGACGACGAGCACGCCGCTCGCGCTGATGGTGTAAGCGGAAATATTGCCAGCGCCCGAGTTCGCCGCAAAGGCGAATGCGCCAGAGGGGTCGGCGCTGATGGAACTCGGAGCCGTTCCAGCCGCCACGGGTGAGCCGTTGGCGGCGAGCGCTCCGGTACTCGCGTTGATGGTGAAGATGGAGACATTGTTCGAGCCGGAGTTAGTCACGTAGACAAAGCCCCTCGCCGGGTCGACCGTTACGAAACTCGGATTCGTCCCAGCGGGAACAGTGGCCAAGTCGGGATTGGGGGCCAGTACGCCACTCGGTGCGGTGAGGAGATAGGCCGAAACCGTCCCTGCGCCGGAATTCGAAGCAAAAACAAACCTGCCCGTGGCATCCACCACGACGCAGCTGGGCCCGGTCCCCGCGGGCACGGTTGCGCCGAGGCTGGTGAGGCCTCCCAGCGTGGGGTCGATGCTGTAGCCCGAGATGTCGTTCGAGCCAGAGTTCGCCACGTACAAGAAGCGCCCCGAAGGGTCGACTGTCAGCGAGACGGGTGTCATCCCCGCCAAAAACGGGCTGCCAGTGATGTTGGTAAGCGCTCCACTCGAGTTGATGGTGTAGGCCGAAACGCTGGCCGAGCCTGCATTGGCCACATAGACGAACCTGCCCGAAGGGTCGACAGCAACGGAGCTTGGAGTCGTCCCTGCCGAAAACGGACTGCCGCTGATGCTGGTGAGCGCTCCGGTGCTCGAGTCGATGCCATAGACAGACACATTGGCCGAGCCGGCATTGGCTACATACACAAACCTGCCGGACGGGTCGACGGCGACAGCCTTGGGAGTCATCCCGGCAGAAATCGGGCTCCCGCTGACACCCACGAGCGTTCCGCTCGAGCTGATGGAATAGGCCGAGACGTTGCCTGAGCCGGAGTTCGCGACGTACGCGAATTTCGGAACAATGTGCACGGCAGAACTGCCCTGCCCCAGGGCGATAGAGCTCGGGTTCAAACGGGCGGAGTTGGCTTGGAACTGCGTTAGGGCTCCCGTGCTCGTGTCCAAGGAGTAGCTCGAAATCTGGTTGGTATAGAAATCGGCCACGTACGCAGTTTCTCCTGACGGGTCGATCGCTACCCAGACGGGCCCCGGGGCCGTTACGGGAGTACCAAGACTGGTGAGGACGCCCGTACCGGCGGTAATTCTGTAGCCTGAAATGCCGTTCGAAATCGTGTTGGCCACGTAAACAAATTTTCCCGACGGGTCGACCGTCACGGAGCTTGGCTGTGTGCCTGCCGCCACCGTCGGCCCCATGCTGGTCAATGCCCCGGTGTTGGGATTGATGGTGTAGCCCGAGACGTCGTTCGAAATTTGATTGGCCACGTAGACGAAGCTTCCGGTGGGATCGACGGTGATGGAGATGGGGCCCATGCCCGAAGCCATCCTCGGACCGAGGCTGGTCAGTGCCCCAGTGCTAGCGTTGATGGCGTAGGAGGAGACGTCGTTCGAAGTTTCGTTGACGACGTAGGCGAACCTCCCGGTAGGGTCAACGGTAAGCGCCCTGGCCCCGGTTCCCGCCGGAACGGTGGGGCCGATGCTGCTCAGCGCCCCGGTGGTTTGGTTGATGGTGAATGCGGAGACATCGTTGGACTCGAAGTTCGGCACATAAGCGAACTTGCCTGTCGGGTCGACGGTGACCGAGAACGGCCGGGTGCCCGCCGTTACCAAACCAGTGGGGTTGAGCACACCGGTGCTCGCATTGATGGTGTAAGCCGAGATGTTGCCTGAGGTGATGTTCGCGACGTACGCAAACCTGCCAGATGGGTCGACGGTGATGGAGCGGGGGCCCGTACCCGCCGTCACGTAGCCGTTTGCCCGAAGCTGGCCCGTCGTCGCCTCCACCGTGTACATGGAGACGGTGTTTTCACCGCTGTTGGTTGCGAACGCGAAGCGAGAGGGTAGGAGCGGGTTGACGGTGATGCTAACGCTGGCTGTAGTGCTTCCGCCAGTGTTGGTCGCCGTGACCGTGTGGCTGCCCGTTGCGGTGATGGCGGTGGGAATTCCAGAAATGATGCCGGTGGTGGGGCTCAGCGTCAGCCCGGCAGGAAGTGCCGGCAGCACCGAGTAGGACACGACGGCTCCGCCGGTGCTGCTCGGTACATTCACCGGGATGGCTGACCCTAGAATGTAGGTCGCCGGGTTGGCCGAATAGGAGAGGGTGCTCGGCGGCACGTCCACGACTGTGATGTTGACGCTGGCCATCACATTGCCGCCGGAGTTGGTCGCCGTGACGGTGTAGTTGGCCGCTGCCGCAAGGACGGTGGCCGTCCCAGAGATGATTCCTGTGGTCGTGCTCAGGCTGAGGCCCGTCGGCAGCGCCGGCGACACCGCATAGGAGACGACTGCTCCGCCGCCGCTGGTCGGCGTGTTCGGCGAAATGAGGGTGCCCTTCGTGTACTTGGCAGGGTTGAGGAAGTAGGTAAGCCCGGTGGGAGGCGCATCGGTGACGGTGATGGTGACCACGGCGTTGGTGCTGCCCCCGGAATTCGTCGCAGTGACGGTGTACGTCCCAGTTGGCGTGATGGCTGTGGGCGTCCCAGCGATTTGACCGGTGGTGGTACTGAAACTCAGACCAGGCGGTAGCGCCGGCGACACCATGTACGAGACGACGGCGCCGCCGGAACTGGTCGGTTTGTTCGGCGTGATCGGGATTCCCTTCTCGTATGTCGCTGGGTTGGGTGCGTAGACGAGAGAACTGGGAGCGACGTCATTGACGGTGACGACGACACCGGCGGTTGCGCTTCCCAGCGAGTTGGTCGCGGTCACGGTGTAGGTCGCCGTTGGCGTGATGGCAGTGGGCGTGCCTGAGATGATGCCGGTGCTGGTGTTGAGGGCGAGGCCCGCCGGCAGCGCTGGCGAGACCGAGTAAGAGACGACCGGGCCGCCTCCGCTCGATGGGTTGTTCGGTGTGATGGCTACGCTTTTGGTATAGGTCGCAGGGTTGAGCGAGTAGACGAGGTTCAGCGGCTTGTCGTTGATGGTGATGTTGACGCTCGCCGTGGTACTTCCACCGGAGTTGGTTGCCGTGACGACGTAATTGGCCGCCGGCGTGGCGGCGGTTGGGGTCCCGGAAATGACGCCCGTTGTCGCACTGAGGCTCAAGCCTCCCGGAAGGGCTGGTGAGACCGAGTAGGAGACCACCGACCCGCCGGAGCTGGTCGGCGTGTTCGGGGTGATGGGTGTCCCGCGGTCATAGGTGACCGGGTTGGCCGGGTAGCTAAGGCCACTCGGGGCCACATCATTGACGGTGATGCTGACGGCGACTGTGGCGTTGCCCGCGGAATTGGTCGCCGTGACGGTGTAGCTGGCCGTGGCTGCGAGGGCGGTTGGCGCTCCAGAGATGACCCCGCTTGCGCTGCTGATGCCCAGGCCTGCGGGCAGCCCCGGCGCAATCGAGTAGGAGATGACCGGCCCGCCGCCACTCGTCGGTGCGTTGGGGGGGATGGCCATCCCTTTGGTGTACGTTGCCGGGTTGACCGAATACGTGAGGTTATTGGGAGGAGCCTCTTTGATGGTGATGTTGATGCTGGCGATCGTGCTGCCAACCGAATTGGTCGCCGTCACCGTGTAGCTCGCTGCCGCCGTGACGACGGTGGGGGTGCCGGAAATAACCCCCGTGGTGGCGTTGAGGCTCAACCCCGCGGGCAGCGCGGGCGTAACAGAGTACGTGCCGACGGCCCCGCCCGTGTCAGTCGGCATGTTCGGTGTGATGGGCGTGAATCTTGAGTAGACGGCGGGGTTGGAAGAATACTGAAGGTTACTGGGCGGTAAGTCATTGACGGAAATGGTGACTGTAGCGGTCGTGCTGCCGACGGAGTTGGTGGCCGTGACGGTATAGGCAGCCGCTGCTGCGACGGCGGTGGGCGTACCCGAAATAACGCCGGTGATGGTGCTGAGGTTCAGTCCTGGCGGCAGCCCTGGCGATACCGAGTAGGAGACGACAGTCCCGCCTCCGTTGGTGGGTGTATTCGGGAGGATGGGTGTCCCCATTGTGTAGGTCGCGGGATTCGCCGAGTACACCAGGCTCGTCGGCGGTGCCTCTTTGACGGTGATGCTGACGCTGGCTGTCGTACTCCCGACGGAGTTGGTCGCCGTCACGGTGTAGTTGGCCGTGGCGGTGACGGCGGTGGGCGTCCCTGAAATGACACCGGTGGATGAATTGAGACTCAAGCCCGCCGGAAGCGTCGGCGCCACGGAGTATGAGCCGACAGCTCCCCCTGAGTTCGTCGGTGTGTTTTGCGGGATGGTTGTGAACCTGGTGTACACGGCGGGATTGGCCGAATACGCGAGGCCACTGGGTGGCAAGTGATTGACGGTGATGCCGAGAATGGCCGTCGTGTCGCCACCGGAATTGCCCGCGGTGACTGTGTAGGTGGCAGCCGGGGCAATGGCGGTCGGCGTCCCTGAAATGATACCCGTGGACGCGTCAAGGACCAGGCCCGGCGGGAGGCTGGGGGCCACCGAATACGAAACGACGTTACCGCCAGAACTGGTGGGCAGGTTGGCGATGATGGCCGTGCCTTCGGTGTACACGGCGGTCGGTGCCGAATAGCTGAGATTGCTCGGGGGCACATCGTTGACGGTGATGCTGAGGCTAGCCGTCGTGTCGCCACCGGAATTGGTTGCTGTCACTGTGTAGTTGGCTGGCAAAGCGACAGCCGAAGGGGTTCCAGAAATGACCCCGCTCGCGCCGTCGATTGCGAGACCGGCGGGCAAACCCGGAGATACTGAATAGGAGGAGACTGCGCCCCCAGTGCTAGTGGGCCTGTTGTCAGCGATGGGCCTTCCCACCGTGTACGTCGCTGAGCCAACGGAATACGCAAGGTTGGTTGGGGCCTGCACTGTCTCGCCGGATTTGCCGCAATTGGTGTTCGCGAGCCCGATGACACCAATGACAAGGACCAAAGCAACGTGGCCCCTCGCGTGACGATGTTGCATTCGGCTCCCCCAATTTGACTGGCTCCGGGTACCGTGCTCAGCCCCCGTTCTAGGAGAGGGCTCTCACGGCCACCCACCCCCGCCGCATCCAGACGGTCTACCGTGTACGACGGGCCATCGTCGGTACAAGGGGTGATAAATGACTCCGGTCGGGCTCAAACCCTAGGGCTAGGGGCCCGTAGGCCGCGCGCGGACCGGAGCCGAAGGCCACCGGTTTCAGTCCAGTGTCGCTTCTGAGGGCAGGAGTCGTCGCCGTCGCTCCAGATCCCCCACGCGGTTCTCCCCGCCGGGGCTTCCCACGCCAGTGGGGGCTGGACCCAGATTTCCCGCGCCCGGTCTCAGTTGTGCAGGGTGAACTCAACCGGAGCCGCCTCGCAACCGTCGTCTGCGTCCCGCTCTCGAGCAATCTCAAAATCGGCGAAACGCGCCGGCGCAGCTGCCCGTGCGTTGCTGAGGGTTACCAACCGGTCCGATCGTGCGGCGATGACCCGCGACGCCCCGCACCTCGGGCGTCAACCGCTGCGGGTTCGCCGTGTACGGATTAGCCAATCGCGCACGCGCCCTGGCCCCCTCGCGCCGTTAGGCAAAATCCTGCACGAGGCCGTTCCGGACCCTCCGCGAGAGCCACTCCAACAGTGGGCCGTCCTGCGCTTGGTACCGGGAGAGCTCTTGGTAGGCGATACTGTAGGCTCGCCCCACCATGATCCCCTGCAAGCCGTCGTAACGCTCGAGGTCTGACTGGACGACGGCCGCGGCGGCCAAACGCACAGCCTGCGTAACTTCCGGCTCCCTGAGCATTGCCGTCGGGTCCATGGGCTCTCCGAGCGAGGCCAACTGTTCCAAGGCCTCCGAGGAGGCTTCGTCCGAACCGGTCTGTCGAGCTGCGTCCTGCATTGCGCTTCTCCTCCCTGGGGAACGGCTCCTTCGAGCAATGCATTCCCGACACCAGGGCTAACCCCCGAGACCGTCTCCGGGTCGGGTGGGTCATTTCGATGCGGGTGGGTCAGGAAACTGCCGTTTCTTCGGACGCCTCGTGTCACTTCCGAGGACGGCACTGAGGCGGCAGGCATCACCGTGGCCTACCGCCACACATGCCGGGCTTGGCACTGCGAGCGTTCAGGGGGGTGCCCCAGACGCTTTGCCCCGGTAGTCTCCGACGCTGTACGGCGAGGAGAAGACATGGCGGAAGCTGTGGGTGTCGCCGCGAGTGCGCGCGCTGATGTTGAACGACCGGCAACATACCGCCGCGTCCCTCTTCCTCGGGAGGGCGTTCTAATGGCCATCGCGCAGAAGGTGCTTCGCCAGGCGGATCCGCGCATCAGGTCTGAGGCTACACGCCCGACCGTGACGACTCAGGCCGCATCGAGAGGCGTCGAGAACGAGCCCCTCAATATTCACCGGGAAGCCTTCCCAGAGGGGCAAACGAGAGCGGCGGAAGGGATTCGAACCCTCGACCCTCGCCCGTCCATCAGAGGCGGTTGATACGTCGGCCGCGAGGCTCCAAGTATCGGCGCCGCGATCCGAAGGCATGCGGCGGACTCGGGCGGCATGAGCCCTTTCCGCGAGCGTTGGCTGTGTTCGAGCTTTCGGTCCGGCTGGGCGCCAGAACCGGGGAGAACGTCATCCGTCCCGCGATTCGCCAAGTCGGGCGGTCACAGCTGTAGACGGCAGATGCGAACCGCCCCGTCGTCGGGGTCGGGCGCGATGCTGAACCCGAGATGCCTGGCGAGGCGTAGCATCGACTGGTTCGCTGCTAGGACGTAGCCTTCCATCTGGCTGATTCCTTGCCGCTTTGCCGCGTCGATGAGCGCCTTCATGAGCTTGGACGCAAGTCCGCACCCACCGAATGCCGATGCGACGGTGATAGCGAACTCGCAGCGCGTCCGGTCGCCCCCGATGAAGTACGTGGCACTTCCCACGATGTCGATGCCGTCGTCCGCCGCGACCGTTGCCACAATCCCCATACCGCCTTCGGGGAACGCTGCGAGCGCCTTCCGCCATTGCGCGAGGTTGGGCTCGCTCACCGAGCCCATGAAGCGCATGTAGCGGGCCTCCTCGCTCATCCGACCGAACGCCTGGACGAGTTCTGCCTCATCCGCTGGGCGGACGGCGCGGATGTGCACATCACGCCCATCGCGTAAGGTGACGTCGAAGTCCTCGAAGCTGCCGTCCATCGTCGCCCTCGCAAGTCTTGCGCCTCTGCAGTGCGTAGATTCTGACCGGAATCTCACCGGCTGACACCGGGGGGCTGTTGCTAGGCCCAAGCGTTGGCACAATGATCTTGAGTGCCAATAGTGACCTAGCCGGAGAAGAGTAGGGAGCTCAGGGAAGCGCTCGTGACTGGGCCCTCGAATTCTCGCGGGACCTTCCGCCGGCCGCCGGCACAAGGGGACCAATCCGATGAACTCACGACCGCCTGCACTCGACCTTCCACGCATCACCCTCGGGGTTCTCGCCCTCGGGGGAATGGTGGCTATGAGCGTGTGGGTAATGTTGCCGTTCGCCGAGTCGTTGCTCTGGGCCTCGACGATCGTCATCGCGACCTGGCCTATCCTGCTCGCGGTTCAGCGCCGCCTCGGGGGGCACCGGAGCCTGGCCGTCGGGGTGATGATCCTCGCCATGGTTGCAGTGCTTGTCATTCCGGTGTGGATTGGCATCTCCGCCATCTCCGACAACGCAGACCGCGTCGAGAAGGTCGTGCAGTCCCTCGCCACCGAGGGGCTCCCTCCGCCTCCCGGTTGGCTGGAGCGGGTGCCGCTTGTCGGTGAGAGGATGCGGGTGGCGTGGCAGGGGTCCAGCGGGCATCCCGAGGTGCTCTTCACCCGGCTCCAGCCCTACGTCCGTGGCGCGGCGACGTGGGTCGCCTCGAAGGCGAAAGGTGTCGCTCAGCTCCTTCTCATGGTTGTTCTCTCGGGCATCCTCTACGTTTCTGGGGAGAAGGTGGCGAACGGGGTCCTGCGCTTCCTCCGCCGCCTCGCGGGCGAGCGCGGTGAGAGCTCCGGACGGCTCGCCGCCAAGGCAGTGCGGGCGGTGGCCCTCGGTGTGGTCGTCACCGCGCTGGTCCAGACCTTGGTCGCGGGCCTCGGTCTCTTGCTCGGCGGCGTGCCGCATGCAGGAGTCCTCGCGGCCATCGTGTTCGTCCTCTGCATCGCACAACTCGGACCGATCCTCGTAGTGTTGCCGGCAGCAATCTGGGTCTACTCCTCCGGGGCTGCTGTACGAGGAACGGTGCTGCTCGTGTTCGCGGTTGCCGCCGTGACACTCGACAACGTGCTGCGCCCTGTGCTCATCAAGAAGGGCGCCGATCTTCCGCTGCTGCTCATCCTTTCGGGGGTCATTGGCGGGGTCTTGGCGTTCGGCGTCATCGGCCTGTTCATCGGGCCAGTCCTGCTCGCGGTTGCATGGACGCTGCTCGTTTGGTGGGTCAGCGACATCGACCGGTCTCCAGACGCTTCCGGCGTAAGAAGCAATGAAGACTGAACGAACTCCATCGCTGGCGCTGCAGCCGGTCGCGTGAAGGCGCAAGATTGCTGACAGGACACAGTCGGCAGCTCTCTTGCCCTGCTCCGCGAGATGAAGAAGGGTGACCGCGAGGTGAGTTCAGCCCAAGCAAGAACCGAACCCCACCTCCAAGTAAGGAAAAACCTGCATGGGTCCAGGACGTAGCTCGCCCGTCCGGACCTAGGGACAATGACTAGAGCGGCGGCGAGGCATGGATCGCGCATAGCGATGGGCATGAGACAACAGCGCCGACATAGCTGCCGCTCCGCGGCGGATACGATGACGCACCGACAAGGCGACCCCCTCTTCGATTCTACCGATGCGGGAACTTCTTGGTGAGCTGCTGCTTGGCACGACGGCACGCGTCGAGTACCAGACGACCCTGCGTCTCGCTGCCGTCCGGCTGGCCACGTTCTTTGGGGTCGCCCGGGCCGCCCAGGGCGAAGAGCTACTACAAGCAGATTGTCGAGCGGTGCAGTCTCGCCGACGGGGGCTGGAGCCCAAGAGAAAATGCGCGCGCCCAAGTTGCCCAGGAGCGCGATTGAATGCCGCGTGCGTCCTGCAGTTTCTGGCGCTGGCAGTAAGGCCTGCCCTCGTGGACCGCTCGGGACCATCGGTGGCGACTCAGGAAACCGGCAGCCTCGACGTTTTTTTTGAGAGAGCGGCGGAACGGATTCGAACCCACGCCCCAATGAAAGGCCGCGTCTTTCTAGAGCCTGCCGGCCGCAAGGACGAGGCTTCGGTACGGGCCCGGGTCGAGAGAGGCGTCGACTACGCGTCAGCACGAGCGCTACGCAAGTCGGGTGGTTAAGAAGCCAACAAAAGGTTCAATCAACGCTTTAGCGCCGGCTACCACCGCTGCTCTCGACGCGGTGAAGCGGCGGATGCGTTCTCCAGACATTCCATCTGCCGTATAAGGTTGCGCCATGTTGCCACCCGCTCTTCTTGGGGAGTGGATTCTTGACGCGCGCCGGCGGACGTTGGAACTCGTCGAGGACTTGAACGACGAACAGTGGACGGGGCCGCGGCTGAACACCGTCAACCCGCTCCTGTGGGAAGTGGGACATGTGGGCTGGTTCCAGGAGCATTGGGTGCTTCGCCACGCCCGCAAGTTGACGCGGCCTATGCGCGATGACCTCTACGATTCGAGCAAGGTTCAGCACGACACGCGTTGGGACCTCCCGCTGCCTTCCCGGGCTGCCACACTCGCGCATCTCCAGGTCGTCGTGGACACGGTCGTCGAAGGCTTGCCGCGCCTCACCGCGGGCTCGCCAGAGCCGTACTTCCTTCTCCTCGCCACCTTCCATGAAGACATGCACGCCGAGGCCTTCTGGATGACCCGGCAAACGCTCGCCTACCCAACTCGCTTCTCGAGAGACGCCGCAACGCCTCGGGCCCAGCCTGGCGCGGTGGGTGACGCTCAGCTCCCCGGTGGAACCTTCGTTCTGGGGAGCCCACGGGACGCAGCTTTTCTCTTCGACAATGAGAAGTGGTCTCATCCAGTCCGTTTGAAGCCCTTCGCCATCAAGCGCCTGGCGGAGACCCAAGCCGAATATGCCGCATTCGTGGAGGATGGAGGGTACGCGCGTCGCGATCTTTGGAGCGACGCCGGTTGGCGCTGGCGGCTGCAAGCCGAAGCCGAACACCCGTTGCACTGGCGTCGTGAGGGTGGGACCTGGCTTCGGCGTCACTTCGAAAGTTGGTTGGAGTTGGAACCCACCCTCCCGGTGCATCTCATCAACTACTTTGAAGCCGACGCCTACAGCCGGTGGGCCGGGCGACGGCTGCCCACTGAACTCGAGTGGGAAGCGGCCGCAGCCTCCGTGCCTGATGCAGGCGGGACGCTCTCCACCCAACGTCGCCCGTATCCGTGGGGTGAGGAGGTCCCGGATCCGGAGCGCGCTCAATTGGACGGCCGCATTGCGCAGCCCGTCGATGTCAAGGCGCTCGCCCCCGGCGACAGCGCGTGGGGCTGTCGGCAGATGCTGGGAAACGTCTGGGAGTGGACGGCGAGCGACTTCCTTCCTTACCCTGGGTTCTTCCCCGACCCGTACGAGGACTATTCGCGGCCCTGGTTCGCCACGCACAAGGTTCTCAAAGGCGGCTCCTGGGCCACGCGGTCGCGGCTGATCCGGCCCGGCTTCCGGAATTTCTACACGCCCGATCGGCGAGACATATTCGCAGGCTTCAGAACCTGTGCGCTGTCGTGAAGATCCGGCTCATCACCCCCGTCCGGCGCGGTGCCCTCCAGGGAAACGGCGTCACTGCAAGACGGTGGGCGCGCATCCTCAAGGGCCTCGGACATCAACTCCGCACAGGGGGCGAGTATCAGAGTGGCGCCGCAGATGTTCTCATTGCCCTCCATGCACGTAAGAGCCACCCGTCCGCCGAGCGCTTCAAAGCGCTTCACCCCGAAGGCTTTCTGGTCGTCGCTCTCACGGGCACCGACCTGTACCAAGACTTGCACCGGTCGCGCGCCGCCCAGGACTCGCTGCGTCTAGCAGACCGACTTGTGGTGCTTCAGCCGCTGGCGCTACGGGCGGTGCCCCAACCACACCGCGACAAGGTTCGTGTCATCTACCAATCCGCGACACCCCGGTACGGGGCTGTGCGGACGCGATCAAGCCATTTCGAGCTTTGTGTGATCGGCCATCTCCGTCCGGTGAAG
This sequence comes from uncultured delta proteobacterium, assembly GCA_963711265.1. Classification (GTDB taxonomy): domain Bacteria; phylum Myxococcota; class Myxococcia; order Myxococcales; family Myxococcaceae; genus JADGRA01. The sequence goes on from CAVQDL010000022.1 coordinate 109,037, forward strand.
GACCCCTTTCGCGCCGCGTTGGCGACGCGGATGTTGCCGGAGGTGTCACGCATCCGTGTGACCCACCTGGGCCGCGCGCTCAATCCCAGGATGGCGAGCCGTGCTCGGGCGGAAGCCCAGCGGAACCCTCGCTACCGCTGGCTAGGGGAGCGCCCCCAGGCAGAGACGCTCCGCCGACTCTCTCGCTCGGATTTGCTCGTGCTTAGTTCGCGCCTTGAGGGCGGCGCGAACGTCATCTCCGAGGCGGTAGTCGCCGGGGTGCCAGTGGTGTGCTCTCGCATTCCGGGGACCGTGGGGCTGCTCGGCGTCTCCTATCCGGGATATTTCCCATTCGGAGATAGCCGCGCCCTCGCCGAGCTGTTGTGGAGAGTGGAGCAGGATGGACCTTTCCGACGACGGCTCGTTGCGCACATCCGGCGGCTTCAGCCGTTGTTTCGACCCGCCTTGGAGCGCCGCGCGTGGGCGCATTTGCTGAACCTAGTCCATGCCGGCAAGCCGCACGCCAGGCGCGACCTTGGTGGTCGACCGGCGGTTGAAGCAGGCGCGGACTGACCAGGCGGAGGACCACGTGTGCGGTTCGGGTTGCTCGAGCTCCCCCGCTCCAGCGCCATTTAGGTCAGCCTGCGGGGCGACGACAGGAGACCGTCGCCGCGCGACCGTGGGAGGCCGACGACCGTCTACCGCCTCGGCCGACGAGGCCCTCCCCAACTCCGGGACTCCAACGCCGCTGTCGAGATCACCTGGCCTGCTGGGGCGGCAGGTAAGCCAAGTAGAGGTAGGCGGCCGCCACCTCCTCGTCGCTCAGGTACGCGAAGATCGGCATGCGCGACGCGGGCCGGGCCATCCCCGCCATCGAGGTCCAGCCGTGCCGCACCTTGTGGACCACCGCGTCGAGCGACATCTGCTCCGGCAGGTTGCCTAGCGCCGGGATCAGGCCGGCCATCATCAGGGCGTGTCCACCACTCATTCCGGTGGCGTCGTGGCAGATGCGGCAGGTGCCGCGGACCACCTGCTCGCCGATTCGCATGACCGACTGATTGACTTTCTGGACAGCGGTCCCCTTGCCGACGACGCCGCCCAGCTCCTTGAGATAGTCCGCGAGCACCACCACCTCCTGGTCGGAGAGATAGGCGAAGGGCGGCATGGTCTCCAGGTACGGCAAATTGGGTTTGATCCCGCCCTTGGCCAGCCGCTCCCGAAGCACCTCCTCGGCGTGGAGCGCCAGCTGCCGGGCCAACTCGGGGTTCGCCTGGGATCCCGCCGCCTTCATGACCGCCTCGTGCTGAGCCGGCGAGAGGGCTCGCGCCGGGCCGATGATCGAGGCGATGGCGGGCGGCTTCCCGGCCCCGGCCGGACCGTGGCAGGACCGGCAGTTCAGACGGTAAATGTCCGCACCACTGACCGGGAAAGTCGCACGCAGACTCTGGAGCGCGGCCTCGTCCCTGGATCCCGCCTGCGTGAGTGCATTGCGGACCGAGTCGACGAAGGCCTGCGGCAGCGCGCTTCGGGGAGGGCCATCTCCGCCCAGGCGGCCGAGCTGATTCCCCTCGACGGTGAGCGCCAGGCCTCGGAGGATGCTGGGGCCGCTGAGCGGCTGGGCGGTCCCTGGCGGGGCCGCGGGCGCGGGTTGGGCCGCCTGCGCCACGGTCGCGACTGACAGTCGGAAACTGGACTGGACCGGCTGCGATGGGTCAGCCCCATCGCCCAGGGTCAGTAACAGCGCCGTCATCCAAGTGGCGAGCGTCATGTGGTCTTCTCGAGGCTGGGCTTGTGCGGGGGAGAGCTGGTGAAAGTGCCGTTTGCGGGGAAACAGCGGTTTCGAAAGATTTGCGGCCAAGGGCACGGCGAGGAAAGACTTTCACCGGGAAACCTGTCTCGGAGCCAAATCGACATCGGCATGCATTCCGGAGGCCACGCTGCGGATGACGCACGGCAGGTTCAGGCCAGGGCGTGGTGGTGCTGCGTCGCTGGCCGCCATCAGCGGCCGGTCCACGAAGCGCAATCCCCTCACAGAGTGCTAGGCGTCTGACCGCAGGCGAGCGCAAGCAATGGCGGATGCTCTCACCCCCAGCGCGACACCCTCAGAACCTCCGCCGTCGTGGACACAACCGCCGTCCACAACGTGGCGTGCGCCTCTGGAACAAGGCCCTACCGTCGTCGTCGTTCGGGCGGTGTTGCTGTGGTGCCCCGGGCACCTCCCAGCGCTGGACTCGACCCGAACGGGAGGGTGCGCATCCCTGTCGTCGGTGAATGCTGAGAAAAGCGCCAAGGAGGCGGACGCGCTGACCCTAATCGTGCTACGCGGGAGAGCCCTGCCGGATTGGATGCGAGTCGCTGTGTTCTTCGACGGCAGGACTCCGGAAGTGAGCTGCGGCGAGCGACAACGACTAGAGCGGTGGACGGGATTCGAACCCTCGACCCCGAGATTCGGAAAAGCAGGCCGGCGGCTCTTGATTGTGCAGACGTGGTCTTGGCACTAAGCCCTCGCCGCCCGTCTCAAGCTTAGCGACTTGCCAGCTCAGCCTCGACGAGAGCGGTCACGCGCTCCAGCTCAGCGGTCGACACGCCCACGCCCTTGAACCGCTCGAGAGCGAAGGAAAGCTGGGCTTTCGACAATCGCGCGCACCAGTCCGGGCGATCGGCGTCGAACACAGCCAGGGCGCGGGGTACCACCTTGGGCGAAGCCTTCGAATGGCACTTTCCACAGCGGGCCTCGACCAATGGGTGTACCTCGTCGCGAAGCTGGGCGAGCGTCCTTGGTGGTGGTGTGAGCAATGCTTGAAATCCCACGAGGATGAGATTCCCGCGCAGCCAGGCGGCGAGCAACATGGCGATTATTCCTCTCCCCCCAATGTAGTCGCGTGGATGCTACCTCGCCTCGCTCCCTGGAGAGAGAAGAGGCCCCGGGGTGGTCCAAAGGTCCACGATGGTGGACTCCTCGGCGCTCGCAGAGAACGAGCACCTGGTGCGACCCTGCGTACCCTATGCGGCGCCAGCCAAGGCTGAGGGGATGGCAGCAGAGGCCGTCGCGGAGTCCGAGTTGGTGCAGAGCAACCTTCAGACCTCCGACCGTCAGGAACATCCGTCTTCCAGTACCTTTCGAATGGCAGAAATCGTACTCCAACTGCGTGTAGTGATCGGCGCGCCGAAGAGTCTATCCATCGCGCCGAGTTGCCGTATGGTCTGCATCTGACGACGGTAAACCCCGAACAGAAACCTGCCTTCCCTGGCGAGGACTCTCACCAGCCATCTTCCGTGCAGAGGGAGGGCGAAAGGGGTGGGGGGCGGCCGACGAGGCAGGCGGGACATCACACTCACGAAGCGAACAACATCGGAGCGAATCGGCGCGAGCCCAAACTCGAAAACGGCGGCCGCGGCGAGAAGCGCGCCGCTGTCGCAGATAATGACTTCAGCTTGGACCGGCAAACGGCGCTCGATTGCCGCCCGTAGTCGGCTCCGACTGACGGGTCGACGAACCACGAAGGTTCCTGCCGCACCGAAGTTGACTACATCGTAGCGTTTCAACTGCTGGGCAAGCAGGGACGGACGGACGAGCTTGTGCCCGCCGACGTTGATTCCTTTCAGGAAGACCACGAGTGCCACGAAGGCCTCCTCCTGGACGGATGTGACCGTGTCTTGCCATGCTCGGGGCTTCCGACGATTCGAATACGGAAGCTTAGAATCATCCACCTCGCCTAGGGGTATGAAGTCAATTGGGTGTGCGCCAGGAGAAGCCTGGCTCAGCAGGAGAGGGGTCCGAGGCAACCTTGAAAGCTGAGTGGAGAGCCCAGCGGGTCGAAATCCCGTCCGGCCAAAGCGAAGCCAGCAGGCCGGTAGCGAGTCTTGCGGGGCCCCGGGGGCGGACCCAGGCCACGAAACACCGTACCCACCTCTCAGAAAGTCCCACTGGAACGGATCAATCCCAGAGTAAGTTCGACGAGGCGTTACGCGCCTGTCGCTCTCATTCCTTGCCGGATGGCTATTAAGGGGCAGCTGGCAGTAAGCGTGACGCACCGCCTTGGAGAGCCGGAGTTGACAGGGCGAGGCCAGGCCACGGGCCCAGTTGGTTCGTCCCGGATCACGCACCGGCGAGATCCGATTAAGATGACACGGCGTGCTGCAGATATTGGTGGACGAAGGCGATGGTCATGCTTCCTTCGCCGACTGCGGACGCAACGCGTTTGACCTTGCTCGCTCGTACATCGCCGCACGCGAAGACGCCGGGGACGCTGGTTTCGAGCAGATACGGGTCGCGATCTTGCGACCAGCGCCCTGCTTTCACCATATCGTCTCCGGTCACCGGTGGGTTGGCAGTGCCGAGACGTCTGTGCTACTAGGTAGTATAGGTCCGTGAGACGAAGGTTCGTCGAATCGGCGGGGTTCAGCGCAGACCGAGCTCGACTCGAGCGGGACCGAGAGCTATCTCACGACGACATGGTGGCACTCGAACAACGCATTCTAGCCGACCCCGAGTCCGGCGATCTGGTCCCCGGGACAGGTGGCTTGCGGAAGATACGGGCCAGACAGCGAGCGGTTGGACGTGGCACCAACAGGTCACCCATTTGGTCGCGATCTTCGGAAAGCGGGAGAAGACCGACCTATCGACGGCGGAGCGCCGAGAGGTCGCCGCATTGGTTGCGCGACTCAAGAAGGACACGCCATGAAGCGCAGGGTAAATGGGAGCCGCGCCTTCTCGAAGATCAAGGCTGGGCTGGAGGACGCGATTGCGTACCACCGTGGGAAGGCTTTGCTTACTGTCCGCGATGTCATGCTGAAGCCCCCGCGGCCTATGACAGCGAAGGACGTTGTCGCTGTCCGCGCCAGGATGCGCGTGTCACAGGCCGCGTTCGCTAGAATCCTGAACGTCAGCCCACGTACCGTCCAGGCTTGGGAGGCAAACGCGCGCCAGCCATCGGATGCTGCGCTAAAACTTCTCAGCGTTGCGAAGAAGTATCCGCAGGTGCTGTTCGAGTAATGCCTTACTCCGGGTAAGGGTGGGCTCGACGCGGCTCCCCGGGAGCGGCAGAGGGCAACCTAGCGCAGGCAGCTCCCGTGAATCGGTGCCTCTACAGAGCGGCGGACGGGATTCGAACCCGCGACCCCGAGCTTGGGAAGCCGTCGCCCCTGCCCCAAACAGACCCGACGGGGTCTTGCCTCCGGGCAAGGGTGCGCCCTCCGACCGCTCCCCTGACCTGCCAGGGCCATCCCTATGCCTGTTTGGACGCCTGTTTGCGAGGAAGCCTCCGGGCGCTCGCACGTACACCTGGGTTCTTAAACGTAAACACACGCTCTTGGCATGCCCCTCGCTCGTCGTCGAGACCTCAGGACTGGGCTCCCAGGTGCTCCCAGCGGTACGTTCGGTAGTACGTTTCCGGTGACCGAATTTCCAGGTTGTCCGGACCAGTTCGAGCTTTAAGGAGTAGCGATCGCGGCGCCGGACGGCGGAGCGTCGGCGATCTTTCCTCAAAATGGGGAACTCTCCCGATGTCCCCCGCGCGCGGAATCCGCGAGCGTGTCGTGGACTCAGACCCTCCCTCAACGAGGTGACCTATGGCGGAGCAGCAACGTGAGCTGGTGGTGGTGATGACCCGGGGAACCGACAGTGAACTCTCCTCGGTGGCGTTTACGTTGGCCAACGGAGGAATGACCGCAGGTTTCAAGGCGGTGACCGTCTTCCTCACCAGTTCGGCAGTCGACCTTGCTCGGCGACGTGCCATCGACCTTACCCACGTCCCACCGCTCGACCCGCTGGCCGAACTGGTAAAGGATTTTCTCCGACGCGGCGGCAAGCTTGTCGCCTGTACGCCATGTGTGAAAGCGCGTGGCTACGCTCAGCAGGACCTCCTTGAGGGAACGCTGATCGCAGGCGCGAGCGTGGTCCACGAGCGGCTGATTGCCGGCGCTGCCTCACTCTGCTTCTAGCGACCGCGCACTCCGACCGTGCGTTGGAGTACTCTGGCGCTGATGGCGTTTTATGAGCGTGAGCGCCCCCTGGCGGCGCTAGCCGACGCTTGGAGCGAGGCGCAGCATGGGCGGGGACTGCTCGCGCTGGTCAGCGGTGAGGCCGGAATCGGCAAGACCACGCTGATCCGCGAATTCATCCGCACGCACGCTTCCGGGAAGCGCGTCCTCCTCGGCAGCTGCGACTCACTTTCGACGCCGCGACCACTCGGACCCCTGCTGGACATCCTCGCCTCGACGCCGGAGCTCCGACGGGTCATCGACACCCGAGGAAGGCGTGAGCAGATATTCTGGGCGGTGCTCGCCGAAGTCAGTCGTCGCGAGCCAACGCTTCTCGTTGTGGAGGACGCACATTGGGCGGACGCTGCGAGCGTTGACCTGGTGCGCTTCCTCGGTCGGCGGGTGGATTCCACTCGCGCTCTACTCGTTGTCACCTTTCGCGAAGACGAAGTCGGGCCCCAACATCCTCTTCGATTGGCCATCGGCGACTTGGCGACCTCAGGAAAGGTGAGACGAATCCAGCTTGAGCCACTATCCGAAAGCGCGGTGCACGTAATGGCTTCCGGCACCGGCCTCGATTCACACCAGCTCTACCACCAGACAGGTGGTAATCCGTTTTTCCTAACCGAACTCATGGCCGAGCCGAGAGCTTCGGTTCCGGAGAACATTCTCGACGCCGTCCTCGCACGTGTTGCACGGTTGCCTGAGCGCGCGCGCCGGACACTCGAGGCAGCTGCGACAGTTGGCCTCGTAGTAGAGCTTTCGCTGATGTCGGAAATCCTGGGCGCCGAACTCCTGCTCGCGCCCTGCGTCGAGATGGGTCTGATCCGCACTGAGGGGCCACGGCTCCTGTTTCGGCACGAGATCAGCCGTGACGCGATACTTTCTGTCCTCCCTCCCGAGCGTCATCGCGAGCTTCATGCGCGAGTGTTGGCAGCGCTGCGGTCGCGGGCGGAGGCGGCTCTTGAACCTGCCAGACTGGCTCACCACGCAGCCGGGGCTTGCGATGCCGGAGCGGTCCTCGAGTTCGCTGTTGCAGCAGCTCAGCAGGCGCTGCTGCTCCGCTCACACCGCGAGGCCGCGGCCCAGTTCGCCCGAGCGCTGGCATCAGGCGGTGCGGTCGGCCAGCGCAGGACAGAACTGCTCGAAGCGTATTCGATCGAGTGCTATCTCACCGGCAGACTCGATGAGGCCATAGAGACTTGCAAACAGGCTGTCACCCTATGGCAGGCCCACGGAGAAGCACTTCGCCATGGTGCGGCGCTGCGCTGGCTGTCTCGCTTCAACTGGTTCGCGGGTCTCAATGCCGAGGCAGAGGGCTCGGCGAACGAAGCCATTATCGCCCTCGAGCGATTGCAGCCAGGGGCCGCACTGGCCGCCGCCTATAGCAATGCCGCTCAGCTGCGAATGCTCTCGGGCAAATATGCAGAGAGCCAACGATGGGGACGGAAGGCGCTCGCCCTGGCGCGGCGACTCAACGAGCACGGCATCGAGATTCATGCGCTCTGCAACCTGGGTTCATGTCAGCTCCAGACCTCCCGTCCAAGCGGATGGCGGCTGCTACGCCGGAGCCTCCAGCTGTCGCTCGCCGCTGGCCTCGACGACGATGCCGCTCGAGCGTGGGCCAACCTGATTTCGTACTCGGTCATGCAGCGACGGCTATCGGACGCCGAGGACTACCTTGCTTCAGCTCTGCCCTACACCGACGATCATGGTCTCGACGGCTATCGCTTCTACCTCCTCGGGTGGAGAGCCCTCGTCTACCTTCATCGGGGGACGCTCGAGGCGGCGCTGCTTGGAGCGGAGGCGGTCCTGAGACGACAGGGCCTGCCGCTCGTGGACCGCATCTATCCTCTGACGGTTCTTGGCCGCGTACGAGCTCGGCGAGGCGATGGGGACCCATGGCCAGCACTGGACGAGGCGCTCGGCCTTGCCAGCCGCACAGGGGAGCTCCAGCGCCTGGGACCCGTCTCCATCGCGCGCGCTGAAGCCGCCTGGTTGGCTGGGGACGACGCCCGGGCGCTCACCGAAGCCGCCAGGGCGCTGCCCCTGGCACTCGAGGTTGGCGATCCGTGGACCGCCGGCGAGTTGCTCCTCTGTTCTTGGCGTGCCGGGGCTGGGCGGCCTCGCCTACCGAAATGGTGCCCTGCAGTCTTTCGATGGCAAATGTCAGGTCGTGCGGCTGCAGCCCGACGGCAGTGGGAGCGCCTTGGCTGCCCGCTCGAGGCGGCACTGGCCTTGGACGACCTAAGCGACGAGGAGAGCTTGCGAAGCTCTTTCGTGGCGCTGGAGCGCCTAGAGATGCATGCCGCTGCAGCACGGGTGGCAGGACGGCTTCGGGCCTTGGGAAGCCGCCACATTCCCCGGGGGCGTCGGCCGAGTACCCGTACCCATCCTGCGGGCCTGACCACCCGCGAGGCAGAAATCCTCACTTTGCTTAGTGAGGGCCTGCGCAATGCAGAAATCGGCAGGCGTCTCTTTATCTCCGCGAAGACAGTGGACCACCACGTCTCCGCCATTCTGGGCAAGCTGAACGTCCGCGACCGGGCCCAGGCAGCCCGCTGGCGTCCGCCCCAGGCCCCGACGGGCCGTGGGTAACGTAAGGGATCCTGAAAACCAACACCGGCCGTCCCCCCTGCCTCCAGGATGTACCCAGGTCCCCGCCGCATCTGCCTGATGGGTTCGTGCGCCCACTTGCCCAACCACCGCGCCTGCGTGTCCATTTTGCACGCTTCCGAAAGCCTATAACCGACCGACCCCGAGCTTGCGAGCCGCCTCCGGACGTTCGGTCCGGCGTTCAGGACTGAAAGCGGACCACGCAACAACTGTGGCTGGGAAGTTCTCCCCATCTGAGAGAACGAGAGCGGCGGACGGGATTCGAACCCGCGACCCCGAGCTTGGGAACCTTGCCCGGGGTTTGCAAACGCCCTAATGGGGTCTTGGGGACGGGTAAGACCAGGGGTCTGCGCAGCTCCTAGAGCCTCGGGGACCCCCTACCGTGGGCGTTTGCGCCGCCGTTTGCGAGGCTTACCTGAGCGCGGCCTTATCGGCCGGCACCGGAGGGTCCGGGTGAAAATGGGGCAGGGCACCGGTACGACGTCGTCGGCGGGGCAGCTGGGCCCGGGCTCCTGAACGTCACCACGGGGTCCTGCCGGGGGTACTTCCTCGCTCGGAAGACCGCTTCTAGGGGTATTCCCGGCCCTCCCAGGTACACGTTCGGAATGACGTTCGAGGCGGGCGTCTTCAGCTTAAGATCGGGCGCCCGCAAGTACTGACCCGAGCGTGACCAGTGGTGAGGGCCAGGTTCCGCTCTGCAGCTTAACGACCTCGGCCCGGACGCCGAGCTGCGCTGCCTGGAGCTGCAGCACCGGGAGAAGGTCGATAGCTCCCGCCTGGAACCTGTCCTTCGCAATGCGCGTCGCCTCGGTGCGCGCCGCGTCGGCCTTCCCTAACGCCTCCAGGGCGCCCGCGAACGGCAACTCGTTTGTCCGCGCCGTCTCGACCTCCTTGAACGCGTTGAGTGCAGCACGGCCGGTTGCCTCGGGCTCAAAAAACGCGCTGGCATTCCTTGAGCGCTGAATGGCCGAGTGCGCAAGATTTTCGCCGACAACCCAGGGTGGCTAGCCTGTCAGTGCAGATTGGCGTCAGGGTGCACTTCTTGCTTCTCGCGGGGAAGAATTGATCGTCTGGCTACTGGGCCGCACGGGCCGAGCGTAAGGGGTGCCCGCTCATTCCAGAGCGAACCCATATTGAGAGGATGACTTAAATGCGGATCCGTTCTTGGATCGCCGTGGCATTCGCTGCCAGCTCACCGCATGTATTGGCACAGCCGCTCAGCGGCCCGCCCGCGGACCCGCAGTTCAAATACTCCACACCGCTGCCACCGGGCGTCGCGGCGCCTGGCAAGGTCGAGACGCGCTTCGGCACGCTGAACTTCTTCGACGGCGTCCCGGACCCGGCGAGCACCGAGAGGATCTACGACAACCTGGACTTCCAGCGCGCGGTGCAGGCGTACCTGTTGGCGCTGCCGGTGGTGAACCAGGCGGCCAACCGCGACGGCATCCTCGCGATGGGGCCGGCGAACACGACCGTGCCGATCTGGGAAGACCTGGTGGACTCGCGCACCGTCGAGCTCACCGCCAACAACAACACTCCCTACACCTGGTTCTGGCTGGACCTGCGCAAGGGGCCGCTGGTCATCGAGGCGCCTCCGAAGGTACTCGGGCTGGTTAACGACGCCTGGTACCATTGGAACGGTGACATCGGTTTCACGGGGCCGGACAAAGGCAGGGGCGGCAAGTACCTGCTGCTGCCCCCCGGCTACAAGGGGAGCCTGCCCAAGGGCTATTTCGTCGTGCGACCGGGTTCCTTCAGCGTGTGGGCCGCCTGGCGAAGTTTCCTCGTCGATGGCCAGCCCACGCCCGGCGTCGACGCGGTCAAGAAGACCATGAGGATCTATCCGCTCTCCGAGGCGGCGAATCCGCCCGAACTGAAGTTCGTGAACATGTCCGGGAAGCCCTTCAACATGGTCGGTCCGGGCGACTTCCGCTTCTGGGAAATGCTGAACACGGTCGTGCAGGACGAACCTACCGACACGGTCGACGCGACGACGCTTGGCTTCTGGGCATCGGTGGGCATCCGGAAGGGCCAACCTTTCGCGCCGGACGAGCGGATGAAGAAGATCCTGACGGAGGCGGCGGCGGTGGGTGACGCGACCGGGCGCGCTCTGGCCTACCGGGTGCGCGAGAAGGCGGCTTACATCTACGACAATCGGCAATGGAAGTATCCGTTCATCGGCGGCTACAAGTTCGAGTGGCAACCCGGCGTTCCCAACCTGAGCGCAGCTTCGATGTTCTTCTTCGTCGCCACCGGCGTTACCCCGGCGATGGACACGAAGATCGTCGGCGAAGGCTCCACCTACCCGTGGACGGCCGTGGACGCCGACAACCGTTCGTTCGACGGCGGCAACAACTACAAGCTCCACCTCCCGCCGAACATCCCGGTCAAGACCTTCTGGTCAGTGATTGTCTACGACGCGCAGACCCGCTCGATGCTGCAAACGATGCAGCAGTACCCGAGCGTGAGCAGCCAGAAGAAGGACGTGATCGTCAACGCCGACGGTTCGGTGGATGTCTGGTTCGGCCCGAAAGCGCCAGCGGGCAAGGAACCCAACTGGGTCCAGACGATCCCCGGCAAGGCGTGGTTCATGATCCTGCGCCTCTACGGCCCGCTGCAACCGTGGTTCAACCAGACCTGGAGGCCCGACGACATCGTGCTGGTCAAATGAGTTCGTTTCCGCCTCACCGCCAAGATTAACAAGGTCATCTTCAAGCTGGGGAAACGTCAGTGGATTCCGTTTCCTTCTAAAGAGCGGCGGACGGGATTCGAACCCGCGACCCCGAGCTTGGGAAGCTCGTGCTCTACCAACTGAGCTACCACCGCTAATTGCCCTTCCCATTCGGGGAGGGTACTTCTCAGACAGGTTGCGTTCGCCCCCAACGTGCGGCGTTAGGGGGGTGAATCAAGCACAACCAGGTCGCGCCGCGCCACACGATCGACGCTTCGAGGTGCCGGAAGGAGCACCGAGCGCCGCGTGAGACATCTTGGCGGACGATTCGGCAACCCGATTCTTCGGCTCCGAACCCGTGCTCGACAGCTGTGGCTGAGCGACCATGACAGGGTCGTGAATCGAGCGCTCGGTGACTTTTGCGTTCGATTACGATGAGGCGGTCTGCGCGGTCGCACGGCCGTTCAGCGGTGATGTCGTCACACCTAACCCCGTCAACCATGAGGGTGGGGTGGCGCGCTGAAGTCGGCCGACAGCCGCTGGAGGCTTGCGACCGTGCGACGTATCAGCGGGGTCGCGCGCGACTGGAAGACCGGCGACACGCTTTGGGGAGAGTTGAAGCCTGGGAATTCTTGTAGACGTGCGGTTGGCAGGTCACGTCGCACGACGATTGACACGAGCGTCCGAGTCTTTCGCCGTGCGTATATAGCGCCTGGGTGTCGCTGTCGCCTCAACGAGTAGGCGAACCACGAGTGCTCGTGGGCGACGTTCTCCGGATGTCATCAGCTGTTAGCCTTTGACCGCTGGCGCCGGGTGCCCCTCCGAACCCCGTCGTTTCTTCGGCTGCAGAGGGGCAGGCGGCCCTGCCACCAAGAGGTCCTTCTCCTCAGCTCCCTGACTTCCGTCTCGGCTGTATGGACCGTGACGCCCTTTGGAATCCAGGGCGCGCCGATTCTCGCTGCCTGGAACTGGCCCAGGCCGGTTCCCGGAGAACCCCGTCCTCCCTCGCTGGCTTGCGGCTTGTTTCCGGGTCAACGACTGCCTACCTGTTAAGGGCGAGGCAATCTCAGCTGCGCCACCAAGCACAACGCGGGAAGCGATGGATTCGACGCTGACCCTCTGCGATCGGCTTACCAACGTACGAGAAATGTATGTAGCGAACGCGTTGGGCGTGCGCTCCACTGACCCGCGACTGCAAGCGAAGACTGTCGGGCGTGACCTAGCTCGACTGGGCTTGGGCGAGGGTGACCGGCTGGCGGTCGTACTTCCAAACGGCCCTGACTTCGTTGCGACGTTCATCGCCTGTCTCCAGCACGGGATGACCTTCGTTCCCCTTCACCCCGGCATTTCGGACGATGACCTTGTGGACCGGTGTCGCGCAGCGAACGTCACCGGCCTGCTGAGCGCCCGGGGAGGGTTGCTCCGGGTAGTTTCAGCCGACCCATTCCCTTCGCAGTCGACCGATGTCCCGGCCGCTATTTTCTTCACAAGCGGAAGCTCAGGAACTGCCCGACCGGTAGCGCTCTCTGAGCAAGCCTTGTTGCATGTGGCGGACACCCACCACACAGCATTGGGCTACAGCCCAGGCGAAGCCATCACGGGCTACCTCTCCTGGAGCCACACCTTCGGGTTCACACTCGAGCTTTTGATGGGGCTCCTGTATCAGGGCCTGCTCTGTTCCATTTCCGCCACGGATTTTCCAAAGGTCTTCGACGCCTCGCCGGGTGAGTGCCTCTTCACGGTCCCGCGAATGATTGAGCGCCTCTCCGATCGATGCCTGGGCAACGTGCGAGCGGGGATTGTCGGCGGTGCGCCCGTCCACGGGCGGGTCCGGCGGCGCCTGCAAGCGACTCAACTCCGCGTCGGCTACGGACAGACGGAGTGCGCGCCGGGTGTGTCGCTCGGCGATTCGGGTGAGTGGGAGTTTGACGACTTCCTCGGACGCAGATTGGGTTGTGCGTTGGCACTTCGCACGGACGCTGACGAACGCCTCGGCGAGCTCTTCGTGCAGGGTCCCAACCTGGCTATGGGCTACGTGCAAGGCGACCAGCTGATGCCGGTGGCGTCCCCAGACGGCTGGCGCGCGACCGGAGATCTGGCAACGCCCTGTGGGGATGGCTTCGTGTTTCAGGGGAGAAGAGACGAGCTCTTCAAGCTCGACAATGGCCGGATGGTGAACCCGGTCCCCCTCGAACGGCCCTACGACGGCTCCGTGCTCCTGGTTGGCGAGGGTCGGGAGGCCGTCCAGCCCCTTATGCGAGGCGCGGCGCCGCAGGGGTTTACGCTTCCCGTGCCCTATCTCCAGCCCAGGGCGATGCCCGAGGACTTCTGGAGCGCCTGCACGACCCCTACCGGGAAGGTGTCACGGCGGCGCGCTCAACAACTTTTCTATCAAGCATGAGCCCTCCTTCCTACAGTTTGGTGTTCGACGGCCGAAGGCGGTTGACACCCCTGGACCTCGAGGGGGCCGCACGTCCCATCACGCTCTCCTTCTCGAACCCCGCCCGTGACCGCGTGGCCCGGTGTGCGCGTTTCGTGAAGGAGCACGCTGATGCGGGCAACGCCATTTACGGACTCTCCACGGGATTCGGACCGCTGGTGTCCTTTGGAGCCTCCGCCGATGCAGGGGCGCAGGGGAGCGGGCTGCTCAATCACCTCCGCACTGGCCAGGGGGAAATGCTCGCGCCATCCGTCGCGCGGGCCATGTTGCTGGCGCGCGCTTGGTCGATGGGTCAGGGACACTCCGGTGTCAGCTTGGGAGTCCTCGACGCGCTCAGCGCTGCCCTGGCCGTTCCGTGGGCGCCTGCCGTACCCGAGTGGGGCTCCGTTGGAGCCAGCGGTGACCTCGCGCCTCTGGCCCATGCCGCCGCGGCGCTCTGCGGTGAGGGCGAGGCATTCCTCGGCGAAGAACGCCTGGCTGCCGCCGCGGCGCTGGAGCGCGGTGGCCTCTCTCCTTTGCTGCTCCAAGGTCGGGACGCGCTTGCACTGGTCAATGGCACCGCATTGACTGCAGCCGCGGCCTCGCTCACCGTAGCCTCTGCGCGTCGCTCCGTCTCTATCAGTCTGGAGCTCTCGGCCTTGCTCGTGGAGACAATCGGCGCCGCCGGGAGTTTCACCACGCCCAGGCTGCTGGCCTTGTCCGGCCATCCTGCGGGGCATCGGGTGGCGCAGCGACTGGAAGCTCTCTTGCGCGGCTCGACCGCGAAGCGGGACCGGCCGCTTCAGGAAGCGTACAGCCTACGGTGCGTGCCGCAGCTGGTGGGCGCGGTCGAGGAAACGGTAGAGCACGCGCACCAGGTCATCACCAACGACCTCAACGGCGTGAGCGACAACCCGGTGTTTTTACCGGACGAGGGCACGATGATTCACGGGGGAAATTTCTTTGGTCAGCAGGTTGCCTTCGTCTCCGACGCTCTCAACCTCGCGCTGACCCAGCTCGGCAACCTCGCCGAGCGTCAGCTCGACCTTCTCCTCGACCCGGTTCGCAACGGAGGTCTACCCCTTCTCCTCTCAGCGAAGCCGGGAGCCCAGTCCGGGCTCGCCGGGGTGAATCTGTCGGCCACCGCCATCGTCGCGTCGATGCGCCGCTACGCAACGCCTGCCAGCATCCAGAGCCTTCCCACCAACGGTCACAACCAAGACGTGGTCCCATTTGGGACACAGGCCGCGCTGGAGGCACTCCGACAAGCCGACAGGCTTGCCCTGATTCAGGCCTCGCTTGCGCTCGGGCTTCGTCAGGCGACCTACCTCGGGGCGCCCCATCCAACGTCCACTGCCGGGACCGAGCTCCTGGAGCAACTCAGCGCATGGGCGCCGCCGGTCGATCCGGATCGCCCGTTGGGCGGGGACGTCCGGCGTCTGGTCCATGGGCTTCACAACCGAGAGCGTGTAGCTCAGAAGGTTTCGTGACCGGAGTCGGTGGCGCCGCGTCCCAAAACTCGTAGAAATTGAACCACTGGTACGGGTACTGGCGGACCAGTCCTTCGAGGCGACGGACGTACTCCTCGACCCATGTCCGGAGTTGAGCGTCGCGGCTCTCGTCCTTCCGGAAGCTCAGCTGGCGCGGCGGGTCGGCGAAGAAGCGGTAGCTCGCGGGCGCTACTTGCAGGGAGAAGGTTGCAATCAGCGGCGCGCCACTCAATGCAGCTAGGAGGAAGGGTCCGACCGGGAAGGGGGCCTCGCGACCCAGAAACGGGACCCCGACCACATGCCGGTCCATGGGGCGGTCGCCCTGGACGGCAAGGACGGTCCCCTCGCGGAGCGATCGGAGCATCTCCAGCGAAGAAAGGCTGTCCGAGCCCACCTCGATAATCCTCGGTCGGGGGCCCTGTGCCCGGTCCATGTAGCGAGTAATCTTCTCGTGGTCTCCACGGTACGCGACGATGGCCAGCTTCTGCGCGGCCTCCCCCAGCAGGGCGGCGGCGACCTCCCAGTTGCCGAGATGGGCGGTGAGGAGAATCGCCCCACGACCGTTCGCAGCAGCCGAGCGAATGTGGTCGAAGCCATTCGCTTCGAACCGAAAGAATTCCCTGCCCCGGGTCGCGAAGAGCGCTCGGTCAACCATCGTGCGCGCGAAAGCGAGAATGTGGCGATAGCTACGAACGAGGCGAACTGGCAACGGCGCGGGTCCGACCGCGCGCTCGAGAAACTGAAGCGAGGCATTGCGGGCCGTGCGTGAGGAGCAGAGAAAATAGAATGTCACCGGGTAGAGAACCCAGTAGGCGGCGGAGAGCCCGAAGTACCGCGTCACCTGGAAGAAGAACCAATAGCCGAACACGCCCCCACGGCTCTGGCCAGTCCACCTCTTTACCCGGCGGTTGCTCGGCAGGCGGAGCGCCTCGAGAGCACCGAGCGAGGCGAAGCCACCTACCACCAGTGCCGCTGCGAGCGCCGGACGAAGGCCGCGGTGTACCAGCGCCGTCCAGCTGACGGACGCAACCAGCGCCGGGAGTGCGCCCAGCCCAGCGATGACGCAACTTAGCCCGGCGGCCACCCGGAGCCAGGGGTCGAATGCCTCAGCGCCACCAACGACGCCGATTGCCGCAGCTGCTGCCCGCCACCCGGGTCCTGCACCACCAAGCCAAGCCCAGCGGCGAAGCGCGAACAGAGAGAGTCCCGGGCGATGAGGAAGCCAGTTCAGCCGCGGGCCAAGAGGCAGCGGCAGGGGCATCCGCAGGCAGGCCAGCGTGTTGAGAGCCACGATGCGGACGTTGTCCACAACCAATCGAAAATGCGTGACGCGGTCCGCAGGGTACAGGACGTGGATGGGCACCGTGTGAATAGGAAGTCCGGCCCAGGCTGCACGGAGCAGGACGTCCGCCTCGAATTCGTAGCGTTTGCCCCAGGGCTTCAGCTGCACGGTTTCCGGCAGTGGGTATGCCCGGAAACCAGACTGGCTGTCAGTCACCTGAACGCCGGTTTCGAACCAGATCCAGAAATTGGACGTCTTCCGGCCAAACTCGCTCGAACCTGGAGCGCCAGCAGCGACGAGGTCCCGGGCGCCGAGGACGAGGGTGCCCGGTGCCTTTCGTGCCGCCTCCAGGAATCGGGGCAAATCGGCGGGCAGGTGTTGCCCGTCCGCGTCCATCGCCAGGGCATAGCGGAAGCCTCGCTGGTGAGCAGCTTCGAACAGGCGCCGAAGTGCGGTCCCTTTGCCCGCGTTGGTGTTCTGGCGAAGCACGGTTGCGCCGGCCGCCTGCGCACTCTCGGCGGAGCCGTCCGTCGAGCCATCGTCGAAGACGATGACCGTCGAGACATGCTCGAGCGCCCCGCGCACGACGTCGCCGACCGTCCGGACGTTGTTGAAGACCGGAATGACGACACACGCCTGCTCGAGCTTGCCGCTGTTCTGTGCGCTTGCAGGCTCCACTGAAACATCTGGCGCCGGGGAGCCCTGGTTGTCAAACGGCCCGGGGTGGCGAACCCCGGGGAAACGGGGTACAGGCAAGGCATGGTTCTCGTGGCTCGCCTCCGAGCGCAGGTCGAATTGCTCGCGCGGCAGCACACGACGCCGGGAAAGGTCGCCATCGCGGTTGGGATGGGCGTAATGCTGGGGTGCAGCCCGTTCCTTGGCGTTCAGGTGGTCCTCGCGGTCGTGCTCGCGAGATTCTTCCGTCTCAATCCCATCGCTGCCGTCCTCGGCGTGCAGATTTCCGTTCCCCCGCTGACACCAGTGGTCCTCTTTGTGACTGCCCAACTCGGGGCACTCGTGCTTCGCGGGCACTGGCTCCCGCTCCAGCTGACGGGTTTCCAAAGCGTTCCGCTCGCGACTGTGGTGGCGGACTTGTTCCTCGACATGCTCGTCGGCGGAGTGCTCGTCGGAGGCGTGTTCGCGGTCCTCCTCGGCAGCGCCTCAGCCGTTGCTGTCTCGCGACTGCAGCGGCAGCCAGTCGCGCTCCATGGACAGTGACGTTTTGGTCATCGGTGCCGGGCCCGCCGGAAGCGTTGCTGGGTCCATCCTGGCTCGACACCACCACCGGGTGGTGATGCTAGAGGCGGGGACGTTCCCCCGCTTCCAGATCGGCGAGTCTCTCCTTCCGCGCTCGAATGACATCCTGGCCGAGGCTGGATTGCTCGATGCAGTCGTTCAACGAGGGTACCAGGCCAAGAACGGCGCTCTTTTCCTTCAATGCGCGGAGCGTGAGCGCTTTTGCTTCGCGGAGGTATTTCCGGGACAGCGGACGCAAACGTTTCAAGTGCCCCGAGGGGATTTCGACCAAACCCTGGCCACCACCGCCCGGCAGCACGGGGTGGACGTTCGGTTCAACCAACGCGTCGAGGCAGTCGCGTTCGACGGCGTGGGAGCCCTGGTCACAGCCAGGGACGTTGAGACCGAGGCAAGCACACAGGTTCGGGCGCGTTTTGTGCTCGACTGTAGCGGGTATGGCAGGGTGCTTCCGCGCCTCCTCGGACTCGAGCGCCCGTCCGTGCTTACACCGCGCGTGGCGCTTTTCACCTGGGTGGAGGGGGACGAGCGCCCGGCGGGAGACCGTGAAGGAGACATCTGGATCTGTATCCATCCCCGAGGAGCCTGGGCGTCGATCATCCCGTTCTCCAATGGTCGGACCTCGGTCGGTCTGGTGATGGAGCCAGCCGTTTATGAAAGCATTCCCGGCTGCGACCGAGACCGGCTGTTCAAGCTTCTCTTCGAGGATGAGAACATCCTGCGGCGGCTGCAGCGCGCCGTCCCGGTGCTCAGGACAGTCAAGCTTCAGGCGTGGTCCAGCGCCGTGGAACGGCTCCATGGCCCGGGGTGGGCGCTCACCGGAAATGCAGCGGAGTTTCTCGACCCGGTCTTCTCCTCTGGGGTGACGCTGGCTCTGGAATCGGCGGCCCGCGCAGCCGCGCTCATTCACCGTTTTCTCTCCGGGGAACCGGTGGACTGGGCGACTGAGTACGATGGCGTGGTGCTCAAGGCGGTCGGTGTCTTCAAAGCCTTTGTCCGGTCCTGGTACGCGGGCGAGCTGCAGAGGGTTTTGCTCCGGGCGGACAAGACGGATGCCATCAAGCGCTCGATGACCGCCATTCTGGGGGGCTACGTGCTCGACTCCAACAACCCCTTCGTGCGCGAACCCGAACGCGCGCTCGCCGCGCTGTTGAAGCTCGGCTGAGCCAGGCGCCACCTAGCCTCTAAGGAGCGACGTCAGGGTCTCGAATGCGAACCCGCGTTCCTTGAGGTGCCTCAGTAAGATGGGAAGGTGACGGACCGTCTGTTCCCGAAGGGCCGCGTCGCCCCGCAGCTGCCCGTCATGCAGGGCTAGGATGCTGCCGGCACGCGCTCGCGCGGCAAGGGCGAACGCGCGGTGAGCCGTGAGCGGGAAGACGCCATCCCGCGCCGAGTGGGTCCAGGTCACCACCGTCAAGCCCAGGCCACGTGCGGCGGCGTGCACTGGTGGATTGCGAATCCCCACCGCAGGTCGGTAGTAGGAAGGCGCTCTTCCTGTCAACTGAGCGAGGACGTCCTGGCAGCGCCGGAGGTCTTTCTGCAAACGGGAAGCCCGGAACAGGTCAAGTCCCGTGCCGTGACTGAAGGTGTGGTTCTCCAGCTGGTGTCCGGAGGCGTGAAGGAACCGCGCGAGCGAGCCGTGCAGCTCGATTTGACGGCCGATGCAGAAGAAGGTGGCCCTAGCCTGGTGCGCCTCCAGAATGTCGGCGATGGGGGGCGTGTGTCGCGGGTCTGGTCCGTCGTCGAAGGTGAGCGCGACGGTAGGGCGCGTGGTCGGCCCCTGCCAGACGACAGGACCGAAGAGGCCCACCCTCGGATGAAACACACCGAGCGTCACTGCGGTCAGGAGACCGCCGACGGCGACAGCTGAGGCGACCGCCGCTTGGAGGCTGGACGGCTCAGGCCCGGACATGACGCACCACGGTCAAGGATTGACCGCCGCCAAGCGCGAGGCCGTGGACTGCACAACCCGACCCCGCTGGCGACACCCGAACGTGCATCGCCGCAGCCACCACGCGGAGCAACCCGGCGGAGGCATGAAAGCCAAACGGCGCCGTCTCCAGCAAGGGCACCCGAGGGGCTTGGACTTCTGCCAGGACGGAGGTCTCCGCTTCCCGGACCGCGACGCTCGCCGCGGACAGGGAGACCGAGTCCACCCCATTCCCCGGCCTCATCCCGTCGAGAAGAAGCGGACGCAGCTGCTCTCGGGTGGGGTAGCGGAGGATGGGGCACGAGTGTGCCGTGAGCGTGCAGCGCTCGACGGACAGAGTGCCCGGACCCTTTCCGAGCAGAAGGGCGGCAGCGCCCTCTCCGAGGCTCGGCGGCGCGTTGCAATCGAATGCTCTGTATCCCGCAGCGAGCGTCTCGGTCCATTCATCGGCGGCCACCACCAGCACCCGTTCGGCGCGCCCGGTGCCGAGGAGCGCCGTCGCCACCTGCAGCGCGGATTCTCCCGAAATCTCGCGCGCACTCATAGTCAGGGAAGGCCCGTGCGAGCCGAGCATGATGGAGAGCTGGCCCGCGGGCGAATGATGCACCGACTGCTGGAAGGCAATGGGGCTCCCAAATGCTGCACCGCGCGTGGCGATGCCTGCAAGAAAATCTGCCGTCGAGGCGAGGCCTCCGTAGCCGGTCCCGAAGACCAGCGCCAAGTCTCGTGTCTCCATTCCGGGCAGCAGGGCCTGTTGGGCTGCACCGAGAGCCATTCGCTCCAGCCTGGTCATGCGCTTGGCGCGGCTGTCGGGCAGCTCCGGAAGCGCTCTGACGCGGTAGGCGTCCTCGACACCAGGGGCCACCAATCCCAGCCCGAGGATGCTGACGTTCATTGGGTGGGCCCGGCGAAGACCAGGGTGGCGTTGTTTCCCCCGAACCCGAATGAATTGGACAGCGCCACCCGGAGCGGAGCGACCATTCCTCCCGGAGGCACATGCCGGAACGGAAGCGATGGGTCGGGTTCGCCGAGGCCGGCAGTGGCTGGTGCGAAGCCGGCCGCCAAAGCGAGGACGCAGAAGACCGCCTCCATCGCGCCAGCGGCTCCGAGTGTGTGGCCAGTGGAGCCCTTGGTGGAACTCACCAGCGGCCCGGGCGACGGGAACAGCGCTCCCACAGCCAGCCCCTCCGCGCGGTCGTTGGCCGGCGTGGCCGTTCCATGAGCGTTGACGTAGTCGACCTCGGAGGCTGCGACACCAGCGTCCGCGAGCGCCGCCTTCATCGCGGCCAGCGCGCCGAGCCCTTCCGGGTGGGGCGCGGTCATGTGGTGGGCGTCCGCGGTGCAGCCCCAGCCGGCGACTCGACCCAGAACAGATGCGCCACGGCTTCGAGCGTGGTCCTCGTCCTCGAGCAGCATGAAGGCAGCGCCCTCGCCGAGGGACAACCCGCTTCGTTTGACGTCGAAGGGGCGACACGGCTCGCTGGAGAGCAGCTTGAGTGCGTGAAAGCCTGAGTACGTCAACCGACAGAGCGAATCCACGCCCCCCGCAAGAGCCCAGGGTTTGCCCTGGCGGATGCAAGCGGCGCCGTAGCCAATCGCATTGGCGCTGGACGAGCACGCAGTTGAAAAGGTGCAACGCTCTCCGGGAAGCCCGAGCTCCGAGGCGAGAACATCGGCGATTGCACCCGCTGGATGGTAGGTGAGCAGCTCCCGGTCTGAACGACCGTCCTGCCCTCGATGGCGAAGGTAGTGCTGTTCAGATTCGAGAATGCCGCCAGTGGTCGTTCCGACCGCCACCACACCGCCTCCGGAGAGCACTTGGTGAGCGAGTGCCTGCCGCGCGGCGAGCAGGGCTAGGGCGATGCTCCGAGAGGGGTGCTGGCCGACGACCAGCGCCTCGTCCACTTCGCCCACGTGCAGGGCGGGTAACCCCGGCACGGAGAAGAGGGAGAGGCGATGGAGCCCGCGCCGGCCTGTACGGAGCGCGTCCAGGTGAACTTCGGTACCGCTTCCTAGTCCCGAGACGATGCCGAGGCCGGTGATGGCCACCCCGCGCATCCCCTCATCCTCTCGTTGAATCGACGAAGGCGGCCAGGGTGGCGATGGACTCGAAGTGCTGCTTGGCCGACCCATCATTGGGAAAGAGAACATCGAATTTAAACTCAATCGCCGACAGGAGCTCGAGTGCGGAAAGCGAGTCGAGGCCGAGGCGGTTGTCCGGGGCGAAGAGGGCCTCGACGTCGCCGATGTCCTCCGGCTTCACGCCTTCCAGGCGTAGCGCCTCGACGAGAAGCGACTTGAGCTGGTCGCGAAGGGCGCGCTGGTTGTCTGGGTCGGCACTCATGGGATTAGTTCAGGCCACCGTCGATGGAAAGACACTGACCGGGGCCAATCATCTCGGTTCCGCCAGTGACGAGCGCGTGGTGCGCGGTGGGGTGCATGACGCTGAAGCGGAGGTCTACCACTGAACGCGGAGACGGGCCCAGTGCCCCTCCCGTGAGTGGGCCTTGACCTCAACCGGATGCGGTTCCCTCCGCTCAACGCACGCCGTCGCCAGCGCGAGCAGGGTTTCGGTGGCGCAGTCCCCGGCGCCCACACCGCCCACAGTGGCCCCCGGCTCGAAACCGAGTTCCGCATCGCTCAACCTCGGCCATGCGGACGGAAACGGCGAGGATTCCAGAAGGAACAGCGCGGCGACCTCGCGCAGTGGCTCCTCGGACGCGGGGTGATGACCTGGGCCCGCAAGTTCTACACCTCCCGTGATGCAGGCGCGCGATTCTCCGCGGCCCAGGCGTCTCGCAGCCCTGACCACTGCCGACAGTCCGCTGATGCCTCCTGCGCTGATGGTGGCGAGCGAGCCGCGGAGGCCGAGGGCGATGGCCACCTCTGCCGGCGCGGCCGTGGAAAGCGTGTAGACGAAGGTGGAGGGTGAGCCAAACCCGCTTCCGCGCTCCCGGAGGTCTCGCAGAAATTCACCGTCGGCGGCTGCGGAGCCCCTCGCCGTCCCCAGGAGGAGGTCAGTTTGGGCCGGGCTGTGCGGAGGTGCCGTGGGGTCCGAGGCAGCTCGTGCCGTCAGCAGAGCGTGCGCCAGTTGGACGAGCACGGTCGCCTCCCGATGTGGCCTCCGCGCCTTGGGGTGCACCAAACGGAGGGGAGGGGCTTCGGGCCAGGGGGCAAGGGCGCCCCCCGAGGACCCCGCGTTCGGCCGTGCATTCAACCATACCCCCCCGGGGGTCCAGACCGCCGTGGCGGTGACGGCCACCGGCGTCTTCACCCCGGCCTCCGCAGGATGAGCGCGGTATTAATCCCACCGAAGCCGGCGCTGGCGATGAGCGCCAGGCCGCCTGGCGAAGCTCGGGCCACGCCAATGACGGCGGGGACGGGCGCCGACGCGTCGATGTGTCGGAGGTTGACGATGGGGGGAAGAATTTGCCGGGCGAGCGTCTGCGCACAGACGGCGACGTCCAATGCCGCAGCAGCGCCCAGGGTGTGTCCGACGGCGCCCTTGATGGCGCAGACGGGCACTGGCCGATTCGCAAAGAGCGATGCATGAACGACTGCTTCCATTCGGTCGTTCTGGACGGTGGCCGTGCCATGCGCGTGATAGCGGTCGATGTCGTGCGCCGTCACACCCGCGTGTGCCAGAGCTCGCTGACAAGCAGCGAGAAGCCCCGAGCCCGAAGGGTTTGGTGCGGTTTGGTCGAAGCCGTCGACGGTCGAACCAAAGCCCTCGATGAGCGCGATTGGCCTCCGACCGTGGGTCCGCGCATGAGCCACTGACTCGACGACGAGGACGGCGGCGCCCTCGCCCAGCGACAGCCCGTTGCGGCTGACATCGAACGGCGCTGCCGGGGCGGCCGACAGGGCTTTGAGTGCGTGGAACCCTTGGTAGACGAAGGCGTGGAGGGCCTCGGTGCCGCCGACCACAACCTCGTCACAGCGCCCCTCCTCCACCAGTGCCAGCGCTTCACCGAGTGCGACGGCGCTGGAGGCGCAGGCGGCGGCGGTCGCGTAGACCGGTCCCCGGGACCCGGTGGCGGCGGCCAAGGCGCGCGCTGGACTGCCGAGTACGTCCTCGGCCGGGAGGAGGCCGCGCTCCTGGTTGGAAATTGCACGCTCCAGCGCGCCCTTGGTTGTGCCCACGACTACGCCGCGGCGCCCGGTGGGTTCGAGGATACGTCGGCCGAGTGCATCGGTGAGCGCAGCCAGAAGCAACTGTGATGCGCGGTCTGTCGCCTGAAGCTGGTTGAACTCCACAGCAGCGGCGAGCAGGTCGACGTCACCTGGCACTTCTGACGCCAGAGAGCTGCACAACCCGGCCGTCGAGAACCTCGTCACCGGCCGAATCGCCGTACGGCCTTCGAGCAGCGCGCCAACCGTGACTTCGATGCCGAGCCCGAACCCTGTGACAGCGCCAATGGAAGTAATTGCTGCCGACATGCAACGGGGCCCTCCCGGGCCTTGGGTGCAATGCTTATCCTTAGGACGGTATGTCCGTCCTCACGGTAAACGGCCTCTTCGCGACGACATTGCTGCTCGCCCTTCCCGGCGCGGCCGGCACGCCGCCCGAGCCATTGCCGCAGGAGCTGCTCGCACTGCGCGAAACCCTGCAACGCACGGAGAAGCTCTCCGCACGCTTCACGCAGACTCGCCATTTGGCCGCCCTTCGGGATGCGCTGGTGACCGAAGGAACTCTAGAGTACCAAAAGGGTGGGCGGCTCGTGTGGCGGACCCTGCCGCCGGCCGAGAGCGAGCTCGTCCTCGACGGTCAGCATGCGACCATCAGCTACCCTGGGATGGGCGCCGCGCAGTCGGTCGATTTCTCCTCCGAACCCGGCACGGGCAGGGTTTTCGAGACAATTCGCGCCGTGCTTCAGGCCGATCTCGAACGCCTGCTCCCGCTGTTCCGCCTCACAGTCGAACGCAAAGTGCCTCTGAGCATCTCCTTGTCACCGCGCTCGGAGGAACTCGGACGGTCGCTGCGGCGCATCCAGCTCGAGTTCGATCGCAGTCTCCGCTTGGTGCGGGTGGTCCTCAGTGAGCCGGACGGCGACGTGACCGAAATCTCGTTCCGCGCCCACAACGTTCAGACCGCGACCCGCTGACGATGCTGGCAGGTTTGCACAGAGCCCACCGGTGGATGGCCGCCCATCTGGGCGTCACATTGCTGGTCCCCGCTGGCTTCGTGTTGGGCGGGCTCCTTCTGTACGCCCACACGACGACGGAGCAGGACGTCGGCGCGATGCTCCCGGACGGACCAGGCTCCCCGCGAGAAGCGGCCCGGCTCCTCAGTGAATTCGGCGTGCTGAATACATTGCTCATCGACCTGGAACTCCCAGGAGCGACTGAGGAGCAGCTGGCAGAACAGGGCAGCGCGCTCGCCGCCGCCCTGCGAGCCTCGGGGGCATTCACCGAGGTCACCACCGCGCCCTCGACCGAGGAGATGATGGTGCTGGGACGGGTCCTGTTCCCGCGGCGTCTCTACCTCCTCGACGACCCGCGCGCCGACATCGAACGGCGACTCGAGCCAGAACGCCTCAAGGTCGCTCTGACCGCACTCCGGAACCAGCTCTCGTCGCCCCAGGCCCTGGTGATGAAGGTCGACTTGCTGCGGGATCCCCTCGGCTTAGACGCGGAGCTCATCGCAGGACTCTCGCAGCTGGCGGGAGATGTCCACCCCTTTCGAGGCCAGTTGCTCTCGCGCGATGGGCACCATCTCCTTCTCGTGACGACGCCGGTGCGGTCTGCGCTCGACGCACAGGCGTCTCGCGCGCTCCTCGAGACGCTGGCGGGCCTGACCGCTCGGGTGCCTCCTGGCCCCGGGGGCCCCGCCGTGGTGACCGCGGTCGGTGGACCGAGATTCGCAGCAGAGACTGCCGAGGCGGTTCATAGGGACGTCGTCATCACCCTGTTGACGTCGGCGGTCGGGCTGAGTCTTCTGTTCCTGGCCCGGTTCAAGAGCCTGAGGCTCTTCTTTCTTGCCGCCATTCCGGTCGGGCTCGGCATGGTCGGCGGATTCCTGGCAGTCGTTGTTGTGCAGGGGCGAATCCATGCACTGACTTTCGCCTTTGGCTCCGTGCTGATGGGCGTGGGCATGGACTACCCGCTCTACCTTCTCAACGCGGCGTCCGTGCATCCTGGAGCTGCCTTGGCGCGGATGAGCGCAGGACTCGCAGAGACGTGGCGTTCGCTTTGGCTCGGCTTCCTCACCACCCTCATCGCCTTCCTGATGATGCTGCTTTCAAACTTTCCATTCCTGCAGGAGGCGGCCCTGTTCGCCGGCGCAGGCATCGTCACGTCGTTCGCCGCCACTCTGGTTCTGTTGGTTCCGCTGTGCGCGCGCTGGGCCCCAAGGCGGTGGTCCAAGGTCCCCGGGTGGATGCCCGCGCTTCAACGGCGGAGGGTGCCGACCTGGTTGGCAGGTGGGATGGCGTTCGTCATCCTCGGCGCCTCGGTCGTCCTGGCCCCGACGCTGCGCTTCGATGGCGAGCTGCGCCACTTGGACGCCCAGCGTCCCCAGACCCTCGCTGCCTTCGAGCAAGTGATGGAGCGGTTCGGGCTCCACAGCGCCGACTCATTGGTGGTGGCCCGGGGTCGTACCGCCGAAGAAGCCCTGGCCCTCAACGACGCCGTCGGGAGCGTGGTGCGTCACTCGACGGTCGCTGGAAGGACCTCCGGTGCGCTCAGCGTCGGCTCCTTCCTTCCCGCGGTCGCCACCCAGCGGGCGAGGGCACTGCGGCTGGCCGACCTGGATTTGTCCAGTGCACGGGCCCGGCTGTCGGAAGCGGCGGTCGAGGTCGGGTTTTTGCCGGGCGCGTTTGACGGCTTCTGGGCGGAAGTCTCGGCGGTGCGGGCCGGGGACGTCGCCCCGCTGACCCCTGACAACTTCAGCCACACGTCCTTGGCCCCTCTGATTAGACGCTTGCTTCGGTGCTCGGCGACGTCCTGCATCGTCGTCACCCCCCTCCAGCTCCAGGGGCCGGCCCAAGGGACGGCCCTCTCCGCAGCGCTGCCAGCCGGTGCGGTGCTTCTCAACGCCGGTGCCCTCGCCAACAACACGATGGCGAGGATTCCGCGTCAACTCGCGCTGCTGAGCGGTCTAGGGCTTGGACTGAACGTGCTGCTCCTGGCGTTCGCCTACCGGTCCCCGAGACTGGCTCTCTCCGCGTGTCTTCCAGGGTGCCTTGGCCTGGCAGGGACGATGGCGGTTCTCGCGGCGACCCATGCGCCCTTGAACATCGTGTCGGCAAGCGCCCTGGTTCTTATCCTCGGCTGCGGCGTCGACTACGGCATCTTCGCGCTACAAGGTCTCACCGACCCTTCGCCGGTGACCGGCGTGGAGTCGACCGGGGTCGTGTTGACGGCGCTGACGTCCCTCATCGGCTTTGGAACGCTCGTCCTCGCGTCCTACCGTGCGTTGCAGTCTCTCGGTGCTGCCGTCGGGCTTGGAATCATCATCAGCGCCGCTGCAGCCATTCTTCTCCTGCCGGGCTTCTACCGCTTGCTGGGGTTCCGCCTGCCGAAGGTCGAAGGTTCACCATGAGTGCCCGGCCAGTCAAGGTCCTGCTGGCCATCCTCTGCGGGTGCGCACACCCGGATGTCCCGCCATCACCCCCGTCAGTGTCGATGTCGGTCGAGGCCGCGGAGGCAGCGAGGGCGGCGCTTGTCTCCAAGGAGCCTGGGTCCTTCAAAATGCTGCACCAAGTGGTCGCGACTTTTCAGGTCCAGAAGTACCTGATGTCCGGCTATTTCTTGGCGCGCAAGGACGGGTCGTTCCGCGTCTCGGCCACGGCAGCACTGGGCCCAAAACTGTTCGACGTTGCCAAGCTCGACGGGCGATGGGAGGCCCGCGTCTACTTGAAGGACTTCGCCGAGCGGTTCGACCCCACCAACCTTGGACGCTCGGTCGAACGCATCTACTTCCTGCCAGCTACCGGACCGCTCGCCGCTGAGTCCGGGAGCTGGGTGTCGAGGTCGACCATCGCCGGCGAGGAGGACGTCGATGCGGTCGAGGAGTGGCGGGAGGACGGAACCCTGGCGCTTCGTCGCAAGCGCTACTACCGGGCCGGAAAGCAGGTGGTACAGGTGGACTACGGCAAGCTGGAACTCGTCCAGGGGAGCTGGCTCGCCCGGACGGTCCATCTGACGGACAGCAGGGGCTTTTCCCTCGAGCTGAGCGTGACCGGGTACGAGCCTGGGTTTCCCGTGCCGGACGACCTCCTAAGAGTACAGGGCCTCTGACCGCTGCCAGCTCCAGCCAGGGCCGGCGATTGACGCCAATGACCTGACCGGTGACTAAGCCGGCCTCGTCCGAGCAAAGGTCGCGGATGACGTGCGCCACCTCGCCCGGTTGGCAGACACGACGCAGCGGGACCAACGGCAGATAGGCCTGGAGTGGGACACCTGCGAGCACCTCCGTCTCGATGAGTCCCGGGCGAGATGACGTTCACCGTGAGGCCAAGGCGCGCGACTTCGAGGGCCAGAGACCTCGCCGCCGAAGCGAGAGCGCCCTTGCTTCCCGCATGGGCGACTTGCCCGGCACTTCCCGGCTGGGCGGCGACCGATGAGACGACGACGATGCGCCCCCTTCTGTCGGACCATTGCTTTGACCACGGGGCCGGCCGACGGCCAGGAACCCATTCAGGTTGGTGCCGATGACCTCATCCCATTGTCTGTCATCGATGAGGGCGAAGAGTTGATTGTGGGAAATGCCAGCGTTCAACACAACGGCGTCAGCACCACCCAGGTCGTGCAGCAAGGTGTGCGCGGCGGCTTCTGTCTGTTTGCGGTCCTCAGGGTCGATGGACACCAGATGCGGTGCCGGGTCGTCGGCCGCGACGCTGCGAGCTGCCGCCTCCTGGTGAAGGTAGTGCAACCACCCGCTGCGCCAAGCGCGAGGGCTGGGGCGGCACCAATCCCGCGGGTCGCACTCGTGACGAGCGTCTACTTCAAGGCTACTTGGCGGGTGACACGTCGTTCGCTGTCTTCTTCAGCGCGTCCCCGGTCTTCGAGGCCGCCTTGCCGGTTGCATCCGCACCGCTCGAGACGGTCTTCTTGGTTGCGTCCGAAGTCTCGTCGGCGGCTTTCTTCGTCGCCTTGGAAGTGTCCTTCGCCGCCTTGTTGGTCGCATTGGCGGTGTCTGCCGCCGCCTTGTCGACCTGCTTACCCGCCTTCTGCATCGTGTCGTCCGCGAAGGCGGCGGTGGCGGTCAGCAGAATGACTGCGGAGAAAAGGTACTTCATCGCTTGAACCTCCAGTGCTCCGAACTCCGTGGAACGACCGCGAACAACCGAATGAGCCTCGCTGCGTCGAGTGGGTTGCTTACTCTCGCGCAAGAAACGGAACGTCACGGTGCCGCGGCTCCTTCAACTTTCGAAGCGAAGCTTGTGAGCCGCCGCGTCTCAGACGCTCCGACCGGTCACGAGCCGAATGATGATGACAACGACTGCCACCACCAACAGTAAGTGGATGATCCCGCCTCCCACATGCATCGTGAATCCAAGCAGCCAAAGCACGACCAGAAGCACCGCCAAGCCCCAAAGTAGATTCATTGCGTCCCCTCCGCTGCTGCGCCAAGGCAATCCTAACTACGGATGCTGCTCGTACTGTTGCGACCCGTTCTGCTCATGGTGCTCCTCCTGCTGATGCTGTTCATTCTGCTGATGCTTTTCGTTTTGCTTATGTTCTTCATTCTGCCCTTCATGGTGCTCCTCCTGCACTGGAGGCGCAACGTGGGCGTAATGGTCCGGGTGCCCATGCGGGTAGTCCTCCGTCGTTACGCAGGCGAGACTGGTGAAGCACAACGAGAGCGCTATTGCACTGACAACTGCGGCTTGGAATCGCATACGAAGCTTCTTTCGGGCAGCAAGTACTTCTGAGAACTGTGTGAAAAGCCGTGCCGAAACGGCCCACGGGGAAGTCCGTGAAGCGCCGGCCCGTGTCACCTTGCCGAAACCCCATCCGTCAGACTCGCCTGGATCTTCCGACGGACCTGATCATCCGAAGTGCGCCCAGCAGAATGACAGCCCCGATGAAGGAGACGACGATGGTGCCGGCGATGCCGTTGAGGGGCGCATGCCAGCGCATGTCCCGGAAGAGCCAGCCCCCGATGAACGCGCCAACCACGCCGATGATGACGTCCCCGCCGAGGCCATAGCTGCTCCTCATGACGGCATTTGCAAGAAATCCGGCGACTGCGCCAATCACAACCCACAGCAAGAACGTCTCGAGAGTCATTTGAAGCTCCTATTGATGAGCAAGGACGGTGGAATCCACCTTGCCGGAACTGGCGGGCCGCGGTGCATGGGCGTCACGCTCACCTCCGGAACGGCCCGCGTCACCCGGAGGAAGGTCGTCTGTCCTCGTCTGCGCCCCCTGTTGAAGCGCGTTGATGAAGATAGGCACGAAGTGGTTGAACGGCCCGGCAGCCTCGGGATTCGGGCATGCAAGTCCCTGCGGGCTACGGGGTTGTCGACAGTCGGCCGTCGAATCCCATGAATCCAGGGAGTTGGCCCGGAAGTTC
Organism: uncultured delta proteobacterium; assembly: GCA_963711265.1. Lineage (GTDB taxonomy): Bacteria > Myxococcota > Myxococcia > Myxococcales > Myxococcaceae > JADGRA01. The sequence goes on from CAVQDL010000022.1 coordinate 139,182, forward strand.
CCAGCTGGAACACCACCGAAGCGGAAATGATGGGAATGAGGCTGTATCCGTCCCGTCGCCGCCGCTGATGCCCGGGGGAAGGGGTCGGAGCGGCTTCAGGACCCTGTCTTGAGGTTGGTGGGTACCGGCCTCTTACCGGCGACCGGCGCCGGGGTTCCAGCGTAGACGCGCTTCAGTCCCTCCTGAAGGCCGAGGAGGAAACCGTTCTCCACCACCTTTTCCATGGTCAGCAGCAGCTGCCGGTCCGACCTGGTGAGGTCGTCCCGGATGAGAATCGCCCCAGAGGCCGTCGTGCCCTCCGCCGGAGTGGAAATGGCCATGGAGAGCCGGCCGAGCAGCATCTTGATTGCGCTTCCAAGGCTCCCATCGTGAGAGATGATTTCCGAGGTTTCGAGGTGCGGCTCGACCTGACCGGTCAACTTCCCGTGCGTCGACTCGAAACTCATCTTCATGCTGAAAAGGCCCGGTGCAAGCTTCACATCGTTCTGACTGTCGATGAGCGCGTTCATCTGCGAAACGTCGAAGCCCTCGATTCGCGCCTGTCCCGCGAAGGTGGGCGCCTGCGCGAACGGGCTTGCCTGGACGACGACCGCCATCCGACCTGTCCGCTGGACGATTCCTGAGGCGGCAAGCGTCATCGGACCGACGGTCAGTTGCGGGCGCGACCCGAGGTTCTCCAGGGTTGCTTCGATGTCGTGAAACCACAACGTCGGCCGGTACTTCTGGTGGACCCAGACGTAGAGCACCTCGCCGTCTTTTGCTTGAAGGCGGTCGAGCACAATCTTCATCGGGATGAGGGTGGAGAGCTCCGGGAGCCGCATCGCTGCGCCCGGCACAGGTTGCTCCAGCACCACCTTCACGCCGCGCGCATCGACCCGCGCCACCAGTTGCCCAGTCACCAGCTTCCCCCACAAGAGCTGCAGGGAAACCCGTTCGGCGTAGAAGAGGGGCTCCCTCGTCTGCCGTTCCGGCTGGACAAGCTTGAGGTGCGTGACCTCGTACGTCAGCGGGAAGAAGCTCAGGTGTGCGTCGAGAAAGTCTCCTTCGATTCCAGGGAGCTGGCTGACCCATCGACGCGTCTGCCAGCGCGCGACAGGGTGCGCAACCAGATGCGCCCCCAACAGCGCCACGCCCAATGCTGCTGCCGCAACCAACCCGATGGACGACCGTCTCCCCGGTGGCCAGCGGAGGCGTTTGCCGGTGGCGCTCTTTCCTCGTTCGCTCATTTGGGACGACCAATCTCGGGCGCGGGGACCCCGGCGCCGAGTGGCGCCAGGGTGTCTGAGCGTCGGGAGCGGGGAGTACCGGCCAGCGTCGGACGCGTCGCCATACGCTCTATTCCAGGAGAAAAGCTCGCCACGCCGAAAGACGACGTGGCGCCTGCGGATGCTGACGTCGAGCCATTCCTACTTCTTTTCTGTCGTGGTCTCCGACTTGGTCACCGACCCCGTGGAGTCCTTCGCCACCGTCGATTTGGTGTGCGTCGTCTTGTCGTGAGTCGTGCCCGGCGCGTCGTGCTTGGTTGTGCTTTCCTTCACGGTGGTAGAGCTGCCGTCTGAGTTCTGCTTGACGGTCTTTTCCGTGGTCGCCGAATCCTTCGTGGAAGGAGTCGTCGTCGAGGTCTGCACCTTGGTCTCGCTGGTCTTTGGCGTCGCCTGCGCCAGCGCCAACGTGGGGAGCGCGAGAACTGCCAACAGTAGGTTCTTCCGCATCATTGAATCTCCTTGAGATAGAGCAAGGTAGGGATCGCGCCCCTCCATGGCAACCCGTGTCGAGGTCTGCGCAAGCCAGCGCGCGCGACCGTAGCGGGTGCCGCCCGGCCCATCCACAAGCCGGTGGGCGACGGGCGCCGGAACCCAGGGACGCGTTCGCGGAGTCTCCGGACGGGCGCCCGCATCGCCCTCAGTCGGACTCGTCAACGGTGAGCTGGTAGCTGTCCTGGAAGTTGGATTCGCGGTTTTTCGAGTCCTGCACCTTGAAGAAGTACGTCCCCGGCTCCGCCGCGTAGCGAATGACTTCTGGCGCATCGCCCTTGGCTCTGTCGGCCGTCTGCACCAGGGTGAGGGAGCCGTCCGCCTCCTGGCGGTAAAGAAACAGCGCCACGTCCACTTTGAGGATGCCGGTGAGGGTGGCCCGCAGCGGCGTCTTCACCTGCCGGTCGCCAAGGTCCAGCCGGTAAAAGTCCACGTCGCGTTTCGGGTACACCGTCCCACGGATGGGCGTTCCGGGGGAAAGGGGAGTGGCCGTTGCCGCCGAGTCATTCGGCTCGCGCTCCTCGCCGCCCGTGTCGGGCGTCGTCGTCACGGTGAGTCGGTACGGCTGCTCGGCGTTCTCGAAGTCCGCACCCACTTGCCGTCCACCTTGCGCGGGGCCCCCTCCACCTTGACGTAGCACTCGGTGGCACAGGCCACGCTGTTGAGGCGTTCCGGCTCCTTCACCGCCCCGTCGTTGGATTTCAGCAGCACCCTCTCGGTGCCGGGCTTGTCGCCCGGTGCTACCACCGACAGGACGAGGTCCACCCGGTCGAGGCCGGACAATTCAAAGCGCGCCAGCGACGGCTGGGGCACCCGCAGCACGTAGTAGTCGACGTCGCTGGCCGGGGAGAGGAAGCCCTCGCGGTAGCCGTTGAGGGGGAGGGGCGTGGCGTGGGCCAAGTCGTCGTTGGGCTCATACTCTGCATTGGCGCCGGCAGCTTCGCGGGACACGGTGAGGGTGTAGGGCATTTCTGGGTTGCTGCCGCGGTGGGCATCCTTGCCGGCGCCCGTCCAGGCGCTGCGCACCACCAGGTAAACGACTTTGTCCGTGCCCCGTACGGCGACGTTGCGTTGGTCGAAGGGCTGCGCTTCCAGGCCGCGGCCGAGAAAAAGCTGCGCCTGCGCTTCGGAGAGGACTTGCACTTCGAAGCGCACGCCCGGCACGGCCGTCAGGTTGAGGCGCAGCGGCACGCGGGCCACCTCGACCGGCGGTGCCACGGTGCCCCCGTCCGCCGCCAGCGCCTCGGGTGGCGCCGGCACGCCAGGGGGCGGCATGGACAGTGGTCCCGCGTCCGGCGGCAGGGGGCCCGCATCCGCCGTGTCCAAGGGCGCCAGCACCAGGCGGAAGTAGTCCTCGTCGCCGGCATGGGCGAGGAAGCCCTTCACCACCCAGGGCCCCTGGCCTTCGGCCGTGGATGTCACCTCGGTGGCGTCGGCCGCCCTGTCATTGGGCTCCACCTCCATCCCGGGCAATGGCTCGCCGAAGAGGAGGGACAGGGTGTAGGCGCCGCCCGTTCCACGGCGCGCCGCCGACACCTTGAGGAGCAGCTTGTCCTTCACCAAGAGGTTGGGCAGGTGAGCCGACCCGCCCGCGCCGGCGCCATTCACGACGGCCAGGCGGTTCTTGGCGACGTCGTACACCTCCAGCATCCCCTCGGTTCCTGGAATGCCACTCAGCGTGACGTCCACCAGACGGGGATGGTCGCTGAAGAGGAGGTACCAGTCCTCGTCGGGCTTGGCCGGGTCGGCGGTGAGGCTGCCGGTGACGAGGGTGGACTCGCCGATGGCCATGGACTGGTCCGGCCTGTCATTGGGCTCGACCTCCGCCCGCCGGACGGGGCCGGCGTCCGCCCCCGGCGGTGGGGCAGGGGCGGGGGCCGGACGGGGGCAGGCCGTGGCCAGCAGGGAGAGAAACAGCGGGGCGGCGCGCGTCGTCAGCTTCAAGGAAGGGAACGCCTACCACAGCCCCCGCACGCCGTTCAGGGAACGGCGCGCCTCCTGCCGGCCCCCCAGCGCGTGGGGCCTGGCCGTCCAGGGCCCCCCGGGGCTGGTGCTCGCCTCCCCGCCCATTGCAGCATGGGCGTCCCATGCGCGCGTGGCCCCTGGTTTTGCTGCTGCTTGCCGTGACGAGGGCCGAGGCGGCGCCCAAGGTGGGCTGGGTGCGCGCCAGTGGCCAACTCGACGCCTCGACGCCCGGCCGGTATACGCCCCTGCACCTTCTGGACGGCGTTGCCTCCACCGTCTGGTGCAGCCGGGGGGCGGATGCCCTCAGCGAGACGCTCAGCTTCGGCTTTACCGAGCCGGTGGTGCTTACCCGCGTGGACGTGACGACGGGGAACGCAGCCAGCGACGAGACGTTTCATGCCTTCACCCGGGTGCGGAAGCTGCTCCTGCGTGGGCCCAGTGGCACCGCCACCCTGGTGCTGGAGGACCGACCGGAGGCGCAGTCCGTGCCGTTGCCCAAGCCGATGCGGGGGCAGGCCTTCACCCTGGAAGTGCTGGACACCTTCCCCGCCGAGGACGTGTTGTCCGCTGCGTGCCTGGCCGACTTCCTGCCCTTTTCTGGGACGACGCCCCTGGCCGGCGCCGGGCTGGCGAAGCACCTTCGTTACCAGCCTGGGAGCACGGAGTTGCTGGGCATCTGGTACGGGGGCCCGGCGGGGGCGCCGGACCGCTCGCTCACCTTCTTTCTCGACGGCAGCTGGCGGCTGTCCCCGGAGGGGCCGAGTGGCCGGGGCAAGCCCCTGCGCGGCAGCTTCTGGATGAAGGCCGGCGAGCTGTGGCTCAGCATTCCGGGGATGGGCAAGGTGCAGGCCCACCCGCGGCTGACCGCCTCTGAAGCCGGCGGCAAGATGACTGCCTCACTCACCCTGGAGGGGCAGGTGGGGGAGCTGAAGCAAACCTTCCGGGACCGGCGCTAGGCCAGGCGTCGGCAATGGCCCCCGAAGCGGAGGGGGCCTTCAGAGCGCCGCGCGCTTCTTCTTGGCCGAGAAGCGCTGGAAGAAGTCGACAATCTCGGTGAAGGCCACCTCGGCATCGCTGGCGTCCTTGAATTCGGACTCCAGGAAGATGCCCCCGCAGGATTCGCACGTGTCGTAGTGCAGCCGGTGCTGGCGCTCTCCGCCGTCCACGCGGACGAGGTCCACCTGGCACTCCGGGCATTGGCCGGTGAGTGCCTCGGCGTCGACGCGGCCGCCCAGGCTCTCCAGCCCGGGCAGGTTGTTGTGCAGAAGAACGCGGTTCAGGTCGGCGACGTCAATCCACAGGCCGAAGCACTGTCCGCACCTTCGCAACGTCGCTTCCCCATCGAGCTCACCCATCTCGACGTTGCAGCTGGGGCAATTCATGGCGGACTCGGTCTTCTCCTGTGGCAGGGGCGATGCCCCATGGGACGCGACAGTGGAGATACTAGGGCGGGGAATTTTTCGACTGCAACCCTACCGCGCTCAGAGGGCTCACTTGACCCGGGTCGCCCGGGCTCCGAGCTGCGACAGCTTCGCTTCCAGCTTCTCGTAACCACGGTCCAAGTGGTAGACGCGGCTCAACTCGGTGGTGCCCTGGGCCCGCAGACCTGCCAGGATGAGCGAGGCTGAGGCACGCAGGTCGGTGGCCATGACGGGCGCTCCGGAAAGCTGGGGCACGCCCTTCACCACCGCCGTGCGCCCCTCCACCCGGATGTTGGCCCCCATCCGTTGCAGCTCCGCCACGTGCATGAAGCGGTTCTCGAAGATGTTCTCCGAGATGACGCTGGGTCCCGAGGCGACGCTGAGGAAGGCCATCATCTGGGCCTGCATGTCGGTGGGGAAGCCGGGATGTTCATTGGTCTGGATGTCCACCGGCGTTGGCACCTCCGGGCCGCGGCAGCGCAGCCCGGCCTCGGTGCTGGCGATGGAGCAGCCCGCCTCACGGAGCTTGCCGAGGAGGGCATCCAGGTGCTCGGCGCGCGCTCCGCGGACGTGCACGTCACCGCCGGTGATGCCGGCCGCGACCAACAGCGTCCCGGCCTCGATGCGGTCGGGGAGGATGGCGTGGTCGACGGGGCGCAGTCGGCTCACCCCGTGGATGTGCAGCGTGTCGGTGCCGGCCCCCTGGATTTGAGCCCCCATGGCCCGCAGCACCTTGGCGAGCTCTTCCACTTCGGGCTCGCGCGCGGCGTTCTCCAGCACGGTGTCACCCTCGGCCAGCACCGCCGCCATCAACACGTTCTCGGTGCCCGTCACCGTCACCTTGTCGAAGCGCACGGTGGCGCCACGCAGGCGTTTGGCCCGGGCCTCGACGTAACCTTCTTCCAGCTGAATCTCCGCCCCCAGGGCCGCGAAGCCCTTCAGGTGTTGGTCGATGGGGCGAGCGCCGATGGCGCAGCCCCCGGGCAGCGACACCCGGGCGTGGCCGTACCGGGCCAGCAGGGGACCGAGCACCAGCACCGAGGCGCGCATGGTGCGCACCAATTCATAGGGCGCCTCGGCGGTGATGCCGTTGACGGCATGCACCCGCACCACGTGTCGGTCCTCTCCTGGCAGGCGTTGGGCGTCGACGCCCATGCTGCGCAGAAGACGCAGCAGCGTCGAGACGTCGGCCAGGTCCGGGACGTTGCGGAAGGTCGTGGCGCCGTCGGGCAACAGCCCGGCGGCAAGCAGCGGCAGGGCCGCATTCTTGGCCCCGGACACGGTCACCTCGCCCTCCAGCCTGCGCCCGCCCTCCACCAGGATTCGGTCCACGCCGTCGTTCCTCCTTGGGTGCGGCCCGTCAGCCGCGGGGCCGTGTCCCGAATGCCATGCGGTCACGCCGCTCGAAGTCCTGTTCGACGCGCACTGCCTCATACCCGCGCTGCAGGAGCAAGTTCCGGACCGCTGCACCCTGCTCCTCCCCCATCTCCAGCGCCAGCAGTCCCCCGGGGACGAGGACGTCGTAGGCCCCCTCCACCACCAGGGCCATCACACTGAGGCCCTCCGGCCCGCCGTCCAGCGCGAGTCTGGGCTCGCGCTGCACCTCGGCCTGAAGGCCCTTCAGTTCCACGGTGCGCACGTAGGGTGGGTTACTGACGACGGCGTCGAAGGGGGCCTCCCCAGCCACGGCGGCAAACAGGTCGCCCTGCCGCACCCTCACCCGGTTCCCGACGAGGTGGGCCTCGGCATTGGCCTGGGCCAACTCGCAGGCGCCGGCGTCGATGTCGGTGGCCACCACCGCTGCCCCAGGGCGTTCGGCGGCCAGGGTGACCGCGATGCAGCCGCTGCCGGTGGCCACGTCCAGCAGGCGCAAGGGGCCTTCGGTGGGCAGCGTCCGCAGCACCGCCTCCACCAGGCCTTCCGTCTCCGGCCGGGGGATGAGGACGCGCGCGTCCACCTGGAAGGGGCGTCCGTAGAATTCGCGGCGGCCGGTGAGGTACTGCACCGGGGTCCCGGCGACGCGAGCCTCGATGAGCGCCCGGTAGGCCTGAAGCTCGGCGCCGTCCAGGGGGCGGTCCAGGTCCGTGTAGAGCTGCACCCGGGTAAGGCCCAGCACGTGGGCGAGCAGCACCTCCGAGGCGAGGCGGGGGGCGTCCACGCCGCGCTTGTCGAAGTGCTGGGTCGTCCAGCCGAGCACCCGGCGGACCGTCCACGGGGCCTCGCTCATGCGCCCGGGCTCGCCTCCACGCCCTCCGCCTTCAGCAGCTCGGCCTGGAAGAAGGTGCGACAGGCGGTCACCACGTCGTCGATGTTCCCGGCCATGCGCCCCGCCAGATTGTGCCAGGTGACGCCGATGCGGTGGTCGGTCAGCCGGTCCTGGGGGAAGTTGTAGGTGCGGATTTTCTCGCTCCGGTCGCCGGTGCCCACCTGGCCCCGACGCAGGGCCTCGCGCTCGCTGGCCAGCCGTTCCTGCTCCAGTTCGAACAGTTTCGCCCGGAGCATCTTCATGGCCATGGCCCGGTTCTTCGTCTGGCTCTTCTCTTGCTGGCACTTCACGACGAGGCCGGACGGCTTGTGACGGAGCCGGACGGCGGAGTCGGTGGTGTTGACGCTCTGCCCGCCGGCGCCGGTGGAGCGCATCACCTGCATCTCGACGTCGGCCGGGTTGAGCTGGACGTCGACGTCCTCGGCCTCCGGCATCACCGCGACGGTGATGGTGGAGGTGTGGATGCGGCCCTGCGCTTCGGTGGCCGGGACGCGCTGGACGCGGTGCACGCCGGACTCGTACTTGAGCCAGCCGTAGACGCCGCCGCCAGAGATGACGGCGCTGGCGTCCTTCAGGCCGCCGGCGTTGCCCGGGCTGACATCGAGCAGTTCCGTGCGCCACCCCTTCTGCTCGGCGTAGCGCAGGTACATCTGCAGCACCTCCTCGGCAAACAGGCCCGCCTCGTCTCCGCCGGCGCCGGCGCGCACTTCCAAGATGACGTCCTTGTCGTCGTTGGGGTCGCGCGGCAACAGCAGCAGGTGCAGCGCCTTCTCCAGCGCCTGGCGGCGCTCCTTCAAGACGGGTAGCTCCTGGCGTGCCATCTCCCGGGCTTCGGGGTCATTGCCGCTGAGCCAGGCGTCGAGTTCCTCCTCGTCGCCCTTCACCTGGCGGTAGGTGCGAAACGTCTCCACCAGCTTCTCCAGGTCCGAGCGTTCCTTGGCCACCTTGCGGAACTTGACCGCGTCCGCGAGCGTCTCCGGACTGGAGAGCTCGGCGGTGAGCCGGTCGAAGCGGCGCTCGACGTCTTGGAGCTTCTCGAGCATGGCAGGCTTCCCCTACCGGCCCTGGGGACCTCGCGCAAGGCACCCCCGGCCGCGGGGCGGCGCAGCAGCTGCCCCGTCGCCAGGAGGGCTGTGCTAAGGAGCCTGGCCCCATGGCCAAGCCAGTGAAGACCAACCGCAGCAAGAAGAAGCTGAAGAACCGGGCCAAGCTGAAGCGCGGCGTGCTGAAGCGCCGGCGCATCCGCAAACGGAAGGCCACCGGGAAGTAGTCCGCAGGTCGGCCCCACCCCAGCAAGCCCCCCCCGGGCCGCAGCGGCGGCGCGGGGCTCGACCTCTTTCCCCTAGGCGGAGCGCCCGACAGCGAAGGGCGGCGGCCGCGCCTTGCATCGGCCAGGGCGCCCCCCTTAAGTACTGTCGGCTTCCCCCCCCCGAGCGCCCATGGCACGCGAGAAGGACAACATCGCGCTCTCCGACGAGCACAACTCCCGGGGCATCGAGCTGGCGGACCGCGGCTGGCTTGACGAGGCCATCCGGGAATTCAAGCGGGCGATCGACCTCGACCCGGACTCGGCCCACGCCCACGACAACCTGGCCACGGTGTACGCGGAGAAGAAGCTGTACCGCGAGGCGCTGGCCGAGTACCTAACGGCGCTGAAGCTCGAGCCGGACAGCGCCACCGCGCACTACAACCTGGCCTGCTTCCTCTCCACCCACGGGCCGGAATTCGCGGTGTCGGCCTACCGGCAGGCCATCGACTTGGACCCGGAGTACCCGGACGCCCACCTCAACCTAGGCCTCACCTACGCCGACCACGGCCGGGTGGAGGAGGCCGTGACTGAACTCAAGCGGGCCATCGACCTGGACCCCGCCGACGCCTTCCCACGCCACGAGCTGGCCGCGCTGCTGATGGACGAGGGCGACTACCGAAATGCCATCACCCACCTGAAGGAAGTGGTGCGGCTGGAACCGGACAACTTCGAAGCCCACCTGGACTTGGGCATCTGCTACGCGCAGAAAGGCTTCTACGCCGAGGCGGAGCGGGCCTATGGCCGGGCGCGCGAGCTGAACGCCGAGGACCTGCTGTTGCATTACAACCTGGCGGCCCTCTACGCGCTGTGGGGAAAGAAGCCCGAGGCGCTGGCCGCCCTCAAGACGTCCCTCGAACTGGACCGGGCCAAGGTGACGGGCTGGCTGGCCACCGACCCGATGTTTGATGCCCTCAAGGGCGACCCGGAGTACGAGAGCCTCCTGTGAGGGCGGCCGCGTGGCACATCGCCATCGCGGTGGGCCTCATCGGCCTGAACGCCTTCTTCGTGCTGGCCGAGATGGCGCTGGTCAAGGTGCGCCCGGCGCGGCTGCAGGCGCTGGCGGAGGCGGGCCGCACCGAAGCCGCCTCCGCGCTGCACATCATCGAGGATTTCACCCCCTACCTCAGCGTCATCCAATTCGGGGTGACGCTGTGCGCGGTGGGCATTGGCTGGGTGGGGGAGCCGGCGGTGGCGGACACGCTGGAGCGGCTGCTGTGGCCCCTCGTCCATACCCGGCCCGCGCTGCTGGCGGCGCTGCCCACCTTCTCCGTGGTGGTGGGCTTCGCGCTCGTCACCGTCTTGTGCCTGGTGCTGGGGGAACTGGTCCCCAAGGGCATCGCCATCCAGCAGGCGGAGGGCACGGCCATGGCGGTGGCCGGGCCGCTGCGCGTGCTGTACGTCCTCTTCTTCCCCGGGGTGTGGCTGGTGAACCGGGCCTCGGGCTTCGTGCTGAGGCTTCTGGGGTTGAGGGCCAAGCCGGGCCAGGAGCAAGCGCACACCGAGGATGAGCTGCGCATCATTCTCGCCTCAGCGGCGGAGATGGGCACCATCGACAGCACCCGGGCAGAGCTCCTGGAAAGGGCGCTCGCCATGACGGAAAAGACGGCCCGGCAGATTTTGGTTCCCCGGACCGAGGTCCACTACCTCGACCTCGAGCAGTCGCTCGAGCACAACGTGGCCGAGGCGCGCGCCAGCGGGCACACCTGGATGCCGGTGTGCCGGGCCAACCTCGACCAAGTCGAGGGCGTGGTGAACGTGAAGGACCTCTTCGTGCTTCTGGCGGAGGGGAAGCTGAAAACCCTGGCGCAGGTGCAGCGCCCGGTCCTCTTCGTTCCGGAGAACGTCACGCTCGACCAGCTGCTGGCGGAGTTTGGCAAGCGTCGCCGCCAGCTGGCGGTGGTGGTGGATGAGCACGGGGGCACCTCCGGCATCGTCAGCGTCGCCGACGTGGTGTCCGAGGTGGTGGGGGACGTGGCCAAGCTGGGGCGACACTCGGCGGACGTGAAGACGCTGCCCGGCGGGCGCTTCGAGGTCTCCGGGAGCACCTCCCTGGAGGAATTGCACGACCGGCTGGACATGGACTTCGACGTGGACGGCGCGGAGGTGACCACCATTGCCGGCTACCTGATGGCCAAGCTGAACCGGGTGCCGGTGCCGGGCGACGCCGCCGGGGTGGGGGAGTGGGAGGTGCGGGTGGCCGAGACGGATGGGCCCCGCGTCCTGAAGGTGCGCATTGAACCGCGCCCCCCGCCCACCCCCGTCCCGTAGGGCCCCTGCAACGGGGCGCGTGACCATTCATCGAGTGTCACGCCACGTCACGTCACGTGTTGCTTGCTCACCCCGAAAGCGGCGCGTAACCTGTGGGAAAGTAGTCCTCCCTTCCGCCCCGAGGCCACGCCCCGCATGCGCATCAAGCGCCTGGACATCACCGGCTTCAAGTCCTTCATGGACCGCAGCGTCTTCACGTTTGGAGACGGCATCACCGGCGTCGTCGGTCCCAACGGCTGCGGAAAGTCCAACGTCGTCGACGCGCTGCGCTGGGTGATGGGGGAGCAGAGCGCCAAGGCGCTGCGGGGCCGGGGCATGGAGGACGTCATCTTCAACGGCAGCGAGAGCACCGGGCCCCTCTCCATGGCCGAGGTGTCCCTGACGCTGTCGGTCGAGGCCGCCGACGCGCTCGCGCCCCAATACGCCGGCTACCCGGAGATGACGGTCGCCCGCCGGCTCTTCCGCTCTGGGGAGTCCGAGTACCTCATCAACAAGACGTCCTGCCGGCTGCTGGACATCGTCGAGCTATTCCTCGGCACCGGGGTGGGCACGCGCGCCTACTCCATCATCGAGCAGGGCCGCGTCGGGCTGATTGTGTCTTCCAAGCCGGAGGACCGCCGCTTCCTCATCGAGGAGGCTGCCGGGGTGACGAAGTACAAGTCCCGGCGCCGGGCGGCCGAGCGGAAGATGGAGGCCACCGAGGCCAACCTGCTGCGGGTGGCGGACCTGGTGGCGGAGCTCTCCAAGCGCCTCGACACCTTGGGTCGCCAGGCGCGCAAGGCGGAGAAGTACAAGACGCTGAAGGCGCGGATGCAGGAGATTGAGTTGCACCATGCGGCCCACCGCTGGCTGGCCCTGGCGGCGGAGCAGAAGCAGCTGGCAGAGCGACTGTCGGCGCTGAGCGGCACGGAGAGGGAGGCGGTGGAGGGGGTGCGTGCCCTGGAGGACGCCATCGCCCTGGAGCGCTCAGCCCTCGACGCCGAGGCGCTGCGGCTGCAAGCGCTGGGGGAGACGGCGCATGCGCTGGAGTCCGACGTCCAGCGCGACGCCCAAAACCTCGCCCACTGGCAGGAGGACTTGGCTGCCGCCCAGGCCACCGAGCGGTCGAGTGGGGCCGAGCTGGCCGAAGTGCAGGGACTGGCCGAGGCCTTCGCCGCGCGCGTCCTCGCCCTGGATGCTGAGTTGGCCGCGCTTTCCGAGACGTCTGAGGAGGAGTCGGCGGCGCTGCGACGGGCCCAAGAGGGCCTGGAGGCGGTGCAGGTGATGCAGGCGGAGGGCACCGGGCAGATGGAACAGCAGCGGCTGACGCTGCTCGGCCTGGCCGCCCGGGTGGCCAACCACGAAAACAACCTGGTCAACCTGGCGCAGAAGCGCGAGGAACTGGCCGGCCGGCACGCCCGTGCGGAGGCCGAGGCCGATGCGCTGCGGGCGCAGGTGGCGAGCCTTGACCGCGAGCGCAACGAAGTCACCCGCGCCGTGACGCGCAGCCGCCAGCTCACCCTGGAACTGGCGGAGCGCAGCGGGGCCGAGGAGGAGAGCCTGGCGCGCGCCCGGGCGGCCTTTGCCGAGCACGAGGTGGCCGTCATCTCGGCCCGGGAGGAGCTGGCCGACCGCCGGAGCCGTCTGCACTCGCTGCAGGAGATTCAGCGCCACTACGAAGGCTTCGACCGCGGCGTGCGCGCCGTCATGCGCTTTGCCGCCGAGGGCGACGGGAGGAGTGGCGTGCGCGGGCTGGTGGCCGACGTCGTCACCACCAGCGCGCGCTTCGAGAAGGCGGTGGAGGCCGCCCTGGGCGCCCGGCTTCAGCACGTGCTGGTGGAGGGCAGCGAGGAGGCCTTCGCCCTGGCCGGCCACCTGCGCAGCCTGGCCGAGGGGCGCAGCACCTTCTTGCCGCTGCAGTCGGTGGCCCCCTCGGGAATTCGACTGGTGCCGCCGGCGGGCATCCCCGGCGTCCTGGCCATGGCCCTGGAGCAGGTGTCCACCGAAGCGGCCTTCCGCCCGGCGGTGGAGGTGCTTCTGGCCGACGTGCTGCTGGTGGAGGACTTGGCCGCCGCCCGGGCGGTGGCCGCAGCGGCCCCGGGCACCTTCAGCTGCGTCACCCTGGAGGGAGAGGTGCTGGGCCGGGACGGCTCCGTCACCGGCGGGGTGCTGGAGGGCCCGGCGGTGGGGGCGCTCCAAAAGAAACGGGAAATTGCCGAGCTGGCCGAGGCGCTGGTGGGGCTGGAGGAGCGCTTCCAGGAGGCCGTCACCCGCGGCCTCAGCCTGCAGAAGCATGTGCTGCACACCGAGGAGGTGCTGAAGGGGCTGCAGCGCCACCACCACGAGGAGGAGCTCAACCGGAATGCCCTGGAGAAGGACCTCACCCGGGCGGCCGAGCAGCTGGCCTCCCTGCGGGAGCGCCTGTCCGCCGCCGGCCTGGAAGCCGAAGGGCTGCACCAGAGCCTGCTTCAGGTGCAGCGCGAGGAGGAGACGTCCCGGGGCGAGGTGGCCCACGCCCAGGCCGAGCGCGCCGCGCGCGAGGAGGGCCTGAAGCAGCTGGCCGAGCGCATCGAGTCGCTGCGCACCTCGGCCGAGGCGCACCAGGCCGAACTCTTGGAGTTGCAGGTCCGCCGCGCCGCCCACGCCGAGCGGGGCGAGGCCGCCCGCCGCACGCTGGCCGAGGCGGTCGCCTCGCGGGACCAGCTGCTGGTGCGCAGCACCCGGCTGCTCGAGACGCACGGCCAGGCGGCCGAGCGCGCCCGGGACCTGCTCGGTCGCATCGCCGCGACGGCGGCCGGACACCGAGCGCGCAGCGATGAATTGGCCGCCCGGCGCGCCGAGTTGGAGAGCAGCCAGCACGCCCATGCCGCTCGGGCGGCGCGCGTGCGGGCCGAGGAACAACGGCTGCGCGAGGAGCGGGCCAGCCTGGACGACCTCACCGAGGGCCTGAGCCAGCTCACCCTGCGGGAGCGCGAGCTGGTCCTGGAACTGACGCACCTTCTGGACGGCGTGCGGGACCGGCACCAGACGGAACTTGCCCACCAGCTGCACCGCTTCCACCTGCTGCCGGCGCTGGATGATGCCGCCGAAGCCGAGATGCGCGAGCTCCGCGCCCAGGTGGAGCGGATGGGCGAAATCAACCTCACTGCCATCGACGAGCACCGCGAGGTGGCCGAGCGGCATGGCTTCCTGGCGGCGCAGAAGCGGGACCTCGAGACCAGCCTCACCCAGCTGCGCAGCGCCATCAGCAAAATCGACCGCACCAGCCGCGACCGCTTCACCCACACCTTCGAGGCGGTGAACGAGAAGTTCCAGGCCGTCTTCCCCCGCCTCTTCGGCGGGGGCCGGGCCTGCCTGGTGCTGGCCGACGAGGCAGCGGGCGTCGAGGGGGGGGTGGAGATTGTCGCTCAGCCCCCGGGAAAGAAGCTGCAGAGCGTCACCTTGCTGTCCGGCGGGGAGAAAGCCCTGACGGCGGTGGCGCTCATCTTCGCCATCTTCCTCATCAAGCCCTCGCCCTTCTGCGTCCTGGACGAGGTGGACGCGCCCCTCGACGAGGCCAACGTGGGCCGCTACAACGCGTTGCTGCGCGAGATGAGCGCGCAGTCACAGTTCATCCTCATCACCCACAACAAGCGGACGATGGAAGTCGCCGACACCCTGTACGGGGTGACGATGGAGGAGCCGGGCATCTCCAAATTGGTGTCGGTGCGGCTGCGGGACGTGGCCGCGGCCAACGACGACCAGGCGGTGGCCTAACGCGCCTTCCCCCCCCGGGGCGTTGGCCGGACCCTTGGCGCTAGAGGTGCACCTTCGGGCACACCTTCTCGTCGCTGGTCTTCAGGTCCTTGGCCTTCTTCATCCGGGCCTCGCTCTCGCTGGCCGTCTTCTTGGCGGCGGCCTCCAGGGGCGCCCAGGCCGCGTTCTTCGCGCCCAGTGCCGTCACCACGGTGAGCTGCTCCTGGCGCAGCTTGCTCTCGTTCTCCAGCGCCGCGATGTAGACGTCGTCCTGGGCCACCATCTGCTTGCAGCTGGCCACCAGGTCCTTGAGCATGCGCCTTGGCCTTCTTCGGGTCCTTCTTGGCGAGGTCCTGGTACTGCTTCACCAGCGCGTTGTACGCGTCGCTGCTCTTCACCTTGCGGTCTAGCTCCAGCTGCGACGTCGCCGCACGGGGAACGGCCATCGCGTCCAGCTGCGCGAAGCGCACCGCGTCGGGCAGGGCGCCGGTGTCGGTCGAGTCCGCCACGGAGTTGAGGAAGGTGATTTCGTAGGGGACGGCAATCTGGTCCGACTTCGACTTGGGGTAGGGCAGGGCGGTGAGCTTCGGGGTGAGGCAGCTCTTCACCGCGGCGGGGGCCGCGTCGGCCACCGTCACCAGCACCGGAGGCGGCAGGCCGCCATCGCCTGTCTTGAACTTCTCCGGGGCCTGGGTCAGCTGCACCTTGAGGCCGATGGCGGCCGGGTCCGGGCCCTTCTCGAAGGGCGCAAAGCAGGGGCACATGGCGGGAAGCGACAGCCGCACCGTGCCGGTGACATCCGAGAATTCATTGATTCCGAAGCGCACCTGGGTGGTGGGGGGCAGCTCTGGCCAGCTGTTCCGAGAACGTCGCCGGCTTGCTTCCGGCAGGCAGGGGGGCCAGCTTCGGCGACACCCGCGTCACCGCGTCCTGGATGCACTTCTTGCCGAAGGCCGTCAGGCCGTCGGAGTCGACGGTTTGGCTGAAGCCTGCGTCATTCACGGTCAGGGTGATTTTGAAAGCCTGCGACTTGCCGGGGACGTAGAAGCGGGTGTCGGCCATGCATTCGAGGACCAGGGGCCGCGCCAGAATCCACAGCCCGCTGAGGGCGGTGTCCGTCGCCGGCGCCTGGAAGACGGTGGCGGGCTTCAGGAAGCAGACGGCGAGGTCGAAGGGGACGAAGTTGCCGACCTTCTCCTTGTCCTTGTCGGCGGCCCTGGCCGTGGTGGCGAGAAGCAGAGCGAGGCAGCAGGCGGCGAGGCGGGAAGACACTTGGCTGGTACCTCCGGCAACGGGGGCCTGTCCCCTCTGGGGGGGACCGCCCCCTTAGCAAAGCGTCACGGGACTTTCACGCGCCGAAGACGCCCCTCGGGCGCCCGGACTTCCAGTGCGACCGGCGCGGTGGCAAAACGGCACCGCGCCAGGGCGGCGGCGGTGGCCGGCGCGGCATCGACGCTGAGCACCTCGTCCTGCGCGCGCAGCCGGTAGCCAAGGGGCGCCTCGCGCATGAGGACGCCCGGCGGAAGCCGCGCCAGCCGCGCGGCCTCTGTCTCGTCCAGCCCCGGGTTGGCCGTCTGCAAAAGCTGCAGCCGTTGCACCTCGGCCTCCAGCCCGTGCGCCAGTTGCCCCTCCGGCACGGCCACCAGCGTCCAGGTACTCAGCACCGGCCCGTGGGGCGACCGGGGAGGCGTCCAGTTGCCGCCCAGCCGGGAGAAGGCCTCGGTGGCCGCCCGTTCCAGCACCCCCGCTGGCTGCAGGGCCGCTGCCTCGCTGCCTCCGCCGGAAAAGGGGTCGGCGCGTGCCTCGGCCGTCGTCTCCAGCAGCGTCTGGGAGGTGCTGGGCTGCAGCACCTCCACCGTCGCGCGCCAGCGCAACTCGGCCGTCGCCCCCACCGCTGAGCCCGAGGCGCCCTGCACCTCCTGCTGGCTGCTGGCCTGCCCGGTGTCCACCCGCGCCCGCACCACCAGCGTCTGTTCCGGGCGGATGTCCGCGGCGCGCAGCAGCGGTACCGCGCTGCTGGCGCTCCAGTCGCGCCGCTCCGGGTGTAGCAACTGGACTTCGGCCGGCGCCCACACCGGCACCACGCCGTCCACCGCCCGCAGGGCCACCGCCGCCAGGCGCTCGCCCAGCGCCGCGGCCTGCTGGCTGTCGGCGCCGTGCACCGGTTCCAGCACCACGGCGACGAAGCGGGCGGAGGCATCCAGCTGGGCGTGGGTGGTGACGGGCGTCCCGGCGCAGCCCGCCGCCGGACAGCCAGTGCCAGCAGCGCCGTCCTCACTCCGGTGGCGCGTTGAGGAGGGGGGTGAACTTGGCCGGCGGCGTCCAGGGCGATGAGGTCCGTATAGCCGCCGACGTGCACACCCCCGACAAAAATTTGGGGGACGGTGCGCATGCCGCCGGAACGCTCGACCAACGCTTGCCGGGCCGCGTCGTCCTCGGTGACGTCCACCTCCTGGTAGGGCACCCCGCGCGCCGTCAGCCAGGCCTTGGCGCTACGGCAGAAGCCGCAGAAGGTTGTTGTGTAGACGACGACGTTCTGCATGCGGAACGACTCCTGTGTCGGGCTCTGTGGGTAAGAAGCTTCCGGGGTGCCCCCGGGACGTGTTGGGCCGAGCACGCTGGTGGCGCCCTACAGTGCAGCAGCGACCCGGGGCGTGCTAGGCCTTCTGGTGGGTCGTAACGGCCCCCCGGGGGTAGGCGCGATGCACAACACGCGGGTGCTGGGCCGACAGCGCCGTCGCTTCAAGGTGAATCTCGGCCCGGCCTCCGGCTTCACCGTGGACGTCTCCGCGGGGGGCTTCTGTGCCGAACTGATGCGCGTCTTTCCCAAGGGCACCGCGGTGAAGGGCAGCGTCTTGGTGGACGGGACGGAATTCGAATTCTCCGGCCGGGTGGCCTGGGCCCGGCAGGGGGACTTTCGCATCAACCTGCGCGGACGCATGGGGGTGTGCTTCACCGACATCCCTCCCCAGCTGCGGCAGCTGTTCGGCCTGTCGCCCACCGGCACCCCGTTGCCGGCGGCGGGCCCTTTCATCCGCTAGAAGGCGCCCGGGGGAAAGCCCGCGCGGCCCCCGCCGGGGGAAGGGAGGCACCAGACGACGACGGCCCCCGCAGGGGGGTGTCCCCACGGAGGCCGTCGCACGAAGGCAGGGCTTTGGGGGGGCGGACTACATCCCCATCCCGCCCATGCCGCCCATTCCGCCCATGCCACCACCGCCACCGCCACCGCCTCTGCCCTCGTCCTCCTTCGGACGGTCGGCCACCATGGCTTCGGTGGTGAGCATGAGGGAGGCGACGGAGGAGGCGTTCTGCAGCGCGGTGCGGGACACCTTGGCCGGGTCGATGACGCCGGCGGCGAGGAGGTCCTCGTAGACGCCGGTTTGGGCATTGAAGCCGAAGCTTCCCGTGCCCTCCTTCACCTTGTTGCAGATGACCGAGCCTTCCAGGCCGCCGTTGCCGACAATCTGGCGAAGTGGCTCCTCGAGGGCGCGGCGCACAATCTCCACGCCGAACTTCTCGCCCTCGTTCCAGTCACCCTTCTCCAGCGCCTTCAGGGCGCGGACGTAGGCCACGCCGCCGCCCGGGACGACGCCCTCCTCGACCGCGGCGCGGGTGGCGTTGAGCGCATCCTCCACCCGGGCCTTCTTCTCCTTCATCTCGGTCTCGGTGGCGGCGCCGACGTTGATGACGGCCACTCCGCCCACCAGCTTGGCCAGCCGCTCCTGCAGCTTCTCCTTGTCGTAGTCGCTGGTGGTGTCCTCAACCTGCTTGCGCAGCTGCGCCACCCGGGCCTGGATGTCCTTCTGGCTGCCGGCACCGTCGATGATGGTGGTGTTGTCCTTGTCGATGACGAGGCGCTTGGCCTTGCCGAGGTCATTGAGGGTGAGGCTCTCGAGCTTGAGCCCGAGGTCCTCGGCAATCATCTTTCCACCGGTGAGGGTGGCGATGTCCTCCAGCATGGCCTTGCGGCGGTCCCCGAAGCCCGGGGCCTTGACCGCGCAGGTGTTGAGCACGCCGCGGATTTTGTTCACCACCAGGGTGGCCAGGGCCTCGCCCTCGACCTCCTCGGCGATGATGAGCAGCGGCTTGCCAGCGCGCGCCACCTGCTCGAGCAGCGGCAGGAGGTCCTTCATCGAGGAGATTTTCTTCTCGTGGATGAGGATGAGTGCGTCCTGCAGACACGACTTCCATCCGCTCCGGGTCGGTCACGAAGTACGGCGAGAGGTAGCCGCGGTCGAACTGCATGCCTTCCACCACGTCGAGCGTGGTCTCCAGGCCCTTGGCCTCCTCGACGGTGATGACGCCTTCCTTGCCGACCTTCTCCATCGCGTCGGCGATGATCTGCCCGATGGTCGCATCGCCGTTGGCAGAGATGGTGCCGACCTGTGCGATGTCCTGCTTGCCCTTGGTGGGCTTGCTCTGCTTCTTGAGGTCGGCCGTCACCAGGATGACCGCCTTGTCGATGCCACGCTTGATGTCCATCGGGTTGTGCCCGGCGGCCACCAGCTTCGCGCCCTCGCGGTAGATGGCCTGGGCGAGCACGGTGGCGGTGGTGGTGCCGTCGCCGGCCACGTCGGAGGTCTTGCTGGCCACCTCCTTCACCATCTGCGCGCCCATGTTCTCGAAGCGGTTCTCCAGCTCGATTTCCTTCGCCACCGTCACGCCGTCCTTGGTGATGGTGGGGGAACCGAACGACTTCTCGATGACGACGTTGCGGCCCTTGGGCCCGAGGGTGACCTTCACCGCGTCGGCAAGGGTGTTGACCCCGCGCAGGATGGCTTCACGCGCACGGGTGTCGAAGATGATGTCTTTGGCCATCGGGTTCTCTCAGTTCTCTAGGGTTGGGGAAGAAAGGGGGGACTACTTCTCAATGACGCCGAGGACGTCCTCTTCGCGGAGGATGAGGTGGTCTTCGCCCTCAATCTTCACTTCGGTGCCGGCGTACTTGCTGAAGAGGATGGTGTCGCCGGCCTTGATGTCGAGCGCGCGCACCTTGCCGTCCTCGAGGATCTTCCCGTTGCCGACGGCGACGACCTTGCCCTCGAGGGGCTTCTCCTTGGCGCTGTCCGGGATGATGATGCCGCCCTTGGTCTTGTTCTCCTCGGCGACCCGCTTGACGATGAGCCGGTCCTGCAGCGGACGAATCTTCATGGTTGGTCCCTTCCTCTGTTGAGCCATTGGTCCGCTCTTGGAGCCCTGGACTCGCTCTTGGGGGTTGTGAACTGGCGCGCGGATTAGCACTCCCAACGCTAGGACTGCCAGCCCCGCGACTGTTTCAACATAACCACCGACCCTAGGCGCGTCAAGCCGTCCGGACACGGGGGTAACTCCCTGGAAGGTTGGAGATTTTTGACCTCAGGGGGCGGGAGTTCAGCGGTCGCAAGCGGGGAGTGCCAGGGGGTCTTCTGGCGAACATCCGCGTCGAGTGCCAGTCCAACTGCCCGAAATCCCTGGGGCCCGTGCTTTCTGACGTCGTCTGCGCTTGGTAGCCTTTTGCCCTGAAGCAGATGTCACAACTGGTTCCTGCCAAGTCCCTGACTGACTTCTTCCGCGGCCTTCTCGATGAGGCGCTGGCGAAGGCCCGGGTGGACGTGGCGGAGCTGACCGAAATGTACCTGGCGAATCTCCTCGTGGAATTCGCCGCGGCCGACCGCCTCTTCGCCAAGGACGAAGGGGGTGAGGAGCCGCTCGCCGTCCTGTACTGCCGCGCCATGCAGGAGGAAGGGGCAGCGCGCATCCGGACGCTGCGCCGCATGGGGGACGTCTCCCTCTACAAGGCCGGCTTCTTCGCTGGCGCGCTGCACCGGACGGCGGTCGGGTCGGACTACTACATCCACATGGGTGGCGCGGCCTACGGCCAGGTGGCGGACCTCGCCCGTGGGGGCTTCGGCGAGGTGTACGGCGAGCTAGGCCGGAAGTTCCGCGCGCTGGCGGCGGTGCTGGAAGCCATCGCGGCCCGCGGGCTGGCCCGCGGCTCCCCCTCGGGAATGCTGAAGGTGTACGAAGCCTGGACGGAGCGCGGCGGGGACGCCCTGGAGGGCGTGCTGGCCGACGCGGGGCTGCTCCCGCGGCGGCGGGGGCTCCCGAACTGAGTGGTGGGGCTCCGGCCTGGGTCGACGCGGTCCAGGACCACCTGGAAGCCATCTACGCCGTGCGCTGCACGCACCGGGCGGTCGGCTTCCTGGTCGACGCCGAGCAGGCGCAGGCCCTGGGGGCGGACCCCTCCTCGGCCGAGGCGCTCCTCGTCCACGAGGCGGATGGGGGGCTGGAACTGGGCCTGTACCTCGCCCCGGACGTCGTCGCCGAATGCCCGAGTGGCGCCCTCGGGCCCTTCTGCCAGCTGGCCGAAGGCGTCAGCCACTTCCTCTACCTGGCGCGCTCGGCGGAACTCTCGCGGCCGGTGTCCCTGCTGGAGTTGGAAGCCCAGGCCGAGGTGGACAAGTTCGCCCTGCTGCTGCTGCGGGCCTGGAGCGGCGGCCGGGGGGGCTGGGCGGCGGTGCTGCACCGGACGCTGTTTGACGAGACGCAGCTGCGCGAGGGCCTGACGACACTGGAGCGGCGCCGTTACGGGGAGGCCAACCGGCTGGCCCGTGCCTTCTGCGCGCGCCTGCTGCCCCTGTGCGCGGCGCGCCGTCTCGAGCCGCTGCTTCAGGTCCTGCGCTACGCCTACCGCCTGGGGGCGGCTGCCAAACTCGAGCACTTTGCCAGCAGCTGAAAAGGGGCCCTCCCGCGTGCCGTCCCCTCCCCCCAGGGGGGTGGGGTGGGCAGGGGGGTGCGGTTCAGCGCGCAGGGTGACTCTTCACCCACCCTCTGCCTCGCCCTTCCCTGGGGTGTCGCCCCTGTGGCGCCCCTCCCGATTCGAATGAATGGCGCCGTCTCCACCGGTGGACCGGGTCGCCGGACACTCCGCCCATGGGGCCTTCTGCCGTCGAGAAGGGCCCGGCACGGCGGTTGCTTTGCTTCCCAATGAAACGGGCCGCAGCGGCCCCGGAGGCAGCGCAGTGGGCGACGTCCTGGACATCATCGCAGTGGAGCCGGAGCCGAAGCTGGCCCGGGAGATGGCCGAGGCGTTTCGCCGTGCGGACTTCCGCTTCCGCGCCGTGCCGGACGCCCGCCGGCTGCTGGCCGCCCTCCGTCCGGCCCAGCCGCATGCAGTGCTGGTGCATGCGGAGGTGGGCAGCGGTCCACTGGTGGACGTGCTGCAGTCGCTGTTGCGAGACCCGGCCCAGGCCCGCCTCCCGGTCTTCGTCCTGTGCCTCAACACGGTGGATGAACCGCTCGTCGCCCATGCCCGCAGCGGCGTGGTGGGGTTGCTGCACGAGCCGTTCTCCGGCTTCGAGCACCCGGCGGCGGTGCGCGCGATGCTGGCCCAGCTGCCGGAGCGCTCCGGTACGGTGGTGGGCTTCGAGGCGGCGCGGATGGTGGACCACATCCAGCAGACGCTGCGTTCGGGCGCCCTCAAGGTGAACCCCGGCCACCCCCATGAGAGTCAAGCCTTCTTCGCCAACGGCGTGCTGCGCTGGGCCCGGCACCAGTCCGCCACCGGGATGACGGCCCTCGGGGCCATGCTCGCGCTGCCGCGCACGCCCTGGGCCTTCGTCGAGCTGGGCGGTCAGCAGGGCGACGGCGCCGGCTTCGTCATCGAATTGCCGGACGCGCCGGCGGCGGAGGCCTCCTCCGAGGTCGACCTCGCCATCGACGTGGAGCTGGACGGCTTCTCCGCGGACGAGCCGCCCTTGACGGCTGGCGTCCTCGTTGACAGTGAGACGCCGCGGACCGCCACCGCCGCCGCCGGCCTGAAGGCCGAGGAGGAATCGGCCGACGACGAGGCGCTGGAGGGCGAGGAACTCTTCGTCGAACCAGAGGCCCTCACCCCCCGCGCCCCGCCGCTCAAAAGCGTCCTGCACGCCCGGGCCGCCGTGCCACTGGCCGCGGGCCCCACCGTCGCCAGTCAGCGTCCGGCGCCGGCGGTGGAGGCGCAGCAGGCGCTGGCCTGTGGCCCGGGGTCGGTGCTGCTGGTGGACGATGATGCGGAGCTGTGCCGGATGTTTGCCCAGTTCTTCCGGCGTCTCGGCTACACTGTCACCACTGCCGCCGACGGCGTGGCCGGCTTCGAGGCGGCGCTGGCCGGGGACTTCGCCCTCATCATCGCCGACCTCAACATGCCCAAGCTGGACGGCTGGGGGCTGCTCACCGCGCTGCGCGAGGACCACCGCACGCGTGAGGTGCCCTTCGCGCTGCTCAGCTGCCAGGACGACTACCGCGAGCAACTGAGGGCCCTGGACGCGGGGGCCCAGGCCTACTTCCCGAAGACGCTGCGGCTGGACGCACTGGCCGAGTCGGTGAAGCAGCTGCTCACCCCCCGCGCCCAGGCTGCCGCGGCGATGGCATCGGGCAAGCTGTCCACCTTGCCGGTGGGGACCCTGGGCCTCGGCTGGGTGCTGCGCGCCCTGGCGGCGCACGGCATGACCGGCCGGCTGCGCGGCCGGGACAGCTTTGCCACCTATGAAGTCCACTTCCGCCGGGGCGTCGGGGTACACGCCCAGGCGCAGACCGGCGGTCACCAGGCGGTGGGGGAGCGCGCCCTGAATGCCTTCGTCGCCAGCCGCTGCGCCGAAGCCAGCTGGACGGCCGGGGATTCGGCCCCCCGCCAGACGCTGATGCTGCCGGTGGCGCAGCTTCTGGACCGGGCGGCCACCCTGCTGAACGAGAATGCGGAGAAGCTGCGGGACGGAGCCCTCGTCAACCCCGGTGCCATCCACGTCAACCTGGACCTCTACCGGGTGTATGCGCAGAACGGCCCGAAGAATTGGCTCGAGACGGCGCGCCTTCTGTGCGAGGAGAAACTCAGCCCGCGCGAGGTGCTGAGCCGGGTGGATGAGTCTCCCATCGAGGTGGAGGAGACGCTGCGGGACCTCGTCCGGCGCGGCGTCGTCTCCCTCGGCGCAGCCTCCGCCGCGGCCTGAGAGGCACGGTCGCCCTGGCCGGGGCTGACTACAGGGTGGCCGGCTTGGGCGGGTCGTACTTGCCGGACAGCGTCTCGCGGACGTCCCGGTCGAACTTCACCTTGCCGGTGGCCACCTCGCGCAGGGCGAGGACGGGCGGCTTGTTCTTCGAGATGTCGAGCACCGGACGGGCGCCCGCCATGAGCTGGCGGGCCCGGCGGGCGCCAAGCAGCACCAGGGCGAAGCGGTTGTCCACCAGAGGCAGACAGTCCTCGACGGTGACGCGTGCCATGAAACTTCCTCCAGACTTCCAAAGCCGCGGGAAAGCGGGCGAATAACGGCTGGGCACCGCGGATGTCAAGATTCGGCTGCCGGGCCGTTCCCCCCCCCAAACCCCAGGGACGGTAGCCCGGGCCCCCCGGTGTTTTTCCCCACGGGGGGGGCGCCCGGCCCTCAGTGCGAGGCCTCCGGGGAGGGGCCCACGGGGGAGTTGTCCAGCACGTCCTCAGCCCGGCTGGGCAGGGCCGGAAGCCGAGACAAGTCCACCTGCACCACCTCGCCGGCGGCCGAACGGGTCCACACCGTTGGCCCCTTGCGGGACGCCGTCTTTCCCAGCACCAGGGTCGCCAGCACCTTGCCGGCGCCGTCCTCCAGGACAACGGTATGCGCGTTGGCGCCGAGGCCCGGGTCCTTCGGTGCCGCCTCCTCCAGCGGAAGCCACTTAAGGCTGGCCAGGGCGTACAGCAGCGTCCCCACTTTGGCACCGGAGGCGGGCTGGGGCGTGCGCGAGGCCAACAGCCACCGCGGCGCCGCGCCTGGCGCGGCGGTCTCCCGCTGCAGTACCAGGGCCAGACCGCCCCCCTCGGGCAGAAAGCGGATGCGCTCCACGTCCGCCGGCTCAAAGATGAGGACGCGCCGGTCGCGGAGCTCCGCCGAGGGGACGTCCAGGGCGGCCAGCGCGGTGCGGGGCAGCTCCGCCAGCGTCGTGCCGAAGCTGTCCTCGCGCAGCACGAAGGCCGGGTCGCTGTCGGACGGCCCGGCGGCCAGCCGCACCCGCACCGTCTCGTCCTGGCGGCGGAAGCTGGCGTCGACGCTGGGCTTTTCCAGGCCGGTGCGCTTGCGCTCCGCCGGCGAGTCGACGAGGAATTTCACTGCCCGCTGCTTGGCCAGGCCGGCCACCCAGCCGGAGACGGCCCCGCCGTCGGCCGGCACGCCGGAAGGCTTCTGGAAGGCCCAGGGGTGCTCCGGCTCGCGCGCCAGCGCCCAGTCATGCCGGGCGCTCTTCAGCTGGATGCCCAGCAGCCCGAGGTCTCGCGGCCCGAGGACGTCCCGGGCCCGCAGCTCCTCGGTGGACTTGTCCAGGGCCGTGCGGGTGGCGCCGTCCACCGCGTACACGTGCGCGTCGCCCGCGCGCTGGACGTAGAGGGAACCGTCGAAGGAATTCTCCACCCCGCCGAAGAGGGTGACGGCCGGCGCGCCCTCCGCGGTGGCGGTGACGGAGAAGCGCGGGGGCTTCAGCCCGTAGCCGGCCAGGTCCTCGTCCGTCGGCCGCTCGTCGATGGTGCGGTTGAGCCGCAGCGCCTGCAGGGTGGAGATGATGTCCTCGGACGCGTGCACGTCGGCGCGGCTCCGGAAGGGATGGCTGATGACCCAAGCGCCATCGGGCAAGCGCCCGAGCTCGGTTGTCTCCCCCCGGGCCGTCACCACCAGCCGGTCGTAGCGGACGAAGTGCGTCTTCAGCCACCCCCACGCCAGCGCCGTCCCCCCGTCGGCCGCCTCCACCGGGGCCACCATCTGTTCGCTCGCCTCCTTGGCGGCGGCTGCCCTCTGGTCGCTCTTGAGGATTCCGAAGTAGGCGTAGAGCCCCGCGCCGGCGGCGAGGAAGAGCGCCACCAGCCCGGCGACCAGGGTGCGGCTGCGGGCCTTCATTGGTTCCGCCGTGTCAGCCACACCGCCAGGCCGGCCCCGAGCAGGGCCAGCGGAAGCAAGTCGGTGGCCAGGAAGCGGATGCGGCCGAGGCGCTGGCTGTCGAGGTCGAGGCTGGAGACGTCGCGGTCCGGGGCGCGGATGGTGATTTGCTCCGGGCTGCCAGAAGCCCAGGCCACTGCGTTCATGACCAGGTTGCGGTTCGGCTCGTCCCGCCAGTTGGGGTCGAGGAGAATCTCCGAGTCGCCGAAGACGACCAGTCGCATGTCCGGCGTGCGCCGGTCCTTCGACTCTGCAACGGGGCGACTCACCGCCACCACCAAGGGGATGCTGCCCGTGCGCTCCCCGGGCGAGCGCTGAGGCGCGTTGGCAGGCTCCAGCTCCTCCCAGGCGCCGCTTGACGTCATCACCACCGGCTCGGTGTGGACGCCAGGAAGGAGGCCCTCCCGGAGAAGGGTGAAGCCACGGGAAGTCGGGAATTCCACGTTCACCTGAAGGCGAGAGAGGTCGCGTACCATCTCATGGTCCCCGTAGAAGTGGGTGGCGACGATGAAGGGGCTCCCCACGCCGTAGTCCTCGTCGGCGACAATGCCGGGGTCCACCCGCACCCCGTAGGGGGCGAGCAGCGATTCCAGCCCCGGTTCGAGGAGCGCGTCGACGAAGAGCAGCATCCGCCCACCCTCGGCTAGGTAGGCGCTGAGCTGGTCGAGCTCCGGCTTGCTTAGCCTGCTGTGGGCTGCCGCCACCACCAGGAGCGCGGCGTCCCGGGGCACCCCCTTGCCACCGAGGAGATTGAGCACCAGCGGCTGGTAGCCTTCCTGGAAGAGGGACTTGCGCATCTCGGACAAGCTCGCGCCTTCGGCGGAGGGTTCCAGGGGCCACTCGCCGTGCCCGCTGAGGAAGTACACGTGGCGCTGACCCACCTGGTCGAGCTTGAGGAGTGCGTTGGTGACGTCCTGCTCGCTGACCCCCTGGACCGGCGCCACCGAGACGGTGGTGTGCTGCTCCTGTTCGCCCGTCCCGCGGCTGAGGACGATGGTGGTCTGCCCCTCGCGCAGCTGGTACTTCGCCGCCAGGTCCGGCGACTTGCGCGGGTCCTTGAAGACGACCAGGAACCTGTCCGGCGTCTCCGCGTGGTACCGGGCCAACAGCCGGTCAACATAGCCGTAGTCCGGGTCGGTGGGCGGCAGGAAGACGAAGGCCGTCACCGGCGCCTTCAGGGCGTGCAGGGCACTGCGCGTCTGGGGGGCGAGGGTGAAGATTTTCCTGGCCGTCAGGTCCCAAACCTTGTGCCTTTTGGCGGCGATGTAGTTGACCGCCCCCAGCCCGGCCAGGACGGCCAGGGCGAGCAGGGCCGAGGACGCCACGTAGAAGGTCGACCGCCGGCTCGCGAACTGGTTGAGCTGGCCGAGGTTGGTGGCGAAGTAGGCCCCAATCAGGGCCAGGCCGACCAGTGCCTTGAGGCCGGTGAGGGGGCCCGAGCCGGTGATGAAGTAGGTGTACGGCGCGGACAGCAGCGAGACCAGCCCGAGCGCACCGAGAACCTTGCCGAGGGTTGCCTTGCTCATGCAGGCCTCACGTCCAGCGCTGCGCTTCCACGGCGCGGTCGGTGAGCACGAGCGCGAAGAAGATGACCGACAGGAAGAAGACTACCGACTGGAGGTCCAGAACTCCGCGGAGCAGCGGCGACAGCTCGGCGCTAAAAGCCAGGTGCGTTCCGATGGAGCGCCACGGCTCCTCCGCCTGAACCACCACCCCCTGGAGCAGCCACCACACCAGCGCCACGGCGAAGGTGAGGATGGCAGCCAGCATCTGCGACTCGGTGAGGGCGGAGAGGAACATGCCGATGGCGATGCAGGTGGCGCCCCACAAGAGGAGCCCGGCATAGCCGAGCAGCACCGTGTTCCACTCCAGGGCCCGGCCTGACTCGCTCGCCCCGAAGAGGGCGAGGGTGATGGGGTAGATGATGGTGACGCCGAGGGCCGCCGAGCAGATGCCCACCCCGCCCAGGAACTTGCCCAGCACAATCTCGCGCGGCCGCACCGGCAGGGTGAGGAGCAGCTCCAGCGTCCGGTTCCGGCGCTCCTCGGCGAAGAGGCGCATGGTCAGAAAGGGCGCCACGAAGAGGGTGATGACCGCGATGGTGTTCCACAGATTCACCACCACGCCGTCGGTGAGATTCTTGAACGCCCCGTAGTCGGGGCCCAGTCGCTCCCAGCCGTAGGCCCGGGCCAGAAGGTGGGCCTGGCGGAAGTCCTGCAGCAGCGCCACGAAGAAGAAGGAGGAGATGCCGAGCATCGCCGTGAAGACGACGTAGGCCCACGGCGTGGTGAAGTAGAGGGTCAGTTCCTTCTTGGCGATGGCGAGCGCGTTGCGCATGGCAGTCCCTTCAGGCGGCCCGGGTGAGCCGGAGAAAGGTTTCCTCGAGCGACTCGGCGGAGCCGTCCGCCTGACCGAGGGCGGCCAGGGTGTCGAAGGCCACCAGTCGGCCCTGGTGCAGGATGAGGACCTTCTCACACGTCATCACCACCTCCGGGAGGATGTGGGTGGAGAGGATGACGGTGTGCTGGCCGGCCAGGCCCCTAATCAACTCGCGGACCTCGGCCCGCTGGATGGGGTCGAGGCCCTCGGTGGGCTCATCGAGGATGAGCACCGCGGGGGAGCCGAGCAGTGCCTGGGCGATGCCGACGCGCTGGCGGAAGCCCTTGGAGAGGTTCTGGATGACACGCCCCATCACCTGGGTGGTGCCGGTGGCCTGGCACACCCGGTCCAGCTCCGCGGCCAGCTGACCGCGGGCAACGCCCCGCAGCGTGGCCACGAAGCGCAAATACCCGCGCACCGTCATCTCCGGGTACAGCGGCGGCGTCTCGGGCAAGTACCCAATCTGGCGCTTCACTGCCAATGGCTCCTCGAAGACGTCGTGGCCGGCCACCTTCACCAGGCCCGAGGAGGCGGGCAGGAAGCCGGTCAGCACCCGCATGGTGGTGGTCTTCCCGGCGCCGTTGGGGCCAAGGAAGCCGAGAATCTCCCCTTGGGCGACGCTGAAGCTCAGGTCATCGACCGCGATGCGCTCGCGGTAGCGCTTGGTGAGGTGACTCACCTCAATCATCGACATGGGGCGACTCCGGCCTCCGCTGGGGCGCTCGCGCTCAAGCGGCGGGCTTCATAGCCGTGCCGCCGCGCCTGTCAACCCCGGTCGTCATGCTAAGGCCCGAAACCTGCAGCGCCCCCTGGGGAAGGCATGTCCATCATCGTCCAGAAATACGGTGGCTCCTCCGTCGCGGACGTGGCCCGCATCCGCCGCGTTGCGGCCCGGGTGCGGGCCCGGCGGGCCGAGGGACACCAGCTGGTGGTGGTGGTGTCGGCCATGGGAGACACCACCGATGAGTTGCTGGAGCTCGCCAAACAGGTGTCGGCCGACCCGCCACGGCGCGAGCTCGACATGCTCCTCACCTGCGGCGAGCGCATCAGCGTGGCGCTTCTGTCCATGGCGCTGCAGGAACTGGGTGTCCCGGCCATCAGCTTCACCGGCAGCCAGAGCGGCATCATCACCGATGAGTCCCATGCCTCCGCCCGCATCCTCGAGGTGCGCCCGGTGCGCATCCTGGAGGAGCTCGCCCGCGACAAGGTGGTGATTGTCGCCGGCTACCAGGGGGTGTCCCGCGAGCGCGAGGTAACGACGCTCGGCCGCGGGGGCACAGACACCACCGCGGTGGCGCTGGCAGCCGCCCTCTCGGCCGAGGCCTGCGAGATTTTCTCCGACGTGGACGGCGTGTTCTCGGCCGACCCGCGCCTGGTTCCCGAGGCGCGCCAGCTGCGAAGCCTTGGCTACGACGAGATGCAGGAGCTGGCCTCGGCCGGGGCCCGGGTGCTCAACGCGCAGGCGGTGGAGTGGGCGAAGGCCAATGCCATCGTCATCCACGCGCTGCACGCGCACGCGGCCGGGACGGGCACCCGCATTCCGGGCATCGCCGCGGGGCAGCCCCCAGTGACGGCGGTGGCCTCCGACGCGGACCTCTTGGTGCTGGCCACCCACACCGGGGCCTTGGCCTCCCTCCTCGGCTTCTTGGCGGAACGCCGGGTGCGCACCCGCTTCGTCCTGGGGCAGGGGGGAGAAGGCCCACCGGCGGAGGTGCTGGTGGCGTTGCCGCTGGCCGACGTCCACGGCCAGAAGGCGCTGCGCGCGGCCTTGGCCCAGGCCTTCGCGCAGACGGTGCGGGAAGTGCCGGGCCTCGGGACGGTCACAGTGGTGGGGGCGGGGGTGGGCAAGGAGCCGCGGCTTCTGGAACAGGCGCTGACGACGGCGGCCAGCCTGGGCGTGCCGGTGCACGCCGTGCACACCGGGCCGTTGCAGGTCACGCTGCTGGTACCGGCGGGCGCGCTGGAGGCCCTGACGCGCGCGCTGCACCAGCTGACGGCCGGCTAAAAGCAAATACCGGGGCGCGGCGCTTCAGTGACCGACGGCGCGCGGCTTGCTCGCCCGCGGGTGCAGCTCCTGGCGCGTCCGGCGGTGGTCGGGCGTCTCGGGCGGCAGGCTGACGAATTCGCACATCTCGCACAGCCGGCTATAGATGCGCTCGCCGACGCGGTCCCGCAGCAGTTCCGTCTCGCGTGGCAGGGCCGCCTCCTCGGCGGTGGACCGGTAGCCGCTGCGGGCGTGGGCGCGTGATTTGCGCTCCGGCTCGAGCGAGTAGTTGGTGGCGAACAGGGTGGTGCGCCCGGCGTTGTAGCGGCGGGCAATCAGCTCGTCCAGGGTCTCCATCTCGAACGGGCTCCCCCGGCCGCGGCCCAGCTCATCAATGGCCAGCACGTCCACCTCCGACAGCGGCCCAATAATCTCCCCGCCGCTCTTGCCTTCCTGGAAGCCGCGTCGGATGTCGGCGAAGAGAAGCGAGATTTCCAGGTAGCGGGCGTGGATGCCCACCTCCAGCACCAGGTGGGCCAGGGCCGCGGTTAACAGGTGGGTCTTCCCGCTGCCCACCGGGCCGCTGATGATGAAGCCCCGGCTGGGCGCCCCCCGGCGGTAGCCGAAGGCGAAGCGGGTGGCGGCTTGCTTCGCGGCGTCGTGCGCCTCGTGGAAGGGGAGGTAGTTGTCGAAGCCGGCGCGGGCCAGCACACCCGGGATGCCTACCTGGTTGAAGGCCTCCACCCGGCTGCGCAGCACCCGGCAGATGCAGGGGGTGACCGCCTCGTAGCGCCGCGGGCCCACCTTCTGGCTGAAGGTCTCCTCGCGCACGGTGAGGACGTAGCCCTGGCCGCCGCAGTGGGCGCACGTCGCCATGCAGCTGCAGACCCGGGCCAGGGCCCGGTCCGCCGTCGTTGAGAGCCGGTAGTAGCGGCCCCGGCACTCCTCACACACGCTCGGACTCTTGGAGACGACGGCTTCCATCGGTGTCTGTTTCAGCTCCCTCGCGACAGCGCCTGCAGCCCGAACTCGCTTGCTGCGAAGGCGGCGCGGAGGCGTCGACGCAGGATGCTACGAGCGCGGGGTGACGCTTCCTCTACCATTTGACGGCGCTGCTCGCGCAATAGCGTAAGTCGCTCTGCAAACGGCATTTCACGAACCAGCGCAGCGACGACCGCATCTCGCGGGTTTGCGCGCTCGAGGACGCCGGCTGCCCACAGGCGTTCCACAACTTTCGCGAAGCGAGGTCGCGCCAGCGCCAGCGCACGCAGCTCTGCGAGGAGTTGTCCAGTGACTTCGCGTACTGGCGCGCCGGCCCCCAAGTGGCGCGCGCGGTAGCGCTCAATCTCGCTCTCCACCTCCGGACGGCAGGCCCGCAGGGTGCGCGGACCGGGTTCCCCTGGCCGGGCGTCCCAGGCCGTCCGCTCGGCAGCGGCCGCCAGCCCCCGCACCACCACCTCCGCCGGGACACCCGTCTCGGCCCAGACCCGCAGGAGCTCGGTGTCCAGGGCCCCCAGCATCAGCCCCTTGCCCCGCAAGTGGAGGAAGGCCTCCTGCACCACCTCTGCAAAGCTTGCCTGTGGCGGCAACAGACTCATCCCGGGTGCTCCCTGCCTGCTGGCGGGAACGTTGACGGGCCGGTGTGCTTGTGTGGATGATTCGTGGTCCGTCTCGGTAAAATTTCCAGGCCAGTCAACGGTTTGCCCGGCCGCCCGACAGCGGGCCGCCTTGCGCTCAAGGTCCGCATGCGCCGTCCGCTCGCTCTACTCCTCCTCCTTCTCTCCAATTCGGCCTTGGCGCAGACCAAGCAGGCGCCTGCGCTCAGCAAGAAGACGAGCACCGACGTCGACAGCTCGCTCGCCGGCGACATCACCCGCCAGAAGCAGGAGACCGCGGGCGCCCCCCTGCAGTACGACGAGTTCCGGCTGGGCATCGAGCTCCAGGTGGCCGACAAGCGGCGCGAGCAGATTGAGTCACTGAAGCGGATTATCGAGCTCTCCCCTGACCAGAAGGAGCAACCGAGCCTCCTCTTCCGGCTGGCCGACCTCTACTGGGAGGAATCCCGGTACTACTTCTTCGAGGCCAGCCGCAAGGACGACGACCTCATCCGTGCCCTGGCGGCCAAGGACAAGGCGGCCGAGGCCCAGGCGCGCGCGCAGAAGGAACAACTCAACGGCCAGCGCGACGTCTACGCCAAGAAAGCCATCGACACCTACACGGAGATTGTCCAGCGCTACAAGGACTTCGAGCGCACCGACGAGGTGCTGTACTTCCTCGGCTACAACCTGATGGAGCTCGGCGAGGAGCGCAAAGCACTGGTGGCCTACAACCGGCTGGTCGAGAAGTACCCCAAAAGCAAGTACCTGCCGGACGCCTACCTCGCCTTCGGCGAGTACTACTTCAACAACAGCCGGGCCAAGCGCGAGTTCCTCACCAAGGCGCTCGAGAATTACAAGAAGGCCGCGTCTTACGTCGACAGCAACGTCTACGCCTTCGCCCTCTACAAGGAGGGCTGGTGCTACTTCAACCTCACCCAGTACACGAAGGCGATGGACCTGTGGAAGGCGGTCGTCCTCTACGGGGAATTCTCCGGGGCGAGTGCGCTGGAGAAGGTGGGCGGCGCCAAGGGCAAGTCGGCGCTCATCCGCGAGGCCCGGCGGGACTTCGTGCGCGCCTATGAACGCTCGGGCGGGACGCCGGACCAGTCGCACGCTGTCTTCTCCGAGGTGGCCCACCATCCCGACGACCTGTGGGAGATGTCCAAGACACTGGCCAACCTCTATTACGACAACGGCAACGACCGGTACGCGGCGCTGGCCTACCTCAACCTCATCAATGAGCGCCCGCTCAGCCCGGAGGCCCCCGGCTTCCAGGCGAAGATTGTCGACTGCGTGCTGCGCGAGGGAAACAAGAAGGCCACCGTCATGCAGGTGCGGCGGCTGGTCAAAATCATCGGGGACGTCGAGAAGAGCGGCAACGTCAAGACCGACGCCGACAAGAAGGTGCTGGCCGACGCCAAGAAGCAGTCGGAGGCCATCCTCTCGCTGCTGGCCGTCAACTGGCACAACGAGGGGAAGAAGACGCGCGACGACGAGACCTTCGCCGCCACCGACGAGGTGTACGGCGACTACCTGGCGCTCTTCCCGGACAACCCCAAGGCCTACACCATGCGGTTCTTCTGGGCCGAGCTGCTGCACGACAACCTGCGCCGCTATGACAAGGCCGCCGTCCAGTACACCGAGGTGGTGAAGCAGGACGCGCGGCGCATGGACGGCGAGAAGGACGCCTCGGGCGCCTGGAAGGTGAAGCCGGAGAAGCCCGGCAAGTGGCTGCCGCTCGCCGCCTATGACTCGGTCTACGCCTGGGACGAGGTGGTCAAGCGCGCCGAGGAGCGGGGCGAACTCAAAGGCGAGTCCAGCGCCGACCTGAGCAAGACGCTCACCATCCCGCCGGTGAAGAAGGAGCTGCTCGATGCCGCCGAGCGCTACCTCAAATACCTCCCGAACGGCGAGAAGCGGGTGGAGGTGGCCTACAAGGCGGCCCGCATTTATTACGAGTACCACCGCTACGACGAGGCGGTGCTCCGCTTCAGCGAGATTGCCCTCAAGTACCCGGACTACAAGTTCGACAACGGGGACCGCGCCGGGGAAATCGCCGCCAACCTCGTGCTGGACTCCTACAACGGCCTCGGCAACTACCAGAAGGTGAACGAGTGGGCGCGCCGCTTCTACGCCAACGACAAGCTCGCCACCGGGAAGTTCCGTGAGGACCTGTCGAAGATTATTGAGCAGTCCTCGTTCAAGCTGGTCGCCCAGCTCGAGCAGAAGGGCGAGTACGCCCAGGCCGCCGAGGCCTACCTCTCCTTCGTCAAGGACTTCCCCCGGACGGAGATTGCCGACAAGGCGCTCTACAACGCCAGTGTCGACTTCTTCAAAGCCCACCTGTTTGAGAAGGCGCTCGAGACGCGCGAGCGTCTCTTCAAGAATTACCCGAAGAGTCCGCTCGTCCCCTTGTGCATCTGGGCCAACGCCGAGGGCTATGAGTCCATCGGCGACTTCGAACGGGCAGCCGATGCCTACGAAGCCTATGTCCAGGGCTACCAGTCCAGCCGTGGGGTGGCGTCGGCGCCGAAGAAGTCGGCCCACAGCAACAGCAAGAAGGGGAAGAAGTCCAAGGTTGCCCTGGCCGAGCCGCCGCCCAAGAGTGGCCCGGTGTGGGAGGAGTCGAAGGCGCAGATTGCGCTCTTCAACGCTGCCGTCTACCGGGAAGGGCTGCAGCAGCTGAAGGCCAGCCTCCGCGACCGCGAGCTGTACCTGGAGCTGTTTCCAAACGCCAAGGACGCCGACGCGGTCAGCCTCTCCATCGCCGACCTCTATGAACGGACCGGCCAGTACCAGAAGGCCCTGTCCTTCCTCGCCCAGCGCATCCGCGACAACCAGCGCGACCCGAACAAGGTCCTGGCCACCGAGGCACGGGTGCAGCTCCTCTACGAGACGAAACTCAAGGACAGCCGCGGCGTGGCCCGCACCAACAAGGAAGTGCTGGACTACTACGACAAGCTGCCCGCCCGGCTGAAGGGGACCCTGGAACCCCCGGCCCTGGAAGCCGTGGCGCGCGCCTCGCTGTGGAAGAACGAGGAGCAATTCGAGTACTTCACCCGGTTGAAGCTGCGCTGGGGCCGCGCCCCGGACCCCACGCGCGAGTTCAAGGAGTCCTTGGGGGTGAAGACGCGCGCGCTGGAGGAAATCAACCGGCTGTACACCGCCACCGTCAACTTCAAGGCCGGCGGCCCGGCCATCTGCGCGCTGGAGAAAATCGGCCTGGCCTACGAAAATATGGCCGAGAGCATTGCCAACGCCCCGGCCCCCAAGTTCCTCCCCCCCGAGGCGCAGGAAGCCCTCAAGGACCAGCTCGCCCAGCAGGCCGACCCGGTGAAGGAGAAGGCCGGCGCCGCCTTCGCCACCGCCGTGGCGAAAAGTCGCGAGCTGGGCATCTCCAATGCCTGCTCGGTGCGCAGCATGAAGCTGCTGCGCTCCACCTATAAACCGGACCAGTTCCCTCCCATGCCGGAGGAGCTGGTCGCGCTCACCCTCCCGCCCGCACCGGTGCGCCTCCCGGCCCTCCTCGTCCAGGTCCAGCCGGTGATGCCGGGGGTGGTGCTGAAGGGCCCGCACGCCGGCTTCCCCACCGCGCGCCCCGCCGGTGCGCAGAAGACGGCCGCTTTGCCCGCCGGCGCTGTGCGGCAGGACGACACGACGGACCTCAAGCCGGGCCAGGCGCCGCGCGAGGCGCGGCCCGCGCCCGCCCCGGTGGTGGCGCCGGCCCCGAAAAGCGCCGACCGCGAGCCGGAGGAGCCCCAATGAGGTGCTGCCCCCGCCTGCCCCTGCTGCTCAGCGCCGGGATGACGCTGCTCGGCCTCTCCGGCTGCGCCACCTCGGGCGCCAGCGCGCCCGAGGCAGCCCCGGCGCCGGTGAAGGCCACCGCGCCGGCGGCGGTGGAGACGCAGCCCGACGGCGGGCTGAGCAGCCGCGCCCTGGCCCTCTTCGAGGGTGCCAACCAGAGCGCCGCGGCACAGTCCAAGGCCGCCGCGCCGGACAACGCCGCGCTGGAGCGGCAGTACGACGCCGCCCGGGCGGCCGACCCGCGCCTGGCCGAGGCCGACTTCAACCTCGCGGTGCTGGCCGAGCGCCAGGGCAAGCGCGAGCAGGCCTTCCTCCTCTACCGCTCGGCGCTGGACAAGAAGCCCTCCCTCAAGGTGGCCGCTGAGGCCCTGGCGCGCATGACCGCCGAGCAGGGCGATGTCCCCTCGGCCATGGCCCAGTGGAACGAC
The DNA here is from genome assembly GCA_963711265.1 of uncultured delta proteobacterium. Lineage (GTDB taxonomy): Bacteria > Myxococcota > Myxococcia > Myxococcales > Myxococcaceae > JADGRA01. The sequence goes on from CAVQDL010000022.1 coordinate 174,985, forward strand.
ATTGCCCAGAAGTTTCCGGATGATTCGGGCGCCCGCGTCGCGCTGGCCGACCTCTACCGGATAAGCGGCGACCACGACCGCTGCCTCGAGTACGCCCGGCAGGCTCTCATCCGAGACCCGAAAAACGTCGCCGCCTACAAAGTGATGATGCGCAGCGACCTCGACCGCAAGCAGTACGCGCTGGCCCGGCTGGTGGGGCTGCGCGCACTGAAGATTGAGGAGAAGAATGCCGGCTTGTACGTCCTTCTCGGGCAGGTCGCGCTGGCCGAGGGCCAGCCGGACCAGGCGGCGGTGCAATTCAAGAAGGCCCTCGAGGTGAAGGCGGACGACCGCCCGGCTCTGGTGGAACTGTCACGGGTGGCGCTCGCCGAGCAGGACTACGCGCTGGCCGAAAGGCTGCTGCGCCGGCTGGTGGAGTCGGGCGGCGGCACGGCGGAGGTGCAGCTCGCCCTGGGCGTCGCGTACAAGGGCCTCGGCCAGCCGGACAAGGCCCTTCTGGCGTACGACGCGGCGCAGAAGCTGAATGGCCGGCTGGCGGCGGTGTACCTCGACCGCGGCATCTGTCTGCAGCGCATGAAGGGAGCGCCGGACCGGGCCCTGGAACAGTACAAGCGCTATGTGGAGGTACTGGGCGGCGAGCAGGCGGTGCCCGACAACTCCCCCCTGCCGGCGCTGCGCCGGGAAGCCGAGCAGATGGTGCGCGCCAAGGCCGAGGCGCAGAAGGTGGAGGAGCAGGCCCGAATGCCCGCCCCGGCCGCACCTGCGGCCCCCAAGCCCACCCCGGCGCCGGCGGCCCATCCCTAGCGCCCACCGGCTCCCCACCGGCCAGGGACCTGTGTAGGCTCATGTGGCCAGGGGCGGCCACCCGGGGAGACACGGTCGGGGGCTTCGCTTTGGGCAGGCTGGAACTTCTTGGGGTAGCATGGGGAGTTGCATGAGGCATTGGCTCCTGGTCCTTGCGCTCGGCGTCGGCGGCACTGCCGCGGCGCAAGAGTCGAAGACGGCTGAACCGGCCTCCACCGGCGCGGGCGCGGCGTCCAAGCAGACCGTCATCAACTTCGAGGACGAGACCATCCAGGGCGACCTGACCCGCCCCGACGGCGAGTACATCGACACCGCGGCGAAGGTGAGGCACTCGAACCTGATTAAAATCCGCGAAGAGTTTCACGAGAAGGTGATGCAGTCGGTGGACGAGCTCTAGAGAGGCCCGAGCCGTGCCCGTCCCCCTCACCCTCAAGGTGTTCAAGAGCGGCGCCTTGGTGGCCTCGCGCGACTACGACCGCGACATCATCAAGATTGGTCGACTCGCCTCGGCGCACCTGTGCCTGGACGACGACAAGGTCTCGCGCATCCACTCGGTCATTGAAGTGGCGCCCGATGGGCGGCTGTCCATCATCGACATGGGCAGCGTCGAGGGGACGTACGTCAACGGCAAACGGGTGAACAAGGGCGTCATCGCCTTCGGCGACGAGATTCGCCTTGGCAACACCACCATCCGCGTCGAGACCCCCACGCAGGTGCTGGCACCCGCGGCCGTCCCGGCTGCCCCGAGGCCGGCCGCTGCCCCGAGCGCGGACGTCGTCCGTGCCACCGCCGCCGCCACGCTGGCGCAGTCCGCGCCGGTGCCGGCCCAGTCCTACGTGCAGCCCCCGGTGGTGGAGCCGGTGGAGGTGCGCAGGCCCGTTCCCGCGCCGCCGCCGGCGGCGCCGGTGGCCGCCGCGGCCGTAGCGGCCCGCCCTGCCCCCCGGTCCAAGGGCACCCTGCACGCCGACGCCCGGCTGCAGGCGGCCCGGCGTCCGGGCACCGGCCCGCAGGGGCTGGAGTTGCGGCTGCGCTGGGGAGACCAGATTCTCGGCGAGCAGTACCTGGCCCCGGGCTTCAAGGGCGGCACCACGGTGGGCAGCTCGCCGGTGGCCACCTTCGACGTCGGCGATGCCTCCCTGCCGGTCGACCCCTTCGAGATTGTGAAGGGCGACGGCCAGGGCTTCGTCCTGCGCTTCGGCGGGAAGATGGCCGGGGAGCTCGAGCGCAAGGGCCAGGTGGTGCCGCTGTCCCGCACCCCGGAGCAGGGGATGGCCCAGCGTGACGGAGAGGCCTTCGCCATCCCCCTGGACGTCTCCGACGTGGCCCGGGTGCAGGTGGGCCGCCTCGTCCTCGACGTGTGCTTCCAGTCGGTGCCGGAGAAGGTGGCGGTCCCCTGGTCGCAGCGCGTCGACTGGACCTCCCTCAACATCTTCCTCCTCGTCTTCTTCCTCGGCGCCATCGGCCTGGTGGCCACCCTCAACCGCGCTGCCGCGGGCGACGAGTATGCCGATGAGCTGTCCGCCAACAACGCGGTACTGACCAAGCTGCTCATCAAGCCGCCGGAGATGCAGAAGAACCCGCTCATCCAGCAGCTCAACCAGTCCAAGGAAGCCGGGGCCCAAGGCACCGCGGCCTACAAGGGCGACGAAGGCAAGTCGGGCAAGCGCGACGCGCCGCAGCGCAACACCAAGTCGGCGCCCAAGGCCATCGACCCGAACAGCAAGGACCAGGCGCGGCTGATTGCGCAGAAGATTTTTGGCGGCAAGGGCCCCAACGGCATGGCCACCCTCTTCGGCACCGCCGGCCTGGGTGGCGCACTGCAGGCAGCTCTGGGCGGCATCAAGGGCACCACCGTCGGGGATGCGGGCGGTCTGGGAGGCATGGGGCTGAAGGGCGCCGGCGGCGGCGGGGGCGGTACCGGCAACACGCTGGGTATTGGCGCGGTGGGCACCAAGGGCGTGGCGGGCGGGCAGGGCAGCTACGGCACCGGCGTCGGCCTGGGTGGAAAGAAGACGGCCGACATCGCCATCGCGGCGAGCGAGCCCGAAATTACCGGTTCCATCGACCGCGAGCTCATCCGCCGCGTGGTGCGCAGCCACATCGACCAGCTGCGGTACTGCTATGAGGTGCAACTCACTAAGAATCCGAAGCTGTCCGGCAAGGTGGCCGTGAAGTGGGTGGTGACGGAGCAGGGCACCGTGTCCTCCTCCGTGGTCGTCCAGACCACCACCGGAAACAACGAGCTAGACACCTGCGTCGCCGGCCGGGTGCTCACCTGGGTGTTCCCCAAGCCCAAGGGGGGCGGCGTGGCGGTGGTGACGTACCCGTTCGTCTTCAAGGAACCGGGGGCCTGAGCCGGTGAGAGAGGTCCGGATGCGTCGAACGCTGCTCCTCGGTGTGGCGCTGATGGCCCCCGCCCTCGCCCTGGCCCAGAGCCAGGCCCCCGGCGCGGCGCCCCTCCTCGAAAAGGAAGCGCCGGTGGACGAGGTGGAGCGCGGCTTCTACCTGGGGGCCGACGTCGGGGTCTCCTTCCTGGGCGGCCTGCCGGCCGCGCCCGGCACGCCGTCCCCCTCCTCCTGGGGACTGATGCTGCGGCTGGAGGCGGGCTACGACATCGGCCGCTACTTCACCGTCAGCCTTTTCGGGGCCTTCGCCGCCTACAGCGCTGGCTCGGACTACATCGGCTTCTCCAACGGGGTGGCCTCGGGCGCCTTCACCCAGCTCATCCCCGGCCTGGCGGTGCGCTTCAACGCCATCGGCTTCGCCGACGGCCAGGGCGTGCAGCGCACCTGGCTGTATGTGAAGGCGGGGGCCGGCTGGGCCTTCTTCCAGCCCCAGGCCCTCTTCACCCCCACGCCAGCCACCAGCAGCTACTCTGCTTTCTACGCCTTCGCCGGCCTGGGCGTGCAGTACTACACCCACCTGCGCCACTTCTCCATCGGCCTGGAAGTCGATGGCACCTACCTCGGAAAAAGCAGCGAGTGGGGCTTCATGGTGACGCCCAACATCCGCTACGCCTTCTAAAGCGGTACGGGGCGCCCCTGGTTGTCGCCAGAAAGTGCGCCAGGCTGGCCCTCGGCGGCCCCAGGCTGCTATGTGCTGCCCCCTTTGCTGTTGAAACGAGGGCAGGGAAGTGAACACTCAGGTTCCACAGGGTCCAGGCAGGGGCCCGCGCGGCGGCGGGGAGCGAGACCGCGGCGGCCGCGGGCGTGACGGACGGCCGGGCGGCAAGGGCCGCCGGGATGAGCATGCCCCCGCCTCCGGCGGCCACCGCGTCGTCGTCGAGCTGTCCAACGTCGAGAAGGCCCTCAGCAAGGGAGACCTCGAAGGGCAGCTGAAGCCCCTGGACGAGGTGGTCCGTCAGCTGGCGGGCGCTGCGCGTCCGGGCCCTGGCGGAACTGGACCCCAACGCCCGCGGTCGCCTCATCACCACGCTGCTGCGGGTAGCCCGCCAGCCCAAGCCGGCCGGGGAGGCGACGCCGGCGGCCGACGGCACGCCGGCCGAGGCCCCCGCCGCTGAGTCCACCCCCGCCCCCGAGGCGGTAGAGGCCGAGGTCGCAGCGTCCGCGGAGGCGCCGGCCGACGCAGAAGGCCTGGAGTCCACACCGCCGACCGAGACCAGTGCGCCCGCGGAGTCCACACCTGCCCAGGACGCCGCCGCGCCCGAGGCCGTTTCCGCGGTAGCCGCGGAAACCCCGGCCGCCCCCGCCGCGCCGGCGGCCCCCGCGCCCACCCCCGCGCAGCGCCACGCCGACGTCCTGTACCGGGTGGGGCTGGCCTGGCTGGCCGTGCACGAGGCGGAGCGCGCCGAGGGCGCCTTCGCCGCCGCGGGGAGGACGCCCTCCGCCGAGGAAATTGCCCACGCCGAGACGCCCCTCGCCAAGCCCGAGGGGACCCGTCCCCCGGCCAGGCCGCGAAAGCCTGAGGAGAGAGGCCGCAACGTCCGCGAGGGCCGGGCCCCGCGCAGCCTCTCCGCGCCGCTGCCTCCCGTCGCCCCGGGGGACTGGAAGGGGCAGGCGGAAGCCATGGCCGCCCGGGGCCGTACCCGCGACGCCGCCCACCTGTACGAAAGGCACGGCGCCCCGGGCGAGGCGCTGCGGCTGTACGAGGCGGGGGGAGACTTGAAGGGCGCGCTGCGCGCCGCGCTGGCCGCCAAGGACATGGAGGCGGCCCGCCGGCTTGCCCAGTCCCTGCCCGCGGCCGAGGCCCGCTCCCAGCTGGAGCGCGCCGAGGCGTGGGAACTGCTGATGGAGCTCCTCGTCAAGGGCCACGCCTTTGACGACGTCGCCAAGCTGTACGAAAGGGCCCGGCAATTCGACCAGGCCGCCCTCGCCTGGGAACGGGCCGGGAAGCTGGGATTGGCCCGCAAGGCGTACGAACGGGCCCGCGACCTCGCCGGCGCCGAGCGCGTGCGGGCACTGGAAGTCCAGCGCCTGGTGGAGCGGGGCGACCGCCTGGGCGCTGCCCAGGTGCTGGTGCAGAGCAACCGGCGCGCCGAGGCCGTCGAGGTGCTGAAGGCGCTTCCCGCCACCAAGGCCTTCCGCTTCCTGGAACAGCTGAAGCTGAAGGACGAGGCGCGCGCGGTGGGCGAGGCCGAACTCGCCACCGCCACCGCGGAGGGGAAGCTGGGCCCCAAGGCGCGCTGGCTGGACCTCCTCGGTCGCAAGGCCCTGGCGGCACAGGCCTGGGAGGAGGGCGGGCGCAAGGACCGCGCCTACCCGCTTCTGGAAGCGCTGGGAGAGTTCGCCACGGCCGCCGCTTTCGCCGAGGCCGCCGGGCACCGGGACCAGGCCATCCGCCTGTACCGCCGCGCCGGGGACGACGCGGCCGCCGAGCGCCTCGAGGCCACACCTCCCTCTGAGCCGCCGCCCCCCCCCGCAGAAGACGCACACGAGGCACAGGATGTACCGGGCGACGTGGCACCCGAGGTGGCAGTACCAGGTGACACCCCACCAGCGGCGTGAGACGGCGACGTCAGCGCCGCGGGCAGCTCCGCTTGTGTGTGGCGGATTCATCCCTGTCGCAGTCGCGAAGACGGCAACGGCCCATGGGAGCCGGCGACGGCCGTCCTGTCCGCTGAGGTGCGCCCAGGTGCGTCAGCCCGGGATGAAAACGCTGGCGAGGAAGCACACCGCGGTTTGATTCGCCAAATCCGCGGACGGTAGACTTCCTGTGCTGCCCGCCCCGGCCCAGTCAGGGCCACCGCGGGGCCCGGGACTGTCACGCCTGGCGCGCCGGCGCACCTGCCCACGATGGAGCCCACCTCCCGCGCTCTGCAATCCTTTGAGGAGGAGGCCGAGGCGCTGCTGCAGCGCGCCGGCCGGACGCGCGGGTCCGCCGCCGCCGCCTTCTTCCTTGAGGCAGCCGAGGTGTACGGCGAGAAGCTGGGCCGGCGTCACCGCGCCATCCTCTGCTTCCAGCAGGCGGCGCAGGCAGACCCGGAGGACACCCTGCTGCCGCAGCAGCTGCGGCGGGAACTGTTTGTCGAGCGCCGTTTCGGCGCCGTCTTCGCCTCGCTGGAACGCGAGCGCGAGCAGCGGGGCGGCGTGGGCCTGGCCGATGCCTACCTGGCGCTGGCCGAGGCGCTGGTCGACGACCCGACAGAACACCAGCTGGCCCGCTCGGCGCTGCACTGGGCACAGCAACTCAGCCCGGACAACCCCAGAACGCGCGCCATTGCGGAGGCACTGACTTCGCTGGACGCGGGCTGGCGGGAGCGCGCGACCGCGCTGTGGGCCGCCTCCCTGGCCGAGCAGGAAGCAGCCCACGCGGCCGAGCTGTCCCTCGCCGTTGCCCGTCTCTTTTCCTGGTACGACCCGGGTGGCGCGCCAAGGGTGAAGGAAGCGCTGGACCGCTGCTTCGTCCTCTGGCCCGCCATGCCCGGGGGCCTCCTCTTCCTCGAGCGCATGGCCGAGCGCAGCGAGGACTGGGCCGGCTTCGCCACCGTCCTGGAACAGATGGCGAAGGACGTGACCGACGCGGCCGCCCAGGCCGAACTGTGGGTGCGGGCGGGGACGCTGCGGCTGAGCCGCCTGCGGGACGCTCCGGGGGCCCTGGCCGACTTCCGGCACGCCACGGCGGCGGACCCCGGCCGGGCGGATGCGGTCAGCCTGGCGGCCGAGCTGCTCTTGGAGAATGGCGGCACGGCCGAGGCACTCTCGGCCTACGCCTGCCTGGCGGAGCGCCTGCAGGCCACCGGCCGGTCGCGGGAGGCCGCCTCGCTGCGGACGTGGATGGAGAGCCTGGTGCGTCCGGAGGGCACCTCCCCCCAAGCCGTCGCCGCCGCCCCCTCCGGGGCGCGCGCTGCCTCCATCCAGCTGCTGCCCCCCGCGGGGGCCTCCCTGGACGCCACGCCGGCGGCTCCCATCTGGACCTCCCGCCCGGGCCCCCCCACCCCGGCCCCTTTTCGCCTGGCGCCGCCGGATACCGGAGCGGAGGGGTCGCATCTGCTACCATCCTCCCCGCCATCCCCGGGCGCCCCGCCGCTGCAGCCCGAGGCGGCTCCGCCCGCAGGAACTCCGGAGGTGCGCTTGGCCAGCGGTGCCGATGCCGTCAAGACATACGCGAGCATCCTCCACAAGAAGCCCAACGACGCCGAGGCACTGGCGGCGCTGGAGCGGCTTCTGGAGGAGCCCGAGCGCCGGGAGGAGGCTGCCCGCGCCCTCGTCGCGGCGTACGAGGCGGTCAAGGAGCACCGGAAGCTGGTGGGGGTGCTCGACGTCGTCGCCGACCTGACGAAGGACCCCATGGAGCGCGTGCTGGCGCTCCAGCAGGCGGCGCACGTCCACCTGCACCACCTGCGTCAGCCGGAGCTCGCCTTCGCGGCGCTGTCCCGCGCCCTGCGCCTTGCCCCCGGTGACGCCGGGCTGCGTTCGGCTGCCCGGCGCGCCGCCGAGGACGCCGACGCCATGGACGGCTTCGCCACCGTCCTGAAGGAACTGGTGGGCCAAGCCGAGGCCGGGCCCGTCCGTGCTGCCCTGCTGCGGGAGCTGGCGGACGTGCAGGAGAAGAAGCTGGATGACCGGGCCGGTGCCGTGGTGCACCTCGAAGCCCTGCTGGCCATTGAACCCACCAACGTCGACGCCCTCCGGGCCCTGCAGCGCCTGCACCGCGCCGGCGAGCAGTGGGCCGGGCTGGCGAAAGTCCTGGATGCACTGGCCTCGGTGGTGAAGGAGCCGGCCGAGCGCGTCGCGTTGTGGCGGGAGGCGGCCCTCCTCCACGAGGGAAAACTGGGCGACCGCGAGACGGCGTCCGCCTTCTGGCGGCGGGTGGCCGAGGCGGACCCCCTGAACCGCGAGGCCGTCACCGCGCTGGACCGCCTCTACCAGGAACTCGGCAAGGACGAGGGGCTGGCCTTCGCCCTGGAGCTGCGGCGCGCCCAGGAAGGCCAGAGCCCGCAGGGCCGGGAGGCCACCTTCCGGCTGGCGCAGCTGCGCCGCGACAAGCTTCGGGACACCGCCGGGGCGCTGCAGCTTCTGGAGGCCATCCTCGTCGAGGACCCGGGCCACCAGGCCAGCCGCGACCTCCTCGAGGCGTGGGCGCGCTCCCACGAGGCCGAGAGTGCCACCGCCCTCGAGATTCTGGACCCGGTGCTGGCCCGCACCGGCGACCACGCCCGCCGCGTCAGCATCCGCGAGGCGCGCATGGCCGATGCCCTGACCGATGAGAAGGTGCGCCTGGCGCGCGAGCTGCGCGGCATTCTGGAGCGCGACCTCGGCGCCCCGGACCGCGCCTTCCATGCGGCCGCCGACGCCTTCCGCAACGGCATCGACCGGCCCGCGGCCCGGGCGGACCTGGAGCGCCTGGCGCGCACCAGCGGCTCCTATGAGGAGTTGGCCCAGGTGTATGAAGCGCTTGCCAGCAAGCTGGCCGAGCCCGAGGCCATCGAAGTGCTGCGACGGGCCGCCGAGCTGCGAGAGCACCTCGGACTGTCCGAACAGGCCATCCGCGACTGGCAGGCCCTGCTGGCTGCGGCTCCCCAGGACCGGCAGGCGCTGGACGCCCTGGGGCGCCTCTTCGAGCAGAGCCGCAACGCCAAGGAATTGGCGGAGATTACCCTCAAGAAGGCGCAGCTGGCCGGGGCCCCGGCCGAGCGGCGTGCGCTCCTCATGCGGGCGGGCGCCTCGCTGGAGGCGGCCGGCGACGAGGCGCGCGCCATTGACGCCTTCAAGGAAGCCTTGGCCCTCGACCGCGGAGTGGACGGCCTGGAAGCCCTCGACCGCCTCTATGGCAAGGCCAAGGACCTCGACGCGCAGGGCGACGTCCTGGCCCAGCTGGTACAGGCCACTTCGGGGGACGTGCGGCGGAGCTACCTGCTGCGGCGCGCCCAGCTGCTGGAAAAGCAGGGTGACCTGTCCCCGTCGGTGGCCGGCTACGCCCAGCTGCTGGAAGGCGCGCCCAGCGACCCCAACGCCGTCGCCGGTCTGGAGCGCCTTCTGGGCAGCGAGGCCGTCCGCCAGGAGGCGGCCCGCGTCCTCGAGGGCGTCTACAGAAGCCTCAACGACGGCAAGCACCTGGTGGACGTCCTGGAAATCCGTCTTCCGGTGGCCAGCACCGCCCAGCGCCTGGCCCTCCTCGAGGAGGTGGCCACGCTGCGCGAGGCGCTGGGGCAGAAGGAGCTTTCCTTCGCCGCCCGCGCCCGCATCTTCGCCGAGGCGCCGGAGAATCTCTCCGCGCGGGAACAGCTGGAGCGCCTGGCCGCCGAGTCCGGCACCTTCGAAGAGCTCGCCGCCGCCTACGAGGACCAGCTGGAAAAGGGTGTCACCAACGCCACCTCCACGGAGCTGTGGCGCCGGCTGGCCTACCTGTACAGCGAGCGGCTGGAGCGGCCCGAGCTGGCGGTGAAGGCGTACGAGGAGCTGGCCCGGCGCGAGCCCAAGAATCTCGACGTCCTGTCCTCCCTGGCGCGGCTGCTGCACCGGCAGCACGACTGGCACGCCCTGGCGGCCGTGATGAAGCGCCAGGTGATGGCCGAGCCCTCGCCAGCCCGGCAGATGGAACTTCTGGCCGAGCTGGGGACGCTGGCTGAGGAGTCCCTGGCCGACCGGCAGCTGGCTGCCCAAGCCTACGGCGAGATTCTCGCCCGGAAGCCCGACGACGCCGACGCCATCCGTGCCCTCGGCAAAGTCCTGACGGAGAGCGAGCGCTGGCCGGAGCTGGCCTCCCTCATCGTCCGGGAAGTCCAGCTCGCCGAGGCGGGCCAGCGTCCCGAGGAGATGTTCGACCTGATGGTGCGCCTCGGCCGGTTGCGCCTGGCCCGCCTGGACGACCCGCGCGGCGCGCTGGCCATGTTCGAGGACGTCCTGCGCCGCCGCCAGGGCCATGCCGGTGCCATCGGTGCGCTCGAGGAGATGGCACGCTCGCAGAGTCCGCTGCGGGGTGAGGCGGCCGAGGCGCTTGAGCCCATCTTCACCGCCGGCGGGGACCACCTGCGGCTGGTCCAGGTGCTGGAGGCCCGTGCCGCCACCGAACCGAAAGCGGAGGACCGGGCCGCGCTGCTCCGCAAGGTGGGCAAGCTGTACGCCGGGCCGATGCAGAACCCCGAGCTCGCCTTCGTCGCCGCTGCCCGGGCGTTGCGCGAGCTGCCCGACGAGGAACCCTCTCTGGCCCTGGCCGTCGGGCTGGCCGAGCGCGCGCCGGCGCATGAGGAACTGTCGGCGCTCCTCGAGGAAGTCTTGCCGCGGGCCTCCAGCGACGCGGCCCGTGCCGGCATTACCCGCGCGCTGGCCCGCGCCCAGCAGTCCCTCGGGCGCACCGAGGAGGCCATTCACGCCTGGGAGCGACTCCTCGAAGCGGTGCCGTCCGACGCCGAGGCCCTCACTGCCCTGGAGCGCCTGCATGGCCAGGCCGGCCGGCCGGCCGAAGTCCTGGAAGTGCTGCGCCGCCAGCTGGCGGTGGCGGACGCCGCCCCGGCCAAGACGGCGCTCCTGCTGCGCATGGCCGACCTCCAGGACAAGTCCCTGCAGGACGCGGTGGGCGCCCTGGCGACGCTGCGGCGCCTGCTGGAACTCAAACCGGACGACGCCGAGGCCCTCGAGCGCATGGACGTCCTCTGCACCCGGGCCGAGCGCTGGCCGGAGGTGGCCGACGTGCTGGCGCGGCGCGCCGCCTTGGCCGATGGGCATGCCGTCCTGGAACTCAAGGCGCGTCTGGGCGAGGTGCGCGAGCTGCGCCTTCTGGACAAGTTCTCGGCCCTGGAGCTGTACCGGGAAGTCCTCGCCGTGGAACCTCGCCACGTGGTGGCGCTGCCCCGGGTGGAGGAACTGGTCCAGAAGGACCCGCAGAACAAGGTGGCCGTGGAACTGCTCCTCGGCGCCTACCGCGCCGGCGGCGGGGGCCCCAAGCTGGCCCAGGCGATTGAAACCCGGGTGGCCGTCTCCGCGGACCCCTTCGAGCGCAAGACGCTCCTGGTGGAACTCGCCACGCTGCGCGAGTCCGCGCGGGAGATGGAGCCGGCCTTCCTCGCCCTGTTGCAGGCCTTCAAGGAAGACCCCAACGACGCCGCTCTCCGCGAGCGTCTGGACAAGCTGGCCGACGTGGCCAAGTCCCACGAGGAGCTGGCCGGGCTGTACGAGGAAGCGCTGCCGCGCATCGCCGAGGCCACCGACGCCGCGCACGTGTCGTTCCGCCTGGGTGAACTCTTCGAACAGCGCCTGGCCGACCCGGCCAAGGCCATCCTCAGCTACGAACGGGCGCGCACCCTGGACCCGGGCCTGGCCGTCCCCGCGCTGCAGGCCCTGGTGCGCCTGTACGCGTCCGGCTCGCGGCCGGACCGCCTGGTCGCCACCCTCGACGAGTTGGAGAAGCGCACCGGGGACCCGGGCGAGAAGGTGCAGCTGCTTCTGCGTCTGGCCCAGGTGGCACAGGTCGACCTGGAGGATGCCCCGCGCGCCATCGACGCCGCCGAGCGCGTCCTGGCGCTGGACCCGAAGAATGTCCTGGCTGCCCGGCAACTGGAGCCGCTGTACGAGGCGGCCGGACGCCAGGACCGCCTGTTTGCCGCCTTGCGCGTCCAGCGAGACGTGGCCACCGGGGTAGAGCGCGAGCGCATCCTGTCCAAGATGGTCAAGGTGTCGGCCGAGGGCCTGGCCGACCTCGAAGCCTCCATCGAGTTGTACAGCGAGCTGCATGCGAAGAACCCCACGAAGCGACCAGGCCTTCACCGCCCTGGAGCAGGCGCTGGAGAAAGCCGAGCGCTGGGAGGACTTGCGCGCGCTGCTCGCCGGGCGCCGGGTGCAGGTGACGGAGCCCCGCGAGCAGGTGCGCATCGACGAGCGCCTCGGCACGGTGCTCTACCGCAAGCTGGGCCGCCCCGAGGAGGCCGTGGCGCCGCTGCGCTCGGCCCTGGAGCGAGATGCGCGTCACCGCGGCGCGTTGGAGACGCTGCGCGACGTCCTCGCCGAGCTCGGCCGTCGCGAGGACTTGGTGGTGGTGCTGCGCCGCCTCATCCCGCTGCAGGATGATGCGGCGGGCGTGAAGTCCATCCGGCTGAATCTCGCCGAGGTGCTGGCGGAGATGCAGCGGCGCGAGGAGGCGCTGGACGCGGCGCGGCGGGCGCTGGAAATCGAGCCGCACTCCATCCCGGAGCTGGACCGGGTCCGGCAGGTGTTTGTCACCCTGCGCGCCTTCGGCGACGCGGTGCGGGCGCTCGAACTGAAGGCGGAGGTCTACCACCGCCTGGAAGAGCGCGACCAGGTGGTGGCCACCCTTTTCGAGATGGCGGACCTGTGGACCGGTCCGGGCGGCAAGCCCGAGTCGGCCGCCCCGGTGCTGGAGCGCCTGCTGGACGTCGACCCGGCCAACCGCACCGCCTACGAACGACTGCTCGCCCTCTACGCGCAGGTGAGTGACTGGCGGGCCCACGCGCAGCTGGTGGACCGCTATCTGCCCAACCTCGTCACCGAGGAGGAGAAGACGCGCGCCCTGCGCGACCTGGGCAAGGTGCGGGAGCAGAAGCTGGGCCAGAAGGACAGCGCCTTCCTGGCCCTCTGCCGGGCGCTTCAACTCGACCCCTCCGACGATGCCCTGCGGGAGGACGTCGAGCGGCTGGCCGAGGAGACCGGTTCCTACGAGGAGCTGGCGGCGGTGTATGAACAGGTGGCGGATGAGTTGCCACGGGGGCCCCTGGCCACGCGGCTGTACCTCGTCCTGGCACGCGTCCAGGACAAGAACCTGGACGACGCGGCCGCCGCCGAGGCCGCGCTCCGGAAGATTCTCGAGTTCGACCCCACCAACGCCTCCGCGCTCGACGCGCTGGCCAGCATCTTCTCGCACCGTGGGCGGGACCAGGACTACATCGTCGCCCTGGAACAGAAGCTGGAGGCCGCGCCCTCCATCGAGGCCCGCAAGCGGATTCTTCAGGGACATCTCCCGCACCTACGTCGAGCGCCTCAACAACGTCGACGAGGGGGCGGCCGCGCTGCGCCGGGCGCTGGACCTCGAGCCGGACACCGAGACGCTGGCCGAGCTGGCCAAGCTGTACCGGGACCAGCACATGTGGGGGGACCTCGCCGCCACCCTCAGCCGGGCGCGCGATTTGGCCCCCTCGCTCGAGGAGCGTGCCCGCATCCAGGTGGAGGTGGCGCAGGTGCAGGAGCGCGACCTCGGCGATGACGAGGCCGCGGTCGACGCCTACCGGGCAGCCCTGGAGCTCGACCCGCAGAACCGCGAGGCGGTGGATGCCCTGGAACGCCTCTACACTCGGCTCAACCGCCCGGCGGACTTGCTGGCCGTGTATGAGAGGCAGCTCGAGCTGACGGAGGACTACCGGGCGAAGGTACACATCCTTTTCCGCTCCGCCGCCATCTGGGAGGACACCTACCAGAACGCCGCCAACGCCGATGCCTGCGTGGAGGGCATCCTCACCCTCGACCCCACCAACCTGCAGGCCATCAAGACGCTGGAACGGCTGAGGCTGGCCCAGGGCCGCTGGGAGGACCTGGTCGCCGTCCTGGAGCGCCACATCCAGCTGGCCACCGAGGTGCAGGAGCAGGCCGACCTGTACGTCCAGGTGGGCGATGTCTATAGGGACCAGCTGCGGCGCGCCGACCGGGCGGTCGACGCCTACCAGGCCGCGCTGCAAGTGGATGCGACCCACCGGCCGGCCATGCACGCCCTCGGCCTGCTGTACGAGAGAAGCGGGAACTGGCCCTTCGCCCTGGACGTGCTGCACCAGGAGTCCCAGGTGCTGGGGCGCAGTCCGGAGGCGGTCGAGCTGTTTCACCGGATGGGGAAAATCAACGAGGACATGCTGCAGGACGTCGGCACTGCCAAGGGGTGGTACGCCGAGGCCCTCCGCCTCAACCCCGACCACCTCCCCACGCTGCGAGCCCTGCGGGGCATCCACGAGGCCGAGCAGGACTGGGACGCGTATGAAGGCGTCCTCGCCGCCGAGGCGCGCGCGGCCGAGGACCCGGCCGAGAAGGCCCAGGCGGAGCTGGCCCTGGCCCGCTTCCACAGCGAGCGCCGGGAGGACGTGGCCGCCGCGACGCACTGGTACGAGGAGGCCACCCGTCATCAGCCGGACTTGCTGGATGCGGCCCTGCCCCTGGCAGACCTGTACATCGCCCGGGAGGCCTGGGAGCGCGCCGAGGCCATGCTGGAAGTGGTGGTGCGCCAGCTCCGCGCGCGTGCAACGGCCGAGCCGGAGGGCGGGGCTGACAAGGAGCTCTGCCGCCAGGTGTACCGGCTGGGCTACGTGGCCGAGAAGCTGGGGCGCCGCGACGCCGCCCTCGAGCACTACGAGCACGCCTACCAACTCGATGCCACCTACCTGCCCGCCCTGGAGGGCTACGCCCACCTGTTGGTCCAGGCGCAGCGGCACGACCAGGCCCTCAAGGTGCTGCAGACCATCCTCATCCACCACCGGGAGGACCTCACCGACCTCGAGGTGGTGGAGGTGTACTGGCAGATTGGCGAGGTCCACAGCTCCCTCAACCAGCCGGACCGCGCGCAGAACAACTTCGAGAAGGCGCTCGCCATCGACCCGGGCCACGAGCCCACCCTGCGGGCGCTCATCCAGCTGGCGGACGCCAACAGCCAGTGGGAGCGCTCGGCCGAGTACCGGCAAAGCTTGCTCCAGTCGCTGGACGGTGACGCCAAGGCCGACGCCGCTCTCGAGCTGGGCAAGCTGGCCCGCGAGAAGCTGAAGGACTCCCACATCGCCATCGATGCGTACGTCCAGGCCCACCGCCTCCGGCCGGACGACGTGGACGTGATGGACGCCCTTTACATGCTCTACCGGGAGACCCGGCAGCCGCAGAAGGCGGCCGAAATCCTCGAGCGGATGTTGCAGACCCCGGCGATGCAGGCGGACCCGCAGCGGGCCAAGCGGGTGTGGTTTGCGCTCGGCGAGGCCTACCGCGACGAGGTGAAGGATGTGGCGCGCGCCGTGGATGCCTTCAACGCCGCGCTCGAGCTGGACCCGCGCTTCGTCGAGGCCTTCGGTGCCATCGAGCAGCTCCTCTCCTCGGAGAAGGACTGGAAGTCCCTCGAGGAGAACTACGCGCGGATGATTCAGCGGCTGCCGAAGACGGAGGACACCCATGCCGCTCGCATGGTGCTGTGGAAGACGCTGGGGGACCTCTACCACCAGGTGCTGAAGCAGCCGCAAGAAGCGCTGATGGCCTTCCAGGTCGCCGCCGCCGGTCTCCCCGATGACGCCGCCGTCCAGGAGACGTACGGGGACCTCCTGGCGAAGATTGCCGGCAGCGAGGACAAGGCGGTGGCGGCCTACCGCCGTGCGCTGGCAGGCACCCAGAACCCGCGCAAGGTGGCGTCCGCGCTGGCCGAATTGGCCGCCAAGCGCAAGGACTACGACGGCGCGTGGATGGCAGCCCAGGTGGTGTCCGGCGTCCTGGGCGACCCGGGGCCGGCGGAGAAGGAAATCCTCACCAAGCTGGGCCCGTACGCCAAGAAGCGGGAAATCCCCCAGCGCGGACTCACCGACCGGCTGTGGACCGGCCAGCTCTTCCATCCCAAGCTGCGGACACCGGTGGCGGAGATTCTGGGCCTGCTCTTCCAGCACGCCGGTCACCTCTTCGCGACGTCGCTGAGCCAGGTGGGCATCAACCCCAAGCGCCACCGCATCGACATCACCACCGCGCCCGAGTACCAGATTCACCACTACCGCTCGGTGGCGAAGCTTCTGGGCATGGACACGGTGGAGCTCTTCTCCCCTTTCCTGGTGGCCACCCGGGACAAGCTGGCCAAGCGCACCACCGAGCCCGCCCCGGAGCCGCTGGTGGGCATCGAGATTTGTCAGACCCACCCGGTGTCCCTGAAGGTCGGCGGGCGCTTCTTCAAGGAACTGGACAAGGACGGTCAGCGCGACACCTACGCCTTACTCGGCCGGACGCTGGCCGGCCTGCGCCCCGAGCTTGCCCTGGCCCAGCGCCTCCTCCCCGAACAACTGGACGCCGTCTTCCAGGCCGCCCTTGCCCTGGCCGGTTTCAGCTGGCGCTGGACCGCCC
Organism: uncultured delta proteobacterium; assembly: GCA_963711265.1. Taxonomy (GTDB): domain Bacteria; phylum Myxococcota; class Myxococcia; order Myxococcales; family Myxococcaceae; genus JADGRA01. The sequence continues at coordinate 191,259 of CAVQDL010000022.1, forward strand.
CCCACGCCGTCATCGAGGCCGAGCGCCAGAAGCTCGAGCCGGCCCTCCCGGACTCCGCCCGGGTGGCCCTCGCCCGTGCCGCCCAGGACGTCCTGCGGCGCGGCAACACCGACGTCCTCAAGGAATACCTGGAAGGTGCCGAACTCACCGGGGTCCGCTGCGCCCTCTTCGTCGCCGGGGACGTCGAGCCAGTGAAGCGCCTGGTGCAGGGGGAAACCGGGTCCGCCTACCGCATTTCACCGAAAGAGAAGTTGCGGGAGCTGATGACGTTTGCGGTCTCTGAGGACCTGGCCACCCTCCGGGCGGCCGTCGGCACCGCCGTCGAGGTCCCCAGCCGGAAGTAACCCTAAGTCCCCGTCCCCCCCCCGTGCGTTTACTGGCAGCATCGGTTGGGGTACGCGGGGGTAGGCCCTGGGTTCCTTGACCCGTGCCGCCAGGGCCGGTGTAAGGTCATTCTGGCGGATAAAACCCTCGACCTTTCAGAGGCTTCGCCAGTCCCGATGCGCTTCGCCTGCGACAGCTGCCGCGCGCAGTACAACATCAGCGACGAGAAGGTTGGCCCGCGCGGGGTCAAGGTGCGCTGCAAGAAGTGCGGGCATGTCATCCATGTCCGCCGCCCCGACACCGATGCCGAGGGCGCCGTGGCGGGGCTGCAGGAAGCGGATGCGCCGGCCGCTGCGCCGGACGTCCCCACCGAGGACACCAACAACATCTTCAGTGGCGTGGACGAAGACGAGATTGGGGCTGCCTTCGACCAGGCCCTCGGCGGGGAAGGGACGGCCGTCACCAACCCGTTCCAGCCGCCCGATGACGCGGACTCCACCCGGGTGATGGATGGGGAGTCGGTGAAGCGGTTCGCCGAGATGTCCCAGCCCGGCACACCGACGCCGGTGCCCCCGCCGCCGCCCGCGGCCGGTTACGAATGGTTCGTCGCAGTGAATGAGGTCCAGACCGGCCCCCTCACCGAGAGCCGGGTGAAGGAGCTCTGGGACCGCGGCGAGATTGGGCCCGACAGCCTCACCTGGCGGCAGGGCCTTCCGGACTGGATTCCCCTGTCCGATGTGGGAGAGCTGGCCGCGCTGCTGGCGCCTCGGCCGGCGCGTCCTATGTTTGCCCCCGCCGGGGCGACGCCGGTGCCCCCGACGGTAATGACGGTCCCGGTGGAGTCCGCCTTCAGCGCCGGGGGCATGACGCGCACCGTTCGCTCCGAGGTGCCGGTGGCAACCGCCACTGCGGACACTGGCTTCCGGCCGACTGCCACCGCCGCGCTGGCCTCGCTGGTCAAGGACGAGATTGACGCGCTGAACAAGCCTCCGCCTCCCAAGGAGCCGCCCGCGCCGGCGCCGAGGTCCATCTTGGAAGTGCCCGAGGAGCCGGTGAAGCGCCCCGGCCCATCCTCCACGGCGATGCCGGCCGTCCGCCCCGCGGGCAATGGCGCGCCCACGGTACCCACCCCCTTTGCCTACCGGACCGCCACCTCCTCCGGGACGGCCTCCCGAAAGGGAATCACCATTGGCCTGGCAGCCCTGGGCGCCGTCGTCGCCCTGCTGGTGGTGGTGGTGGGTTTCCTCATCTTCCAGAACATGCACAAGCCTGCTCCGGTGGTGGCCGTGGTAGCGCCTCCGCCGCCGGTGCCCACCCCGGTGGTGCCCCCGGCGCTGCCCGTCACCGACCGCCCTGCCTTGGCGACGGCCAGCACCAGCCCCAAGCCTGTGTCCCCTTCGGTGCCCCCGGCGCCGCCTGTGCTGGCCAAGGCGCCCACCCCGGTGCCTGCAGTGGAATCGCCGCCGAAGAAGGGGACACGCCGCTCAAAGGGCAGCAGCGCGTCCTCAGCCGACTCGACGCTGGAGGGTCCGGCCAAGGACACCATCGAAGCCTCCCACCCGCGCAACAAGGCCGATGACCTCTTCGATGAGGTCTTCGGGACACCCGATGGAAAGAAGGCCGCGCCGGCCGCCGGGGACAAGAACAAGAAGACGGCCTATGTGCCGCCCGCCCCGGGCGTGACGGACGTTCCGGAGAAGGTGGGCGACGGGGACATCATGTCGGTGGTGCTGGCGAACAAGGCCTCCATGGTGCGCTGCGTGGACGAGCAGAAATCCCGGGACCCGAACCTCCACGGAACGCTGGTGATGCACTGGGTCATCCAGACCTCTGGCAAGACGACCAACGTTGGGCCGGTCACCGAGGGGTACAAGAGTTCCTACTTCGCCACCTGCATGACCGGGCTGGTCAAGACGTGGCAATTCCCCAAGCACCGCTACTCGCCCGGCCAGGCCGTCGACTTTCCCTTCAAGTTCTAGCGCTTCCCCACAAGCTCGACCCCTCCCTCGCGATGCGACTTCCGCTCGAGCCGGCGCTGCCTGACTTGCCCATTCGGCCGGTCCAGGAGATGGGTCTCAAGGAGCTGGAACGCGTCCGCCTCATCCTCCGGGGGGGGAGCATCGTCGACTGGCGTCGCCTGCACTTTCGGACCCGGGACGAGGTGGACCGCTTCCTGCGCCTGTGCTGCCTGGACCTCACCCAGCCGCAGGACGAGGCCTGGGCGCGCCGGGTGCTTGACGAGGCGGTGGAGTACCTGCGCCGGACGTTCGGATACCGGGTGGCCGAGGCGGTGGCGCGACCGCAGGAGTTGCACGACGTCTTTCTCTGCGCCTGTGGGCTGAAGGAACCGCGGCTCCGCCGCATCGCCTGCATCGTCCTGAAGTGCATGCACGTCGTGCAGCACATCGAGGGGCGGGACCTCCAGTACCGGCTGGCCGTGTCCGAGGCCGACCTAGCGGACATGGCCATTCGGAAGGTGTCCGGGGCGATGGACGAGGCGCGGGCCAAGGGCCTTCCCATTTCGGAATTTTATCACTCGGTGAAGACACGCGAGTCGCTCATCACCAAGCTGCTGGCCAAGAAGGACACGGTGGCAGCGCAGGTCTACGACAAGACGCGCTTCCGCATCGTCACCCGCACCCGGGCCGACATCCTCCCGGTGCTGTACTTCCTCACCCAGCGGCTTTTCCCGTTCAACTTCGTCGTCCCCGGGCAAACGGAGAATTCGCTGTTGCCTTTCAAGAGTCTGCTGCGCGACTTCCCGCACTTCGCCGCGCACGCCAACGACTTGCACCTCGACCCGAACTTCGAGGACCGCGAGGCGAGCGCGGGCAACCCCTTCAGCGGTGCGGCCTACCGTGTCCTCAACTTCGTCGTCGACTTGCCACTGCGGCTGGACGCCTGGCTGCCGCCCCCGGACAAGGACTCCCGCGAGCGCAAGGGCCGTGTCACCTTCACCCTGGTGGAGTTCCAGATTCTGGACGAGCGGACGGCCACCACCAACGAACTCGGCGACAGTGCCCACGTGCGCTACAAGCACCGCCAGCGGCGGAAGGTGCTGCGCCGTCTATCGCGGGGGTTGGTGGTGCCTCGGCATGCCGAGCCGGAGCCGGGCGAGGCCGAGTAACCTACCGCCGCTTCCGGTTCTTCTTCCGGGCCTGCCGCTCGCGCTTGCGCTTCTCGTTCAGCGCGTCGCGGTCCACCGGCTTCGTCGTCGGTGCGTTGGAGTAGCCCATCAGCCGGGCGCGGTTCATCGCGGCCTGGCCCATGGGCCCGGTGTACCCGGGCGCCAGGGAGGGCATCGGCAGCGGTCCCCGGCCTCCCAGCGCCTGCTCCATCATCGGCCCGTCCTTGCCGAAGAGGGCGCCCATGTCCATGTTCTTCATCCGGGCGAGCTGACCAAGTTGCTTGAAGCCGGGGATGCGGCCGAGCAGTCCAGGGTTTTGCCCGACGGCCCCCATCACCTGCTGCATCATCCGGTACTTGCCCATCAACTCGCCGACGTCCTTCTTCGTCCGACCCGAGCCCCGGGCAATCCGTGCGGCTCGCGAGTCGTCGATGAGGCTGGGCTGCAGCCGCTCCTTCTCCGTCATCGAGTCGTAGAGGGCTTCGATTTTACCGAGTTCCTTCTCGTCCGGGTTCAGCGACTCGGACATCTCGCCGAAGACGGGGAACTTCTCCAGCAGGTCCTTGAGCGGCCCCATCCTCCGGACGGTGCGGATTTGCTCGACGAAGTCCTTGAGGTTGAAGGTGCCGGTGAGCAGCTTGGCGGCGTCCTCCTCGGCCTTCTCCTCGTCGACCACCGACTCGAAGTCCTTCATCAGCCCGACGATGTCGCCGAAGCCTAGGATGCGGCTGGCCAGCCCGTCCGGCCGGAACTCCTCCAGACGGTCCAGCGCCTCGCCGAGGCCAAGGAACTTGATGGGCTTGCCGGTGACTTCCTTGATGGACAGCGCGGCGCCACCGCGGGCGTCACCGTCCAGCTTGGTGAGGATGAAGCCGTCCAGGCCCAGCTGCCGGTTGAATTCGCTCGCCGTGCGCACGGCGTCCTGTCCAATCATCGCGTCGCATACCAAGAGGACGGAGTCCGGGTGGACCGCCCCCTTCATCGCCTGGAGCTCCGCCATCAGGGTCTCGTCGATGGCCAGCCGGCCGGCGGTGTCCAGAAGCACGACGTCACGCTTCTGTTCTCGCGCGGCGGCATAACCGGCCTGGGCCAGCTCCGGAGGCGTCAGTCCGCCCTGAAAGAAGACGGGCACCCCGAGGCGCTCGCCCAGCGTCTTCAGCTGCTCCACCGCCGCCGGCCGCTGGATGTCGGCCGCCACGAGGAGGGGCTTGCGTCCCTGCTTGAGGAGGTGGCTGGCCAGCTTCGCCGTGGTGGTGGTCTTCCCCGAGCCCTGAAGGCCCACCAGCATGACGCCGGACACCTGGCCCTTGGGTTTCAGATGAAGGCCGGTGTCCACCGGCCCCATCAGCGCCTCCAGCTCGTCGTGGCAGATTTTGACGAACTGGTCAGCGGCCGAAGCCTTCAGCGCCCGACCGGACCGGTCGGTGACTCGCGTTTGGACGGTTTGCCCCACCGCCTTCTCTCGGACCCGGGCGACGAAGGACTTCACCACCTCGAAGGCGACGTCGGCTTCCAGCAGCGAAACCCGGACGTCGCGCAGGCACTCGTCCACCAGTTCGGCGGTGAGTTCCTCCTTCCCGGTCAGCCGTTGCTTGGCGGCTCGAAAGCCCTTGGTGACGGTCTCCAGCATGGAGCGGTGCTCTTACACCAGGGGCGCTGGCTGGCGCGACCCACCCATTGGCAGCGATGGCGGCTGCCCAACAGCAAGGGCCGGTGACGCCCGCTGCTGCCGAGGTTTTGGCATCGGTGCGCGTGGTCACCACGAACTCTACCGCATCAGGGCCGACGACTTAGCCGCGCTGGTCAGGGCCCCTCGGTAGCTTCTCGACCGTCTTGCCGGCGCAAACCGCAAATTGGGTCCATTGATGAGCCGGTCCTGCAAAGTGTTGACTGGGCGCCCCGCCTCAACGGCAGAGGCGCCCCAGTGCTCCGGTTGTCGAGGCACGCTGTCCACTGGCTACGGACGATGATGAGGGCCGTCGATGACTGCGCGGCAGCCTTCAAGTGGGCTGGTAGAGGAGGCGTCATTGAACGCGCGAAAAAAGAAGAGAGCACCAGCGTCGAACCGGAAAGTGCAGCGGGAGCGGCCGAGCATCTCCACTGCGCTCGGCGTCGCGGAGCTTCTGTCGGCAACCTAGGCAGCGCAGAATGGATGCTAACCGCCGAGCTAGGCTCAGCAAATGGTCACGGTCGACATCACCCCGACCGAGGTGGTCATCCGCCCGCGAGGCCTTCACAGGCTTTGGGCGTTTAAGCGCGAGTTGCGAATACCGCGGGGCCAACTCAAGCGCATCGAAGCTGGAGTTTCGCAAGATGCGCGGGCGAGGCTCTGGCACAGCCTGCGGCTGCCCGGAACCGCTGTTCCATGGTTCATCACTGCGGGCTCTTACCGCTCGAAGGGACGATGGGCTTTCTGGGACGTAGTGGGCAGTGGCGAGAAGGCTGTCACGCTCACGACCGAAGGCCATCGGTACGCGGAACTGGTCGTCGACGTCGAAGACCCAGGAGCGACCGTGGACACCGTGCAGCGGGTCATTGGCCCGAAGTAGCCCCACGACGGGCACACGCCAATCCGCGACGGTCGACGCTGCAGTGATCTAGCCCGCTGAAGAACCGGACAGGCTCGATGCGGTAGAAAGCGAGGCTGACGTATGGAAAAGAAGACCGAGGAAGTCCCGGTGGCCGGTTCGAATGAGGGAAGGCGGAGACCGCGCCGGCGGTATAGCGCCCGAGGAGAAGGCCAGGTTGCTGGCAGAGGCTGAAACGCCCGGCAGCAGCATTTCGTTGGTGGCCCGCAAGTACGGGTTGTCGTCGAGCCTGCTGTTTCGTTGGCGACATCACCGTGACGCAGGCAGCCTGACCGGCCTGAAGGCCGGGGAGCCCGTCGTACCCGAGTCCGAGCTTCAGAAGCTCAAGGCCAAGGTGCGGGAACTCCAGCAGTTGTTGGGGCAGAAGACGGAAGAGGTAGAGATTCTCCGGGCTGGCATTGAGATAGGCCGCGAAGAAAAACTTCTCTCGCCCGCGCAACTGTCGAAGCTCGAGGTGAAGGCCACCGCTCGGGCGCTCGGTGTCTCGTGTTCGAACCTGATGGAGCCGCGGAGCCCAAGGCGCCCACGCAGCCGGACATGGCCGAGGACCAAGACACCTTCGACGCCCTCACGGCCATCGCCAGCCGCCGAAGTACCTACGGGTACCGGCGAGCAGCCGCAATCCTCAATCGCGTCAGCAGGCGCGAGGGCTTGGCTCCGGTGAACCACAGGCGGGCGTACCGACTCATGCGGGAGGCGGGATTGCTACTGCGGCGCCACACGGGCAAGCCGAGGCTCACCCACGAGGGGAAGGTGGTGACGCTCAAGTCCGACCTGCGCGCGTTTCGCGCTCAAGGTAGGATCGAAGACTTGCCAATACAATCCTGTAGTTAGCTCGGGTGGCGGAACCGGTAGACGCAGCGGACTTAAAATCCGCGGTCCTCGCAAGGGGACGTGTCAGTTCGACCCTGACCCCGAGCACTCAATCGGCTTGCCTCCGCTCAGGCGTGCCTCCACCGAGGACCAGGGCTCCGGCTCGAGGATGACGCGGAAGCGAAACTCGTAGGCGCCCACGCAAGCACGTGAGCAGAACCAGCCGACGCGCTTCATCGGCAGCGCCCCCAAGGCCGTCAGCTGCCGCACGGTGGGAGCCAGGACATGGTCCACCTGGACGGCGATGGCCTTGCGGCAGCAGCTGCAGCGCACCGGCGTGCCGGTGGGCCGACTCGGGAGACCCCACATGCGCGTCCTCCTCTCCGTGCATGTTGTCGGAGGGGGTGCGCATCCGTCACACGGCCGGGACGGTTGTCGCCCCTTCAGGCCGTCTGGGGTTCCTGGCCGTCGAGCGCTTCGGGCTCGAGGATGACCCGGAAACGTACTTCGTAGCTTCCCACGCAGCGGCGGCCGCAGAACCAGCCCACCCGCTTCACTGACACCGCACCCAGCCCGTGGAGTTCCGAGGCGCTTGGCTTGAGGCCCCCGGGGCCGTGCACGGCAAGCGGCGCCCGACACCAGTTGCACCGGACTGGCGCGGCATGCGCTTCGCTCTTTCGGAAACTCCAACCCACCGGGCACTCCTCGTGTGGTGCGACTCCCAACGGCAGAGCAGGGCACGTGCCAGGTGCCGTCCGCGCCTAGGGAGGGCCAACCGCAGCCACCCCCCGGCGCTAAGCTCGCGCCACCACTCCGTTTGATGTGTATGGAAGTGGGACCATCGCCCGCACATGAGGGTGTCTGTCCCCACCCAAGGGAGGACGCGCACCACCCACGCTGGCGTGCGGACGCGAGGGGGAGGGGGGTACGCTGGATTGTTGGGGGTTGGACGGTACGTCGGCCCTTTGGCTGGAGCCCGGTCTGCTGCACTTCGAGGTTGAGACCCTGCGGTCCCGCAACCGCCTGTGCCTGAGGGCGTGGGGGGACCCCACGCCGGCGGACACTTTGGCCTGCGTCTCGGCGGTCATCGCGGCACTCTCGAAGCTTCGCGCTGGCTTCGACTTCCTCTCGGACGTGTCCGGCCTGAGCAGCCTGCCCGATGAGTGCATGCCCGAGCTGGGGCGGCTCCAGTCGTTCCTCGTCGCCCGCCAGGTGAGCCGGGTTGTCCGGGTGTGCGGCCCCCTGCCCGAGGTGATTCTCAAGCTCGAGAGGCAAGCGCGCGCCAATGGCTACGCCGCACACCTGGCCACGTCGGTGGCCGAGGCGGAGGCGCTGCTGGACGATGCACGGGGTTGACCGGCGGGGCGCTCGGGCGCCCCGGGGGAAACTACGCCGTGGGCAGTTTGAGCACGGGAACCTCGCCCAGCCGGCGCTGCTCGCCGACGAAGCGGCGGCGGTAGAAGCTGGAGGTGTTCTTGTTGCACACCACCTGGAAGCAGGTGGAGCCACCTCGCTCGGGCACCACCACCGACCAGGCGAGAAAGAGGTTCCACAGGCGGAACCAGCGTTCGCCATACGCCTTCACCACGGCGTCCTTGTTGGAGAGCCAGTTGCGGTACCAGCGTTCGATGGTGAGCGAGTAGTGGATGCCGATGTTTTCCACACTGTGGATTTCGAACCCGGCGCACTCGAGCTGCTTGGTAACGAAGCTCAGCGGAAGGCTCGCGTCGGCTCCCTGGAAGATGTACTTCGACATGAACATCCCCCAGCTGAAATCCTCGGGGGTCCAGTTGCGGCGCAGGCCAGCAATCTGCAGGAAGAAGAGCCCGTCGTCGGCGAGCATCCCAGACAGCTGCCGGAGGAACTTCTGGAAGTTCCGGATGCCGACGTGCTCGGCCATTTCCAGGACGCTGATTTTGTCGTAGCGCTGGTGCGGAATGGCGCGGTAATCGAGCGTCAACACGCGTGCCTTGTCAGCCAGCCCCGCCGCGGCGATGCGCTCCGTCCCGAGCTCCGCCTGGCGCGCGCTAAGCGTGACGCCGGTGGCGTCGACGCCAAAGTGCTGGGCACAGTGCCGGACCAGCGTTCCCCAGCCGCATCCCACGTCGAGCAGCTTCTCCCCGGCGCGTAGCTGAAGCTTCTCGCCGACGATGTTCAGCTTGTTCACCTGGGCCTGCTCGAGCGTCTCGTCGCCGGTGACGAAGAACCCCGAGGTGTAGACCATCAGCTCGCCGAGAAAGGCGGCGAAAAAGTCGTTGCCACGGTCGTAGTGACCGGTGACCAGCTTCTTGTCCATGGCCCGGGTGTGCACCAGAACGGACGGCAAGAATCCGGAAAGGATGAAGCCCAGCTGCCCGGCAGTCAGCCGGTAGTTGATGAACTCCTCCTTGCGGCGGAGAAAGTCCTGGAGGTCTTCATGCACCTCGAAGCGGCCGTCGATGTAGCCCTCGATGAAGTCGTACATCGGGACCTTGCCCCGCAACTGCTCAAGGGCGCCGGCAGTCGACCGGTACGACAGACACTGCTTCAGTTGGGTATCCAATAGGGGCGGCACCATCTCAGAGCGCCCTGCTATCTGCAACGGCCGAAGCGTGGATTTCTTGGGCGTCCGTTCGCTGCCAGCCACCCGCGCCGTTGGCCTGACTTACCCCTGACAATGGCATCGGCCGGGCCGGCGCTTCCACGGCGCGCCGGGTGTAACCTTGCGTTGGTGCTGTGGAGCGCCCGCGGGAGGAGGAAAACGCTATGAAGCTGGAAGAGCTGCCCCCCCTACCTGCGCGATGTCGCGACGTCAATGCACTCGCTCGCCAGCGACGCTGACGCGAAGGCCCGAGCGAAATTCCTCGACTCACTCGCGCAGCACCCCGGAGACGTCGACCAAGGCCGAACAGCAAGCCGAGGACGCTCTGGAGCAGGTGCGCAGCGTCTGGGCAGGCCTCCTCGGGCTGGCCCGCCGGCCGCCAGAGCCACCGCCGAGGTAGACACAGTCGGCCTCGGAGTTCTTTCCTCAAGAAGGCCAAGGACAAACTCGAGAAGGAGGCCGGCCGGATGTCTCAGGCGGCGAGCTGGACTTGAAACTCGAACGGAAGGGTGTCGTCCAGCCAGTCCGGCTCGGTGAGGAGTTCCAGCAAGTCGGCCGACGTGACCAGGCCCACCAGCTGGCCGCCCAGGCCGATGATGGGAATGGAGTCGATGCGATGCTCCAGCATCAACGAAGCGATACGAGAGACCGGCGCGCCGGGTGGACAGCTGACGGGACGCAGCGTCATTGCCTCCGCCGCGGCGAGGTCGGGCAGCTGCACCGCCCCGTCCTCCTTCAGCACGCCTCGCACGAGAAAGTCGCGGTCGGAGAGAATCCCGCACAGGACGCCCCCTTGTGTCACTGGAAGGTGGCGCACGTGAAGCTTTCTCAGAATTGCCCAGGCGCGCGGCAACCGGGTTTCTGGCGCAACACACACCACGTCACGGGTCATCACACGGTTGGCTTTCATGGCCCCGGGGGGAGCAGCAAATCCCGTTCCGCCGCGCGCCCTCTGTCGGCGAGCCCACACGGCGCGCACGTCCTGCGCTCGCCGCGCGCAATTTGCAGGGCTTGCGGCGCGCACCCAAAGCCAGCGAGCCTCTTGGTTGCGTTCGGGATGCTATTCGAAAGGGGGCTCCGGTGGCGGCCAGCACCCTGGTGAACGTCGGCGCTGCGCTGCGGAAACTTGCACTTGGCTATCCCGAGGCCCATGAGGACTTCCCCTGGGGCGAGCGTGCCCTCAAAGTGAAGAAGAAAGTCTTCGTCTTCATGCACTACGACGCAGGACATCTCAGCCTCTCGGTCAAGCTGCCAGCCTCGCAAGGTGCAGCGCTCATGCTGTCCTTCGCCGAACCGACAGGCTATGGCCTCGGTAAGGCTGGCTGGGTCACCGCCCGGTTCGCTCGCGGCACCCGTCCGCCGCTGCAACTGCTCGCTGCCTGGGTTCACGAGAGCTACCAGGCGGTCGCCCCCCCCACCCTCGTGGCGTCGCTTGCGGCTGGAGCGTCATCCGCCGGTGCGCGCCGGGCTCGGCGCCGGAAAGCGAAGGCCTGATGGCGACCGCGGAGAACCCGACTGGCTCTGTCATCCGGACGCCGCTGCGCGGGCACGTACTCCTTACGGACCCGGTGCTTTGCAAAGGCACCGCTTTCACCGACAGCGAGCGAAGCGCGCTGCACCTCCACGGGCTTCTGCCGCCGGTCGTGGAAACGCTGGAGCAGCAGTGTGCCCGGGCCTATGAGGCTTACCGTCTCAAGGACAACGACCTCGAGCGGCACATCTACCTGCGCGCGCTGCAGGACACCAACGAGACCCTGTGTCTTGCGCTGCTCAGCCGTCACATCGAGGAGATGACGCCCATCGTCTACACGCCCACCGTGGCGCAGGGCTGCATCAACTTCTCCCGCATCTACCGGCGTCCCCGCGGTCTCTTCATCTCCTATCCCCTCCGCGACCGCATCGACGAGCTGCTCGACAGCCGCCCTTACCGCGAGGTGGACGTCATCGTCGTTACCGACGGGGAGCGCATCCTCGGCATCGGCGACCAGGGAGCCGGCGGAATGGGCATCCCCATCGGAAAGCTGCAGCTGTACTCGCTCATCGGTGGGCTCGAGCCGTCCCGCACGCTGCCGGTGTTTCTCGACGTGGGCACCAACAACCCGGACCGGCTCCGGGCGCCGGACTACATCGGCTGGAAGCACGAGCGCATCTCCGGCGACGAGTACTGGAGTTTCGTCGAGGCCTTCGTGGCTGCCGTGCAGCGGACGCTGCCGCGCGTCCTTCTCCAGTGGGAGGACTTCTCGCGGCCTCATGCGCGTCCGCTGCTCGAGAAGTACCGGGACCGGCTGTGCACCTTCAATGACGACATCCAAGGCACTGCGGCCGTGGTGGTAGGGGCCCTCCACGGCGCACTGCAGGTCACCCGGGAGCGCCTCAGCGACCAGAGCGTCGTCATCATCGGGGCTGGCAGCGCGGGGACCGGGCTGGCGGAGCACCTTCTCTCAGCCATGGTGCGAGATGGGCTCCCGGAGCCCGAGGCGCGAAGGCGCTTCTTCCTGCTGGACCTGTACGGGCTTCTGCACACCGGGATGGCAAACCTCTCGCCCATCCAGCAGAAATTCGCCCAGCCACGGGAAGCGCTGGCCGGCTGGGGAACCGGGCCCGACGGTCAAATTGGCCTGCTCGACGTGGTGACACGGACCAGGGCAACGTTGCTGGTGGGCGTTTGCGCGCAGCCGGGTGCCTTCTCGGAGGCTGCCGTCCGCATGATGGCCAGCAAGGTGTCGCGACCCATCATCTTCCCGCTCTCTAACCCCACCGAGCGGCAGGAAGCGGGGCCGGCCGACTTGCTGCGCTGGACCGACGGCAAGGCGCTGGTGGCGAGCGGTAGCCCCTCTCCGCCCGTCCGCGTGGACGGGCGCACCATCACCGTCGCCCAGTGCAACAATCTCTACATCTTCCCCGCGGTGGGCCTCGGCGTGACGGCCTCCCGAGCCACGCGCGTCACCGACGGGATGATGCTCGTCGCTGCCCAGGCGCTGGGCGAGCTCTCCCCGGCGCGCACCAACCCCGACGCACCCCTGTTGCCTCCCTTGGAAGCCCTGCCGTCGCTCGCCCAGCACGTGGCGACTGCGGTGGCGCTGGAGGCCGTCCGGGCGGGCGTCGCCCCTGCTGCGACGGAGGCTGCCACCCGGAGCCGCGTGCGGGAAAGCACCTGGCTGCCGGAGTACGCCTCCATCCTTCCGGCCTGAGGCGACGCGCTCTCCCCAAGGGGGCCGCTTCTAGCGGGCGCGGTAGAAGATGTAGGTCGCCGTGTAGGGCACCTTTAGAAGCGTGCCCACGCTGGCGGCGTCGCAGCCTGTGGCCGGAGCTTGACCGCCGTGGGTGTCAATGCGCTGGACGTACTCCATCCCCCCCAGTGTCCCGGTGGCGTCGCCCTCCTTCTTCGGGACGAGAAGCCAGGGAATGGAATGGGCCTCCGGTGAGGGAGCCCGCTGGGCCGCGGCCGCATTACCGATGAAGCGGCTCCCGTCCTTGGCGACCCAGGAAGGCCCGGCCCCGTGGGTGGCGACTTCTGGCGAGTTGGGCTCGGGGCTGGCCGTCAGCGCGGCCTCCGGCGCGGTGAGCTTCCACTCGGCTGCAGCTCCGTCAGGCCGGGCGGTGCAGGTGTAGTTCTGCGTCCCCCGAGCAAACAAGCGCAGCGCCGGGGCCATGCTCGCAGGCGCTTCCAAGGCGCTTGGGACACTGGGCGGAGCGAGCGGCGGGGCCGACGCGCAGGCGCCTCCCAGAAGCCCACCACCCACGACACAGAGGAGGTGACGCCAGCAGCTTCGTTTCGAGACCATTCCGCACTCCTTCCCGGGGTTGGGCGTCGCAGCTTGCTTCAGCCGTTACCCGCCGCCAAATCCCAACGGCCCCCAGCCGGGAGGAGGCCAGGCGGCGACGCGACGCGCCAAGCGGGAGGGCTGGTTTCATTGTCGCGCTAGCGCGTCCGGACGTTGTGCTTGTCACGGTAAATGGCGTTGCTGGTCCGGTCCTGCTGGCGGTTCACCTTGGCGCGCTCCGGCGTGGTGAGGTGGCCGCCGTTGGCTACACGGTCTCGGGCAATCTCGTTGGTGAGGCGCGCCTCGCGGTTCTCGAGGTGCGCGGTCTCGCCGGGCGTGAGCTGGGCGCTCTTCACACCCTGCGCGATGCGGGCCTGCTGGTTGGCCTCGCGCTGGTCGACCTCGGCAGCCAAGGCCGTCGAAGAAAGAAGGGCGGCGGCCAGCAAGGCGTGAGTGAGAGACAGCTTCATGGTGGTTTGTCCCCTGAGGGATTGCGTTTTGCCTTTGAGAGTCGAAACACCATGGGATTCATTTCGTTTCGGGCGCACTTCCGCCGCCATCTCCACACCAACGCGGCCAGCTTCGCCCGACAGCGGGTGTTGCGGCTGCCGGCGCGTAATGCGAGGGGCAATGCCGGGGACGGTCACGGCCACCGACGTCTTGAAGCCGCAGCCCCACCAACTGAAAGGCAGACAGCGCTCACGCCGACGGGACTTCTTCAATGGTCCTTTCCCAAAGAGTCACCCATTCGCCACGCTCGTGCGGAACTCCATCGGTAGGTTGCGCGCCCACACACCGCCTGACGGTGTCACAGAGGGGATGACGCATGACTCGATTGCTCGCAGCGTGTGTTGCACTGCTTCTCGCCTCACCTGCCGTCGCTCACGGCTGGGGCGACGACGATCATCACGAGGGTGGCCGCCGCTTCAAGCACATCTTCCTCATCATGATGGAGAACCACGCGACGGATGAGATTTTGGGGAATTTCGCCGACGCGCCGTTCATCAATGAGCTCGCTGAGCACTCTGGGGTCTCGGGCAACTATTACGGCACGACACACCCCAGCCTCCCCAACTACCTGGCGCTCTTCTCCGGCGATTTTCAGGGAATCTGGGACGATTGCGCGGCCGGACCCACCATCACCTGCGCGCCGGAGGAGTTTGTCCCGGGGTCCGGCGATGGCACTGACGGGAACTACCTGACGCCGGCCCAAATCGCGAGCGCCTCGACCACGAAGCACTGGTTCTCTGGGAAGAACCTGGTCGACCAGCTTGAGGCCAAGAACTTGAGCTGGAAGGCGTACCTGCAGTCGATGCCCGCCGGCGGGTGGGATGTCACCAACGCCCCGGTCATCAACGGCACGACCGTCCCCCTGTACGCCCAGAAGCACAACCCCTTCGTCTACTTCAGCGACATCCGCAGCAACAATGACCGCCTGAGCAAGATTGTCCCTTTCGAGGGGGAGTTCGACGCGGACCTGGCCAGTGGCAACGTCCCGGCCTTCGTGTGGTTGAGCCCGGACCAGTGCCACGACATGCACGGGATGAATGCCACGAACTCGGGACTGGCAGGCATCCCCGAGTGCGCCTACCCGGCGAGCGGCCTCGACCACGGAGCCATCCAGCTCGGCGATACGTTCCTGCGCGAGACGGTCCGGAAGATTGTTGGGTCCGAGGCGTGGGACGAGGGAGCAGCCATCGTCATCGTCTGGGATGAGGACGACTACGCCGGTTTCGCCGGCTGCTGTGGCAGTCCGACGGGTGTCGGCGGCGCGGTGCTCGGCGGCGCGCACGCTCCGGCCATCGTGTTCACGTCGGACTCCTTCCGCCCGCGCGTGACGTGGAAGTACGCCAACCACTACACCATGCTGGGCACCATCCAGAAGCTCTGGCATCTCGGCTGTCTGGCCAACACGTGCGGGCTCAACGAGGACGAGCTCCTCATCGACCTCTTCGAGAAGTAGGCCGCTTCCGGCGAACGTGCCTGCCGCCCCCGGTCGGGGAGGCAGGCACGCTTCGCTGCCCGCAAGGCGGGGATCAGCCGGTGTAGGGTCCCTTCACCTCGCCCCAGCCCCACTTCGGCATCGGGGCCTCTGGCTGGACGGTGGTGCCCGGCTGGGAGTTCAGGACCGCCAGGCGTGTTCCCCATTCCAGGTAGCCGACGAGGGCGGACCGAAACTCGGGGTCCGCCGGCACGCCAATCGCGTCGGCGCAGTGCAGCAGAAGTTGCATCCAGCGCTGGCGCTGTTCCTCCGTCAGTGCCCGTCCCACGTGCCGCAGAATCATCTGGGCGTGTCCCCCGTGGTGTTCGCTGTAGGCCTTGGGCCCCCCGAACACCTCGGCGACGAAGGCGGAGACGTGGGCAACGTGGTCCTTCGACATCTTCGCGAAGACCGGCCCGAGCAAGTCGTCTTCCGGCACTAGCCGGTAAAACGTCTCGAAGAGGCGCTCGAGTGCAGACAGTCCTCCCATCCATTCGTACAGCGTCGGAATCCGCTTGGCGTGCTCGCCCATGAGCTCAAGCTTGGTCGGGCCCATCCCTGGCTGACAACTGCCCGTTCGGGCAGGGCGCGTTTGGCGGGCGGTGTCCGCCCGCCGTCCCGGCGCACGACTCAGACGCCAAAGGGGTAGGTGTCCGGGAGCCCTGGCTCTGTTGCGCCCCCACCCAGGGGATGCAGGGCGCTCGTCTCGTCGAACCACACCCAGGCGTCGAACTGGTTCGTCAGGCTGGCCTGAAAGTAGTGGCTGAGGAGCTCCGTCTCCGGCCGGTAGATGACGCCAATGGCCCGCTCCAGTCGTGGCGCGGCCAGCTCATCGCGCACTGCCTCGCGGCGGCAGTCTCGCAGCGGAAGGACGAAAGCTGGCAGCCCTGTCTGGTGGCAGACCGCCTCGACGCTGCGTGGGTCGGCCGGGCGGACCTGCTTGACCTGCATGGGGCCGCCCCAGTCCGTGGCGGCGACGACGGTTCCATGGTCCGTCCCGAAGCCCAGAAGGTAGGCCTCCGTGCCCAGCGCCCGCCGGCACAGCTGTCCGACGTTGTGTTCCCCGTGGGTGCCCATCTCCGTCGCCGACGCGTCCCCGAGGTGGGAGTTGTGTGCCCAGACGACAGCTTTCGAGGTGGGCCCCCGGAAGGCGAGCAGTGTCGATAGCGTGTCGAACATGTGCTGGTCGCGAAGGTTCCAGGAGGCGACGTTGCCCTGGTACATGACGCGGTAGTACCGCTCGGCATTGGCCACGACGCGCGCATTCTGGGTGGCGTCGAAGAACCGCTCTCCATCCCGGGCCGCGTAGGCGAGGCGCTGCTCGAGCAGCTCGACCAGGACCTTCACCACCTCGGGTTCGCAAGACTGGAAGCGGCCCGACACCACCGCCCTGCCGTAGGTGGCCGGGTCGGACTGCCACGGCGTCAGGTTGCCGTACCGCTCTCGGGCCACGCGCGCTGCTTCGGGGTCGACGGTGTCGAGATAGCGCACCACCGCATCTGCCGACGCGAACAGGCTGTACAGGTCGAGCCCGGAGAAGCTCACCCGACGCGCAGGGTCGTGGACCTCGGCATTGTGGCGGCGCAGCCACTCCGCCAAGGCCCGAACCTCCTCGTTCCGCCACATCCACCTAGGAAAGCGAGTGAAGGGCTTCCAGGGACTGGAGGAGGGCTTCAGGTGACGGACATAGCGGTCGATGCGCGCGGCATCCGGCCAGTCCGCCTCGACGGCCACAATCCCGAAACCGTGCCTCTCCACCAGCTCGCGAGTGATGCGCGTGCGCATCCGGTAGAACTCGCTCGTGCCGTGGGTGGCCTCGCCCAGGAGAACCACGCGGGCGCGCGCTAGGCGACCCACGAGTTGCCGGAGGTCGCCCGTCTCGATGGAGTCGAGCGGTTCGACGGATTCGCGAAGCAGGCCAGGCAGGCCGAGTCCTGGGAGGCCTCCTCCGCGGGGTTTCCAGCCCGCCTCGCCGACCAGTGGGACGAAGCGAACGTCCCCCATCTCCTCGCGCTCCAGCGTGCCGTCCTTCGCCCGGCGCATTCGGATGAGGACCTGCGTGTCCGCCGGTCCGACCGGCATGACCAGGGTGCCTCCCGGGGCGAGCTGCTCGAGGAGCGCCTCGGGGACGGAGGGACCTCCGGCAGCGACGAGGATGGCGTCGTACGGGGCATGCTCGGGCCAGCCGCGCGTCCCGTCGCCGTGAAGTACGTGGACGTTGCTGTAGCCGAGCTCGGCGAGGCGAGCGCGCGCCGACTCGGCCAGCATTCGGTGTCGCTCCACGCTGTAGACGGTGCCGGCGACGCGCGAGGCGACGGCAGCCGCGTAGCCGGAACCCGTCCCGACCTCGAGCACCCGGGACGAAGACTTCAGGGCTGCAGCCTGTGTCATCCAAGCGACGATGTAGGGCTGGGAGATGGTCTGCCCTTCGTCGATGGGAAGCGGCACGTCTCGGTAGGCGAACTCGGACAGCGCTTCTGGAAGGAACCTGTGCCGTGGCACCTCCAGCATCGCCCGCCTCACCGCCGCGTCCTCGATGCCGCGCGTGGCAAGACCAGACACGAGCGCCTGACGTCTGTCCGTGAATTCTGTCGGGCTTGGTTCCATCCTCAGTACCCTTGTGGGCTCGATTGGCCCAGCTCCAAGGGGTTTCGCCGCTCACGGGCCTGCCAGACCTCGACCACTGGGTCGATGGTGAGGCCGTTGCCGATTTCCCGGCTGAAGATGCAAGAGCGCTGCACCAACCGAAGCAGCTCTCGAGCCCGTGCCGCGTCCGAAGCCGAGTGGACGCCGAGGCGAGGGCGGACGACGAGGTCGAGCAGCGCCGGGCCCTCTGGGCCGTCGGTCCAGCGCCCCATGGCGGTGCTCTCGTAAAAGAGCACCTCCAGGCAGGCTGCCTGCGCCCGCTTGGTGAAGTCGGCAAAGACGGACGTGTCCGCCGCTCCGACGAGGAGGGTCTCTGTCGGCCAGCCCACGTCGAGGTGGCCGGGCGGTTGGGGGCCGGCGCTGCCGCCCATGGCGGACAGACTCCAGGCTGCACCATGGGAGCGAAGACACGTCTCCGCGACGTGGGCGACCACGCTGTGGAGGCTGCCCAGATGTTGCGCCTGAGCAGGCGGGTTCATGGGACGAAGGGCAAGCATTCGCCGCGCCACCGCAGGACGCCGTTCCGAGTCCAAAGGAAGGCGGCGCGCCAGGTGCCGTGGCGCTCGCCCCGTCAGACGGGGCGTCAGCCAAACTGAAGAATCTCTCCTGCCGGCCCTGCGTTCGTCACTGCCAGTGAGGGTCCCCAGCGAATGCGTGCATGGCTTGTGCAAGAGGTGCCTTGCGTCAGAAGCATTTCTGAAAAGGGATTCCCAGCATGCGAGCGGCTTGTCGGAGGAGGGCCCGGGGTGGCCCGCAGACTTTGCGTCGGCCTGGAGGCCACGCGCATTTCTTGTCGTTGGTGTGGCCTCGCTTCGGGGGCAGCGCTGGCCTGAAGGAAGAGCCGGGGTTCTCCCATGGCCGATGACCTCATCTTGGGAATGGCTGGCTCCGGCGGCGACGGCGTCGTAAGCGCAGGCGAGTCGTTGCTCGCCGCAGCTTCGTCCGAGGGCTACCACGCGATGATGACGAAGAGCTTCGGCTCTCAAATCCGCGGAGGCGAGTCCTCCTGCCGCGTGCGGCTGTCCACCCGCAGAATCCTCAACCCCGGGGGAGCGCTGGACGTCGCGGTGGCCCTCAACTGGGAGGACTTCTTCAAGTTCGGAGCCGAGCTGCCGCTCGGCAGCTCCACCCTGGTGATTCACGAGGAGAAGGCCGGTCCTCCGCCCGAGACACCCGCCACCCGTCCACTGTCGCAGGCACTGGTCTTCTCGGTGCCCATCACCGAGATGGCGAAAAAGGCGGCCGGCACCGACAAGGCGAAGACCAGCGTGGTGTTGGGCCTGGTCTCCGGCTGGCTCGGGATTCCGAGGGAGGCGCTGCTGCGCGGGTTGAAGAAGAAGTTCGGTGGCAAGGGCGCCGGCCTCTTCGAGGCGAACGAGCGGGCGCTGGCAGCTGGGTTCGAGTACGCGCAGACGCACCCCCTGGCTGAGCCGCGGGTGCTCGTTCGGCCGGCTGCGGCGATGGGCCCGAAGCTCCTCTGCGACGGCAACGACATGTGCGCCGCTGGAGCCATCTTCAGCGGCGTCGAATTCTTCGGTGGCTATCCCATCACCCCTTCCACCGAGGTGATGCAGATACTTTCCCGAGAACTCCTTCAACACGGTGGCGTCGTCCTTCAGGCCGAGGACGAAATCAGTGGCGTCGGCGCTGCGCTGGGAGCCTCCTACGCTGGGAAGAAGTCGATGACTGCCACCTCCGGTCCCGGCATGTCGCTGAAGACGGAGATTCTGGGGCTTGCCTCCATTGCCGAGCTCCCGCTGGTGGTGCTCAACGTGCAGCGAGGCGGTCCGTCGACGGGCATCCCGACGAAGCCGGAGCAGGCCGACCTCTTCCAGGCCGCGTTCTCGGCCCACGGGGATGTCGTCCGTCCGGTGCTCGCCCCGACCACCGTGGCCGACACCTTCAGCACGACCGTGGAGGCGTTCAACATCGCCGAGCGGTACCAGACTCCGGTCATCATTCTGTCAGACCAGGAGATTGCCCAGCGCAAGGAAACCGTCGACGCCATCGACACCTCGCGCTTCACCCTAGAGCGCCGCCTTGTCCCGGCGGGAGCGGAGCTCGAGGGGTACCAGCGTTTCCGGCTCACCGAGTCGGGCATCAGCCCGCTCAGCCACCCGGGGATGGAAGGCGGCAACTACCTGGGCTCTGGGATTGAGCACAACGAACACGGCGACCCGACGGCCAGCGGCGCGATGCACGAGCGCATGAACGCGAAACGCTTCAAGAAGCTCGAGCCCCTGAAGCAACGGATGGACCTCTTCGAAATTCTCGGGAGCCGCGATGCTCGCTACGCGCTGGTGAGCTGGGGGAGCACGGCCGGCGTCACCCGGGAAGCCTTCGAGCTCGCGCGCGCCAAGGGGCTCGACGTCAAGCTGCTCGTGCCGACTCTGGTCTACCCGGTGGCCGAACGCATCTACCAGGACTTCTTCGCGTCAGTCCGCGCGGGGCTGGTGGTCGAGCTCTCCTACCAAGGCCAGCTCTACCGCATTCTGCGGATGTTCGTGGACGTCCCGAAGGGCGTCGTGCCCTTCGCCCGGAGTGGTGCCAACCCCTTCCAGCCCATCGAAGTGCTCAAGAAGCTGTCCGAGCTCGCGATGGCGGAGAGCTGACATGGAACTCCAAGCCAAGCCCGTGCAGCCCCAGACCCCCGCCGCGCTGCAGCCCAAGGACTACAAGAGCGACCTCAAGCCCATCTGGTGTCCGGGGTGCGGGGACTTCGGCGTGCTCCAGGCGCTGTACCGCGCGCTGAGCGCCATCGGACGGCAGCCACACGAGATTGCCTTCATTTCCGGCATCGGCTGCTCGAGCCGCATCCCGGGGTACACCACCGCCTACGGCTTCAACAGCGTGCATGGGCGAGCGCTCCCCATCGCCCAGGGCGTGAAGCTGGCGAGTCCCGAGCTCCTGGTGGTCGTTGCCGGCGGCGATGGGGACGGTTTCTCCATCGGCGGGGGCCATGTCGCCCACGCCATTCGCCGCAACATCGACCTCACCTACCTGGTAATGGACAACCAGGTGTACGGGCTCACCAAGGGGCAGCTGTCCCCCACCGCGCCCAAGGGCCTTCAGACCGTCACCTCGCCGTTCGGCAGCCTCGAGGAGCCGATTAACCCGCTGCTGTACGTGCTTGCCTACGGCGCAGGGTTCGTCGCCCAGGCGACGCCCGCCGACATGCCCGGGATGGCGGCGCTCATCGAGGAGGCGCTGCGCTACCCGGGCTTCTCCTTCGTCAACATCCAGTCGCCCTGCGTGACGTTCGGGGAGGAGGAGCAACAGCTCCGCGCCCACAAGGCGAAGATGAAGCCTCTGGCCAGCCTGGGGCACGACAGCTCCAACCAACTGGCTGCCCTCGACCTGGCCCGCGCCTACGGGAAGGAACTCTACACGGGAGTCTTCTACCGGAACCCGGCCCCCCCACCGACGTACGACGCGCTGGTCCGCCTGCGTCAGGCTGAACTGGCCAAAACTCGGCGGCCACGTGAGCGCGTGCTCGACACCTATTTGCAAAAGTGAGGATGGACGTGACTCCAACCCAAGGCATCGACTTCGAGCGGCTGACCTTGCGAGACGGACTCGACCTCGCCATCTCCATCGAGGAGGAGGCACGCGACCGCTACCGCGACTTCGCCGAGCAGCTCACCCTCCATCACACCGTCGACGCGGCCAACTTCTTCGCCCGCATGGCCCGGGTGGAGGAGATTCATCGGTCACGTTTGGCCGAGCGGCGACAGGCACTCTTCCCAGGTGAGATTTCCAGCGCCATCCGGGCGAAAGTCTTCGACGTCGAGGCGCCGGAGTTTGACCAGGTGCGAGTCTTCATGAGCGTCGAGCAGGCCCTGAAGACGGCGCTGGCCGCGGAGGAGAAGGCCTATGAATTCTTCGCCCGCGCCATTCCCCAGCTCCAGAACACCGAGGTCCGTGCGCTCTTCACAGAGCTCCGCGACGAGGAAGTGGAGCATCAGGCGTTAGTCAAGCAGGAAATGGCTCGTAATTCGGGCGAGCCCTCCGCAAATGCAGAAGCCTACGGGGACGATCCGGTGGCACAGTGAGGGTCTCCAGGAGGGCCGTTTCACGGTGAGTCAGGGTCTCGCGCTGGTCGGTTTTCTGCTGGTTTCCGTTGCCGTGGCCGCGAGCCTTCTCGTGGGCGCTAGCGTGTTGCGCGTCCGCGCCCGGAGCAACTCGCGCCTCAAGCGCGAGACGTACGAGTGCGGCGAGACGCCCAACGCTCCAGCCTGGGTCCAGTTTCACGCCCGCTACTACGTGGTCGCCCTCTTCTTCGTCCTCTTTGACATTGAAGCGGCGCTGGTGCTCCCGTGGGGAATCATCACGCGCGAGATGGGGAAGGGCGGGCTGTGGGCGGTGGGCAGCTTCGTCGGCGTGCTCATGCTGGGTTGGGTGTGGGGCATCCGGAAGGGGACTCTGGAATGGGTGTGAAAGGCCATCGCACGGTGGACGACACCGGCAACTTCGAGCATCCGCTGTACAAGGTGCTGTTTCAGACCCCGGGACTCACCCTGGTCGCCACCGCGCTGGACCACGTGTTGACTTGGGGAATGACCAACGCGCTGTGGACCTTCCCCATGGCGACCAGCTGCTGTGGCATCGAGTTCATGGCGAGCGCCGCCAGCCGGGTGGACATCGACCGAATGGGCACCATTGTCCGCGCGTCGCCGCGGCAGGCGGACGTGATGGTGGTCGCCGGGACCATCACCGTCAAAATGGCCCCGCGGGTGAAGAAGCTCTGGGACCAGATGCCCGAGCCGAAATGGTGCATCGCGATGGGCTCGTGCGCCATCTCCGGGGACTTCTACCGCAATCTCTACTCCGTCGTTCCAGGCGTGGACACCTTCCTTCCCGTGGACGTCTACGTTCCGGGGTGCCCGCCCAATCCTGAAGCGCTCATGCACGGGTTTCTCCGCCTCCAGGACAAGGTTCGCGCCATGCGGCAGGGCGCAAAAGTGGTCGGGGACCCCAACCCGGAGCTGCTCCGCGTCAGCAAGCCCTCGAACCCGAGACTGGTGGATGCCGACCGCACGGCAGCGCTCGACGAAGCGCAGGTGAGCTCCGCCGAGACCGCCACCGACCTGGAGGTCGCTCCGCCCGTGTCCGTGCCGCTCGAGGCGGTCCCAGTGCCCTTCGCGGCCTCCAATGCCACCGAACTCGATGGGGTGCTGGCGGACTTCGGCATTCTCCCCGCGGGCAAGCAGGGGCCGCCGCTGGTGCCCGTGGAGCGACACCTGGAGCTCGCCCGTCGGCTGAAGGGCCTCGGCTACCGTCAGCTCGTAACCATCGTCGCCACCCACTGGCTGGCCGGGAAGGGGCGGGGCGGCAACGAAGCAGGGGAAGTCGAGCATCACGAAGTGGTCTACCTGCTGCGGACGGTGGGTCCCGGCACCCGGGTTGCCACCTGGGCCGTGCGCCCCTTGGCAGGCCAGCCGGTCCCCTCGCTGAGCGAAGTGTATGCAGGAGCCGACTGGCAGGAGCGCGAGCAGTTCGACTTGTTGGGCATCGTGTTTTCCGGCCACCCGGACCTCCGCCGGTTGATGATGGCCGAGAACTACCTAGGCCACCCGCTGAGGCGCGACTTCGCCGCAGACACCGCGGCCGCTCCCTGGAGATGACCGGGATGCGCACCGTCCAGGTCACTCGGCGGGTCGACCCGCACGTGAACATCGACCGGTATGACCCGGAAGCGGAGCTGATGTTGCTCCACTTCGGACCGCAGCACCCGTCGACACACGGAGTCTTCCGGATGGACCTCACGCTGGACGGCGAGATTGTCGTGAAGGCCGTCCCACATGTCGGCTTCCTCCACCGCGCGGTGGAGAAGCTGTGCGAGTCCCTCGCGTACGTCCAAATCACGCCCATCGTCGACAAGAACGACTACGTCGCGCCAATGACGAACGAGCAGGCGCTGAACATGGCCTTCGAGAAGCTGCTCAAACTTGAGGTGCCGCGCCGGGCCCGCTGGATGCGAAGCCTCTTCGCTGAGCTGCAGCGGATTGCCTCGCACCTGCTGTGGCTGGGGACGTTCGCGCTCGACCTCGGTGGAGCGCTGGGAGGCGGCTCCACCGTCTTCATCTATTGCTTTCGTGAGCGCGAGCTCATCCTCGACCTCTTCGAGGAAGTGACCGGCGCGCGGTTTCACTACAACACGCACACCATCGGCGGGAACCGACACGACCTGCCGGCGGGCTGGAGCGCCAAGGTCCACTCGGCGCTCAACGTCATCGACGGCCGCATTCACGAGTACGAGGAGATGACGCTCCACAACAAGATTTTCGTGGCCCGCACGAAGGGCGTCGGGGTTCTCGACGCCGACCTCGCTCTGGAGCTGGGTGTGTCCGGTCCCATCCTCCGTGCCAGTGGCGTCGACCATGACCTTCGCCGCGACGCGCCCTTCCACGCCTACGACGAGGTGCCGGTCCAGCCGGTCACCGCCACCGGAGGGGACTGCTTCGCGCGGGCGGCGGTGCGCCTCGGTGAGATTCGCGAAAGCATTCGCCTGGTCCGGGCCATGGTGGACAACGTCCCGGTAGGCTCCATCAACAGCGGCAAACCCATCAAGGTGCCGCTACAAACCAAAATTCCACCCGGCCAGGCGTACGTGGCCATCGAGACGCCTCGGGGCGAGCTCGGCACGTACCTCATCTCGGACGGCTCGCAGTTCCCCTACCGGCTGAAGATTCGCCCGCCCAGCCTGCACGCCCTCTCGGCGCTGCCCTACATCCTCCCGGGGGCCACGGTGAGCGACGCGGTGGCCATCCTTGGTTCGCTTGACCCCATCATGGGCGAGGTCGACCGGTGAGTGGGTTCATCCACGGGCTGAGCTACGGCGCAGTCATCGTCACCGTGCTGATGACCGTCACCGCGTTCTCGCTGTGGTTCGAGCGGAAATTGGCGGCACGAATGCAGTCCCGGCTCGGTCCAACCCTGGTCGGGCCGGCCGGGATTCTCCAGCCCATCGCCGATGTGCTGAAGCTGCTTCAGAAGGAAGACATCATCCCGCTGAAGGCGGACGCCGTCCTGTTCAACCTCGCCCCGCCCGTCGCTGTCGTCTGCGCCATCGGCGTGGCGGCGGCGGTCCCCTTCTCCCCCACCGTCGTGGCGGCGGACCTCGACGTCGGGGTGCTCTACGTGCTTGCCATCGGGGCGGTCACCGTGCTGCCCGTCTTCACCGCCGGCTGGGCGAGCAACAACAAGCTGGCCCTCCTGGGAGGGATGCGCGCGGTGGCGCAATCCGTCTCCTACGAGGTTCCGCTGGTGCTCGCCGCGCTGGTCCCGGTCATTCTGGCTGGTTCCATGCGCATCGGCGCCATTGTCCAGTTCCAGTCGGACCACCACTGGTTCGTCGCCTGGCCTTTCTTCCTGGGCATCCCGGCCTTCGTCATCTTCGTGCTGGCGATGCTGGCCGAGGCGAACCGCATCCCCTTCGACATCCCCGAGGCGGAGAGCGAGCTGGTGGCGGGCGTCACCACCGAGTACACGGGAATGAAGTTCGCCCTCTTCTACATGGCCGAGTACGTCCACACACTGGTGGCCTCGGCGGTGGCCTCCGCGCTCTTCCTGGGCGGCTGGGACGGTGGCCCCTTCCGACCTGGGCTGCACTGGATGGTCCTCAAGACGCTGTTCCTCTTTGCCGGGCTGTACTGGATTCGCTGGACGCTGCTGCGCTTCCGGTCCGACCAGTTGATGAGGCTGTGCTGGCGGTACCTGGTTCCATCCAGCATCGCGCTGGTGGCGACGGCAGGGGTGTGGGTCGTCTTCGTGGGCTGACGAGGGAGCGTCATGGGCTACTTCACGGACGGGCTTCGGGCGATGAGGGTGACCCTCACCAACCTGCTGCGCCCCGTGACGACGGTCGAGTTCCCGAAGGTCATCCGCGAGCGTGCCGAGCGCTACCGCTCGAGCTTCGCGCTTCTGCACGACGAGCAGGGCGATGAGCTGTGCATCGGCTGCCTACAGTGCGAGCGCATCTGCCCCTCGCAGGTCATCGCCATCAAGTTTGGCGGCAAGCGTGAATCCCCCATCACCGGCAAGAAGCGCGGCTATGCCGATGACTTCATCCTGGACATGTCGGCCTGCATCTTCTGCGAGCTGTGCGTCCAGGTCTGTCCAACGGACGCCATCGTCATGACCCGGGAGCCCGAAGTTCCCACCTACTCGCGCGAGGAACTCGTCCTCACCATGGTGAAGCTTTACGCGAACGAGAAATCCAAGCCGCGCGCCTGGGGCGACGCGACCCGGTTGATGGGGATGCAGGAGCCGCCCAAGGTACCGAAACCGCCGGTGGCCCCCGCTGCTCCGCCGGCACCGCTCACCTCCGGAGGGGCACCGGGCCCAGGGGAGGGGACCTCCGGATGACCTTCCGGCTCGCCTTCTGGCTGGTCGCGCTCGTCATGGTAGTCGCTGCGTACCTGGTGGTGCGCAGCCAGAACCTGGTGCGTGCGGTCCTTTGGCTGGCCCTGGTGCTGCTCGGGACGGCAGCGTTGTACGCGCTGCTGGACGCGCCGTTCCTTGCCGGCGTCCAGGTGCTGACCTACGTCGGTGGCGTCGTCACGTTGATGATTTTTGGTGTGATGGTCACCGGGCGGCAGGAAGGTGCGGTGGCTGAAATCGACAGCGCCGACCGAATCCGTGGCCTCCTCGTCGCCGTAGGCTTCTTCGCGTTGGTAGGCGGGGCAATTCTCAAGACGGACTTCTCCCACGTCATCGCCCCCAGACCGCCCACGACGGCCGAATTGGCAAGGAGCCTGCTCGACGACTATCTGCTCGCCTTCGAGGTGACCTCGCTCCTGCTGCTGGCGGCCGTCGTCGGGGCGGTGGTGCTGGCGCGGCGGCGCGACCCGACTCCCGACACCGAGGGGTCGCCCAGATGAGGCTCACCGAGGTGCTGCTTCTGGCCACGCTGCTGTTCAGCATCGGGCTGTATGGCGTGCTTACCCGCCGGCATGCGGTCGCGCTACTGCTGTCCATAGAGTTGATGGCAAACGCGGCCAACGTCGTTTTCGTTGCCTTCGCCACACTCCGCGGGGGCCCGGGTGAGGCGCTGGTGCTTTTCGCGCTGGTGGTCACCGTCTCGGAGGTCGCGGTGGGGCTGGCCCTGGTGATGCTGCTGTACCGGAGGCACGGCGACACCGTCCTCGACCTCGCCCGAGAGGCAAGGCATTGAATTCGCCCGTGCTCCTCGGCGAGGTGGCCCTCGGCGCGCCCGCGCTGGCGGCCCTGCTGTTGGTCGTCTTCCCCTGGGCCCGTCGCCGCGGCGCGCCCGCCGCAGGCCTGACCATCGCGAGCAGCCTGCTGGCCGCAGCGGCGGCAGCGAAACTCGTCATCGACCGGACCGCTGGCGCGCCGGACGTGCGCGTCACCATCCCGTGGCTGCCCGCGCAGGGCCACCCGCTTGCCGAGGTGGGGCTTCAGCTGGATGGCGTCTCAGTGGTGATGCTGTTGGTGGTCACCGTCGTCGCGCTGTGCGTTCAAGTGTTCTCCCTCGAGTACATGCGGGATGAAACGGCGCGCTCCTATGGGCGCTACTTTGCCTACCACGCGCTCTTTCTCTTCAGCATGAATCTGTTGGTGCTGGCCCCCAACCTCCTCCAGCTCTTCGCGGGCTGGGAGCTGGTGGGCGTAACGAGCTACCTGCTGATTGGTTTTTACTTCGCCCGGCCCAGCGCCGCTCGGGCCGCCGTCAAGGCCTTCTGGATGACGAAGCTTGCCGACATGGGCTTCCTCTTCGCGCTCCTGGTGCTGTTCGCCTCGACCGGAAGCTTCGACTGGACGGTGGCTGCCGCGCCCCCGGTGGCCACCGCGGTCACGGCACTGCTCTTCATCGCCGTGGTGGGCAAGTCGGCGCAATTCCCACTTCACGTCTGGCTTCCCGACGCCATGGAGGGGCCGACGCCGGTGTCCGCTCTGCTCCATGCGGCGACGATGGTCGCGGCCGGTGTGTACATGCTGGTGCGGGCCGACCCGCTCTTCGCCCGGGCTCCGGCAACCCGTGACCTGATGCTTTGGGTCGGGGCCGGGACATCCGCCTTTGCTGCCCTGCTCGCCCTGGTTCAGACCGACATCAAGAAGGTGCTCGCCTATTCCACCTGTTCACAGCTGGGCCTGATGGTGGCAGCGATTGGTGCCGGCTCGGCATTCGCCGGCTTCTTCCACCTCGGGACACACGCCTTCTTCAAAGCGCTCCTCTTCCTGGCCGCGGGCAGCGTCATCCACGCCGTCCACAGCAATGAGCTCGGCGCCATGGGCGGGCTGAGGAGGAAGATGCCCCTCACGTCGGCAGTCTTCGTCGTGGGCGCCCTGTCCCTCTCCGGCGTCCCGGGTTTTGCCGGCTTCGCGTCCAAGGACTTGGCCCTCGCCTCGGTGGAAGGGAAGGGGGGCTGGGTGCCATGGGTCCTGCTCATGGCGTCCGCCTTTCTGACCGCGCTCTACATGGGGCGGGTCCTGGTCAAGGCCTTCCTCGGTTCGCCCTCGGAGGCGGCGGCGCACGCGCATGAGCCCGGACTCTCGATGACCGGGCCATTGGTGCTGCTCGCCGTTCCCGCCGTCTTCGCCGGCCTCCTCGGTGGGTGGCTGGCCCGCTCGCTGGGCACGGACTACCACCTCCATCTGGGACTGACGCCAGTGGTGGCCTCGGCTTCCGCCGTGCTTGGCCTCGGCGCAGCCGTCTTCGTCTTCGGCGGCGCAGGGCGACGTGTGCCGTGGGCGGCTGCGCTGGAGTATTTCGACCGGGGGGCCTTCGTGGACCGAGGCTGGGAGAGCCTCTACCGCCAGGTGCTGCTGCGGGTCAGTGGCTGGGCGCGCTGGGTGGACCGCTACCTGGTGGACGGCGTCATCAACGCCCTGGGCTGGGGCACCCTCGAGGCGGGCACGGCGGTGCGGCCTCTGCAGACCGGGCGGACCCGCGACTATGTCTTCGCGGTGATGGTCGGGGCGCTGGTGCTGGCCTGGCTCGGCGGGTGGCGGTGAGCACGCACTTGCTCTCGTTGGTGGTGGCAGCTCCGGCAGTGGCTGCGGCCCTGCTGCTCCTACTGCCTCGGCGGGCTCGTCTGACGACGCGGTGGGTATCCTTGTGCGGCGCCCTCACCTCGCTGGCCGGCGCCCTGGTCGTGGCCTGGTTCTGGGACAAGGCCAAGGGCGGCTTCCAATTCTTGGAGGACTACCCGCTGGTCCCGTCCCTCGGGATTCACATCAAGCTGGCAGCTGACGGCTGGAGCGTCGCCCTGCTCCTCCTCACCGGACTCATCATCGTCACCGGCGTCCTGGCGAGTTGGAAGGTGGCCCGGCGGGACAAGGAATTCTTCATCCTGCTGCTGGTCCTGGTCTCGGGCGTCTTCGGCGTCTTCGTTTCTCAGGACCTCTTCATCTTCTTCCTGCTGTACGAGATTGCGGTCCTGCCGATGTACCTCCTCATCGGCATCTGGGGCAGCAGCCACGAGGTTCCGCCGGCCGGCCCGTTTCGCTTCGTGTGGAAGCGCTTTGCCGTCGGCTCCCGCGAGTACGCGGCGATGAAGCTGACGCTGATGCTGCTGGTGGGCTCGGCGGCCATCCTGGTGGCCATGTTCGTGCTGTGGAGTCATTCCGGGGCGCGCACCTTCGACCTCCAAGCGCTCCAGGCCGTGGCCTTCTCCCGGTCGACCCAGATGTTGGTGTTCCCGCTGGTCTGGCTCGGCTTCGGCACGCTGGCCGGTGTCTTCCCCTTCCACACCTGGTCTCCGGACGGCCATGCCTCGGCACCCACGGCCGTGTCCATGCTTCACGCCGGCGTGCTGATGAAGCTAGGCGCCTTCGGCGTCATGCGCGTGGGCATGGTGCTGGCGCCGGATGCGGCAGTGGCGTGGGCGCCGGTCGTCGGAGGGGTGGCTGTCGTCAACATCCTGTACGGCGCCCTCTGCGCCGCTAGCCAGACGGACCTGAAGTACGTCATTGCCTACTCGTCCGTCAGCCACATGGGCGTGGTCATGCTCGGAGCGGCCACCCTCAACGCCGCCGGCTGGAACGGGGCCGTGTACCAAATGTTCGCGCACGGCATCATGACTGGCCTCTTCTTCGCGCTGGTGGGCCTCGTCTACGAGCGTGCGCACACCCGCACCATCGCCCGCATGGGCGGCTTCGCCCATGCCATGCCGGCGGTGGCTGCCTGCTTTACCCTGGCCAGCCTGTCCTCGTTGGGGCTTCCTGGCACGGCCGGCTTCGTTGCCGAGTTTCTGGTGTTCCTCGGTGCAGCGACCTCCCGGTTCCCGTGGTGGACGGTGCCGGGAGTCCTCGGGGCTTTCGTCACCGCGGTTTACGTGCTGCGTGCGGCGAAGACCATCTTCTGGGGACCTCTGCCCACGGGCGAATTCGCCCACCTGGAGGACGCCCGGGGGACGGAGTGGGGGGCGCCGCTGGTGCTTGGCGCGGCACTTGTCCTCTTCGGACTCTGGCCCCGCCTGCTGCTGGACTTCATCGACGTCACCAGCGCCGCCTTCCTCCACCGACTTCCGCTGTTGGCAGAGGCGCTGCGATGACCTCGGACTGGCTTCAGCTGCTCACCCTGGACCTGGCGGTGGCCGGCATCGCCGGGCTGGTGCTGCTCGGCGATGCGGTGCTGCCGGGCCATGGCCGGGTGTGGGGCATTTTGACAGCGGTGCTGCTGGCGGCGGTGTTGGGCGCGTCCTTCGTCCTTGACGTGTCCGGCTCCACCCCGCACGGAGCGTACGTCTCCGACGCCTGGGTCCTCTTCTTCCAGCGGGTGTTTCTCTGCGCCGCCTTGCTGGCGGTCCTGGGAGCGATGGACTGGCTGGAGGAGCGAGTGCCGCTGCGCCAAGCGGAGTACTACGCGCTCCTGCTCTTCAGCGTCGTCGGGATGATGATTTTGCCCGGTGCCCGGGACTGGACGCTTCTCGTCGTTTCCTTCGAGTTGATGGGTGTCCCGCTGTACGTGCTTTCGGCCTGGGCCAAGAATGACGGTCCCGCGGACCGACCGAAGCTGGCCGCGGAGGCCGGGCTGAAGCTGTTCGTCACCGGAACCGCGAGCTCGGCACTCACCTTCTTTGGCCTTGCCCTCATCCTCGGCTTCACTGAGTCGACCCTCATCTCGGCCGTCCCGACGGGCGCCCTCCAGCCCCTGCCCGGCGTCGGGCTCCTCCTGGTGGTGGCGGGCTTCGGCTTCAAGGTGGGGGCTGTGCCCTTCCACATGTGGGTGGCGGACACGTACCAGGGTGCCCCCACGCCGTTTGTGGCGTTTCTCTCGGTGGCGCCCAAGGCCGGTGGCTTGGCAGCGCTGAGCGTCGTGCTGCTGTCCGGCTGGGCCCGTCAATCAGCCGTCTGGGAGCCGGCCGTCATCCTCTTGTCGGTGAGCAGCATGCTGGTGGGTAACTTCTTCGCGCTGCCCCAGGCAGACGCGCGGCGGCTCTTGGGCTTCTCTGGCATCGCCCAGATTGGCTATGTGCTGGTGGCGCTCTCTACGCACACGGAATTCGGCGTGTCGATGGCGCTGTTCTTCATCGCCACCTACGTCTTCACCAACTTGGGCGCCTTCCTGGTGGTGCATGCCGCGGCCGAGCAAGCGGGCGGCCACACCCTGGTGCGCCTCGCCGGACTCTCTCGGCGCTCGCCCTTCCTCGGCGCGGCGCTCCTCGTCTTCCTGCTCTCGCTGGCGGGCATCCCCTTCGTCGCCGGCTTCTGGGCCAAGCTCTTCGTCTTCCTGGCTGGCTACCGCGCCGGGCTGGTGTGGCCGGTCGTCCTGGGCGTCGGTCTGGCCGTGGTGGGCCTCTTCTATTACCTCGGCGTGGCCCGCTCGACGTTCATGTCGGAGGGAGAATCCTCCGCACCGCTGCACGCGGGCGCGGCGCTGCGCGCGGCCATCGCGCTCTGCCTGGCTGCGGTGGTGGGAATCGGGCTGTGGCCTGCGCCGCTGCTTCAGGGGGCAACGCGGGCAGCGCGGGCCCTCGGCGCAGTCCCCGTGACGTCCGCTACCCGGTGAAGTAATCGATGACGATGGTGTCGTCGCGGAGGATGTCAGGGCTGAGACATTCGTGCTCCTCGGCTTCCATGTCGGCCGAGATGGCTAGCACGAAGGCACGGATGCGGGCGAGGTAGCCCTCGAGGTCACTCGCCATCTCATGCGAGGTCAGCGCTGCGATGGTGGAACGCTGCTCCCTGTGCTCGTCGTCCATCTTCTCCACGCGCACCGCGCCCCAGGCGTCGATGTTGGCCAGCACCGGCCGAAGCAAGCTGTCCTCGTGGGCGATGTGCTTGAGGAACGCCTCGGAGAAGGTCTTCATCCGATGCTGCAGCCGCTCGGCAGCCTGCGCCCGCTTGGCGGTGACGTCCTGCAGGAGCGTCGCGAGGTCCTCCAGCTCATCTCGTAGCACGGCATGCTCGTCGAGGATGAGCTTGCGGATTTGAGTGGCAGTCAGCTCCATCGCGCGAACCTCCTAGACGGAAAGGGACGGGGTGCCTCGCCGCGCTGCCCGGCGGTGGGTGCAGCGGCAGCGGGTGCCGGAGAGACCGGGCGGGCAAGGACGGACCCGGCTGGGGCCAGCCGCGCGGCCTGCTCAGCTGTGCGAGGGGGCCCGGGCATGGGAGTGTGCCGTCGCGGCTGCGTGGCCCTCGCTTGGCCGGGTGGAGGCGCGTCGCGCCGCGAGCCAGTCCAGCCAGGCTCCCATCCCCTCGCCTGTCCGGGCGGAGACGGGCAGCATCACCGGGGACGGCATGACTCGTGACAGGGAATCGGCAATCGCTTCCAGCCGGACGTCTGGCAGGTGCGGGAGCAAGTCGATTTTGGTGACCAGGACCAGGTCCGCCTTGCGGAACATGACGGGGTACTTGAGGGGCTTGTCCTCCCCCTCCGTCACGCTGAGGGCCACCACGTTGGCGGCCTGCCCCAGGTCATAGACGGCCGGACACACCAGATTGCCCACGTTCTCGATGACCAGCAGGTCGAGTTCCTTCCACGGGAAGTCATGGAGGGCGCGGTGCACCAGCTCCGCGTCCAGGTGGCAGGCGGAACCGGTGGTGATTTCCAGGGCGGGGATGCCGGCGGCCCGGAGTCGCGCCGCGTCGCGGTCGGTGGCCAGGTCTCCGCTCAGCGCCCCCAGGCGGAGCCGACCCTTGGCCAGGCGCGCCGTCGCCTCCAGCAACGCCGTCTTGCCGGAGCCTGGAGAGCCCATGAGGTTCAACGCCAGCACGCCGAGCTCCTCGAAGTGGCTGCGGGTGTGCCGA
Organism: uncultured delta proteobacterium; assembly: GCA_963711265.1. GTDB lineage: Bacteria > Myxococcota > Myxococcia > Myxococcales > Myxococcaceae > JADGRA01. The sequence goes on from CAVQDL010000022.1 coordinate 224,299, forward strand.
GCTGTCTGGTCGTTCACAGCGAGAATGCGGTGCTGTACTTCCACCGGAACCAGCGCTTCATCCCCGCATCCGCATGACTCGCACATTCGTCATTTCCTCTTTTAGGGGCCTTGGGTACTCACCGAGACGAGGTAGGCAACCAGGTCCCAGCTTTCTGCTTCCGAGAGCGAGCTCCAGGAAGGCATCGGACTGCCGGCGACACCCTCGCGGATGGCGTGGTAGGCACGGGCCGCCCCGGCGGGGCTGTTCCACTGTGCGTTGGAGAAGTCGGCTGGCTTGCGGTCCAGTCCGACGCTGCGGACGCCGTGGCCGTCGGCGCGTTCCCCATGGCACAGGACGCAGTTCTGAACGAAAAGCGCCTTGCCGCGACTTCGTGCCTCGGCCGAACGAATCCGGTTCCAGGGAACGGACTCGTTGGCCCGAGCGTCCTCACCGCACTTCGCCATGCAGGCCGAACAGGCGATGGAAGTTGTCACCCAGAGGGCCAAACTCGCTCGATGTTTCATGCGACAGCCTCGGTGTGAACGGGTACCCGAGAGCGGCGCACTCGGCCACCACCCGGTCGACGAGTCCCGGCAGGGCGGCTTCTACCGCCGGCGTTCGCTCAACGCCCAGCTCCATGGACTGCGGGACCAGGCCGAGCAGGAGCAGGCGCGCGGGGAGGCTTCCCTGCCAGCGCGCTGCGCCGAGCAGGTCGCTCACCCCCACCTGGTGCACCGAGAGGCGATGTTCCGCAGCGTGCGCGACGTCCTCCCCCTCCAACCGGACGAACGAGCCCGCGGCGCCGTCCGAACGGATGGCGTCGATGATGAGCACCGTGTCCGCACTCTCCAGCGTGGGAAGAAGGGCCAGGCCCAAGGTTCCGCCATCCAGGACGCGGACGCCCAGTGCCGGCTGGTACCGCCTGAGGAGCCAGGCCACCGCCGCCACGCCGACGCCGTCGTCCTGGCAGAGGAGGTTGCCGAGGCCGAGCACCAGCAAAGGGTCACGTCCGGACATGGGTTGGCGCACTCCTTCGGGGGCCGAAGTCTTCCCTGCCCGCTTCAAGCTCCTCGCGGGAAAGGAATTTGTTGCCCGAGAAGATGGAGTCGAGCTCGCCATTCCTTTCCTGTTTCGAAGTTAGCAGGGCGCTGTAGACATGGTGAATGACGAAAGCGAGGAGGAGCCACATCACCACGTGGTGAATGAGCCGGGCCATCTGCAGGCCTCCCACCCATGGCCACAAACCGTGGAAGACGTACATGAACGAGCCGACGTGGGCACTCGCGCCGTAGAGCGCAAACCCGGTGACAATCATCACCACGTACAGGAGGAAGACCGCGGTATAGGCCAGACCCGCCACCGCGTTGTGGGCCACCGCGCCGGGGGTCTTTACCGAGAGGAATAGGTAGAAGCGCAGGGTCCTCGTGAAGTTGGCCCATCGCGCCCTCGTCGTCGGAATGAACTGACGCCAGGAGGCCTGCTTCGGCCCGATGAAGAACCACAGCGCCCGCGCCGCGATAGAGATGGTGAAGACGATGGCGGCGTAGAAGTGGACGGTCTTCATCCACCCCATCAGAAAGTGGGGGCTTGCCGGTCCCACCGAGCTCTGGAAGGGCCGGCCGATGTAAAGCCCGGTGACGGCGAGGACGACAATCGCGCCTGCAATGAGCCAGTGTACCGAGCGAACGACGGCGTCCCAGACATAGACGCGGAGGCGGGGCTCCTCCTCGTGGTGGTAATCCCAGCGTCTGTAGGCGCCAGCGGTACTCACGGCCCACCCCTCACGTGCGCCAGCTCGCGCTTGTGGACGTCCACGACGTGGACGCCGCAGGCCATGCACGGGTCGAAGGAGTGCACTGTCCGTAGAATCTCCAGCGGCTGGTCCGGTTTGGCCACCGGCGTGCCGAGCAGCGAGGCCTCGTACGGCCCGCGTTTGCCGGCAGCGTCTCTCGGGCCGGCGTTCCACGTGCTCGGGACGACACACTGGTAGTTGACGATGACGCCGTCTTTGATGTGGACCCAGTGACCGAGGGCGCCGCGGGGCGCCTCGTGGTAGCCCGCGCCGAAGCATTCCTTCGGCCAGCTCTTCGGGTCCCACTTGGCGTTGTCCTGGATGCGGTAGTCACCGGACCCCATGTTGGCGGCCAGCTCGTCAATCCACCCATCCATCTTCTCGGCGAGGAGCACCGTCTCGATGCAGCGTGCAGCCACGCGCCCGAGCGTCGAGAAGAGGGCCTCGGGCCCCACCTTCAAGCTGCCGAGTGCCACGCCGACCAACTCCTTGACGCGCTGGTGTCCCGCCCCGTAGGCCACCAGCATGCGAGCCAGGGGTCCGACCTCCATGGAGTCGCCTCCGTAGCGAGGAGACTTCAGCCAGCTGTACTTCTGTGCGAGTGTCGAGCCGTTCGTAGGGAGGCTGGGGCCCGGTGTAGTGGGGCATCGTCTCGCCCTGCGATGGGTGCAGTGCCTTGTCATCGCCGCCGCTGTAGTCGTACCAGGCGTGCTTCACCGACTCGGTGATGCGGGACGGGTCGAGCGCCAGCACCTTGCCAAGGTCCTGCTTCATGATGATGCCGGCCGGCAGGAACATCGGCGGGTTGGGCGCGTCGTTTTCCGGGTAGTCGCCGTACGTCATGTAGTTGCCGACCCCGGCGCCGATGCCGGCCCACTCCTTGTAGAAGCCTGCGATGGCGAGCACGTCCGGCAGGTAGACGCGCTTGACGAAGTCCTGCGCCTTCGCGGCCAGCGCGCGGAGGTTCGAGATGGTCCCGATGTTGAGCGACGACTGGCTGTTCGGGTCCACTGGGGTGGCCATGCCGCCCACCAGGAAGGACTGCAGGTGGGGATTCTTGCCGCCGAGGATGGCGTGGATCTTGATGAACTCGCGCTGCCAGTCCAGGGCCTCGAGGTAGTGCGCCACCGCCATGAGGTTCGCCTCGGGCGGCAGGTTGTAGGCCGGGTGACCCCAGTAGGCGTTGGCGAAGGGACCGAGCTGGCCACGGTCGACGAAGTCCTTCAGCCGGGTCTTCACGCCGGTGAAGTACTGTGTGCTCGACAGCGGCCAGTCGGAGATGGACTGCGCCAGACTGGACGTCTTCGCCGGGTCCGCCGAGAGGGCCGAGACCACGTCCACCCAGTCCAGCGCGTGCAGGTGGTAGAAGTGGATGACGTGGTCCTGAATGCACTGAGCGCGATGATCAGGTTCCGGAGCAGGCGCGCGTTGGGCGGTGGGGTTGCGCCGATGGCGTTCTCGACCGCCCGGATCGACGCGATCGCGTGCACTGTCGTGCACACGCCGCAGATGCGCTGGGTGAAGACCCAGGCGTCGCGCGGGTCGCGGCCCTTGAGGATCAACTCGATGCCGCGGAACATCGTCGAAGACGACCAGGCGTCCTTCACCTGGCCGCCGTCGACTTCGGCCTCGATCCGCAGGTGGCCTTCGATCCGGGTGACCGGATCAACGACGACGTGCGTCATGGCATTCCCCCGTCTTGGGCGGCTGGTTACTGGGCGGACTTGGGGTTCGGGGACGCCGGTGTCGGGCTTCTCGTGGGTCGCCAGCCGGCGCTGGACCATCTTCCCGACGGGTGGGCGGCGAAGGCCGCGGCGGTCCCGGCCGCGCAGCAACACCCCGACGGTGTCGATGCCCGCGGAGACGCCGAAGCCGGCCACGTCGGGCAGGTGCTTGTAGAACGGCGTCATCTTGTCCCAGAAGTCCGGCTCGGCGCAGCCGATGCACGGGTGGCCGCAGCCGATGGGCCAGTTCGTCCCTTCGTTCCAGCGGATGCGCGGGCAGTTCTGGTAGGTGACCGGGCCCTTGCAGCCCATCTTGTAGAGGCAGTAGCCGGTGCGGTGTGCTTCGTCGCCCCAGGCCTCGACGTACTGCCCAGCGTCGAAGTGCGCGCGTCGCTCGCAGTTGTCGTGAATGCTCTGACCGTAGGCGAACAGCGGCCGGCCGCAACCCGTCGAGCGGCGGCCAGCGCTTGAAGGTGAGGTAGTAGACGAGGAGCGCCGTCATGTTCTCGGCGTTGGCCGGGCAGGCCGACAGGTTGATCAGGTTCTTCACGCCGGGCACCGCGTCCGCGACGCCCAGCGCGCCGGTGGGGTTGGGCGCCGCCGCCGGAAGCCCGCCGTAGGTGGCGCAGGTGCCCATGGCGATGGTGGCCGCCGCACCGCCGCAGACTTCTCGGGCAATGACAAGCGCCGACTGCCCGCCGATGGTGCAGTACGCGCCGCCCGCTCCCGTCGGGATGGAGCCTTCGACGACCGCCAGGTACTCGCCCTTGTGGGTCTTGACGACGTTCTGGAGCGCCTCCTCGGCCTGCGCCCCGGCTGCCGCCATGATCGTCTCGTGGTAGTCGAGCGAAAGCGTGTCGAGGATGATTTCCGCGACGGTGGGGCGCACCGCGCGCAGGAACGACTCGGTGTTCCCGCAGCAGTCCTGGAACTCGAGCCAGACCAGGATCGGCTTCTTCGTCTTGCTGAGGGCCGCGGCAATCTTCGTCGCCGCGGAGCCTGGCAGCGCAAAGGTGCCCGCAATCCCGGCGCAGAAGAGGACGAATTCACGTCGGCTCACGCCGCGCCGCTTCAACTCTCCAATTAGCCAGCCCTCACCAGTGCTCATCGCCGCTCCCCAGGGATTGCGGCGCCCGAGTCAGCCTGTCCCGGCGCCAGGGTGTTACCCGGCGAGGTGCAAGACCGGTGCCCTTTGGTAGCCCTAGAAACGCGGCTGAACTGGGCGTCAGTCGCCAGTGTGTGCGCGCTCGGGACTCTCTGGGCGCAAAGCATGCGGCTCGGGCACTTCCATCTCGATGCGCTCGAGGATGAGCTCATCGCCAGCGGCAAGGCGTCCGGGTCCGCCGCACGCCTCACAGCGCAGCACGGCGCCTCGGTGGAAGGGGGCCGCACACCCAGCGCATACCCACGCAGCTTCTACCAGCCGTAAGGACAGCTCCGCTTCGGGGTAGGGGCTTGCCGGACGGAAGGTCATGAAGGCGGTGGCGAACAGCTCCGGGTCGACGCCCGCCAGCTCTCCCAAGCCCACCGTCACCTTGCGCACCGCCGTAGCGCCGCGGGCTGCCGCCTGCGCAGCGACTTCGTCGAAGAGTCCCTGTACCAGCGAGTACTCGTGCATCGGTCAAAGCCCCGGAAAGCGCGGCGTGCGCTTGGCGAAGAAGGCGTCGATGCCCTCCTGGAACTCGGGCCCGTCCGCGCTCCGGACGAGATTCTCCAGCTCGCGGTCCAGGTGGTAGTCGAGCCGGTCCACACCGGCTGCCTCGTTGAAGAGTGCTTTCGCCATGCCGTAGGCCCGTGTCGGGCCGGTGGCCAGGCGCTTGGCGATGGACAGAACCTCCGCCTCGAAGCCCTCCGTGGGGAGCACGCCGCTCACCAGCCGCGCCTGGTGCGCCCCCTTCGCGTCCAGACGCGGGTTGAGCAGAAGCATGTCCATCGCAAAGCGCAGCCCCACCAGCTTGGGAAGGAAGAACGTCGAGCTCTCCGCGCCACTCAGCCCCGTCTTGGCATACGCCCACTCGAAGGTGGCGCGCTCCGAGGCGAAGACGAGGTCGCACGCCATCGCCAGCCCGAAGCCGCCGGCGGCACAGGCGCCGTCCACCGCGGCGATGAAGGGTTTCGCCGCGCGACGAATCTCCGAGATGGTGCTGTGCAGGTACTCGAGGATTTGCTTGAAGACCTCGCCGTACCCGGACGGAACGCTGCGCGCGGAGGGCGTCAGGTACTGCAGCTCGGCCGCCTCCCCGCCGGCGCGGATGAACTTCAAGTCTGCCCCGCTACAGAAGATGCCAGGGACGCCCCGCAGCACGACCGCCCGCACCAGGGGGTCCCGGGCCAGCTGGAGGCCGGCCTTGCGAAGGTCCTGGGCCGTCTCCACGTCCAGCGAGTTGAAACGGTCCGGCCGGTCGATGGTGAGGACTCCCACGCCAGCGTCCACCTCAATGCGGATGTGCTTCATGGGACGCCTCCTCAGCAGATGCGCGGCAGCGGCTCGCCCTCGGGCTCGGTCAGCAGCCGGCGCCCCAGCCCCGTGTCCAGGATGATGCGGCCGAGGTGTTCCCCCAAGCACGTCCCGACGATGGCAGCGTTCCGTCCCAGCGGGTGAGCATGAAGAGCCGCCAGGACGCGCTCCGCCGCCTCCGGGCGCACCCCCAGGACGGCCTTGCCCTCGTTGGCCACGTGCAACGGGTCGATGCCGAGGAGCTCTGCCGCGGCGCGCACCGGGTCGCTCAGCGGAATGCGGTCCTGGTACAGCAGGACTCCCACGCCGCTCTTCTCCGCCATCTCGTGCAGCGCGCTCGCCAGACCGCCGCGGGTGGGGTCCTTCATCGCCACCACGTCCTGGCCACCCGCCGCCAGGGCGCCGCGAATCATCTCGTTGATGGGGGCCACGTCGGACTGCAGCTCGCCCTCGAGGGCGAACTGGTGCCGGACGGCGAGGACCGCGAAGCCGTGGTCGCCCATGGTGCCGGTCACGATGATGCGGTCTCCGGTCCGGAGCCCGCAGTCGGGTACCACTCGGTCGGTGAAGGCGACGCCGGCGGTGTTGAGGACGAGGCCGTCAATCTCTCCACGGCCCATCACCTTGGTGTCGCCGGTCACGATCGGCGCGTGCGCCTCGCGCGAGGTGGCGAGGATCGACTTCTGAATGCGCAGCAGGTCCGCCGACGGGAAGCCGTCTTCGAGGATGACCGAGCAGGTCAGCGCGAGCGGCTCGGTCGCGCCCATCATCGCCAGGTCGTTCACCGTCCCCGCCACGGAGAGCCGGCCAATGTCTCCCCCGGGAAGAAGAGGGGGTGGATGACGTGCGAGTCGGTGGTGAGGACGAGCCAGCGCTCGCCGACCGGGATGGCCGCGCCGTCGTCCATGGCGGCCAGCCCGATGCCTTGCAGCGGGGCATCCACCCCGTCGAGGAAGACCTGTTCGATGAGCGCGCGCATCGCGCGGCCCCCGGCTCCGTGTTTGAGGCTAATGCGCTCGCCGATGGGCAGTTGCAGCTTCACGGATTCACCTCGACCGCCCGGGTCAACTCGGGATGGCCGCCGTACTGGTGCCAGATCCGGCAGGTGCCCTCGCTGCTCACCATGCAGGCGCCGACCGGCGTGTCGGGGAGGCATTCCTTGCCGAACAGTGGACAGTCGGTCGGCGACGTCAGGCCCGCCATGATGTCGCCGCAGATGCAGTGCTGCACGAGGGTAGGTGGTGCGAACGTCCAGAGTCGTGGCCAGGTCGATGTGAAAGCGCCGGCGCGCGTCGACGTGGGCGTACTCGTCGCGCAGGCGAAGGTTGCCGTTGGGGACGTGCGCGATGCCGCGCCACCGACCGCCCAGCGGGCGAAACACCTGCCACAGCTGCTCCTGCGCGACGGCGTTCCCCTCGCGGGTGACGCACCGCGGGTACATGTTCTCCACCTGGGGCGTCTCGTCGTGAATGAGCTCGACCAGGCGGACCAGGCCGGCCAGGACGTCGAGCGGCTCAAAGCCGGCGACGACCACCGGGAGGCGGTGGCGCTCGACGAAGGCCTCGAAGACGCCCCAGCCGGTGATGGTGGCCGCGTGCCCGGCGGCGAGGAAGCCCTCGACGCGGGTGTCCGGCATCTCGGCGACGATCTCCATCACCGGCGGGATGTACTTGTGGGCCGACAGGACGGAGAAGTTCGCGCGGCGGCCCGCGGAGGATCTCGGCGGCGGTGGCCACCGCGGTGGTCTCGAAGCCGGTGGCGAAGAAGACGATCTCCTCGTTCGTCTCCCGCGCCAGCTCGACCGCCTGGGAGACGCTGTAGACGATGTCGACCGCGCGCCGCCGGCCCGGGCGTCGGCGAGCGAGCCAGCGGTGCCCGGCACCCTCAGCATGTCGCCGTAGGTGGCGACGCGGACGCCCTGCAGGGCCAGCGCGACGGCCTCGTCGACCTCGGGCACGTCGGTGATGCACACCGGGCAGCCGGGGCCCATGATCACGTCGAGCGCCGCGGGAACGAGGCGCGGAGCCCGAAGCGGGCGATGGCCTGCTCGTGGCTGCCGCAGACGTGCATCAGCGCCACCGGCGACGCGACCCATCGACTCCGTCAGGTGCGCGAGCGCCTCGACGAGCGCCTGCCCGCGCTCCGGGTCGCGGAACTTCAGCGGAGCGCATCGCGTTCGAGGGGCTTGTCACATCTCTCTCACCATCCGGGTCCGGCCGCCTCGATCTCGGCGCGACGTCGGCCGCCATCAGGTCGTCCTCCTCGCCTGCTTGCGCAAGAGGTCGTCGAAGAGCTCGAGCGTCGCCGGCCGTCCTCGGCCGGGATGCGGCGGATGGCGAAGCCGACGTGGTTCAGGACGTAGTCCCCTGGCGCCGACCGGCTCGTCGACGATGTCGAGCCGGACCTGCTTGCGCACGCCCCAGAAGTCGACGCTGGCCACCATTCCGTCGACTTCCAGCACTCTTGCCCGGGACGCCAAGGCACATCGTTCCCCTCCTGGTTCTTCAGTTGTCGCACGCGAAACCGCGTCGGCGACGAGCGCCTGCCCGAGCGCGATGCCGCCGTCCCCGCCGGAACGAGACGCTCGAGCCGGACATCGACATCTGGCCCGAGGGCCGCGCAGACGCCCTCGGCGAGACGCGCGTTCTGGAAGCAGCCGCCGGTGAGGACGACCGGGAGCGGCCCGCGCATGGCGCACCGCTCGCACCAGGGCCGCCGTCGCGCGACGAGCGTCTCGTGGAAGCGCGCGGCGATGCGCGCGGCGGGGACGCCGGCGATGACATCCGCCACGGCGCGCGGACCAGGGCGCGCAGATCGAGGCACCAGGGGTCCGTCGTCGGTCCAGGTCGAACGGGTAGGCCTCCGTCTCGCCAGGGTCGGCCGCCAGGTTCCAGGCCATCGCCACCTGGCCCTCGTACCTGGCCTCCTGCGAGTCCCAGCACCAGCGCGCCGAGGGCGTCGAAGTAGCGGCCCGACGCCGTGCGCCGGCGGCGCGTTGACGTCCGCACTGATCATCCGGCGCACGACGCCCAGCCGCTGCCGGGCAATGCGCGGGAACAGCGGGATGTCGTTCAGCGGGGCCTTCCCGTCGAAGGCGTCGTCGACGAGCGCCAGCGCCGTTCGCCAGACTCGCGGATCGGCGCGGTCGCCGCCGGCCAGGCGGATGGGGCGGAAGGTGGCGAGCCGCTCGAAGCCGGCGAAGGTCGCCAGCAGCAGCTCGCCGCCCCAGGCGGCGCCGTCGGCGCCGTAGCCGGTGCCGTCCCAGGCGACGCCGAGCACGGGGCCGTCGAGCCCGTGCTCGGCCATCGCGCTGGCGACGTGCGCGTGGTGGTGCTGCACGGCGACGCGGGTGCGCGCCGGCCGGGCCAGCGCGTAGCGGTGGAGAGGTACTCGGGGTGGAGGTCGTAGGCGACGACTTCGGGCCGCACACCCAGGAATCGCTCCATGCGCGTCGATGGCCTCGAAGGAGACGTAGGCCTCGGCGTCTCCAGGTCCCCGACGTGCGGGCCGAGAATGGCCGTGTCGCCGGCGCCAGACAGAAGGTGTTCTTGAGGTGCGCCCCACGGCCAGCACCGGGCGCGCAACGGCCCGCGCGAGGCCCACGGACCGCGGCACGTGCCCGCGGGCGCGCCGCAGCACGCCGGCCCGCCGGCGATGACGCGGGCGACGGAGTCGTCGGAGCGAGTCGCGATCTCGCGGTCGTGGACGAGGAAGCGATCGGCGATCTCGGCGAGGCGGACCAGCGTCGGCGTCGTCGAAGGCGATGGGCTCGTCGCTGAGGTTGCCCGACGTCATCACCAGGGGGCGCCCGACCTCCGCGAGCAGCAGGTGGTGGAGCGGCGTGTAGGCGAGCATCAGCCCGACCAGCGGATTCTGGGCGAGCGACCTCGGCCGCCAGCGCCGGTCGGCCGGCGCCGCGCGAGCACGATGGGACGTTCGACGACTGCAGCAAGGCGCACTTCTGCGTCTGTGAACTCGGCCAGGCGCTCGGCGTCGGCGAGCGTCCGGACCATGACGGCGAAGGGCTTCTCGTCGCGCCGCTTGCGCGCCGCAGCGCCGCCACCGCCCGCGACGAGCCCGCGTCGCAGGCGAGGTGAAAGCCGCCGAGGCCCTTCACCGCGAGATGAGCCCCTTCCCCAGGGCCGCGGCCGCCCAGCGGACGGCGTCCAGGGTCCACCGGTCGCCCGATGCGTCGAGCGACGCGAGCCGCGGGCCGCAGCGCGGGCAGGCGTTGGGCTGGGCGTGGAAGCGCCGTCCGCGGTCGTGCGTACTCGCGCTCGCACTCGGGGCACATGCGGAAAGCCGCCATGGTGGTCGCCGGGCGGTCGTAGGGGACGTCCCGCGCGATGGTGAAGCGCGGGCCGCAGAGCGTGCAGTTGGTGAACGCGTAGCGGTAGCGCCGGTCCGCGGGTCGAGGATCTCCGCGAGGCACTCCGGGCAGGTCGCGAGGTCGGGCGGGATGGAAGACTGGCGCGACGTGCTCGCCTGGCTGGCGGTAATGCGGAAGGCCCGGACGTCTTGCGCCGGAATCGGGGTCCAGCTCATCCGCCGGATGGATGCCGCGGGCGGGGGGGTGGCCTCTATTTGCTGAAGGAAGCGGTCCAGCGTCTCCTGGCTGCCGAACGCCTCGATGGTGACGCCACGCGCGTCGTTGTGCACCTGCCCACGGACGCCCAGGGTCTGGGCGATTCGGTAAATCCAGGGCCGAAAGCCGACGCCCTGAACCGTCCCCAGCACCTCGATGCGGCGACCCTGGAGGCCCATGTGCGAGAAGCTTCAGCAAGAGAGGGGCCAAGGCGGAGCGTCCCGAGCTGGACGTTCGTTCCTCGGCACGTCTCAGCATGCGGCAGTGTAGTCTCGCGGGGTTGAAAGCGCGGAGCGGCTCCTCTTCAGGCCGTATTAGGCCGTGGCGCTTCCACCGGCGGCCCATCAGGTCGACGTCAGGCTGACGAAACCGAGTCTTGGTTCCCACGGAACGGCGGCTCATGGCGCCTCGCGCGAAATTTGCTCGAACGGCACCGGCCCCGAATTTTTTTCGCGGCATCGCCGCACCAGCGGTTTGCGCGCCCTCAGCCTTGGGCCCGGGAACACGCACCCTCGGTGTCCGTTAGGCGAGTTCCGCCCCCGGAGGGGTTCTCACGGATGGCACGCCAGACACATGGGGTTGTGATGAATCTCCGAGGATGGGTGGCGATTGGTCCAGCCTGACGGATGCGGGTCGCCGCCGGAACCGCCCACCCGGTGGCACGTCACACAGTTGGATTGTGCCCCCTGCTCGTGGCAGGTGGCGCAACTGACGATGTCCTGCCGGGCCGCTGTTCCGTGGAAGCTCGAGCTGCCGGGCATATTCCAGCCTGCGGGGTGCGGGCTCTGGGGGCTGGCTGAGCTCGGCGTCAGCTGCGCCGCGCGGTGGCACTGCTCGCAGAAGGTGACCACGTGGCACGTCTGGCAGCGCGACTCGTTCCCGCGCGCCTCGACCGAGTGCCGCGTCAGGTAGTCACCCCAGTGGATGAAATTCTTGTCCACGGCATCCGGCTTGACGGCCTCAATCCGCATCGGAGCGGTCATCGAGGCGTGGCAATCCGCACAGAAGCGTTGCTGGTGGCACAGGGTGCAGGACGCCGCGGACGCCCGGGCAATCGGGGGGTGCGCGCGCGTGAAGTCTGCTTGATGACTGAACGGGGGGCTCGTGGGCTTGAGCGGGATGCTGAGCAGGTCCCGGTGGCAGACGTCGCACTGGCCGTTGGCGTACTGCTGTTGGTGGTTATGGCAGCCGAGGCACGTCTTCATCGGTGGCACTGGCTTTTCCAACTGACCACGTGCCGGGAGCATCAGGTGGCATACACCGCAATTCTCATCCTTCTCGAGGTGCTTGGCGTGGTTGAACTTGAGGTGCGGGGCCGGCAGCACGTAGGTGCTGGGTTTGTCCGGGCGCGAGTGACAAAACCCGCAGTTGCCCTCCTCCTTCTGCTTCGTGGCAGGAGAGGCACTTGGCTTCCTTGGGGAAAGCGCTGAGCTGCCCAGCGTTGTCTCGTCGAAGATGGGCTCGTGACACGCGAGACATTCCACGCCCGCCTTGGCGTGGCCGGCATGGTTCGGATTGATGTGGTCCGCAGAGTCCAGGGCGACGACCACTCCGGCACCGAGGAGAAGCGAAGCCGCAAGCAGACTGCGGGGGCCGAAGAGTCGCCACTTCATCGAGGGGTTCCCGCGTCGAACGTCGAAAAGTTGTAGCCCACCCGTGCCGTCACGGTGTAGCGCGTCAGGTTTAGGGGCGTCGTCCCGATGGACCCGCTCAGCATGCCACTCCACCCGCAACCAATCAGCCAGCTCACGCTGGCCGTCCCGACGATGGAATCCCGCGTTGCGTTATAAGGAATGGAAGTCCCGGCGTAGCTGAACAGGTTCTCCAGCAACTGCCACTGCAAGTCGGCGCTGAGCTTGATCCGGTCCGTCAACGCCTCGAGAACCCAGGCGCGCAGCTCGGTATAGCCGTTCACCGGGACATAGAGGAGATGGCCATTCAAGCCCACGCTCGACTTGCGGTCGAGCTTGTAGGTGATGCCCAGGAGGGCTTCGTTGCCGCTGCCACCGTCCACCCACAGCTGGTTGTACTCACCGTAAAACGACAGGCGGGGGAACGCCTGCCAGAACGCCCCTCCCCCGACGGCGGTGCGCTCGGTGTACGCGAACACGGAGAAGATGGAGGTGCGCGAGAGGAACAGGTCTGGTTCGGTTCGCGCCCCATTCACGAAGAGTTCGAGGGTGGGGAGAATGT
>CAVQDL010000023.1:0-28170 GCA_963711265.1 uncultured delta proteobacterium
TTCACCAAGGACGGCGTCGTCTTCGAGGACGGGGCGGAGGCGGCCTACCAGGCGGTGGTTTTGGCCACCGGGTACCGCCACCGCCTGGCGCAGGTACTGGGTGACGTGGACAGCGTCCTCGACGCCGCGGGGCAACCGCGCAGCAGCGGGCCGGCAGACGTCGCTTGCCGCAGCTGTACCTATGCGGCTTCTACGTCGGCGCCGACGGGCATGCTGCGCGAGGCCGGGTTGGAGGCTCGGCGGATTGCCAACACGTCTCGGCGGCGCTGCGTGCCCCCGTTCCGTCAGCCGCCTGAAGCCACCCCTCCTAGTTCCAGCGGAAGATGCGGAGCGCCACCGCGAAGGCGCCGGCGCCCCAGAGGACCAGCACCAGGAGTGGCCCCCCTGCGCCCACAGGGAAGCCCCGTCCACGGAGATGGCCCGCAGGGCGTCGATGACGGCAGTCAGCGGCAGGGCCTTCACCAGCGGCTGCATCCACCCGGGGAAGTGACTGGCGGAGAAGAAGACGCCGGACAGGACTGTCATCGGCAGGGTGACCAGATTCATCAGGCCCCCGGCTGTTTCATTGTTCTGCGCCCGGGAGGCGACCAGGAGGCCCACGCCGCCAAACGACAGGGCCCCCGCGGCGGCCACCAGGACGAAGGAGAGGAGACTGCCGGCCACGCGCACGTCGAAGAGGAAGCGCGCGAAGGCGAGGAAGAAGCCTGTTTCCAGCACTGCCAGGGACAGGCGGCTGAAGATGAAGGACGCGAGCAAATCCGACTTGCGCATGGGGGTGGCCACCAGGCGCTTCAGCAGCTTGCCGGTGCGCATCTGCACCAGCCCCCAGCCCAGGCCCCACACCGAGGAGGACATGAGGCCGAACCCCAGAAGTCCGGGGATGAGGAAGTCGATGTAGCGGCCCCCTGGGACACTGACGTGTTCCTCGGGAACGCTGATGGCGTCCGTGCGCCCGGCCAGCTGCTGCAGCGTGTCCAGGACTAGCAGCCGCGCGGTGCGCCCCTCCGGGACGCCCGGGTCCACCAGGAGGCGCGGCGTGTCCCCCGCCACCACCACCACGGCCACCTTGCCCGTGGCCAGCGCGCGGCGCGCCGCCTCCAGGGGCAGCCTCTCGGGCTGAAGCCCCGGGGTGGCGGCCAGCGCGCTGAGGAGACGCTCCTGGCCCGGCCCCTCCGCCACTGCCACCGTCAGCCGGGACAATGACTGGTTGCGGAAGGCCAGGCCGAGGGCCACCGCCATCAGGAGGGGAAAGGCAAAAATCCAGAAGAGGGCCGAGGGCTCGCGCCACAGCGCGCGCAGCCGCATGAGGAACAGCTGCCAGAGGGGGTGGCTGTTGTCTGGCATGGGCCGTCAGTCCTCCTCGTCGCGCAGGCTGCGGCCGGTGAGGTTTAGAAAGACGTCGTCCAGCGTCGGCGCGTGCGTGGACAGCTGCAGCAGGGTGGCGCCGGCCGCCTCGACGGTACGCAAAAGCGCCGGCAGCGCCTCCGGCAGGCCGCGGACGGCCAACCGCAGCGTGCCGTCGCGCACCTGGACGTCGGAGCAACCGGGCAGGGCACGGCAGGCCTCCACCGACGGCATGGGCCGGGCCTCGAATTCAATCAGCTGCTGGCCCCCGTGGGCCGCCACCAGCGCCTGAGGCGTCCCCTGGGCCACCACCTTACCGTGGTCCACAATGACGACCTGGTCGCACAAGCGCGCCGCCTCCTCCATGTAATGGGTGGTGAGGACGACGGTGCGGCCGCGGGCCTTCAGTGCTTCGATGACATCCCACAGCCCACGGCGGCTGGCCGGGTCCAGGCCGGTGGTGGGTTCATCCAGAAACAGCACCTCGGGGTCCCCCACCAGAGCCACGGCCAGCGCCAGGCGCTGCCGCTGGCCGCCGGACAGCTTGCCCACCCGGCCGTCCCGCTTTTCCTCCAGCGCCACCAGGTGGATGGCGTCGTCCACGCTGATGCCGGCCGGGTAGAAGCTGCGGAACAGCTTCACCGTCTCGCCGACTGTCATCTTTTCGTAGAAGCGGGTTTCTTGAAGGCAAATCCCAATTCGGGCCTTTAGCCGTTCCGGGGCCTCGGCCCAGCGCTGCCCCAGCACGCGCACCGTCCCGGCGGTGGGTTGCTGGAGTCCCTCCAGAATCTCCACCGTCGTCGTCTTCCCGGCGCCGTTGGGGCCCAAAAGGCCCAGGCACGTCCCCGCCCGGACGCTGAAGGAGACGCCGTCGACGGCCGTCACGTCCTCGAAGCGCTTCACCAGGCCGTCGACGGAGATGGCGGGCTCGGCCATGGACAACCCCCTCTTATGCTCGCCTCAGGCTTTGCGCGCCAACCAGAATGAAACGTTTCAAAGCTGACCAGCAGAGGGGCAGCCTCCCGTGTTACTTGGGAGGACTTGCCTCCACCCGAGCTCCAGAGCGCCGTCACTTCCGAGGAGGGCAGCTGGGTCGCCCTGCTGCGGGATGAGGTGCAGCCCACCAGCTTCAAGAAGGGCCGGGACTATGCCGGCCTGGGCCGGGTGTCCGCCCTGGCCAAGTCCGGCACCGTCCTGTCTGGCTCCATCGCTGGCAGCGAGGGGCACCCCTACCGGGCCACCCTGGACACGGCCGCGCGTCCCCTCGTCAGTAGCTGCACCTGCCAGGCGTGGAACCGTTACGGCCCACACTGCAAGCACGTGGTGGCGGTGGCCCTGGCCCACCTGCAGGCCGAGCGCGCCGCCGTTCCGGCGCTCCCCGAAGCGGCCGCCCCGGCCGCGGGGACCGCCCCGGAGGGCCGGGGGGCGGAGGTGGTGCCGCTGCCGGCGGTGGCCAAGCTGGAGAGCTGGCTCGGCCTGTCGTCCTTGCCGGACCACGCCTTCGTCTACCGAATCATGCCCGCCCATGCGCGCAACGGTGGGCGGGCCTGGCTGGTGGACGTGCGGCGCAAGGAAGCCCAGACGGCTGGCCCCATCCAGGTGAAGCGCCTGCTCAGTCAGGGCGCGCGCCTGGGGCCGGTGGATGAGCGGGCCCTCAATGAATTGGCCCGGTACGAAAGCCGCTACGACGGGAAATTCCTCCTCGGCGATGAGGAAGTGGCGGACTTGCTGGAAGTGTTGGGCGAGGCCCGGGTGGTGTACCGCGGGACGCCCCTGCTGCTGTCGGAGACGCCCGCGCTTCCCCAAGTGCACCTGGAATCCACCGAGGGCGGGGCGAAGGCCACGCTGGAGTTCCGGCTGCCGGAGGGCGAGCCGGTGGGCATTCACGAGTCGGTGTTTCTGGTGGGCAAGCGCAATGGCTACCTCCTCTCCGGCCAGACGCTGTACCCGGTGCGCCCCAACCTGCCAGCCCGGCTGTGGCGCAAGTGGATGCTGGAGCCGTCCATGTCGCTGCCCCACGGGCAGCTGGACCGGGCCCTGACATTTTTCGCCGCCCACCTGCCACGGCTGGACCTGTCGCTGCGCGCCGACGGTCTGGACGTCGATGAGTCCACCCCGCCGCACTTCATCCTCACCCTGGAAGGCAACCCGGAGAAGGTGCGGGCCCAGCTGGGCGCCCGCTACGGCGGCACCACCGCGCCCGTCACCCCGGCGGCCGGGACGCTGGGTTACGCGATTGGCAGTCTCGGCAACAAGCGGCGCCTGTACCGGCGCGACGAGGAAGAGGAGCGCGCCGCCCTGAAGCTGCTGACGGGATTGGGGCTGCGCTGGGACGGGGGTGCGTACGTGGCCCAGGGGGACACGGCCGTCACCTTCTGGGCCCAGGGGCTGAAGAGTCTGCCGGCGGCCTGGGAGCGCTTTGCCGCCCAGCTGCCGGAGGTGAAGGTGCGCAGCGGGCTGCGCCCGCGCATCCGCGTCAGCATGGAGGCGCTGCACTGGTTTGACCTCGACGCCCGCTTCGAAGCCGATGGCCAGTCGGTGGATTTGGGCGCCGTCCGGCTGTGGTTGGCATCTGGGCGTCGCTACGTGCCGCTGGCCGACGGCAGCTTTGCCGAGGCGGACCGCGAGGAATTGCAGCGGGCGACGGAACTGCTGGAGGAGGCCGGGGCGGCCCCCGGCAAGCCCACCACGCGGGTGCCGCTGTACCAGGCGATGGCCCTGGACGCCCTGGCCAGCCTCGGGGACGCGGCAGACATTGAGGCCCGGGCCCGCGCCGCCATGTCCGAGTTGCGGCTGGTGGATGAAGCGGCGCCGGTGCCCCCGCCGGCCGGGCTGCAGGCCACCCTGCGCCACTACCAGGAGGCGGGCCTGGCCTGGCTGTGGTTCCTCCACCGCCACCGCCTGTCGGGAATTCTGGCCGACGACATGGGCCTCGGAAAGACGCTGCAGGCCCTGGCCCTCCTCCTCAAGTCCCACAACGAGGAGAAGGGGGCGCCCTCGCTGGTGGTGGCCCCCACGTCCGTGCTGGCCAACTGGAAGCGCGAGGCGGAGCGTTTCACGCCCGACCTCAGCGTCGCGTTGTGGCACGGGCAGGACCGGCGCACCCAGTCCTTCGCCGACGTGGACATTGTCCTGACCAGCTATGCGCTGGTCCGGCGCGACCTCGAGGAACTGTCCAAGACGCGCTGGAAGTACGTCGTCCTGGACGAGGCGCAGAATATTAAGAATGCCGGTTCCGCCACTGCCCAGGCCTGCAAGGCGCTACCCAGTGAACATCGCCTGGCCCTCACCGGCACACCGCTCGAGAATCGGCTGGGGGAGTTGTGGAGCATTTTCGACTTCCTCATGCCGGGCTTCCTCGGCACCGAGGAGGACTTCTCGGAGAGGTACGAGCAGCCGATTGCCCTCGGGGCAGACGCCTCCGCGCGCGAGCGGCTGCGCCGGCGCATCCACCCCTTCATCCTCCGCCGCCTCAAGACGGAGGTGGCCAAGGACTTGCCGCCCAAGACGGAGGTGGTGGCCTGGTGCGAGATGGACGTGGGCCAGGCGGCCCTCTACCGCGAGGTGCTGGAGACGAGTCGCAGCAAGGTCCACGAAAGTATTGACAAGGTGGGCTTCGCCCGGGCGCGCGTCAGCATTCTTGCTGCCCTGATGCGGCTGCGGCAGGTGTGCTGCGACCCGCGCCTTCTGAAGCTGCCCCCGGGCACGCAGCTGCCGCCCTCGGCCAAGCTGGAGCGCTTCTTCGGGCTGGTGGATGACCTGGTCGCCGAGGGGCACCGTGCGCTGGTGTTCAGCCAGTTCACCGAGATGCTGGACCTCCTGAAAGCCGAGGCCGACAGCCGAGGGCTGAAGTACCAGGCGCTGGACGGACGCACCCGGGACCGCATGGCGCGGGTGGACGCCTTCAACGCGCCGGACGGGCCGCCCCTCTTCTTCATCAGCCTGAAGGCCGGCGGCACCGGCCTCAACCTGACGGCGGCGGACTACGTGCTGCACTTCGACCCGTGGTGGAACCCGGCTGTCGAGGACCAGGCCACCGACCGCACCCACCGCATCGGCCAGACGCGCGCCGTCATTAGCTACAAGCTGATTACGCAAGGCACTGTGGAGGAGAAGATTCTTCAGCTGCAACGCCGCAAGCGCGAGCTGGCCGCGGGCATTCTGGAAGGCACCCAGGCCGGGCTGAAGGGCCTCACCCAGGCCGACGTGGAAGACCTCTTCGGCGAGCCGTAGGTCCCGCCGCGCCAGAGGGACGTCCCCACTCCGAAGGCCAGTACTGAAAACTTGTCCAGTGTCGGCCGAGAGGGCTAGGGTGTCCCCGTCCCTGCGTTTTGCAGAGGGAAGGAGCGTCACCCCCATGCTGCTTGGTCTGCGCATTCAAGCCTTCACTGTCGTCGAGGAGGTGGAAGTCACCTTCGGCCCGGGCCTGACGGTGCTGACGGGGGAGACGGGTGCCGGCAAGTCCATCGTGGTAGACGCCCTGGGCCTCCTCCTTGGCGGCCGTGCCGAGGCGGGCGTCGTCCGGGCCGGGGCGGAGGAAGCGGTGGTGGAGGCCGTTTTCCAGCGCACGGCCGCGCTGGCCGGGCGCCTCGAAGCCTTGGGCCTTCCGGACACCGGGGAGGAAGTCAGTGTGCGCCGGGTGGTGGGGCGCACCGGCCGGGGCCGGGTGCACGTCAACGGCGGACTGGCCACGGTGGGCGTCCTGGGGCAGCTGCTGCAGGGCCTTCTGGACGTCGCTGGACAGCACGCCCACGTCGCCCTCTTCCAGCCCGCCTTCCAGCGCTCGCTGTTGGACAGGGTGGACCGGGTGCCGGCGGCCCGCGACGCGTACCAAGGCGCCCACACGGCGCTTCTGGCCGTGGACCGCGAACTTGCAGCCCTGGGCGGGGCGTCATCCGCCGAGGAGCGCCTCGACTTCTTGCGCTTCCAGGTGGAGGAAGTGGAGCGGCTGTCGCCGGGCGCGGAAGAAGACGTGCGGCTGGAGGAGGAACGCCGGCGCCTCGCCTCCGTCGAGCGGCTGCGCGCCCTGGCAGAGGAGGCCATGGCGCACCTGACTGAGGAGGGTGGGGCAGCCCAGTCGGCCGGCCGGGCCGCCGCCGCGGTGGAGGACGGCGGGCGGCAAGACGCGCAGCTGGAGTCCGTGGTCCTGGCACTGCGGACGGCCACGGCGGAGCTGGACGAAGCAGCGGCCCGCCTGCGCAGCTACCTCGGCCGGCTGGAGGCGGACCCGCAGCGGCTTCTGGAAGTGGAGGACCGGCTAGACGCCCTTCGGCGGCTGTGCCGGAAGCACGGGACGGACTTGCCGGGCGTCCTGTCGCGCGCGGCCGCCCTGCGCGTCGAGGCCGAGACACTTGCCGGCCGGCACGAGGCGTTGGCTGCGCTGCGGACCCAGCGCGGGACCTTGGAAGCACGGGCGTGGGAAGCGGCCCGGGCGCTGCGGACGGAGCGCGAACGGGCGGCGGCGGCCCTGGGCCGAGCCGTCCAGGCCGTCCTGGCCGAGTTGGCCCTCGCTGGCGCGCGCTTCCGCGTGGAAGTCGCGGCCGCGGACGCCCTGGGCGCCGAAGGGGCGGACGACGTCGAATTCCTCTTCTCGGCCAACCCCGGGGAGGGCCTGCGCCCGCTGCACCGCGTGGCCTCGGGCGGCGAGGCCTCCCGCGTGCTGCTCGGCCTGCGGCGCGTCTTCCTGGAAAGGGACGCCTGCGAGACGGTGGTGCTGGACGAGGCGGACGCCGGGGTGGGCGGGGCGGTGGCGGACGCGGTGGGGCGTCTCGTCCGCCAGGTGGCCCAGGGCCGGCAGGTGCTGTGCGTTACCCACCTGCCCCAGGTGGCGGCCCATGCGGATGCGCACCTTGTCGTCCACAAGCTGCAGGCCAAGGGCCGGGTGGCGTCGGCCGTCACCGCCCTGGCCCCCGGGGCGCCCCGGGTGGCGGAACTGGCCCGTATGCTGTCCGGCGTCAAGGTGAGCGAAGCGGCCATGCAGGCCGCCGAGGCGCTGCTGCGTGGTGCCACCCCGTCCCGCCGCCCGGGTGCTTCCGGGCGATTGCGGACCCCGGGTGCCACTTCTCCCATTGCCCCTGGTTCCAGCGGTGCCGTAGCATCCCCGTCGCGTGGGTGCCCCGGCTGAGCGAGCTCCTGTCCGGTTGAAGGCCGCCTCTGCAGGCCTGACGGACGTCGGCAGGAAGCGCGACCACAACGAAGACAGTTTCCTCATTGATGAGGAAATGCAGCTCTATGTGGTGGCGGACGGCATGGGCGGCCACGCTGGCGGCGGCACGGCCAGCCGCATCGCCGTGGAAACCATCGACAAGCGGCTGAGGGAGATGCGCGCCGCCCTGCAGACGCCCCCAGCCTCCGCCAGCCTGCAGGACTCGCCCGTTCCGGAAACCATCCGCAGCGCGGTGGAACAGGCCTGCCTGGCCATCTTCGCCAAGGCCCAGGAGGACCCGGAGCTGGCGGGCATGGGCACCACCGTCATCTCGCTTCTTTTGGACGAGGCGCACGCCTTCTTCGCGCACGTCGGTGACAGCCGGGCCTACCTGGTGCGCGGGGAACTCATCCAGCAAATCTCCGAGGACCACAGCCTCGTCAATGAGCAGATTAAGGCGGGGATGATTACGCCCGAGGAGGCGCGTCACAGCCGCTACCGGAATATTATTACGCGTTCCGTCGGCTTCGAGGAGGAAGTCCAGGTCGACGTGATGGGGCTGCTCGCGGAAGCCGGTGACATCTTCATCCTCTGTTCCGACGGGCTGGCCAACATGCTCGAGGACCAGGAGATTCTCGAGATTGTCCGGGCCAGCGCGCTGGAGGAAATTCCCACGCGCCTCATCGACCTGGCCAATGAGAGAGGCGGAGACGACAACATCACCGTCATCGCCGTGCGCGCCGAGCTTGACGACGGGCCAGATGCACGCACTGCAAGTGTCGTGCGTTCGCCTTGACAGTGTAAGGAACGGGGTGCTACGCGCGCCCTCTCTCTCACCCAGTCTGTAAGAAACGCTGCTGCCAACGGGTGCGCCCGGGGTATGCTGAAAAGCTGACGGTTGGGGGGCAACCTAGGGAGCCAGGGCTTTGGCCAAGAAGAGCTTCACCCTCATCGTCGTTCCCGAGCATGACCAGGCCGTCCGCCGCTACCAGGTGGACCGGAAACTCTTGCGTCAGCTGGTGGTCGGGGGCGGCCTGTTGGTGCTGGGGCTGGCCGTGGCGGCCGTGCACTACACGCATCTTCTGTACCGCGCCTCGGAGAACCGCGCGCTGCGGGACGAGAACGTCGCGCTGCGCACGCAGCTGAAGAGCTTTCGCGAGCACGTGGAGCACATGGCCTCCACGCTGGAGCGGGTGGAGCGCTTCGACCAGAAGCTGCGCGCGGTGACGCTGCTGTCGGACCCGCAGCGCAACCTGGCGCTTGGCCCGACGGCCATGGAAACCAAGGGCGCGCCGCCGAGCAGCAGCGAGTCCGAGTTCACCGCCCTCTCGCCCACCTCCGAATCCCCCAAGACGCTGGCGGCCAAGCTGGAGACGCTGTCCACGGAGGCCGCGCGCCAGGAGCAGAGCCTGCAGCAGCTGCAGACCTATTTCCTGGAGCAGAAGAGTCTGCTGGCCTCGACGCCCAGCGTCTGGCCCGCCCGCGGGTGGATTACCAGCGACTTCGGGCAGCGGACGGACCCCTACACCGCCGAGCGGGTGATGCATGAGGGCCTGGACATCGCCGCCCCGCACGGCAAGGAAGTGACTGCCCCCGCCGATGGCACCGTCATCTTCGCCGGCCTGGAAGGCAGTTACGGCAACGTCCTGGTCATCGACCACGGCTACGGCGTGAAGACGCGCTACGGCCATCTCAGCAAGGTGCAGGTCCACCCGGGCGAGCACGTGCACCGGGGCGACCTCATCGGCGCGGTGGGCAACACCGGCCGCAGCACCGGCCCGCACTTGCACTACGAAGTGCGGGTGAATGGGCTTCCGGAAAACCCCCGGAAATTCATTCTCGACGACGAGTAGCCCAGCGCTCCTCGGGAGTGACGGCGACCCGGCCCGAGAGGTCCAGCCGCCGCAGCAGCACACCGTCTGCCTTGTGGGCCCGCGCCAGCACGTGCGTCCGCTCGGCCTCGGCCCATACCAGCGGCCCCAGTACCTGCCAGTGCGAGGGGTCCACCACCTGAAGCCGCGCCAGGCCCAGGGTGAAGTCCACCGTTTCGGGTAGCCGGGCTGCTTGGGCGCGGACGGCGGCGACGGCCCCGGGCAGGGCCGCGCGGGCGCGGGTGCGGACCTCCTCGGTGACGTCCGTCCCGGCGGAGGGCGGGAAGAGGACGCAGAAGCAGTCGGTGTGGATGCGCACCACCGGCGCGCCCGGGAAGGTGGCAGCCAGGCAGCTGGCGACCGCGCGCAGCACGGCGTCGCCCGCGGGAAAGCCGGCCAACTGATTGACGCGGATGAGTTCCACCACGTCCACCGTCAGCATCCCCACCTCCCACGGCACGTGGGCGTGGATGGAAATGTCGTACTCCGGTTTGAGGAGGGCGCCTTGGGTGAGGAAGAGGACGTTGAGGGCAGAGGAGACGGGGTCCGGCCCGCCGCGCCGGCAGGACTCGGCGTCCAGCAGGGCCTGCAGTGCCAGGGCGGCGTGCTTCTCCGCTGGCTGGCTGCGCACGAAGGGCTGCAGTCGCACAAGCGTCTCCACGGTGGCGTCATCCAGGGTGTGCGGCATGGGCCTTTCCTAACCCAAGGCCTGGCCGCGCGGCGCCCCCCCTGCACCGGCTTTGGCCGCTGTCAGCGGGTGCGCGCCACCACCGTGACTTCATCCCGGTCGTGGTACAGCTGGCGCAGCCGGAGGGCCTTCCACCCGGCGTCTTCCAGAAGGCGCCGCGCCCGGGCCAGCGTCTCCACCTTGTCGCGCATGGGCAGCTTCAAATTTGCCACCAGGTGCAGCGCCCACCCCTCGCGCCCCCAACGGGCCAGCAGCGTGGCGACTTCCAGGGGGCGCCAGGCCATGTCGCACAACAGCCAGTCCACCGGTTCCTCCGGGACGTAGGCGAAGGCGCTTTCGCGTAGGTGGCGCACCTTCGGGTGCCGGGCAACGTCCGGGGACAGGGCGGCCCGGTCGACGGCCACCACCCGGGCCCCCCGGTCCAGCGCCCGCGCCGTCCAGCCGCCGGGAGCCGCCCCCAAGTCCACGCACATCTCCCCGGGCGAGGGCCACAGCCCCAGAAGCGCCCACGCCTCCTCCAGCTTCAGCCCGGCGCGCGAGGGGGCGTCGCCGGTGCGGTGCATGCGCTGGCGGCCGGCGGGACTCCAGCTGACGGCCTCCTCCCGCCGGACGGTGCCGAAGACGGCCGTCCACGCCCCCGGCGCGCCCACCAGGGCCACTTCAGCGAAGGGCGCCACGCCGTCGTCGCGGTGCAGGACGCCGGGCGCGGCCTGCAGTGCCGCTTCCAGGGCGCGCGCCTGCTGCCCAAGTTGAAGGCCCGCTTCGGTGTCCGCGCCCCAGACGCGCACCGTGACGGGGCCGGCGCGTCGTAGCCGCGGCGCCAGCGCCTCCACCGCCGCCTCCAGCGGCCCGGGCGCGCGCGCGCGGACAAGGAAGCCCGTCCGGGCAAACGCGGCGTCCACGCTGGGCCTCCGGGCGGAGGCGAGGAAGCCCGGGCCCAGCACCTCCGGGATGGCGCGTGCGCGCGTCAGTTCCTCGGCCAGGTGGACTTCGAAGCCCGGGCGGCACGTCCACAGCCAGCGACCCAGGGCGGGTGGCCGCGCCGGGCCGGGCGGCACCACCGCGGGCGGGGGCGGCCGGGCGGGTGGCCTTCGGTGGGAGGGGGCCACTCGGCCACGGGCTTGCTCGGACTGCATCCGTGCACTCCCACGGTTTTGGGGGGTGCTGTGGCTTGCACCGTGCCGCCGGCGCTGTAGTTTGGGGGGCTTTTTCATGGCGCACACGGGCCCCGGCGTGGAATAGGGCACTGCGCGAGGGCACCCGTGGCCCCCGCACCCTGGGAAGCCTGTCACATGATTGAGTGGACGCTAAAGAAGCTCATCGGGACCAAGAACGAGCGCGAGCTCAAGAAGACTTGGCCCAAGGTCGCGAGGATTAATGAGCTTGAGCCGAAAATGGCGGCGCTCGCGACGGCTGAGCTCCCGGCCTACACCGCCCGGCTGAAGCAGGAGGTGGCCAACGGGCGCTCCCTGGAAGAGGTCCTCTTTGAAGCGTTCGCCCTCGTCCGCGAGGCGGCGCGCCGCACCATCGGCCAGCGGCACTTCGACGTGCAGCTGATTGGCGGCATGTTCCTGCACCAGGGCTGCATCGCCGAGATGCGCACCGGCGAAGGCAAGACGCTGACGGCGACGTTGCCGAGCTACCTCAACGCCCTTTCCGGCCGCGGCGTCCACATCGTCACGGTGAATGACTACCTGGCCCGCCGCGACGCGGAGTGGATGGGCCGCATCCACAACGCCCTGGGCCTCAACGTGGGCTGCATCGTCCATGACCTCGAGGACGCAGAAGCGGCAGGCCGCCTACCGGGCGGACATTACCTACGGGCAGAACAACGAGTTCGGCTTCGACTACCTGCGCGACAACATGAAGTTCCGGCTGCAGGACTACGTCCAGCGCGAGCTGAACTACGCCATCGTGGACGAGGTCGACTCCATCCTCATCGACGAGGCCCGGACGCCGCTCATCATCTCCGGGCCCACCGAGGACAGCACCGAGCGCTACTACCAGGTCGACCGGTCATCCCCGGGCTGGTCCCCGACCAGGACTATTCCCTCGACGAGAAGAACGCGCAGCGTCACCCTTACCGACGCCGGCGTCGACAAGATCCAGCACCGCCTCGGGGTCGCCAACCTCTACGACCCGAGCGAGATCGAGACGCTGCACCACGTGGAGCAGGCCCTGCGCGCGCACACCCTCTACAAGCGCGACAGGACTACGTGGTGAAGGAAGGCGAGGTCCTGATCGTCGACGAGTTCACCGGCCGCCTCATGCCCGGCCGCCGCTGGAGTGACGGGCTGCACCAGGCCATCGAGGCGAAGGAAGGCGTCCGCATCGAGAACGAGAACCAGACGCTGGCCACCATCTCATTCCAGAACTACTTCCGCATGTACTCCAAGCTGTCCGGCATGACCGGCACCGCGGACACCGAGGCGGAGGAGTTCGCCAAAATCTACAATCTCGACGTCCGGGTGGTGCCCACCAACCGCGACATGGTCCGCAAGGACGTGGAGGACGTCGTCTACAAGACCGAGCGCGAGAAGTTCGAAGCAGCGGTGACGGAGATCGAGGAGCTGCACCAGAAGGGCCAGCCGGTGCTGGTGGGCACGGTGTCCATCGCCAAGAGCGAGGTGGTGAGCCAGTTCCTGAAGCGCCGCGGCGTGCCACACAACGTCCTCAATGCCAAGCAGCACGCCCGCGAGGCAGACATCGTCGCCCAGGCCGGCCGCATCGGCGCGGTCACCATCTCCACCAACATGGCCGGCCGCGGCACGGACATCCTCCTCGGCGGCAACCCGGAAATCCTGGCCAAGGCCGAGGTGGGCGCGCCGCCGGAGCCGCCGCCGCCGGCCGCCGACGGCGCCCCGGCCCCGGTGGACGCGCACCGCGCGGCGACGGAGGCCTGGGAAAAGCGCATCGAGGAGGCACTGGCCAAGTACAAGGCGGTGACGGCCAAGGAGCGCGAGGAGGTGGTGGGCCTCGGCGGCCTCTTCATCCTCGGCACGGAACGGCACGAGTCGCGGCGCATCGACAACCAGCTGCGCGGCCGCGCCGGCCGGCAGGGCGACGCGGGCGTCTCCAAGTTCTACCTTTCCCTGGAAGACGACTTGATGCGGATTTTCGGCTCGGAGCGCATCTCCGGCTGGATGGACCGCCTCGGCATGCAGGAAGGCGAAGTGATTGAACACAAGCTGCTCTCCCGGGCCATCGAGAGCGCCCAGAAGCGGGTGGAAGGGCAGAACTTCGACATCCGGAAGAACCTGCTCGAGTACGACGACGTCATGAATCAGCAGCGGCGCACCATCTACAAGCTGCGCCGCCAGGTGCTGGCCGCCGGCGCCGGCATCGCCCTCGTCGAGTACGAAGAGGACAAGAAGACCAAGGTCAAGAAGCGCACCGAGGCCACCGTCAGCTGGGAAGGCTTCCGGGAGATGCTGCTGGACGCCCTGGAGGACGTGGTGGTGGCGGTGACGGACGCCTGGGCGCCGGCGAAGAACCCGGACAGCTGGGACCTGGAGGCGCTGGGGCGCGCGGTGAAGGAAAACCTCAATCTGGAGATGAACTTCCAGGCCGCCGGCAGCCGCGAGGAATTGCAGGAGCATATTTACAAGGCGTCCGAGAAGGCCCTGCGCGCGCGCGAGGAGGAATTCGGCGAGGACTTCCGGCAATTCGCCCGCCACCGCTACCTGGCCACCATCGACACGCTGTGGAAGGACCACCTTCTGGCGATGGACCACCTCCGCCAGGGGATTGGGCTCCGGGCTTACGGGCAGCGCGACCCGAAGCAGGCCTACAAGAAGGAGGGGTACGACGGCTTCGTGCAGATGCTGTCGGCCATCAACCACCAGTTGATGAGTCTCCTCATGCGCATCGCCCCCAAGGGGCAGGCCGAGGAGGCAGCCCGGGTGGAGCAGCAAATGGCCCGGGCCGCCCGCCACCGCCCCGTCATCGAAGGGCGGGGGGAGGCCGACGGCCGGGTGCTGGCCGAGGCCAAGCCCAAGCAGGCCGTCCGGCAGGGCCCCAAGGTGGGCCGGAACGACCCCTGCCCCTGCGGCAGCGGGAAGAAGTACAAGAAATGCCACGGGGCAGCCGCAGCCTGAAGCCCGGGAACTTCCTCAAGCAGGACGCCGACTTGCACCGACGCTCCCCGGGGTGCTAGGCACCCGCTTCCCCGGGAAGGTGAGCCTGGCTGCACGCACTTACAGGCCCGGTTAAGTCGTAACCCCTAAAATTCACACACGCCCCGAGGGTGTCTCCCCGGTGGCGCTCCGGGCTTTTCGCCGGGGCGTCGAAGGAGCCAGCCGCTGACGGGTGTGGCGGAGCAACCGAAAACCTCATGGAAGCACAAGCACAACCAGTCGAAGACCTCCCCACGGCCGACGCCTCGGCGCAGGCCGCCCTTGCAGCCCCCCCCCCACCGCCGGGCGGCATTCCCGGTGGCATCACCATGAAGCAACTGCTGGAGGCCGGCGTCCATTTCGGCCACCAGACGCGCCGGTGGAACCCGAAGATGAAGCCGTACATCTTCGGCGCCCGCAACGGCATCTACATCATCGACCTGCAGAAGACGGTGACGCTGGCCCGGGCCGCCTTCCGCTTCGTCGCCGACGTCACCGCCCGCGGCGCCTCTGTCCTCTTCGTCGGCACCAAGAAGCAGGCGCAGG
This sequence comes from uncultured delta proteobacterium, assembly GCA_963711265.1. Lineage (GTDB taxonomy): Bacteria > Myxococcota > Myxococcia > Myxococcales > Myxococcaceae > JADGRA01. The sequence goes on from CAVQDL010000023.1 coordinate 14,710, forward strand.
ACGTCATCCGCGAGGAGGCGCTGCGCTGCGGCCAGTTCCACGTCACCAGCCGCTGGCTGGGTGGGACGCTCACCAACTTCCGCACCATCAAGCAGGGCATCGACCGGCTGAAGACGCTGGAGAAGATGTCCGAAGATGGCACCTTCGACCGCCTCCCCAAGAAGGAAGTCGCCTCGCTGCAGCGGGAGCAGGAGAAGCTGGAGAAGAACCTGGGCGGCGTGAAGGACATGACGAAGCTGCCCGGGTGCGTCTTCGTCGTCGACCCGAAGAAGGAGCACATCGCGGTCCACGAGGCGAGCCGCCTCGGCATCCCCGTCATCGCGGTGGTGGACACCAACTGCGACCCCGAGGGCATCGACTACGTCATCCCCGGAAACGACGACGCCATCCGTTCCATCAAACTCTTCACGGGCAAGGTGGCCGAGGCCGCGCTGGAAGGCATGGCGCGCTACAAGGCCAGTGGTGCCAGCGAGCGTGATGAACAGGACACCCGCGAGGAGAGGCCGCGGGAGGACCGCCGCTTCGCCAACGCCCGGCGCAGCGACCGCCGCGTCGGGGCCCCGGCCGGAGAACGGCGCGGGCCCTTGGTGGAGATTAAGGGCCAGCCGACCAGCGGCACCCTGGACACTCCCCCCGAGGAGAGCCCCGAAGCAGCCGCCGAGGCTCCGGCGGAGCCCAAGGCCGACGCCTAGCGTTTTCCCCCCGGGGAGGACGGGGGGGCAGCACGCCCTTCCCCCGCCCCCCCCCAGCAGCCCCCCTAGAAGAGTGCCCGGGGGAGAGCACCGTGGCCGAGCAGCCGTCTTGGCGGGGGGGCACGTCCACCCCCAGGGCCGCCGCCAGAAGGCCCCGGTGGCCCCCCGCGCCGGAGACGAGTGCAATGGCCGACGTCAGCGCAGCAATGGTGAAGGAACTTCGCGAGAAGACTGGCGCGGGGATGATGGACTGCAAGAAGGCCCTCGCCCAGAACGGCGGGGACTTCGCCAAGGCCGAGGAGTGGCTGCGCAAACAGGGCATTACCGGTGCCGCGAAGAAGTCCGGCCGCACCGCCGCCGAGGGCCTGGTGGGCGCCTACGTCCACAACGGCAAGGTGGGCGTGCTGGTGGAGGTCAACTGCGAGACGGATTTCGTCGCCCGCAACGAGGACTTCCAAGGGTTGGTGAAGGAATTGGCCCTCCACATCGCCGCGGCCGCGCCTCAGTACGTTCGGCGCGAGGAAGTCCCGCCGGAGGTGCTGGAGCGGGAGAAGGACATCGAGCGGACCAAGCTGCGCGAGCAGAAGAAGCCGGAGGCGATGGTTGAAAAAATCCTCACCGGGAAGATGGAAAAGTTCTACGAAATCTCCTGCCTGCTGGACCAGCCCTGGGTGAAAGACGACAAGAAGAAGATTCATGAGTTGGTGACGGAGGCGGTGGCCAAAATCGGCGAGAACATCGCCGTCCGCCGCTTCGCGCGCTTCGTGGTGGGCGAAGGCATCGAGAAGAAGAAGGAAGACCTCGCCGCCGAGGTGGCCAAGACGGTGGCCGGCTCTGGCGGTGGCTCGCCGCCGCCGGCCGGCGGCGCCCCAGCCCCAGTCCACTGAAAGGCCGGGCCAGCTTCCCGCCCGAGGCGGCTTCGCCATTGCCTCCCCAGCGGCCGGGGGCTACAAGCCAGGGTTCGTGTCCGCCCCGCTCCGCTACCGGCGCATCCTGCTCAAGCTGTCCGGTGAAGCGCTGATGGCCGATGGAAAGTACGGCATCCATCCGCCGACCCTTCAGCGCATTGCCGGTGAAATCAAGGACGTCATCGCCGCCGGCGTCCAGATGGCCATCGTCATCGGTGGCGGCAATATTTTTCGCGGGGTGGCCGCCAGCACCGACGGCATGGACCGCGCCAGCGCCGACTACATGGGGATGCTGGCCACCGTCATCAACGCGCTCGCGCTGCAGGACGCCCTGGAGAAGCAGGGCAACAGTACCCGGGTGCTGTCGGCCATCAAGATGGAGCAGATTGCCGAGCCCTACATCCGCCGGCGCGCGGTCCGCCACCTGGAGAAGGACCGCGTCGTCATTTTTGCCGCCGGCACCGGGAACCCCTTCTTCACCACCGACACCGCGGCCTCGCTGCGGGCGATGGAGATTGGGGCCGAGGTCATCTTCAAGGCCACCCGCGTCGACGGCGTGTACAGCGCCGACCCGAACAAGGACCCCCAGGCGCGCCGCTACCGGACGCTGACCTACATGGACGTCCTGAACCAGAACCTGCACGTGATGGACTCGACGGCCATCAGCCTGTGCATGGACAACAAGCTTCCCATCGTCGTCTTCGACCTCACGCACCAGGGCAACATCATGAAGGCGGTGACGGGGACGGCGGAGTTCGGGACGCTGGTGGGAGCACCGAAGACCGCCTGGGCCTGAACGGCCCCGACCAGGGCGGCGCGAGGAGGAGCGAGGGCGATGGCATTGACTGACGACGTCGTGAAGGACCTCAAGGCTCGCATCGACCGCACCCTGGAGGACCTCAAGAAGGAACTCTCAAAAATCCGGACCGGGCGCGCCTCGCTCAGCGTCCTGGAGGGTGTCCGCGTCAACTACTACGGCACGCCCACCCCCCTCACCGGGGTGGCCAGCCTGGCCGTGCCCGAGCCGCGTCTCATCACCATCAAGCCCTGGGAGAAGGGGCTCATCAAAGAAATCGAGAAGGCCCTCGGCGAGGCTAACCTCGGCCTGACGCCCATGAATGACGGCGAGCTCATCCGGCTACCCATCCCTCCGCTCACCGAGGAGCGGCGCAAGGACATCGCCAAGCAAGTGTCGCACCAAGGGTGAAGACCACCGGGTGGCCGTCCGCAACGAAAGGCGGGACGCCAACGAACGGCTGAAGGCCCTTTTGAAGGACAAGAAAATCTCGGAGGACGAGTCGAAGCGCACCGAGACCCGCATCCAGAAGGAGACCGACGGGGGCATCACGCAGGTCGACCAGATTGTGCAGAAGAAGGAGAAGGAGGTCATGGAGGTGTGACCGCCGCGCGCGTTTTGCTAGCCGAGCCCTCGGCCCCAGTCGCCAACGCACTCCGCGGCTTCCTCGCCGGCAAGTATGCCGTGCGGGTGGCCCGCACCGAGGACGAAGCCCTCTCCGCCCTGGCATCCGAGGGCGCCGACCTGGTCCTGGCCAGCGAATCCCCCCTCTTCGACGGCGAGGGGCTGTGCGCGGCCATCAAGGCGCGCCCGGGGCATCCGGCCGTCGTGCTGGTGTACCCCCCGGAGGAAGCCAACGCCGATGAACGTTCGGCGGCCGCCGGCGCCGACGGCTGCCTGGTGGGGCCGCTGAAGGCCGGCACCGTCCTCTCCTGCGTCAAGAACGTGCTGAAGCTGCATGCGCTGCAGGCCCTCGTCCTGCCGGAGGCGCCAGTCCAGGCCACCGACGGGAGCGAGCCGGAGCTGACGGCCCAGACGTCGGCCGACTTCCAGACGTTTCGGACGCTGCTGGTCCGCGAGGTGAGGCGCTCCCGGCGCTTCCGTTACCCTGTGTCGCTGGTGGTGGTGGCCCTCGACGGCTTCGGCGAGTCCGAGGACATGGAGGAGTCGGACCGTCTCGCCGTGCTAGGGGACGCTGTCCTGCCACGTCTGGTGGCCGCCCTGCGCGAGGTGGACCTGGTGGCCCCCTACCGCCTGGCCAGCTGGGTGGCCTTCCTCCCGCACACGCCGCTCGCCGGGGCGCAGGAAGTGGCGGCGCGGCTGCAGGAGGGTCTGTCCGGCCTCGGGGAGACCTTCATCACCGCCTCGGTGGGCGTGGCCAGCCATGACCCCCTGCACGCCAGCGGGCCGTTGAGTTTCGGGGCCCTCGTCGACGGGGCCGAGGAGGCGCTGGAGACAGCCCGGCGCGAGGGCGGCAACCGCATTGTCGTGGCCGGCGCCAGCAGCGACGCCCGGCGCCAGAAGAGTCGCATCTCGATTGCCTGACGTCCCCGAGAGGAGGGCCGGCCTGCTTTGCCGTCAGCCACCCAACTCCAGCCGGACGCCCGAGATGGCCTCCACTGCGTCCGTGACGAAGGCGAAGAATTCGACGCCCTTTCCCTTGTCGTCCATCCACCGGCCGTCCGGGGCGAAGGAGAAGTGAAGGCCCAGGCCCTTTCCCGCGACCCAGATTTGTCTGGTGGCCCGCTGCGTATTCACCACCACCTTCTGCCCGGCTGCGGACGTCACCGTCACCATGTCGCCTGTGCTGTCCGCGTCGAGGACGTCCGGGTCGACCTTGTCAAGCGCCCGCAGCAGCGTCCCGAAGGCAGCGGCTACCAGTTGGTTGTAGCGCGTCTCGTCCATGGGACCTGGCTAGATGCCCAAGCTGGTGGCCACCGGCTGCCCGGGCGGTGCATAGAAAAGGAGGCGCGCCCGGGTGCTGTCGGCCGTCCGCTCGAGGCCAATGACGGTGCCGGGGGAGACGGTGCGCGGGAAGGCCTGCATCGAAAGAAGGTGCGCCGCCATGGCCGGCATGGAGGGGTTGTGGCCCACCAGCACCAGGTCCTCATCGGCATGCTCGCCCAGAACGACATCCAGGCTGCCCACCGGCATGTCGGGCAAGAGACTCCTGTCCGCCCGCAGTGGCACCTCCAGCGCCTGCGCCAGGGCCAGAATTTGCGCCGTCTGCACCGTGCGGACGAGGGGGCTGGTGAGGATGAGGGCCACCCCTTCCATGTGTGTCTTGAGCGCGAGGAAGTGGGCGTGGACCTTCTCCCGCGCCTTGGCGGTCAGCGCGCGCGCCCCGTCATCCAGTCCCTCCGGGATGTCCGCGTCCGCGTCGGCGTGCCGCACCAGGTACACCTTCACCGTTGCCTCCCAGCCGGCTGCCCGCCGCCGCGGACGGTCGTACACGAGCGCGCCGCCCAGGGTCAAAGGCTGGGGGCTGCGCTGTCCTGTTGCCTGCTGCTGCTCTTGGTCTCCTCGGGTTGTCGCGGCCGCCCGGCGACGTCCCCCGCCGGGGATGGGGGAGCAGGGGGCCACGCGGCCTCTCTCGCCGACGCAGGGCCCTACCGTCTCACCTCCGGCAAACTGGACGCCTTCCTCACCTACAAGCGCGCTCTCGTCCAGGGGGGAGAACCCTCGCCGGGCCAGCTGCGGGAACTGCTGCGGGCCGTCGATGCTGGCGAGACCGGGGCCGTAGACCGGGCCTGGGCCGTCTTGCATGAACAGGGAACGAGTGAGGCCGAGGCCCGCGCCAAAAGCGGGCTGACTGCGGCCGAGGTCCGCCTCATCGAGTCCATGGCAGCGGACGTCGCGGCGGCGCGCCTCTTCGCGCGCCCGCTGGGGCTCGGCAAGCTGTCCGAGGACCTCGCGGCTGCCCGTAACAGCGTCCCTCCGGACCGCCGCGACGCGGTGGATGCCACCCTCACTGCCCTGCGGGAGGACGAGGCGCGCCTGGAGCGGCTCTCGGACGAGCGGGAGGCGTGGGGAGGCGCCAACGTAGACCTGCTGCTTAGCCGCGAGAAAGAACTGGTGCGTCTTTACGAGGCGCAGGTGCGGGGTGCTCGAGAGCGCCTCGGGGCCGCGGCGGACGGGGGGCGATGAGGTCCTCTCCTGCCGCGCCGACATGTCTCATTCCCGGGCTCTCGCGGGCGAGCCTGCGGCAGTTGCCAGCGCTGCTGCTCCGAGCACCAGAAACCAGTAGTTGCAGAACGACTGCTTGTTGAAGGCGAAGAATACCGTCAGCACCAGCGTCACCGCCGCGGCGAAGCCTTGGGGCGTGCGGGGTGCCCTCCAGAGGGCGAAGGCGATGGCGAGCGTGGTGAGGGCGAGCAGCGTCGGGACGACGTAGGCTTGGGGTGCATAGCCAAGGCCCAACAGCACTGCCGGAAAGGCCAGCGCGTCTCCCCGGAAGGGTTGCACCGTCTGGAGCCACACCACCGAACGCCAGAAGCCCGGGAGGTCCCACAGGGCGAGCGGGAGGGTGAGCGCGACGGTGAGGAGCACCGCCGGAAGGACGAGCGCTCCCCAGGCCTTCCAGGAAAAGGGTCGGGGAAGCAGAAGTGCCGTCAGCGGAAAGAGCACGACGGTGTACTGTTTCCAGGCGAAGAGCGCCCCGAGTGCGAGCCACAGCAGGCGTGGCGCGCGAACCGCCGAGACAAGCACCAGCCCGAGAAGTGCAACGCCAAACGGCTCGGTCCACCCTTGCTCGAGGACAAAGAAGACGCGCGGGGTGAAGAGGAGTGCGGCGGCGGCGAGCGCTCCAATGCGGTCTGGACGGAGCGCCATGATGCAGGCAGCGGCCACGACGAGGGCCACCAGCTGCGCCGTCCGGTGGTCGCCGGTGGTGGCAAAGCCAAGGGCTGCGAGCATGAGGGAGAAGGGCGGGTACGGGAAGCCAAAGAAGAGCGTTCTGTTGTCGGCGACCCCCGGCCCATAGTTGCTCGGGTTGCCGTAAATGTTGGGGAAGGTGAGGGTGTAGGGGTTACGGCCGTGCAAGAGCGCGTCGCTGGACAGCTGTTGAAAGTAGAAGACGTCCACGTGCGGTTGCGGAGAGGCGCGTAGCACGGACACGCCAGCCGCCAGAAAACAGACGGCGAGGAGAGCGGTCCCCAGCCGCGACCAAGCGGGCTCGGCAAAGGCGACGCTGCCTGCCAGGACGGCAGCCGCGCCAAGCGCGCCAAGGAAGGCCATCAACCCCGGCGCGGAAAAGCGAAAGTAGCCCGGCGGATAGGTAAGCACCCGGCATAGTTGACTGAATTGCAGAGCGAGCCCGGCCAACAGCACGCCCAGCGGCGTGCAGCGGCCGAGCCGCTCGAGGACGCGCCAAGGTGGCGCCAACAGAGCGACGAGGACGAGGGCACTGGCGACGAGCAGCCAGCGGATACCGTCTGGGGTATTGCCGCCGTTGCTGGCCTGTAGCATCTGGCCGAGTGCTACCAGGAGCAGTGCAAGGACCGTCGTTCGTGTCCAGGTGTCGGATGGCTGGCTGAAGGCCGGGGGTCCGCTCATCGTTGGCCGGAGGTTAGGCGATTGGTCCCTTCGGTCGGGGCTTGGTTCGGAGCGCTCTCCCGCTGGGGAAGACGTTTCTGGCCGACGGTGTCCGAGAGCACGAAGGCGACGTCGGGAGTGGTCTCGGCTTCGACGAAAATCTGGTAGGCAAACAGCGACTTGCTCAGGCGGATGAGCGCCTGGTTGACGGCAAGTGCCACACGAGCCAGGAAGTTGTCACCCAGCGCCTTCGGGAAGGGTGCGGGGACGCCGCGGACCCGGCGGATGCGCAATCCGGCATCCTTCAAGAGCTGCTCGAAGCTGCGAAAGGTGAAGAGCCGGGTGTGCGTGCGGTCGAGAATGCCAGCCTTGCCGTAGTTGAACTGTCCGAAGAGCAGCATGAGCCGCTGGACGATGAATGCGACATTGGGGGTTGTCAGCACCACCGTGCGGGTGCGGTAGTCGAAGTGTCGCCGAAGGGCCGCGAGAAACCGCTCCGGGTCCTTCAAGTGCTCGACCACGTCCAGCAGCAGAATGACGTCGATGTCTTGGAGCTCGATGTCGAGCGGGTCGTCGTTGAGGTCGCGAACGAGCAGCTTTGTCGGGGGGGGTGCCCCGCGCGACTCCGCCTGGTCGACCAACGTGAGCGTGCAACCCTTGTTGAGCAGCGCCTCGACCAGGGGTCCAGGCCCAGCACCGAGGTCGAGGACACGCGCGTTCGCAGGGACCGACTCGAGCGCGAAGGTATGGCTCGATGCGTAGTCGAGCTTCGCCGTGTAGTGTGACACATCACCAGCGGGTGCCAGGTCGAAGCGGCGCTGGTAGAGGATGCCAGCCCGGTGAGCGGCGTTTTGTAGGGTGGCAGAGGCCACATTCTTGGCATACGCCAGGCCATTCACTCGGCAAATTTCGTCACCGTAGTAGGTCGGGATGGGCAGCTCGAGGATGCGCGCTCCGGCGTTGACCAGCTGGATGATGATCTCGGTGTCGAAGTGAAAGTCGTTCGAGTTGAGCTGGTACGGGAGCGCTTCCGCCGCCACCCGGTAGACGCGGTAGCCACTGTGGAATTCGGACAGAGCGGTCCCCAGCATGCGGTTTTGCACGGTGCTGAGGATCCGGTTGCCGACGTACTTGTAGAGCGGCATGCCGCCCTTGAGCGCGCCCATCGGCTCCATCATGCGGCTGCCGAACACGGCATCGGCGCGTCCCTCGGCCAGCGGCGCGACCAGGTTGGGCAGCTGCTCGGGGGCGTACTGCCCGTCGCCGTGAACCATGGCCACGAAGTCGAAGCCGTTCGCGATGGCGAACTTGTAGCCGACCTTCTGGTTCCCGCCGTAGCCCTGGTTGTGCTCGTTGCGGAGCACGGTCATCGGGACTTCGGGGTGGGCGTCCTTGTACTCGTGGCCGATCTCGAAGGTGCGATCCTCCGAGGCGTCGTCGACGACAAGCACCTCGGCCTCCCAGTGTTCGAAAACGACCGGGGGAATCCGTTCGAGCACGGCGGTGAGCGTCGCTTCCGCCTGGTAGGCGATGACGAAGACAAGCAGGCGGGGCCGTTGAAGAAGCGCCACCTCTTCTCGTTCTCGCGGATGGGCCTTAGGCGCGGTCACAGTCGTTTGCTTGTCGCCCGAGACGGCGGAACGCGCAATAGCAAAGTCTGAACGCCAAGCACTGTTCGCTCGCCGTCCGAGTGTTGCGGGGCCGTTGAAATCCTCCGCCGTGGCGCCGTGAGGCTTGGGCCGTGCCGACGCCCCGCCACTCCCATCCGCAATTTCTCAAGCCCGCGTCGAGTCGTCAACGTGGACGGTGCGCCCGCCGTGGTATGTCCGCCGCACGTTGCTTGCCTCGCTCCCGCCGGCCTGGAACATCGATGCGCTCTAATCGCCGCAGGCGGTTGCGGCGTTCGTCGTGCAGCGCTTCGGGGTCGAGGTCAACGGCGGTGCTGAGTTTCTTTGCCGGCAGGTCGCCGAGCGGCTCGCTGCGCATTGGCCTACCGAGGTGCTCACGACTTGCGCGCTCGACTACACCACCTGGGCCAACCACTATCCTTCCGGCGAGGAGCGGCTCGGGGACCTCGTAATCCGGCGCTTCCCGGTGGCGAATGAGCGAGCAGCGGACTTCGGCCGCTTGTCACGGGTCATCCGCGCCCGGAACGGGCTGCCCGACTTGGAGCAGCAGGAAGCGTGGATGCGGAAACAAGGACCTTGGTCGCCTGCGCTCCTCTCGCACCTACGCGCCCACAAGGAGGACCATGATGCCTTCTTCTTCGTAACTTACTTGTACGCGACCACCTACTTCGGGCTGCCGCTCGTGGCGGACAAGGCGGTGCTGGTGCCAACGGCGCACGACGAGTGGCCTATCCATCTCGGGCTCTTCGACCAGATGATGCAGCTCCCCCGCGGCTTCGTGTTCCTTTCCCCCGAGGAGCGGGACTTCCTGCGAAGACGCTTCCCCCGGGCGCGGCTGAATGGACCTGTCGCTGGCCTCGCAATCGACCAGCCCGAGCGCACCGACCCGGAAAGCTTCCGCGCTACATATGGGATTATCGGCCCCTACGTCACCTACGTCGGCCGGGTCGACGAGAATAAGGGTGTCGGCGAGTTGCTCCACTACTTCGCCGAGTACCGGCGCGCCGCTGGTGATGTGCGTACCCAACTGGTCTTGGTGGGTAAGCCGCGATGAAGGTTCCGGACTTGCCCGGAGTGCGCGCCGTAGGTTTCGTGACCGAGCAAGAGCGATCGGGAACACTTGCAGGATGCGAAGTGCTGTTGATGCCCTCACCCAATGAGAGCCTCTCTATCGCCTGCCTGGAGGCCTGGGCCCTCGGCAAGCCGGGTAGTCGCCAACGGGAAAAGCGCCGTGCTGGTGGGCCAGTGCCGGCGCACCCAGGGCGGGCTCTGGTACTCCGACGCCGAGGAGTTCGCGGCCACCCTCAAGAGCCTGGTCGGCGACCCCAGCTTGCGGCACGCTCTCGGCTCGCAGGGGCGCGAGTTCGTCGGCGCAAACTACCGATGGCCGTCCATCCTCGACGCCTATTGCAACTTGGCCGACGCAATGGGTGAGGGCTCCTCCACCTCCCACTAACGGTCTTCCGCTTTCCGCGGCGCAAGTGTCGGCCTCTCGAGGGGCGCGAGGCGCAAGAACAGCTTGGCAATCGGCCGAACCAACGTTCGCTGGACCGCGGACTGACCGTGCAGCGGGGCGTTGAGAGGAGACGTATGCGAGCTTGAGAGCGAGCGAAAGCGCTCGTTCGATGAGCCCAGTGGCGGCCACGCCCGGTCGCTTCTGGCCCGACTCGCGCTGTGTTCGGAGAGTCTCGCGAATCCGGGCCATGACCTGATCGACGTCAATCGATCCTTTGTCTGGCGCGTCCATGCTCACCCCAAACAGGGTCGTTCTTCAGCGAGGGTCCTCAGTCAGGTCAGGCAGGGTGGCCTCGAGGGCGTCCTTCTCGGGGCTGGTTTCACGGCGGTCAAGCTCGTGGCCCCGCGACGAACTGCCGGGAAGCGACGAAGGAGACTCGTGCTAGAACTCTCAAACGTTCAGACCCGGCGTGTCAGGCAAGGTCAATCGTGTCGGTAGGGGTCAGTGATGGCGGATGGGGAAACTCCGACGTTCGACTTCGACGAGATTATGAGGCGCATCCGCGCGGAGGTGCGAAGGCGCCGGGCTCCTACCGAGCCTGTGGCGCCGGCCCTCGCCGCTGATGTGGCGCTCGACGTGTCGGTGCCCGATTGGAGCAGTTCGACGCAAGGTTGCAGGCTGCAGAGCAGGTCGCCGACGTCGGACTCAGCTCCCGCCCATGCACCGGCAGCGCGGCCTTAGGCGTTGGCTAGCTGCCAAGGTCGCCAAAGCCTTCCTGCGGCTGAGTGAACTCGTCAGCCGGGACCAGCGGTCTTCAACCGCTCCGTGGTTTACTCCCTGCGAGCTCTTGGCGTAGCCCTCCAGGACCAGAGCCGGAGGGTTGGCGGGCGCGCCGTGGAGGCGGTGACTCCGCAGTTGGAGGCTCTGGGCCAGCGCCGAGACCCCGGCTGGAAGAGGTCGTCGAGCAGCTTGTGAAGGAAGCTGAGGCGCTCGCGCGATCCTTTCCGACCGCGGCTCTCTCCGCACGAGCAGAGGCGGGTGGTTGAGCAGGGGACGACGCGGGCCGTCGAACAGGAGAAGAGCTCATCGAGGCTTCCTCCCAAATCAGCAACCTCCGGGTCGCTGTGCTCCTCCAGGAGCGCCGAATCTCCACCCTTCTCGAGACCATCAGTCGCCAACCGACGGAGCGGCCGGGGAAGCCAGCAAAGCACGGTGGCCGCACAGGAGGAGGCGCACATGCTCGATGCCATGTACGTCGAGTTCGAGGACGCCTTCGCGGAACTCGGGAAGACATCAAACAGCGCTCGCGCGAGTACATGCTCGCGCCCGTGCGCGAAGCGGGCGCGGGCACGCCGGATCGGCCCGTCCTTGACCTCGGCTGCGGGCGCGGCGAGTGGCTGGAGGTGCTTCGCGAGGAGAGTCTCTACGGCCGCGGGGTCGACCTGAACCGGGCCTTCATTCACAAGTGTCGCGACGAGGGCTGCATGTGGAGGAGGCGGATGCGCTGAGCTACCTGAAAGCGCTTCCGGACGGATGCCTGGGTGCGGTGACGGCAATCCATCTGCTCGAGCATTTGCCCTTCTTGGTGTTGGTTGCGGTCCTGGACGAGGCGGTCCGGGTGCTAAAGCCGGGAGGGCTGGTGATTTTCGAGACCCCCAATCCGACCAACCTGACCGTCGGCGCGCGAGACTTCTACCTGGAATCCGACCCACCGCAATCCACTCCACCCGGACACAATGCGTTTCCTGGCGGAGCGCCGGGGGCTCGTTCGGGTGTCAGTGTTGCCACTCCATCCTTACGCACCGAGCTGCGCCTCCCCGACGACGGTACGCAGGTCACTCAACGGCTCAACGCGCTCTTCTACGGGCCGCGCGACTTCGCCATCGTCGGATACCGGGCTTGAGCTCCCGATCGATGACTGAGCGCCGGGTCGCTGTGCTGACCGTCAAATCCTCCTCGGAGCCCGGAGGCGCGGAGCGCTTCTTCGAGGGGCTCGTCGCAGGGCTCCGCGGCTGGGGAGTGACGGCGGAGCGGGTCGAGTTCGACGAGTCGAGCTTCGAGACCATCGAGGAGAGCTACCTCAGGTTCTATGACCAGAATCTGTCGAGCTACGACGGCGTCATCTCGACTAAGGCGCCGAGCTACGCCGCACGCCACCGAACCACGTCTGCTATCTCGTGCACACGATGCGGGTGTTCTACGACATGTTCGAGCATGAGTACCCAGACGCGCCGGAGTGGCAACGGCTACAATCAGATCCATCGAATGGACACGTCGGCCCTCGGCAAGGGCCGCATAAAGGCACTGTTCTCCATTGGCCACGAAGTGAGCGCGCGGTTGAGTCGTACAACCGGCTTCCATCGACTGTGTTGCACCCAGGCCTCAACTTCGAATTGCCGCGACCCGGCGCGTACGACTACGCCTTCCTGCCCGGGCGGCTCCACCGGTGGAAGCGGGTGGACCTCATCGAGGCCCTGAAGCAGGTCGATCGACCGCTCCGCTTCCTGATCGCCGGCACCGGCGAAGACGAGAATACCCTTCGTGAGACGGCAGGCGGCGACCCGCGGATAGAATTTCTCGGACGCGTCAACGACGCGCAACTCCTCGGCCTGTACGCGGATGCGCTGGTGGTTCCCTTCGTGCCAGTCCCGGGAGGACTACGGGCTGGTGACGCTCGAGCCTTCGGGCGCGCAAGCCAGTGATCACCTGCACCGACTCCGGCGAGCCCACCGTCTTCGTGCGGAACGGCGACGGGCTTCGCCTGCGCACGGAGCCCGCCGACATCGCCGAGAGGCTCACCTGGCTGTTCGACCATCGGAATGAAGCAGCTGCCATGGGCGAGCGTCGGCGAGGCCTCCATCCGGCACATCCGCTGGGATGTCGTCAGCAGTCGGCTGCTTGAGGCGCTCTTTCCTGGCGAGTTTGGGCGTTCCCCCGGGGGATTGACGTTACAGCCGAATCGCCTCCTCGACCGCACTGGGGTGTGCCAAGAAGTAGTAGTTTCGCCCAGTCCTGAAGTCGTCCGCGAACGCTGCGCGCGAAAGCGGCGCTGCCCCCGTGAGCCAACCGTCGAGAGTCGAGACCGCCATTTCGGCGCTGCCCAGCAGGTCGAAGACGTCCTCGGGTGTTGTGCCGTAGCAATCCGCAGCCCCCAGGCCGTGCTCGAAGACGATGACCGGCTTACAGCGGCGGATGGTCTCGATTGCGCCCGGCCAGGACCTGCAACTCCGCGCGCTCGACGTCGATCTTGATGAAGGCGACGGTCTCGCTTGATCGAGAAGTTCGTCCAGCCGCCGGGTGCTGACGGTAATCTGCGCTTCCTTTTCGACTGGCCAATCGTACCGACGCCGCTGGAGACCGCTGTAGCCGGGGTTGGTCACGACATAGTTGAAGGTCGACTCGCCGGCGCGGTCGCTCAAGGCGACCTCGTAAATCTTCACTTGGTCCG
>CAVQDL010000024.1:0-8711 GCA_963711265.1 uncultured delta proteobacterium
ACTCCACGTCCACCGCTGCGCCGGCCTCCTGCCGCAGCCGGCCGACTTCCGAAGACACTTCATCCCGTGCGACCCGGGGCCTCGCCGCGCCAGAAAGGCACGGACGGGGGCGCCCCGTGCGCGTCCTCCACCCGCACCGTGCCGCCGCGGATGCTTTGAATTCGCCAGGAGGTGCTGCCCAGAAGAAAGATGTCCCCGGCCATGGACTCGACGGCGTAGTCCTCATCCAGGGTGCCCACCTGGCGCGCCTCGGGCTCTGCCACCACCGGGTAGGTGAAGGTGTCGGGAATGGCGCCGGCGTTGAAGATGGCGGTCAGGCGTGCCCCGCGCCGCGCCTTCAGCTGGTGGTGCACCCGGTCCCGGTGCAGCAGCGCCCGGGCCGGCCCGCGGACGGCGACGCCCTCGGCCAGCATCCGCACCACGTCTTGGTACGCCTCCCAGCTGAGGTTGCGGTAGGGCCAGGCGCGGCGCACCAGGGCGTAGAGCGCCCGCTCATCCCACGCCTCCACGCTGCAGGCGGCCACCAGCTGCTGGGCCAGCACGTCCAGTGGCGCCTGCGGAATGGCCACCGCGTCCAGCTTCCCCTCCTGGACAGCCCGCACCAGCGCCGCGGACTCCACCAACTCATCCCGGGTGAGGGCGACCAAAAGGCCCTTGCTGACGCCGGCCAGGTGGTGGCCGGCGCGGCCTACCCGCTGCAGGAAGGTGCCGAGGCCCCGCGGGCTGGCCAGCTGGACGACGACGTCCACGCTGCCAATGTCGATGCCCAGCTCCAGCGAGGCGGTGGCCACCATGGCGCGCAGCTGTCCGGCCTTCAGCTTCTGTTCTGCGGCCAGGCGCAATTCCCTCGCCATGCTGCCGTGGTGGGCCGAGACGAGGCCCGGGCCGATGCGCAGCCCCAAGTCGTGCGCCACGCGCTCGGCCAGCTTCCGGGTGTTGGTGAAGATGAGGGTGGTGCGATGTTCCGAAACCAGCTGCACCAGCCGGTCGTAGACCTGCCCCCACATCTCATGGGTGGCCACCGCCGACAGCTCCTCCTCGGGCGTCTCGATGGAGAGTTCCCACTTGCGCAGGTGGCCCACCTCCACCACCGCGCACTCCTCCGCCTGGCCCCCGGTGAGGAAGGCGGCGAAGTCCGGAAGCGGCCGCACGGTGGCGGACAGCCCAATCAGCTGCGGGCGCGCGCCGGTGAGGTGCTTCAGCCGCTCGAGCGAGAGGGAGAAGTGGCTGCCGCGCTTGTCCCGAGCCAGGGCGTGAATCTCATCCACGATGACGGTGTCCACCCGGGCCAGCGTCGCCCGGGCGCGCGGCGCGGTGAGGACGAGGTACAGCGACTCCGGAGTGGTGATGAGAATGTGCGGCGGGTGGCGCAGCATCTGCGCCCGCTCGGCCGCCGGCGTGTCCCCCGTCCGCACCTGGACGCGGATGCGTTCCGGGTACAGGCCTTCGGCCGCCGCCAGGGCGTACAACTCCTCCAGCGGCTGCAGCAGATTCTTCTGGACGTCATTGCCGAGGGCCTTCAGCGGCGAGACGTAGAGGACGTGGGTGTGCTCGCCCAAGCTTCCGTCCAGCGCCCGGCGGAACAGCCGGTCCAGGGCGACGAGGAAGGCGGCCAGCGTCTTGCCCGAGCCGGTGGAGGCCGCCAGCAGCACGTCGCGGCCTTCCAGAATGGGCGGCCAGCCCTGCAGCTGCGGCGCAGACGGGCTGCCCAGGCGGGTTGAAAACCAGCGCTGCACCAGCGGGTGGAACGGCGACAGCCCCTCTGCGCCTCCGTCGGTGCCGGGGGAGAAGGGAAGCGGCATCTGCGGGACGGGCATGGGTGTGCAGACGGAGAGCTAGCTGATGTTTTGGACCGAAGACACTTCTGACGGGGACCCGCATTTCTGAACACCCGTACAGCAGACGTCAAGCCCCGTTGGCAGAAGCCCCAAGGCCCCGGCGGTGGACACTCCCCGGCGGCCCGGGGCAGCCTCCGCAAGGCACATGACGACGCGACTTCTCGGCCTTCTGGCGGTGTGTCTCCTCGGCGTCGGCGCGCGGGCGGACGCGCCCTCCTTCGTCGCCCCGTCGTCAACCGCTGCCGTCGAACAGCCCGGCAGCCACCACGTCAGCTTCTCGGTGCAAGCCGGGACGGCGTACACGCTGTTGAAGCACGGGGGCCCCGGTGGCACCTGGTGCAAGCTGGCCTCTCCGTCCGGCGGCGCGCCGGGCTGGGTGCCGTGCGAGGGGACGGCCACGCCGGCGGAGAGGCACCCGGCGGTGCGCCCGGCAAGGCGGGGCAGTGCCTGACGGAATGCACGCACCCCGCGCTTTTCTCCGGGCCCGTCGCGCTGACGGCGCTGGACCGGGAAGTGCTGGCCGTCTGCCCGGCACGGCCGGAGGCCGCGGCCAGCCTGGAGGACGTGCGCCGCTTCATGTCCGCGCACGTGGACGACGCGCGACTGCAGCGGGCACTGTCCGCGGCCGGCCGTCCCGGGGACCGCGCGGCCAACGTGGAGTGGTTGGCCTCGCTTTGGGTGGGCACCGGGCCGCGCAATGCCTTCACCCACGTCTTCTGCGGAGACGACTGGACGAAGGGCGCCATCGGCGGCCTGCACTTCCTGCCCCGCTACGCGCAACTTGAAGCCGAGGGGAAGCTGTGCTTCGGCGGGCCGGTGAAGGGGCAGCCGGTGCTGCAGGGCGGCCAGTACACCTTCCACTTCGCCGCCGTCTCGCCCTGGTCCTGCGCGGTGAAGCGCGTGGGCGGCTTCACCGAGGAACATGACGCCGTGCAGGTGCTGGCCATCGGCACCCGGGCCTTCGCCCGCTGCTGCAACCGCACCGGCGGCAGCCAGGACGGGGGCGTCTACGCGGCGCCGGACTTGGGCGGCGTCAGCTACCGCATCTGGTGCGGGACGCGGAACGGCAGCTACGGCATCGCCACGCTGTACCCGACGGACGAAGCCCCCAGCTGCGGCCCCTGACAGGAGGGCCCGGGTGGGCGCCGAGGGCGGGCCCGTGCGCGAAGCACCGCCCAAAGGCCCTCAGGAAACGTGCAAAACGGGGAAGACAGCACGCACTCCCCGCGGGGGTGCGCCACGACACAGGGATGAGGCGGAGGTCGAGGCTACCTCGCCAGGGGCGGGTCCCACGCGCACCAGGGGTACGGGCCGCCCCAGGCGAGGTCAACTCGAGATTTCAGCTGCGACTGCGAAATTACCCCAGCGGGCAGCCGTCGAGCGGCCCCATGAGGACCAGGAGTGCAAGAGCGAATACCGGGTGGAACGTGACACTCGAAAGAAAGCGGCGCATGAGACCCCTCCGGGAAAGAGTACTCCCGACAACACACCACAGGGTGGGTGCTCATCGCAAGGTGTAGCAGGGTGTTGAAGGCCTCGGGTGGGGGCTGACTCAGCCCCTCCCTCGGGTGGGGGCCGACTCAGCCTTTGCGTCCGCCCTCCAGGACGTCCAGGCTCCCGGGCTTCGGGCCGACGACGCAGTTTCTGCCCCGGCGCTTGGCTTCGTAGAGGCGCGCGTCGGCCTGGGCCAGCACCTCCGTGAAGGTTTCGCCGTCGACCGGCCAGCTGCCGACGCCCGCACTGACCGTCAGCCACTGGGAGGAGCCGTCGACCGGGATGGGGACCTGGGCCAGCTTGACGCGCAGGTGCTCGACCCGGGCCTCCGCCTGGGCGACGTCCATGCCCGGGAAGGCGACGACGAATTCCTCGCCACCAAACCGCGCCACCAAGTCCGTCGCGCGCACGGCCGACCGGAGGCGTTCCGCCAGCAGCTGCAGGGCACGGTCGCCGGCCAGGTGGCCGAAGGCGTCGTTGAACTTCTTGAATTCATCGACGTCGAGCACGGCCAGGCTGAGGATGCGCCCTTCCTGGGCCTTTCCCGTCAGCTGCTCCTCGACGCGCTCGAGAAAGGGGCGCCGCTGGGACAGGCCGGTCAACTCGTCGGTGCCCACCATCAGCCGCAGGTGGCGCGCCCAGCGGGCGACGGAGATGGCACTGGCGCCGGCGGCGGCGAGCAGGACAAGCCTCAGCGCATGGCGGATGGCCACGAAGTCCTCCGGCGGACCGCGCACCTTGGACAAGTCCCAATGCATGGCCGCATAGCCGGTCAGCCCGAGCACCTGCGCCGTGGCGAAGGCGGTGGTGAAAGCGCACAGCCGCCAGTCGTAACGGAGCGCCGAGTTGGCGATGGCGAAGAAGTACGCCTCGAACAGCACGCGGTTGTTCAGGGCGGCGAGCGGATTGCCGGCGACGAGAAACACGGCCAGGCCGGCGCTGGTGACGGTGACGTCCAGCGCGGAACTCACCCAGGGAAGCCAGGGGTTGGTGCTCCTCGACGCCCACCAGAAAAGAAGCCCGGCGTAGGCCAGCGCAATCGCGCTCACCCCGACCTCCGTCAGAACCGCGGTGCGCGTTGCCTCCCTGGTGTTGAAGGCGGTGACCAAGACGAAGGTCACCACCAGCCCCAGACGAAGCATGGCGACAATCCGCTCGCCTGACTTGCGCGCGCGCAACAGCGCCTGGTCAGTCTCCGCAGCAAGGAGTTCTTGGGCTCGCTCGGCCCAACGGCGGATGAAGCGCATTTGGACCACAGTTTGTCGGTCCTGCTGCCGCGCCGCTACGTGGGCCGGGGTGCGTGGCACTCTCACTCCAATTTCCTGGACTGGACGAAGGGACGCTGTGGCGCACAGCGAGGTCGCCGTCACCCTCCCAGGGTCTGGGTGGACGTGTCCGCGCTCGGCGGCGCGTCTGGCGTCCGCCCTCACTGGACAGCCGGGGGGCCGCCGACCTTGAAAAACGTCAGCTTGCCCGCGTCAATGCGGCAGGCGCGCCCCGCTTCTTTCCTTGCGGTACGCCTCAGGCTTGCCGAAGAGGGGCGAGGAGATGAGGTCGTCCGCCGAGCTGCGGCAATTGGCACGTCATGCAGCACCGCCAGCCGTAGCAACGCCTTGACGTCCACGTCATGCGGCCGCGGGGTGAGCGGGTCCCAGAAGAAGAAGACGACGTCAATGCGGCCCTCGGCGATGAGCGAACCCAGCTGCGCGTCCCCCCCAGTGGCCCGGACAGCAGCGAGCGCACCGGCACCCCGAGGGTGGTGACCAGCGTGCGCCCGGTGGTGCGGGTGGCGAAGAGGGTGCAGCGTTCCAGCGTCCCGCGGTTGTAGGCGGCCCACTCCGCCATTTCCTGCTTCCGACCGTCATGCGCGACCAAGGCAACCACCGGACGCGGCGTGTCCCCGGGCGCAGGGGTGATGTGCGAGTCCATCAAGTCCACTCTCGCGCCCTCTGACGCGCTGCGCTAACAAGAAGAAATGCCCTTCGGGGGCAGGAAAGGCTGAGCTACTTCTTCGAAGAGGACAAAATCGGCCACGCGCTCGGACTCGCGACGAGGGATGGATGGGCGCAAGCCACCTGGGGCAGGCCCGAGGAGGAAGTCACCGGCATGAAGCGCGCGCTCAAATGGCTGGCTGTCGTCGTCCTGCTGCTGGCGCTGGCCGCGGGCGCCGTCCTCTACCTGGCCTTTGGCAGAAACCTCCCCATCGTCGACGGGCAGATGCTGACGCCGGGCGTGGAGACGGTGAAGGAAGGCTTGGTCAGTGCCTTTCTCCTGGAGGCGGCGCCGGGCAAGGTGGCCCTCATCGACTGCGGCAGTGACGCGAAGGGCCAGGCCCTGTTGGCCGCCCTCCAGCGCCGCGGCCTGTCCCCCTCCTCCGTGATGGCCATCTTTCTCACCCACGGCCACAGTGACCACCTTGCCGGCTGCGGCCTGTTTCCGGACGCGCAGGTGTACGCGCTGCAGGAGGAGTTGCCTCTCCTCGCTGACAAGGTGCGGGTGACGCACCCCCTCCGCGACGGCGAGGTGACGGGCGTCGGCCTTCTGCGGGTGGAGACCTTCGCCACGCCGGGGCACACCCCCGGCTCGGCGGTGTACCTCGCGGGCGGCGTCCTCTACTTCGGCGACAGCGCGGCCGGCAGCAAGGAGGGGACGCTGATGCCTGCGGTGCGTCTCTTCTCCGACGACCCTGGCCAGAACGTGGCTTCGCTCCGCGCGCTCGCCGCGCGGCTGAAGCCGCGCGCCCAGGAAGTACGGGTGCTGGCCTTCGCCCACAGCGGGCCCCTCAACGGCCTGCAGCCCCTCACCAGCTTCGCCGCCCAGTAGCCGCGGGCCGGGGGCGCCTTCCTCAGTCGAAATGGACGCGGCGGAAGGGGCGCACGGTGACGTCCTTCCAGACGCCGCCCGTGGTGTACGCGTCGGCGGAAATCCAGGCGTCGAGCTCCGCCCGGCTGGGAAACTCCATCAGCAGCATGGAGCCGACCATCTTCCCCGTGTCGTCGAGGATGGCGCCTCCGTCGAGGAAGTGGCCCGCGGCCCTGAGGCGCTGGGCTGTGGCCAGGTGGGCCGGGCGGGCGGCGGCGCGGCGCGCTGGCGCCTCCGGGTCCACACCGTCATAGCCAAGGACGAGGAATGTCATGGGCGCACCGCATGGTGCCGCCAGGCGGAGGCCCACGGCAAGCCCTTCTTAGGTAGCGCCATTCGCAGTGCCAAATGGGCTCCCCCCAAATAAGGGCGCGTCTGTCCCTTCGGGACAGGAATGGTATGCAGCTCAGGCATGTCGCGCACGCCGTGCCGCATGGCGCACCGGCCGGGCCCACCGTCGCCGGGGCGTCGTGGTGGGCCCGCGTTCCGCGGAAAGCGTGGAGGCAGCCCGGCCGGGCCCCACCGCACCGGCGGTGACGCGTTTTCGCAGGCCGCGCGCCATCGCCCGCCCTCGCCCGCACCCCTTCGGCAGCGCGGGGCTGCCACGGACGCGCGTCCGGGGACAGTCAGCCCATGAAGGCTTTCCTCTCCGGCCTCTTCTGGGCCTTCTTCGCGCTCAGCTGCGTGCCACTGTTTGCCCTCGCCCTTCTGGTGTGGCTGCTCACCGTGCCCTTCGACCGCAACGGCCGGCTGTTGCACCTGTACTCGTGCTTCTGGGCGCAGGTGTACTTCTACGTCAACCCCGTCTGGCGCCTCCGCGTGGAAGGGCGGGAGCGGCTGCCCTGGCACGGGGCGGCGGTGCTGGCCAGTAACCACGCCAGCCTGGCGGACATCCTCGTCCTCTTCGGGCTGTACCGTCCGTACAAGTGGGTCAGCAAGGCCAGCAACTTCCGGCTGCCCTTCATCGGCTGGAACATGCGCCTCAACCGCTACGTCCCGCTGGTACGGGGAGACCCGGACAGCATCGCGAAGATGATGGCGGCCGCCGAAGCGTGGCTGGACAGGGGCGTCCCCGTCCTCCTCTTCCCCGAGGGCACGCGCAGCCCGGACGGCCAGGTCAAGGCCTTCAAGGACGGGGCCTTCCGCCTCGCCATTGCCAAGCAGTGCCTCCTCTACCCCATCGCCCTGGCCGGGACGGCTGACGTGCTGCCCAAGCACGGGCTGGTGCTGCGGCAGCGGGCCAACTGCCGCGCCCGGGTGCTGGAGCCAGTGGACCCGGCCGCCTTCGGCACCGACGTGGCCGCCTTCCGCGAGGAGGTGCGCGCCCGAATTATTGCCGGCAAGGCCGCCCTGGACGCGGAGTTGGCCGGCGAGCGCGCAGCCAAGGGCCCCGCCTAGCCCGCCGACACCAGGGGGGCCGCTACGCGCCGGACACGGCTTCGGGGGCCTTGTCCTGCCCAATGTCCCGCGCCAGCTGTCCCACCCGCAGCACGGTTCAGCTTCTCCAGGGGCAGCAAGGTGAATCGCTGCCGCCGGCGGGACAGCGGGTAGGCCACTTTATAGAAGAAGGTTTCTTGGGCCTCTGACGTCCCGACGAAGGCCGCCGGGTCGTCCACCCCCCCAGTGGGCCACAATGGGCTGAGCTGGCCACACCGGACAGGACTCCCGGGCGCTGTCGCAGACGGTGATGACGAAGCGGAAGCGGACGTCGCGGAACTTTTCCCAGGACTTGCTGCGCGCCCCGGAGGCGTCGACGTGAAAGCGTTCCCGCAGCACCTGCAGGGTGAGGGGGTGGACACTGGCGGTGGGCTGGTGCGCTCCGCATCCGTCCTTTGGGGGCGGCCGGCGTCGTGCTCATGGCGCGCCGCACCGTCCCGCCACAGGGACGCGACCGGTGTCATCCGAGCCCCAGTTGAAGGGCTCGGGAACTCGGTCCGTTGTGTATGGCCATGGAACACACCCCCAGGGGGCGCCGGGGGGAAGGGACCCGCCCCGGGGTACCGGTGCGACATGGAATGGCGTCAGCCGAAGTCGCTGGCGCAGCGTCGGGGAAATTCTCCGATAGAGTGGGCGGCCAGGGCCGGCCGCGTGTTGTTCACCAGCTTGCTGCTGGAGAAGCGGAGCGGTCCACGGTTAGACGTTGGAAGCACCGTGGTGGGGCGCCGCCAGCCATGGCGTCGCCCCAGGAAAACGGAAACTGGCGCTGCCGGGGGGAGTCGCCCAAAGGAGGACGGTTGGACGTCACCCTGCGCAGGGCCCGGACGGAGGACGTGCCGGCGGTGGAGACCCTCCTCCGCGCGCGCGAGCTTCCCCTGGACGGCCTGGTCGAGCATCTGGACACCTTCTGGGTGGCGGAGGCGGACGGCAAAGCCGTCGGCACCGGCGGCCTTGAAGCGACGGGCGCCTGGGCCTCCTCCGCTCGCTGGCGGTGGACGCGGACAGAAGTGGCGCCGGCATTGGCAGCCGTCTCACCTGGCAACTCCTCGAGGAGGCGGTGGGCCTGGGCCTGCGCGAGGT
>CAVQDL010000025.1:0-336857 GCA_963711265.1 uncultured delta proteobacterium
GGGACCGGCTCGACCTTGTAGGCCTTCGCTCGGTACCAGTCGCATGCCGTCAACCGGTCGGTCCAGACGACGGTCCAGGTCGCGGTGGAGGATTCCCCGGCGACTGCCGCGGCCGCTTCTTCCGGGTCGACACCCTCCTGCGGCGTGATGCGGAAAAGAGCCAAAATGTCCGTGTCCCGCGGCTGGTAATCCGGCTGCCAGTAGCCCATCTGGGCGTACTTCATGACGCCAGCCCGGTACCGCTCCTTGGCGTCCCGTAGATTCCTCGTTTCTCCAGCCTTGGCCATGGCTCGACTCCTCACGAAGGACGGACTGCAACCTAGCACTCCTGGTGAAGGGGAGAAGGCCAGCAAGGCACCTGCGAAGCAGAAAGGTCGGACCCCAAAGCAGAGGCGGGGGCAAGACAAAAGTCGCCAGCACGAGCCACGTCCACGACCAAACCGAGTGCAATCGATGAGCTGGCGGATTCGGAGGCTCATACGAGTCGACACCATCAGCAGTAGTACCGCGGCCGTTAGAGGCACGTTGCAGTGCCAAACTGCGTGACAGAGTTGCCGGCGACAACTCCGCATCAGCCATCAGCGGTTCATGGAATAGACGAGGCGCTATTTGGCCTTGACATGATGGCGGTAGAGTCCTCGTTTGCTGCGGCCCTGCAAAACCAATGAGCACACCTCCCATCATGCCGTTCATCGCATTGGTGCTGCTGGCGTTGCCGGTCCGGCTTTCGCCCAGGCGTCTTGCGTGGCTGGCTTTTGCGCTGTGGCTTCTCGGTGGAGTGGTGCTCTGCTCGCGGGGTACCAGCCGCTTGCTCCAAGCCGAAAAGGAAGGGGTGGCGCTCGGGCTGATTGCCCTCGGGGCCGTGGTCTCGCTCGCCATCGGCATCGCCAAGGGGCGGTTCCTTTTGAGCAAGACCGCCAGTCGCAACATCGAGCGGCTCGGTGGAATGAGCGAAAACCTTCGGCCCATCCGCGTGTACGGCGCGCGGAGTTGGATGGTCATTGCCCTGATGGCCGGCATCAGCCTCGCGCTCAATCTGGGTGGCGTGCCACCGTTCTGGCGAGGCGCGGTGAACCTGGCTATCGGCGCCGCTCTAGTGACGAGCAGCCTGAACTACTTGACCAACCCGCGGGTGAGGTCGCTTCGCTCGGCCTGACGTTCCGCCGTGCTAGAACGCAGGCGCTATGCTGGCGATTCCGCGTGTCGTCGTGGGGACCGCGCGCCTCGGGAGCGTCCTTCCGGCACCGTTTCCAACGAAGTCCAGTCGTGACGCCACCTACCGGTTGCTGGATGCCCTGGTGGAGGCCGGCTGCACGGCGTTCGATTTGGCTGCCTCCTATCAACTCGGTGGAACCGAGAGACTCTTCGGCGACTGGATGGCTACTGGCGGCCATCGCGCGCGGCTTTTTCTCATCAGCAAGGGTGCGCACCCATACCCGGTGGTGCGCCCGAACCGGCTGCAGTCCTCCGCCATCGCCGCCGACTTGGAGGCCACACTGCGACGGCTCCGGACAGACAGGGTCGACCTCTATCTGCTCCACCGAGATTTCCCGGGCGCTCCGCTGGAGCCCATGGTACTGACGCTGGGAGACGCCCATCGGGCGGGAAAGATTCTCGCCTGGGGCGTCTCGAACTGGACGCACACCCGAATCCAAGCCATCGACCAACTGGCGCAGCAGGAAGGCCTGCCGCCCATGGCTGCCAGCAGCCCCCACGACTCGGTGTTCGACTGGATTCGGATGCCCTGGCCGGGCTCTGTCAGCATCGCTGGGGAGGCCAACCGCGCTGCCCGTGCCTTCTACGAGCGAACGCAGCTGCATGTACTGGCCTGGGGTCCGCTTGGGTCTGGGTTTCTCCTCTCGGACCGGCGCGGCAGCCGCTACTACCGAAGCACCGCCAACCTGGCCAGGAGGCGGCGACTGCAGGAGCTTGCATCCCAGCACGATGCGACGCCTGCGCAGATTGCCCTGGCCTTTCTCTTTCACCAGCCCTTTCCCGTGTCGGCCGTGGTTGCCGCAAGCACCGTGGAGAAGATGCGCTCCAACCTTGCAGCCTCGGCAATACGCCTCTCACGGGCGGAGCTGGACTCGCTTGAGGGTGCTGGCTAGATGACGACCATCGGAAAGTCTGAGACGTGGGATGCGATTGTGGTGGGCTCCGGAGCCACCGGTGGCGCCGCGGCACGGCAACTGACCGGCTTGGGCCTCCGCATTCTCGTCCTCGAGGCGGGCGCGCCGGTGTCTGGCCGCTCGGACTATGGCTCCTTCTTCACCAATGGGTGCAAGCAGCTCTACCGCCACTTCTTCACGCATCGGCAAGACGTCCAGAAAAGTCATCCGACGTACTGGGCCACCAATCCCGACTTCTTCGTCGATGACGTCGACAACCCTTACACCACCCCCGCCGGCATGCCCTTTCGCTGGATTCGGTCGCGCCGCGTGGGGGGCCGGTCGCTCGTCTGGGACGCGGTAACGCCGCGCTTTTCAGACTTCGACTTCAAGGCAGCAAGCCGGGACGGCTTCGGCCCAGACTGGCCCATCAGCCACGCGGACCTGGCCCCCTATTACAGCGACCTGGAGCGCTTCTACGGAGTCCATGGGTCCAAGGACGGGCTGCCGCAGATACCGGACGGGGACTTTCGCGACCCGCGCCCGATGACGCCCGCCGAGGTCGTCTTCAAGGAGCGGGTCGAACGCGCCTTCGCAGACCGCCCGGTCATCATCTCCCGCGGCTTGTGGGCTCGCCGGCCGCCCGACCGCGGGGAGTCGCTCTCTCGGATTTCCAGCCCCGCCACCACGTTGCGGGTAGCGCAGGCAACCGGTCGAATGACGCTGCGAAGCGACGCCGTTGTCTCACGCGTCCTCGTCGACCAGGAAGGGCGGCACGCCACGGGCGTCGAGTTTGTGGATGCGGTGTCTCTAAAAACCGAGGAAGCCAGGGGCAAGCTCGTCGTGTTGTGTGCATCGACGATCGAGAGTGTGCGCCTGTTGATGAACTCGACCAGTAGCGCGCACCCTGCCGGGATTGGTGCGGCATCGGGCGTGCTCGGCCACTACCTGATGGACCACAGCGCGGGCAACGTCTACTTCTACATGCCGGACGTGAAGGACAGCGGGGGCCCGTATGAGTTGCTGGGTAGCGACAGCATCATGATTCCGCGCTACCAGAACCTCGGGCTTAAGCGGGAGGACTACCTGCGAGGCTTCGGAATCTGGGGCGGCATTCAGCGGCTTCCGGTGCCATCCTTCTTGCGGCGCCACCCGGATGTGGCGTTCGGGTTCTTGTGTGCGCGTTCGGAAGTTTTGCCGCACTACGACAACCGCGTCGAGCTCGACGTCAACGTCCAGGACCGCTGGGGTATCCCCGCCGCGCACGTGGTCTGCGAATGGAAGAAGGAAGACCTCGCTTTGGCCGAGGCGGGGCGCCAGGCGGCCAGGGAGATTGTCGAGGCGGCGGGTGGAAAATGCGCCGGCGTGACGGATATTTTTTACACACCACTCGTCAAGGGTCACATCAACAAGATGCAGAAGGAGTGGACCCTGTCCACGCCAGGAATGTTTGCCCACGAGGTGGGAGGGGCCCGGATGGGAACGGACCCCAGCAACTCCGTCGTCGACCCGAACTGTGCCTGCTGGGATGTTCAGAATCTCCTCGTCACGGACGGCGCCTGCTGGCCGACTTCGGGCTGGCAAAACCCCACACTCACGGAGATGGCGGTCACGGCGCGAGCCTGCGATGCCGCAGTTCGCGCACTCAAACACCCTTAGGCCTCCAAACGGGGCAGGCTCGAGTCGCAGGGAGAGGGAGGGCTCAGAGATGGTGCTAGGACAGGCTGGGGCCGGGACGCTGCTGCTTTCACTCGTTTGGAGTGCGGCCGTCGCCGCTCAACCGACGACCGCCGTCCCGGCGGTGACCGTCATCCGCGCCGGGGTCCTCATCGACGGTGTTTCCTCCACCGCGAAGTCCAACCAACTGATTGTCCTCCGCGGGAACCGGGTCGAGAGCGTGGGCGACGCAGGCGCTCTGAAAATCCCGGAGGGAGCGCGGCTCGTCGACCTTTCCGCAGCGACGGTGATGCCCGGCCTCATCGATGCACACACCCACGTGCTGCTACACGGAGAGGACGCAGCCCAGGGTGGATACGACGTCCAGCTCCTCCGGGAACCGCTCGCGTACCGC
The DNA here is from genome assembly GCA_963711265.1 of uncultured delta proteobacterium. Lineage (GTDB taxonomy): Bacteria > Myxococcota > Myxococcia > Myxococcales > Myxococcaceae > JADGRA01. Next base: position 4,180 of record CAVQDL010000025.1, read on the forward strand.
GTCGCACGGGCAACCGTCGCCGCGCGGAGGGCCTTGGAACAAGGGTTTACCACCATTCGCGATGTGGAGACTGAGGGCGCGGGCTACGGCGATGTAGGCCTCAAGCGGGCCATCAACGAGGGCTACATCCCGGGCCCGCGCATGTTTGTCTCCACCCGAGGCCTGTCCAGCACGGGAGGGTACAACCTCGAGGACTACGCGCCCGAGGTGGCAGTCCCCAAGGGCGTCCAGATTGCTGACGGGCCGGTGGAGACACGCAAAGCCGCTCGCGAGCAGCTGGACCACGGTGCGGACTGGCTCAAGGTGTACATGACCCACCGGTCGTGGGTGGATGCGCAAGGAAACCTTGTCTCGCAGCCCACCCTCACCGTCGAGGAGCTGCGGGCCGTCGTCGATGAGGCGCATGGCTGGGGGAGAAAGGTCGCCTGCCATGCATACGGCGGAATTGGTCTGCGGCGGGCGCTGGACGGCGGTTGCGATTCCATCGAGCACGGGCTGGAGCTGGATGAAGCCGCCGTTGCTCAGATGGTGAAGCAAGGAACGTGGCTGTGCCCGACGATGGCGGTCTACTACCAAGGGTGGGAAGCGGAAGGAACGCCCGGCGGCAAGCGGGACCGCAAGCGGGTTGCAGTCCACGGCGTGTCGCTCCGCCGAGCAATCAAAGCGGGGGTAAACATCGCCTTCGGAAGCGACGTGGGGGGCTTCTCCTGGAACGAGCCCATCGCTCAGGAGTTCCCACGGCTGGTGGAGTTCGGGATGACGCCAATGATGGCGATTCAGACCGCCACCTCTCGCGCGGCACAAATGCTCGGGATGGCGGGACAGCTTGGGGTCGTGGCGCCTGGCGCCTACGCGGACATCATTGCCGTCCGGGGCGACCCGTTGAAGGACGTCCGAGCGCTGGAGCTGGTTATCTTCGTGATGAAGGACGGTAAAGTCTTCAAAGACAACCTCAAGCCCTTGAACGGGACCCCTCAATAGACGAGAACGAAACGGTCAGTTTGCTTCAGGGGAACTCCAAAGCTTTTCCTTTGCGTCTACGGCCGCAGCTGTCTTCTAGGTCTGTCAATCGCGCGAAGACCTTTGCGAAGCGCCTTTGGCCAAGGAGCGAGCGCCACCGGGCGCCTGCCGCAGCATGGGCGACGGTGTCCGAGAGGCCCAAGACTTGGAGTTGAGCGCTGTGGTCAGGGTCCGAGGCTGGGGACGGCGCATCGCTGGGTGTGCCACCGCCCGAAACTCGCTAGTCGCTGGGCCGGCGAGAGTTGTCGGCCGTGCACGTTGAGCAGTTCTGCTCCCAAGCGTCTTTTGCTTTGGCGTCAGCAGTGGTTTGCCACTGCATGTTGCTCGGGTCGTCTCTCCCGCAACAGGTGAGTGGGCAGATGTGGTCCACCACGTAGCCGTGGCAGACCCCGCCCAGTTTGCCCGTACCTGGGCAAGGGTGGCTTGCTCGGAAGAGGGTGATTTGGTGTCTGTCCCGGGCAATCCGGTTCTTGCTGTCACGCTTGACGTGGCAATTTGTGGTGGCGAGCAGGAACGAAGCTAGGAGGCTGACAAGCACCAGAACGCACTAGCCGAATCGACGAGCGGATGCATCCACGGCCGCCGTTGGGGCGGAACATGGTTCAGGCATCTCGCCCGCGTGGGGTCTGAAGGGGGACGGCCTTGCAGGCTCGCTTCAGCGGAAAGGCGACGCGTGCAGCTGGAGTCCGTCCGCCGCGATGAGAATCGCGTCCCGAGCGCTCCCGAGGCGGCGGCCGGAGATCCGCCCGTCTCACATCTTTCGGTAGCCGGTGTTAACGACGTCGACCTCGAGATTCGACGAGGGCAGCGAGAGCTCGGTCCTGGCCGTGTAGGTCGCCCCGTCCATCAATGTACCCATCTGGGCGGCCATGCTGACCGGGGTGGAGGGGGTGCCCATGTAGGTTGAGACGCTCATGCCGAGGAGGCGATTGGTCTGGATGTTCAGCGTGATGCTGAATACGTCGCCCGGAAGCTTGTAGTTCTTGAAGTTCAGGCGGACGACCTGGCCCGGTTGAATCATGTCGACCGTGACGTTGCCCGTTTTGGAAGCCTGGTCGAGCAGGGCGGGGTTCGGGGGAATGTAGCTCTTCACCAACGCGACGGCTTGCTTCATCGTGTCGGTCATTTCCTCCGTTTTGGACTCTTGGATCGCACCTCTCAGGCCGAACTTCTTCTTTGGGGGCGCGGACGATGCGATGGGCGTCTTTTGGAGCGAGCCGTCGGCCCCGTAGTAGCAGCTCTCCTCCTTGTAGGACTTCTGCTCCCCGTTCACGCTCACCGTGGTGGTTTCCACCCACTGGTAGGTGCGCAGGTCCTGCTGGCTCGCGATCATCGAGCTCTTGAGCGCGGCGACGTGCTGCTGGATTCCTCCTCCGCCCTGAGCCTTGGCTGTCGAGGCCGCAAGCGACCCGACGAGGAACGCCGACACAAAAAGAATTTGCTTCATCATGTAACTCCTAAGACACCCGCCCCGCGAAGCGGGTTGGGGCCGGTAGATTTGTGCAAAGCTTTAGCTTGCTGCGAACCGCGGCTAGGTGAATCTCAACTTTCCGCCTTCTCCGCCTTTCTACCGGGCCCGGGCTCCGTCGCGTCGAGGGCCGAAGTGCTGTACCAGAGATTCGGCCGGGGTGGGCGGTGCTTGTTCAGCTGCAGGTTTTGGCCCAGGTGTGCCTGGCGGCAGCACGGTAGCGTCGCTGGCCCTTTCGGGAGGCCGGGCGCCTCCAGGGGAGTCTAGTTCTGAACGCAGGCGCAGGCTGGAACCTTGGGGGAGACGCACCCTGCGGTCTGGAGGGCGGATACGCACGCGTTCACGGCATTCTGCACACTGCTCTCGCTGAAATTGCCGCCCGCATAACCCGAGAATTCTCCGCCATCGCAAGTAGCAACGCAGGGATAGGTGTACGTACACGCTGGCGCTCCAGCTAACCCGAGCACTAGCAGCGCACGCTGTGAACCGACCATGACAACCTCCAAGTTGGTGCCAACAAACAACGTGGCACCGGACCCATGTCCGGATGTCCAAATCAGTGAGGGTTAGAAGTTCAGCTCGGGGCCGATGAGCAACTGCACGGTGGAGACGTAGTTGCTGCCAATCCAGCCGGCCTCGAAGATGGCGTCGATGCCGATGCCCACCTTGGACTTGGGAAGAAAACTGGCCCCGAAGCCCAGCCGGAACGCCCCGCCGACGCCGTTGAAAGTGTACGGCTTCACGCCCGCCGGGGGTGTGCCGTTGTTGACGTCAGCGATGTAGAGCCCGAAGCCTAGCCGCACTCGCCCCTTCACCTGCTGGCTGTAGGGCGGAGCGAGCAGGAAGTCGATGTGGGGTTCCCAGATGGTGGAATACGTCGTAGCGAGGTAGGCGGTGTTGTAATAGGGCGTGTACGTGCCCCACATGACGTTGGCGCCGAGGGTGATACCAAGCGACGGCTTGAGCCAGATGTCGACGTCGAGGTTGACGTCCGGGAAGGCCGTCGAGTAGCCGGTGCCGCAGGCATAAACGGGGTAGTAATAGTAGTAGTAGCCGCAGTAGTACCCGGCACCGATGAAGGACACACCACCGGACGCGCGGAAGGTGTAGCTCGGCTTCTCCTCCATCGGCGGCGGCTGGTAATAGACCGGCTGCGGTGGCGGGTAGTACTGGGGAGGTGGTGGCGGCGGGGGGGGCGGCGGGTAGTACTGCGGAGGCGGAGGCGGTGGCGGCGCCGGCGTGTTTGGGTAGTACTGCGCAAATGCGGGCCCCGCCAACAGCAGGACGCCAACAACGAGCACTGCCCGCGCCTGAATCCTCGACATGATTACTCCCCGCAACTCGACGGCCGACAAGCAGCGCGAGCCACTGCAGAGCACGTGCCAATTCCGCTGGTGGAAACGGGCGCCTCACTCTATGCGTGAAACGCAATGGGAGAATTCACACACCCGCGCTAAAGACCGTGAGCAATGTTCCGGCGAACGAGAGAAGGACCGTCGCGGGACGTGCGACTAGGAGTATTAGGAGCGGGACTCGGTGCGCTCGTTAATCCCTCGTTGAAGGGTCCTGTAGCCGCAGATCGTGCGCTGGGAGACCCTCAGTGAAGCGGAAGCCGCCGCTGCAGCCGGCGAGTCCGTCCTAGGTGCTGCGATGCTCCTTGTCGCTGGACGGGCCGTTGAGCCATCCGTGTGAGGGTTTGCACGCTTGGACCACGGGGCGCGTCGCCAGCGAACATGTTTCTTGTAGCCCGGGGGGAAACGCAAGGCTCGCTGGTCAAGCGCTCCGTCATCGGGGTTGCTTGGTTGACTCTTCCAGCGCATCGAAGTGGGCCTCTGGATTCTCCATCCACTCGCGCAAGACCTTTGCGATCATCGAGGCGTGGAACCCGTCGATGACCCGGTGATCGAGCGTTGCGTTCACGCTCATGGCCTTCTCGGCGCTTACCCGTCCGTTCTCCGCGAACGCGTGCTCCCGCACCTCGCCAATTGCAAAGAGGATAGGCACTCGAGAGAAGGGGACCAGCGGCGCATATGCGGTGTCGAGGCCCAAGCTACCGACATTGGTGATCATCAAACTGCCGAACGGGTCCGAAGCAATTCCGAACCTACGCAGATCCAGATTCAGCGTGAAGCTGAAGAAGGAGAGCGCCTTGAGGAACCGATTCAGGAGCAGGTATGGGATTTTCTGGAACGTCGCACGCGTGTTCTCGAGCGCTGGGTCCTCGCGTCGCCGGACGAGAGCCACCTTGGTCTCGAACTCGTCGACGATCTCCAGAAGTGACTTCCGCTCGATGTCATAGAGGGTCGCGCCGGAGAGATCGACCTTTTCCTCGCCTTCGTCCGCCATCAACACTTGGAAGAATACGCCGATGCGCTGTCGCAAATAGATGCGGTTCCACCGAAGAATTGCGTTTGCCTCGGGACACTCCTTGAGGGCCATCGCCGATGCCTTGGCCATCAGGTGGCTGACGGTCAGCCTACGACCGGTTCGGGCGCGAAACAGCGCGATGTAGTCGAGCGCCTTGCCCATCCGGAGGATGATGGTCCCGTAGATGGAAGGGTCGTACGTCGTTTGCCACGTCCCGAGCGCGATTTTCCGAAAGGAGGAGAGCTCCTTCTTTTTGACCAGCGACAAGTTAGCCATACGAGTAGACCTCAGCCGCGAAGCGGAATTTGGAGCGACGACGAGTTGTGGTGTCCTCGGCCGAAAACGTTACGGCTTCGTCGCGGTTTGCGCCATGTTCCGTAAGCCCATTGCCCGGGGGGCCAATGGCGCGGAACCAGGGGTGACGAAATCGGCGCCGCTGGGGCGATGTTGGCTTGGAACGCATAACGGAGGCCGACGTGACAAGTTCGCTGCAGCTCGCCGAACTGGTCGGTCCTGCTCTGAGTGTGCTCAGCTGTTCGGAAGCATGGCATTCTTCGATTTTGGCAACCAAATTCAGGTACGCCAAATCCATCGAGTGGGCCGCCTGCTACTTGTTGCTCACCTTTCGATTTTCGGTGGCCAAAACGTTGGGAGACTGGTTGGCCTCGCAGGAACGCTCGTGGGCTAGGCCTCTATTCTCGGTGACTCGTTTCGAGTGTTCGCGCCGGGCTTGCCCAGCAGAAGGTCCTCACTACCTCGGGCCTCGTCGCAGCTGAGGGACGGTGCTCGCGTCGTCATGCCGAGGCCCACGAGCAACTGGCGTTCGCACCGCAAGTGTTCTAGCTCCTGCCAAAGGCTTTGCGATGCCCAACATCCTCGAGGCCAAGGGCCTCCGTAAGCACTACGACGGACGCGTCCTGCTTGACGGGGTTGACATCGCCCTAGAGCGCGGGAGCATCACCACTGTCGGCGGTCCCTCCGGGGGGGGCAAGACGACACTGCTGCGCATCCTCGGGTTCCTCACCGAACCCGAGTCGGGTCGTGTTCTCCTCGACGGTACCGACGTTCGCACGCTGTCGCCCGAGGTAGTTCGACGACGGGTAGCCCTGGTCGCCCAGGGCCCGGCCATGTTCGAGGGCACGGTGCTCGACAACGTCCGAACCGGCCCGCGTCTGCAGGGGAAGTCCCTGTCCGAGGAGGAAGCCCGCCGAGCCCTCCAGCGCGCCGGGCTCGATGCTCAGCTGCTGAGGAACGACGCGCGTGCCCTCTCCGGTGGGGAGAAGCTCCGGGTCGCGCTGGCGCGGGCGCTGGTATTGTCCCCCGAGGCCTGGCTCCTCGACGAACCCACCGCGGCCCTCGACCCCGAGCGTGCCGACCTCGTCGTGGACCTCCTTCGGTCGCTGGCTGCCCAGGGCGCCCCGGTACTGGTTGTCACCCACGATGAACGGGTCCTCAAACGGTTGGGCGGCCGGAGCTGTACGCTCGCCGGCGGGCACTTGCAAGCGGACGGCAGGGAATGAGCTACGTGAACGTCACCCTCGTGCAGCTGGTGGCTTCGCTGGGGCTGATGGCCCTCGCCATTGTGCTTTCCGCACGGGACGGGCTCGGACTCGAGAAGGATATGGCCGTTGGCACCGTTAGGGCGGCGGTGCAGCTCTTCGCCGTGGGGTTGCTGCTAGCGCTTCTCTTCCAACACGAGCACCCGGTCGCAGTCTTGGGACTGCTTGCCGTGATGGTCATGGTGGCGGGCTGGACGGCGGCGCGCCGCATCTCCTACGGCCCCGGGACGGGAGTGCTTTTCCGCTATGCCACCCTGGCCGTCCTGGTGTCTGGCGCGGTGGTGCTCATCCCAGTCTTTACCTTCGTCATTCGCCCGGCGCGATGGTACGAGGCGCGGCTGCTCGTCCCTATCTCGGGGATGATCCTCAGCAACGGGATGAATGGTGTGGCGCTCGTATTCGAGCGCGTGTTCGCCTCGGTGCACGACGACGCAGCCTCGGTGGAGCAGCTGCTCTCGCTCGGCGCGACGCCGCAGCAGGCGGTCGAGCGCCATACCCGGGCTGCCGTGCGGGCCGCGCTTCGCCCGACCATCAACGCGTTGCTCACCGTGGGGCTGGTTGCACTGCCTGGGATGATGACCGGCCAAATCGTCAGCGGAACGGCACCGGGCCAGGCGGTGCGGTACCAGCTAGTCATCATGTACCAGCTCGTGGCAGTGGCAGCGGTGGCCGGAGCGATGGCGGCGCGCTTCGCCCGTGCCCTGTCATTCACACCCCAGAAGCAGCTGCGCTCCTTCGACGACCGTGCTCATCCGCTCGGGCACAAAGAAACGTGATGCACAAGGTCGTCCCCATCGCTGCCTGACGCCTCGAATGACTGAGGCAATCCGTGTCGTGTTTCCCGACGCCGTGTCCGAAGTGGATGCCACGATGGCTCGGTCCGGCAAGAGTACGAGCAGGATAGTACGACCGACGTGTTATCGTCACAGACATGGCTAGGAGTCAGAGCAACGCAGATGCTTTGCGGGGGGCATCGAAGCTTGCCGTCGAGGCGACTATCGGTGTGACGGAGTTGGTTGAGGCGATGCACCGTACAATCGCCGAGGGTCCGGCGATTCTAGGAAAGCCGCTTGCGGGCCCCGTGCGTGCGCTCACCGGGGTCGTATACAAGCGCGTTCGTGGCGTCACAAAGGGGGTTGGCGGGAGCCTCGACCTTGCGCTCGCGCGTCTTGCTCCGCTCCTCGGAGAGAGCGTTCCCGGACCGCAGCGGGAAGCGCTCCTCGCTGCGCTGAACGGCGTGCTTGGCGACTACTTGGCCGAGACCAGGAATCCGCTGGCAATTGAAATGCGCCTGCGTCAGGACGGCGACGCGCTTGCGCTCGACCGGAAATCGGTCCGGCTTGCCTTCCGCCGGCGCACGTCGAAACTGGTCGTACTGGTTCACGGCTCGTCGATGAACGACCTGCAGTGGACTCGACATGGGCACAATCATGGCCACGCCCTCGCGCGAGATTTTGGCTACACGCCCATCGGCGTTCACTACAATAGTGGACTTCACGTTTCGACGAACGGGCGCGGGCTCGCGCTGTTGCTTGAGCAGCTCGTGGATGCGTGGCCTGTCGAAGTCTCAGAGATTGCGGTGCTCGCTCACAGCATGGGCGGGCTCGTCGCGCGCAGCGCGTGCCACTATGGCGAACGCCGCCGCTGGCGGCCGAAGCTGAAGAAACTCGTGTGCATCGGGACTCCGCATCACGGGTCAACCCTCGAACGCGCGGGGCATTGGCTCGAACTGCTCATCGGCATCAACCGATATAGCGCCCCCTTTGCAGCCCTCGGAAGAATCCGGAGTGCGGGTGTGACCGATTTGCGATTTGGGAACGTGCTCGATGAAGACTGGAAGGGGCGCGACCCCTTCTCGCACCGTGGTGATTCTCGTAGGTATCTCGCTCTCCCCAAGGGCGTTGGTTGCTTCGCCATCGCCGGAACAAGGGCCCTGAAGGCGCGCCGCGCGCTGCCGGGGGATGGCCTTGTCTCGGTGAACAGCGCGCTCGGAAAGCACTCCAGGGTCGCGCTCACGCTCGCCTTTCCTGCGGCGCATCAGTGGATAGGCTTTGGGATAGGTCACTTCGACCTATTGAGTCGCATTGAAGTCTACGAAAGGATTCGTGACTGGTTTCGCGCTGACGAATAATGGCCCACGACCGCACCCGACCGAAATTGCGCGTGCGTCAGAAGGGACGAACCGCATCCGTCGTTGACCCCCTTGGTCACACATTCTGGCACAACGCACTGGAAAGCGACCGAGCGCCCGGATGGGCGCGCGGGCGCATCCCCGCCTTTGGCAAACACACCTTCCACCTGGTGTTGACGCGCACCTGACGCCAACGTCCGGGTGGCGCGAGATGCTGCTCCTAGACGCAATGGCTGATTGGGGCGTCTGCGAAGTCTCGGCACACGCAACTCTTCTGCCGCGGCCGCTCGCCAACCCCAGGACAAGCTGAGCTCCGGAATCGTCGTAGTCGTGGTCGGCTGGCGGCCGATTGTCGGGCTACGGCGCCGTCCAACCCGCGGACGTTTATGGGTGCGGCTTTGAATGCTCGAGCAAGCTACAGGCAGTCACCGTCTTCGCTGGATCCACGGCATCCTGTCCAACGTCGACATGTTGAATGATGCCTTGTTTGTCGACCACAAACGTTGCGCGTTGAGCCAATTCATAACTCGTGCCTCCGACCTGTTTCGTGCGCACGGGTACGCCGTATTGCCGAAGGAGCTTCAGCCCTGTATCGCTGAGCAACGGGAACTGTACGCCGATTTGTTTTGCGAAAGCTGCATTTGCTGCCGGACTGTCACCGCTGATTCCGAGAACCACTGTGTCGCTCGCGCGCAGCTTCGGCCCATCAACCTGATAGGCTTTGAGTTCGCTGCTTCAAGTCTCGGTGAAGGCGAGCACGTAGAAGACGAGGACGACGTTCTTCTTTCCCCGGAAGTCGCTCAGCTTCACCTCCTTCCAGTCGTCGCTCAGCAAGGTGAAGTCTGGTGCCTTGTCACCGGGCACCAACAGGCGCGTGATGGGGGCATCTGCGTATACGGGCAACGCGATGGCCAGCGCCACGGCCCCAACGAGTATGCGAAGAGTGCTCACGGGTGGTCCTTTCGCAGCAAAGAGAGTGGTTTGACCGGGGAGCAAGCTGCCGGGTACGAGCTAGCAGACTGAAGGTGTTCGAGTACACCGGCGATGACGCCGCTCCTCAGGAGGTGGCAAGTCGGAGGCGCCCTTGTGTCTAGCCGTTAACGGTTCCAGGCAGGACAAACTCAAACGGTCTGGGCCAAAGTCTGGGGAACCTGGATTCGCAGGTAGCCGAGGGCTAAATCAAATTGCTCCTTACTGGGTCGTGAATGTCTGAGGGACACTGACGCCATCATAGAGGACTGGCGTGCCGCGCGGGGGAAACGTCTGTGCTCGCTCCGCGAACGCGTCCATATCAGCGTAGGGAGCAAGCCCCTCAACGTACCAAGTGTAGGTCGCACCACCGCTCGCCAAGCCGATCCCAAACACACTGAGGTCCGGAATCGTCGTAGTCGTTGCAGCAGTCACGATGGCGACGGTGGGGACGTAGCTGTCTTGAGGAATGACCCAGACGTAGCTGATTCCGCCGGTGAAAGCGGTCCACGTGAAATCTGACAACGTCGTGATTGCGGTTCCCCCATCCGTCGGAGTCAATAGCTTGGGCGCGGTCTGAAATCGCAGAGACACGCCAGTTGCGTTCGGCGCTAGCCCAAATACATAAGTCTCACTCTGTCCCGGGTGCGTTGTGCTTGCACTGTAACTCATCGCCCACAGAGAGATTGTCCCAAGTCCGGAGGGAGTGAGGTAGTTGAAGTCGACTTGTGTCACTGGGCTGAAGACGGAAGGGATATCGAAGACGATGCGAATTCTCGCTCCGTCATCGAGTCAATGGAACGAGCGCGAGCCTTTTTTCACTCCAGTCGTGGACTCGTGTCAGCCATGATCCTGATGACGATAGTCGCGTTGGCGATCGTCGGGTGGCATTGGCACTACTCTGCGCGATCCAAGACGGATTTCCCCGACGGGTTCGACGCCGTGCAAGCTGCACCGAGGAGTCATCTTGTTCTTTTCGAGAATTCGTTCGTCCGAGTGCTGCAAGTCGCCGTGGAACCGGGCATGACTGTGCCGTGGCATCATCATCGCTGGCCGAGCCTCAACGTGAGTTGGGACACCGGTGGGCATACTGGACATTTTCGGTATCACAACGCGGACGGGACCGTACGAGACATCCCGAGCAAAGATTCGCCGATTGTTGAGCCGGGAAGGTGGCGCATCTCGTGGATGGCACCGGAACCCATGCATTCCGTCGAAGACCTCGACACGCCCGACAGTGCCGCCAACGAGGTGAGGGGACCTCACGGACTGCGAATCGAAATCAAGAATTCTCCGTGACTGAGTTTCGAACTGGGGAACTAGGATTCGAAATTGGCGGAGGGGCTAAGCAATTCGCGTGCTTAGCGGGTTGGGAGTTGTGTCTTCGCGCATTTGGGTCCGGCCTGTTCCGTCATGTCCCTTGCCGACCCCCTCAATTCGCACTGCCAATGGCACAAAGTTCGTCACAAAGTCGGCGTCACACCGGCAAGAGCTTCCACTCCTCTGTCTCCTGGCAACGGCGGGATTCGACCCGATGCGGCTGAACTGAGAATCCCGCTTCGTTTTGCGGGCGATTGTCGGGGCCTTACTCGCTGCAGTCTCGGGGGCTAGAACGACTTTCCGTCAATGAGCGTCACCGGCAAGGAAGAGCAGTCGAAATTCTCTAAGCACCCGAGGTTTACCCGGTAGTGGCCCGGATTCGTCGTCGCATCATGAAAGGGGTAAACGCCGCACGTCTTGCAGAAGTAGTGATTCACCATCCGGTCGCCCCACCGGTAGACGGCAAGCGTCTCAAGGCCGTGTACGTCGATAGCCGAAGGCGGAAAATACTCGGATGACATGAGGGCGCTCTTGCGGCGACAGATGGAGCAGTTGCATCGACAAGCCGTTGAAATCTTCTCCGCCCGAATGGTGAACGTCACCGCCCCACAGTGACAACCGCCCGAAAATGTCTTCATGTCCATGCGCCCCCTACGGTCCGCAGTAGAACACCTTTGCAAGCAATCCGGCGAGGGCGACAAGCGCCAGCTCTTAGGCCCGGGCGTCCTCCAACATTTAAGTGGGCAGAGGCTTGTCCCTGGGGGAAGCCTACTCCGCACCTTCAGCTTTCCCTTCAGCGTTGTTGTGCGCAATTCCCGACGCCGCGGCTCGGCGTTGCCCAAGCGGTTCTAGGCCTCAATACTCGCGGCGGGCAGCTGCAGCCGCACTAAGGCGGTTTTGGCGCAACGGAGCGGAAGACCTGACTACCCGCGAAATCGACGGCGTACCTACCCGGATTCACGCGAATCGAAAACTGGGGAACTCATCGCCAAGGTGCCAACCGGGGCATATCGCATCGGAACCTCCTGATCTCCTTAGCGGTTGTACTTGCGCTTGCCTCTCTCTTGATGGCCGTATAGTCGTACTTCCATCAGGCGACAAGAGCGACCTGGGTCGCGTACGAGAGAGGACACAATGAAGAGCAAGACAGCGATTGTGACGGGTGCCTCGTCGGGCATCGGCGAAGCCACGGCGGAGCGGTTGGCCGCGGCTGGCTACAGGGTTTTCGGTACCAGCAGACGAGCGGCGTCCGCGGGGCAACGATCGTTCGAGATGGTGACCCTCGACGTGACCAGTGATCAATCGGTCGAAGCCGCCGTTAGGGAAGTGATGCGGCGCGCCGACCGGATCGATGTGCTCGTGAACAACGCCGGCTTTGGCGTCGCCCCCGCTGGAGCGGAAGAGAGTTCGATCGGACAGGCACAGTCGATCTTCGACACGAACTTTTTCGGCGATCGTCCGGATGACGCGCGCCGTCGTACCCGAGATGCGACAGCGAGGAGCGGGGACGCATCATCAACATCGGCTCGGTACTGGGCTTCTTGCCCATGCCGTACGGGGCGCTCTATGCCGCGACCAAGCACGCGGTCGAAGGCTATTCGGAGTCACTCGACCATGAACTGCGCACACTGGGCATCCGCGTGTCGGTCATCGAGCCCGCGTACACGAGGACGCCGTTCGACGCGAACTTCCTCGAACCCGATGCCACGCTCGAGGAATATCGCGAGGTTCGTGCGGCGGTGAACAAGCGGGTGAAGGAAGTGATGGCAACTGCCGAACAGCCCCGCGTCGTGGCCGACGTCGTACTGAAAGCGGCGAGCGCGGCGCGCCCGAAGGTCCGATACACGGCCGGTGGTCTCGCGGGCCGCCTGCGACTCCTTCGCACATATTCTGCCCGCCGGCCTGATGGACGCAGGGATTCGAAGAGACTTGAGGCTGGACGCCGCCCCTGCGTCCTCAGGAGCGGAGCAATGACGGCCACGACTTCCGTGAGCTCGGTACCTAATCATGAAGGCATTCATTCTGGATCGCTACGGGAGCAAAGTGGCTCTACGGGCCGGTGAGTTGGCAGACCCGGACGTGCGGGAGGATGAGGTTCTCGTCCAGGTCCACGCGGCCGGGGTGAACCTTCTGGATTCGAAGACTTCGGAGTGGGGAGTTCAAGCTCATCTTGCCCTACCGCGCACCGTTCGTTCTGGGTCACGACGTGGCCGGTGTCGTGGTTCGTGTCGGCGCACGCGTGAAGCACTTCAAGCCGGGCGACGAGGTCTACGCTCGACCGGCGGATCATCGCATCGGCACGTTCGCGGAGTTCATCGCCGTCCGGAGGAGGACCTAGCGCTGAAGCCGAAGAAGCTCACGATGGAGGAGGCGGCATCGGTTCCTTTGGTGGGCTTGACGGCATGGCAGGCGCTCGTCGAAAGAGGGCAGCTGAAGCGGGGCCAAAAGGTGTTCATTCAGGCGGGTTCGGGCGGCGTGGGCACGTTTGCGATTCAGCTTGCAAAGCATCTGGGTGCAACGGTCGCGACCACGACCAGCACGTCGAACATTGACCTGGTTCGCAGCCTCGGTGCGGACGTCGATCGTGGACTACAAGAAGGAAGATTTTGAAACCAAGCTGAGCGGCTACGACCTGGTGTTGCACAGCCAAGACGGCAAGGCACTCGAGAAGTCCTTGCGCGTGCTGCGCCCCGGTGGACGCCTCGTCTCGATCTCCGGTCCGCCCGACCCGGACTTCGCGAAGGAGATCGGGGCCCCTTGGTTCGTGAAGCTCGTCATGTTGCTCTTGAGCTTCGGTACGAGGCGAAAGGCGAAAAACCTCAAGAATACGTTCTCGTTCCTTTTCATGAAAGCAAGCGGCGACCAGCTGCGACAGATTGCTGCTCTGATCGATGCGGGTGCTATCCGCCCCGTGGTGGACAAGGTCTTTTCATTCCAGTCGACGAATGAGGCGCTTGCCTACGTCGAAACTGGGCGAGCAAGAGGCAAGGTCGTGATCAAGGTGAAGTGAGGACACGAGTTGCACCAATGCGATACGCCCCGGAACACAACGAAGCGACACGCGAACGGATCTTGGAGGCCGCATCACGCCTCTTTCGTGAGCACGGCATCGCCGCCGTGGGCCTCGCGAAGATCATGGCCGAGGCCGACCTGACCGTCGGCACGTTCTACACGCACTTCAAGTCGAAGGAGGCGCTGGTCCGAGAAGCCCTGCTTCGGTCGCTCGACGCTCGGCATGAGGAGCTCGAGCAAGTGCTCCACGGAGCTGACGTCGAGGTGGTGGTTCGCGCCTATCTGAGCCCCGAGCACCGCGATGCGGCGGGGACGGGATGCACAATCGCGGCCCTGGCGGCAGAGGTCGCGCGGCACCCACGCGCGACACGACACACCTTCGCGTCCCACAACGAGCCGACCCTTGAGGCGCTCGCAGCGTGGCTCTCGTCACGGCGAGGCAGGGAGGTCGGCCGCGCTGACGCGGCGGCCTTCCTCGGGCTCCTCGCCGGTACGCTGCAGCTCGCACGCGCGACTCCCGACCGCGCAGAGTCCGACGCCATCCTCGAGGCGGGCGTCCGCGCCGCGATCCGGCTGGCGAGGTAGCGATCTGCCTTTGCCGCGTTGGGCTCCCCATTCGGAGGTAACCGACCAGCGGACCCCTGCGCCGATCGCGTGCGCCGAGCGATCATCTTTGGTTGCGAGGCTGGGGAGAGGGCGATGTTTCACGTCCACGAGTGCAGCATTGACGCAACATGCTTAAAGTCGCCCCTGCAAATTACCGTAACAATTAGGGGAAAGAGCTGGGGAACTAGGATTCGAACCTAGATAGCCAGATCCAGAATCTGGCGTCCTGCCGTTAGACGATTCCCCAAGACCACTACTTCTTCTTCGGTGCTGCGGGTGCTGCCTTCTTGGCGGGCTTGCCGGCCGTGCCATCCGGCGGAACGACATAGACGCGGACTTCGTCGTTCGCCTCGTAAATGTTCAGCCCGACCCAGCCCCCATGTCCATCCGGATTCGCGAGGTGAATCGCTTTCACCCCGGGCTGGTTGACGATGGTCCGCCGGGGAAATTGCGCCGACGGGTACGCCGTCTTGAAGTACTTCATCGTGTTCTCCCAGTCCTGCGGAACACGGTACCTGCGCTCTCCCACCTTCGTCGTTCTGTCGGGCAACTGAACCCCGTCCAGTATCTCCCCCCACGCCGTCCCCGAGACCATCACTCCGAGCGCGGCTGCCGTCAGCCACCAGCGGGCGGGCTTATAGGAACGGAGTTCTGGGGTGTCAAGGCGGCCCGGCATCCAGCGCGCATGGTAGGTCCCTCGGGCTAAGGCGTCCACGGTTTCAACCGGCTCGCCCACCGTTGGTGCGAAGCCCCGGCGAAAAGGCGGCAGAGGTCGCTGGGGGGGACACAGCCGGTGGTGCGCGCTTCAACTAGCGAGCGCGGCATCGATGCGCTCGAGTGACTCCACCTTGCCGAGGAGCTCCAACGTTTCGCCGATGGGGGGACTTACCGGCATTCCCATGGTTGCCACCCGTACTGGCTGCGCCACCTTGCCCATGCCCAGTCCGGCCGTCTCGGAGACGCTTTTGAAGGCCGCGTCGATGCCGAGCGTCGTCCAGGGCTGCACGGCATGGAGCGCCTCGCGGGCCAATGCCAGTGCGCGCTTGCCGGCTTGGTCCAAATGCTTCGCCGCCGCCTTCGGGTCGACCGGAACACGGACGAAGAAGGGCCGGGCGAGGTCGGCCATCTCGACCAGGGTCTTGGAGCGTTCCCGCAGCGCGAGAACGACGCGCTCCAGCCGAGGGTCTCCGGCCGGGTCGACACCGCGCGCGGCCAGGAATGGAAGTAGCCGGGCGCCGATGTCCAAAGGGGGCAGCGTCTTCAAGTAGTGCTGGTTGAGCCAGAGCAACTTTTCCGGGTTCCAGATGCCCGAGGTGCTCCCGACGTGGTCGAAGCCGAACCAGGCGACCATCTGCTCCCGAGAGATGACCTCGTCGTTGCCGTGACTCCACCCCAGCCGGACGATGAAATTGACCAGCGCCTCCGGAAGGATGCCATTGCTCCGGTGCAGGATGACGTCCGCCTCCGGGTGCCGCCGCTTACTCAGCTTCTCCTTGTCCGGCCCCAGGATGAGGGGCAGGTGGGCCATCGCTGGCGGCGTCCAGCCGAGTGCCCGGTAGAGCATCAGCTGGGGAAAGGTCGAGTTGATGTGCTCCTGCCCGCGGACCACCAGGGTGATGTTCATGGCGTGGTCGTCCACGACGCAGCCGAAGTTATAGAGGGGGATGCCATCGGCCCGCAGCATGACGAAGTCGTCCAGGTCCGACGTCTGCTTGGAGATTCGGCCGAGCACCTCGTCCGTGTACGTCAACGTCTCGTCCACTTCGGGCATGAGGAAGCGCACCACCGCCGTCCGGCCCGGCGGGAAGTCCGTCCGGTTCCGGCAGGTTCCCTCGTACTTGTAAGGGCGCTTCTGCTTCTCAAAGACACGCCGGCGCTCCTCCAGCTCCTCCTTGGTGCAGTAGCACCGGTAGGCCTTGCCTCCCCCGATGAGGGTGTCGGCCTCCCGCCGGTAGAGGTCCAGGCGCTCGGTCTGGAAATACGGTCCCACCGGTCCGCCGACGCCCGGCCCCTCGTCCCAGTCCAGCCCCAGCCACCGCAGCCCGTCCAGAATGGCCTGGACGGATTCCTCCGTGGAGCGCTCGCGGTCGGTGTCCTCCAAACGCAGGATGAACTTTCCGGCGTGGCGGCGGGCGTACAGCCAGTTGAAGAGCGCCGTCCGCGCCCCGCCAATGTGAAGGTAGCCCGTGGGGGAGGGAGCGAAGCGGACGCGGGGGGGGCTGGCCATGGGGGGCAGAGGGTTAACAAGCGGCCCTGGGTGGGTCAACGCGGGGGAGGGCCCGTCACGCGCCTGCAGGCAGGAGCGGGTAGCATGAGAAGCTGCAAGCATGTCGCGTCTTTCCCTGCTGCTGTGGTGCCTTGCCGGTCCGGCGTTCGCCAGCAGCGCCCTCCAGATGGACGTCCCGGCGCTCACCCATGCCGCCAGCGACGTGGTCCAGGGCCGCGTCACCGGCACGCGCACCGAGTGGACCGACGACCACAGCCGCTTGGTGACCTTCATCGAAGTGGACGTCCAAAAGACGTGGAAGGGCAGGGCGGCAGGACGACTCACGGTGGTGCAGCCGGGAGGGCAGCGCGATGGTCTTGCCCAGCGCGTGGCTGGGGTCGCGTTGCTGGACGTCGGGGATGAGCTGGCGCTCTTCCTCGAGCGCCAGGGGCCACTGTGGCGCGTCGTCGGGCTGTCGCAGGGCGTCTACCGTATCGATCGCCCGGCGGACGGCAGTGCCGCGAGTGCGGTGCCGGCGGCGGTGGAGGGGCTTCGGCTGGTGGTACCCCCCGGCAGTTCGCCCCGTCCGCGGACGGCCGTGCCCCTCGAGGAATTGCAACAGCAGGTGCGGCGGGAGGTCCAGCGAAAGTGAGAGCTGGGCTTTTGGGTTTCGCCCTGGCCCTGGCCGTGACGGGCTCGCTTCCTTACGTGCGCACCACCGACGGCACGCACTGCCTGCGGTGGCCCGCGGGCCAGCTGGTCTTCGCGCAAAGTCGCTTGGGCTACGCCCCGCTTGGAGACGCGGGCTTCGACGCGGTGACGCGCGCCTGGGAAACGTGGCAGGCGCAGCAGCAGGCGTGCGGGAACCTCACCATCTCCGAGGGACCGCGCTCGGCGTCGCGGTCCATCGGGCTGCTGATGGATGGAGGAAACGAGAACCTCATTCTCTTTCGCACCGTGCTGTGCAGCCAGGTGGTGGACGCCGGCGACCCCTGTCTGGCCACCGCCAGCTGCGGCAACCAGCACGACTGCTGGGAGAACCCCGCGGGAGTGCTCGCGCTCACGACCGTGACGTTCCGGGGCCAGGACGGCGTCATCGTCGACACCGACGTCGAGTTGAACGCGGCGGAGGCCTTCTTCACGACGGTCGATGGCCCACCGTGCGACGCTACCGAGTCGCTCTCCTGTGTCGTCTACGACACGCAGGCGACGGCCACGCATGAGTTCGGCCATACCCTCGGGCTGGACGAGTCGCCGGACCCCGCCTCGACCATGTACCGCTACGAGGGGGTCGGCGAAACGTCGGAGCGCGTCCTCGACCCGGGCTCCAAGGAGTTCGTCTGCGACGTCTACCCCAGCGAACGGCCTTCCCAGGACTGCTTGTTGCCGGACGGTGGACCGGCGTCCTCCGGAGGGTGCAGCAACGCTGGAACCGACTCCAGGCCAGTGGTCTTCCTCGGGCTTTTGGGCCTGCTTTGGCTGGGGACGCGGCGGCGGCGGCGGTGAGCAGTTAGCATGCAAAGCTGCCGTGTCCATCGCCTTCTTCGACTTTGACGAGACGCTCATCGTCGGCAACTCCGGCAACCTGTGGATTCGCCGCGAGTTGCGCAGCGGCAACATCAACCGGCTGCAGGCGCTTCGCGCCGCCACCTGGATGGTGCGCTACCGGCTCGGCTTCGCCTCGATGGAGGAAGCGCTGCGGACGGCCATTCGCAGCCTGGAAGGGACGCCGGAAGACACGCTGCGCCAGCGGACGCGCGCCTTCTACGAGGAAGAGGTCCGGCAGCTTTACCGCTCTGGCGCCCGGGTAGCCGTCGACCACCACCGCTCGCTGGGGGAGGCGTGCGTCCTCCTCACCGCGAGCTCTCTCTACCTCTCGGAGTTGGTGAGCGCCGAGCTCCGCCTGGACGGGGTGCTCTGCACGCGCTTCCGGGTGCGCGACGGTGTGCACACCGGCGAGTCGGAAGGCGAAGTGTGCTTCGGCGCGGGCAAGCTCCGCTATGCGGAGGAGTACGCGCAGCGCCGAGGGGTGTCCCTTGCCGC
Source organism: uncultured delta proteobacterium (assembly GCA_963711265.1). Lineage (GTDB taxonomy): Bacteria > Myxococcota > Myxococcia > Myxococcales > Myxococcaceae > JADGRA01. The sequence goes on from CAVQDL010000025.1 coordinate 22,881, forward strand.
CTGCACCTTCTACACGGACAGCTATACGGACTTGCCCGTCCTGGAGCGGGTCGGCCGGCCGGTGGTGGTGAATCCCGACCGTCGGCTCCGGCGCGAGGCCGACCGTCGCGGCTGGCGGGTGGAGGAGTGGGGCGGCCCTGCCCCGCTCGGCGAGCAGGCGCTCGCCGGGTAATGCCGCCGTTGGCGTTGCGCTAGACTGCCTCTCCAGTGCTCCCCTCGCTTGGACCCGCCGTCGCGCTGCTCGTCTCCCTGGCCGTCCCCTCCGCCGCGCCAGCGGCCTCTGACCCGCGGCTGCGGTTGCTGGACGCGATGGCCGGGGAGCTGGAACGCAACCAGGCCCGGCTGAAGCTGGGTGAAAATCCGGCTCCGTACTTTCTGAGCTACTCGGTGAAGGACCTCGAGCAGCGCTGGGTGGCGGGCCGCTACGGTGCCCTCTTCGACGACGAGTCCCTCCGCGACCGCCGCGTCTACGTGGACGTCCGGGTGGGGAATCACGACTTCGACAGCAGCCTCAGCGAGGACATGGACTTCAACTTCTCGCTCAAGGGGACGAGTTACACGGCGCGCAAGGAGGCGCCGCTCGACGACGACGCCGCGGCGCTGCGGGCTTCGCTGTGGATTATTACCGACGAACGCTACAAGGCGAGCCTCTTCAACTACCTGAAGAAGAAAGGCGAGAGCGTCTACGTCGTCGAGGACCCCAAGCGCCCGCCTGCGTTCTCCCGCGAGCGCCCCCACGTCTTCATCCAGTCGCCGACCGAGTTCCCCTTCGACCGGGCCCGCTGGACGCGCACGGTGCGGGCCGTCTCCGCAGAGTTCAACTCGGACCCCCGAATCTTCGACGCCGACGTGCGCGTCACCGCAGACAAGCAGGTGCGTTACTTCGTCTCTTCCGAAGGAAGCCGCATCCTCACCGAGGAGACGCTGTACGGCGTTCACGTCTTCGCCGTCACCCGGGCCGACGACGGGCAGCTGCTCGACGACAGCCGGGATTATTACGCCTTCCGCGAGGCGGACCTGCCGTCGGACGCCGCGCTGGTCCAGGACGCCAACAGCGTCATTGCCGAACTGGCGCAGCTGCGAGCGGCGCCGGCCATCGACCCGTACACCGGCCCGGCCATCCTCGAATCGAATGCCGCCGGGGTCCTCTTCCACGAGGCAGTCGGTCACCGCCTGGAGGGTGACCGCCAGGACAACGATGCGGAGGGCAAGACGTTCCGGGGCCAGGTGGGCAAGCTGGTGCTTCCCGACTTCCTCACTGTGGTGGACGACCCGACGCGGGCCGACATGGGCGGCCGGTCACTCAACGGCTTCTACCGCTTCGACGACGAGGGCATCCCGGCCCAGGCGGTGACGCTGGTGGACAAAGGCGTGCTGAGGAGTTTCCTCGTCTCGCGTCACCCGGTGGAGGGCTTTCTGCAGTCCAACGGGCACGGGCGCGCCCAGCTCAACCGCCGCCCGGTGGCGCGCATGTCCAATCTCATTGTCACCTCCACGCGGCAAGTGAAGGATGTCGAGCTGAAGCGTATGCTCATCGCCGAGGCGAAGCGTCAGGGAAAGCAGTACGGCCTCATCATCCGCGACATCACAGGGGGCAACACCAACACTTCCAGCTTCGGCTACCAGGCCTTCAAGGGCATTCCCCGGCGCGTCTACCGGGTGGACGTGCGCGACGGCACGGAGACGCTGGTCCGCGGGGTGGAGATTGTGGGCACGCCTCTGAGCGCGATGAACAAAGTCCTCGCCACTGGCCAGACCCCCGGCATCTTCAACGGCTTCTGTGGGGCGGAGAGCGGCAACGTCCCCGTCTCGACCGTGGCGCCGCCGACGCTGCTGCAGGAGATTGAGTTGCAGCGCGTGGTGGAGGGCAAGGACCGTCCGCCGCTGCTCGATAACCCGGCGGCGGTGACGCCGCGGGTCGCACGCTGACGGCCGTTCCCCTCAAGGAGTCCCCCCATGCCCGACAAAGCGCTGAACGAGAAGAGCGTCCTGGACGTCCTCAATCGCATCCTCGAAATCGAGCTGGCGGGCGTTGTCCGCTATGCCCACTACTCCTTGATGGTCTTTGGGCACGCCCGCATCCCCATCGTCTCCTGGATGAGGACGCAGGCCAACGAGGGGCTGACGCACGCGCTGCAGGCCGGCGAGCACATCACCTCCATGGGCGGTCACCCCTCCCTGCGCATCGGCAAGCTGCTCGAGACGCAGCGCCACGACATCGACCAGATTCTCCGCGAGGCCATGGAGCACGAGCAGGAGGGCGTGGACGCCTACCGCAAGCTGCTCGAATTGGTGCGAGACCGCGACATCATGCTCGAGGAGTACGCGCGGAGAATGGTACACGACGAGGAAATCCACATCAGCGAGATTGAGAAGATGCTTCGCCGGCCGGGCAAGCTCGAAACGGCGCGCTAGGCCCGCCACATTCTAGGCGAGCAGCAACTGGCCGACGTCGGCCACGGTGCGTGGGCGTGACTCACCCTCCAGCGGTGGGAAGGCCAATAGGGGCACGGGGGCCCGGGTGTGGTTTCGCGTCCGGAGGTCCTCCACGTTGCCATGGTCGCTCGTCACCAGCACCCGCGTGTCGGCCGGGCGGCCGGCCAGCACCGCCCGGACGAAGGCGTCGAAGGTGGAGAGGGCCTCCACGGCCGCCTGGGCGTCCTGGGCGTGCCCAGCTTCATCGGCTGCGAAATGCTCGAACAGCGTGAAGTCCATGCCCGCGGCGACGCGCCAGAAGGCAGCAGCAGCCTCCCCGGGCGTACGCAAGGGGAGGGAGAGGCCGTGCGCCAGCCCGCGGGCCCCGGTGACGTCATGGGCAACGGCCTCGCCCCGCCGCAGCGCGTCCAGGGTGCGCAGGGGCACCCCACCCGCGGCGAAGGCGGCGGTGGAGGCGGAGGGGCGCAGGCGGCGGCGAGCGCTCGGCGGCAGGGTGACGTCCGGGGGGCCGCCTTCGGCGTGGGGAAGGCCCAGCGCGGCGAGGTAGGCAGCCGGGTAGGCGTTGGCGAAGGTGGCGGTGCGCCCGGACTCCACCAGGCGCTTCACCAGGCTGTGCTTTGCCAACAGCGCCCGCAAGGGGGCGTCCGGGTAGCCGAGGACGTGGCGGCCCACCAGCAGGGGGGCGGGGAGGCCGGTGAGGAGGGCCGTCTGGTTGGAGGCCGACTGGGGGCGTCCTGCCACGCCGAAGGTGGCGTCCACCAGCGACAGCTCGCCGCCCGGCAGCGCCGTCCCGCTGCCGTCTTCAAACTGGGAAAGGAGAAACCCCCGACGGGCCAGCGGGTTGACGTCCGGGTTGGGAAGCCCGACGCCGACACCGTCCACGAAGAGGAGGGCAACGCGCAAGGGGCGCCCGCCCTCGACTCAGGCTGCCTTCACCACCTTGCCGGCTTTGATGCACCGGGTACAGGCGAGCACACGCTGCGTGCGCCCGTCGACGGTGGCGCGCAGCTTCTGGAGATTCGGCAGCGAGCGCGTTTTCGTCTTGTTGTTGGCGTGGCTGACGTTGTTGCCCACCAGGGGGCGCTTGCCACAAATGTCGCACTTCCAGGCCATGACTTCCTCGGAGAGACGCTAGGACGAAGGAGGGGGCCTGCGCATAACCGAATTTCCGGGCCAATGCCAGGCCCCTACCGCCCGGGGGCCCGTCGCTTCTGGATGGCACGCTGGACCCGGGCCACCGCCCCCAGGGCCGCCAGCACCTCCCCCTCCAGCCCCAGCCCGGGGCACACCTCCCGGCCGGCCCGGAGGAGGCTGGCCCAGGGTGTGGTGGGAGGCAGTCCCGCACCCTCCCACGCTGCCTTGGCCGCCCTCGGCAGCAGGGGGTGCAGCAGTAGGCCCGGCGCGCGCCCGGGGGCGTCCAGCTGCGGCACCGAGCGGGCCAGCGCCTTTGGGCGCGCGAAGGGCAGCAGGCGCTCCAGCGCCTCCTCGATGCGTGCCGCATGGGCCGAGACGGGGCCTTCTTCGACGTCGGCCGGGACGACGGCCGCTGCCGTCACCAGCCGCAGTCCCGCCTCGTCGCCTCGCCCCTCCGTCCGTCGGGCCGGGCCCACCTGGACCAGGCACGCGCCCACGGCCGAGGCCTCATCCACCAGGGCGAGTTCCCCGAGGCCCTGTGGAAGCGCAGCGGCGGGAAGCACCCAGTGGACGGCCAGCACCGCGCGGTTGGGGGCGGCGGGTTGCAGCGCGGCCGGCTTGGCCGTACGCAGCGAGGCGGGCAACAGGGGGAGCAGCTCGACGTCGTCCAGCGCAGAGAGGATGAAGGCGGCCCGTTGGGTGGCCTCGGAGCCACGGACGTCCAGGCCCACCGGCTGCCCGCGCTCTACGCTCAGAGACTGGATGGGCGACGCGGCACCATCTGCCGGCAGCAGCGCTCCGCCCAGCTCCTCGAAGCGGTGCCGCAGCAGTTCCACCAGGCCGGCCTGTCCCCCGGGGAAGCGCTGGGGCCCGGCCAGCAGTTGGCCGAGGCTGCGCCGCACGGCGAGGGGTCCAGGCGCATCCTGGTAGACGAAGAAGGCGGTGGCGCGCGCCAGCAGGTGTTCGGCCGGCTCGCTGTCCGAAAGGGGGGAGGGGAGCGACAGGGCGGGCCAGGCCTTCAGGGCCCGCCGCAGCCGCCAGCGGGCGAGGAACCCGGCCGCGGGCAGCGCCTCCTTGCTGCGCAAGAAGCCGTCGGTGGCGGTGTGCGCCGCCGCCAGCTGCTTCAGCCCGTCGGCGATGCGGGCGCCGGAACTGCCAAATTCCCGGGTGCACTCGGCGAGTCGCCGGGCGTCGTCCAGGGGCAAGTCCAGCCGGTGGCGGGGCAGGACGAGTTGCAGCGCTGGCACCAGCGGCTTCAGCGCCCGGGAGACTTGGGTGGTAAGGCCAAGTTCCGTGAGGGCGTCTTCCAGAAGCGGCATGGCGCGTGGTGGTGGCAGGGCCAGCACCCGCGTGGGCCAGAGGAAGCCCTGGTGGGCGTAGGCCGCAGGCGGGCCGCCCTGCTCAGCCCACAGCACCCGCAGGCCGCGCCGCGCCAGGAGGGCCGCGGCAAAGCCGGCGCCGAGGCCGGGCCCGAGGATGATGGCGTCGTAGACGCGGGAACTGGGCGCCGCGGTGAAGCGGGGCTTGTCCGGAAGCCGAGCCATTGTCCCGGGCCGTGCCTCCCCTCAGCCCGACCCAGGGTTGAGGAGCGCGAGTCCGGATGCCTCTGGCGGGCCGCCGCCTCGCAAGCGCCGTCCGTCCCGAGCCACCGCGCCGGTGGCCACAAGGCGCACCGCCAGCGGGTACAGCCGGTGCTCCTGCTGCTGGATGCGGGCGCCGAGGCTGGCCTCGGTGTCCGCGGGCAGCACCGGCACGGCGGCCTGGGCGATGATGGGGCCGGTATCCGTGCCCTCGTCGACTAGGTGCACGGTGCAGCCGGACACCTTCACCCCGTGTTCGAGCGCCTGCCGCACCGCATGCAGCCCGGGGAAACTGGGAAGCAGGCCGGGGTGGATGTTGAGGACGCCGAGTGGAAAGGCCCGGAGGAAGGTGGCACCCACCAGGCGCATGAAGCCGGCCAGACAGCCGATGTCAGGCCGGTAGGGCGCGAGCGCCGCCACCAGGGCCGCGTCGTAGGCCCCCCGCCCCGGGTACCCCTGGTGGGGGAGCACCACGGTGGGCACCCTGGCGGCCTCCGCGCGCTGCAGGGCAAGGACGCCGGGGACGTTGGACAGCACCACCGCCACGCGTGCCGGAAAGTCCGGTGCGACGCTGGCGTCGAGCAGTGCTTGCAGGTTGCTTCCGCTGCCCGACACCAGCACGGCCAGCGCGTGGCGGGCGGTCATGGCAGGACGACCGCGGTGGGCTCTCCCGCTGCGGCCTCCACCCGGCCCACGTCATAGGCCTCGACGCCCCGGGCGCGGAGCAGCGCGAGCGCCGCCCCGACGGCTTCCGCGGGCAGGACGCACACCATGCCCAGGCCCATGTTGAAGGTCGAAAACATCTCCGCGCGGTCCACCTGGCCCAGCCGGGCGATGGCGGAGAAGATGGGAGGGCAGGGCCAGCGCGAGGCATGCAGCACGGCCCGCGTCCCGTCCGGCAGACAGCGGGGGACATTGCCGGGGATGCCGGAGCCGGTGATGTGGGCAAGCCCGCGGACGTCCACCGCGTCGATGAGGGCGAGGACGTCCTTGACGTAGATGCGCGTTGGCTCGAGCAACTCCTCCCCCAGCGGCCGAGCCAGTCCCTCGACGCGGGCGTCCAGCGCGAGGTGTCCCTCCTCGAGGAGAACACGCCGGGCCAAGGAGTAGCCATTGGAGTGCAGGCCAGAGGAGGCGAGGCCCAGCAGCGCGTCGCCAGGACGGATGGAGTGGCCGCTGATGATGCGCGAGCGCTCCACCACGCCCACGCAGAAACCGGCCAAGTCGTACTCTCCCTCGGCGTAGAAGCGCGGGAGCTCCGCCGTCTCCCCGCCCAGCAGCGTGCAGCCCGCCTGCGCGCAGCCCTCGGCCACCCCGGAAACGACGGCGGCGGCCTGCTCGACTTCCAGGTGCGAGGTGGCGAAGTAGTCCAGGAAGAACAGCGGCTCGGCGCCCGAGGTGAGGACGTCGTTGACGCTCATCGCCACCAAGTCGATGCCGATGGTGCCGTGCCGGCCGGCGGCGAAGGCCACCTTCAGCTTGGTGCCCACCCCGTCCGTCCCGGCGACCAGGACCGGCTCCTTCCAGCGCCCGGGCGGCAGGGCGAAGAGGCCGCCGAAGCCGCCCACGCCCGAGAGGACTTCCGGCCGCTGGGTGCGCGCCGCCAGGGGGCGGATGCGCTCGACGAGCGCATCCCCGGCGTCGATGTCGACCCCCGAGTCCTTGTAGGTGGTGCCCACGGGTGGACTGCTTGTACGCCATTGGGCGGCTTGCTGGGGGGAGGAATTGGATGCGGTGGTGGGGCCAGGGTTGGGGGAGACTAGGGGGCCCGCACCGCGCCCACCCCCCTGGCATGGAACGTCTCTCTCGACTCCTCAGCCGCCGCCGCTACGAATTGGTCGCCCTGGCGGTGGCCGGCCTGGTGGCCGCGCTGCACGTCTTTTTTGAGGGAGCACCTCTGCCCAGCGGAGGGAGCGGGCCGGCGAGCGCCCGGGAGGTGCTGGTGCGCGGGCTGGCCTCGGCCGAGGGCAAGGCGGAGGACCTCCAGTTTCTTCTCCGCGGTCCGGTGGCCCCGGTGCCCGAGCTCCGGGTGGTGGCCATCGACGAGAAAAGTATCCAGCGGTACGGGCGGTGGCCCTGGCCCCGGGACGTGCTGGCCAGGGGGTTGAAGCGCCTGCAGCAGCTGCAGCCCGCCGCCGTGGGGCTGGACATGACGTTCACGGACGAGGCCGAGCGCGGGCCCTGGGCCCAGGTGCTGTCGGAGGTGGAGGCTGCGCGCAGACCGCTGCCCGAGGCCGAGCGCTCGGCGCTTCAGCCCGTCCTCGAAGCCCTGCAGGCGCGCGCCGGCGAGGACCCCGACGCCGAGTTGGCCAGCGCGCTGGTGCCCGCCAACTTCGTCCAGGGGGTGGAGGCCTACCGCGCCGCGGAGGCTGCCGACTACGCCGCCCGTGCCGAGAAGGACGCCGAGGTGCTGGCGCCAAAGCTCAACACCGTCTTCCCCATGGCGCACCAGGCAGCCCACTACCAGGTGCCTTGGACGGCATGGCTTGCCGACCGGTACCGCAGTGCCCAGGCGCCGCTGGCCAAGTTTGTCCGGCCCCGGACGCGTCTGGGCCACTACATGGTGAAGCTCGACCCGGACGGGGTGCTGCGGCGGACGCCCCTCTTCATCCAGCTGGACGTACCCCAGGGGTTGTTGCCCAGCCTCGAACTGCAGACGGCGGCAGTGGCGCTGGGCGCCGAGGTGGAGCCTGCCTGGGACCCGGTGCTGCAGCGGGTGGTGGGCGCGCGGCTGCGGAGGGGCCGCGAGGTGGTGCGGGAGGTGCCCAATGAAGTGCAGGAGCCCTACGCGCGCATTCCCTGGCTGGGCGCCGCCTCGACGGTGCCTACGGTGTCCATGGCGGACGTGCTCGCTGGGGAGCCCTCCGCCGGCCAGCTTGCCGGCAAGACGGTGCTGGTGGGAGTGACGCTGGTCGGTTCCTTCGACCAGGTGGTGACGCCCTTCCGGGAAGTGGAGCCGGGCGTCTACGCGCACGCGGCGATGCTCTCCGCCGTCCTCTCCGGCCGCTACCTGCAACGCGGGCCGTGGCTGTTGTGGCTGGAGGTGGCCTTCCTGGTGGGCGGCGGACTGCTGCTGGCCTTCGTCCTGCCCCGGGTGGGAGCGGGGTGGCGGGTGGCGGTGCCACTGGGGCTGGTGGCGGGCTGGTGGCTTCTGGGCCAGGTGCTGCTGCGCGGCGGCACCCAGCTGGCGCTGGTCCTCCCCGCGGCCGGCATGCTGGCCGTGGCTTCGGCCCTGACGCTGGTCGGCTGGCTCTCGACGGACCGCGAGAAGCTGCGCCTGCGGCGCACCTTTCGCTACTACCTAAGCGAGGCGGTGATGACGGAGATGCTCGAGCACCCCGAGCATCTGAAGCTTGGCGGCGAGAAGCGCGAGTTGACCGTCCTCTTCAGCGACATCCGTGGTTTCACGGGCATCTCCGAACGCATCGCGCCGGAGGCGCTGGTGCGCTTCGTCAACGCCTACCTGAGCCCGATGACGAACATCGTCTTCGAAGAGGGGGGGACGCTGGACAAGTACATCGGCGACGCGCTGATGGCCTTCTGGGGAGCTCCGGTAGCGCAGGAGGACCACGCGCTCCGGGCTTGCCGAGCGTCGATGCGCTTCTTGGAAGAGCTGGAGCGGCTGCGGCCCTCCTGGCGGGCCGAAGGGGTCGGTGAGGTGGAGATTGGGGTGGGCATCAACACCGGCGTCATGGTGGTGGGGAACATGGGCTCCGACGTCCGCTTCGACTACACGGTGATGGGGGATGCGGTGAACCTGGCCAGCCGGCTGGAGGGGGCCAACAAGCTGTTCGGCACCCGGGTGCTGCTGTCCGAGGAGACGCACGCCCAGGTGCGCGGGGCGGTGTGCGCACGGCGACTCGGCTCGGTGAAGGTGCGGGGAAAGCAGCACTCGACCCGGGTGTATGAGTTGCGGCATCTCGGCGCGCCGACGCCGGCCGAGGCAGAAGCGGTGGGGCGTTTCGAAGCCGGGGTGGACGCCTTCAGCGCCAAGGACTTCGAGGGGGCGGAGCAACACTTTCAGGCCGTCCTGCGGCTGTGGCCCAAGGACGGGCCGTCCCGCCGCTATTTGGACGAGGTGGCCTTTCTCAAGCTGTCCCCGCCGGGCCCGGAATGGGACGCGGCGTCCGCGGGAGTGGTAAAGTGACACGCTGCTGGCCGGAGGGGCCTCCGCGCGCGCGGGCGCCTTCTTTGACCCGACGTCTCTCCACCGAAATACTCTCTCCCATCCTGAATCGACCGGTACCATGAGCGCCGAGGACGCCCTCTTCCAGCGCTTCGGAAAGGAATTTCCCAAGTCCACCGTCCTCTTCCGCGAGGGAGAGAGCGGCAAGGAGATGTATGTCCTGCAGGCTGGCCGCGTCCTCATCACCAAGCGCGTCCGGGACGAGCAGAAGACGCTGGCCGTGCTGGGACCGGGGGAATTCTTCGGCGAGATGGCACTCATTTCCAACAAGCCGCGGAACGCCACTGCCACCGTGACGGAAGCGGCGAAGCTTCTGGTGATTGACCCCAAGACATTCGACGGAATGATTCGTGGCAACACCGAGATTGCGGTGCGGATGATTAAGAAGCTCGCCGAGCGGCTGGCCGACGCGGACGCGCAGATTGAGACGCTGCTGCTGGCCGACCCCGGCAGCCGGGTGGTGCACCACCTGCTCACCGCCTGCCAGATGCGTGGTCGGGCCGCCGAGGAGGGGGTGGAAATCGACCTCCAGCTGCGGGAGCTGCCCGCCCTCACCGGGGTGGGGGAGCCCGGGGTCAGGAGCATGCTCGAGCGGCTGGAACGCCTGGGACTGGTGGAGCGCAGTGGAGAGCGCCTCATGGTGCGTGACACCGCGCGGCTCGACGAGTACCTGTCCTTCCTGGAAATGCGCTGGAAATTCGGAGACCCCTGACTCGTGAAGCTCTCCGTCCTCGGCTGCCACGGTGGCGAGTTGCCCGACTGCCGGACCACCTGCTTCCTGGTGGACGACGTGCTGGCCCTCGACGCCGGCGCCCTCTGTGCCAGTCTCGAGCTCGACGCGCTGGCGCGGGTCGACCACATCATCCTCACCCACAGCCACTTCGACCACGTGAAGGACCTGCCGCTGTTGGCAGACCTGATGGTGGGGCGGCGCGAGCGGCCGGTGACGGTGTGGGCCAGCCGGGCGTGCGTCAAGACGCTGCAGAAGAACATCTTCAACGACGCGCTCTGGCCCGACTTCACGCGCATCCCCTCGCCCAAGAACCCGGTGCTCGAACTGCGGGCCTTCCGGGCTGGCGAGACCTTCCAGGCCGGGCCCTACGAGGTCACCAGCGTGCTGGTGAGTCACCCGGTGGAGAGCTGTGGCTTCGTCGTGCGCCACGGGGACACCGCGCTCGGCATCAGCGGGGACACCGGCCCGACCGACCGACTGTGGGAGGTGCTCAACGCCACCCCCAACCTCAAGGCGCTGCTGCTCGAGACCAGCTTCCCGAGCGAGATGCAGGCCCTGGCGGACCTCTCCGGTCACCTCACGCCTCGCACGCTGCGCACCGAACTGGCGAAGTTCCGGCGCGATGGGGCGAGCGTGCTGCTCTACCACCTCAAGCCCGCCTTCGTGGCGGCGCTGAAGCGGGAAGTGGCTGACCTGCCGGTGAGGGTGCTGGAGCTGGGAGACAGCTTCGAGTTATAGGACCAGGGGCTCTATGGCCGCCTGGTTCTCCAAGAAGCCCCGCATCAGTCCAGTCGAGCCCGCAGACGTCGAGGCGCGGCGCCAGCAGCCCTCGCGCATGCAGGGCCTGTGGGCCAAGTGCGACGCCTGCAACGAGATTATCTACCGCCAGGAGATTGAGCGGAACTGGAACGTCTGCCCGCTGTGCGGGCACCACCTGCCCTGGCCGGCCCGGGTGCGCCTGCAGACGCTGCTCGACCCGGGCAGCTTCGAGGAATGCGACACCGAGCTCGAAGCACAGGACCCGCTCGGCTTCTCGGACAGCAAGCGGTACAAGGACCGGCTGCGCACCACCGCTCGCGCCCTGGGCGAGGCGGATGCCTTTGTCTCGGGCATGGGGCGGCTGGAAGGGCATCGCGTGTCGGTGGGTGCCTTCGTCTTTGAGTTCATGGGCGGTTCCATGGGCTCCGTGGTCGGGGAAAAAGTCACCCGCCTCTTCGAGCGGGCCTTTGAGAATCGCTGCGCCGCCGTCGTCTTCAACGCCTCGGGCGGCGCGCGAATGCAGGAGGGGATTTTCTCGTTGATGCAGATGGCCAAGACGTCCGCCGCCCTGGCGCGCTTCCGCAGCGTCAAGAAGCCCTACCTCTCCGTGCTTTTGCACCCCACCACCGGCGGGGTGGCCGCCAGCTTCGCCTGGCTGGGGGACGTGGTGCTGGCCGAACCAAAGGCCTTGATTGGCTTTGCCGGCCCCCGCGTCATCGAGCAAACCATCCGCCAGAAGCTTCCCGAGGGGTTTCAGCGCAGCGAATTCCTCCTGGAGCACGGGATGGTCGATGCCATCGTCCCCCGACGGGAGCTGCGGACGCGCCTCGGGGCGCTGCTCTCGTTGATGGGCTGACGTCCCGGCCCCAAAGGCTTCCCCGTGCCGTCCACGCCCGCCGAGGCCCTCGCCTTCCTGCACAGCCGGTCCCCCTCCACGGTGGTGCTGGGGCTCGAGCGCATGCGCGCCGCGCTGGCGGAGCTCGGGCACCCGGAGGTGCGCGTCCCGGCGGTGCACGTCGCGGGCACCAACGGCAAGGGAAGCACCTGCGCCATGGTGGACGCGGTGCTGCGCGCCGCCGGGTTCCGCGTGGGGCTGTACACCTCGCCGCACCTCATTCGCTTCAATGAACGGATTCGTCTCGGCGGCGTGGACATCGACGACGCGGAGCTCGGGCAACGGCTTTTGCACGTGCTGCAGCACGCACCGACGGCGTCCACGCTGACGTACTTTGAACTGGGCACCCTGGTGGCCTTCTGGCACTTCGCCGAGGAGGGCGTGGACTTCGCCGTCCTGGAAACGGGCCTCGGGGGGCGGCTGGATGCCACGGCGACGTGCGTGCCGCGGGCGACGGCAGTCACCGCGCTGGGGCTCGACCACACCGAGTTGCTGGGTGACAGCCTCGCCGCCATCGCCCGGGAGAAGGCAGGTATTTTTCGCGCAGGGGTGCAGGCGGTCGTGGCGCGTCAGCCAGAGGAGGCTGCGCGGGTGCTGGTGGATGAGGCGGCGCGGGTGAGGGCGCCCCTTTCGCGCGAGGGGGTGGACTTCGCCGTCACCGAGGAGGCGGGCGCCCTCGTCTTCCGGAACGGAGCCCGGCGCCTGGGCGGCCTTCGCCTCGGACTGGCCGGGGCGCACCAGCAGCAGAATGCGGCCGTGGCCCTGGCCCTTCTGGACGTGCTGGCGGAGGGGGGGGTCAGCATTCCGGACGCGGCGCGCGTGTCCGGGCTGCGGGAGGTGCAATGGCCGGGGCGCCTGGAGGAGGTGCCCGGGGCGCCGCTGCTTGTCCTTGACGGGGCCCACAACCCCGCCGGCGTGCAGGTGCTGCGCGCGGCGCTGAGCAGCCGTTACCCGGGCCGGCGCGTCCACCTCATCTTCGGCGCGGTGGCAGACAAGGACGTCCGCCGCATGCTGGCGGGGCTTCTGCCCGGCATGGCGACTGTCACCTTGTCACCCCTGCAGACGCCGCGCGGACTTCCACCATCGGCCTACGTCGGCGACGCGCAGGCGCTGTGTCCGGCGGTGCGGGTGGCCGAATCGCCCGCCGCCGCGCTACACGCGGCGCGGGCGGCCGCTGCCCCGGAGGACATCGTCCTGGCCGCCGGCTCCCTCTACTTGGTGGGTGCGCTGAAGGCCCACCTGTCGACCGCCCAAGTCCCCGCAAGCACGGAGGGTTGAGGGGCAAGCGCACGCAATGCTTGGCGCGCCGCAGCAGCCCCCCATACATTCGGCTGTAAACATGCGCCTTCCGAATGCCCGGGCGGGCTCGCCGCACCCACCCTCGGTGGACGAGGTGGCGTTTCGCGAGCTCTACCGCAAGAGCGACTACGAGGTGCACACCCCGGACGGCTGGACGCTGGTGGTGACGCGTTACCAGCCGGTGCCGCAGGGCTTTCCGCAACCCCTCTTCGGCGAGCCGCTGCTGCTGGTCCACGGCTTCTCGCAAAACCGGCACGCCTGGACGAGCGGGGAGTTCGTCAAGAACCTCCTCTTCTTCGGCGCCGACATCCACATCTTGGAATTGCGCGGGCACGGAAAGAGCAGCCTGGAACTTCAGCGCGCGCGCGCCGAGGCCGCCGGCGTCCCACCGCCAAAAGACTTGGACTACGGCTGGGACATCGACAGCTACTTCCTGCACGACGTGCCGGCGGGCATCGCCGCGGTGAAGGCGGCCACCGGCCGCACGCGCCTTTTCTACATCGGCCACTCCATGGGCGGCATCCTCGGCTACGGCCACGCCGGGCTGCACGACGACTTCGAGGGGATGGTCACCATTGGGGCCCCGGCCGACGTCGGCCGCGGCTTCCCGCTGCTGCGGGCCCTGGCGGTGACCGGACCCCTCTTCGGCCCGGTGGTGGACTTCGCCTTCGGCGCCGTCAACGCCGAGCGCCGGGCGGTGCACGGGCTGCGGCGTCTGGCCGCCCAGGCGCTCAGCGCCGCGCGGCTGCCGGTGACGGAGCGCCTGGCGGACCCCGGGCCCCCACCCGACGACGTGCAATTCACCTACGTCCCGATGGACAGCTGGCTGAAGACGCTGGAGCGCCTCATCGCCCGCGCGGAGGTGCACCCGCTCTACGATGCTTTGGCCCGGCGGGTGAACTGGCTCTCCAACCCCTCGCGTGCCAGCGGCGCCGACCTGCGCTGGCTGCTGCGGGAGGGCGGCGAGCGCGAGCCGCGCAAAGTCATCGAGCAGTTTGCGAAGTGGATTCGCGGCCGCGAGCTGAAGTGCTACCGCAGCGGCTACGACTTCAAGCAGGGCTTTGGAAACATCGCCGTCCCCATGGCGATCATTTTCGGGGATATGGACCCGCTGGCCTCGGTGGACTCCACCCGCAGCGTGTACCGCGCCGCGAAGAGTGAGTACCTGCTGTGGCGTCCGGTGAAGGGAAACAGCCACATCGAGCTGACGATGGGGCATGACATCCGACAAATCTGCTACGACATCAAAAACTTGGTGGAGTACGCCGTCACCCACCGGCACAAACCCCCCGTCCTCCCCCGGCTGTCCTGACCGGCCGCTTGCCCGGGGTTCGTTCCTTTGGAGGACCCGTGGGTGGGGGGTAGCATTCCCAGACCGTGAGACGTCCTTTCTGCCGCTGGCTTCTGCTCGGCGCGGCGCTGTGCGCGCCCGCCCTGGCCCAAGACGCCCTGAACACCATCACCAAGGTGGAGGTGAAGTCCGGGGTGGTGGAGATTACCGGGACGCAGAAGCCCAGCTTCAGCACCTTTCCCATGAGTGACCCGCCGCGGCTGGTGGTGGACATCTCCGAGGCCGTCTTCAGCGGCGTCCCGGAGGCCATGGACGTCACCTCCGGGCGCGTGGTGGCCATCCGCACGGCGAGTTACGGCAACAACGCTTCGGCCATCGCCCGCGTCGTCATCGGCTTCGACCGCGAGGTGGAACCGGACATCCAGAGCGTCGGGAACAAGCTGGTGGTGCGTGCCTCGCCGGCGCCGGCCAGTGCCCCGGCGGTGGCGGCAGCACCGGCGCCGGCAGTGGCCCGCCCGGCGGCGAAGCCTGCCGACACAGCGCCAAGCACCTCAGCAGCGGCCGCGCCCACCGTCGTGGCTGCAGCCAGCGCCCCGGCCGCCCAACAGGCCGCAGCCACCGCAGCGGCTGAAAAACAGCGCCAGGACTCCGCGGCCGCCGCAGCCGCAGTGGCGGCCGAGAAGCAGCGCCAGGACTCCGCAGCCGCCGCAGCGGCGGCGGCGGCTGAGAAGCAGCGCCAGGACGCGGCGGCAGCCGCAGCGGCGGCGGCGGCTGAGAAGCAGCGCCAGGACGCGGCGGCAGCCGCGGCGGCGGCGGCCGAAAAGCAGCGCCAGGAGGTCGCGCTGGCAGCCGCAGCGGCAGCGGAGAAGCAGCGGCAGGAGGCGGCTGCGGCAGCGTCGGCCGCAGCGGAGAAGAAACGACTGGATGACGCGGCGGCGGCCCAGGCCGCGGCGGAGCAGCGCCGGCGCGAGGATGCCGCGGCAGCGGCCGCGGCTGAGGAGAAGCGGCGCCAGGCGGATGCGGCAGCCGCGGCCGCCGCCGAGGCGCGGCGGCAGCAGGAGGCGGCCACCGCCCGCACGCTGCAGGAAAAGCAACAGGCGGAGGCGCAGGCCGCGGCCGCCGAGGTGAAGCGCAAGCAGGACGCCGCCCTGGCCGCAGCCGCTGCGGAACGCGAGCGCCAGCAGCAGGCCGCCGCTGCTGCGGCGGCGGCCGAGGAGAGGCGGCGAAAGGACGCAGCTGCTGCGGCAGCCGCCCAGGAGCGGCGCCAGGCGGATGCAGCGCAGAGCGCGGAGGCGCAGCGCAAGCAGGACTTGGTGTTGGCGGCGGCTCCCCGCTCAGCGCCCCCGCCCCCCGCGCCCGCTGTGCAAGCGGCGGCCCCCGAGTCGGCAGCCCCGGAGGGTGGGGGTATGTCCGGTGGGGGCGAGGTGGACTCGAAGCGTAAGGCGCTCACCTTCGTCGGCTTCGACGGGAAGGACGCACGCGTCTACGTCCGCACCAGCGGCCCGGTGCGTTACTCGGTGACCCTCGGGGCGAAAAACACCGTCGTCCTCGAGTTGGACAACACCTCCATCCTCTTGCACAACAACACTCGCGCCCTGGACACGGCCTTCTTCGCGGGCCCGGTCCTGCGCATCCAGCCGGAGCGCGGCCCGAAGAACTCGGTGCGGGTGGCCATCACCCTCCGCGACGCGGCGGAGTACCAGGCGCGCCAGGACGGCAACGAGGTCTCGCTGCAGTTCCGGGTCCCCTGAAGGGCCCCTGGGACTTTCCGCCCGCATGCCTTCCGCCCTGGCCGCGTTGCTCGTGCTCGGGCAGGCCGGTCTCGTCTCCCAGCCAGCGCCGACGGCCGACGAGCCCATCCACGTCAAGGCCGAGCATCTGGAGTCGGACGCCGACGCCCAGCACGTCAAGCTGACCGGCCACGCGCGGCTGAACACCAGCGGCACCATGGTGCAGGCCGACACCATCCTCCTTGACCAGGACACCAACACCCTCACCGCCACCGGCAACGCCTTCTGCGCCTGGGGGCTGCTTGGCGCGGTGGCGGACCAACTGACCCTAGACTTCAGCACGGCGACGCTGGGCATGCAGCAGGGTCACTTCTTCCAGAAGAAGAAGGTGACCCTCGACCGGATGCTGGCCGCGCAGAGCCCAGCCGAACTCCAGTCACTTGGCCAGACGGCGCTGGCCGGGACGGCAGACCGCATCCAGCGCGGGACGGGCGGTCACCTGTACATGAAGAATCTCACCTTCACCCCTTGCGACTGCGAGCCACGGGACCCGCTGAAGCCGCACTGGAGCATCCAGAGCACCTCGGCCGACGTGGTGCTGGGGGAGGGGGCCTGGCTGTGGCTGCCCGTCTTCCGCGTCTACGGCGCGCCCGTGTTTGCGCTGCCCGTCATGTACGTGCCGCTGAGCGACCGGAAGACGGGGTTACTCCCAATTCTCCCCAACTACACGGCGCAGAACGGGTGGAGCGTGCCGGTGCCCGTCTACGTCACGCTGGGGCGGAGCGCGGACATCGAATTCGACCTCGGCTACACCTGGGGTGGTGGAAACTCGAGCATCGGCGTGCAGGGGGCGTCATTGGACACCACCTTCCGTTTTACGCCGAGCGTCGACACCCACGGCACTGCAGAGCTGTACTTCATCTACGACACGCTGCCGCCCAGAAACCCGGAGAATAGCGCGGTGTGGCCGTTGGGGCCTCCAGGTGCGAATCCTGCCGCCTTGGCGGGCAAGGCTTTCGGCCCGCGGGAGGAGCTCACCAGCCAAATCGTCAGCGTCCTCGGCAAGGGCTGGACGACGCGTCTCGACCTGAACCTCGCGTCGGACGCCGCGCTGCCCCGCGACGTAGCGACCGACGTGCTGGTGCAGGCCAACCAGTACCTCACGTCCACCTTTGGGCTATCCCACCGCACCGCCGACAGCTGGGAGGGCCTCACTCTGTCCTACCGGCAGGACACCCAGTCGCCCTTTGGCTATTCGCTGTTCGGCACGGACAAGAACCCGCTGACAGGCCAGCTGCTGCGCGGCCCAGCCACCTTCCAGCAGCTGCCAGAAATTGACGTGGCCTTCCCGGAGCGGCCGCTGTGGGGGCCGCTCTTCGGCGGCCTGGTCATGTCCTACACGCGGCTGTCGCCGCTGACGCAACTCTTCGGGGACGAGGGGCGGGACGGCCTCTTCCTCCCCGTCGCGCCTGCCGTGGCCACCCCCCCGGGCGTGGTGGACCCGCTGCAGGGGGATGGCCTCTACCAGCGCGCCTACGAAAGGGAGGCGCGCGACCGCCTGGACGTCGTCCCCAAGTTGGTCATGACGCTGCCGGTGGGGGAGGTGCTTCGCATCCAGCCGTCCGCCTGGCTGCGGCAGGACGTCTACGTGGGGGAGATGACGGGACAGACGGCCGAGCGCGGCTACGGCATTGTCGACGTCCTCGTCTCCAGCGAGCTGTCTCGCACTTACGGGGAGGGGCAGGGCGCCCTGCGGAATGCCTTCCAGGGCAGTTTGGACTTCCGGGACGTGGTGGGCGCCTGGGGGGCGGTCCCCGGCCCCCAGCCTGGCAACCGCTATGACGCCGTCGACTGGGCGGTCGACACCAACCACCGCCTGCAGGGCGTCGCGAAATTCTCGGAGGTCCTGACGCGGCGCACGGGCGCGCAGGCAGTGGAACTCTTCCGCCTGGACCTCGCCCAGGAATTCCTCTCCGGAACGGCCAACGGCCTCTCCGACAGCGTGGCCTCTGCGCGGACGACGCTAGGCGCTTTCCAGGCCAACACGACGTTTCGCTGGGACAACCAGCGGCACGCCCCGGCGCTCTTCACCATTGGCGCCGGGCTGTCCCAGCTGAAGTACGCGCTGCACGCCCAATACGACTTCGTCTACCTGAGCAACGCCTACCAGGCCCAGAACGCCATTCCCCAGTCCGCCGACGCGCAGCAGTGGGTGGGGGGCTCGAGCGCGCAGCGCCGCGGCATCGACGCGCTGGTGGGCTCGCCGCTTCCGGCGGCGGCGCTACAGGGCTCGCTCCTCAACACCATCACCCTGAGCGGCTGGGTGAAGTTTCCCTACGGGCTGATGCTGTCCTACTACGGCGTGCTGTACCCAGGGGCTCCGCCCAACCCCCCGGGCTTTCCCCCGCCGGGTAATCTCATCGGCCCCAACCCCTTCTTCGGCCAGCAGACCCTCACCCTCAGCTTCGCGCCAGCCTGCAACTGCTGGCGGCTGGACGTGGGGGTCCGCACCCAGCCGGGCCTTCCTGCGGCTTTCCCCCAGCTTTTCGTGGACTTCACCGTGGCGGGCTTTGGCACCTTCGGGAACTGAAGGGCTAGAGCAAAAATTCACTAGGAGTGACTTGCTGTCGCGCGGCCATTGAGCCTAAGCCTCGCCCGAGGTCGCCCTGGACAGGGTGTCCAAGCTTTGCCAGAAGAGTTGCGAACCTCACCGGGGGTGCAAGCCTGTGTCTGACATCGGCAAGACCATTGGGCAGAGGATTCGGGAACTCCGCACGCAGCGTGCGGAACGCTGGACGCAGGAGGACTTGGCCGAGCGCGCGCGCATCTCGGTGTCCTTCCTCTCGATGATTGAGCGCGGCGAGCGCGTGGCGCACGTCGAGACGTTGGCGTCCCTGGCAGACGCTCTGGGAGTGACATTGGCCGAACTTTTCGTCGCACCGGCCGAGAAGCCGGCCGACGCGCAGGAGATTCTGCGGCCGTTGTCCGAATTCGTCCGGAGTCGCCAGCTGGACTCGCGCGACGTGGAGAAGCTGCTGGGCGTCGCCCGGGCGATGTTTGCCGCTCCCAACGGCGTCGTCTAGCCCCCCGCCAGGGCGCTCTGCCTTCCGGAGTTGACCCACCCCGGGACTCGCTCCTAGGGTGTGGCTGATTCGAAAGTCAACCCCGGACGCCAGGACGCCCCCACGTGGCCCCACCCAGCAAGGCCGCCGCCGCCGCCAAGGACCGTGACCAGGACCGTCGGAAAACCATCCTCCGCGCAGCGGTGGAGGTGTTTGCCCGCAAGGGCTACCACGGCTGTCGGATTGCCGACGTGGCCCGAGAGGCCAACGTCGCTTACGGCCTCGTCTACCATTACTTCCGCAACAAGGAGGAGCTGCTGCAGCTCGTCTTCGAGACGGGGTGGGGCGGCTTCGTGGCGCGCATCCGCGAGGCCGCCGAGGGCCCGGCCCCGCTGGCTGCCAAGGTACAACGCATCTTCCAGGTGGCCTTCGACGGCTACCGGGTGGACCCCCGGGGGGTGCGCGTGCTGGTGCTGGAATTCGCCCGTGGCCCCGGCACCGGCGAGGCCAACCGGCGCAGCGCCTTTGCCGAGGTCATGCAGCTGACGCGCTCCATGTTTGAGAGGGCCCGCCTCAAGGGAGAGCTGCGGCCAGACCTCGAGCCGTCCTTGTGCGCGGCGATGCTGTTCGGCGCCGTCGAGATGGGGCTCACCTCGCTGGTGATGGGCCTTTTGGACGGCCGCGACGAGGCGGTGCTGGCGCGCGCCCAGGCCCAGCTGGCGGACTCCTTTCTCCACGGCACGCTGGCCCGGGAGGCCCCATGGAAGCAGGACCGGTCCGGTTCGCGCTTGAAGACGGCCAAGCGCTCCTAACCATCGACCGCGCCGAGGCGCGCAACGCCCTGTCGGCCGAGGTGGTGGCTGCCCTCTCCGACGGCCTGCGGCGGGCCGAGGCGGCGAGGGCGGCGCGGGTGGTGGTGCTGACGGGCGCCGGAAACCGCGTCTTCTCCGCCGGCGGAGACCTCGGCGGCCTGGGGCAGGACGGCTTCCTGGCCGGTCACGAGGCCCGAAGGGGCTACGGCCTGTTGCTGGAGCAGCTGGGGGCCTTTCCCAAGCCGACGGTGGCGCGCCTCAATGGCCACGCCCTCGGCGGCGGCTTGGGGCTGGTCTGCGCCTGCGACTTGGCGGTGGCGGCCGAGCATGCCGAGCTGGGGACGCCCGAGGTGGATGTGGGCCTCTTCCCGATGATGGTACTTGGCTGGCTGCAGCGGCACCTGGGCCGCAAGCGGGCGCTGGAGATGGTGCTGACCGGCGCCCGGCTCAGCGCCCGCGAGGCCCTTGGGTGGGGGCTACTCAACCGCGTCGTGCCGGAGGCGGAACTGGAGGGGGCCACCCGGGCCCTGGTCCAGCAGCTGGCTGGGAAGAGTCAGGCCGTGCTGGCCCTCGGCAAGCGCGCCTTCCGGCGTGCCGAGGGCCTGCCCCTGGAGTCGGCCACGGAACTTCTGTCCGCGGAGCTTTCCCTCAACCTCACCACCGAGGACGCCGCCGAGGGCGTGCTCGCCTTCCTTTCCAAGCGCCCGCCAGAGTGGAAGGACCGCTAGGGCGCCCGTGCCCACCCTGTCAGGAGCAGCGCCATGAGTGTCCCGGCTGACCGCGTCATCATCACCGCAGCACTCACCGGCATCCTCGCCAACCGCGACCAGTGCCCGTACTTGCCCTACACCGCGGTGGAGATTGGCGAGGAAGCCCGGCGTGCCTACGAAGCCGGCGCGGCCGCGGTGCACATCCACGGCCGGGAGCCGACGTCCGGTGCCCCCACCTGGGAGGCGGCGGACTACCTCGCCATCCGCGATGAGGTGCGCAAGCGCTCGCCCATCATCCTCAACTTCTCCACCGGGGGCTTCAACATGGCGGTGCAGAGCGAGACCGAGAAGAAGGCTCGGCTGGCCTACCTCTGGAAGAGTCGGCCGGAGATGGCCGCCCTCAACATGGGCTGCATGAATTACGCCAAGTATTCCGCGAGCCGGAAAGCCTTCGTCTTCGACATGGTGTTTCCCAACCCCTTCGGCGACATCCTCCTGGCGGCCGAGGCGATGCGGGAGGGCGGGGTGAAGCCGGAGCTCGAGTGCTTCGATTTGGGGCACGTGGCCAACGCCGAGCCCCTCATCACCATGGGCGCCCTCAAGCGGCCCCTCCAGTACAGCTTCATCCTCGGAGTGCTGGGCGGCGCCCCGCCCTCGGCCGAGACGCTGGCCACCATGGCCCGCTGCCTTCAGCCCACCGACACCTGGGAACTCATCGGCATTGGCAAGGGCCAGTGGCGGCTGCTGGGGGCGGCGCTGGCGCTGGGCGGCAACGTGCGGGTGGGGCTGGAGGACAACTTCTACCTGGACGCCGCCGGTACCGAGATGGCGACGGGCAACGGCCCGCTGGTGGAGAAGGCGGTGCGCATGGCCCGCGACATCGGGCGCTCGCCCATGTCCCCCGATGAGGCGCGCGCCGCACTGTCCTTGCCGCAAGTCTGGTAGGCGCCCCGTCTAGGGGAAGGGCAGGGCGAGCAGCGCCTCGGGGTTGACGTAGAGGTGGTCCACCCGAGCCAGGAAGTGCAGGTGCGGACCGGTGACGCGGCCCGTCTTCCCCACCAGCCCGAGAAGCTCCCCGCGCTTCACGTGCGCCCAGGGCTTCACCTTAAAGGCGGACAGGTGGAAGTAGCCGGTGAAGACGCCTCCCCGTGGGAGAGCAGCACGGTGTTTCCGGAGGTGTAGCAGTCGCGGACCAACACCACCGTCCCGTCGTTGGCGGCTGTCACCGGGTCTCCCACCTGGCCGTCCAGGTCCAGCCCGTAATGCACCGTCTTCTTCTTCCCATTCAGCATCCGCTGGTCGCCGAAGCGCGCAGTAACTTCCGCGTCGCGTGGCCGCGCGAAGCCCTCGGTGAAGGCACGGGGGCCGAAGGCCGTGCGCCAGGCCTTGGCGAAGGCGCGTTGGTCCGCGGCGATGCGGGCCTTCACCGAGGCCGGCGGCGCGATGAATTTCTGGTCCACGGTGCAGCTCGCGCTGGGGAAAGTTGCCGGGCTGGACTTCCACCGCCGCGCTGAGCTCCGTCCCGTCGACATCGACGTGGACGGAGAGCGGCCCTGTCTCCTCCTCCAGCGGCAGCGGCACCAGCGCCTCGTGGTGGTCGTCCTGGACGTAGAAGTGCAAGGGGCGCGTGCCGGCCGTGCCACTCGGCAGGTGGGCCGCCCCGCGCACCAGCACCAGCAGCACGTCGCCGGGGCGTGCGCTGGTGGGCCGGACCTCGATGGACGCTTCGGTGGCGGCGGCGCCGGCCCGCGCGGCCAGCAGCTGAAGCACGAGAGGGAGGCACGTCGCGGCGCGGCCGAAGGGCGTCAACCCTCGAAGTCTAGCCCTTCGTCCCAGGCCTACCCCAACGCTTGACGCTCTGCGGCGCGGCGTTTACGGTGCGCCGCCTCCAGGGGACTGGGCCAGGGACACCACGCGCCTCGCTGGAGCAGGAGCGGCACGCACATGAAGGTTCTGGTGGCGGATGAGCTGTCGCCGCGGGGCATCGAGACCCTGCGCGAGGCCGCGGGCCTTACCGTGGACGTGAAGCTGGGCCTCCAGCCGGCGGAGCTGAAGTCCCTCATCGGCGATTACCAGGCCCTGGCCGTGCGCAGCGCTACCAAGGTGACGGCCGACATCCTCGAGGCGGCGCGGGCGCTGAAGGTCATCGGCCGCGCCGGGGTGGGCGTGGACAACATCGACGTCGAGGCGGCCACCCGCAGAAGCGTCATCGTCATGAATACGCCCGGGGGAAACTCCATGGCGGTGGCCGAGCTCACCCTGGCCATGCTGCTGGCGCTGCCGCGCCAGCTGGTCCAGGCCGCCACCAGCACCAAGTCGGGCAAGTGGGAGAAGAAGCGCTTCGCCGCCGGCCATGAGCTCTTCCAGAAGACGGTGGGCATCCTTGGCCTGGGAAACATTGGCTCGCTCGTTGCCCAGCGCTGCCTGGCCTTCGGCATGACGGTGCTGGTGTATGACCCGCACCCCTCAGAGGCGGCCCGCAAGCTGGGCCTTTCGGTGCAGTTCGTCAGTCTGGAGGAATGCGTCCGCCGGGCGGACTTCCTCACCATCCACGTGCCCGCCAACGACAAGACGCGCCACCTGGTGAACGCCTCCCTCTTCGCCCAGATGAAGAAGGGCGCCTACCTCGTCAACTGCGCGCGGGGTGGCATTGTGGACGAGGCCGCGCTGGCCACCGCCTTGAAGGACGGCACCCTGGCCGGCGCGGCGATGGACGTCTTCGCCACAGAACCGGTCCCGTCCGACCACCCCCTGCTGGCGCTGGACAACTTCCTCCCGACGCCCCACCTCGGCGCCTCCACCGAGGAAGGACAGCTGGCCTGTGCCAACCAGCTCGCCGAGCAGCTGGTGGAGTTCCTCCAGCGCGGCGTCGTGCGCAACGCCGTCAACGCCCCACCGGGCAAGGGCTAACCCCTCCCACCAGCGCGACTTGGGGCGGGGCCTTGTCCCCTCGCCGCCACGTGTCTAGCGTTGGCTTCCCGGGGCAGCCCGCCCCAGGCGGTTTCTCCCGAGACCAAAGCAAACGCCCGGGGACTGTCCAATGACGAAGCACGCGCAGGCGCAGGCCCCCGGGGTGAGCGACCTCATGGCCCGGCTGGTGGACGGCCTCGGCGAGCTGCTCGCGCAGCACGTGGCCCTTCTGCGACTGGAGCTCCGCGACGAGGCGCACGGCGTGGCGCGCGTCTTCGGGACGGTGGCGCTCGTCGTGCCGCTCCTCATCGTCGGCTACGCCATGCTGTGCTTCGCGGTGGCCTTCGCCCTGGCGCCTGGCTTGGGCGTGCCGGGCGCGGTGGCGCTGGTGGGTGCCGCCAACGTCGTTGCCGGGGGCTTGGGCCTGTGGGGCGTGCGCCGGACGCTGCAGCGTCGTCACCTTCCGCAGACGTCGGAGGCGGCGCGCGAAAGCGCCGCGGTCCTGGTGGCCGAGGCCCGGGAGGTGCGCGGTGTCCATTGAGCCGGCCGAGCTGGACAAGGCGCGCCTGCGGGCCGACATCTCCCGGACGCGGGAGGCCCTGGTCGACACCGCCGAGGCGTTGAAGCACACCGTCCGGGCCAACCTGGACTGGCGGACCTGGGTGGGGCGCCATCCGGCGCTCACCCTGGGGGCCGCACTGGGGGTCGGGGTATGGCTCGGAAGCCGTCGGCGGTAGGGTAGCTGCTTCCGCCCCCCGCACCAGCGGGGAGGGGGAGCGAGGGCAGCCTTTCACTGGAGACTATGGGCATGGACGCGCAGACGCTGCAGCAGACGCTCAAGGAGCAGCAGGCCCGTCTCGAGCAAGGCCTCGAGCAGGCCCAGGAAGAGTTGTCGGACCTCAACCAGCGCGTGGTGGACGTCATCAAACGGCGTCCTGGCACCTGCCTCCTCATCGCCCTGACGGCCGGCTTCCTCATCGGCCGGATGGCGTCGCGCTGATGGCCTCCAAGGCGCAACCGCCCTCGGAGGCGTCCGGCAACGGGCACGCCCCCGGCTTTGCCGGGCGCGTCGACTCGCTGGGGCGGGCAGCAGCCTCCCTCAGCGAGGAACTCCGCGGGACGGCGGCGGACTTCGGCCGCGCGCTCAACTTGCGGGGCCGGGCGCAGCGCCACCCCTACCTCATGGTGGCGGCAGCCGCCGGGCTGGGCTACGTGCTGGGCGGCGGCCTCTTCACCCGCAGCACGGCGCGGCTGTTGGGCCTGGCCGGGCGCGTGGCGGCCTTGCCGATGGTACGCAGCGAGCTGGTCAGCCTGGCCGAGGCCGTCCTTTCCGGCTCCCCCGACGCCCAGGACGAAGACCGCTCGCGGCCCTCGGACGTGCCCTCGCCGTCCTGACTTTCAACCCTCACCCACAGCGCTCGTCCCCGTGCGGCGGGGAGGGCGGGAGACGGACATGCTGAGCCTCAAGGACTTGCGGAACCTCGACCGGGATGACCTCCTCGACGCGTTGGGGATGCAGCGAAAGGGAAGCGGCGACTGGGTGGTGCCGGCGGTGACGGCGCTGGGCGTGGGCCTGTTGGTCGGCGCCGGCCTCGGGCTGCTGCTGGCCCCCAAGCCGGGAAGCGCCCTGCGGGAGGACCTCCGCGAGCGACTCCATGGCGGGCCGGACGCGCTGCCTCCAGCGACGGGGACGGCCAAGTCGGCGCGGACTCCCTCCAACAGTTAGCGCTTGGCCCCGCCCCTCCTCCCCTTTGCGGCGCGGCGCACGCTGCGCGTGCTGGGCTTCAGCCTGGTGCAGGCCGCCGTCTTCGGTAGCCTGCTCGGCTTCCTCGTCTCGGTGCGTCCCTTGCCCTCGCCTGGGTTTCTGGGCGAGGAGGACGCGCCCACGCCGCGCTGGCGCGCCTTCCTCGGTGCGCCGGTGGATGCGGTGGACCGCTGGACGTACGACTGGCGGATGCGGGAACTCGCACGGCGTGCCGAGCCGGCGGACGCGGTGGTGCTGGTGGGCGTCGACGACGAGACGCTGGCCAGCGCGCGGGAGGACCCGCGCCCGGACATTGCCCAGCAGCCCTGGGCCGGTGCGCTGGTGGGCCGCCTGGTGGGGGAATTGGGACGGGAGGGCGCGGCCGCGGTGGTGCTGGACAGCCGGCTGGTGGAGGGCCCCCCGGCGCCGCCGGCCAGCGAGGCCGAGGCGCTGCACGTCCAGCTGGAGAGGGCGAAGACGGCAGCCACCCTCGGCTTTCGCGCCTCGGCCACGCCGCCGCCCCCGGTGGTGCACCCGCTGCGCCCCTCCGTGCTGCGGGTGGCGACGGCCCAGGATGAGGTGTCGGTGCAGGAGTGGGTGCGCCGCGTCCTCGTCGACCGTCGGCCGGCCTACGCCATTCCCGACGGCGCCGTGACGCGCGTCTGGGCGGGCGTGGCCTCCGAGGAAGAGGGAAAGGCGGTGGCCCACCGGCTGGGGCTTCCTGGCACGCCTGAGGTGCGCGACCTCTCCGCCCAGGACCGGGCGTGGGAGGTGACGGCCACCGACCTGCTCGTCGCGCTGGCCGAGGTGGAGGTGCCCGGGTTGGACCCGCAGCGGCTTCCGCTGGTGCGCTCGCTGCAGGCCCCGCCGGTGGCGCTGTTGGGCCAGGGCGTGCGCTTCGGCCACACCGCCCTGGCTTCCGATGCGGACGGGAAGGTGCGGGGCGTCTACCACCTGGTGCGCTACCTCTCGCCCCGGGGCCGGGTGAAGCTGCTGCCATCGCTGCCGTTGGCGGCAGCGCTGGGGGCCCTCGGCGCGCCCAGGCGGCTTCGGTACGCCGGCGGACGGCTGGAACTGGCCCCGGGCCACAGCGTCCCCCTGGCGCCGGACGGCTACGCGGCGGTGCGCCTGGACGCCGCGGAGCCCGGGCGTTCCGGCCGCGGGTCCCTGGCCCGCGCGGTGTCCGCCTGGCGGCTGGTGCAGAACCTGTCCGATGCGGAGGCCGGGGTGCCCTTGCACTACCGCAATGACTTCGAAAAGCGGGTGGCGCTGCTGGCCGACACCGCGCAGTCCACGGCCAACCTGGCGCCCACCCCTTTGGGGCCCGGCGTCACCGCGGCGGCTGTCAGTGGGCAGTCCATCGCCAATCTGCTGTCCGGCACGGGGCTGTCGCGGGCGCCGGTGCGCCTGGACGTGCTGGCCACCTTCGCCATGGCCTTCCTCGGCGCCTTCCTCGCGCTCAGCTTTAGCCAACTCGTCCGCAGCGCCCTGGGAGCGCTGCTGTACGTCAGCAGCGGCGCCCTCGGCCTCGGCGCCTACCTGGTGTGGGCCCGCCACGCGCTGTTGGCGGAGGGGCAGGTGGTGGCCGCCGGCGGGCCGCTGGTGGCCTTCGCCGTCACCTTCCTTCTCACCACCGGGTATGCGCTGCGCACCGAGCAGAAGATGCGGGACTTCGTCTACGGCACGCTGGGCCGGTACGTCAGCCCGGAGACGGCGGCGGAGGTGTTTCGCAACGTCCACCTCATCCGACCGCAGCGCTGCGAGGTGACGCTGGTGTACGCCGACGTGGAGGGGTTCGCCTCCCTGTGCCGGGAGATGGCGCCCGAGCCGCTGGTGGGCCTCTTGAACGCCTACTTCACCGAACTCACCACCCTCGTCCGGAAGAGCGGCGGCCACGTCGAGTACGTGGGGGATGCCCTCCTGGCGTTCTGGGGCGCGCCGGTGCGGCTCGACCAGCATGCGCAGGTGGCCTGCCGCACCGCCTTCGCCTTCCGCGACGCGCTGGAGCAGCTGGCGCCCAGCTGGCAGCGGCGCTTCGGGGCGACGGCGCGCTGCCGGCTGGCGCTGCACACCGGCGAGGTGGTGGCCGGAGACATCGGCAGCGCCCACAAATCCCACTACTCGGTGCTGGGGACCGCGGTGACCTTCTGCGCGCGGCTGGAGGCCGCCAACCGCGACTACGGCACGCACATGCTGGCCACGGCAGAGACGGTGAAGAAGGCGGGCCCGGGGTTCGTCGTTCGCTGCGTGGACAGCCTGAAGGCGGACGACGGGGGGCTGCGAAGCGTCTATGAATTGGTGGCGAAGCAGGGGGCTGTGCCCCCGGAACTCCGTGAGGTCCTGGCCGGCTGGGACGCGGCGCGGGCGCGGTACCTGGCGCGGGACTTCCAGGGCGCGCTGGCCTTCTTCGGGCGCCATGCCCGGGTGGACCCGCCGAGCGCGGCCTACGCCGAGCGCTGCCGTCGCTTCCTGAGCAATCCTCCCCCGCCCGCGTGGGACGGGCGGGGGGAGCTGCCGCAACTGGCGCTGCCCTAGTTGGTGGGCTTGAGGAGGATAATCTCGACGCGCCGGTTCAGCTGACGGCCCTCGGCGGTCTTGTTGTCGCCGATGGGGTTCTTGTCGCCCATTCCCTGAGCCGAGATTTTGTCCGCGGGAATGTTGCCGTACTTAATCATGTCGTCCACCACGGTTTGGGCGCGCTGCTGCGACAGCTTCATGTTGAAAGCCGCCTTGCCAGTCGAGTCGGTGAAGCCCTCGACGAGGATTTTCCGTGGGTCGGTGCGGAGGAACTCCATCAGCGGGTCGAGGTTGCGCTTGCCGCCCGGGGTGAGAGTGCCCTTGCCGGTGGGGAAGAGGAGCGCGCCCGGCAGGGTGATGACCGTCCCGCGCTCATCCTGGGTGAGCTTGCCGCGAATCTTGTCCAGGGCGGCCTGGGCCCGGGCCTGGGCGGCGGCGGCAGCGGCGCGGTCGGCGTCCAGCTGGGCTTGCGTCTTGCCGAGCGTACCGAGGGCCGCGGCAGCGGCTGCATTCTCGGCGGCGACGCGGGAATTCACACCAGCGAGGTATTCCTTCTGCAGCGAGGCCAGCTGGACATCACCCGCCTCCAGGTCCTTGCCGGCCATGGCGTTGCGGGAGAGGGCCTCGGCGTACTCGGACTTACGCAGCGCGACGTAGGCCTTGTCGCGGCCGGCGCTCACGTCCCAGCAGGAAAAGCAGGCGTCCTCCGCCTGGTCGAGGGACTTCTTGGCGTCGGCCACTTGCACCGGGTTGGTCTTCGCGGCCGGTCCGGTGGCGGCGCGCTTGTAGGCGGCGCGCGCGTCGACGAGTTCCTTGGGGGTCTCTGCGCAGCCGGAGGCGAGCAGGCCAACCGCGGCAACCCAGGACAGCTTCTTGCTGATGGGGGTCATGGTGGTGGGCTCTCCTTACTTTCCGAGCTGCGTCTTCAGGGTCTGAATCTGGTCCGTCACGGCCTGCAGGTCGCTCTTCGTCTTGGCCTCGGCGCCGAGGGCACCCGCCAGCTTGGCATCCGCCTCGGCCTTGGCGAGGGTACGGCTGGCCTCGTCCGTCTTGCCTGCCTTGGCCATTTCCATGGCGGCGTCGTATTCCTTCTTGGCGTCCGCCAGCCGGTCGGCGGCAGGTCCGCCCATGCTTCCGACGGTGTCGGAGGCGCTGGCGATGGCCTTCTGGGCGCCGTCAATCTGCGCCTGGGGGACAGCGGTGGCGCAGCCGGCACTGAGCGCGCACGCAAGAATCAACTTGCTGAGGTGTCGCATTGGGCTCCTCGTCCGTCGTTTGGTTTCCCCCACCCAGCGACTCCTGGCCTCGCCCCAGGGAGCGAGGAGGGGAACGCTCCGTGTGTCTGCCACCTCCCTGGGGGGGCGCACAACACAAATGTGTGGGGTGGTGCGTCACACTCCCGACGCATTCCCCGCCTACCCGCCGCGGCGCGCCATGCGCCTGCCAGGAGGGCGCCGGCTCCCGCGCCGGCGCCGTGGGCGTTCCTGGCCTCGTCTGCTACTTGGTGGCCTTCACCATCACCACGTCCACGCGCCGGTTCAGCGCGCGGCCCGCCTTCGTCTTGTTGTCGGCGATGGGGCGCGTCTCGCCAAAACCCACCGAGGTGATGCGGTCGGCCGAGACGCCCTGGGCGATGAGGAAGTCCATCACACCCTTGGCCCGCTCTTGGGAGAGCTTCATGTTGTGGGCCGGCTTGCCCGAGTTGTCGGTGTGCCCCTCCACCACGGTGGGCCGGGGGTCGAGCGCCAGGTACACCGCCAGTGCGGTGAGCTCCTGGTTGGCGCTGGGGCCGAACTTGGCTGAATTCACCTTGAAGAGTGTCTCGCCGCCGATGCTGATGACGAGGCCGCGGTCCTTGTCTTCCACCACGTTGGCGAAGAGCTTGAGGGTGTTGAGGGACTTCTGCCGTTGCGCCTCGGCGTTGGCGAGGGCGGCCTGCTCCGCCGAAATCTGCTGCTGTGTGGCGCTGGTGGCGGCGGAGGCCGCGGCGGTCACCCCGGCGGCGGCCATTCCCTTGGCACGGGCGATGGAGATGGCCTCGTTCTGCGTGGCCACCAGCCGTGCCTCGGCGTCGGCCGTGTCGCCGACCACCTGGGCATTCTGCACCTTCAAGTTGGCAATCTTCGCCAGCTGCTCGGCAGTCTGCTCGTTGCCGCCATTCAGCATGGCGTTGGCCTTGTTGATGGCCTGCTGGGCCTGCCCGCGCTCGGCGGCGTTGGCCGGGTTGGTGCTGTTGGCCATCGCCGCGTACCCGCTGCGTGCGGCGACCAGGTCCGGGGAGGGGTTGAGGGTGGTGCAGCCCGCGAGGACGGCGAGGGCGAGGACGGCGACGGCAAGCGTCTTGGAGGTCTGGGTCGTCATTGTTTCCTCGGTCACTGGCCCTTCAGCCGGTTGAGCTGGTCGGTCGCGGCCTGCAGGTCAGCCTGTGCCTTGGACTGCTTGGCCAGGTTACCCGCCAGGTGCGCTTCGGCCGTGGCCAGCGAGGCGTTCATCTGCGCGTCGCCCTTACCGGACTGCGCCGCGCTCAGCGCCGCCTGCGCCTTCTGCAGGTGCTCCTGGGCCGCAGGAACCTGCGCGGCTCCAGCCGCCTGGGCCGACGCCACCGCATCCTGGGCGTCGGTCAGCCACTTCGGTGGGCCCTTGGGAGCGGTGGCGCAGCCGGTGATGAGCGCGCACGCGAGAATCAACTTGCTGAGGTGTCGCATGTCGGTTCCTCGTTGGTATTCGGTCTCAACGGAGAGGCGGCTGCCCCTCGCGGGTCAAACCCTCCGGGTGGAGCGCGTGCCCCCCCCGGTCCGCTCGTTCGCCTACCCCGTTCAGGGCCGGACGTCCAGCATCAACTCAGCCAATTGCCTGGCCCGGGGGGCCCCCGGGCCCACCCCACCCCAGACGGGACCCCGGGGGCCGCTGGGGAGGCCCCCCGGGTGGGGCCCTTTCGCCGGGCCTGCCTTAGTCCTCGCGCGCGCCGCGCAAGCTTTGCACCGGGGCATCCGCCCCGATGTGCTCGGCGATGACGCGGGTCACCTTCTCCGCCGTCATTTCCCCGTAGTGCACCTCGTCCGGCCACCCCATCAGCTGGAAGTCCTCCTGGGCGAAGACGTCTCGGGGCCGTTCGCGTTCCTCGCGCACCACCACGTTGGGCCCAAGGTGGCACAGCCCGTAGCAGCCGCCGCGTGCCAGCACGCACTTTGCCTCCATCCCCTGGCCCTGCAGCGCCGCGCGCGCGGCAGCCAGGACGCGCTCCGCGCCATTTCGGCGGCAGTCGGGACCCCGGCACACAGACATGCGGTAGCGCGGCACAGCTTTCTCGTCTTCACCAAAGCAGTAGCAAGCTTGGTTTACGGGTTGGCTGGCCCAGGCGGAAGTCCCCCTGCCGTGGGCCGTGTCTCCTCGGCCAGCAGCCGTGCGTCATAGCGGCGGACGAAGGGCCAGTAGACGGCCACGCTGAGCGCCAGCGTACAAACTTGCAGCACCACCGCCCGGACGTCGCCCCCGGTGGTGAGGAAGGCCCCCACGGGCGCCGGCAGCGTCCAGGGCACCTCCAGCGTTGGCCGCCGCACCCAGTCCAGCGCGAAGGCCGCGTAGGCCACTGTCGCGTTCAACAGGGGGGCCAGGACGAAGGGCACGGCGAGGCTTGGATTGAGGACCACCGGGACGCCGAAGAGAAGCGGCTCGTTCACGTTGCACACCGCGGGCAACAGGCCAAGGCGCCCCACGCTGCGCAGCTGCGCCGAACGGCAGCGCACAAGAAGAAGCCCGAGTGCCAGCGCCGCGCCGGAGCCGCCCTGCCAGACGAACCACAAATAGAAATGCAGCGGCGCGACGTGCGGCAGCGCCACCCCGGCGGCCGCCGCTTCCATGTTTTCCAGCAGCATGGCTTCCCACAGGGGCCGCAGCGAGGCGCCCACTGCCCCGGCATGGACGCCCAGCAGCCACAGGCAACTGTCCAACAGCA
Organism: uncultured delta proteobacterium; assembly: GCA_963711265.1. Lineage (GTDB taxonomy): Bacteria > Myxococcota > Myxococcia > Myxococcales > Myxococcaceae > JADGRA01. Next base: position 54,634 of record CAVQDL010000025.1, read on the forward strand.
CCACCCCCAGGACGCCGGGGAGGCTGCCCACCGCGTGCAGCAGCGGCACGGCGGCCCGCTGCAAAAGCCGGATGACGTCCGTGCCCACCACGTGGACGAGGACGAAGACGAGGCTGACGCACACCAGGCACGGCACCAGGGCCAGCAGGCTGCGCCCGACCGCCTCCGGCGTGCCCGGAGGAAGCCGCACCGTCCAACGGTGCTGCACCAGAAGCCGGGTGACCTCCACGCTGCCAAGGCCGAGGGCGAGCGCGGCCAGAATGCCGCCGGCCCCAAGCCGCTGCAGCACCAGCACCGGCAGCTGGCCCGCCGGCGCCGGCTGGACGGCGGCCACCAGGTAGCTGGCCAGGGCCACCAGCCCGCAGGAGGCGGCGTCCAGCGCGTAGCTTTTCGCCAGGGCGTAGGCGGTGCAGAAGGCCACGTAGAGCGAGATGGCGCCCCCCAGCACGCGCGTCGGGAGCAACAGCTGCGCTGCCCAGGGCGCCACCCAGGCCTGCAGGGTGCGCGAGGGGGGCTGGGCGAGGAGGAGAAACACCGAACCGGCCAGCACCAGCGGCAGCGCCCCCACCACCCCGTCGCGGACGGCCAGAAGGTGGCGCTGGTGGCCCAGCGCCTCGCCGAGGGCAAGCAGGCGCGAGCGCCAGGGGGCCGGTGCTACGTGCGGGCGTGCGTCCACGTCTTTGCGGGGGAATGCTCCCCCGGCCAGCGGCCGGCGCCAAATTGACGGCCGGTGGCCCGGTTCCGCGCCCCCTCCCCGGGGGGGGCTGGTGTCGTCAGTCGCGGAGGAACTTGGTGACGGGCACCGGGCCCGAGGTGACCTCGGTGCGGACCGGGTGCGCTGGCCGGGGCAGCTTCAACGGCACCAGCCCATCGCCGATGCGGGCGTGCTTCTCCAGGTGCGCATGGGCTGGCCTCTCGGAGCCCGGCCGCTTCAGCCAGGGGTCCGAGGGGTGACTGACGGGCGGGCCTTCCAGGAGGCGGGGGATGTCCCAGACGAAGCCGGAGCGGGTGTATTCGCTTGGGGTGTGGCGCCCGGTGTCCATGCGGATGGCGTCCTTGGGACAGGCCTCGACGCACAGGCCGCAGACGATGCAGCGCAACTCATCGATGACGAAACTGGTGGGGTACTTCTCGATGACGCGGCTGTCGGCCGCGCCATCTGTCGTCTCATACTCGCCAGCTTCAATGTGGATGCACTGGGCCGGGCAGATGGTGGCGCACAGGTAGCAGGCCACGCAGCGGGGCTTGCCGTCCTCGCGCGGCACCAGCCGGTGCAGCCCCCGGTACCCGGGCGGGTACGTCACCTGCTCCTCGGGGTAGGAGACGGTGGTGATTTGACTGGGCCCGGTGCGATTCAGCACGTCGGTGTTGGTGTCGCGCGCGAAGAAGAGGTTCCGCATGAAGTGGCGGATGGTGACGGCCAGCCCGTGCAGCAGTTCCGGCACGTAGGTGCGCTCGCGGATGTCCGTCGTCGGGTCCTTCGTCGCCTGGTAGTAGGCCATGGGTGCGCTGCTCGCTCTCAGTGATGGGCGGAGGCGGCCGCTGCCGGAAGGGCGTGGACGTCGGGCATGCCGTGCCCGGCCGCTTCGTGGCCGGAGCCGGACGTGGGTGGCTTGCTGGTGAGGGTGAGGCCGGCCAGGACGGCAATCTCGAGCAGCCCGGCCACCGCCAGCCAGTGCAGGCCGGGGTCGAGAAGCACCAGGGCGGCGGAGGCGAAGAGGTTGAAGAGGCCGAGCGGCAGCAGCACTTTCCAGCCCAGGGTCATAATCTGGTCGTACCGGAACCGCGGGAACGTCCAGCGCACAATCAGCTGGAACCAGCAGAGGAACACCACCTTCATGGCGAACACCGCGCCGCAAAAGGCCCCGTACAGCACCGGGTGACTCTTCCCGAGGCCCTGGGCGAGCGCCAGGTCGCCGGCGAAGCCGAGGTGCCAGCCGCCGAGGAAGATGGCGGTGATGAGGGCCGAGAGCACCACCACCTCGATGAATTCGGAAATCATGAAGGTGCCGAACTTCATCCCCGAGTACTCGAGGAAGTAGCCAATGATCTCGCTCTCGCCCTCCGGCACGTCGAAGGGCGCGCGCTTCGTCTCGGCAAAGGCGGCGGTGAAGAAGAGGAGGAAGCCCAACGGCTGGAGGAAGATCCCCCACGCCGGGACCCCGAAGTCCAGGCCCAGCACGCTGCCCTGCCACAAGTACTGAGCCTGGCCAGTGCCGGCGGCCGCCGAGCCGATGAGGACGGGCAGCTGCACGGTGGAGAAGGCGACCATCATCCCCACCAGGGACAAGCCCAGGGCCACCTCATAGCTAATCATCTGCGAGGCGGCCCGCACCCCGCCCAGAAGCGCAAACTTGCTGTTGCTGGCCCAGCCGGCGAGCGAGGTGCCATACACCGCCAGCGAGGCGATGGCCAAGACGTAGAGGAGGCCGAAGTTGGGGTTGGCCACCTGGGCCGAGATGGCATAGCCGTTGACGGGGACGGTGGGGCCGAACGGGATGACGGCGGCCAGGGCAAACACCGGGGCAAAGGCCAGCACCGGCCCCAGCCAGAAGAGAATCCGGTCTCTGTCGGCAGCCTTGGGGCGGGTGTTCTCCTTGAAAATCATCTTCAGGGCATCCGCTGCCACGTGCGGCAGGCCGCCGAAGGAGTGCTTGCGCATCCAGGCCGGGCCGATGCGCGCCCGCTCCGGGCCGATGCGGTCCTGGGTGAAGGCGCTCCACTTGCGCTCAGCCACGGTGAGCAGGGTGGCCAGCACCATGACGAAGAGCAGCATGTGAAACAGAAGCGCGCTCACCCAGGCGAGGCTGGTGCCCCCGGTGTCGCACAGCTGCCATTGCGTGTGGAAGACGGGGCAGCTCTCGGCCAGCCAGCCGCCGACGCGGTACTGCGCCCAGCTGATGCCAAACAGCACTCCCGGGACGAGGAGAATGGCGACGGAGAGAATTTTGAGAGTGCGGTTCATGCGGAGGCCCTTCAAATCCCGCGCACGCGCGGCGCGCCGAATTCGCGGTAGCCCGGCGGTCGCCCGTCGGCGCCGGTGGCCAGCGGTTGGAGGCCGCGCTGCGTCTTCAGCGGCGGCGCCTCGCTGTCCCAGCCGAAGCTGGCCAGTTCCGGCACCTTGGGCGACAGCTCCCGGAAGACATCGCGAGCGGATTCATAGGTGAGCGGGAAGCCGAATTCCCGCATGATGTCCACCGCCCAATTCCAGTGCCCGCGCGTACTGCCGCGCGGCGGGAAGGCGCGCCGGACGCGCTGCACCACGCCGTCCTCCTGGACGAAGCTGCCCTCGTCCTCAACGTGGGTGGCGGCGGGAAGCACGACGTCGGCCCTCTCGGTGAGGGGGGTGACGTTGGTTGCCTGCACCGCGATGAATTCCACCTGCGCCAGCGTCCGGGCGGCCTCCGCCTCATCCACGGGCACCTCGGCCCCCAGCACGTAGAGGGCCTTCACCGTCCCGGCCTGGACGGCCTTGAGGAGCGCCGCAAACGGCTCGAGGCTGAGGCCGAGCCCAGCGGACACCCAGGCCAGGCCCTTGCGGTTGGGGTTCTTGTCGGCCCGCATGAGGAGCGCGTCCGCGGCGCCGTCCGGTCGGCCGCCCACGTACAGGTGGCGCACGCCCAGGGCGTCCTTGGCGAAGGTGAGGCCGGCCAGCAGGTCCTCGTTGGAGCAGCTGGGCGAGACCAGCACCGCCAGCTCCGCCGTGCCGGCCATCGCCTTGAGCTGCGCGGTGGCCCGCAGCAGCGCCTCGGCCGCGGTCACCTCGCGCCGGTCGTCGGCCCGCCCCAGCGACGGGGCCTGGACGCGAGCCAGGTTGAGGGGCTTGTAGGACAGCCGGCCCTGGTCGCACATCCAGCTCTGGTTGATGGCGTCATTCTCGCGCGGCCGGTAGCGGTAGACGTCCTGTCCCATGAAGTCGACGTAGGTGTTGCAGCCGCGCGAGCACCCGGTGCACACCGAGGCCACGGTCGGACAGGAACCAGCTCCGGGCCCGGAAGCGGAAGTCGCGGTTGAGCAATGCACCCACCGGGCAGAGGTCCACGACGTTGCCGCTGTAGTTGCTGGTCGAGCTGCTGGCCGGGGAAGACGTCGATGTACTCTTCGGAGCCGCGGCCGAACATCGCCCAGCTGCGGCTCCTTGGCCACCTCGTCCATGAAGCGGACGCAGCGCGTGCACTGCACGCAGCGCTCCTGGTCGAGCACCACCAAAGGGCCCAGCACCTTGCGCTTGTTGCGGAGAACTTTACCCCCCTCCAGCCGGGAGGGCTTGTGGTCCAGCCGCTGGTAGTAGTCCTCGAGCTTGCACTCGCCCGCCTGGTCGCAGATGGCGCAATCCACCGGGTGGTTGAGGAGCAGAAATTCCATGACCGAGCGGCGGGTTTCCGCCACCCGCTCGGTGTCGGTGCGGATGCTCATCCCCTCCTGGAGCGCGGTCTGGCAGGCCGGGACCAGCTTGGGAGAGGTGCTGCTCTCCACCAGGCACATCCGGCAGTTGGCGGCGATGGAGAGGCGGTGATGCCAGCAGTAGTAGGGGATGTCCGCCCCCGCCGTCTTGGCCGCGGTGATGAGGTTGGTGCCTGGCTTGGCCAGCACTTCCTTGCCGTCGACATTGAGGGTGACGAAGCCCGGGTTCTTCGGCGCGGGCTTGGACGGGGGTGCCGCGGGTGGCGGCGGCGAAGACGGCTTGTCGTCCTTCGGGCTCACTGTTCCACCTCGCCGCCAATCATGTTGATGGTGTCGAAGGTGGGGATGAGGTCCGCCAGCATCCTCCCCTCCACCATGCGCGGCAGCCCGGACAGGAGCGCGAAGCCCGGTGCGCGCACGTGCACCTTGTAGGGTCGGCCCGAGCCGTCGCTCACCAGGTACCAGCCGAGCTCGCCGTTGGCCGCCTCGGAGCTGTCGTAGACCTCGCCTGCCGGCACCGGCACGCCCTCCATCACCAGCTTGAAGTGGGCGATGACACCCTCGATGGTGCCGTACACTTCGGACTTCGGCGGCAGCGCGATCCGCCAGTCGTCGACGATGACAGGCCCGGGCGGGATGTCCTTCAGCCCCTGGCGCACAATCGCCTCCGACTGCTTCAACTCCTCCATCCGCATCAGGTAGCGGTCGAAGTTGTCGCCGTTCTTCCCCACCGGCACGTCGAAGTCGATCCGCTCGTAGACCCAGTAGGGACGCGCCTTGCGGACGTCGTAGGGCACGCCACAGGCCCGCAGGCAGGGCCCGGTGAAGCCGAAGTCCAACGCGTCCTCGGTGGTGATGACGCCCACCCCCTGCATCCGGTCGACGAAGATGCGGTTGGCGGTGAGGAGGGTGTCCATCTCGCCAATCAGCTCATGGCACTTGTCGAGCGTCTTCAGCACCCGCTCCGCCCAGCCCTCGGGCAGGTCGCGGTTGAGGCCGCCCACCCGGCCGAAGCTGGTGGTCAGGCGCGCGCCGGTGAGCTCCGTCACGCGGTCCATGATGAGCTCGCGGCCTTCGATGGCGTAGAGGAAGGGGGCGAAGCCGCCCAGCTCGAGGCCGATGCTGCCGACGCAGGTCAGGTGGTCGTGGATGCGGTGCAGCTCCGAGGCGATGACGCGGATGTACTGGGCGCGCTCGGGGATGGTGATGCCGCACAGCATCTCCACCGCTTTGAGGAAGCCGAAGTTGTTCATCAACGCGCAGACGTAGTTCAGCCGGTCCGTGTACGGCAGGCACTGGTTCCAGGTGACGTTCTCGCAGCTCTTCTGAAAGCCGCGGTGCAGAAAGCCAATCTCCGGGATGGCCCGGACGATGGTCTCCCCCTCCAGCTCCACGCGCGTGCGCACCGTGCCGTGCATGGCCGGATGCGACGGCCCCATGTTGATGAGCATCCGCTTGGTGTGAAGGTGCGCCTCGAGCTCGCCCTCTTCGGCCTGCTGCGGGACGGTGTCCTTTGCGTCTGCCATGGTGGTTTGGGGGGTGCCGGCGCTTGGGGGGGTGGGAAAAGGCCTTGGGGAGAAGGAAGCTTTCCGGCGTCAGCCGACGCCGGAGGTTCCCGGACCGCGGAAGATGTCCTCGACCGGCCGCTCGGGGGTGAGCGGCTGCCGGCCGCGCAGCGGGTAGTCCTTGCGCAAGGGGTGCCCCTTGAATTCCTCATACATGAGGATGCGCGTCAGGTCCGGATGGCCCAGGAAGCGAATGCCGTAGAAGTCCCACACGAAGCGCTCCCACCAGTTGGCGCCCTGGTAGACGTGGGCCAGGCTGGGCACTTCCGGCCGCTCCTCCGGCACCCGCACCTTGAGGCGCAGGTGTTCATTCCGGCTGACGGAGTAGGCGAAGTAGACCACCTCGAAGCGCGGGGTGTTGTCGGCCAGCTGCAGCCGGTCCACCGCGTCGATGGAGAGAAACAGCGTGAAGGAGAGTTCCGGGTCGCTCTTGACGAGCTGCGCCACGGCCGGAAGTGCGTCCGGGCGCACCAGCCCCCAGTGCCCGCCCGTCCTGTCCAGCGGGCGATCGAGGAGGGCCCCCGGCAGCGCTTTGGTGATTCGGTCCAGCGCGAAGGCACTCACGGTGGTGGAAACCCCTTGGGAAGCCTTGGGAAAACCGGCGGAGGGCCGCGCGCGGCCCCGGCGGGGTTCTAGCGGCCTGTTCCACCGGGCGTCAACGCTGGAGGCCTCCGGTACAGCAGACGCTGGGGGCGGGTGCGAGTAGCCGTCGTTGTCGCCCCGAAGTCGCGGGCGCGCTACATAGGCGGAGGGCGGAGGGGCCCACGCGGGGGACTGAGGCAGAGCGCGGCGGGGTTGGCCATGAAGGAGTTGCAACGCATCGCCGAAGCATGGGCGGCCCTCAAGGCCCAGGGTAGCCCTGCGCTGCTGGCCACCGTCGTGCAGACGTCTGGCTCCACCTATCGCCGGCCCGGGGCGCGTCTCCTCATGTCCGAGGACCGCTGGCTTGCCGGCGGCATCAGCGGCGGCTGTCTGGAAGGGGAAGTCCTGAAGAAGGCCTGGTGGCGCACCCGCGAGGGCCCGGTGCTGGTGACATACGACTCCACCACCACCGACGAAGACGTGTCGTGGAGCTTCGGCCTTGGCTGCAACGGGAAGGTGGACGTGCTGCAGGAACGCGTCCTGCCGGACGCCCGCCCCACCCACCCGCTGGACTTCCTCGTCGAACGTCTCGCCGCCCGCCGGCCCGGCGTGCTGGCCACCGTCTTCCGCACCGGCAGCACCAGCCACGCTCGCCCGGGGCAGCGGCTCGTGTTGGACGAGTCGGGCGTCCGCACCGACGTCACGGACGCTGCCCTGCGCGAGCAGCTGCAGGCCGCTGGCGCCGCCGCCCTGGCGGAGGGCCGCAGCAGCGTGCGCCGCGACGGCAGCGGGGAGTCGGCCGTGGAGACGCTGGTGGAGGTGGTGAAGCCGCCGCGGCCCCTGGTCATCTTCGGCAACGGGCAGGACGCGGTGCCGCTGGTGCGCCTGGCCGCGGAACTGGGGTTCCACACCACGGTGGTGGCCAACCGGCCCACCGGCGTCCCCCAGGACGCGTTTCGCGAGGCCGACGTGCGCCTTACCGCTACGCCGGAGACGGCGGTGGGCCGGCTGGCGCTCGGCGAGGACGCCGCCGTCATCGTCATGACGCATAACCTGGTCCATGACCGGGGCTTCCTGCGCCTTTCGCTGGAGTCCGGCTGCGCCTACGTGGGCGCCTTGGGCCCGCGGCTGCGCACCGAACAAATGCTGGCCGAGCTGGCCCAGGGCGGCTTCGTTCCCAGCGAGGCGCAACGCCAGCGGCTGCACAGCCCCACCGGCCTGGACGTGGGCGCCGAGCAGTCCGAGGAGATTGCCCTCGCCATCCTGGGCGAGGTGCTGGCGGCCGTCTCCGGCCGCGAGGGGGGCCCGCTGCGCCGCCGCGCGGGCCCCATTCACCCGCGCGTGGCCGGCTGACTGAGCGGCGACGGCGACGCTGCCAGCTTTCACCCCCTACAGCGCCAGGTGCCGCCCCAGCCGCCCCAGGCTGGCCAGGTCGTGCGCGGGCAGAAAGACGTCCAGGTGGGGCAGGGCGGCCTGCATGCCCTGCGTCAGGGGCTGGTAGTCCGGGCTTCCCAGCAGCGGGTTGAGCCACACCAGCCGCGCTGCGCGGCGGTGGATGGCCTGCAGCGCCTCGCTCAGCACCGCCGCGTCCCCCGTCTCCCATCCGTCGCTCAGCACAATCACCACGGTGTTTCTGTCCAGAAGGCGGGGCCAGTCGCGAAGAAAGGCCTGCAGCGACTCGCCGATGCGGGTGCCGCCGTGCCAGTCCGTCACCTGGGCCGACAGTTCCCTCAGCGCCTCGCCGTAGCCGCGGGATTTGAGTTGCTCGGTAATCCGCGACAACCGGGTCGCGAAGACGAAGGTTTCCACCCGGGCGAAGCTGTGCTGCAGCGCGAAGAGAAACTGCAGGAAGAGGCGCGCGTACAAGTCCATGGAGCCCGAGACGTCTGCCAGCACCACCAGCTTGGTGCGGCGGATTTTTCGCTGGCGGAAGGCCAGCTCGCTCAGCTCCCCGCCCGTCTTGACGCTGAGCCGCAGCGTGCGGCGCAGGTGGGGGCGCGCGCCGTCGCGGGCCGGCTCCCAGCGGCGGCTGGGGCGCAGGGCCAGCTGCCGAGCAATGCGCCGCGCGACGGCCGTCACCTGCCGCAGGGCCTCGTCGCCAAAGCTGCTGAAGTCCGGTGTGCGCAGCGACTCCAGCGCGCTGGGAGAGGGCAAAAGCGCCTCCTCGCGCTCCTCCTCCTCCTCGACGTCCCCCCGCATCCAACGGTCCAGGGTGAGAGGCGTCCGCTGCTGTGTCGGTGGCACGGGGGGGGCGTTGCGCCGCAGCCAGGCCGAGGGCGCGGCCCCGGCGCCGCCAAAGAAGGCGTCGAACGCCTCATCGAAAGGGCGCAGGTCCTCCGCCCGGTGGACGAGGACGCTGCGCAGCCCGGTGCGGAAGTCCTCCCGGTCCAGCACGTCCAGAAGCCCCAGCACCCGCGCCGCCTCGAGGGTGTCGGCGGGCGTCGTCTTCAGGCCCTGCTCTCGCAAGAGGCGGCAGAAGAGCGCCGTGTGCACGAGGAGGTCTGCGGCTGATGCCTCGCCCTTCATCCCAGCGGCGAGGCGAGGGCGGCCAGCTCGCCGGCGGCCAGGCGGGCGGACAGGGCGCGGAGGTCGGCCTCGTCTTTCAGGAAGCAGCCCAGCGTCTCCTGCACCAGGGCCGCGTCCAGGTGCGAGGCGTGCAGGGACACCAGCGCTGCTGCCCAGTCCAGGGACTCGGCCACCCCGGGCGTCTTCTGCAGCTTCATCCGCCGCAGCGACTGCATGAAGGTGGTCAGCTCCAGCGCCAGCCTCTCCGGGAGGCCTGGAACGCGGGCGCGGACAATCCGCAATTCCTTGTCCAGGGTTGGGTAGTCAATCCACAGGTACAGGCACCGCCGGCGCAGGGCGTCGGAGAGGTCCCGGCTGCGGTTGGAGGTCAGCACCACGGCCGGCTTCTGCGCCGCGCGGACGGTCCCCACTTCCGGAATGCTGACCTGGAAGTCCGAGAGGACTTCCAGGAGAAAGGCCTCGAATTCCTCGTCGGCGCGGTCCACCTCGTCGATGAGGAGGACGGGTGGCCGCCCCTGGTGGGTGATGGCCTGCAGCAGGGGGCGCTTGAGCAGGAAGGCCTCGGAGAAAATATCCGCCTCGCGCTGGTCCACCGGGCGCGCACTGTGCTCATCCAGTTTGATGTGCAACAGCTGCTTCGGGTAGTTCCACTCGTAGAGCGCGGTGGTGGCGTCCAGCCCCTCGTAGCACTGGAGCCGGATGAGGTCCCCGTCCAGCACCCGGGCCAGCACCTTGGCGATGTCCGTCTTGCCCACGCCGGGGTGCCCCTCGACGAGGAGAGGCTTGCCGAGGCTGGTGGCCAGGTACACCGACGTTGCCACCGCGCGGTCGGTGACGTAGCCCTCGCGTTCCATCAACTCCTGGATGCGACGGATGTCTTCGCGCATGCGGCCCTCCACCTTAGGGAGACACTGTGCGGAGGACAAGCGGGCGGCCCCCCTCGCCAGGCGGTGCGTCGCCCATTCAGGGAAGCGGCGCTCATGCCTGGGTGCTCCCCGCGAAGGAGGGAACCGCCGGGGGGAAAGAAACTTGGGAGGCAAGGCCCAAGCGCGTCGAATCAGCCGGCGTCAGGCTCCACTTCATCGAACTGCCGGAGGTCGAGCTGAATTCGGCCGTCTGGAAGCTCGGTCACCATGTCTGCGAAATGCTGCCTGAATAAAACCTCGTCATCCAGGTAGGAGCGGCGGGCATGGATGTATTGGCCGGTCGTGCCGTCAATGCCCATCACGGTGATGATGATTTCGGCGTCCGAGCTCCGCAGTGAGTCCGGCGTCGCACCGTTCAGAGGACTGCTTTGGTCGATGGTGTGCATGACCGTCAGCCCGCGCGAAAACGCCGGGCTTCGGGAGCGCACGGGGATGAGATTGCGCATGCGGTAGAGGCTGCGTCCTTCCTGCGTCCGTTCGGTGCGCATCAACACCAGCCGAACCTCCACCTCGGCGATATAGTTGCCGCGCTCGTTCCCCACCCGAACCATCAAAGTGGGGACCCCGTCGAGTGGGGTGATGACCGCGCGTCGGGTGAAGATGACCCGGGGCCTGGCGGCAGAGAACTTGGCGAAGACCAGCCCGGTGGCTAGCGCGGTGAGTACCAACCCGAACACCGCCTCAGCGGTGACCAAAAGGTTCGCGGCCTGGGACACGGGATACATCTGGCCATACCCGATGGTCCCCATCGTTTGGACGCTGAAAAAGAAGGCGTCCGAAAAGAAACCAGCTCGCGCATTGGCGACTCCCCCCAGCGCCGTGTAGGCGCCCGCAAAGAAAAGGTTGGCGCCCAGGAAGGTGGCGGTAATCAACAACACCACCAGCCACCAGGGAGCGCCCAGGAGGAAATGGTAGGCGTCCCGAACCCCCCAACGCCGCCGACCCACGACCACCGTGGTCCGGCGTTCTGGGTCGAAGATGTGCGCTCGCTCGGATGGCACGTCGCAGCCCGAGCCTACCCTGAGGCCAGCTGTTGGAGCGGACCTTCTGGAGGTGAGCGGCGCCATCAGGCTCTGGGCCAAGCCCGGTGCGGCCCGTCCTTCCGCGAACTGCGTCACGCCACGGACGCTGCGTCTTTGCGTACCGTCGCGCCATCGACGCGTCCGCTTTCAAGGGGCCGCGCCGTTGCGCTGAAAACCCATCGCCTTCGACGCCTGAGGCTGGCGTCAGTCTAGCAACGCGTCGTAGCCACGACCCCGGAATTCCAGGAGGCAGAAGCCATGTCCGAAGGGGTCCGCCAGGTTGGCCATCCGCCCCCAGTCGCGCACCTGCACCGGCTGCTCCAAGGTAGCGCCGCAGGCCTGCGCCCTGGCCACCGCGGCGTCCAGGTTCGCGACGACCACATCGAGGTGGACGGGCGTCCAATGCCGGGCGTAGTGCCGCTGGGGCCCGCCGGCCGGCGTGGCAGCCGTCCCCGGGGGCTTGGCCAGCACGTCGATGGGGACCGCGGCGCCCAGCAGTTCTGCCCAGCTGTCGCCCTGGCGGCGCCCGGGCCGAAGCCCCAGCGCGCGGCTGTAGAAGTCGAGGGCCCGGTCCAGGTTGTCCACGTCAATGCACACCCGGACGTCCGTCCGTGGCTTTGCGTCGGTGTCCACCCTGGCGGCCCTTCAGCCGCCGGCGCGCTTGGCCGCGCGGGTGAGGGCCCGGGCGGTGAAGGTGACGGCCAGGGAACGGCGGTAGGCGTCCGGCAACTGCGCGGCCGCACGCAGCTTCAGTCCGTCCGTGGCCTTCTCCGCCGCCGCGGCCAGGCTGGCCGCGTCGGCGGCCTTGCCCAGCAGCGCGGCTTCCACGGCCTTGGCCCGGTGGGGCTTGGTGGACAGCCCCGTCGTCGCCACCCGGGCCGCCGTCACCTGACCGCCGGCAAGGGTGAGTTGCGCCGCCACGCCCACCACGGCATAGCGCGATGCGGGGTTGGGGTACTTCTCATAGGCCCCACCCGAGCCGGCAGGGGGCAGCGGGAAGCGCACTTCCGTCAGCAACTCATCGGGGGCCAGCGCCGTCGTCATGAGCTCCACGAAGAAGTCGTCCGCGTGCACGGTGCGCGCCCCGCGCGGGCCGAGGGCCGCAATCTCGGCGGCCAGGGCGAGCGCGACGGCGGGGAGGTCCCCGGCCGGGTCCGCGTGGGCGAGGCTGCCGCCGAGGGTGCCCATGTTGCGCACTTGGGGGTCTCCAATCTGCGCCGCAGCCTCCGACAGCATGGGCAGTTTGGCCTGCACCAAGGCCGAGGTGGCCAAGCTGGCATAGGGCGTGGCCGCCCCCACCACCAGCATGCCCTTCTCTTCGCGGATGCTGGAGAGGCCTGGAACGCGCCGCACGTCGATGAGGTGGCGCGGCTGGGCGAAGCGCAGCTTCATCAAGGGCAAGAGCGACTGGCCGCCGGCCAGCAGCTTCGCCTCGTCGCCGTACTTGCCCAGAAGGGCCACCGCGTCTTGGGCGGAGGCAGCACGGTGGTACTCGAAGGGTGCTGGGTACATGGGCGGTTACCCCTTTCCCTTGCCGCGGGCGTCCTGCACCGCCTGCCACACCTTGGCCGGGGTGAGAGGAATGTCCAGGTGGGTGATGCCGAATGGCGACAGGGCATCCAGCACCGCGTTGGCCACCGCCGGGGTGGAGGCGATGGTGCCCGCCTCGCCAGCGCCCTTCACGCCTAAGGGATTGACGGGCGAGGGCGTGACGGTGCGGTCCGTCTCGTACTTCGGCAGCTGGTCCGCCCGCGGCACCCCGTAGTCCATGAGCGAGCCGGTGAGGAGCTGTCCGTTGTCGTCGTAGGTGGCCCACTCCCAGAGGGCCTGCGCCGCCCCCTGGGCGATGCCGCCGTGCAGCTGGCCGTCGACGATGGTGGGGTTGATGACATTGCCCACGTCGTCCACCGCGACGTAGCGAAGCAAGTCCGTCCGTCCGGTGGCGATGTCCACTTCGACGACGGCGATGTGGGTGCCAAAGGGGAAGGTGAAGTTGGACGGGTCATAGAAGCTGGTTTCCTCCAGGCCAGGTTCCATGCCGGTGGGCATGCTGTGGGCCAGGTAGGCGGCCAGGGTGACCTCGGCCCAAGCCTTGCCCCGGTCCGGGGCGCCCTTCACGCTGAAGCGCCCGTTCTTGAATTCGACGTCCTCCGGCGCCGCCTCCAGAAGGTGCGCCGCCAGCCGGCGCCCCTTGGCCTTCAGCTTTTCCAGACTCATGTGGATGGCCGTCCCGCCCACCGCGCCCGAGCGGCTGCCGTAGGTGCCCATGCCGAAGGGGATGCGGCCGGTGTCGCCGTGCACAATCTCCACGTCGTCGATGGGGATGCCCAATTCATCCGCCACCAGCTGGGCAAACGTCGTCTCGTGGCCCTGGCCATGGCTGTGCGAGCCGGTGAGGACGGTGACTTTGCCGGTGGGGTGCACGCGCACCGTGCCGCTTTCATACAGCCCGGCCTGGGCGCCCAAGGAACCCACCACCTGGCTGGGGGCGATGCCGCAGGCCTCGATGTAGCTGCTGATGCCGAGGCCGAGGTAGCGGCCCTTGGCGCGGGCCTCCGCTTGGTTGGTGCGGAAGTGTTCATAGCCCACCATCTTGAGTGCGCGCTCCAGCGTCGGGGGGTAGTTGCCGCTGTCGTAAACCAGTGCCACCTGCGTCTGGAAAGGGAAGCGGTCCTTGCCGATGTAGTTGCGGCGCCGCAATTCCGCCGGGTCCAGCTGCAGCGTGCGCGCCGCCACATCCATGGTGCGCTCGAGCAGGTAGCAGGCCTCCGGGCGCCCGGCGCCGCGGTAGGCGTCCACCGGCGTGGTGTGGGTGAAGACGCCGTCCACCTCGCAGAAAATGCTGGGGAAGTCATACACCCCATTGAGCAGCGTCCCGTACAGGTAGGTGGGTACCGCCGGGGCGAACAGGCTGAGGTAGGCGCCGAGGTTGGCCACCGTCTTCACCCGCAAGCCCGCCACCTTGCCTTGGGCGTCGAAGCCCATCTCCACCTGGCTGTGGTGGTCCCGGCCATGGCTGTCGGTGAGGAAGCTTTCCCGCCGCTCGGCGGTCCACTTCACCGGCGCCCCCAGCTTTCGCGCCAGCCAGGCTACGGCCACCTCCTCGGGGTAGATGAAGATTTTGCTACCGAAGCCGCCGCCGACGTCCGGGGCGATGACGCGGAACCTCTGCTCCGGGATGCCGAGGACGAAGGCCCCCATGATGAGGCGGTGGACATGGGGGTTCTGCGACGTCACCCACAGCGTCAATTCATCGGTGGCCGGGCTGTAGCTCGCCGCGCAAGCGCGCGGCTCAATGGCGTTGGCGATGAGGCGCTGGTTGACCAGCGAGACCTTCACCACCTTGGCCGCCCCCTTCAGCGCGGCCTCCGTCTTGGCCTTGTCCCCAATCTCCCAGTGGAAGCAGCGGTTGCCCGGCGCATTCTCGTGCACCTGGGGGGCCCCCGGGGCGAGGGCCTTCACCGCGTCGGCCACCGCGGGCAACTCCTCGTAGTCCACCTCCACCAGGTCCGCCGCGTCCCGGGCGGCGTAGGGCGTCTCGGCCACCACCACCGCCACCGCGTCGCCGACGTGCCGGACCCGGTCCACGGCCAGCGGGCGATGGTCCGTCAGCTTGATGTCCGGAAGCAGCCAGCCGGCGGGAATGCCCTTCACCCCGCCGTCGGCCAGGTCCTTGCCGGTGAAGACGGCCCGGACGCCAGGGACGGCGCGTGCCTTCGCGACGTCAATGCCGCGGATGCGGGCGCTGGCCAGCGGGCTTCGGACGAAGACGGCATACGTCATCCCCGGCAGCTTGATGTCGTCGGTGAAGGTGGCGCGTCCGGTGATGAAGCGCGGGTCCTCGCGCCGCTTGATGGCCTTGCCAAACATCCGCTCCACGTTGCCCGGTTGCGTTGCCATGGCGGTCCCCTAGGCGGCCCCGGCGGTGCGCGCCGGCGCCGGAGTCTTCGACGTCCCCTCGGCCAGCTGCTTGGCCGCGTGTTGCACCGCCTTGACGATGTTGTGGTAGCCGGTGCACCGGCAGAGGTTGCCTTCCAGGCCGGCGCGGATGGCATGTTCATCCGGGTGGGGGTTGGACTGGAGCAGCCCGTAGGCCGCCATCAACATGCCCGGGGTACAGAAGCCGCACTGCAGGCCGTGCTCCTCCCAGAAGCCCTCCTGCAGCGGGTGCAGCCGCCCGTCCTGGGCCAGGCCCTCGACGGTTTTCACCTCACTGCCGTCGGCCTGCACGGCCAGCACGCTGCAGGCCTTCACCGCCTTGCCGTCGAGCAGCACCGTGCACGCCCCGCACTGGCTGGTGTCACAGCCGACGTGCGTCCCCGTCAGCGAGAGCACCTCGCGCAGGTAGTGCACGAGCAGCATGCGCGGTTCCACCTCCTGCACGTGCTGCGTCCCGTTCACCTTCAGGCTGATGCGCGCCATGGCGAGCCTCCGACGAAGTCCACGGGGCTGCTTCCCCTCGTGGCGGCGAGAATGGGGACGGCAGCGGACACGGGTCAAGCGACTCTTGGCCTGCCAGCGCCGGGCGCTGCGGCGCGACGCGGTGCGGCGCCGCCCGGGGGGTGCACGCAAAAGCAGGCGCCTGCCGGGAGGCGGCCACTCCACTAGTGTGGCCGCCGCGACCCCAAGGGGGGGCCGAAGGACGGCACCATGGTGACGGAGAAAAGCCTCCAGGAACGCTACGCCCCGGGCAACGCCTGCTTCGGCTGCGGGCCAGCCAACCCCCAGGGGCTACGCATCCGCAGCTTCGAGGAGGGCGACGCGGTGGTGGCCCACTGGCGCGCCCAGAAGCACCACGAAGCCTTCCCGGGCGTCGTCAACGGCGGCATCGTCGGCGCGCTCCTGGACTGTCACTCCAACTGGGCGGCCCTCGTCGCCCTCATGCGCCAGAGCGGCCAGAACACTGCGCCCTGCACGGTGACGTCGGACTTCCACGTCACCCTGCGCGCGCCGACGCCCAGTGACGCGGAACTCACCCTGTGGGCCAAGGCGGTGGAGGTGAAGGAGGACCGCGCCACGGTGGAGGCGACGCTGAGTGCCAACGGCAAGGTGTGCGCCCGCTGCACGGGCACCTTCGTCGCGGTGAAGCCGGGGCACCCGGCCTACTACCGCTGGTGAGGCCAAGGGGTACCCGGCCGTTAGCGGCCGTTAGCGGGGCGTCGCCAGGGGTGGGGTGAGGGGCCCGGGGCGGTCCTCCACCATGCGGCCGATGCGGTGCACCTGCCGCTGGATTTTGTCCTGCAGCAGCATCAGCCCGTCCAGCACCTGCTCCGGCCTGGGCGGGCAGCCCGGGATGTAGACATCCACCGGGAGAATGCGGTCGATGCCCTGCAGCACCGCGTAATTGTCATAGAAGCCGCCCGAGGACGCGCAGACACCGAAGCTCACCACCCACTTCGGCTCCGTCATCTGCTCATAGACGCGCTTGAGGATGGGAGCCTGCTTCTGGTTGATGGTGCCCACCACCATCAGGAGGTCCGCCTGCCGGGGCGAGAAGCGCGGGTACTCAGCGCCGAAGCGCGCAATGTCATGCCGGCTGCTGGCCACCGACATGTACTCCATCGCGCAGCAGGCGGTGGCGTAGGGGTACATGAAGAGCGAGTACTTGCGCGCCCAGCCGAGCCCCTTGCTCAGAAGGCCCTGCAGAAAGCCGATGCTCTCGTCGCGGCGGGTGGTGATGATGGGGGCGAGTTCAATGTCCGACATGGTGCCTTTCAAGTCTCCCAGGAGAGAGCGCCCTTCTTCCAGACATAGACCAGGCCCACCACCAGCGTCGCGGCAAACACAAACATCTCCGCGTAGCCGAACCAGCCCAGCGCCCGGAAGTTAACGGCCCATGGGTAGAGAAACACCGTCTCCACGTCGAAGACGATGAAGAGAAGTGCCACCACATAGAATTTCACGGCGAAGCGCTGCCGCGCGGTGCCCGGCGCAGGCTCGCTGCCCGCCTCGAAGATGGTGGACTTGACAGGGTTGGGGTTCTTCGGGCCGACCAGTGACGACAGCGAGCTGACGATGGCGCCCATGGCCACGGCCAGCACCAGCACCACGGCGATGGGGAGGTAGGCGGCGGCGGGGGAGGAAGTCATGGGGGCAGGGGGCGGGGAGAGGCCGGTGCACATTGGCCGAGCGGTGCCGGGGCTGTCAAAGCGGAGCGCTCCGCCCGGCCGCGTGCGCATGCGCCTCGGCTCGCGCCCGCAGCCGCGCGAAGGCCTCGGGCGGGGTGGTGCAACCGCCCGGACGCCGCCCCGGGGACACCCGGGCGCCGTGGAAGTCGCTGCCGCCGGTGGGGATGAGGCCGAGGGCGCCCGCGGTACGCAACAGCGACTCGCGCTGACTGGGCACATGGTCGGCGTGAAACACTTCCAGGCCATCCAGGCCGGCCCGGGCCAGCGCCTCCAGCGTCGGCAGCGTCACCTGCGAGGCGCCCGGGTGGGCGAGGGTGGCAGTGCCGCCCGCGGCGTGCAGCAGCTGCACCGCCTCCTCGGCGGGAAGGCGAAAGCGGTCGACGTGCCCCGGACGGCCGTCGGCGAGGAAGCGGTCGAAGGCCTCCTTGGTGGAACTGACGTAGCCGCGGTTGAGGAGGGCGAGGGCCAGGTGGGGCCGCCCCAGGTGGGCGCCGCCGCCAATGGCCTCCACCTCCTCGAGGGTGAGTGGGAAGCCGAGTTCCCCCATGCGCTGCACCATGCGTCCCATGCGCGCGGCCCGCTCCCCCTTCAGACGGTCCGAAAAGCGCGCCAGCCCAGTCTCCTTCGCGTCGACGAAGTGCCCCAGCACGTGTACCTCGCGCCCGGCGGCGGTGGCCGACACCTCAATCCCCGGGACGAAGGCGAGGCCCTCGGCCTCCGCGGCCGTGGCGGCGCGGGCCAGCCCGGCCACCGTGTCGTGGTCCGTCACTGCCAGCGTGGTCACCCCGGCCGCCCGGGCCAGGGCCAGCAGTGCTTCGGGGGAGTGTTCCCCGTCGCTCGCCGTGGTGTGGCTATGCAGGTCAATGGCCATTTGCGAGGGACAGCCCCGAGACGTTATACTTTGTCCCGCTTAACCATCCGTTTTTCAAGCGGTTTCCATGCAGCACCACGCGCTCCAGATTTCGCGAAAAATCGAGTATGGCCTGAGGGCCATGGTGTGCCTTGCGGCGCAGGTACCCGGCACGGTGGTGCCCTTTCGGGAGATTGCGCGCCGCATGGACGTGCCGGAGGACTTCCTGGCCAAAATCCTCAAGACGCTGGTGGGCCGGGGGCTGGTGACGAGTGCCCGCGGCGCCCGGGGCGGCTACCGCCTCACCAAGGCCCCCCGCGAGATTACGTTTCTGGATGTCATTGAAGCCGTGGAAGGGCCCTTCGTCGTCTCCTTGTGCGGGGGCGGGACGGAGCACGAGGGCTGCCGCATGACGGCGGCCTGCACCATGTACGGCGTCTGGCGGCGGGGCCAGGAGCGCATGCTGGAGGTGTACCGCAGCGCGACGCTGGACCAGCTGGCGATGGGAGAACTCAAGGCCTCGCGCTTGCCGGTGGTGGCGGCCGCCGCACACGCCTGAAGCCCCGGGGGCCTTCCCCCGCCAGGCCAAGGCACGCGTTTGGGGCTGGCGCGCCAGGCGCGCCAGGCGTTATGGCCCGTTCCCGCCCGCCATGCCCCCCGCCAAGAAGACGACGCTTCGCTCGGCCTACGCCAAGGCCCGCCGTGTCGACCCGCGTCCCATCACCGGCAAGGAACGCCCGGCGGAGCTGCTCGCCCAGGCCTTTCCGGCCTACGTCGGTCGGCAGGAGCGCACCGCCTTTGAGTTGATGCGGCGCTCGCTGGCCGAGGAGGCCTCCATCTACCTCACCCTCAGCGGCGCCATGACGCCGGCCGGGCTGCACCAGAGCTGCCTCATCCCCCTGGTGGAGCGCGGCGTCCTGAGCGTCCTCACCACCACCGGCGCCAACCTGTACCACGACGCCCACCGCGTCCTCGGGCACGCCATCCGCGAGGTGGCCCCCGACGCCGGGGACCTGGCCATGCGCCTGGCCCGGATTATCCGCATCTACGACTTGGGCTTCTGGGAGGAGGCGCTCCTCGACACCGACCGCCTCTTCTCGGCCATCATCAGGGCCCCGGAATTCCAGCGTAAAATGACGACGCCCGAGTTCCACTTCCTGCTCGGCAAGGCCATGCACCGCATCGAGCGCTCCCTCGGCGTGCGCCAGCCCTCCCTCCTCTCGAGCTGCTACCGCAATGCCGTGCCCATCTTCGTCGGCGCCGTGCAGGACGGGTCCATCTTCCTCAACGTCGTGAAGCTGCGCCGGCTTCTGGGCGAGGACTTCAAGTTCGAGTTGGACATCAACGAGGACGTCTTTGCCATGGCCGCCCTGCAGCACTTCTGCCGCCACCACGGCAGCCGGAAGTTGGCCATCTGGATTCTGGGCGGGGGTGTCCCGAAGAACTACACGCTCCAGGGAGAACCGCTGCTCGACCAGATTCTGGGCGTACCGACGGCCGGCTTCGACATCGACTTACAATTCTGCGTGGACCCGGTGGACAACGGCGCCCTCAGCAGCTGCCCGGCCGGAGAGGGGCACACCTGGGGCAAGGTGTCCATGCAGGCCGTGCAGACGGGCAGCGTCTACGTGCACTGCGACGTCACGGCGGTGTTCCCCTGGCTCACCCACGCCCTCTTCTCCACTGGCGCCCGGCGCCCGCCGATGCGGCTGATGGAGCAGCTACCCCGCGCCGTGCAGCTTCTGGACAAGGACGTCCAGCGGCGGCGCACCTCGCTCTTGCGCACCATCGAGTGGAACCCAAAGAAGGGCAGGCCCAAGCTTCCCGCGCCGGGGCCCACCGTCCGCTGAGACCGCGGAACGAGGAGCGGCCAACCATGACGACACCCACCTTCGTGGAGATGACGGCGGAAGCCGACGGCACGCTTCAGGTCCGCCTCACCCACGGCCCCAGCGGCAGCGTGCTCTGCACCGACGCCCCGCGGGACAACGGCGGCACTGGCGCCTCCTTCTCCCCCACCGACCTGGTGGCCTCGGGGCTTCTGTCCTGCATGCTCACCACCATGGCCCTGGTCGCCGCCCGGGAAGGCATTGCCTGGGGGCCCAGCCGCGGCCGGGTGGAGAAGCACATGAATGCCTCCCCGCGGCGCATCGGCCGCGTGGAGGTGGAACTGTGGCTTCCGCCGGGACTGACGCACGAACAGCGGGCGCGCATGCAGCACGTGGCCGAGAGCTGCCCGGTGCACCGAAGCCTGCACCCCGAGGTGCAAATCTCGGTGAAGTACCACTGACGGCCCGCCTTCCTTGTGAAGAAGTCCCTCGACCCGGCGCACAGGACACTGGTCCTCGTCGGCGACCGCGCGGTGGTGGGACCAACGCTGTCGCAGTTCGGGCAGGTGAGCTTCCTCACACCCCGGCCGGCCCCGACGCCCTAGCCGTCCCGCGTGTCGTTAGGTGCCGGTGCGGGTGCTGGCCGGTTCGGCCTTCTCCACCAGGCGCAGCTGGCCGTTGGCGGCCATGGCCGGTGCGTCCACCTCGCGCTCGAGGTAGGTGTAGCCGGCCAGCCCATCTTCGTAAGCGCGCAGCAGCGGGCGCGATTCGTCCAGGCTGATGCGGCCGGCCCGCAGCGCCACCTCGGCGAACTTGCGCACCCGGGCCACCAAGTCATCGCGCGAGTAGCTGACGTAGTTGAGGACTTCGATCACCGTGTCGCCCGACACCACGTGGTCGATGAGGTAGCCCCCGCTGGGCGCGAGCGACACCTGTACGGCGTGGGTGTCGCCGAAGAGGTTGTGCAAGTCGCCGAGGATCTCCTGGTAGGCGCCGACCAGGAAGATGCCAATGTAGTAGTCGTCCTGGTTGATGGGGTGCAGCTCCAGGACGTCCTTCACGTCGCGCCGGTCGATGAAGTGCTCGATCTTTCCGTCCGAGTCGCAGGTGATGTCGGCCAGCACTGCGCGCCGGGTGGGCGCTTCCACCAGGCGGTGGATGGGCATGACGGGAAACAGCTGGTCGATGGCCCAGCTGTCGGGCAGCGACTGGAACACGCAGAAGTTGCAGAAGTAGGTGTCGGCCAGCGGGCGCTCGAGCCCCTCGAGTTCCTCGGGCATCTCGTCCAGCTCGCGCGCCATGCGCAGCAGCTTCTGGCAGATGGCCCAGAAGAGGTTCTCGGCGACCACGCGCTGGTCGAGCGTCAGGTGCCCCAGCGAGAACAGCGTCAGGCACTCCTCCTTGTATTCGGAGGCGTCGTGGTAGCTCTCGAGGACGTTCTTCCGCGTCAGCTCGCGGTAGGTGCTCCACAGGTTCTTCACCACCGGGGTGGTGCCTTCCGGTAGCACCTCCGGCACGCCTTGGACGTCGAACTCGCTGACGCCCGAGGACGTCGATGACGAGCATCGCGTGGTGGGCCACCACCGCCCGTCCCGACTCCGTGACGAGGGTGGGGTGCGGGACACCCGCTGCCTGGCAGGCCTCCAACACGCCAAAGACGACGTCGTTGGCGTACTCCTGCGTGGTGTAGTTCATCGACGAGGCGAAGTTGGTCTGGGTGCCGTCGTAGTC
Organism: uncultured delta proteobacterium; assembly: GCA_963711265.1. Classification (GTDB taxonomy): domain Bacteria; phylum Myxococcota; class Myxococcia; order Myxococcales; family Myxococcaceae; genus JADGRA01. Next base: position 76,197 of record CAVQDL010000025.1, read on the forward strand.
GACGCCCAGGCCGCCACCCACGTCGAGGTACTTGAGCGGCGCGCCCAGCGCGCACCAGCTCGACGTAGAAGCGGCCCGCCTCGCGCAGCGCGTTCTTGAAGCTGCGGATGTTGGACATCTGGCTGCCGAGGTGGAAGTGCAGCAGCTCGAAGCAGTCGAGCAGGCCCACCTGGCGCATGAAATTCATCGCGTCCACCAGCTCGCTGGAGGACAGGCCGAACTTGCTGCGGTCGCCGCCGGAGGCTTCCCACCTCCCCGCGCCCCGGGTGGACAGGCGCACCCGGACGCCGATGGGGGGGCGGATGCCCAGCTTGCGTGACACCTCGGCGATGAGCGCCAGCTCGCTCGGTTTCTCGACGACGAGCACCACCTTGCGGCCCAGCTTCGAGGCGAGCAGCGCGTACTCGATGTACTCCTCGTCCTTGTAGCCGTTGCAGATGATGAGGCCGCCGTCCTCCTGCAAAAGCGCCATCACCGCCAGCAGCTCGGGCTTGCTGCCGGCCTCCAGGCCGTAGTGGTAGGGCCTGCCTGCCTCGACGATCGTTTCGACGACGTAGCGGTGCTGGTTCACCTTGATGGGGTAGACGCCCTGGTACACCCCCTTGTAGCCGTGCTCGGCGATGGCGTGGCGGAAGCACTCATTGAGGTGCACCACCCGACTCTTCAGAATGTCGGTGAAGCGGATGAGCAACGGGGGGTGGATGCCCCGCCGGCGCACCTCATCCACCAATTCCTTCAAATCCATGGAGGCTGTCCCCGGTCCCCCGGGGTGGATGACGACGTGGCCCTTGTCGTTGATGCCGAAGGAGCCGGCTCCCCAGTAGGGAACCAGGTACGTCTCGAGCGCTTCTTCCTTCGTCCAGGCCTGCGCGGGAAGGTTGTTCATCTCTGGTGTGGTTCTCCAAAGGGCCGCCCCGGCAAGCCGGAATTCGGGCGCCTCGAAAGTCGCGGCACTCTAGGCGAAAATGTCCCGGGCGACGACTGCGCGACCGCCCGGGGACGTCCTGGGGGCGCGCTTGCTTTCGCGGCACTGCCGCGCCCCCCGGCTACAGGGCGCCCAGCGCCTTCTCCACCTCATCCACGTGCCCGCCCACTTTCACCTTGGGCCACACCCGGGCCACCTTGCCCTCGGCGTCGATGAGGAAAGTGGAGCGCACAATCCCCATGTACTTCCGGCCGTACATGGACTTCTCCGCCCACGCCCCGTAGGCCTCGGCGACGCTGTGGTCGGTGTCGGCCAGAAGCGTGAAGGGCAGCTTGTACTTGCCGGCGAATCTACCGTGGCGCTTCGAATCGTCCGGGCTGACGCCCAGCACCACCGCCCCGGCCCGCTTCAACGACGCGTAGGCGTCGCGGAAGTCGCACGCCTCCTGTGTGCAGCCCGGGGTGTCGTCCTTCGGGTAGAAGTACAGCACCACCGGCTTGCCCTTGAAGGACGCCAGCTTCACCGGCCTGCCATCCTGGTCCGGGAGGGTGAACGCGGGAGCTTTCTTGCCGACCTCGAGCATCGCCATGGGGTCCTTCTTTCTCTAGCGTCGCCGCCGGGGGCAACCTATTTCGCGTCCCGGCCGGCCTCGGCCGGCGCATGCTGGAGGGAGTCCACCGCGGCCTGCAGCTTCGCCCGCGCCTCGCCGTCCTGCAGCAGCTTCAGCACCGAGTCGTTTCTCAAAAGTGACAGCACGTCGTGCTCTTCCACGGCCCGCCTCACCGCCGGGTCCTCGGTGACGACTTTGAAACGCGGGTTCTTCAGCAGCTCCGCCACGGCTTTGTCATTGGCCAGCCGCGCCAGGCCCCCGGGCTTCTTCAGGGCCTGCTCCAGCTTCAACAGCGACTCGGTCACGCCGAAGTCGGCCATGCCAAACAGGTTCCAGCGCCGGGCGGCGGAGAAGGCCAGCGAATCCTCGGGGTGTATGCCGAAGGCCCTGCCCGACAGGCTGAAGCGCTCCTCGACGAAGGCCAGCGCCGAGAGCGCCACCCAGGCGATGGCCAGGACTTTGGCCGCCCCAAGGACGAAGCCGCCCGCGCGGTCCAGTCCCCGGCGCTCAGGGTTTCCCAGCGTCAAAAGCGAACGCAGCACCAGGTCCAGCACCAGGCGCGCCACCACCAGCACCACCACGAAGGTGGCGAAGCCCGCCGCCACGGCCGAGGTGCCCGGGGCCGCATGCAGAAGCCCCCGGAAGACGGGGCCCAGGGCGGCGGCCCCCGGCCGGATTGCCAGCACGGCCAGGACCAGGCCGCCCCAGCCGGCCAGCTGGGAGGCTGCCCCGCGCCGCGCCCCCAGCAGGCCCACCACCGTCGCGAGGACGAGGAGGAAGAGGTCCAGCGTCATTCGATGCGGAAGCCCTTCCCGGACCGCTTGAATTCCTCGTAGGACTTGGCCCGTGCCTCCTCCAGCTTGGCCAAGTAGAGGGGGTTGGTCGGCTCGTAGGTGAGGGCGAGCTTGATGTTGCGCTCGGCCGAGGACAAGCGTCCCGCCTCGAGGTCTGCCAGGCCCACCTGGAAGAACTGGCGGCCCTTGGGGTGCGTCCCAATCTGCTCGGCCACTTCCTTCTTCACCGCGGCCTTCGTCTCGGCCTCGGCCAACTCATCAAAGCGCAGCTTCCGGGGCCGGTCCGGCCCACTGACGTCCGCCAGGTACTTCTTCCGCCGCGCGTCGTCCCGCAGGACGAAGTAGGCCTCGGTGACGCGCTTGTAAACGCTATGCACCTGGGCCCTGAGGCCCATGTCCGAGGACTGGAAGAAGCGGTCCGGGTGGTAGGTGCGGCTCAGGTGGTGGAAGGCCCGCTTGATGTCGGCCGGGGCGGCCGCCTGGGGAAGGCCCAGCACCTCGAAGTAGTCGAGCCCGTCCAGGCCGAGAAACAGCCGTTCCAGTTCCGCCCGCTCCTCCAGGCCCGTGGGCACGGCCGGCGCAGGCAGGGCCGCTGGGGTGGCCACCGGGGCGATGGCCGGGGGAAGGACGTTCGCCACCCTGGGCACTGCGGGCACGGGAGTTCCGCCCCGGGCGACGGGCACCGCCGTGCCGCTGCCGGCCGTCCGGGCGGGGGCCGGCGGCGGGCGCGACGGCGGCACCAGGGGGGCCACCTTGGGCACGGCCGGCATGACCGGAAGGCCGACGGCGGGCGGCCGGGGGGCGCCGGCGACGGGGGCGCGCGGGGCGGAGGCGGCCGGGTCCACTGGCTCCGGCACGGCCGGCGTCAGCCGGGGAATGCCAGCCGGCGTCGGGCTGGGCGCCTTCGGCGTGCTGCTGTTGTCCTTGGGGTCCGCCATGGCCGACCTTCAGCACCGTCAGGCGCTTGGCAACTCCGGGAAGACCTGGGGCGTGCTGGCGGCTGCGTGTTGCAGCTGCGTCGCCTGGTTGTCGGCGATGGAGCGCTGGATGTCAGATTCGCTCAGCCCGGAGGACAGCGAGATGGTGGTGGACGTCTTCTGCCCGGTCTCGAGGTCGGCCGCGGAGACGTTGACGATGCCGTCGGTGTTGATCTCGAAGGTGACCTCGATCTTCACCTCGCCGCGGTAGCCCACCGGAAGCCGGAGAACTCGAACTCGCCGAGCATCTCGCACTCGTCCGCCCGGTTCGACTCGCCCTGGTAGACGCGGATTTTCACCTGCTCCTGCCCGTCGCGGCTGGTGGTGAAGGTCTTGCTGCTCTCGATGGGGATGGGGGTGTTCTTCTCGATGATCTTCTCGGTGAAGCCGCCCACCGTGCCGATGCGCAGGGTGAGCGGGGTCACGTCGACCAGGAAGGTGGCGCTCTTCGTCGTCGAGCAGCGCGTCGGCCTGGATGCGCCGCGCCCATCGCCACCACCTCGTCGGGGTCGATGCCCTCCATCGGCTCCTTCTGGAAGTAGTGCCTCACCGAGTTGCGGATGATGGGCAGCCGCGTGGGCCCGCCCACCAGGATGACCGCGTCGATGTCGGCGGCGGTCAGCCGCGCGCACTGCAGCGCCTCGTCGCAGACCTTGAAGGTGCGCTGGACGAGGTCCATCACCATGCGGTTGAACTGCTCCGTGGTGAGCGTCTCGCTGCAGGTCCAGCACCTTGCCCTGCGGCGTCCTGGCAGATGGCCTCGCAGAGTGATCTCCGCCGTGCCGTCCCGGCCCACGTCGATCTTGGCCCGCTCGGCCGCCTCCTTGAGCATCTGCAGGCAGTAGCGGTCTGGCGCAGGTCGAGGCCGCGTGCTTGGCCAGGAAGTCCTCGGCCAGCCAGGTCATGATCCGGTCGTCGAAGTCGTCGCCGCCGAGGTAGGTGTCGCCCGCGGTGGAGAGCACCTCGAAGACGTCCTTGCCAATCTCCAGGATGGACACGTCGAAGGTGCCGCCGCCCAGGTCGTAGATGACGATGCGCTGGTTGACGTCCCGGCCGAAGCCGTAGGCCAGCGCGGCGGCGGTCGGCTCGTTGAGGATGCGCAGCACGTCCAGGCCGGCGATTCGCCCGGCGTCCTTGGTGGCCTGGCGCTGGTTGTCGTTGAAGTAGGCGGGCACGGTGACGACCGCCTTGGTGCACCTCGCGGCCGAGGTGCCGTCTCGGCGATGGCCTTCATCTCCTTGAGGACCAGGGCGGAGATCTCGGGCAGCGAATAGCACCTTGTCCGCGCACCTGGATGCGCACCGAGTTGTTCGGCCCCTCGACGATCTGGTAGGGCATCACCGCTCTGGGCCTTCTTCACCTCGTCGGAGAAGAAGAAGCGGCCGATGAGGCGCTTGGCGCGAGTAGACGGTGTTCTCGGCGTTGGTGATGATGTTCTTCTTGGCGGCGTTGCCGACCAGCACCGTGCCGTCCTCCAGGAAGGACACCACCGAGGCGTGGGTCCGCTCGCCCCACTCGTTGGGAAGCACCGTGGGCACGCCGTCCTGGACGATGGAGACGCAGGAGTAGGACGTGCCGAGGTCGATGCCGATCGCGATGTCGTCGGTCATGAGCGCCAGTGAACGTTAAGCCCTTTCTCCGGAGGTGAATACAACAAGGCCCCCGCGTGCCAGGGCCCGGGGGAGGGCGTTGAGGAGCAGTCCGGCCAGCATTATAGGCTGCCAGGCGGAGGTCCGTAGCTTGCCATGGCCGTCACCGTTGCCGTTCTGACGTCGCACCCGGGGTTGCTGCCCTGCCAGCTGGCCCGGCTGTCTCCCCAGGTACACCTGCACCCGGCTTTCACGCGCTTCTCCACCGTTGGCATTGGTTCGGCTGCCGACGACGTGCTGCTGCTGCGCCGGTACGCCGCTGCCGACGCCCCGCGCACGCTGGCCGCCCCGGCCTTCGCCGAGGCGGCCGGGGCCCTGGTGTACCGGGCCGAACTGTTGTCCCCCAGCGCCTCGGCCGAGGACACCGGCCAGCCGTTGCGCCTGGGACGCTGGCTGTTTGCCCAGCAAGGCGCCCTGGAGGCCTGGCCCCCAGTGCAGGCGTGGGTGGAGAGCGAATTGCCCCCCCACCTCCTCACCCAGCTGGGCGCCCGGACGCTGGCCGCGGCGGCCTTCTCCCTCTTCCTGAAGGGCCGGCGGGCCCTGGAACGCGGGGAGGGCGAGGTGAGCGCCCCGGACGCCGCGCGCCTTCTATTGCAGGTGGCCCGGGCCCTGGCGCAGCGCGCCGCCGCCGAGGGCGCCGCCCACGCCGCGCGCCTGTTGCTGCTGGCCACCGACGCCCGCTCGCTGGTGGCGGCCCGCCTGGGCGCGGCGGGCGTCCACTTCCGGCTGCTGGAGGGCAGCCGGGAGTGCGGCCGCTGCCAGCTGGGGGCCAGCACCCGGGGCCGCGAGGCGGCCGTGCGCGCGCACCAGCAGTCCCGCGCCGTGGTGGTGGCGACGGCGCCCGAGCCGGGTGCGCACTGGCTGGAACTCAAGGACGGCCAGGCGCTGGCCGTGGGCCCCAGCCTGCAGCCCGAGGTGCTGTAGCCCCTTCGAATGGCCCTCGCCTTCAGTGCTGCCGCTGCCACAGCGGCATGAAGGACGCTTCCAGGAAGAGGGAGTAAAGGTTGAAGATGGCGTGCAGCAGCGTGCTTCCCAGCACCGTTCCCGTGCGCGCGCGCAGGTAGCCGAAGAGGAGGGCGGGGAAGAAGACGGCCAGCCGCCAGGCGTGAAAGACGGCCAGGTGGCCCACGGCAAACAGCACCGCGGTGAGGAGGAAGGCCGGGCCTAGCGTCGCCCCCAGAATGCGTGCCCCCGACGGCCACACCAGCGAGAGGCGGGCCTGCAGGTAGCCGCGGAAGAAGAATTCCTCCGGCAGGGCCACCACGAACAGCTGGTCCACCACCCACAGGCCAAAGTCATCCGGTAGCCGGGCGTGAAAAGCGCGGCCCTGCCCACTCAGCGGCGCCAGCACCAGCTGCGCCCAGCCGGGGAGACCGGGCCGCAGCTGGGTGGCGGCCCAGAAGCACAACGTGAAGAGGGGCAGCACCAATAGGCACACCGCCCCCACCAGCCGCACGTCCTGCCGCCAGGCGCGAAAGCTGACGCCGTAGTCCTGGTAGTCCTCTCCCCGCCGCCGCATGGCCCACAGGGGCAGGTAGAGAAAGGCCACCGTCGCCACCGGCTTGGCCAGCCAGGCCACCGTCACGTGCGCGACGAGGATGGCGAGGAAGCTGCAGGCCCACAGCAGGAGGGCCTCGCGCAACGGCGCGCTGTCAAGGAGTCGCCTCACCTTGAAGACGCGCTCTCCAACTCGGCGCGGACGGCCGCCAGCGGCGCGGCCAGCGCACTGGCCGCCCGGCTTTCCACCACCACCCCCAACAGCTTTCCCCCGCCGTCCAGCACCAGGCTACCCGGGGGCAGCCGCAGGGAGACCTCCAGCCAGGGCCCCTCCTCGCCGGGCACGTGCAGAAGCCGCCCCAGGTGCGGCGCCGCCACGCCGTCGGCCTGAAGGACAATCGCCACCACCCACGCCCCGGCCGCAGGCGCCTGCAGCCGCACCGGCATGGCCGGGTAGGGCCCCGGGCCCACCATGTGCAAGACGGCCACCCGGAGGGTGGGACTCGCCAGCAACAGCCGCGCCCCCAGCACCGTCGTGCCGAGGCGGACGTTGGCGCCCTCGGCGTCGACGAAGCGCAGCGCCGTCAGCACCTGGCCCTCGGCGCCCACCAGCACGCCCGCCCCGCCCGGACGACGCCCGTGCACCTCCACCAGCGCGCGTTCGGCGGCCTCCCGGGCACGCTGCAGCGCCGCCGGGCCGGGGGGCGGCGGCGCGGGCGCGGCGAGAAGCAGGGCAAGCGCGAACAGCGCGGGCATGGGCGTGGTGGGCGTCCCCGTCTTTTGGGAAGTGTTGGCAGGAAGGCAAGCGGGCCGGACGGCCCCGGCCGTGTCTTCTAGGGACGCAGCGCCTCCGCCTCGAGCCTGCGCCACAGGCCGCTGGAATGATGGAAGGTGAGCAGCACCTGGGCCGCCTGGATGCGCGTCCCGTCGACGAGGGGGACGCTCTGCTGCTTGGCCAGCCGCGTGCCGTTCACCCAGGTGCCGTTGGTGGAGCCCACGTCCTCCACCCGCCAGCCGTCCGGGCCCTTCAGGAAGACGCAGTGCAGCTGGCTCAGCGTCCCATCAGGCAGCTCCAGGTCGCATGCGTGGCCCCGACCCAGCGTGACTTGCGAAGCGCCGGCCCGCGCCGGCTCCACGGCGATGGCCAGCGTCAACCCCTCGGGCGTCAAGCGGGTGGGCATCGGCATGAGGACGGTGGCGCCGGCGGCTTGGGCAGGCTCTCGCGGCGCGGACTCGCGCACCAGCCAGGGGTGGGGGTAGGCGCGGGTGAAGGCCACCTCGTCACGGAGGTCCAGCTCCGGCAACAGGGTGGACAAGAGGAAACTCTTCAAGCCCGGGTTCCTTCCGGCGTCGGTGAGCGGCGCTTAAGCGCCCAGTAGGCCTGGTGCAGGGCCAGGTTGAGCGGGTCCAGCTGCAACCCCCGTTCGTATTCTTCCACGGCCTGCGTCGTCGCGCTCTTTCCCTCCCAGGCCTTGCCCGTCACCCGGTGGACATGCGCCCGCGCGTCCGCCCCCGGGTGGCCCCGCAGGTAGCGCACCCGGCGGGCATCCAGTTCCGTCACCGTCAGCCCGGCGGCGATGCACCGGGCCACCCCGCGCCAGTTGCCCAGCTCGGCGTCGGTGTCCGCCCGGCGCGCCGGGGTGGAGATGGCGTCGCCGGCTTCCTGCAGCCGGGCCAGGACCCGCTCCAGCTCCCGCCGCTGCGAGGTGGCGAGCGCGCGCTCCTTCAGGGCTTCCACCTCGGCCCGGGCCAAGCGCACGCGGGTGCGGATGTCCGGGAAGTCCGCGTCCTGCGAGCAGCCAAAGAGGGTGTAGGGGGTTTTGTCCAGCTTCGGGCGCAGGGCCGAAAGCGTCCTCTCGCACAAGGTGTCCAGGCGCTCCGCGGGGGGCGTCACGCCGGCTGTCTCGCTAGGCGAGCGCCCCTCCATCCTGAGGGCCAGGGCCTCCTTGAAAGCCCGACTGGGGGAGACAAATTGGACGGCCACCCCGGGAGCCATGCCCCAGCCGGCGGCCTGCTCCGCTGTCACCTGGCGCACCACCTCGGCGTCCACCCACTCTCCGGCCGGCGCCTGCAGCGACAGGCGCAAAAGGGTAAAGGGCGCCGGTTGCGCCCCGTCCAGGCAGATGAAGAGACCGCCGCGGGAGAGGTCCCGCATGGAACCGGCGTGCGGAGCGCCCCCGGGAAACTGCAGCATGCCGGCGAAGGTCGCCGGCATGGCCCGCGCCGGGCTGGACGCCGGGGTCGCCGCCGCCCCGGCCGGGGTGGGGGACGCGGGCGCGGCCGGCGCCGGGGTGGGGCGCGGGGCCTCCGCGCGCGTCCCACCCAGCATGTCCTGCACCGCCTCCAGCGCCAGGCGGAACTCCTCGGCACTCTGGAAACGGTCCTCGGGCCGCTTGGACAGGGCGCGGAGAATGGCGTTGCAGAAGCTGGGCGGAAGCCCGCTCACCAGCTGCTGTGGCGGCTGGGGCGGCTGGTCCCGGTGTGCCAGAAGCACGCCGGTAATGCCCCCGCCGCTGAAGGGCAGCCTGCCAGTGGCCAGCCGGTAGGCGATGACGCCCAGCGCGTAGAGGTCGGCCCGGCCGTCCAGCGCCTCGCCGGTGGCCTGCTCCGGCGCCATGTACTCCGGCGTCCCGACGATGAAGCCCGCCGTCGTCAGGCCGGCTTGGGTGTCTCCGCCGAACAACTTGGCGATGCCGAAGTCGAGAATCTTCACGAAGGGGACGCCGCCCTCGCGCCGGCAGAGGAAGACGTTTTCCGGCTTGAGGTCCCGGTGCAGCACCCCGTGTCGGTGCGCCGCGGTCAGCGCCTGGCACACCTGGATGAGGAGCGGCAGCGCCTCGGCCACCGCCATCCGCCCCGGGGCCGCCGTGGAGAGCGACTCGCCCTCCAGGTATTCCATGACCAGGTAGAAGCGGCGCGGAGGCACCACGTTCATGTCGAAGATGTTGACGATGTTGGGATGAACGATGAGGTTGACGGCCCGCGCCTCGGCGTAGAAACGCGCCACCAGCGACGGGTCCCCCGCCAGGTGCTCATGCAGCACCTTCACTGCCACGCGGCTGCCGATGAGGGTCTGCTCCCCCAGGTAGACGGTGCCCATCCCGCCCTGGCCGATGCGCTTCACCAGCCGGAAGCTGCCAAGCGTCGTCCCCAGGAGTGGGTCAGCCTCGGCGGCGGCGGGCGTGGGGGTGGACATGGCGCGGCAGGAGGGCCCGTTGGAGAAACGCGTTGCTTCTTTCGGGCGCCTGCCAGTGTCCCACGCCCCTCCACCCAGGCGGAAGCGTTGGCTCTGCCCCAGCCCCGGTGGGGGCGGGGTGCTACCCGCGCCGAACGCGCCGCGGGTGCCGCTCGCGCAGCGCCGTGAGGAAGGCCTCCGTGCCCAAGGTGTTGAGGACGTCGGACCGGCGCGCCCCTCCCTTTCTGGCAGTGCGCGCGGCATAGTCCACGTTGGCAAAGGACGCCGTGTCGTGGGCGTCGACACCCGCCACCAGCCGGCAGCCTGCCGAAAGGGCGGCGCGGACATGCGCGGCATGCAGGTCCAGCCGCTCGGGGTTGCCGTTGACCTCCAGCGCCACGCCGCGCTCGGCGGCCCGGGCGAACACCTCCTCCATCCGGAGGGGCGAGGGCTCCCGGCGCTGCAGCAGCCGGCCCGTCGGGTGCCCCAGCACGTCGGTGCACGGGTGGTCCAGCGCGCGAAGCACCCGGGCCGTCATGGCGTCGGCGTCCTGCCCGTGACGGACGTGCACCGAGGCGATGACGATGTCCAGCTGCTCCAGCAGAGCGTCCGGCAAGTCCAGTGCGCCGTCCTGGAGGATGTCCACCTCCAGCCCGCGGAGCAGCCGCACCTGCGGCACCTGCGCCTGAACGGCGTCCACTTCCTGCCACTGCTGGCGCAGGCGCTCGGCGGAGAGGCCGGAGGCGTAGCCGGCCGAGGCGCTGTGGTCGGTGATGGTGAGGTAGGCCAGGCCCCGGGCGGCCGCCGCCCGCGCCATGTCCAGCAGCGAGGCGCGCCCGTCGCTCCAGGTGGTGTGGGCGTGCACGGCCCCTTGGATGTCGGCCGGCTCCACCAGGTCCGTGGGCAGCGTGCCAGCCAGGGCGGCCTCGAATTCGCCTGCGTCCTCTCGCAGCTCCGGTGGCACGTAGGCCATGCCCAGGAGTCGGTAAAGCGCCGCCTCCTCCGGGACGGCCAGCTTCTCCTCCCCGCGAAAGACGCCCCACTCGCTGATGGTCAGGCCAAGGTCCCGCGCCCGGCCACGCAACCGCACGTGGTGGGCCTTGCTTCCGGTGAAGTGGTGCAGGGCGGTCGCGAAGTCCTCGTCGGGAAGGACGCGGAGGTCCACCTGCAGCCCGTCCTGCAGGCGGACGCTGCACTTGCTGTCGCCCTTGCCCAGGACGGCCGCCACGCCGGGTCGCTGGGCCAGCGCCTCCAGCACCGGGGCGGCCTCCGGCGCCGAGGCGATGACGTCCACGTCGGCCACCGTCTCGCAGAAGCGCCGGACGCTGCCGGCCACCTCGACGCGCACCACGCCGGGGGCCCGGGCCAGCTCATCGCGCAGGGCCAGGGCGACGGGCAACACGTCGCCCAGCCGGCGCCGGGCGTGCGCGCTGCGGTACTGCTCCAGCCCCGCCAACAGCTTCGCCTCGCTCTTCTCGCCGAAGCCCTTCAGCCCGCGGACGCGTCCCTGGCGCAGGGCCTCCTCCAGGCCGGGGAGGCTGCCCACCCCGAGGGACGTCCACAGGGCCGCCACCTTGCGGGGGCCCAAGTCCGGGAGCTCCAGGAGCGCGAGGATGGCGGGCGGGTAGCTGGCGCGGAGCTCCTCGAGGAGGGGCAGGGTGCCAGTGGTGTGCAGGGTGACGATTTTGTCGGCCAGGGCCTGGCCGATGTTGGGGAGCTCCGCCAGGCGCCCCTCGCGCACCACGTCGGCCAGTCGCTCTCCCACCGCCAGGACGCGGTCTGCGGCCAGGTTGTAGGCGCGCACCTTGAACGCGTTCTCGCCCTTCAGCTCGAGGTAGAGGGCAACGTCGCGCAGGGCGCGCGCCACGAAGGCGGAGTCACGGACGTCGGTGGGCATGCGGAGGGTGGGTCGCGGTGGTTATGGTGCGTCTTGTCACATGCGCATCGTTCTGGGAGACGCAGATGTCAAGGAGGGGGAGCTCCGGGCCTTCGAGCACGGGCCCCTCAATGTCTGCGTGGCCCGGGTGCAGGGGCGGCTGAAGGCGCTCGACGACTGGTGTAACCACGCGGGGTGCCTGCTGAGTGGCGGGCGCCTGGAAGGCAACATGGTGGTGTGTCCCTGCCATGAGGTGGGCTTCGACCTCGACACCGGCGAAAACCTCACCAGCCCCGGAGTGTGCGACAACCAGACGACCTTCGAAGTCACCGAGGAAGCGGGCAAGCTGGTGCTCAGAACGCTCACCCCCGAGTGATGAAGAAGGAGCCCATGGGACACGAGGACCACGAGCACGAGAAGCGCCACGCCCCGAGCGGCGCGGTGGCCGAGCACCGCGCGCACGCGCCGGCGCGCGTGGCCTGCTACATCGTCACCTGCTCCGACAGTCGGGCCCGGGCCGACGACGCCAGTGGCCGGGTCCTCCTGCAGGGGCTGGAAGCCGCCGGGCACCCGGTGGTGGGGCAGGTGATTGTGGAGGATGCCTCCGACGCCATTCGAGGAGCCCTCCAGGCGGCGCAGCTGGCCGGCGCTCGCACGGTGCTGTTCACCGGTGGGACCGGGCTCACCCGGCGCGACCAGACAGTGGACACGCTGCGGCCGCTGCTCGACCGGGAGCTGCCCGGCTTCGGGGAACTCTTCCGGATGCTCAGCTACCAGGAAATTGGAAGCGCGGCCTGGCTGTCTCGGGCCCTGGCCGGCACGCACGGGGAGCTACTGGTGTTCCTGTTGCCGGGAAGCCCCAATGCAGCCAAGCTGGCTTTGGAGCGCCTCATCCTTCCCGAGCTCGGCCACGCCATCCGCGAGTTGAGTCGATAGAGGAGCGCCCCACACGCGTGCCAAGCGTCTGTTCTCTGCGTCTGTCGGAGTCCCGGGCGGACCGTCTGCGCCCGCGGCTGGAGCGCTTTGCGGCCCATGCCCCCAGCCGCTTGCGGGTGGGCTTCGACCCGGTCCAGTTCCCCCGCCGCTACGCGCGTGGCGAGGACGCGGAGGTCGCTGGCCTGCTCGCCGCCTCGCTGGCCTACGGCCGGGTGGAGGGCTTCGTGCCCAAGGTGGAACACCTGCTGTCGCGCATGGGCCGGCACCCCGGCGCCTACGTCCGCGGCCTGGACGTCCCGGGGGCCCGCGCCTTGCTGCAGGGCTTCGTCTACCGCTTCAACCTGGCCACCGACGTGGCGGTGCTGCTGCTCGGCGCCGGCCGGCTGCTGCGCGAGCGGGGCTCGCTCGAACCGTGGGTAGCCGAGCCCCTCGCCCGGGGCGAGGACCTACACGCGGCGCTGACGCAGTTTTCCCGGGCGCTGCGGGACGTCCCGCTCAAGCCGCTGGCGGATGCCCTGGGGCCGGCGCGCGGCCTGCAGCACCTGCTGCCGGTGCCGCTCGGCCCTGGCGCCGCCAAGCGCCTCAACATGTTTCTGCGCTGGATGGTGCGCGGGCCGGACGAGGTGGACCTCGGCCTGTGGAAGACCATCCCCGCCTCGGCCCTCGTCATCCCCCTGGACACGCACATCGGCCGCATTTCCCGGCGCCTGGGCCTCACCCGGCGCAAGGATTTGAGCTGGCGGACCGCCCTGGAGATTACGAGAAACCTGGCCCGCATCGACGCGACGGACCCGGTGCGCTTCGACTTCCCCTTGTGCCACCACGGCATGAGCGGCGTGTGTGCCCCGCGGGCCCGCGCCGAGGCCTGTGCGGGCTGCGAGCTACGCAGCGTCTGCCGGGTGGGGGCGCGTCTTGTCGCCGGCGCCCAGACGGCCAGGCGCCGGTAGATGGCGCGCCGGCGCAAGAGCGAAGTCTTTGAGTTGGACGTGCTGTTGGCGCTGCGGGCCGCCTCCAGTTCGCCCTACCTCGAATTCCTCCGCGTCCCGCACCTCAGCGCCGGCCTCTACGTGCTGGCCGTGGGCAGCGTCGACACCCAGACGCCGCACACCGAGGATGAGCTGTACGTCGTCCTGTCCGGCCGCGGCCAGCTGCGGGTGGGGGAGGTGAGTCGGCCGGTGGGCGTCGGCTCGCTCTGCTACGTCCCGGCCGGCGAGGTGCACACCTTCCACTCGGTGGTGGAAAGCCTGCGGATGCTCGTCGTCTTTGGCCCGGCCGAGCAGAAGCCCACCGCAGTGTCCGTGGTGTGAGCCGCCTCCGGGCGCAGACGGCTGGGACGTCCCTCAGCTGAGCCCGAAAATCTGCCGCAGGCGGGCCAGGATGCGGTTGGCTTCCGGGTGGTCCGACGGCGGCACGTTTGCATTCGCCACCGCCTCCAGCTGCAGCCGCCGCTCGGCCAGCACAGTGGACAGCTGGGTGGCCAGGCCCGGGCGCCCGACGAAGAGCTCGCTCACCCCGGCGCGGTCCAATTCGAAGAGGACGGAGTCCTCGACCGCGACCACGGTCGCGGAGCGCGGCTCGCCGGTGAGGAGGGACATCTCGCCGAAGTACTGGCCGCGCCCGAGGCGCGTCACCTCGACGCCCGCGGGCGGTGAGGATGGCGACGGTGCCCGGAGGCCACCACGTAGAAGGTCTGTCCGGCCGCGCCTTGCTCGAGGATCCGCTCGCCGCACCGAACCGGCGCTGCACCATCGCGTGGCCACGTGCTCGCGCTCGCTCGGCGCGAGCACCCGGAAGAGGTCCACCACGTCGAGCAGGTGACCGCCGGGCGACCGCGGGAGTCCCGGCCCGCGGGGCCGGGCCGCACAGGTGGATGACGCGCGGTGCTGGTAGGGGATCTCGATGTTCTCGCGCCGCGGAGCCGGTACCACAGCCGGGTCAGCATCTCGTCGCGCACGCGGTTGGCCCGCGTACGTCCGCCACGTAGAAGCGGATGCGGTACTTGATGCACGACGCGTCGTATGCCCAGGTGCGGATGCGCGAGGCGGGCTCGGCGAGGATCAGGGGGACCTCGCGCCAGCGTGTCGGCGGATGACTGCCTTCACGCGATTGGGCGGGGCTTCGTAGGAGACGGAGATGAAGATGTCGACGCCCACCGGCTCGTTGCCGCGGGAGAAGTTCTTCACCGCCTGCTTGGCCGAAGGTGGTGTTGGGGAGCGTGATGACTTCGCGCCGCTTGTTCTCCACGCGGGTGGCCCGCCAGCCGATCTGCACGATCCGGCCGAAGACGTCCTGGCGCCACCGAGACGATGTCCCCCACCTGGAAGGGGCGCTCCAGCTGGATGGACGAGGCCGGCGAAGAGGTTGCCCAGCGTGTCCTGGAGCGCGAGGCCGACGACCACCGAGATGATGGCCGAGCCGGCGAGCAGGCTCGACAGGTCGAGGTCTGGAACTCCCGCTGGACGATGACCAGCGTGGCGACCAGGTAGAGGCGTCCCGTCGAGGACGTCGCGGAGGATCTTCGGCGCCGGCCGCGCCCGGAGACGGACGAGCTTGAGGACCAGCGACACCCCCAGCCGGATGAAGGCGAAGGTGAGCGCCATCATCCAGGCCAGCTCGAGGACCCGGTGGACGCCCACGGCCATCCGCGCCCCCTGGTAGAGGTCCACGTGCGCAGCACCAGGTACGCGGCGAGCAACGAGATGACGCCGCGGGGTCCCGCGGAACAGCGGGTCACCGCTCAGCGCGTGGAGGCCGACGAGCGAGACCAGCGCCCCGCGCAGGCGGCGAGCAGCCCATGGCTCTGGAGCAGTTGGAGAACCAGGCGCGGCGGCAGGATGCGGGCCGCGGCGAGGGCGCGTCAAGGTTGACGGCGGCGGCTGGCCCGAGCATGTGAGGGTGTTCGTCCAATGACGCTTCCGACGTCCAGGGACAAGCCCCGTGCAGTCGATGCGTTCGCAGCCACCCTGCGCACGGCACCTCCCCCACGCGTGGCTCTTCACCGGGCCATCGGGCGTGGGCAAGCGAGCTCGCTGCCGTCGGCCTGGCGCAGGCCCTCGTCTGCCCGCAGGCGCCCGGCGAGGGCTGCGGGCGGTGCGCCGCTGCACGCGGGTGGCCCGCCTCGCCCACCCGGACGTGCTCTGGATGATGCCGGAGGAGGAGCGGTCCGCCGCCGGCTGGCCGCCGGAGCGACTTCACCACGTGCCGTCGCGCGACGTCCGGGTGGAGCAGGTGCGGCGCCTCCAAGAAAGGCTCGCCCTCCGCGCGCTCGAGTCGCCGCGCAAGGTGGTGCTGGTGCTGTCGGCCGAGGCGATGAATCCCGCAGCCCAGAATGCCTTCCTCAAGACGCTGGAGGAGCCGCCGTCGGACACCACGCTGGTGCTGGTGATCGGCCGCGCCGGATCGGCTGCTGCCCACCCTGCGCAGCCGCTGCATCCGGTGTCGGCTTCGGCCCGCTGCCCAGGGCGCTGTGGCCGCCCGTGGCCGAGGCCCGCGGGCTGGATGTCGGCGGAGGGCCGAGGCCGTGGCCGCCCTGGCCGACGGGAGTCTGGAGCGGGCCTGGCCCTGGACCCGGAGCGGCTGGAACGGCGGGGGCACATCGAGCGTTCGAGGCGGTGACGGGCGAGGACCTGCGCACCGTCCTGCGCTTCGCGGAGGACGACCGGCACCACCCGGGATGAGGCCGAGGCGACCCTGGGGGTGCTGACCGTCTGGGTCCGCGACGTGGCGGTGGGCCCAGGTCTGGGGCGAGCCTGTTCCACCCGGAGTTGCGGGAGCCTCGCCAGCCGCGCGGCGGCCGGCTGGACGAGGACCGGCTGCACCGGCGGTTCCGGCTCCTGGACGACGCACTGGTGGCCATCCGGCAGCGGAACGCCCGCCCCGGCTGCAGATCGAGCGGCTGCCCTGGAGATGGCGGGAGGGCTCCCGGCCGTGAGTGAAATGGCCCCGCTGCTCGCAGAAATCCGCGCGGGCACCATCGGCCGCTTCTACCTGGCCTGGGGGGAGGAGTACCTGGCGCGCCGCGAGGCCGAGGCGCTCGCCGAGGCGGTGGTTCCCGGGGCGCGGCCGGGACTCAATCTGGCGGTGCTGGACGCGGCCTCGCCACGGGAGGTCGCCACGGAGCTGATCACCCTGCCGCTGCTTCCCGGCGAAAGGTGGTGCTGGTGCGGGACCCGGAATTCCTCGCCCCGAGGAAGGGCCGGGTCGACGCCTGGGCAAGGTGCGCGAGGCGTGGAAGGCGGGGCGGCGGAAGGAGTGGCGCCCGCCGGCTTCTGGCGCTGGTCGCCCGGGCCGGATGGGGGTGGCGGAGGCTTGGATACCGGGCCAGCCCGGCTGCCCCGCCTGGACGCCTGGAAGGAGGAGTCTCGGCATCACCCTGGCCGACGCGGACTCGACTTGCTGCGCGAGGTGGTCACCTTCGTCCGCGAGGAGGGGCTGACCGCGCCCGAGTCCGACGCCTCGCCGCTCCTGGCAGCCTGCTCGAGGCGGGGCTGCCGAAGGGCCATGCCCTGATGGTGGCGGCCACGACGACGTCGACGCCCGGCATCCACTGCTGCGGTCGCGCAGAAGCAGGGGGTGGTGGTGGAGCGCAAGGTGGCCGGCCGTCCGCGCGACCTCGACCTGAGCGGGGCGACGCACGACGTCCTCGAGGGCCCCGAAGAAGCGGCTCGGCCCGGCGCGCGAGGACGCGCTCCGCGAGCGAGTGGGCGGCAACATGCGGCTGCTCCAGTCGGAGTTGGAGAAGCTGGCCCTGGCATGCGCCCGGGGCCGTCATTTCCCGCGAGGACGTGGAGCTGCTGGTGGCCGAGACCCGCGACGAGGAGTTTCTGGAGCTCTCGGACGCGCTGCAGAAGCGCGACTTGCCTCTGGCGCTGGCCTATGTGGACGAGGCCCTGGCCGGCGGCGCGCCGCCCCTTCTCTTGCTGGGGGCCATCGCCTCGGTGGTGCGGGGCCTGTTGGAGGCCGAGGAGCGCTTGGTGCATCTGGGCGGTGCCCGGCCCCCGAGAAGCTTTGACGACTTCAAGGCCCGGCTGTTTCCCGCCATCGAGCGCGAGGTGAAGTCGGCCGGCGGTAAGGTGCCGCACCCCTATGCCGCCTTCCTCGCCACGCTGGCCGCCGCGCGCTACGGCAAACGCGCGCTGCGTGCCTCGCTGTTGGCCTGTGCGGAGGCAGACCTGGCCTTGAAGTCTTCGGGGGGTGGAAAGCTGGTGCTGGAGCGGCTGTTGTGGACAGTCTGCCCACCTCCGCAGAAGGTGCAGGGCCTGGGGTCGCCGGCGCGCCGCACGGCCCCTTAACCCCGCGGCGGGTCCGGGGGTTTTCTGTAGTGGAAACGGGCATGCTGGCGAGGCGCATGACAGACGGCGGAGATGCGGCTTCCGGGCAGCAGCGGCCGCGGCGAGGCTGGACGGTGCTGTCCGGCGGCGGCACCGCATCGGACGAGACGGTGCTGGGGGACTTTCTCGGCGGCGACGCGCGGGCCTTTGGCGAACTGGTGCGACGGCACCAGCGGCTGGTGCAGGCGCTGGTGCGCCGCTACGCGGCGCGGCCGGAGGACACGGCGGACCTCGCCCAGGCCACCTTCTTGCGCGCCTTCGCCGCGGCCCGGCGTTCCCTGGCCCGCGCCGGCGCGGGCCAGCCAGGTCTCTTCCGCGCCTGGCTGGTGCGCATCGCGGTGAATGTCGGAAAAAACCACGCCCGCGACGCCGGGCGCTGGCGCCACGAGGATGCCGAAGTGCTGACGGAGGTCGCCGCCTCCGGGCCCGACGCCGCGGCCCTTCTCGAGCGGGCCGAGCAGCGGCGGCGCCTGCGCGCGGCCATGGCCTGCTTGAGCGCCCGGCAGCGCGAGGTGGTGACGTTACGCGTGGACGGGGGGCTGCCCTTCAAGCAGGTGGCCGAGGCGCTGCAGATGACGGAAAACAACGCCAAGGTGCACTTCCACCATGCAGTGCGACGCCTGAAGGCGGCCATGGAAGGAGAGGAACCATGAGCGCTACGGACGTCTGCGCGCAGATGAATGAATTACTGGCCGAACGCGCCAGTGGTCCCCTGGAAACGGAGGCCGCCGCCGCGCTGGACGCCCACCTGCTGCGCTGCCCCGCCTGCCGGGCCGCCGCCACGCACTGGGAGGACTTCTTTTCCCTGGTGGCCCTGCTGCCCCCGACGTTGAAGGAGGAGGCGGCGCTGCGCGGCCTCCCCGAGCGCACGCTGGCCGCCTGGCAGCGGCGGGAGGGCCGCTGGCGTACGGGCCGGGGACTGCTGGCCGCGGCCGGGCTTCTGGCCGCCGCCGCGCTGCCCCTGGGGCTGTGGCACCCCGCCCCGCCGGCTGGGACTGCGCTGGCCACCGCGCCGGTGGTGCAGCTTGGCTGGTCCGAGGCGCCCGGGTGGGACGTGGACGAAGGGGTGGACGGCACCGAGGTGGCGTCCACGGACGCGGCGTCCGATGACACAACGCTGCTGGACGGGCTCGCGCTCGAGGGCGATGGCGCTTTTGCACTGGGAGACAGCGGATGAAGATGATGCGTGCAGCTCTGTTGGCGGTCCTTGTGGCAGGCAAGCTATGGGCGCAGCAGGGACCGCCCCCGCCGCCGCCCGGGGACGGCTCGGGACCGGCCGGGGAGGAGTGGCACAAGCGCGCGCAGTTGATGCGGACGCTGGCCATCGCCGATGCCCTCGAGCTGGACGATGCGGCCACGCTGAAGCTGCGCAGCCGGCTGGCCGCCTTTGAGGAGAAGCGCGCTCCCGTCCAGCGCGAGATGATGGAGCAGACAGTGGTGCTGCGACGTGCGGCCAAGGGCGACACCACCGCGTTCGCCCAGGTGGACGGCGCCATCCAGAAAGTCCTGGCGCTTCGCGCTCAGCTGGAGCAGCTGGACCGCGGCCTCTTCAATGAGTTGTCGGCCGGCCTGCCGCCGCAGAAGAAGGCCCGCCTGGCCCTGGCCATGGCCCGGCTGCCCCAGCAGGTTCGGGAGATGGCACGGGAGAAGGGCCGCCGCTAGAGTGCGCGACCCCGCACCCCCCAACCCCGGGTGCGGTCCGCCGCGTTCATGTCCGTCAAAACCCTCGTCACCAGCGCCCTGCCCTACGCCAATGGCCCGCTGCACCTCGGCCACGCCGTGGAGTACGTCCAGACGGACATCCTCGTCCGTTTCCTGCGGTCCACCGGCCGCGACGTGCTGTACGTCTGTGCCGATGACACCCACGGGACGCCCATCGAATTGAGCGCAGCCAGGGATGGCATTCCCCCGGAACAGTACGTCGCCTCCTTCTGGGAGCAGCACCGGCGGGATTTCCAGGACCTGGGCATTGGCCTGGACGCCTTTTACACCACGCACTCGCCGGAGAACCGCGCCTACGCCGAGCTCATCTACGGCCGCCTCAAGGAGGCGGGTGACATCGCGCGCCGGTCGGTGGAACAGACCTACTGCGAGGTGGACCAGCGGTTTCTCCCGGACCGCTTCGTGCGGGGCACCTGCCCCAACTGCAAGAGTCCAGACCAGTACGGCGACGTGTGTGAGGTCTGTGGCAAGACGTACACGCCGGCGGACTTGATTGACCCGCGCTGTGTCCTCTGTGGCACGCCGCCGGTGCGTCGCAGCTCGGAGCACCTCTTCTTTCGCCTCTCGACGCACCAGGCCTTCCTGCAGGAGCTCATCCGCACCCCGGGCTTTCTCCACCCGGCGGTGGCCAACCAGCTGCAGGCCTTCTTCGACCAGGGCCTGAACGACTGGGACATCAGCCGCGACGGGCCTTACTTCGGCTTTCCCATCCCCGGGGAGACCAACAAGTACTTCTACGTCTGGCTGGATGCCCCCATCGGTTACATCGCGACCACCGAGAAGTGGGCCAAGGACACGGGCCGTGCTGCCAGTGCGCTCGCCTACTGGGCCGAGGACGCCGACACCGAGATTATTCACGTCATCGGCAAGGACATCGTCTACTTCCACGCCCTCTTCTGGCCAGCGGTGTTGAAGGTGGCACACCTCAAGCGGCCCAGTCGCCTGGTGGTGCACGGCCACCTCACCGTCGACGGCACGAAGATGTCCAAGTCGCGCGGCACCTTCATCACCGCGCGCACCTACCTGGACGCGCTCGACCCGGCCTACCTGCGCTACTTCTTCGCCAGCAACCTCGGGCCCAACCCCGAGGACTTCGACTTGTCGCTGACGGAGTTCCGTCAGCGGGTGAACGGCGAGCTCGTCAACAACGTGTGCAACCTGGCCAACCGCGTCCTGTCGCTGCTCGCCGGCCCCCTCGGCCAGCGCCTCGCCCCGGCCCAAGCCGGCCCCGGGCAGCTCCTGGTGGAGGAGGCGCTGCGCAAGGCCGCCGAGGTGCGCGCCGCCTATGAGAGAATCGACTTCCGGACGGCCGTCCGGGGCGCCACGGAGATTTCGCAGAGCGCCAACCAGTTCCTGCAGGCGCGGGCGCCCTGGGCCAAGGTGAAGAGCGAGCCGGAGGTGGCACGGCGCGACCTGTCCGACGCGGCCGAGGTGGCCTACCTGGTGGCTGGCCTCCTTCAGCCGGTGGTACCCACGGTGGCCGACAAACTCTTCGCCCAGCTGCAGGCCCCGCCCCTCACCTTCGCCCGACTGCAGGGCGCCGCCTACCCGCTGCTCGACCGGCACCGGCCCATCGGCACCCCGGCGCCGCTGTTGCCGAGGATGGAGGAGAGCCAAGTGAAGTCCCTCATTGGCCCCGCCGCCGTTGCACTGGCCCCGGTCGCGGCGCCTGCCTCCGTGGCCGCACCACCGGAGGGCGCTGCCCCTGGCACGCTGTCCCCGGAGGACTTCGCCAAGGTGGCCCTGCGGGTGGGCCTGGTGCGTGCCGCCGAGCGGGTCTCCAAGGCCGACAAGCTTCTAAAGCTGACGGTGGACGTCGGCGAGGCCGAGCCGCGCACCATTGCCGCCGGCATTGCCGAGGCCTACGCGCCCGAGGCGGTGGTGGGCCGCCGCGTGGTGGTGGTGGCCAACCTGGCGCCGCGCACCATCCGCGGCATCCTCTCCCAGGGCATGCTGCTGGCGGCCGGGCCGGGCGGGGCCGCCCTCCGGCTGGTGGACCCTGGCGACTTGCCCCCCGGGAGTGAAGTGCGGTGAGTCTGGCCTCGCGCGAGGGCGCCCTGCGGGCGCTGGCCCGGCCGGGCCCGCCCTCGCTACGGCGCGAGGCCGCCGCCCGGCTGGTGGAGGGGGCCCGCACCAGTGATGTCCCGGAAGGCTGGGAGGCCACCGGGCGGGCGTTGCTGTCGGACGCGGACGCCGAGGTCCGCCGCGCCGGGGTGGCCCTTCTGGCGCTGCAGCCCGGCAACCCGGCGGCACTGGCGGCCCGGCTGGCACCCGCGCTGGCCGACAGCGCGCCCTCCGTGCGGATGGAAGCGGTGGGGCAACTGGCCGACGCCGCCGCGCCGGAATTGCGGCCGCTCTTGGCCGGGGCGCTTCAGGACGGCGCCTTCCTCGTCCGCTTCGAAGCGGCTCGCGGCCTGGCCGCCATCCACCACCCGGCCGGCCTGGACGTCCTGGCTGAGGGGCTGGACAGCCCGACGCTGCGCTTTCGCGCCATCGGTGCCCTGGCCGAATTGGGGGACGTCCGCGCTCTGGTGCCGTTGCGGCGCATCTTCTCCCGCTTCTTCCTCAACGCCTTCGAGAGGACCCAGGCCGCCGGCGCCCTCGCCCTCTTCGGTGACACCGAGGGCCGGCAGTACCTGCTGTCCCGGCTGCGCCGGCGCAACGCCCTGGACCGCCCGCTGGCGGCGGAACTGTGCGGCGAGGCGGCCGTCCATGAAGCCGAGGAGGCGCTGTTGGCCATGGTGGAGGACGCCTCGGACAAGGCCCGCGGCGCCGCGGCGCGGGCGCTGGGACGGCTGGGCTCGGCCCGCGCCGGCCCCGCGCTGGAACGGCTGGCGCAGGACGCCTCGGTGGCCGAGGGGACGCGCCTGGACGTGGCCGAAGGCCTGGTGTTCCTCCTCGGGGAGAAGGCCCGCGCCCCCCTGGCCGCCGCCCTGGCCGTCATGGGCAGTGCGGAGGCGCGCGAGGAGCTGCGCTCGTTGCTGGAGGAGCTGTCGTGAAGCTGGTGGACGCCCACTGTCACCTGGAACCGCGTGACTTCCCGGACGTCGACGCCGTGTTGGCGCGGGCGGCGGCGGCGGGCGTCGTCCAGGCCGTCGTCATTGGCCAGTTTCACGGCCCGGGGGACTGGGGCGTCGCCCTGGAAGTGGCCCGGACCCGGCCCAGCCTGGTGGCGACGCTTGGCATCCATCCCCACGAGGCGGCGCGCGCCCGGCCAGAGGACCTGGCCGAGCTCGCGCAGCTGGCCGCCCGCCCGGAAGTGGTGGCGGTGGGGGAGGCGGGGCTGGACTACTACTACGACCGGTCGCCCCGTCCGGCGCAGGCGCGCGTCTTCGGCGCGCAGGCGGCGCTGGCGAAGTCGCTGGGCAAGCCGCTGGTGGTGCACGTGCGCGACGCTCACGAGGACTGCGCCGTCCTGTTGGCCGCCGAAGACGCGTCCCACGGCGTCATCCACTGCTTCACCGGGGACGTGGCGGCGGCCCGCCGCTACCTGGACTTGGGCTTTCACCTTTCGCTGTCTGGCGTCGTCACCTACAAGAAGACGGAAGCCCTGGCCGAGGCCGTCCGCTTCGCGCCGCTGGAGCGGCTGCTGGTGGAGACGGACAGCCCCTACCTGGCGCCCGTTCCCTACCGCGGAAAGAAGAACGAGCCGGCCTACGTGGTGGAGACGGCCCGACGCGTGGCGGAACTCAAGGGTCTGCCCTTGCAAACGCTGGCCGAGGCCACCACCGCCAACGCCGCGCGGCTGTTCGGCTTCGTCCTGCCGTAGCCCGGCTGGGCCTCAGGCGCCCAGGGCGCGCAGCACCAGTTCCACGTCGGTGTCCAGCTGGGGGACTTCCAGGAGAAGCGCATCCGGCTCGTAGTTGAATTCGGCGATGCGGGACTTCAGCAGCGCGCCGAGGGCGTCCTCCCCCCGCCGCTCGGCCAGCGCCGCGTAGGTGACGCGTCCCCGCTCCAGGTGCACGACGCCCTCGGTCTGTTCATCCCGCAGCGTCAGGCACCCGCTCTTCCGGCCGTCGCCCAGCACGCGCAACACCTCGCGGGTGCCGAGCTCCTCGAAGGTGCCCCACACCGCGTGGGCCGGGCCCCCGTGCGAGACGCGGTCCTGAAACAGTTCGGCCACGCGGAAGGCGACCTCGCTCGCGCTCTCGGCGGGCACCACCACCGTGGCCCCCCCCTGCAGCAGCCGCTCCCGCAGGGCGGCCTCCGGGTCTCCGGTGATGACGACGGGCAGCCCGGCCAGGGCAGGCTGTGCCCGCACTTGCGTCACCAGCTCGAGCAAGTCGCTGGCACCAAAGGCGGCACTCAACACCCACACGTCGCCGTCCCCGGCCAGCGCGGCGTCGGCCACCGTCTCGAGGGAGCTACAGGCCTGCACCACCAGGCCGCGTTGTTCCAGCGCCTGGACCAGCACGTCCCGGGTGGGCGTGTCGGGCTCGGCCAGCAGCACCATGCGCCCCTCGGCGTCGAGGCGCCGGCGCAGCAGCTCGCCGGAGAGGAGCTGCTCGAGCGTCTGCACCACGCGCGGGTCGTAAAGGACGCCGGCCTGCTCGGCCAGGTGGTTGAGGGCCTGGTCGCGGGTGAAGCGCCGGCCATGGCCGTTGGCAGAATTCCGGGTGAGGTCCAGGTAGCTGTCCACGGCGGCGAGGATGCGGGCGCCCACGGCGATGTCCTCGCCACGCACGCCCTGCGGCGTGCCCGAGCCGTCGAACGCTTCATACATCTGTGCCAGGGCGGCGTTGGCCTGCGCCGGCAGGTGAACCGACTCGAAAAGTTGCAGCGGTGAACGCACCAGCTGTTTGGCCTGTGCCTTCCATTCCGGATTGCGCGAGGTGCCGGCCAGCGTCAGGTGGATGGAGCCCTTGCCGATGTCGTGAACGAAGGCGGCCAGCGCCACGCAGGCCACCTCCCGCGCCGGAAGGGCCATGCGCAGGGCGACCAGAGAACATTGCCGGGCCAGCTGCGCCGAGTGGCCGCGCAGGTCCCCGCGGTCCTTCTCCAGCTGGTCGACCAGGATGCGCAGCGTCTCCAGGTAGTCGTTCTCGCCCACCGCGCCGCGGGAGGAGATGAGCGCGCTGGCCGACTCGCGCTTGCCGCGGACCACCGTGTGCGGCAGCCGGGCCTGGCTGCTCTCGCCCCGCAGGCGCAGGCGCACCGGCGGGGGCGCCGTGCGGTTGCTGCCACTGGCCTCGTAGGCCTGGGCGATGCTGGCCAGGTCGGTGCGGGCCGCCACCGGGGCCCGGAGGGCGCCGGTGGCCAGCTGCTGAAAGGCGGTGGTGTCGCCGTAGTAGTGCTTCTGGATGCCGGCGTAGATGACGCTGCGCAGGCCGACGTAGGCGAAGACCTCGTCCACCTCGGCCACCAGCGCAATCTCGCGCAGCAGGTCCTCGTTTTGTGGCTCCGCCGCGACGATGGAGAGGATGCGCCGCTCGTTGTCCACGGCCAGTGGCAGAAACAGGCTGGCCTCGGCCATCCGCACCGGGACGCGGTCGAGCAGCTCCGTTGGGATTTGCGCTCGCGCCAGCTTCTCCGCCGACACGTAGCGCGTCTTGAATTCCGAGGCGAGGAAACGGAGCAGGGTGGCCTCGGGCAGAAAGCCCATCTCCACCAGGCAGTCCCCGAGGCGGTGGCCGGTGAGGCGCTGCTGTTCCAGGGCCTGGTCCACCGCGGCCGCGGAAATCAGCCCTGCTTCCACCAACCGCTCGCCGAGTTTCTTGCTCATGCCCTTGGTGCAGACGGCCATAGCCCAGCCGCGCTTGTAGCGTCCATCGGCACCATGGGGCGGCCGTCACCCCTGGGTGGGGTCAGTCGTGCCGTCGGTGGTCGGCGTAGACCCGGTCAACGACTCGAGCGGCGGCAGCGTCAGGCGCGGCACCGGCGCCGCCTCGCGCTCCTTGCGCTCGGCGACGTCGCTGCCGCCGGAGCGTTCTCGGGGAAGCCGGCCCTTGCGGCGGCGGCGTGCACCTACCGGGCTTCTGCCGGCGCGGGTGGGGGAGGGTCCCTTGAAGAGGTGTCGCTCGGTGAGGCGGGTGGGCTCGGTCCAGGTGTCGTTGGGGTCCTTCGCCATCGCCTCTAGCCAGCCGGCCAGCTGCGCGTCCAGGGCGGCCAGGGCGTGGACGGCGTGGGCTTCCAGCGTCACTGGCTGCGACGGCGCGCCGTGCGCACCCTGGTGGGCGACCACCAGGTGAGTGAGGTGATGCTCGAGGGCCCTGGGAAAGTCCGGCAGCTGGGCGGCCTTGGCGTGAATGGCCTGCGCCGTGGTGACGGCGTGGCCCACCAGGCGGCCCTGGTCGGTATAGGCCACGCCGCCGCTGGCGTACGCCAATTCGGACACTTTCCCAATGTCGTGAAGCAGAGCCCCGGCCAGCAGCAGGTCGCGGTCCAGGACCGGGTAGTGGTCGGCCACGCGCAGCGACAGCCGCATGACGGAGAGGAGGTGCTCGGCCAGCCCGCCGCGGTAGGCGTGGTGGGTGCCCTTGCCGGCCGGCGCCAGAGGAAGGCCGCGGGCCGTCTCCGGGTCGTCCAGGAAGGCCAGCAGCAACGCCTTCACGTGCGGGTCATCCACGCGCTCCACCAGCTCGCGGATTTGCGCCACCGTCCGGGCGCCGTCCGGCGGCTTCGCCTCGGCCACGCCTGCTGGGCGCGCGGCCTCCAGGGCGGAGGCCGCCTCGGGGACGGGCGGAGGGGCGGGGACGTCAAACTCCGCCGCGTCAATGGGCTCCGGGTCCAGCCGCTCGAGCGAATCGGCGATGACTTGGGGCTTGCCGTGGAAGGACACCACCTGGCCCTTCACCAGCACGTAGTCGTCCTCCTGGAAGGCGTTCTCCAGGGCTTCCACCTTCTCGAAGACGCGGCCGTCCACCTCGCCCGTCCGGTCGCCGAAGCTGAGCACCAGGAAGCTTTTCCCGTTGCGCGACGTCTGGCGCGACTTGCGGGTGACGCGGAAGACGGTGAAGACGGGCTGCTTTTCGCGCAGGTCGCGGACGTAGACTTTGCGAACCGTCTCTTCGGCCGGGTGGCTGGCCTCGTCGGTGGGGGGGGCGGGTGTATTCACGGGCCGGGGAACCTACCACTTCTGGCCGTGATGGCTGTCAGTTGGCTGGTTAGCTTGTCTGTGTAACGGCCCATGTTCCCCTTGCGCGACAGCCCGCAGTCCCGTTCCTTCCCGCTGGTGACGGTGGGCCTCATCCTGGCCAACATCCTCGTCTTTGTCGCAGTCGCGCAGCAGGGCTCCGAGGCGAGCCGGCTGTTGGAACCGCTCACCTTCGTGCCCCGACGCTTCTTTCACTGGCGCGGCGGCATGCTGGACTGGGCGCGCTGGCGGCCCCTGCTGACGGCGATGTTTCTGCACGCCAACCTCCTGCACCTCGCCTCCAACCTGTGGTTCCTCTGGGTCTTCGGAGACAACGTCGAGGACCAACTCGGCCATCTTCGCTACCTCGTCTTCTATCTCGTGTGCGGGGTAGCCTCCTTCTTCGTCCATGGCCTCTCCGCCCCGGATTCGGTCCTCCCCGCGGTCGGCGCCTCGGGCGCCGTTTCGGGGGTGTTGGGCGCGTACCTCCTCATGTTCGCCCGGGCGCGCATCCTCACCCTGGTGCCCATCATCATCATCCCGTGGCTGGTGGAGCTCCCGGCCTTCGTCTTCCTCGGCGTGTGGTTTCTGCTTCAGGCCTTCTACGCCGCCGCCGCCGGCGCCGGCGCGCAGGGCGGCGTCGCCTGGTGGGCGCACCTGGGCGGTTTTGTCACTGGCTTTGTCCTGTGCGGCCTCATGTGGCGTCGGCGGGCGCCACCACCGCCCCGGCGCTGGGTGGCTTCCGGGCCGCGCAACGCCTGGCTGTCGCGCTGAAGGGGCGGGTGCGCCTCAGCGCCGCCATTCCAGGGGAATGGCCTCGCGCGCCGCCAGCCGCTCCAAGTCGTGCTGCGCCTCGCGCGCCTCCTGCAGCACCCGCTCATCCTCCGCCACCTGCATCCGCAGCGCGGTGGCCTGTCCGGCCGTCATCACCCGGCCATAGGCGTCGACCACCATGTAGGACTCCTGGTTGGCCACCCGCTTCAGCTGCTGCTGGTCCCGCTCCAGCGCCAGTTCCGCGCGGTGAACGCGCTCCGTGCTGCGCTGGAAGCGCTTGCGCCACCCCGCCTCGTCCAGCGCGGCGGCTTCATTCGCGGACAGCGGGACAGGCGCCGGGGCGGACTCCTCCAAGGGTGGCTCCGCCTGCCGTGCCGGGGCGGCCTTGGGCGCCTCCTCGCCGCCGGCAGGCTTCCCCTCCGGCGGCACCGGCGCGGCCGCCGCCTCCTTGGGCACCACGGGCGTGCCGTCCAGGCTGCGGGCCTTGTCCCGGTAGCGCTGGGGAATGGTATTGGCGTCGTTGGTGTAGTGGGCGACGCCGTCCGTGTCCGTCCAGGTGTACACCTCCTCGCCCGCGGGGGCGCCAGCGAGGAGAAGGAGGGCGGCCTGCACGGCGCGAAGATGGGGAAGCAGCATGGCGGGGACGGCCTGGCGAGGGGAGTCTACCGTCTGGGACAGCTCAGGGCCGCTTCGTTGCGCGCGGGCGCGCCTGGGCGGTGACAGCCACCTGCACCGTCACCACCGCGGCGACGACGGCCGCCGGCAAGGCCAGCCACCACTGCTGCGTCGCCCCGGCCAGAAGCGCGGCCAGCGCCAGGCTCAACGCCACGGCCATCCGTGCTGGCTGCGCGGCGCGGTTGTGCCAGAAGCGCCGGGGTGGGGGCGGGGACAGCGACGGGTGTTCTCTGGCCCGGTACACGGCGCCGGTCGCCTCATCCACCACCTCGTCCTCCGGGTCCACCAGGCCGAGGTGGAATGCTCGCTCCACGTCCAGCAGCGTCGGGTAGCTGAGCTCCCCGTCAGGTGTACGTACGCGGAAAGCCATGGAATTCCCTCATTGTCTACCCGCACCCAGCGGGCGTCGCCTCCAGGTTGCAGTGCGCAGCCGGTTACGCACCCTCTCGCCTCCGGGCCGAAATGCCGCTGCGTGTTCTCGGGGGGTTACCAGACACCCAGTCCTGGCACGCCCCATGAAGCTATGCCCTGCGCCGGGCGAAATTCCGCCCAAGGAGAAACCCAGTGTCTACGGACGCGAAGGCCAGCAAGATTTTAGCCCGGACCTTCTTCAATCAGCTCCGCGCGAGCGGCTACACGCCGACCCAGGTAATTGGGGTCGCCACCGAGCTCATTGACCTGGTCACTTCCGACATCCGCGAGGAGGGCCGTCGCCCCGAGACCCCGGACCTCTCCCCGGAGGAAGCCTACCCTTCGTTGTGACAAGCGCGTTTGCTGCGTTAGACTGACGTCCAGCGTTGGTCCCCCAAGGTGTACCGGACGCGTGCGTTCCGGACGGGTTCCGGGCCTCACGGCCGGGGGGATGCAAGGCTGAAGGCCCCGCGGTGTTTCATGTGCCGCTGGGCCGTTTTTTTTGCCCGCGCCACGCCCGCTGCCGACGCAGTGCCGCCGCCCCCGCCAGCACCACCAGCCCAAAGGACATGGCAGTGAAGACGCTGCTGGTGGACCGCACGGACAGCACCGCCAGCAGCACCACCCCCAAGCCGAAGGCCAGAATGTCCTGGGCAGCCGGCCGGGGCACCGGCCGCAGCAGCCCCCAGACGCAGAAGACCAGTGGCGCACCCAACGCCACCTGCCGTGGAATGCGCTGGCGCTCGGCCATGACGGTGCTCCAGTTGTGCACCAGCAGCGCGGCGAAGATGACGACCGAGCCAATGGACAGCACCAGCACCGCGGCGGCCGCGGCGTCCTTGGTGACCCGGGCCTTCTCGTCAAACTCCCGGGTGGCCAGGTCGACCAGCGCCTCCAGCGCGCTGTTGAGAATTTCCGCGAAGAAAACCAGAAGGACGCAAAAAATCAGCGTTACGCGCTCGGCCAGGCCCAGCGGAATCCCGCTGCCCACCAGGCCCACCAGCAGCGCCGCCAACAGGTGGATGCGCATGTTGGGCTGGTGCTCCACGGTGTGCACCAGCCCATTCCACGCGTGGCGCGCGGAGAACCAGAAGCCCGGCCGGCGCGCGGGGTAGGGCGGGGGGGGAAGCACTCGAGGGGCGGGGCGTGTCATCAACGGGCTGGGTCGGCGCTGACGCAGGATGGCAGGGCTTGCGGGAAGAAGGCAGCGTGCTCCCGGGCCAGCACAGTGGTCAACCGTGGCCCCGGTGAGTCGTTGACCGCGCGCGGGGAGCCCCATATGCAAGGCGCCACTATGCCCTTGAAATTCGCAATCAACGGTTTTGGACGGATCGGTCGCTGCATCCTCCGCGCGGCGCTGGCGCGCGACGAGGCGCTCGACATCGTCGCCATCAACGACCTGGACAGCCCGGCCACCATGGCCCACCTCTTCAAGTACGACTCGGTGCACCGCACCTGGCCCGCCGAGGTGACCGCCACCGAAAAGGGCATCACGGTCGGCGGCAAGACCTTCACTTTCACCGCGGAGAAGGACCCCGCCAAGCTGCCTTGGAAAGCCATGGGCGTCGACGTGGTCCTCGAGTGCACCGGCCGCTTCACCGACCGCGAGGAGGCGGACAAGCACCTCGCCGCCGGCGCGAAGAAGGTGCTCATCTCCGCGCCGGCCAAGGGGCCGGACGTCACCATCGCCTACGGCATCAACCACGCACCTGTACGACGCCGCGAAGCACCACGTCCTCTCGAACGCCTCCTGCACCACCAACTGCCTCGGCGCCGGTGGCCAAGGTGCTGCTCGATGGCTTCGGCATCGACAAGGGGCTGATGACCACGATCCACAGCTACACCAACGACCAGCGCATCCTCGACCTCACCGCACGAGGACCTGCGCCGCGCCCGCGCCGCGGCGCTGTCGATGATTCCCACCACCACCGGCGCCGCCAAGGCGATCGGCGAGGTCATCCCGGAGCTGAAGGGGAAGCTGGATGGGGTGTCGTCCGCGTGCCCACGCCCAACGTGCGCTGGTCGACCTCACCGTGCGAGACCTCCAAGACGGTGACGGCCGAGGAGATCAACGCAGGCGATGAAGGCGGCCGCCGAGGGCCCGCTCAAGGGCATCCTCGCCTACAGCGAGGAGCTCACTGTGTCGGTCGACTACAACGGCGACCCGCACTCGGCGATCTTCGACGCCACCAACACCTTCGTCGTCGAG
Source organism: uncultured delta proteobacterium (assembly GCA_963711265.1). Taxonomy (GTDB): domain Bacteria; phylum Myxococcota; class Myxococcia; order Myxococcales; family Myxococcaceae; genus JADGRA01. Next base: position 106,829 of record CAVQDL010000025.1, read on the forward strand.
GGCAACCTGGTCAAGGTGATGGCCTGGTACGACAACGAGTGGGGCTTCTCGAACCGGATGGTCGACCTGGCCAAGATGCTCCAGCAGAAGGGCGTCTAGGACGCCTACCTGGGCGAGGGGCGCCGTGATTCGCTCCATCGACGAGCTAGAGCTCACCGGCAAGCGCGTCTTCATCCGCGTGGACTTCAACGTGCCGCTCGACGACGCGCGCCAGGTGACCGACGACACGCGCATCCGCGAGGCGCTGCCCACCCTACGCGCTGCTGAAGCAGGGCGCGCCAGGTCATCGTGGCCTCGCACCTCGGTCGGCCCAAGGGGAAGCCGGACCCGGCGCTGTCGCTGGAGCCGGCCGCCAGCAGCTCTCCGAGCTGCTCGGCAAGTCCGAGGTCACTGCTCGCCGACGACTGCGTCGGGGACGGCGTCCGCAAGCTGGTGAAGGAGCTGAAGGACGGGCAGGTGCTGCTGCTCGAGAACCTGCGCTTCCACACGGAGGAGGAGGCCAACGACGACGGCTTCGCGCGCGAGCTCGCCGAGCTCGCGACGTCTACGTCAACGACGCCTTCGGCACCGCGCACCGCGCCCACGCCTCGACGGCCGGCATGGTGCCCTTCGTCAAGGAGCGCGCCGCGGGCTTCCTGCTGCAGCGGAGATCGACTTTCTCGGACGGCTGCTGCAAGCTCGCCCGAGAAGCCCTTCGTCGCCGTCCTCGGCGGCGCGAAGGTCTCCGACAAGATCAAGGTCATCGAGAACCTGCTCCCCCGGGTCGACGCGCTGCTCGTCGGCGGCGCCATGGCCTACACCTTCCTCGCCGGCGCAGGGCGTCGCGGTCGGGAAGAGCCGCGTCGAAGACGGACAAGCTCGACGTCGCCCGCCGAGCGCTGGAGGCGGCCAGCCGTCTGGGCAAGGACGTCGTCCTGCCCATCGACCATGTTGTCGCCGCCGAGGCCACGGCCGCCGCCGTGCCACGGGAAGTCGCTGAGCCCGCCATCCCCGCGGGGATGATGGGCCTCGACATCGGCCCGCGGACGCGTGCCCTGTACGCGGAACATCTCCGCGCGGCGAAGACCATCTTCTGGAACGGGCCGATGGGGCTGTTCGAGATTCCTGCCTTCGCCGCCGGGACCCGCGCCATCGCCGACACCATGGCCCGGTGCCGGGATGCCACCACCGTCGTCGGCGGCGGCGACAGCGCCGCCGCGGTGCAGGCCTTCGGCCTCGCAGAGAAGATGACTCACGTTTCCACCGGAGGCGGCGCCTCGCTCGAGTTTCTCGAGGGCAAGGAACTGCCCGGCATCAAGGCGCTCGGGGAATAACCATGTCCGCGCGGCGCCCCCTCATCGCCGGGAACTGGAAGATGTACCGGACGCAGGCTGAGGCCGCCGCGCTGGTGACGGCCCTCTGCCACCGCCTGCCGGCCCAGCCCGTCGCCGAGGTGCTGGTACTGCCGCCCTTCACCGCCCTTGCCGCGGTGGCCCGAGCCCTGGCCTCCGAAAGTCGGGTCGCCCTCGGCGCCCAGAACTGTCACTGGGCGAAGGAGGGCGCCTACACCGGCGAGGTCTCCCCGTGGATGCTCCTCGACGTCGGCTGCACCTACGTGCTGGTCGGCCACTCCGAGCGGCGCCAGCTGTTCGGCGAGACGGACGCCCTCGTCAACAAGCGCGCCCGAGGGGCGCTGGCCGCCGGGCTGAAGCCCATCGTCTGCGTTGGCGAGACACTGCAGGAGCGCGACGCAGGACGGACGCTGTCGGTCGTGGCGAGTCAGCTGGCTGGAAGCCTGGCCGAGATGTCCGCCGAGGAGATGGCGCACGTCACCCTCGCCTACGAGCCGGTGTGGGCCATCGGCACCGGCCGCAACGCCACGCCGGCACAGGCGCAGGAAGTGCACGCGCAAGTGCGGGAGGACCTCGGCAGACTCTTCGGGGCCGCTGCGGCCTTGGCCATCCGCATCCTCTATGGAGGAAGCGTCAAGCCCGACAACGCCGCGGCGCTGCTTGGCCAGAAGGATGTGGACGGGGCGCTGGTGGGTGGGGCCAGCCTGGACGCCGCTGGCTTCGCTACCATCTGTGCCGCGGTCTGAAACGGCCGCCTCGGGGGTGGTGGGGGGTTGTCAGGGCCGACGCCCTTTCGTAGGGTGCGCGCCCCAATGTTGGCCTTTCTTACCTCGGTCCACCTCCTGCTGTGCGTCTTCATGATTTTCGTCATCCTTCTCCAGCCGGGGAAGGATGCCGGGATGGGGGCTGCCCTGGGCGGCGGCGCCGCCACCAGCGCCTTTGGCGGACGCGGCGCCGTGACCTTCCTCAGCCGCGTGACGGCTGTCTGCGCCGGACTCTTCTTCCTCACGTCCCTTGCCCTGTCCTTCCAGGGGATGCGCACCTCGGTGGCGGCCCGTGCGGCAGCCAAGGCGCCCGTGCCAGCCCAGTCCGCCCCGGCCACGCCGCTGCCAAGTGACGCACCGCTCGCGCCGGCCCCGCTTCCGACGGTTCCCCCAAAGTAGCCGCGCGCGGGCGCAACCCTTGCCCGCATCCGCCCCGCTGCGTTAAGCCGCCCCCCGAAGCGTCTCCCACGCGGGTGGCGCTGTCGGTCCAAAACCGAATATTCGCCCAGGTGGTGGAATTGGTAGACACACCATCTTGAGGGGGTGGCGCCGAAAGGCATGCGGGTTCGATTCCCGCCCTGGGCACTCGGTAAAGAAAAGTACTTGTCATTTCTTGTCGTTGCCTGTCGCGGCCTGTCTGGCGCCGAAGGGCACAAGTCGATGGTATGAGCTGCTGGTAGATTTCGCGCCCGATGAGCGTGTCGGAGCGGCGCTGGACCCCTGAAGCAGCCGGACGGGACCCTGAAGAGGGATGGCCAGGGCAGGCGGGTCGTCAGGACAGCCCCTGGGTAGCGCAGTTTCGCTGGACGCATCCCGACGGCCGTGTCGAGCGCATCCGCCAGGTCTCCCAATCCAGACTCGGAAGGGGGCCGAGGAGTGGAACGTCAGAAGCGCTTGAGCCTGGTGGGCGGCCAGCCCGCGCCGAAGGTGAAGCTGACGCTGGTGAAAGAAGCGGCCGAGGCCCTGCTCCGGACTTCACGAGCCATCTTTCGGGCGAATTGCGGGGCCGCATCCAGCGTTCGCCACCGCCCTTTGCGATTAATGGCAACGGGTGTATTTCAATCCTCGAGAAGGTGAAGGGAAGCGCGGCCTGTCAGCCATCGCGGTGCGTTCGCTCGTGGCTGCGTTTGAAATCGCCTGGTGCCAGACGGTGACCCGCCCGCCCCTGTCCTCGTAGAGTCGCGCTTCTCGTGGCGTCGGAGGGTTCGATGCCGCCGTCTTCGAGCTCAGTCGGTACCGTGGAGTCGGGCTTGGTGGCCGCACGCACGTGTGCGTGCAGCTGCGCCGCTGTCCAACCCTGACGGGCAGCCCGAACTAACAAGTCTTCCGTCTTCTCGGTGGCAATTCTCTCGCCTCCACGTCCTGGCGAGCTGCCTCACGCCGCTTGGCCCCGGGATTGTCGTCGACACGGCCGCGCCGCTCGTTCCGCTTCGACCGCGGCTTTTCCCTTCAATTCGGCCGGCCGGTGGCCAAGAAAGATTCAAAGGAGCGCCGCGCCCCGAGCACGCTGGTGGTGGGGAGTGCTACCCGCCCCCGCGCCCCGTTCTCGTCGGTAAGGAGGAAACCCCCGTTTGCGACAGCGCGCTGAAGGACTTGCGGAGCATCGGCGAGCTCGAGGTATTGGCGAATACAACTCCGAGGCGATCGCGCTGGGCCAGTCTGGCGAGAGCGCGCAGGGGCGGAGCGAAAGCTTTGCGTCGGAGGACACGACGAAGGCGCATCGTGCACATCCTACAACCCTCGGGACATGGCTCATCGAGTGCCACCGATTCGTCACCCCTAGCGCAAGTGAGCTCTGGGCAGCAGAGAAGCCGCATGAGTCTTGCATGGGGACGCGGGGATGATCTCATCAAACGCGGCCGGGACAGGTACCGATGACCAGCCGACCTAGTACCTGGAAATTGCCTGCTGTGCGTCGGCACGCGGGAATCCGCGCTGGTGCTTGAGGCCTGAGCACCGTGAAAGCCCGTCTCCTTCGCCGCGAAGTCCTTCCCTTCTTCCTTGCGTTCGGCGCGCTCGTCGCGGCCACGCTGCTGGTCGATGCAGTTTTGCACGTCTTTCAAGCGGTGTGGATCGGCCGCTACCTCGGAATCCCCGGCACGCTTCTCATCTTGGGTTCGTTTGGTTACTCGCTGCGCAAACGCAAGCTCATCACCACTGGTCACCCATCGACGCTTCTGCGTTTGCACGAGCGAATGGCCTGGGCCGGCTCGCTCCTAGTGTTGGTGCATGCGGGAATCCACTTCAATGCCATTCTGGCCTGGCTCGCCGTGTGGGCCATGCTCATCAACGTCGGCAGCGGTCTGGTCGGCAAGTTCCTCCTGCAACGCTCTCGACACCGGCTGGAGGAGGCCCGTCGACGAATGCACCGGGAAGGTCTATCGGCTAGGGACCTCGAGGACCGCCTGTACTGGGACAGCCTCACCTTTGACGTCGTCAAGAAATGGCGGGTGGTGCATTACCCCATCACGCTTGCTTTCACGGTCCTCGCCGTCACGCACATTGTCGCGGTCCTCATGTTCTGGAGTTGGAAGTGAATGGCGGCTGGAAGCGGCCGGTCATCGGCGCGAGCCTGATCGCCCTTGTGGCGCTCGCTGTCTTCTTCCCTCACCTCATGGTGAGCCCTGGCGCGCTGGTTCCACCACACGCCGCCCTCGCCAATGACTGTTTCGCCTGCCATGCGCCGTTTCAAGGTGCAGACCGCAAGCGGTGCATGGGCTGTCATGCGGTCTCGGACATCGGCCTACGGACGACGAAGGGAGAAACGATCGTCACGCAGCGTGAGCGTCTGACGCCCCCGACCGTCAAGGCAGCCTTCCATCAGGAGCTTCTCGAGCAGAGTTGCACCGCCTGTCACACCGACCACTCGCGTCAAGACTTCACCGGGCCTGGTGGCAGGCCCTTCTCGCACTCCCTTCTCCCTACGACGACGCGCGAGCGCTGCATTCGTTGCCACGCTGCACCAGATACCGCCTTGCATCGCAATCTGAGCGTGACTTGCGGGCAATGTCATTCGTCGAAGCAGTGGAAGCCGGTGACGTTCAAGCACGCCTTGCTCGCCAAGGACGTCTTGGCGCGCTGTGAAAACTGTCACGCGCCTCCGACGGACAGCCTGCACCAGCAACTCACAGGCCGCTGTCAGCAGTGCCACAGGCCCGAGCACTGGAAACCTGCCACGTTTGACCACGACGGCTACTTCGTCCTGGATGGCGCTCACCGAGCAACCTGCGCGACGTGTCACAACAAGGGCAGCTACGCACAATACACCTGCTACGGGTGCCACGCGCACACTCCGAGCAGGGTCCGAGCGCAGCACCAAGAGGAGGGCATCCGCGACATCGAGAATTGCGTCGCGTGTCACCGTCGGCCAGTCGGCGAGCACGGCGGCGAGGACTCCGAGGAGGAACGGGAATAAGGGTGCCGCACGGGACCGGTTCCGTCCTTTCGATGCTTCTCAATGTGCCGTGCCTGACCCCTGGACGTCCTCGCGAACGTCGGAAGGCACTTCCTCAAAGAAGGGGACGTTTAGACCACGTCGGCTCAACTGGCGTCGCAACGCCGCCATGAACATGCCCTCGCCGTCAACAACGTACGCCCTTACGGCCCGTTCGTTGAACGTGAGACGGTCAATGGTTTCGACGTCAAGCGAAGCGACGACTGGGAGCGACTGTTTCAGGTCAAGCGTATGAAAGACGCCGCAGGACGGCGAGTCGCCCACTCCCACACTTCCGACAATCGCCAAACCCGAGCGGTCGTAGTCCGCGACATCTCTTGCGACGCGACGTGCCACGCGTCGGTACCTCCAGCGTGTATACAGAATGAAGAGGGGAAGCAGAATCCGACGGAGCCGGTCGGGCGACGACCGCTTCGACCCATAGAAGCGAAGAATGAATCGCTTCCGCACCCCACCCCAGGCGCATTATTCAGGACACGGCATCTGGTACATGCCCGCGCCTTGGCGAATCAGCGGCTCCAGTGCCGCTCGGGCAATTCCCGGAGCCCAAGCTCCCGCGAGGTAACGCACGTTTTGGTTGAGGAGGCAGTGAGAGAGAAAAATCACACGGCCGCTTCGTTCGTCAGCGAGGCGCTCGACGAGACGATGGACCTCACAACCACCGACGCGCAGGGGCTCAGCCCTCCGCAGCTCGGTTGAGGCTGTCGGTGCGGTGGCCGAGCCGCACCGCGGTAATCGCCAGGCTTCCGACGAGCGGGCCAAGCAGTAGCCCCTTCGGGCCCCAGACCTGCACACCGCCAAAGAACATCAAGAACAGGAGGAACCGTGGCAGCGCCATATGGCCCTTCGAAACCCAAGGACGTAGCGCGTATTCTCCGGCCCCGACGACTAGCAAACCCCAGACCGCGAGCCCAATGCCTCGGGACGTCTGGCCGGACACCAACAGTTGAATTGCCACCGGAGCCCAGACCAGGCTCGCCCCAATCAAGGGGATGAGCGAAGAGAGGGCGCTCAATAGCCCCAGCAAGGCGACTCTGGGGACTCCAAAAATCCAGAAGCCGAGTGCTGCGGCGCTACCGTGGAACAGAAGTGTCAGCAACCCCCCGCCAAAGAGTCCCTGCGCTACTTCGCGAAACTCGGCAAAGAGGACTGCGGACGAGGCGGGCGCGATGGGGAGCAACCGCTCGATCGCCGCGACGACCGTGGGACCCTCCACGAAAAGGTAATAGACCGTGACGAGGACGAGAAACACCTGAGCGACCGACCAGCCGAGGGAGGGCAGCAGCTTAGGGGTGGCCGAGAGGAGGCTCCGCCCGGCATCCGAGACTGCCTCCGCGACCGGGACCGTGACTGCCTCGGCCCAGGTTCGAACCATCGGCGGCAGCGCTTGGACGACCGTCTCCCACCCGCCGCGGGCGCCCAACTCGTCAATCAGCTTCCGGACGGCCTCGGCGGCTTCGACCGTGGCCACGTAGGTCGCCGCCAGCACCGGCGTAAAGAACAGCAACGTCAGGACCGCAGTCGCCGTCAACGCACTCAGCTTTCGGTGGCCCCGGAAACGCCGCAACAACCATTGGTACGGGCCCTGGGTCACGACGACCACGAATCCGCTGACGAGAAGAACCGTTGCCATCGGCCACAGCACGTAGGCGGCAACCGCCATCAGAACGACAGCGAGTCGCTTGAGCCAGGCCGTCCTGCCCACGCCCGGCGGAATCGACCCGGAGGGTGCTTGCTGCGCCGTGACTGCTTCGACGGGGGTAGACATGAGGACTTATGGCTGCGCGCGCCGGCAGCCACTGGCGCCCTGGTTGTTGAAAGAAGCGTGCCGAGCCGCGGCATGCTTTCTGAAGTTTGTCGGCCCGAATGTTCCAGTCTCCTGAGTCAGTCGAGCCTTAGTCGGAAGAGTAGAGAGGCGAAGTCCTTGCGTTCGGGGCCACCTGGACGCATTCCATGCGGGGTCGAGGGCCGAGGTTTGAACGCGGTGGGCCGGGCACCGATGACAGTCCACACCAACCCATCTACGGGTCTGTCGACACTGGAGGCACGAGCGAGCCTCGAGGCGGACGGGTACAACGAGTTACCGTCCGACAAGCGCCGAAGACTTTGGACCCTCGCCGCCGACGTCTTGCGCGAGCCGATGTTTCTGCTCTTGCTAGCGAGCGGCGCAACCTATGCCCTGCTGGGAGACCAGCAAGAAGCAGCGACGCTGCTTGCCTTCGTGGTCCTTGTCGCCGGCATCACCCTGTACCAGGAACATAAGACAGAGCGCGCCTTGGACGCGCTCAAAGACCTATCCAGCCCGCGCGCTCTTGTGCTTCGAGACGGCATCCGGCAGCGCGTTCCGGGACGCGAGGTGGTCCGAGGCGACATCCTCATCATCGCTGAGGGCGACCGCGTTCCGGCCGACGCGGCACTTGTCTCCTGTCTCAATGTATCCACGGACGAATCGCTGCTGACCGGCGAGTCCGTCCCCGTCCGCAAAAGCACCTGGGATGGCGCGTCCCCCCTGTCACGGCCGGGCGGCGACGGACTGCCCTTCATCTACGCCGGGACCCTCGTGGCACACGGAAGTGCCGTTGGCGTGGTGCTAGCAACCGGCGTCCATACGGAGATGGGCCGCATCGGGAAGGCACTCCAGACCGCATCGGCCGAGCCAAGCGTCCTCCAGCGCGAGACGCGACGTTTCGTTCGACGGGTGGCTTTCGCCGCGACGGCCGTCTGCGGCGTGGTCGCCCTCATCTACGGGCTGACTCGGGGTGACTGGTTGAACGGCGGCCTAGTCGGCTTGACGCTCGCAATGGCAATTCTCCCCAATGAGCTGCCTGCCGTTCTCACCATCTTTCTGGCGCTCGGCGCCTGGCGCATGTCGCAGAAGCGAGCGCTGGTCCGCCACATTCCAGCGCTGGAGGCACTGGGCTCCGCGACGGTGCTATGCGTGGACAAGACCGGCACCCTTACCCAGAACACCATGTCAGTCCGGTGCGTCGTCGTTCAAGGCAAGCGCTTCGACCTCGCCGCGGGAGATACAGCGGCGTTGCCCACTGCAGTCCACGAAGTCGTGGAATTCTCCATCCTTGCCGGCCAGCGCGAGCCGTTTGACCCGATGGAGAAGGCATTCAAAGGCCTTGGGCAGGTCCACCTGTCGGGCACCGGCCGGCTCCACCCGGACTGGGAACTCGTGCGGCAGTACCCGCTCTCTGACGACCTGTTTGCGTTGTCGCACGTGTGGAGGACTCCCGCAGGCGAAGGGCTGGTCGTAGCAACGAAGGGGGCCTTCGAAGCGGTGGCCTCCCTAGCTGCTAGTCTCTCACCTACCGAGCACGCGTCGTTCAAGCGGGACGTGGACGCGATGGCGGCCGAAGGTCTACGGGTCCTCGCCGTCGCAAAAGCTCGCGTTCCGTCGGCGACCCTGCCGGACACACAGCGAGGTCTGCGGCTCGAGTTCATCGGCCTGGTGGGCCTCGCTGACCCCATCCGACCCGCAGCGCCGGGGGCCATCGCGGAGTGCTACCGGGCCGGCATTCGCATCATCATGATTACTGGCGACCACCCAAACACCGCCGCCAGCATCGGGCGGCAGATAGGGCTCCGCGGACCATCGGATGTCCTGACGGGCCCGGAGCTGACCGAGCTCGATGACGATGCGCTCAAGGCACGCCTGCGCACGGTGAGCATCTTCGCTCGCGTCGTCCCCGAACAGAAGCTGCGCTTGGTTCGCCTTCTTCAAGAATTGGGTGATGTCGTCGCCATGACGGGAGACGGCGTCAACGATGCGCCAGCCCTCAAATCGGCGGACATCGGCGTTGCCATGGGGAAGCGTGGGACAGACGTCGCGCGCGAGTCCGCGTCGCTGGTCATCCTCGATGACGACTTTTCCACCATCGTGGAAGCCATCCGGCTCGGACGGCGCGTCTTCGAGAACTTGAAGAATGCGATGGCGTACCTGTTCGCCGTCCATGTCCCCATCGCAGGGATGACCATTGCGGCAGTGGTGCTGCGCCTGCCCCTCATCCTCTTGCCTGTCCACATCGCCTTCCTGCACCTCATCATCGAACCCGCGTGCTCGGTGGCGTTCGAAATGGAGGCGGCGGACCCGACTCTGATGGAGCGCCCTCCACGCTCACCGACCGCCCCTCTCTTTGGCAGGCACCTACTCGCGCTGAGCGTCTTCCAAGGGTCGAGCGTTCTCGGAATCGTGCTCGCCATTTTTCTCGTCTCGCTCAGGCTGGGCAAGCCAGAGCCGGAGGCGCGGGCGCTTACCTTCACAACCTTGGTCGTTGCCAACCTGGCGCTCATTCTTGTCAATCGGTCGTGGGACCGGCCTCTTTGGGCCACCTTGCGGCGTCCGAATCGAGCGCTCTGGTGGATTGTGTTTGGGACCCTAGCGCTCCTGGGGGGTGTCCTCTGCGTTCCGCCGGTGCGGGAGCTGTTTCGGATGTCCATCCTTCACTGGGACGACCTGGCGCTCTCCGGCGCAGCCGGGGTCGCCAGCGTCGGTTGGTTCGAGGTCTGGAAGGCCGTTCGCGCCCGCGCACGGTCGAGGACTCTGCACGCAGCGTAGGTTGCTCGGGACAGGGAAGGCTGGCAGCCGGTGTGCAAGAGCATGGTGCGCCGGGAGGCTCCTCATCGGAAGCATTCTCGTTGGGGTCGATGGCTCCGAGGCCAGCACCCGCGCCCTCATGACAGCAGCCAACCTGGCGAGCGGCGCACCGCGTGTTGGCATTGGCCAGGCAGCAGGTCACCGGCGTCGAAACCGAGACCATCCGCTGCGAGGGCTTTGTTGCCGAGAGTCTCGAAGAGAAGGCGGCCGAACGAAAGGCGGACCTTCTCGTCGTTGGGAAGCACGGCCACTCGGTGGTGCAAGCTACTCATGGGGAGCGTCGCCGCCCGTCTCGCCCCATCGCTCAGCGTCCAGTAGTCATCGTCCCTTGACGTTCAAAGGAACTGCAAGGCCGCCAGCGCTCCCCAGACCGCGGCCAGCACCAACGCGAGCCCCAAGAGTACGCGCCTTCGGAAGGGAGCGCTTCCACCCTGCCATGCCAGAATGGCCTTGGTGACGGTGTTGGCACTAAAGGCCGCGAGCACCGCGAGGAGTCCGAGTGGTGGCGACAGCTCGCCGCTGGCAACGAGCGAGGCGACCGCAGCCGAGGGCGCATGCGCATCGGCAAATCCGGCCAGCGCGGTTGTAGCGACCATCGCTCCAGTCCCAAGCCATTTCTGCGCAAGCACAGCGGCCACGTCCACCACCGTGACCATGAGGGCAAACCCAAGCGCCATTCGGATGTTGAAGGCTCGGCCTTTCGGTGCCGCTGAATATCCGTCACGGCCGGACAGCAACATCTGCACTGCCGCATACAGGAGCGCCGTCCCCGCCCCCGCGCCCAGCGGCAGGGCGCCGGCGCGGAGGAGTCCCGGGCTCGCCGCGCCAACCAGGATCGCCATCTGAACGAAGGTCGCGATCATCGAAGCACTCGCGCCGGCCGCAGCTGGGCCGAGGAGGGCTGGCGAATTGCGCGACAGGGACGCCATGCTGCTCACAGTCGCCGAGGCAGAGACAAAGCCTGAGGCCATCCCCGCCACGGCGAGCCCCACACGCGCGCCGACGAGGCGCTGCGCGACGTAGCCAGCCCCCGTCAGCGCCATCATCACTACGGCGAGCTTCCAGATTCGGTGTGGGTTCACCGCGCCCAGCGGGTCGAGCGCGCGGTCCGGAAGCATCGGAAGAACAACCAGAGCGGAGACGCCAAGAATCAAAAGGTCGAGCAGCTCCCTCTGTGTGAGGACGCCGCGGACGAAGCGGTGCAGGGCGCGCCGGTAGGCAAGCAGCGCAGTCGCTAGGAGGCCGACCGCCAGGGCTGCACGCGGCTCCGACTGGGCCAACACCCCGAGCCCGAAGGTCAAGAGGAGGGCAAGCTCGGTGGTAAGCCCGGGGTCGCTCCGGTCGCCGAGTGCATAGCCGAGAGCAGCCGAGCCGCCAACCACGAGCGCGATGGCTGCGGTGACGGTAGCACCCAGGTGAAAGGCAACGCCGCCGAGAGCCGCGGTGAGCGCAAAGGTGCGAATGCCCGCCGCACTGCGGTTTCGACCCTGGCTCTTCCGACGTTCGCGTTCCGCGCCGACTACCAAGCCAATCCCGACGGCCACGGCCAAACGCCACTCCGGACGGTTGAACAAGTCCACGGTCCCGGAATGCTACCGCTACAAGAGCCAGCCGGACCAACGGCGACTCGCGGCAGCCGGCGCAGAGGCTCTCAAAGACGGCGACTCGCATAGTGTCCGGAGGCAAGCTGGGTTTCGATGACTTACCGACGACCTCGGCGCGGGCACGCTTCGCGTAGGCCCGTCGCTTGAATGCTTCGCTCCTCCGTGACCGGTGGCGGATTCAGATTGGTCGTCGCGCCCGACGGCGGATGGCCTTTTCCACGCTGAGCACCGGAAGGATGGTCGCGCCGACTGCCGCGGCCAACGCGAGCTGGTGAATCGAGATCGCCGAGCTCCCGAGCACGAGATGCATAAAGGGCGCCCAGATGAACAGCGCCTGCAGCCCGAGCAAAGCCGCGATCCCAAGAACGACCATGCGATTTGTGAAGACTCCCAACGCTCGGATCGAGCTCCGCAGCGACCGGCACTCGAGTAGATAGAACATCTGGAAGAAGACTACGGCGCTGACGGACATCGTCTGTGCGTCGGCGATCGCCGTTTCCCGGGTCTGGCCCGCGGCGAGCTGATGCCGGTACTCGAAAATCCAAAGAGCGGTCGCACTCGCGGCCATCAGCACCGCGACAATCGCCGTCCGGTACACCACAAAGCCAGAGAGCGGGGACGCCTTTGGATCGCGGGGTGGCCGGCTCATCACGTCGGGTTCCGCTACTTCGAAGGCCAAGGGCACCGCGAGCGCAACGGAGGCGATGAGGTTAATCCACAGGATCTGTGTTGGCTGTATGGGTAGGAGCAGTTCGCGGCTCACCTCGTCGAAAGGAAAGAATGCCACGGCAAACATGAGGATCAGGGCGAGGCCGAGATTCGTCGGCAGCACGAACGCGAGGGCTTTGACGAGGTTCTCGTAGACGCGTCGCCCCTCCTCAACAGCCGCTGTGATGGTGGCAAAGTTGTCGTCGGTAAGGACGATGTCGGCCGCCTCCTTGGCGACGGATGTGCCCATGAGCCCCATTGCCACGCCGATGTTCGCCTGTTTCAACGCCGGCGCGTCATTCACGCCATCGCCGGTCATCGCCACGATGGCGCCACTCTGCTGCATCGCGCCAACGAGCCGCAGCTTGTGCACCGGAGCCACGCGCGCGAAGACGTTAGTGCTGACGGCAGCATGGCGCAGATCGGCATCACTCAGTTGCTCGAGTTCGGTGCCAAGGATCGCGGCCTGGCCCAGTCCCAGCAGGCCGAGCTGCCGGCCAATGGCGGTGGCGGTCAGGCGATGATCTCCGGTGATCATCTTCACCGTAATCCCCGCCGAGTGACACGCCCGCACCGATTCAATCGCCTCCTGACGCGGGGGATCGGTCATGCCCACCAGTCCGAGGACCGCAAGGTTCCTGATGTCCTCGTACCGTAGCTCCTTCCTCTCGTCGCTCCATTCGCGAGCGGCGATCGCCAGCACGCGCAAGCCTTTCTCGGCCAGCGCACTTACCGATTGCTCTATCGCTGCTGCATCGACCGGTGCGCCCTCGGGCACCTTTATCGTTCGTGCCACCACAATCTCGGGTGCGCCTTTCACCAGCACTCGCTTCCTCCCGTCCGGCAGCTCGCGGAGCACGGCCATGAACTGCTGCTCCGCCTCGAAGGGGATGACGTCCAGGCGACGGCAGGCAAAGCGTTCTGCGGCCACATCGATCCCGGCCTTATGGGCGGCGACGACAAGCGCAGCCTCGGTTGGGTCGCCGGTGATTAACCAGCGCTGGCCGCGTCGCTCGAGGGTCGCGTCGCTCACCAGAGCGGCGTCGCGGAGCAGGTCGCGGACCTCCCTGGGCGCTTCGGGCAGCTCAGCGCCCCCCTCGACGAAAACGCCCGTTGGCTCGTAGCCCACGCCGGTGATGTTCACGCTGCGCCCACCCACGACGACGCACTGCACTGTCATCTCGTTGCGAGTGAGGGTTCCGGTCTTGTCGGAGCAGATCACCGTGGTGCTTCCGAGCGTCTCGATCGCTGGGAGAACGCGGACGATCGCGCCGCGGGCTGCCATCCGGCGCACACCGATCGCCAGCGACACGGTGACGATGGCTGGCAGTCCCTCGGGGATCGCTCCGACGGCCAAGGTGATGGCGAAAATGGCCGAGTCGGCAAGAGCAGCATCGAGCGGCACTCCGGCGGCCAGGGCCCGCGCCGTGCCGATGAGCACAAGCAGAAACGCCACGGCCACAACGCCGATCGCGATGACCTGCCCTATCCTGGCCAGCGTCGCGGCAAGCGGCGTCCTCAGCTTGGCAGCCCTGTTCAGCAGCTCGGCCACCTGTCCAAGTTCGGTGTCCTCCCCCGTGGCGACGACCAAGCCCGTGCCCGTGCCATGCGCGACGAGCGTGCCGCCATAGACCATCGAGGTGCGGTCGCCGATGGCGGTGTCGTCCACCACGGGCGGGACGGACTTCTGGTTCGCGCCAGACTCCCCGGTGAGGGCGGCCTCCTCCACCATCAAGCTCCTCGAGGCTATGAGCCGCAGATCGGCGGGCACTCGGTCGCCAGGGGCGAAGGTGACTACGTCGCCCGGAACGAGCGCGGCCACCGGCAACTGCGTCGCGGTGGCGTCGCGAAGCGCGTTGGCGTGCTCGGGGACCATTTCGGTCAGCGCCGCAATCGCTCTTCCCGCCCGATACTCCTGGACGAACCCGATGAAGCTGTTGATCACGACGACCGCAGCCACTACCAGGCCGTCGTTGATTTTTCCCAGGAACATCGCGAGGGCTGTCGAGGCGATGAGCACCCAAATCAACGGATCGTTGAGCTGGCGGAGGAAGGTGAGCAGCGCGTTGCCTCGCGACCGACGGCGCACCAGGTTGGGTCCGACCTGTTCGAGGCGGCGTGCTGCCTCCTGAGACGTGAGCCCTTGCAAGGAGGAGTTAAGCCGCGACACGACGTCAGCAACGTCCAAGGCGTGCCAGCGCTGTCGCTCCAACACTCCGGCGCTCGACCCAACCCTGCGGCGGGACCCGATCCACCATCGGCCAGGCGTGCTCGGGGAGGGGCGCTCGCTGTGGTCGACAGGCTCCATCCCATGGTTAGAGTAACAGTTAACTGGCTTGCCGGGTCCACTTCGGAAGGCGGGACTCGCCCGTCACCGTCATGCGCGACAAGGCTCGTCCCGCTTAGTCTGTCGAGGCCCGGGGAGGGGCGAATGGCTCTCGTATGCGCGACGAACTTCTCCGGGGTTTCACAGGAGGCGCTGCGAGCCACCGCGGCGCTCGCGAGCCGCCGAGGCGAACGGGAGATCTGGCTCGTTCATGTCATCGAGACTGGTCGAAAGGGCCTAGGCGAGCAGGAGCGCGCGGACGGGGTATCCGCTGTCGAGAAGAAGCTGCAGGCCCATGCCGAAGTCATCCGCCGGGCTTGCGTCGCCGAGGTCCGTTGCATCGCGCTTGTCGACGACGACGCCAGCCATGCGCTTCTTGAGTTCAGCGAAGCGCGGGAGGCAAGCCTGCTGGTTGTCTCCTCGAAAGGCCACCGCGACTCGCCGCTCTTTCGGCTGGGAGGCACTTCCGAACGACTGGCGCGCGCCGCCCGCCTTCCGGTCCTCATCGTCCGCGACGGGCAGCCCTTCGAGGCCTGGGCACGGGAGCAGGGGCATTTGAAGGTGCTCCTAGGCGTCGACTGGACCGAGGGTAGCGATCCGGCGATCCGGTGGGTTTCCGACCTGCGACGAGCAGCGCCCTGCGACGTGGTGGTCGCGCACGTCTACTACTCAGATGAAGCACAGCGCCGTTACGGGCTTCCGGGCCCATGCTCGCCTGTGGAGCCGAATCTTGAGATCGAGGGCCTGCTCAAGCGGGATTTGACCAAGCGTGTGGCCTCCTTGGCCGGTGAGGGCGAGATCGTCCTGCGACCAAAACTTGCTCTGGGCCGCATGGGGGACCACCTGCTCGAGGTCGCCGAAGCGGCCCACGCCGACCTCATCGTGACTGGTAACCATCGTCGGCGGGGGCCTACGCGCCTCGTCTCGGTCTCGAACGTGGCGCTGCACTTCAGCCGTGCGTCTGTTGCGCTGGTGCCGACGATCGAGAAACGGCTCGACCTAGCCGCGCCCCAGGAGTTGCCCGGCATCCGCCGCGTCCTTGTCGCGACCAATCTCTCACCGTTCTCCAACTACGCCATCCCTCGAGCCTACCAACTGGTAGCTGCCAGTGGCGGCGAGGTCACTCTCCTCCACGTGATTTCGGACGAGGCCGCGCTGAATGTGTCCGATGCAGGGGTAGTGACCCTTCTGCGCTCACAGATTCCGGAGTCCGCCCCGCGCAACAACATCCTCACGCGGACGGAGGTGGTGCGCTCCGCCGACGCGGCACGTGCCATCTGCGAGGCTTCGGACCGGCTTGAGGCAGACGTCGTGCTCCTTGCCTCACATGGGCGTTCCGGCGTGAACCGAGCGCTTCTCGGGTCGGTAGCCGAGGGGGTGCTGCGCCTCGGGCACCGGCCGCTGTTCATCGTCCGACCGCATCAGTCGTAGACGCGAAGGCGCTCGTCCCGTGCTGGCTACGAATGTCATCCGCGCGCCGGCGGGGGTAGGACCACACACGATTCTCCTTCGGTTCATTTGAGGACTCGCCGCCGACCCTGCTCGGCGTCGCGGTGAACCCGTCGCGGAGAGCGCGTCTCTTCGACAGCAGTTCATTTCGTGAGCCTCAGGGCCGAGGGTCAGATGCTGGGCCGTCATTGCGAAGCGCTTCTAGGTTTTCGCCGCCATACGTCCCTGCGCTACTTCGTAGAAGGGGTGAGAGCGAGGGGGGCCGCGCGGGGCTGAATTGGGGACAAATCAATGACAAGCGCGCCGCAAGAGGCTGAAAAGATTGATTGGCAACTAGCTTGAGGGGGTGGCGCCGAAAGGCATGCGGGTTCGATTCCCGCCCTGGGCACTCCGAAAAACAAGTACTTGTCGTCCATGGTCGTTGCCTGTCGGGGCGTGTCTGGCGCCGAATGGGCACAAATCGATGAGTTGAGCCGGTGCAGCGACGGAGCTCACTGTCTGACGCGGACTGCACGTAACGACAGCCGCGCCGGGCGGCAGGCGTGCTCGAAGCTCCTGACGATGCCAGCGCGCGCGAGGGCTCGCGGGCGAGACGCAAATCCACCCCGAGATGACGATTATTGCGGTCGGCGCTCCCTCGTCGCGCCCCGGATGGGGGCGAAGGTCTTCACGGCCTCGTCGGCGAGGAAGTCGACGATCATGCTGTTGCAAAGGGCGGCCTTCTCGAGGAGCAGGCCATGGGACGTCCCTGGGAGTATGGCGAACTCTGCGTTCGGTAGCGCACGATACAGAGCGACTGCGTGCTCGAGAGGCACCTCGTCGTCGTCGCCGAACATGACGAGGGTGCGGCAGGAGAAGTTCGCGAGGTCGGCGGGCGTGAGCGCACTGGCACTCGTAGCAATTGCCGGTCAGGTTCAATGTCACTGAGCTCGGGCTCCTTGATAGATTTGTTGTTCGATGCCCCCCTCCAAGAATCCTGCGGTCGAAGTAGCCATTTTCATTCCGCTAGCCGTGCTGGGGGCTTGGACAATTTTCGGACTCTTTGGTGGGCCAGGCCGGTGGCAGGTCGTTCAATGGGTGATGTTCTGGCCGGCCATCGCGGGATTCGCGTTGGCCTGGTCCTTCCGGCGCGAGTCACCGCGGGCCGCAGGTTTTGAATATACGGGGGCTCTCCCGTGGTTCGTGGCCTTCTTCTATCCCTTGGCCATGGTCGCGACCGAGGTGGCCCTCGCGTATGCGCTGAAAGTCGAGATCCGTTTTCAGCCGTTTGAGGTAGATGGCCTCCGTGGCTTCGGGCAGAAGCTGCAGCGCACCGTCTTCGTGCCGCTGACCATTCTGTTGATTGCCCTGGCCTATCGGCACCGGTGGCCCGAGCGCGTGCGCGACGCACTGCCCCCGGAGCTGCGTTTTCTGCATCACGGGTTTCGCGCGCTGCTTTTCGTGCCTGCAGTTTGGATCTACCACTTCGGACGGTTCGCCCCACCGGGAAGCTACGGCGAGGAGCTGGGCTGGCGCGGCTACTTGGTGAGGCGGCTACGCAGCATTCCCATTCGTGCCGCACTCATCAGCGGGGCGGTTTGGTCGGCATTTCATGCGCCCGTTCTGGTCGGACTCGATCCTCGACGCGCGGCAGCGGGTTTCGGAGCGATATTCGCCGCCGGACTCGTCTTCTGCGCGCTTTATCTCTGGTCCGATTCGGTTTGGCCTTGTGCGGCGATGCACTTCACGTGGAACGAGTGGAACCCGTTCTTCCTGGGCGACCCCTACGGACACGGGGAGGGGATGTTCGGCGGCGCGAAGTGGATATTCAACGGCGAGGGCGTGTTCGGAATGGTGCTGAATCTTCTCATTGGGGTCGCCCTGCTCATGCGCTTGCGCGCACAGCGCCGGCAGTCCCACGCGCTCGCGCGTGTAGACGAGCTGCAGGGGAACACGGCAGCTGGTCCCTGACGCTGTCGCCCCCGCGTCCCCCTTGGCGACCGAGCTCCCCAAGGTGCTCCGGGTCTCCGAAGTTGCGCAGCTTCTGCGTGTGAACCCCTCAGCGGTCTACGGGCTTTGCCGCCGAGGGGAGCTGCCGCATTTGCGGATGAGCGGCGCCACCCGCATCCATCGCGACGCGGTCTTCTTTGACAGAAGCGGGTGTCGGCCGCCTGAAGTTCAAGTCTGGCGCGCTCTTGGTGTTTGTCGACGAAGCAGGTGCCGGTCCTCCTCGAATCCCGCCGACCGGACATAAAGGGCCATCGCCATCGTGGGCGCGAACGCTGTTCCGATGGTGTTGTCCCGCTCCGTCAAGGCCGTCGTCGAGCCGATGAAGTGGGAGGCCGGCAGTGGGCGCTTCGCGCGAATGCCGACTCCCGTTTCTGCTATTCTCTCTGGTGCTCGCCTCTGCGGCTTCCGAGCTCCGTCCAGAAGAGCCCCCAATTCACCGAGTAGGGCCCCGGGACGCCGTTCGCCGACTCGTCGTCGCTGTACTGCTGAAGCAGGAGGAGGGGCCCGCGACTGGTCTGTAGGGGGATGGCTGTTACGCCGAAGCACGCCGACGTCAGGGGGGTAAACGAGACGCATGAGTCGGCAGCGCCGGCGAGCAGAGTGACGTTGGTCAAGTCGGTGGCCAAGCTTGCCGTCTCCGGACTGTAGTTGAGGGCGTTGGCGGGGGTGACGGTGAGGTCCGAAACGGCGCCCACGAGAGAGTTCTCCACCAGGCCGTTGAAGTCCTGGTTGGCGCTAATCGTCAGGGGGTAAGCGGGGCCTCCGGCTGTTGAGCCGAAGCCGACACTGGCGCTGCCCACGTCGTAATAGACGTAAATTTGGCCCGGCGCGAAGTCAGCTGACGCCACGTGCTGGCCACTCACCACCGTCAGATGGGCGTTTCCGCTGGAATTCATGAAGCCATGAGAGGTGGGGCCGTTATTGAAGGGCACCACCGCCGACGCCTCGGCGTCGTACGTAAGGTAAACCTGCGCCGCCGGGTAAAAATCGTTGCCGAGACTGACATCGGCAATGGTGTAGCCGAAGTAGGTAATCGGGCTCGTGCAGCGGAATCCGCGGCTTTCCAACTCGGGGACTCCATCCTCGTCTAAGTCATCGTCCCTGTCCCTGTCCCTGTCGAAGTCGCGCTCGCCTACGTCGACAACGAAAAAGCCCGCGCTGAGACTGTCATTCCCGCCGCCTGCCGGAGTTCCCAACGAGTACGGGGTGTATAAGTAAAGGGTGCCGCGGTCTGTCTGCAGCGGGTTGGCGGCGGCGCAAGTGTCGGGAAAACCCACGCAGGACCAGACGCGCCCAGCGAATGCCGTGGTGTGCTGTAAGTCCGTGGAGAGCCCGAGAAGCGCCGGACTCGCCACTCCCGGCGAGAGAATGTCGCCATAGTCGATGGTGCCGTCCTCGATGCCAAACGGGTAGGCCGGCTCAATTCCATGGGACGTGAATGAGCTGAAACCCACGCCCCGTCCCCCGACGTGCACGTCTCCCGTGTTGCCCAGATCGAGGCTGATGAGTATTTGGTTCGGCGCAAACCTCGCGTGTATCGCCTTCCGGCCGCTAACAATAGTTACGGACGCCGTGCCCACCTGGTTGATGTAGGCATCGATGGACCCACCGGGGTTGAGCGGGTCGGCCGGTTGAATGAATTGGACATTCCTCGTGTCGCCGCGAAACGTTAGGTAGACGCGGGCATTGTGAAACACCCAATTGCCCAGCTGTCCGTCGGTAATGGTGAAGCCAGTGTAAGTTACCGGGGCTGCCCAGGCGGGCGTTGCGAGCAGGGTCACCAGCACCCCGCTGCGAACGAGAATGAGAAGGACAGCTGCCGCGAGCCGACGCCAAGCAGAAAGCATGTCTATGGGCCCCCTCTTTCTGGTCTCGCCATATTAGCCCCGTTGCATCCCCCTGACATGACGCTTCGAGTTAAGCCACGCAGCCCACGGGAACTCCAAGAATGACCCAGCCCTCCCGAATCGAGAAGGCGCTCAACCCGAGCACCCGTGCCAGTGGAGCAGGCGATGAAGACAGGAGTTCAGGCTTCTTGGATGTTCTAGCTTGCTCCGCTCATCGCTCAGCGCTTCGGTGCGCTCTGCCCAGCGCGAACATGGCGGCTTGACGCTGGCAGATTGGTTGTGAACGTCGCAGCGTTGTTCGGCCTTCGCTGTGACTCGGGTACCGCAAGTCACTGCCCCAAGCCTCTGGGCTCCGGCGACGACGACCTGCACAAGCGTGTATCCATTCGCCCACCTTCTTTACGTCTCCAAGTTGATGCCCCGGCGCAGGGGGAAACTCTAAGGGGACTCGAGCGTCGTCAGCTGCTGTTGGGGAGTGCGAACGTGTTCAAGTCGACATCGCGCCCCTGCAGGGCCATGAGGGGCGTGGGTTGACGCCAAACGGGTTGCTACGCTTCGAATCGACGGCTATTCGTTTGAGGGGTGGCTTTGTATTGTCATCGTAGAGGTCGGTTGGGCAGTCGTGGCGGAAGAGTTACGCGATACGTAGAGCGAGCTCAAAAGGTGTGAAAGCTTTTGCGCTAACATCGGCTAGCCGGCGCAATAGAGGTACTTTCCCCGCTCCTCCGTGCTGCTCGGCTAAGCCGCACGGAGCGCTTGAATGGTCAACCAAGATGAGCGTCATCGAGACACGACGGTCCCAGATGTTTCCCATCCTCGATGGGGCGCAAATGGAGATAGCCAAACGCTTCGCGAGCGCGCCCGCTAGGGTTTTTGGTCCGAGCGAGGTCATTTTTGACGTCGGGATGCCCAACGTGCCGACCTGGCTCGTGCTCAAAGGGTCCATCGAGGTTGTCCGTCGAGACGGTCTGGGCCGTGAGCAGCCCATCACAGTCGAGACCGCAGGCCAGTTCAGCGGCGAAATCAGTCAACTCGCAGGTCGCGGTTCAATCGCTGCGGGGCGGGCGGGACCTGAAGGGTGCACCGCTCTGCCAATCGATGCCGCGCATCTGCGCGCTCTCCTCATCGGTTCAGCTGAGCTCGGTGAGATGGTGATGCGGGCGCTCATTCTCCGACGCGTCGGCCTGCTCGAGGGTGGTGGGTCCGGCCCGGTGCTGGTCGGAAGGCCGGGCGAGCCCAACCT
This sequence comes from uncultured delta proteobacterium, assembly GCA_963711265.1. GTDB lineage: Bacteria > Myxococcota > Myxococcia > Myxococcales > Myxococcaceae > JADGRA01. The sequence goes on from CAVQDL010000025.1 coordinate 128,147, forward strand.
GGTTCGACTTCAGGGGTTCCTTGCGCGCAACGCCTACCCGAACACCGTGCTCGACGCTTCCGACGGCGCCGATGGGCACCCCCTCCTCGTGCGGTTCGGCGTGGGGGTGGACGAGCTTCCGTTGGTCATTTGCCCAAACGGCACTCTCCTCAGGCGACCGACCGAGGCGGAGGCTGGCGTTTGCCTCGGTATCACACCAGAGCTCGACCCAAACAGGGTCTACGACGTCGGCGTCGTCGGCGCCGGGCCGGCGGGCCTGGCGGCGGCGGTCTACGCTGCCTCGGAGGGGCTCACGGTGCTGGTGCTCGACCAGCGTGCGGTGGGTGGGCAAGCGGGCGCATCAGCGCGCATCGAGAACTATCTTGGTTTTCCGACGGGCATCTCCGGTCAAGCCCTCGCGGGGCGAGCCTCCACCCAAGCTCAGAAGTTCGGAGCCGAATTGGCAATCCCCTTGGAGGTGGCGCACCTCGTCTGCGGCGAGCCAGACCGGCGGGATGGCGATCCTTGGATGCTAGAGCTAACCAACGGAACTACAGTTCGGGCGCGGACTGTCGTCGTCGCGTCAGGGGCGCACTACCGGCGCCTTGACATCGACAACCTTGCGACCTTCGAAAGCGCCGGAGTCTCCTACTGGGCATCTGCGATAGAAGCCAAGCTTTGCGAGGGGCAAGAAGTCGCTCTCGTGGGAGGCGGGAACTCCGCGGGGCAGGCGGTCGTCTATCTCGCCCCAAGAGTCAAGCGACTTCACCTCGTTGTGCGGGCCGAGGGTCTCGATGCCTCGATGTCTCGGTATTTGGTCGAGCGCATCGCTGAGCTTCCGAACGTTGAGTTGCACACAAGCAAAGAGGTCGTGGCGCTGGAGGGCGACAGGACGCAGGGCCTGTCAGCCGCCATTTTCCGAAACCGCTCAACAGGCGACACCCGCAGGTACCTGCTTCGACACCTGTTCCTGTTCATCGGCGCCGACCCGAACTCCGGGTGGTTGAAGGGCTGCGTCGAACTGGACCGGAACGGCTTTGTAGTTACGGGTGCACCCGCCAAGGCGCGAGCGGCGCGACCCGTCTTCCCCCTCGAGACCTCCCAACTTGGCGTCTTTGCAATCGGCGACGTCCGGGCAGGCTCGACGAAGCGCGTCGCCGCTGCGGTCGGTGAGGGCGCTGCCGTTGTCGCCCAGATTCACGGCTTCCTCGCGGCGACCACAGCTCCCTCGGCGCCAGCTGCCAAGGACACTGCCCAATGACCACGACTACCCCGCCCGACACTCGCTCCCGCCCCCAGCGCAGGCCACAGCGCGCCTCATCGTCGATTCACCGCTCCCCGCGCCGCTGGCGAAAGACCTCGTCGTCGTGCGCTCGGGCCGAGAACGCGAGGATTCTGACCGTCTTCGGTGCAGGCGCGCTGGACGTTTCTCCCCGAATCGGTCACCTCCACATCACTGTTGATGATGCGCCCTGGCACTGGGTCGACGCGAGCGGTGAGCCGCTCATGGCCCGGGAGGCTTCCCCCGGGGCCCCACCCGTGGGGCCCGTCCTTAAGCGTTCGACTTGTCGAGTTTGAAGCCGCTGCGCACACTCATTTCAAAAGCGGCTGCTGGAAGCAGCCATCGTAAGAAGGGAAAGAGCTTCGCCTCGCGCGTAACCGTGTTGCGCAAAGCAGGGCTCTCGCTCCGCACGATGCGCGAAAAGACGTCTGCCACGACATCGGGGTCCGGTGCCTGCTCCTCGAATCCGTTCATCGTCCTGAAGAACCTGTCGCGCCAAGGAGAATACTCGGCCATCGCCGCAGCCTGCGGCTCCGCATAAAATGGAGTCTTGATTGCGCCCGCTTCGACCATCGCCACGCGAATGCCCATCGGCTTTAGCTCGTAACGGAGCGTCTCCATCAATCCTTCAATCGCAAATTTGCTGGCGTTGTAGTGCCCCCAGAACGGCAGCGGGACCATACCAGCGAGCGAGCTCGTGGTGGCTAGCAGGCCGTCTTTCTGCGCTCGCATCGTTGGCAGGACCGACTTCAGCATCCGCACCACGCCGAAATAATTGGTGTCGAACTGCTCTTTGGCCTGTTCGATGCTCACCTCTTCTACCGCCCCACTTTGCAAGTACCCAGCGTTGTTGATGAGCACGTCGATTCGCCCGGTTCGTTGAAGGAAAGCCTGGACGCAGCGTGTGACGGAATCATCCGAGCGGACGTCGAGCGTCAACATCTCTACCCCGTCCGCGTTCTTTCCGGCACCCGAGCGCTGAGTGCCGAACACCCAATGTCCGTCTCTGGCAAGTCGCGACAGAATCGCAGCACCGATTCCCGAAGACGCCCCAGTAACTAGGATCGCTTTCTTCGCGGGCATATCCACCCTCCGTTGCGCTATGCGGGTGCCATCAGCTGGTCGTCGGATGTGTAAGCAGCGCAGCGCTCAGCTCGCCAACAAATGTTCGCTAGCTCTGCTGTCGCACGTCCCTAACCGGAGCTGGGGCGAAGGCCTCGACGGACTGGTGAGCTCCCCAAAATTGCTTGTGAAGCCGCTGCAGTGCGTCGGGCTACAGACACAACGGGTCTTCCGGCGATTTCCGCTCCAGCCGCCACGCCAGTGGCGCGAAGTGAGCCCTTCGGCTTCGTCTCTACCTCATCACTTCCCAGAAGATTCCAGCGACGGCAACGAAGCCCAAGGTAAAGACCACGGTTCTCACGTAGGCGATGGCCAGCAAATAGACCACGGCGTGCGTCAGCCTGAGCCAGAAGAAGCAGGTCGCCCAGAAGGCCGTCATCGCGTTGGCCTTGCCCGTCACGTGGGCAATGAGGACCAGCGCCGCGAAGGGGGCGAATGCTTCCACTGCGTTCACGTACGTACGGTCAGCCCGCCTGCCCCACAGAGGAAGGGGTCGCTGAGCCGGGTCGACGTAGTTTGCCGGTCTGAGCGGTCCGTTCGTGACCAGCTGAGCAACGATATAGGGGATCCACAGCCCCGCTGTCAGAAGAGCTGTATACGCGAGGTATCTCAAATCTGTCGTCATGGGGACTTCCCCTCGATAGGGTTGATTGCCACTCCGGTCGACCAGCGCCGACCCCGACCCACGTCGCCGCCAGGTGCTTTGCCAATGTCTGGCGAGGCCACTCGCCAGAACGAAGGCACAGCTTAGCTGCCTCGTGGACCCCCGTTGCGAGCAACGTCCGACATGAAGGCCGCAAAGCGTTTGGCTTGGTACCGGACGTCATACCGGCGTCCCGCGCACGTGATTCTCCAAGGCGTTGCGCCACGCGCATTAGTAGTGGCGACAGGCCGACTGGCGGGGACAAGCGAGTGAAGACGACGACGCTGAGGTGCCAGTCATCGCTCAGACTCAAGTTCAGGGCTTGGCGGCGAAGGCATCGGGCCCACCACGTTTCTTCGGTGCGCCTCGACGCTTCACGGTGCCGCTGCGCACCTGCCGCGATCCGTCGGACGACGAACTCTGGCCCCGGGTGTCACCTCATCGCCGCCGCCTCCCGGGCCCTCGAGAGGAGGGAGAACCTGCCGAACCTTTGCAATCTCAGCGTACCTGGGGGAAAGCGAAACTTCCTGCAACTCTGGGTACTTGCACTTCAGGTGGCCCGCTCGTTGGCCCGCCGTGATAATGCACTGCGTCACGATGGTTCTCGAGGGTCCCATGTTTCTGTTTCGGCGGAGTGCTGTGTCGCGCAAGGCGCGAATTAGAGATGGGACACGAGTCACGCTGCGACAGGTCCGCGGCACGGACGTTCCCGCACTGCGGGCCTTCGTGCAGTCGCTCTCCGCGGAGTCGCGTTACCTCCGCTTTCACGGAATCGTCACCGACCTTTCCGAAGCGCAGTGGAAGTACTTGGTCTCCGCTGATGGCTTGGACCACGTGGCGGTTGTCGCCTGGATTGGTCGGCGCATCGTCGGCGTCGGTCGGTACATCCGACTGGAGCACGCTGCTGACACGGCCGAGGTTTCCTTTGTCGTGGCCGACAGCCTGCAGAGGCGCGGCCTTGGGAGCCTCTTGCGAGACGAGCTGGTTGCCGTTGCAATCCGGTCAGGCATCCGCTCGTTTCGCGCAGAGGTGATGGCAGCAAATCAAGGGATGCGCCGGTTGCTCCGGGCTTCTTCAATGACGGTTGTCAGGGATACGGGCGACACGATTGAGGTGAGCCTCGACCAAGCTGACAGCCGTCCCGAGCCACTGGTCGCCTGACCGACACGCTCGCTCCAAGCAAGGTTGCCGGCCTCTGCTGCTTGAGGTCAACGGCGCCCTCTCAAGGGGCTGGCCGATGTGTCGCAAATATTCCGAAGAATGGTGCGGAGGTCGCTAGAACGTCTCCGGCGACGCCCAGCTCTGGAGCACCCTCTGCTGCCGAGCACGCTCCTACGAACTGCAGCGAGTCCCCCAAGAATGAGGAAACCACGACCGGCCTTCCGCCGGTGCGGGCCAGTGTCCCTGCATCGACGTTCAAAATCTCCATCGTGAGGCAGCCGCGGTAATCGGTTCCAACGCCTCCGCCCGGATATTGCACTGGCCCGCCCGGAGTCGCGAACAAGTACGTCTTGGCTCCAACCTGAAATAAATCCGGAGCATTTATTTGAGGGCGTGCCGAGCCCAACGCCAAAGCGTCGTCGGCCGATAGAAGCGTCGTGACAAACGCGAAACTCGCTGCGTGGTCGGTCGAGCGAATCAAGTCGATCTCGACTGCAATCTCGCCGTTGTAAACAAATGCGCAGCCGAGAGCGAGGTCAATCACGTCACCGGTGGGCGATGAACGAAACAGTGCCCCGGGCTCAGTCAACGTGATGCAGTGACTGAGACCAGACAGGGCCGGGTCCGTCGAGGCATTCTGCGTGATGCCCGTCGATGAGAGCGGGGATGACCCGTTCCAGCCCAAGAGTGGCGTCTGCGTCCACGGACCGCCCGGACCGGGTGACGTCTCAAGCTCAAGGTATCCAATGTCCCGGTGCAGTCCCATCGCCCCATCTGTGAAATACGTGTGCGTAAATACTTTGAACCGGCGACTGGGCACATCAGTTAGATCCACGACGAGCGACGGGACCTCACGGATGAGGGTTCCGAAGCAAGTCGGCTGCCCGCAGACTGACAGGTCTGAGGTGTTCACCGAAGCGTCCGGTGCTTCGTTGACCTCCCCCACGTAGGACCAGCTTCGCCCTTGGTCACCAGACGCACCCAGGCGGGCATGCACGTGTTGCGCGTCCGGAACCACGCTGTAGACCATGAACCCCCGGTCGCTCCCAAGGGCGTACACGATGGATGGGTCGAAGATGCCTAACCCCTCGTCTGGATCGCCGGCGAGAACGAGGCTCTTGACGAGTGGAACCGTTCCAGCGTCCGGCCTCCCGTCACTTCCTGGGACGCTCGTGTCCGCTGCGGGTTGGTTAAACGAGTTGCATCCGACGAGAAACGCGACGAAGGACAATCCTAGAGACAGCTGACGAGCGCTGAGGGGCCCTTTACTTCGACGTTTCTTTAGGCGGGGGGAAACCATGCATTTGTTGGTTTAGTCCGAAGTCGTGGGCGGCTAACAGCGGCTCTGACACCATACTCGCGCTTCACCGGGCGTCCACTTGAACGGATGAAGCCCTTCTCGCACGTCTCACCTTCGAGAAAGACTTCGTGGCGTTGCGCTGTTCTTGCCGAGGCGAGATGGTCTATAGCCGGCGTGAATGACGAAGCCGGGGATTCCCTCTCTTCCGTCGACGGCAGGGACGTCAGAAAGTTCGAGATGCCGTGGCCGATTCGGGCCGTCTCGTTTCAAGGGCTTCCCCCCAACTCCTGGGAGAACAAGTAATGATTGTTCGCATATCAACGGGCCACTTCGAGACCAGTCAGTATGAGGAAATCGAAAGGACGCTGCGGGAAGGCGGCGAGCGCCTCGTTCCGGTGATCCGGGCGCTTCCGGGGTGCCTGCACTACTACGCCGGCGTCAATCGGGCGGCCAGTGCCATCATCAATGCGAGTGTTTGGGACACGCTCGAACACGCCGAGCAGATGACCTCGCTCGAGCAGATGAAGACGGAAGGCACGCTCATGCGGTCGAAGGGCGTGCGGTTCGAGCCCATCGTCAACTATGAGACCGATTGGACCATCACACCGTGAGCGTCGCGGCCGACGGCCGCATCGCGAAGGCTTCCAATTGCTGACCGCGTCAAACCGCCAGCCGAGAAACAGCCGGATTCTCGAACGGTGCGGTTGTCACGGGGAACCGCCGAGCGCTCGACCAATTGCCGCTCGAGAACTGTCGCGGGTGCCGGGCCGCACGGCATCAATGGTTGTGTAGAAGACTTCGACGCGACTGAACGGGAGCGGGATGAGCTTCCGGTCCCACGTCGGCAAGCGAATGGCCGCCGAATGCTCGAAGCGCATGGCGAGTACCCGCACGCCGGTGGCCATCGAGAGGTCGAGGACCCCGTCCTTCACCTGGTGGGCTGGGCCGTAAGGCCCGTCGGGATTGAGGAAGGTGGGTTTGCCCGCCCTGACGCTCGGAATGAGGGCGGCGAGCGCCGCTCGACCGCCATGCCCGGAAGAACCGAGAATCAACTCCTGCACGCCCATCCAGCCGAGGAGAACGTGAATTGGCTTCATGAACCACGCTGGGTGATTCATCCAGACGTAGGGCCTTGGGTACGGCATCCGGACGAGAAAGTACGGCAGCAGGAACTCGTGCCAGGCGCACTCAATGCTTGAGACCGCGACATCATCGCCGGGCCGCCCGGCGTGCCGAACTCGCACGGTGAGTTTGAGGAGTCCCCACAAGAGGACGAGGAGGCCCGCCCCAAGGGTCCCTCCCAGCCACAGCACCGGTCGCCACGGGCGCGGCAGGTTGTCGACGCGCCAGGGCATACCCGCCTAAGGAACGGAGACCACGTTTGACAGCAGTTCGTTCCTATTCCGGCGGCGCTGGCGTTGTCGAATGCCTCACGGTGGTCATCCTCAACCTCGCGTGGCTCTCCTGAGGTGAGGAAGTCCGGGTGCGTCAGCGAAGGCGCCGGATGCATTTGGTGCTCAAGCCTCGACCGAATGGGCCACCCCCCACCGGGCGCGACTCTTCGGCGTCAGGACACGACTAGACGGGGGCCATCGCTTGACTAGTAACCGACAAGTCATTTAATAACAACGCATAACAAGCAGTCATTTGAAAGACTTAGCATCGTTACTGACCGAGTGGTTACATATGAAAACTACCGACCAACCCCGAAAGTGGGAGCGCCGTAGCGAGGAGCGGCCGGCGGAGTTGATGGCGGCGGCCGTTCGCCTCTTCGCGGAGCGTGGCTTTTCCGGCACGCGCCTCGAGGACGTCGCCGCGAGCGCGGGCGTCAGCAAGGCAACCGTGTACCGCTATTTCGAGGGTAAGGAGCAGCTCTTCGAGGCCGTCGTTCGCCAGGTGGTCACACCCAACGTTGAACAGGCACGCGCTCTGGTGGATGCCTTCGACGGGTCGACATCGAATCTCATCCGAACGCTGCTGAGGCTCCTCGAGACCGCGCTCGACGGGCCCCTGCCGGCCGTCTTGAAGCTGGTCATCGCGGAGGCAGGCAATTTCCCCGAATTGGCTCGCCTCTGGGCCGACGTCGCCTTGCGACCGATGCTCGCGTTACTCCACGGTGTCGTCCAGCGCGGAGTCGACCGTGGCGAGTTTCGGCCAGTCAAACCTGCTGACGTCTTGCCCCTCATCGCGGCTCCGGTGGTGCTGCTCGCGCTGTGGAAGCACTCATTCGGGCAGCACGCCGACATCCCGATGGACCCGCATGCGGTGCTCGCTGCGCATGCAGAGATACTCGTCCGCGGTCTTGCCAATACAACGTCGTCAGCTGTCATCTCGAAAGGCACGTGATGAAGCTTTCGCCCAAGACTGGTGCACTCCTGGCGCTCGTTGTCCTAGCGGTCGGTATCGCCACCTGGCTCGTGTTGTCGGGGCGTCTCGTCGCCCGGAGCGCGCCCGCGAATTCTCTGACGCTGTACGGGAATGTCGACGTGCGCCAGGTCGAGCTCGGATTTCGGGTCTCAGGACGGCTGAAGACGATGGACTTCGAGGAGGGACAGGCGGTCCGGGCCGGGACGCTGATGGCCTCTCTGGATGCTCAGCCATTCGAGGACGAGTTACAGCGTCGCTGAGGCGGACGTTGCCGCGCAGGACGCCAATCTCCAGAAACTCCTCGCCGGGAACCGCGCACCGGAAATCGCCAGGGCACGCGCTGCGGTCGACGAGTCCTCGGCCTCCCAACAAAACGCCCGCACCGCGCTGAAGCGCGCGCAGATGCTTCTCGACTCCGGCGCCATGCCCCCTTCGATTTACGACGACGCCGTCGCGGCGAGCCGGGTGGCGGATGCTCGCCTGGCCTCGGCGTCTGAGGAGCATCGACTCCTCGTCCAGGGCTCCCGCTCCGAGGATATCTCGGCCGGTAGGGCGATGCTCCAAGCGGCTCGGGCGAGACTGAACGCTGCACAGACCGCCCTTGCGGACACACGTCTGCTTGCGCCATCGGACGGTGTCGTCATTTCGCGCGTCCGGGAGCCGGGCGCCATCGTCTCGCCCAGCGACGTCGTCTATGTCCTTTCCCTCACCCAGTCGGTGTGGGTTCGGGCGTACGTTGCCGAGCCGCAACTCGGAAGACTTCGCCTTGGGATGGAGGTCTCCGTCACTTCAGACACGGCGCCCTCCCGTCCAGTGCGCGGGCACCTCGGGTTCATTTCTCCAACGGCGGAGTTCACCCCCAAGTCCGTCGAGACTTCCCAGCTGCGCACCGACCTCGTCTACCGGCTACGCATCATCGTCGATGAACCAGACGCCGGATTGCATCAAGGCATGCCCGTCACGGTCCACATTCAAACCACCGGCCCGGGCGCATGAGCGAAACGCTCGTCCGGTTGGACGCGGTCACCAAGCGTTTCGGTGACGCGCCCCCCGCGCTCGATGCCGTGTCGGGCAGCGTCTCCGCGGGCGCCATCACCGGCCTGGTCGGACCCGACGGAGCGGGCAAGACCACACTGATTCGTCTCATGGCCGGACTGATGACGGCCGACCAGGGCTCGCTTGATGTGCTGGGCTTCAACCCAGCCACCCAGGCTGCCTCCATCCACACCGCTATCGGGTACATGCCGCAGCGCTTTGGTCTCTACGAGGACCTGACTGTGGAGGAGAACCTGACCCTGTACGCAGACTTGCGTGCGCTGCCCAGTGCGCAACGGGCGGACGTCTTCGACGAGCTGCTCGCATTCACCGACCTGCGCAGCTTCACGACTCGCCCCGCGGGCAAGCTTTCCGGGGGCATGAAGCAGAAGCTCGGCCTTGCCTGTGCGCTCATCCGTAAGCCGCGCCTGCTGCTGCTCGATGAGCCCACCGTGGGAGTGGACCCCATCTCACGCCGCGAACTCTGGCGCATGGTGCGCGGCCTGAGGGACGAAGGGGTCGGCGTGGTGTGGTCCACCGCCTACCTCGACGAGGCCGAGGCGTGCGACCGCGTCCTGCTGATGAACGCCGGCAAGCTGCTCTTCGACGGGCCGCCGCGGGAGTTAACCCGCCGGACAGAGGGGCGCGTGTTCCGGATGGTCGACATCGAAGGAAGACGTCGGCCGGCCCTGGCAGCGACGCTGGCCCTCCCCGAAGTCATCGACGGCGTGGTGCAGGGCCGCGCGATTCGCGTCGTCGCGCGCGACGCCCAGCACGTACCTGCGGTGCCCAGGGAAGCGGGACCGCACGCCAGACTCCTTCCGGCGTCGCCTCGCTTCGAAGACTCCTTCATCGACATTCTGGGGGGGGGGCCCGGCGGCGAGTCCAGGCTGGCCGAGGGGGTACAGGCCATTCCCGGGCGAGGCGAGAACGTCATCGAGGCGCGTGCGCTCACCAAGCGTTTTGGAGACTTCACCGCGGCGTCGGAGATTTCCTTCAATGTCTCGCGCGGCGAGATCTTCGGGCTTCTCGGTCCCAACGGCGCCGGCAAGTCGACGACGTTCCGGATGCTGTGCGGGCTGCTCAAGCCCACCTCCGGTGAGGGCCGGGTGGCGGGCATCGACCTGCGGCGCGACACCGCGGGCGCCCGTGGGCGACTCGGCTACATGGCGCAGAAGTTCTCGCTCTATGGGGACCTGAGCGCACGGCAGAACCTCCGCTTCTTTGCTGGCGTGTACGGGCTGAGGGGTGCGCGGAAGCGCCAGCAAATCGAGCAGATGATTGACGTCTTCGCGCTCAGCGCCCACCTGGACATGTCATCCAGGGATCTCCCGCTGGGCTTCAAGCAGCGGCTGGCCCTGGCCTGTGCAGTGATGCACGAACCCGAGGCGTTGTTTCTCGACGAGCCGACGTCAGGGGTCGACCCCATCACCCGCCGCGAGTTCTGGTGCCACATCAACGGCCTCGTCGAAAAGGGGGTCGCCGTCGTGGTGACAACGCACTTCATGGACGAGGCCGAGTACTGCGACCGAATCTCACTCATCTACCGGGGGCGCTCGATCGCGCTCGGGTCCCCGGACGAGCTGAAGGCGAGGGCAGTCACCAAGGACCGGCCCGAGCCCACGATGGAGGACGCCTTTGTGGCGCTCGTCGAGGCGTACGACCGGACGCAGGCCGCCGCGTGACCCCCTCGCCGAGCGAGCGTCCTTATTCGGCCAGGGCGCGCGCGCGGCGCATCTTGGCGCTCATCCGGAAAGAGGTGCGGCAGATTTTCCGGGATCCGAGCAGCATCCTCATCGCGTTCGTCCTTCCACTCATCTTGCTGTTCTTGTTCGGGTACGGAGTGTCGCTCGACGCGACGCGGACGCGGATTGGCGTGGCCGTCGAGCGTTCGACTCCCTCCGCCCGCGGGCTCCTAGCGGCCTTCCAGGCCTCACCATACTTCGAGGTGGACGTCGCAACGGACCGTCGGGAGCTAGAGCAGCCCCTGACCTCGGGCGCGCTGCGCGGCATCGTCGTCATCCCGGCGAGCTTTGACGCGGACCTGTGGAAGCGTTCTGCCACGCCGGCGGTGCAGGTCATCGTCGACGGTTCGGACCCGAACACGGCTGCCCTGGTGCAAGGCTACGCGCAGGGTGTCGTTGGGGTCTGGACGCGTGCTCGAGCCGTTGAGGCAGGGCGCCTTAGCAGTCCCTCTGGCCCAGAGGAGCGCTTTTGGTTTAACCCGGAGCTCTCGAGTCGCTTCTTCCTCGTCCCTGGCTCCATCGCCATCGTCATGGCCCTGGTCGGAACGCTGCTCACTTCGCTCGTCGTGGCGCGCGAGTGGGAGCGCGGAACCATGGAGGCGATGATGGCGACCCCGGTTACTGCCATTGAGCTGCTTCTCGGGAAAATCATCCCGTATTTCGTTCTCGGCCTTGCCTCGATGAGCCTGTGCGCGCTGGTAGCGGTGTGGTTGTTCGACGTTCCGTTCCGAGGCTCTGTCCTCGCGCTGTACGTCATCTCGGCGGCGTTCCTCCTGCCGGCCCTCGGTCAGGGGCTGCTCATCTCGGCGGCGACCAAGAATCAGTTTCTCGCCTCTCAGCTCGCGCTGCTCTCCGCCTTCTTGCCGACGTTTCTCCTCTCCGGCTTCCTCTTTGAGATTTCATCCATGCCCCGGGCGATTCAGTGGATTACGAACATCGTGCCGGGCAGGTGGCTGATTCCGAGTCTGCAGACGGTGTTCGTCGCGGGCGACATCTGGCCGCTCTTCCTCCGCGACGTCGGGGCGATGAGCTTGTTTGGCGTGGCGTTTCTTGCCCTGGCCGTGCGCACCACCAGGAAGAGGGTGGCGTGATGTGGGCCCGGCTCCGCGCGCTCATCGTCAAGGAGCTGCTGGTGGTGCTTCGCGACCCGCGAAGCCGGTTCATCCTGGTCGGTCCTCCCCTGGTCCAACTCGTCGTCTTTGCGTTCGCAGCCACGCTGGAGGTGAAGAACGTCGACCTGGTGGTGCTCAACCGTGACGAGGGCGCGTCAGGGCTGGAACTCGTTCGCCGCATCGAGGGATCTCCCACCTTCCGGTCGGTGCGCCCCGTGCATGACCCCCAGGCGCTCCAGAGAGCGCTCGACCAGCAACAGGCCATCTGCGCCGTCCACATCGGCCCATCCTTCTCGCGGGACCTGGTGGCCGGGCGTCCAGCCAGCGTCCAGTTCGTGCTCGACGGGCGCCGGTCGAACGCGGCGCAAATCGTGAATGGGTACCTCGGCGCGATTGTGAACACCTATGTCGCTGACGAAAACGAGCGCTCTCACCGCGTGGCGAGCACTCCGCGCGTCGTCCCGCGAAACTGGTTCAATCCCAACCTGACGTTCACCTGGTTCACCGTGCCCGGCCTCATCGCCATCGTGGCCCAACTCATCGGGTTGATTGTGACTGCGCTGTCCGTCGCGCGCGAGCGCGAGCTTGGAACTTTCGACCAGCTGATGGTCGCCCCGCTGCGGACGCCAGAAATCCTTCTGGGGAAGCTGATTCCACCGATGCTGATTGGACTGGCGCACATCACCCTGTACGTGCTTGCCACTGTTCTCATCTTCAGCGTCCCGCTCCGGGGCTCGCTTCTGCTTCTTTATGGGAGCGCGCTTTTCTTCCTGGCCGCAGTCGCGGGCATCGGCCTGTTCATCTCCTCGCTGTGCGCTACACAGCAGCAAGCCATTCTTGGGGCGTTTCTGTTTCTCGCGCCCGCGACGCTGCTGTCGGGCTTCGCCACTCCCATCGAGAACATGCCGCCGTGGCTTCAGCCCCTCACCACCGTCAACCCGCTGCGGTACTTTCTGGTCGTTACCCGTGGCGTGTTCCTCAAGGCCATGCCCTTCGCGGAAGTCGTCAAGAGTACCGTTCCGTTGTTCCTCATCGCTGTGGTGACACTCACGGTCGCAGCATGGCTGTTTCGGAGGCGGACGGAGTAGGGAGCCGTGCGGGTCCGCTCAGCCTCCACGCGACGTGTTTCTTCTGGGTGCATTCGCAGGAACGCCATTGACACCTGCTCAAACGCAGCCCGCGCTATAGACAGTGGTCGGGGCCAACCCCAGGGTTCGCTGACTGGAACATGAAGTTACTCATACCCAGACATCGGTTGGCTTCGCGGCGAGTGCAGCGCTCGCACCCAGAGACCGGGGAGGACCGGTCACACTTTGTGAGGCACAGGGGCAGAGGCCGACTGGGAGCTGCCTGCTGCGTCCTTGCGGTCGCATTGTCCTGTGGCACACCTCCGGCGCTGCGCGTCGTCGAGGCCAGGGAGGTGGGTCTTGTCGCCCAAGGACACGTCATCCTAGGCCGCGACGGCGGCGGGAGTGCGCTTCTCTGGGGCCGCTCGGTCTGGGTCTTCGGAGATACTGTCAGCACCGTAGCGGACGCGAATGGACAGACCTGGCACAACAATTCCTTTGCCTTCACGCTGAAAGTCAACGCAGACGGGGGCGTCGCCTTGACCGATTCGACGGACGCCGCAGGGGCGCCGACCTACTTCTTGGCCCCCACCGCCGACGAGGCTGCCTTCATCGCCGCGCACCAGGGAAACCCGTGCCAGCAGCAGCCCTGCGGCGCGCGCTTTGCGGCGTGGCCTGCCGCGGCCATCTTCGATGGGGCCAGAAACCGTGCGCTCATTCCCTACGCCCTCGTCTGGGCAGCGCCCGGCGACCTCAACTTCTATGGGGTTGGCCAGTCCTTCGCCGTCTGGAAGGATTTTGCCGCAGCTCCCGAGCGGCCTGTTGTCTCACCGGGCGCCTCCCATCCCACGTTGTTGTTTGCCCAGGACGAACCCGGCTTCGGCGCGGCAGCCGCAGTCGAAGGCGACCTCCTGTACGCCTTTGGCTGTGTTCGGAGTGGGCTCACGTTTCATTGCTCGGTGGGCCAGGTTCCCCTGGAATCCGCCCTCGACCGCTCGGCCTGGCGCTTCTGGGATGGTGTTCAATGGTCAACCTCCCTTCCAAATGCCCGCCCAGTGCTCGACGCCGCCTCCATCCTCTCGGTCCAGTACAACAGCTACCTCGGCCGGTGGACGGCCATCTACTCGGCTCCCATGTCCAATGATGTGCTGGTGCGGACGGCGCCGGCGCCTGTCGGCCCCTGGTCTGATGCCACCCGTCTCTTCACGGCGGACAGGCGGGGCCTGGCTGGGACCAGCTACGACGCGCAGGTGCACGCCGAGCTTGCCGAGGGCGATGGTCAGGTGCTGTACGTCAGCTACTCCCGCCCGAACGGCAATGGTCCCTTCGGCTCCGAGTTGGTGCTGGTCCGCGTTAGCCTGGAGAAGCCCTAGGTACTGGTACCCAGTCGTCACAGCGCACGAAGGTGGGCTTTGGCTGTGGATGCGGCGGCGAGGCAAGTAGGCTCTGGGTCCGGGAGGGAGAAGCCGCATGCGCCGCCTGGGACTCTCAGCACTGGTTGCAGCTTCGTTCGCGGCTGGGTGCAGCAACAGCACTTCGAACAGCTACATCTGTTGCTACACCTGGAATGGGACTTCGGGCTCTTGGAGCTGCCCCACCCAGGCCGCCTTCACGGCCTGCTGTGGCGCGACCCCGACGACGGAGCCGGGCTGCATCACCAGCCCTGGCACGTGCACCATGGTGGCCCAGACCGAGTGTCCGTAGCTATTTCTTCATCACCCTTGCGAGTCCGTGCGGTCCGCAACGCCAAGGTCCGACTGCGCACGCGCCGCCCGGGCCTGCGCCTTGCAGCGCTGAAAGGCCGACCACGAGCGTAAGACGCCGCGGACGTAGCCAGGGGTCTCCAGGTTTTCGGGAAGCGGCGCCAATGGGCGGCGCGCACGGGCGTTGTAGGCCACCAGGGCCGAGATGACGTCGCCCTGGTAGTGCCGGAGGAGGACAGCCAGCATGCGCGTCCCAGCGAGGATGTTGCTCGCGGGATTCCACAGCCTTTGGGGATTCATTCCGAGGCGGTGCGCATTGGACGTCAACACCTGCATCAAGCCAATGGCCCCGGCCGGCGACAGAGCGCCTGGGTTGAAGGCGCTTTCCCGTAGGATGACCGCCCGGATGAGAGACGCGGGCACTGGCCAGACAGCTGCCGCGTCGAGGACGGCCGCCTCAATTTCGGCCTGGTAGCCGGAACACTCCATGGGTCGAGCGCTTCCCCGGCGAGGCTGTGCGTTGCCAATCGGTTCCACCATCAGCAGCGCGAAGGCGAGTGTTGACCGGCAAGTTGGACGCGCGAGCAGCCGCCGCAGACTGCCTGCCCGTCTGCTTCCGCCCAGCACCTAGAGAAACCAGCTGTAGGAAATGGACAGCAGGAGTGAGGCCCCCAGAGTCGCGTCGGGTCCGATGAGGACCATGAAGCGCGGAATGAGGGACGCGCTCCAATGGTCGGCGAACGCCCACTCCACTCCGAGGAGCGGCTGCAGCACGAAGTTGTTGGTGCTGAAGCTCGGGAGCGGAAAGCTCACGCTCCCGTCGAAGCGTACCCCCGTGTAGACGCGGTGGCACCAACCCGCCTCCAGCCCGACCACCAGCTTCCACACCGAGCCGCTGACGTAGCGCAGCCCTCCGACCGCCCCGACGAAGTACAGCGAGTTCGTCACCGTTCCAGGGAGAGGCTGTGCGTTGCCGGGCACCTGGACGTCGACTCCGTCGTGCACATAGGTGACGTTCGGTTCGAAATACGCCGCGGCCGTGACCTCGAGTGCGTTGGTGAGGGCATAGCGGAGGCCCACCATCGTCTCGAAGCCGACGCCAACCGTGTTGCCACCGCCGGTGGCGTAGGGGGCCGGAAGGTTGAGCCCGGCTGCACCTGCGCCGATGTCGACGCTCAGGGCCCCGTGGTCAGCCTGTGCCGGCGCAGCGCTCAGAAGGGCTGCGACGACCAACATCATGCGGCAGCGAGTGCCCTGGCCTGACCGCCCCTTCGACCGCTCGACTCTCTCTCGTCCCCGTCCCCGACGCGCAGTCCAGTGCACAGGCCTTCCTCGTCCAGCAATATTCAGTAGGTCGCGTCCCCAGTGACGCTGATGGAGCGCGGTGCTCCATCCCCGAGGTCCGTCGTGGGCGTAAGCGGCGCGTAGCTCTGGTACGTCCAGGTGCCTGAAAAGGACTCGCTCGCGGCACTCAGGACCTTGGTCCAACGCAGCTGCGGGTATTGGTACAGCCTTCCGTGCTGACAGACCGGGGGCACCATGCTGCAGTTGCAGGTAACCGTCCCCTGGCTCGCGCCGCGCTGCCAGAGGTCCTGGATGAAGCGGTAGAAGCGCAAGACACCGTCCGGATTCGAATCGGTGCCAAACGTGTACGGAGGCAGGCCGAAAGAGCTCCAGGGACGCCCGGCGTAGACGACGATGGCTCCCGCGGTACTTCCCTGCGCCGCCGGAACCACCATTCTGTCGTTGTAGCCGCCCGGCGGTACCCCCTCCGCTCCGAATTGCCAGGCCGAGAGCGCCCCGGTGGGGCTGGTGAAGACGGCAGTGGCTGGGTTGCTCTGATTCTGGGGACTGCTCGCGACCTCGCAGGAGTAGGTCATGCTGCCGAGCGTCGTCACGTAAGGCTGGGGTTGAATTGCTTGGGGGTCGCAGGGAGGCCCCTCGGCGCAAAGGGAAGTCACGTCCCAGACGACGCTGCCAGCTGTCCAGACGGAGTCGTCCCACTCCTCGGAGCCCGTGGTCAGGTAGCTTGCGAGGCCTGTGCTGAATGGCACCGCGACGGGGTAGGGGTTGTAGACGATGAAGCGTGCCTGCCGGGCAATCTCCCCGCCATTGTCGCCAGCGAATTTGTTTGGGTAGGTGCCATTGGCCAGGGCGAACGGGTAGATGGATTTTGCGTCCCCCGCGTCTGGATAGCCGGTGTCGGGTTCCACGTAGAATGGCGGCCCGATGATGTGAAAGAGGAACGTCTCCGCTCGTCGCGTCTTCGAGCGTGTTCGTGGTTGCGTTGCCTGCAGCGTCCGTAACAGTGATCGAAATTTTGAAGGTGAACGGGCTAGTCGGACGAGTGAGCGAGGTCAGGCATCGTCTCTTCGGCTCAAGGGGAGATAGTAATAGACGGTGCCCTGAGGCATTTTTTGGGCGGCGATGAGCGAACCTGTCGAGGTGGCTCCGCCTTGGACAGCGATGCTGTAGGTGACCGAGGCGATGGGAGCATCGGTGGTCGCCTCAAACGGAATACCGACCTGGATGAACGGCACGTTGTTGGAATTGGGGCTCTCTAGGCTTTCCCCCGTCGGCTGAGCCGTTCCCCACGAGAGTCTGACCGAGCTCTTCCAGATGGCGGCTTCGGGACCCGGCCCGACGGCCCTTGGAAGGGTCGCTGGCCATGTGAACTGAGCGGGGACGGCATCGCTTGCGAGCTGCATCGTCCGCTCATCGAGGTAACTCGGCACGCTGAAGTCCTGAACGATGGTTGGCGCGACCTGGTCCTGCAGGCAGGGCAGGCGCAGGTGGTAGTCGCCGACGGGGAATTGCTCGCCCGAGTTGTTCGCGTTGTCGACTGCCCAGACCTCGAAGTACGGCTGAGCGCCTCCGGCAAGGATGTTGGAAAACGTCCATACGTTCTCTGTCGTATTGACTCCGGTGAGTTCGGTCCCGTCGCCAGTCTTCGCGATGACCGCCTTGACGCCGGTCGAATTCGGTCCTGCATTTGCCGCGACCGAGAAGCTCACGGCGTTTTCGTTGGTGTAGGGCGGCGGCGCCGACACCACCACTACCTTCGGCGGTGTGACGTCGAAAGGCGTCCCAGGGGACTTGAAGAGGTAGGTGTCCGAATCGGCGCTCAGGGCGCCCGTGACGGCGGCGACGTCGGGGATGGTGATGCTGCTGGTGTTGATGCCCGACCGGACAAAGGTTGCAATGGCCGAGGCGAGTGCAAGACGGACGGTTGACCCATCCAGCGCGGTTGCAGTTGGGCCGGTGGGGCGGACGGAGCCACCCGCGGGAAGCAGCAGCTGACGACCTCCATTGCCCAGGCCGTCGAAGAGGCCGTCCGCTTCGAGGTCTTCGGCCAGGGTTGTCAGCAGCGACAGGGCGTTGACCGAGCCTCCCGGGGAAATGGCGGCCCGGCTGGAGATGGTGGCGGCGACTTCGGACAGACCGGCGAGCACCAGGGCAGCCCGCTGCGCGGCCGTCAGTTGCGCGCCGTTACCGCCACCAAGGGCAGTCGGGACGACGGTGCGCCAGTCGAGGTCCGTCGCGACGCCGGGGACGTTGCCGAAGTGACTGCCCAGGTGCGTGAAGGCGTCGCTGACGGCCTTGGCCAACGGCTCGCCGAGATTCCGAACGTGGTAGCGGGCCAGCGAGTAGGCCAGGTGCGAGATGGGGGTGATGTTGGCCGCGGCGGGTTGCCCGGGCTGGTAACCGAGGAAGATGCCGACGAAGTCGACGTTGACGGTGAGTGTCGGCCCCGGCACGCCAGCGTCCGCGTCGACCAGGGCTTCCTCGAAATAGCTCCCGCCATTGACGACGAGAAGGACGTCCCCCGTGAAAGCGGGCAGGGAGAGCCCGAAGAAGCCACTCGAGTCGGTGGTGGTGCTGGCGAGTTGTTCGCCCCGAGACATGTCCGGGAGCAACCGGTAAGCCGTGACCGTGCCACCGGAGATGGGGCCCTTGACGGCGTACCCGGAGATGTCGAGTCCGCCGTCCGGGTTTCCCGGCGTGAGGCGGATGGGGGGCTCGCCACCCCCGCACTGCGCCGCGACCAGTCCGGCGACAACCATCGCGCCAGCGCCGGCAACCCTCCTCCGCAGTCCCGCTCGCATGGGCGCCCTCCCTATACCGCCGAGAGTCTTATAATGGTCTCAAATAGATGAAGCGTCAAGCGTCGCGTGCGAGCGCGGACTTGAGCAAAAGCCTAGCCGTCCAGCTACGGCGCTGACGGGTGTGCTGCGCCGGTCCGCGAGATGCGTTCCGCCGTTCACACATCCGAGTGGTCGGCGGAGCGAGACCGTCGCGGGGCGGCTTCCAGGGTGGCCTGCACAATCCTGTCGAGGCGGAGGGACCGACGCTCGCCCCGGTCGAGTTCCTCACAGTGGAGCAGCGTCAGCGAGCGCTCCATGGTGAGTCCCCGCACGAGGACGGTGCGCACCGAGGCTGTCCCATCCGCGGCGCGGTACTGCAGGCGAACGGGCCTGCGCTCGAACCAGGCGTCCTCGACGGCCTCCCGGACGCCGGGAGCTGCCGGGTGCGCCGGAATCCCTACGAAGGTGAGCTCCCGCAGCAGCGTCAGGAGCTCCCGCTGGGCCGAGGACGCCAGGGCACCCCGCACCTTGTCGATGGCTGAACCCAGCGTCCGGGTGAAGGGCACCAGCCGCGCGTCGATGGCCCATCGGCCTAGGGCGGAGAAGAGGGCGGCCTCTCGCGCGGTAAAGTTCACCGGGGGCAGGGAGTAGGTCCTATCCAACGCGTATCCCCCGCCGCGGCCTCGCTCCGCCGACACCGGGAGTTCTGCTTCTCGGAGCGCGTCCAGGTCCCGGTAGATGGTGCGAACGGCGACCCCAAACCGCTCCGCCAACTCGGACGCAGTCACCCCCGTCCTTCGGGCGCGCAGGTGCTCGGCGAGGGCAAAGAGACGGGACTGGCGTCTCATCGCCAAGAAACCTGACACACACCTGACAGCGACTCAAGCCAGTGTCCGGCGTGCGTTCCGAGAAGACGTGGGGCGCCATTTCGGTTCCCCATGTGGAGCGCTTGCGGAGAAAACGCCATGGCTCGTCCCCTCGACTGGTTTGAAATCCCCACCGCCGACCTTGACCGGGCTGTCCGCTTCTACGAGACGGTGCTCGGGGTGTCCCTGAAGCGAGAGGTCTTCGGGGGCGTGCCGATGGCCGGTTTCCCCTTCGCCGACAAGTCCACCGGCGGGGCCCTGGTGCAGGACGCCCGGCGCAAGCCGTCCGCGGAAGGGGCGCTTCTCTACTTGAACGCGCGCGGGCAGCTCGACACCTGCGTCCAGCGCATCGCCCGGGCAGGGGGCGAGGTCATTGCCCCTCGGGTGGACATCGGCGAGCCCGGCTTCATCGCCATCTTTCGGGATACCGAGGGAAACGTCGTCGGCCTGCACCAGGAGCGGTGACCGGGGGGGAGGTAAGGACACGCTCCCTCGCCGTTCGGGCGTGCGTCAGGTGTGCCGGGCACCCACCGTGAGACTGCCGTGTTCGGCAGGAAGGCGTACACGAAACCACCGGTATGACGCAGGGGCGGGCGCAATTGCTTGATGCAGAGGCGCCCGCTGCTGTGTCATCAACCCCAACCGTGCGTTTGCTCGCCGTCGCGCTCCTCCTCTTGCCAGTCCCGCGCGTGCTGGCGCAATCCGCAGGCGGGTACTCCGCTGGTCCCGGCCAGGCGGCCCCGCGTTACCAACCCGTCGGGCCAGACGGCGGCGTCGCCGAGGAGCCTCCTTCCAAAGACGACAGCGGAGCGGACTACGCAACACGCGTCATCAGCTACGTTCCGTCGCCCGGCTTCACGCAGGACAGGGAATTCACCAATGCGCGGCTGTGGGTGCTTGACCCTGGCAAGTACACGGTCGAGCAGTGGTGGACGGGCTATTTCGGAGCGCCCCAAGGTCGTCCGGGCCCCTACCAGGACGACCAGTACTTCCAGACGGAGGTGGAAATAGGGCTTGTCCCGCACCTCCAGCTAGACATCTACCTCAACTACGAATTCAACCAGAACTCGACGGGAGGTTACGTGGTGGCCCCCGGCGGCCACACCGGCATCGCCGCCGAGTTGCGCGTCGCCATCGGGAGCTACTGGGACCAAATCTGGGGGAACCCAACGCTGTATTTCGAGCTGAGCAGTCTTTACTACAACTCGCCGCGGGCGGAGTTCCGGCTCCTGCTTGGCGGGACGGTGTTCACGCCCAAGCTTCTCTTGGCGGTCAACCTCGGCGTCGAGCGCAACATTTTCTACGACCACACGAGCGGTATTGACTATGAGCTGAAGGCCGACTTCGGGCTCAACTATGAACTGGTGAAGGACATCTTCCGAGTGGGGGTTGAAGCCGTGCTGGGCTTCGACAGCCACGGGACGAGCGAGCTGCACCCGGTGGCGCAGCTGGGCCCGAGCCTTTTGCTGACCGAGCCCAAGAAGCACTTCAAGCTGCTGGCGGCAGTCCTGTACGGATTCGCCACCTGGGACGCGCCCTGGCAGCCGACCCTCATCCTCAGCTGCACCTTCTAGGACAGCCTCGTCGTCGGCCCTTCACGGGGCGACGACAGTGACCGTGCCCTGGCCCATCATCGAGCGGTGCACCGCGCAGAAATACGGGATGACGGTGCCGGCCGTCGCGGTGGTGGGGATGGTGATGGTGCGACTTCCCGGCCCGAAAGGCCCGGTGTCGAAAGCGACGCCGCTCACGCCGCCGGCGAGGTAGTCGCCCAGCGCTGCTTCACTGGTGAGTGTGTGCTGGACACTGTCGTTGTTGACCACGGTGATGGTCGTCCCGGGCGTCACCGACAGGTTGCTGGGGCTGTAGGCGTAGTTGGAGATGGTGATGGTGTTCGCCGAGGGCGTGGACGAGTTGCCGCAGCTGCAGAGCACGCCGGCGGCGGCCACCAAGACGAAGATGCGGACGCTACGCATCGGGGACAGGGCAAGCCTCTCTTTCTTTCTCGAAAGGACACCAGCCAGACGGAACGTTGCACTACTCGGACTGAAGAAGCCGCGCGTCCATCCGGCGACATTTGCCAGCCCTGCGCCGTCCCGGCGGGTGTCCCGGGGAACACCACTTTCCGGCCCCGTCAGGCTTGAGGTGCAAAGGCTGGTCCCCCTGCCGCCAAGGCCGTGGCCGCGTTGGCGAGGCTGGCCGACAGCGCCGCGGCCGCAGCGGCGTGCAGGGGTGTCGAGACGCCGAGGTCCTGGCCGATGCGGGCCACCGCGCCCATCAGCGCCTCCAATTCCGTCGGGCCGCCGCGCTCGAGGTCGACGAGGAAGCTGGGACGCATCTGCGCAGGGAGGCCTTGAATCATCGCCACGGTGCGTGCCGCCTGGTCTTCCGGGAGCCGGACGCCACGCGCGCGCGCGACGGAGACGGCCTCGCTTACCGCGGTGGCGATGAAGTCGGCTCCCCGGCTTGTGGAGCGGACCGCGCCAATCGGCGACCGCGCCAGGCCGCAGACGGCCGCGAGCGACGCGATGAAGACGAATTTCTGCCAGAGGTCGACTTCTACCTGGTCCGTCTCGCGCGCATCCACCCGGGCACTGCGCAGGGCGGCGACCAGTTGCTGGGCACGTGGACTTGTTCCTCCTCTCAGCTCCCCGAGGACGATGGTCGCAAAGGCGCTTTTACGCTGCACCACGCCGGGCGCCACCCGCTCGGCGCTAATCATCGTCAAACCGCCGACCAGCGCCTCCCGGGGGACCCCCAAGGAAACCAGTTGCTCGGCGACGTCCACGCCGTTGAGCAGGGGAAGGACGGTGGCGCCCTGGCGAGCCACGCTTCGTGCGGCGTCGACGACCTCGGGCAGCGAGTAGCTCTTCACCGCTACGACGGCCAAGTCCACCCGCCCGAGGCCTTCAGCTTCGTCCGTGGCCGTGACGCCGACGGTGAAGCTCTCCTCGGGGGTGCGGACTTCCAGGCCCCACCGGCGCAGCGCGTTTAGATTGTCGCCCCGCGCCCATACGCGGACGTCGTGGCCCGAGCGCGCGAGCATTCCCCCGTAGTAGCCGCCGACGCCCCCCGCACCCAGAATGGCGATGTCCATTGCACCAGCCCTTCCCCAACAGGCGGCCGCTGCGCCCGCACGTCGCTCGTCGTCCGCATGCGGGTGCCTGAGTCGCGCTTACCCGAAAACTGTACTGACCAGGTCCGGCCAAGGCCACCGAGAGTTCAGTCCAGGAGCGCACACGCAGGGGGGCCGGCCCGCCACCTTCGGCCCGTTCACCGCGGAACAGGGTGGCGGCTGGGCGGGTGCCGCAGGTTTCAACGGCGTCGCTGCCGGGCGACAGGCGGTGTGGCCCGGGCAGAGTCCACGCCCACCCACCCCGTGGTGGTGGCGCAGGCGTCCAGCGGTTGCAGGGGACGCTACGCCGTCTTTGGAGGTAGCCTCGGCCGCGCGGGAGGGGGAGGCATGCCGGTGCACCGTCGACCGAAGGAGGCCTGGGGGCGCGGAGGACTCCTCGCGGCCGCACTGGCGCTGGTGGCAAGCGCCGGGTGTTGGGACTTGAGCATTCCGACCGTCCCGCCCAACCCCCCTCCGCCGTCGCTGACCGTCCTCGCCCCCAAGGCAGGGGACGTCATTTCACTGACTGCTGAGGTCTCGGTGCAGGCGGACTCCGTCGACGGCGTCAGCAGCGTCACTCTTCTCTGCGGCCCGCTCGATGGTGGAGCACGCCAGGCCTATGCGTGGGGGTCACCTCCGTTCGTCGCGTTGGTGGATTTCTCCGTTTGCCAGGGCCTCACGGTGCCCAACCCCGACGCTGGCAGCCCCATGCTTCAACTGAGCGTTCAGGCCGTCACCACGGCCGGCGCCGACGCCGGGGAGAACCTCCGGGTGTTTCTGGACGCGACCGGCCCCGCCATCTCCGTCGTCTACCCACCCACTGCGCAACCCAAGTCGCCCTTCGTCGTGCTGGTGACGCCGACGGACCCGCAGCATCCCCTGAGTTCCTTCCCCGTCGTGCTTTTGGCCGGGGCTCCGGCGGACCGCATCACGTCCCTTCCAAATCCGGACGGCGGCCCGCCCACCTACCAGGCCTTCTTCAACAGCACGCCAGGCATCGGGATTGACAACTACGATGGAGGGCAGCCGGTCCCCATCGAGGTCCTGACGGACACGGAGGACGTGGTTCGTCTCACTGTCGACGCGACGGGTCTGAACGGGAACACCACCGCCATCGACCTGAGCGTCGGGCTGTCGCGCCTGGTGTGGGACCGCTACATCCCGGGCCAACCCGCGGCCAGCAGTCCCATCAACTGGGCGGCCGAACCGGTGGCGTTCGGCAGCGGGCTGAACGGCGGACTGGTGTTGCCGTTGGCCACCAGTACCGGAGGCGGCGCCACCGCGCAGTGGATTCCCGGCGTCCTCTCCGCTGCGGATGGGACGTTTTACGGCTTCGACGTCGCCACCATTGGTGGCCTGGACGCGGGCTACCTGGCGCGCGGGTTGAATGCGCAGGGCCAGACCCTCTTCTTCCAGTTCACCGGAAAGACTTCCAACCTCCTACTGGCGCCCCCACCGCCCGCCGCGGGGCCTGTCGTCACCGGCACGTTGCCCGTGGCGCTGCCCAACCCGCCGTTGACGTCGGTCACGGGAGGGGACGGCGGGCCGGACCTCTTGTGTCTGCAGGATACGGCGCAGGTGTGCTCCGCGGCGCCGCCAGAGGCCCTCGTCTGCGTGACGCCGCAGCTGACGCCGGTCACCGCGCTGGCCACTGGAAAAGTTTTTGGAGGGCCTGATGCTGGCGTCGTGGCGGGCGCTGGCGGCTTCTACCTCTCGCCCAACGTCGCCGTATGCGGAGCCAGTTGGAATTTGGTGGACCTCACGCAGGGGGCCATCAGCTTTGGGCCCGTCTTCGACCCCAATGGCCTGCTGCGGGCCTGCGCCGTCTCGCAAATTGGCAGGCTTCTCGCGGTTGGCGACGGAACCTTCGTTGTCCAGCTGGTCTCCAGTTGCGACGTCACGGGGACGACGGAGTACCCCATCCTTCGTGTCGGCTCCGGCCCAGCCAATGGCCAGAGCGCCATTCTGGGTACCTACACCGCACCGCTTGGGACGCCACGGCTGGTGCAGCGCGAGGTGGTGGGCGTACTGGCGGACGGCCGGGTCGTCACTCTGACCAACTCGCCCCCCAACACCACCTTCGAACTCTGGTCGCTGTACCCGTCCTCGCTCAACGATGCGGGCGTCACTTCCATCGACACTCCTGACGTCACCTCGCCCATCGCCGGCCTGTACGACTCGGCGGATGCGACGGAGGACTCGGTGGTGGCCCGAAGTGTTTATTCGGGAGCCGACGGAACATTCGCCGTGCTGCTGTCGGGCGCTCCCCTGGGCGTCGGCGTACTGGCCTTTGGCCCCGAGCTCAGCCCCTGGTGGCTGTACCTCTACCCGCGCATCACCAGCACCGGCAACGCACGTCTTGTCTCGGCCTCGACTGTAGGAGACGTCTACCTCATCGACGAGTTTAACAACCGCGCCGCCTCGCTCCGTGTGAGGCCCCCTACGCAGTCCTCGGTCCAGACGCTGAGCAACCTCGGGTACTCCACCAATCCCGCGGTGGACACGAAGGGCACGGCCGTTGCGCCGAATGTGCCGACGTACAGCGGTGGAACACCGTCTTTACGCGGCGTCACCGGCGCTGCCAGCGGGTCTGAGCCTCAGCTTCAGCAGCGGTAGCCAGGCACGCCGACCTCGCTCACCGCGACGGCAAGCTACACCGTCACTGCGAGCAACGCCGCGTGCACGGCCGGCCTGGCTGACTCGACCAATCCAGCGGTGTTTTTCGCAATGGTACCCATCGCGGCGAGTGCGCGCACCTACCCCGGCGGAACCCCCACCTCCCACTCGGTGTCGCCGGCGCTGCCAGCCGGCTTCAGCGAGGCCGTCGTCACCGTCATCGCGGGCTGAGACTTTCGCTTGCGCCCCACGGGGCCGAACAGCCTCGAAGACAGCTGAGCGGCACGAGTTCCCGGCTGGCGAGACGCCGCCTCAGAAATGTTGGCGAACGAAGACGTCAATGGCTGCGCCGGCGTCGAGGAGAATGGCGGCTTCGCCCGCCGCTGTGGTCGCCGCGGGCGCATTGAGGGCGCTTTGTCCAGCGCCATTGGCTAACTGACCGCCCAGGCTACCGTCAGCGGTGGCGCTGGCCAGGGCCGTCGACGCTGCTCCCCGAAGGACGGCGCCGGTAACCGTGTCCTGCCCGGTACTCGCCCCGCCGAGGCGACGGTTGGCCAACAGGCCAGGCTTGCCGTCCGCCACGTCCATGGCCACCCCGTCAAAGTGCACCTCGGTCCCGTCGGGTAGACGGAGGCGCTGGAAACTGACGAGGAAGCGGCCGCCCTGGGCCGTGCATTGGCCGTAGGCCAGTGTCCGGTTGGGGAGCACCACCTCCCCGTTGACGACATAGGGGCGGACAAGGACAGCCTCCACGGCGCCCGAGCCACACAACCGGCTGTCGAGGTTGCTGCGCAATTCTAGCCGGAGGTGGTCACCGTACCGGCCTCCGAATTTCCGCTCGCCAGCGACGGCAGGTTTGGCGTCTACCACCTCGACGCCCTTCACCCAGCTGGGCCTGCCCGGACTCTGCGGCGGCACCTTGCCGGGCAGGGTGGGACGCCGCGCTCCGTAGGCCCGCTCCAGTTCGGCCTGGATGGCCTTCGCGTCACTCGGCGACGGCGCGCTGCTTGGCGCAGGGGCCAGCGGGGGGGACGAAGTTTCGCTCCCGGACGGAGACGGCGCAGTGGGCAACAGCGAGGGGGCGGGCGCCGGCAGGGCGGGGCCGATGGAGGCCTCGGTGCCGGGAGCCAAGTGCTCTTCTGCCGTCTTCTCCTGGGCGAGGTCCTCCCGGTACCTTTCGAGTAGGGACTTGGGCACCGCCCGGGGGCGGTCCGCGAGTGACTTCGCAACGAACGCTCCTACGGTGAGGAGCGTCGCTCCGGCGAGGGAGAGGCCCAGCACCCCCATACGCCGCTTGGGACGCCGCGCGGGCTGCAGGTGCTCGGCCACCTTGCGGAGGGCGGTGTCGTTGAAGGCACTCAAGCGGGTAGGGTCCAATTTTTCCGGGGCGGCTTCCGGAGGCACGAAGGGTGGGGGGCCTTCGCGCGTGGGGGGCCGGAAGTCGGGCGGTGGCGGGGACGGCAGGGACACTCCCCTCTGCAACGCCTGGATGACTTGGTCCGTGCCGCCAGCAGCGCCGGAGCCTTTTTCGGCGAGAGGCCGCCCGACACCGTCCGGCATGGGCAGCCTCACTGGAGCGCTGCGCGGCAAGTCCGTTCTCTGGACGCCACGCGGGACAGCGAACGGTTCATCCCAGAAGGCCGGGCCGGCTCGCAGGGTGGCGTCGAGTTCCTCTCGCAGTGCGGCTGCGTCGCGGACACCGGCCTCGGGCGTCTTGGCGAGCAGGCGCATGGTGAGCGCAGACAGCTGCTCTGGGACCGGGGGCCACAGGGCCCGCGGAGGGGGAGGCACGTGCTCCATCACCTGGCGGTAGTAGTCGAACTCGGGCCACTCGACGTCGCTTCGCTGGCGGAAGGGCGCCGTTCCGGTGAGCCTCTCGTACAGCATGAAGCCGAGCGCGTGCAGGTCGTCGTGCGCGCCGAAGCGGTAGGCGTGGGACTTCTCCCCGACCAGGTACCGGCAGACCCCCGGGGAGAGGTGCGTCGTGGTGCCGATGACGGTGCCGACGCGCGTGAGCGTGTATGCGGCCGGGGACCGCGCGATGCCGAGGTCGATGACGACGGGCGTCCCATCGTCCCGCACCAGGACGTTGGGGTCCTTCAAGTCCCGGTGGTAGATGCCCGCGCGGTGCATGTAGTCGAGCGCGTCCGCGACGCGCTGGAAGACGCGCGCCAGCTGGCGCAGCGATGGCCGCCGGCGCTCGTGCCAGCGGTCCAGCGGCTCGCCGGCCACCAATTCGGTGATGAGGTAGAGGTAGCCGCCTTTGTCTGGCCAACGGCCACTGCCGATGATGGCCAGAATGTTGGGGTGGGTGAGGCTCAGCAGGACGGCAGCTTCGCGGCGAGACCGCGCCTCCAGCTCCTCACGCCTCAGTGGGTCCATGGCCTCACTGAGGCGCTCCCCCTGCACCTTCAGGGCGAAGACCTCCCGGCCCCGCTGCACCCGGTAGATTTCCCCCATCCCGCCGCCGCCGAGCTTGCCAAGCACGGTGTAACCGTCCACCAGCGTTCCGGCCGGGAGGTTTCGGGGGTCGATGTCGTCGTACATGGAAACCGGTCCCTCCCGCCGTGCCCCCTTGGGTGCCGCCTCAGAGCGACAGGCCGTCGAGCCGGACGTGCCGGCTCCCATTCTTTTCCAGGAGTTGAAGGCTCAAGGTATTGCCACTGCCCTGGGGTGGCGTCTGGAAGGCCACCACCAGCACTCCCGTGTCGTTGGGGGCGATGGCAGACGTGTCCATCCGGAAGGCCGTCACCGGGACGTCGATGGACTGGCTGCCACCCGTGACGCTGAGCTCCGGACGGTCGAGCACCCAGACGCGGGAGGGGTCACGGTTTTCCAGGGTGACCACCAGGTAGGTGTGCCCGAAAATCCGGTAGGCGGCCCGCACGTCCACCAGAAGACGTTCTTGCTTGTCGCGTCGGTGCAACTCATGTCGTTCGAAGACCTGCGGGCGCGACAGGTCCTGTTGCAGGACGAGACTGGCCAGTTTCGCAATGCCGGCGGTGCCCTGGTCGGCCCGGCACTCGTCGAGCTCGCTGCGCAGCTCCAAAAGCGAGGCCTTGAGGACGGTGGCCGACTCCGGTGGCGCCTGCCGAACGAGGGCGACAGAGATGTCCACGCCGATGTCGGCTTCTCCGGAGACGGTGGTGAGGAGGAGGGGCAGGATGGTGCCATCAGCGAGCGTGACGGTGAGGGTGGTCGTCGAACGCTGGCCCAGGTCCCGCTTGGGGATGAGGACGATGCTGCTCTCGGTGGCCTTCACCGGGAGAAAGGCGTTGGTGACGTCCGCCAGGATGACGCTCTCGGCCCGCAGCGGCTGGCGGAAGCTGAGCGTCGTCGGCACTCCGGCGGCGACGTGCACCACTTGCACCTCGTTGAAGTTGGCATCCGTCACCACCAGGCTCCGCCGCTTGAGGGCCCGCTTGCCGCTGGTGACGATTGCATCGGAGTCCTTCCTGGATGCCGCCGGGGCCCCGGCACCGGCCAGCACGGCGAGCAGCGCAGCCGTACCAAGGACGCTAAGGCGCATGCGCGGATGGCTCCGAGGCGCTGCTAGGGTCCACCTTCTCGGACCGGCTAGTGAATTGGCCAATGACGAGCCCATCCGGGTGGGCGGCGGTGCGGGGAACCACCGACTCGTAGAGGTCCACCTCGAGACGGTCGAACGACACCAGGGCTCCCTCGGTGAGGCTCTCGGTTTTTCGGAGGAGCACCGCCCGGAGGTGAAGGGCCTCCGTCGTTCGCTCCACGAGGTCGAGACTGTCAAAGCGGAGGGTGGCTCGGCTGTGACTCGCCCGGACCGCCTCCAGCACCTTGGAGGCCGCGGCCTCGCGTGCCACGCGCTCGCGGAAGCCTGCCGACAACATTCCGAGCGCCTCGGCGAAGGAGGAGGCGTAGCTGAGCGAGTCGATGGCGAAGAAGTGCTGAAGGAAATCCCGGGTGAAATGAAAGACCGTGACGTCGCTTGGCAGCTGACGCTGTTCCTCGAGGAAGCGGACGAGCGCGTCCCCGGCCACGCTGCGGTTGAGGTAGGTGCTCCTGCCATCGGGCGCGATGAGCACGATGTCTGGCTCCTTGCGGGCAAGCTTAAGCATGACCAGCCCCTGCAGCGCACATAGAGAGAAGGCCAGGACGAGGGCCCAACTCTTCCACTGGGCTTGCCGCGCCATGGCAGCCCAGACCGCTGGCGGGCCGGCTGGTGTCCGCGCCCGGGAGGCGCGGACGACCGCGGTGCCCGCTTCTGGCGATCTGGGAGGCGCACTCACGGCAAGACCCCTGCGGCAGCCGCCCCGCTGGCAACACGCAGGGCCGCGGCGGCCCCCTCGCTGAGGAGGTTGCCCACCCCCCCGACCAACGCGGAGGCAATCCGGGGCGTGGCGAAGGCCAGCACGCACAACAGCAGCGAGGACGCCACCGCCCCGAAGGTTGCTCCCGAGCCCGTACTGCTAGCCCGGTGGAGCACGGAGGTGGAGAGTTGCAGGAGGATGGAGGAAACGACGGGCCAACAGGAGACGGTGGTGAGGCTTCGCAGCCACCGCAGCGGGGCATCCAGTCCGGGCACATAGAAGACCAGCGCCAGCGGGCCGATTGCGTAGAAAAAGCTGATGAGGATGCGGGAGAGTTCCGTGAACACCCAGTGGATGGCTCCCGCCAGGAGGATGAGCAAGGAGATGCCCGCGTCGAAGAAGAGCCCGCCGAGGCCGGACGGCTTGGCTGCGTCGGAAGTCCCTGCGTCGGAGGCCGGGGCAGCGGCGAAGCTCTGCGCGACGGCTGATTTGTAGCGTTGCAGTGGCGCGTCGGCCTCCAGCGGCGCGAGGCTTTGCGCGAGCGCGGTGCACTGCTTTACCAGCGAGCCCGCGAGGAAGGTGTAGGCCTGCAACAGACCGAGGACGAGGAGCGTCCTCCAAACGACAGCCAGGTAGCGCCTGGGCTGTCCTGGCCCCCGCAGCAACTCGACGACGAGTCCGAGGAGGAGGAGAAAGGCGAGTAGCCCGTGCGCGATGTCGAGCGAGCGGGCGGTGAGCTCGCCGACTGCCCCGCCACGGAGGTCCAGGGCGTCGCCATCCGCGGCCAGGCCGAGACCCGGCCAGCCCAGGGCGCCAAGGACGAGCCACGGCCGCACCCTCACCCTCACCGGCTTCCTCCGAGGAGGCTGACGCCGTCGGCGGACACGGTGAGGGTGGGCGTTCGCAGCGCCTTCCACCCCTCTGTGACCACCGTCCGCCGCTCCTGCGCCTCACCCAGTGCGCGCTTGCGCTCGGCGTTTTGCAGCGCCAGGCGGACGGCCTGAAGCCGGTTCGCCTCGGCCAGCTGCTCGTTGACGGCGTCGAGCTGGCTCTCCTGGCGTGCAGTCTGGGCCAGTCCACACACCGCTGCGTCCTCTCCGCTGGCGCACGCGGCGCTTCGACTCGCGGCAGAAACAGCCGCACGCGAGCCCTCCTGCTGCTGGTGCGCGTCGGCAGCGGAGAGCGCACGCGCCACCTCATAGTCGCCGGCCTGCGTGTCCGGCTGCAGCGCAGGACCGAAGGTACGCCTCAGCGCGCCCTGCGCATCGGTAGGAGTGAGGGGGTCATGGACTTGGCGACAGGCGGAGGCGCCTGACGTCACGTCGCTTGCGCACTGGCGGCTGACGCCCCGGAGCTCGCCGGTGGCCGCTGCCCAGGGGGCGACGCCACTTCGGAGCCGACTCCCGTCGGAGACGGGCAGGGTCCCATGGGCAAGGCCGAAGCTGTCCGCTCCAAAATCCGCCACTCGGGAGGTGGCGAAGCGGGAAAAGAGGGTTTGGGCCTGGGTGGCAAAACCCACCATCCGCTGGGCCGACGTCGCCCCCTCCCGGAGGGTCCCCAGGGCCTGCGCGGCGGTGGAGAGCTCCTGGGCGCCCTGGGAAACCAGCGTCCCGAGCAGCGAGACGTCGGCGCCGAAGAGGTCTGCCGAGGCCTCGTGCGTGACGGGCAGCAGGGCCAAGCCACCGGCGACAATGGCGGTGAACAGCGACGCAGAGGGGCGTGGGGGGACGCGGCGCATACTGACTCCTGTCGAGTGGCCGTCATTGCGGCCCGGGGGACGAGGCGCCCCTGGGGTAGCGGGCGGAGAGCTCCTGGAGGAGGGCGAGCTCGTCGAGGTGCGGATTCTTCTGTCGGGCCCGCTCCAGCAGCCGCCTGTCCTCTGCATGCGTGGTGAGCAGCCAGTAGGCAAGCGGCGGGACGGCGTGGCGCACGGTGGCATAGCGCTCGCCGTAAACCAGGAGGAAGTCCGTGTGGTGGAAGGGGACGCGCTCCAGCGCCCGAAACTGCTGGTAGACGCTGTCCGGCCACCCGAAGGCGTCGCGCACCACCTCCCAGCCAGAGGAGTGCCAGAGGAACACTTTGAGGAAGGAGTTGCCGATGATGGTGGCTGCGGCCCGCGAGCGTTGGAAGTCCTCGAATTTCTGGCTGATGGCCCACATCGCCACGTCGAACTTCCGCATCTTGGCGTAGGCCTTCCCGAGGAAGGCGTCGGCTGCCGCGCTGTCTCCGAGGTAGTCGTGCGCCTCGTCGATGGCGCACAGCGTCCGGTTTCTTCGGGCGGCAGCACGGGCGGTGACGGTGCCCATGACGGCAGCCAACGCAATTCGCTTCAGCAGCGGGTCCTTGCCGATGGCTCCCATCTCGAAGGTGAGAAGGCGCCCGTCGTAGCGAAGCTCGCTCGGCCGGTTGAGGAAGCGGCCGTAGGTGCCGGTGCAGAACAGCTCGAGCCTGCGCACCAGCAGTGCCGCCAGCGCTCGGTCCTCCGCGTGCAGCGTCGTGTCTTCGGACAGCTGGCGCAGCGCCTGCTGGAAGTCGCCCATGACGGGGCGCTCCGCCGGACGCGCGCGAAAGGCTTCCTGGTAGCTGCGCGCGACCGCCTGGCCAACCAGGTTCTGCTGGGGGACGGTGAACGAGGGCAGCTCCCGGTCCTCGACGCACACTTGCAGGAAGCCGACAACGTCCTGCACCAGCGCGCTGTCGAGCTGTTCGACACCCGTCCTCGCCAGTTCCTCGCGGTCCAGCATGTCTCGGTAGGGGAGGAAGGGGCAGAGCGGTGTGTTGAGCGTCACCTCCACCAGGGTCCCTCCCAAAAGGCGCGTCAGGCGCGACCAGCTCCCGCCGTTGTCGACGAGGATGACGTCCTTGCCGGCGATGTAGGCATCGATGGCAAGCGCGCCGGCGGTGAGGGATTTTCCGGCTCCGGTATCGGCGCACATGAGGCCGTGAAAGGCATTCCCCAGGCTCGTGTCGAAGAGCCCGAAGCGCAGCGTGGTGCCGAGTGGCGTGGTGAGCAGGCTGTCCGCGCTGGTGCCGCCGCCCCACGGCTGGAACAGTGGGAGCAGGTCCGCAGCATTGCGAGTGGTGCAGCCCTTGCGGCGAACCTGGTAGGCGCCGGCACCGGGAAACAGGGCGAAATAGCAGGGAAGCTGGGCGACGTTCTCCACCAGCAGTTCGCTGTTGCCGAGCCGACGAAAGCCGTCGCGCGCTGCCTCGGTCCGCGCCTCGAGTTCATCCAGCGTGTCGGCTTCGAGGAGGAGGGTCACAGAGACGTCCACCAGTTTGGAGGAGAGCGAGTGGAGCTCCTGGAAGAGGGCGAGGATGGCACCTTGCTTGTCCGCGTCCTCGACGGACCTCCGCGCATCCTCGCCGCTCACCTGGTGGACCAGGCTGCGCAGGGCCGAGACGAGCTTGTGCTGCTGGTTGAGAAAGAATTTCGCCCGCGCTTGAGGGCGAAGGCGCACGGCGACGGCCAGCGCGTACCCAAAGGCCTGGCCGGTGAGCGGGTGGGCGAGTGCCTGCAGCGGCTCGGCGCAGAAGGGCCGCGTCCTTGCCTCCGGCAGTGCCTTGAGCGTGGCCACGCGGCGGAGGAGGCCCCCCTGGCGGAAGTAGCCGTGCTCCTCGGAGATGGATTCGAAGCACAGGCACTCGGCCTCGGTGTACTCGAGGACATGGTGTCCCTCTCGCCGTGCCAGCGCTTCCGTCCAGAGGTTGTCCAACAGCTCGAGGGTGGGACAGACCCCCCCGGGCCTGCGGGTGCGGCCGGGATTGAGCAATTCGTAGTGCAACTGCCAGACGTCCTCCGGCTCGAGCTCCCGGGACTGGATGCCGGCCGCTGCCAGCCGCGCACGCAGCCGGTCCCGCAGGCCACGCAGGGACTGCAGGCGCGCGGCGTGGATGCGATGGGAGAGGCGGTCGGCATTCTTGAAAAGAAGCGGCGCGCCGAGGACGCCTCGGTCCAGCGGCCCGTTGCCGCCGGCGGAGGAGAAGAAGAGGCGGAGCTCGCCCCGTCGCAGCTTCTGCTGGCGGAGCCAGTGCACCTTCGCCGCGACGTAGGCCCGCTCCGCCGGCGTCGCTCCAGTGGCGACGCCATCCTGGTAGGCCGAGAGGTCTGCCTCGACGTCCTCCCGGACGCGGTACAGGAAGAGGAGGCTCACCTCGTCGTCGAGGCCGCCGAGCAGCTCCCGGAGCGCCTCCCCTCGTTGGCTGCACTCCTCGTCCTTCAGAAAGCGCGTGTCGATGCCGCGAAGTCCAAGACCGCCCACGTAGTCGAGTGCGGGGGTGACGAGGGCCGTGACGCCGTCCTCCCGCAGCGTTCGCCAGAGCGGGACGTGCTGCGCCAGAGGCGTCTCTTTCAAGGCTTCCTCCCACCCACGTCGACGCTTCGGTAGGGGCCGAACGGGAATTGGGGGGCTGCGCTGCGGGCGGCGGCGCTGACTTCTCCCTCGAAGCGCAGCTGCCGCAGCTGGAAGCCCAACCCGTGCGCCCAGTGCTGTGGTGGACGGCCCCGGTTGAGCAGCGCGACGGCGGCATGGGTGGCGGCTGCGGCCAACAGGAAGGGCAGGGGCCGCAGCAACATGAGCCACAGGTAGCTCGCCGTCAGGACGACGAAGAAGTCCCCTGGGAAGTTGAGGCCGAGCAGCGTGGCCCGGGCATCGGCGTGCCGGTAGACAGGCGCATCCATCCCTGCGGGCCCTCGGCGGTGCTTCAGCGGCTGAGGGCCCGGACCAGGTCCGGGAAGGTGTTGAAGAGGAACACCAGCATCACCACGATTCCTGCGGTGATGAGTGCCTCCTTGAGGAAGGGCTTGAAGAAGGTGGCAGCTGCGACACAGAGGAGCACCATGCCGGCGCCCGCCCAGACGACGTAGGGGCGCGCGTAGGCGAAGAAGCCCTGCCCCATAGCGGCCGGGTCCACGCTTTGCGCAAACGCCGAGGCAGCGGCGGCCAGGACAGCAAAGGCGGTGAGGCGCGCGCGCTGCGCAGTCTTAACAGACGGGGGGCGGGTGAACTGGTTCATGGCACAACCTCCTGGGGGCTGGGGAAAAGCGCAGGCCGGGCGCGCGGCCGCCCCGGGGGGGGCAGGCGCTGCCTACCGAGAAGGCTGGGAGGAAGGGCGTGGGCCCCGGGGGGCCCGAAGAGCGCAGCTGCTGGCGAGCGCGGCGGCGCACGAAGCGCGCGCGAGCCGCCGCGCGGACTGTGCCCCCGTCGGACGCACTCGGCCCAGCGACAGGGGCCGTTGCGTCTTGTGGCGGGAGCGGGCATGGAAGCAGGACCAGGCCTTGTGGCGCCTCAGCGCCGGCCGGACTTGGACGTCACCGGAGAGGGGGTAGAGGTGCGCGCCGGCGGCCGTTCCCTGCCCTCGGCGGCCAGGTCCTCGTACCGCTTGTGCAGAAGCATCTGCAGGTAGTTGAGGATGTGAAGCTTCTGCGCCTCGGCGTCCTTCTTCAGCACGTCCACGACGTAGCTGGGCAGGCGAAACCATGTCCGTAGCTGCGAAATGACTTCGCGGACCGCCTCGGCGTTGTACGGAAAGCCGAGCTGGGGGCGCAGCACCTCCTGGACGAAGTTGGCGTCCTCGGGGGGCACCTTCACGTTGAGCTGCCGCATCTCCTGGTCTGCAGGGAGGGGAGTCTTTGCCATCTCGCGCACAGCGCCCATGGATGTAACATGACATCCAAGTGCGACCTATGTCAATGTTAGTTGTATTCACGTCGGATGCTGACCACCGTCTTGGTCGGCCATTCATGTATGCCACTCCTGGCCGACATGGAACGGCCGGACGACGCGACTTGGGAGCCAAGGGGAAGGGGGACGCCGCTTCAGCTGCCCAGCAGGACGCGGACGGCCTCAAGACGGGCGGCATACGCCGCCACCTCGCGGGTACGGCCTCGGCGGTGTGCCGTCTCGGCGGCCACGGCCGCCAGTAGGACGCTCGTCACCGCCTCCACGTCGTGGTCGCGGAGGACGCCGCGCACGTCGACACCCTCGAGGCGCTCGGCGGCAAGGACAAGCTGCCCACCCGCAGCCGGCGCGGTAGCGCCGGTGAAGCGCACGCGCAGGAAGGTGCAGTCCTCGAGGAGAAACAGCCCCTCGCGCGCCTGAGGGACGGGGGTCCTCGGCCCGGGCAGGCGGCCAAACAGCAGAATGGCCCGGCAGTGGACATGCTGGGGCCGGCCCGGGGCGCCCACGTCCACAAGGCGCAGCGGCCGGGCCAGTGCGGGAAGGACGGGCCGTACGCTTTGCAGCAGGCCCTGCATCAGCGCCACCTCCGCCTTCCGCGCCCGGGACACCGCCTGCATGTGTAGCTGGTAGGCGGCATCCAGCCGGGTGGCCTCGGCGCCAAGGGTGTCCGGACGCGGCCCAAGCAGGGCTGGCTGGGGAGGTTGCTCGCGTGTCAGTTGGCGGGAGGCGCTGTCCGTTGTGCTGGGCACTGGGCGGGTACCTTCAGGGTGCCGACGCGGGGCTGAGCGCGTCCGGCGGGGGCGGCGAGGCCTGCTCGGTCCGGAGGCCCTCTTCCTCGGCGCGGTAGCGGCTCCAGCACCACCGCTGGAGCACGTCGAAGCCCCCCGGGATGCGCCAGCCCGGCTCTGCGGCGCTCCCGACGAGGAGCGAAATCCAGGGGCTGAAGAGGCTGCGGCCGAGCTCGGCGTCGCCGGAAGTCCGGATGAATTGGGTCGTGAACTTCTCCACGCGCACCAGGAAGGGACCGAGGCGCTCGCGGAGCTTCCGCGCGCTGAGGCCCTCGCGCAGGTCCTTCATCTCGGTGCGGAAGGCTCGCCGCTCCTCGGTCTCCCGCTCGAACTCTTCTAGCTCGCGCCGCAGCTCGGCCAAGCTGGGTGGCCGGAACCCGCCGGCGCCAGCGCTTTCGGCTCGCTTCTGCTTCTGGGGGGCATGTGGCATGGCACTTGGCTCCTCCCGGGGTTGCTTCGGGTGGAACGCCCACCCGGCCTTGGACCTGGCCGTCGGGCGCTCCCCAGGGACCCGCACTACCCCTCGAGTTCGGCGGTGGCGGGCCGGTCCCGGTCGGGGAGTAAGAGGACGCGGCCGTTGGTGGGCAGCGCGTCGAAGAGGACGCTGAAGCCCCCGTGGTCGAGGGGGAAGGCCACGCCAATGCGCGTGTAGTAGTCCTTCTCGTTGACGGTCTTGACGGCGAGGACGTCTAACTTCTGCTTGTTGGCGTTCATGGTCGGGACTCCTTGCGGTTGGTGCTGCTGGGGTGAAGTCTGGTGAGGTTTTATATGAATCGCAATTGAGTTGTATATGGATGCTAAACACAGTTCATTTGAGTCTGTCAAGCAGGGCTTGCGGTCGCGCGCATTCGTGGAAACGGGTCCGGGGCGGTGGGTGGCGCGCGACCGAGGGCCGGCTCCGGGCATGTCGCGCTGTGTCGAGCGCGCGCCTCGGACATGGGTCAATCGCGACTCAAATCTTTCGTGTCGCGCCGAAGGTTTTGCCGCTTGCTCGTTCCTATGTGCCCGTGTGAGGGTTCCGCACCCACATCACCCCCGAGGGGGAGGCAAACATGGTGACAACTGCTCTCGTCGCACTTTTACTGGCTGCGAGTCCTGACCCGCAGGAATTGCCGGCGGCACTGCTGAAAGGCGTCCAGCCACATTCGGGAACCAGAGGCGAGGCTGCCATGTCCGGCCACAAGGGCTATGGCGGCATTAGCCACAGCTCGAGCTCCAGTGGCGTGCCCGGCATCGACTCGCTGAAGAACTGGACCGGACAATTCACCGCGCCGGGGTTTGACGATTTCGGTAACCCGCAGAGCGTCTGGCCCTACGCCATCGTGGGGCGGCCTCCGGAGCGCGGCGGGACCACCACCATCCATGCGCCCATCATCCCCGTCATCGTCGACCTCCTGGACAAGGACGGCACCGTTGCCGTCCGTTATGGCCACAAGCTCACCTTCGACCCGAGGCCCATCCTCAAGCCGGTCCTGCAGTCCCCCATCTTCGACCGCTGGCCCTACACCACTGGCCGCACACAGTATACCGACGCGATTCAACGCGACGAGTTCCTGAGTCGCGTCGGCGGGAGCGACCAGGGCGCGAACGAGGACTGTGACAGCGGCAGCGGCTGGCACACGCTGCTCAATCCGGACGTGCAGCAAGTGCGGCGGATGCAGATTCCCTACGGCTACTGGTACTTCGGCGTGAACCCGGATGGTTCGCCGCTGTTTGCCATCGTCGACGGAAACGTCTTTAGCAATCTGCTGTTCCCGCCGACTTACCCGGTCGACAACTCCACCATCATCGGCGCGGCCGAGCTCGCCGGCGACATGACCACCAAGGACGTCACGACGCTCCTCTTCAACAACGTCTACCTGTACGAGGGGAACATCGGGAACTGCTGTGTGCTGGGCTTCCACAGCTACGACTACGAGCCGGGCACTCCGGCCAACGGCAACCTGCCTCGCCTCTACGTCATGAACTATTCGAGCTGGATGGCCAACGGCCTCTTCAGCGGTGGCTTCCAGGACGTCACTGCTCTCAGCCATGAGCTGTCCGAGCTCTTCAACGACCCGTTCATCAACAATGCCACGCCCTGGTACCTGTCACCCTCCGGCCTGTGCCAGAACAACCTCGAGACGGGAGATGCCATCGAGGGGCTGAACACGACGCCGACGTTCTCCATCCAGAAGCACGGCATGACGTACCACCCGCAGAACGAGGCCGTGTTCCAGTGGTTTGCCTTCCAGTCGACGGCGAGCACCTTCAATGGGTCCTATAGCTTCCCAGACGAGTCGACGCTGACGACGCTGTCGCCGCCGAATTTGCTTCCCGGCTGCATCCCGGCCCCCTAGTCCGGGCAGACTGAGGAGCCCTTGAAAACACGGAGCGGCGCCGACGGTGGGCGCCGCTCTCTTCTTTTGGTGAATTTGCCGAGGGAGCTGGCGCAAGGCCGCCGGCGGCCCCCCGTCCTTGCGGCGGTGCGAGGGGCTTAGGTGGACGGTTCGCTCGAGGGAGGCAGCGAGCTCGGTGGCAGGACGGCGCCCGCCAACCGCGTCCCGAGGGCGACTGGAAGCACCAAGCACGGCCAGGCTGGCCACCAGCTCTCCCAGGACAGCCGCCCAGCCGAAGCTGCGCAGCGCGCCCGACTTGGCCAGCACCAGCGAGAAGTAGCCGATGACGGTGGTGAGCGAACACAGCAGGATGGCGCCGCCCATTCGGACGCAAGCACCGCGGGCGTCGACGCGCAGCGAGCTCATCGCCCCGAGGAGGTTCACCACGTAGTCCGTCCCCACCCCGATGGTGATGGGGAGGGCGGCGAAGTTGAGGAGGTTGACCTTGATGCCCAGAGCCAGCACCACCGCCTGCGAGCAGAAGGCGGCCAGCAGCATGGTGGCCAGGCTCACCAGGGCCCGGCCGGGGCGGCGCGCGAACATGCCGAGCAGCAGCACGCACACCAGGGCCGCCACCACCAGCACGACATGCAGCGCCTGGTCGCGTACCAGCTGGAGGATGTCCGCCATGAAGAGGAAGCTGCCGCCGACAATGACATCCGGCGGCAGCGGTGCCGAGCGCACCACCTCGGCAAAGCGCGACAGGTTGTGCCCGTTGTTGTAGTCCACGTGGATGGAGGGGTAGACCAGCACCACCCGGTCCACCCGGCCGGACACTTCTCGGAAGGCCCCCACCAGGCGCTCGGGGACTTCGGCTAACTCAATCGGCTCGAGCGACTCCGGGGAAAACCAGGCCCGGACGTCGGGGCGCAGGCGCTCGGGAATGTCGCGGTCCGGGATGCGGCGGACCTTCGCGGCGATGCGGGACAATTCCTTCAGGCGGGCCTGTTGGCTGGCCAGCGCCGGAACAAACTTCTCGATGGTGTCCACCGTCTGGATGGCGCCCGGGTCCCTGGTTGCAAAGGCGCGGCGCAGGGCCGCGGCCGCGGGCTCCCGGTGGGTGGGGTCCTCCGCCAGCGCCAGCACCGGGTTCAGCCAGAGGCCGAAGACCTCGTTCATCCTGGCGTCCCAGGAGGCGCTGCCCACCCGCAAGGACTCCTGGTTGCGCATGACGCGCAGGTCCATCTCGTACACCCCCGAGTGCAGCGCCTGGCTCACCCCCAACGCCGTCCACAAAAGCAGGATGGCCAGGAAGGCCACCGCCAGTCCGGAGGAAAGCCAGCCCCGGGAGAAGAAGGCGCGCAGCAGCCCCTGCACTGCGGTGGAGGGCCGCGCGCGGCGCGGGGGCCGCAGTAGCGCGACGAAGATGGGCGTGCCGACGTAGGTGAAGACCCAGACGGTGGCCATCCCCAGACCGCCGAGGATGCCGAACTGGGAGAAGCCCCGGAAGTCCGAGGCGGCTAGCCCGCCGTAGGCGGCCGAGGCGGCCAGGGCGGCGCCGAGCGTGCCCGGCAGCGCCTGCCGGGCGGCCACCCGCAGGGCGTGCTGAATGCTTAGTTCCTTCGGTTCTGCGCGGTAATAGGCCAAAAACAGAAGCGGGTAGTTGATGCCGTTGCCAGCGATGATGGTCCCGAGGAAGGCAGTGTTGGAATTGAGCCCGCCGACGGTGAGGCGTCCGAGTGCGAAGGAGAAGAGGAGGCCGGGGGCCAGCACCAGCACCACCGTCAGGACGGCCCGCAGCGAGCGGAAGTAGAGCGAGATGCACGCGCCCACCAGCACCACCACGAAGAGGCTGGAGATGGACAGGTCGGCGAGGATGGCGGCGTGCTCCTCGACGAGGTTGGGGACCTCCCCGTTGTAGGACACCCGAACGCCCGGGAACCGCGGGCTGAGGGCGGCCACTTCCCGCTGGACGCCCGCCATCAGCCGTGCCGAAGGGCCCAGGTCCACCTCGGACCCCTCGAGCCAAATAATCGCCACCACCAGCGTCCCGTCCGGCGTCTCGAGGAATCCCCTGGGGAAGCGGTCCTGGGAGGCGAGGGCCTGGTCGAACTCCTTCTCCACCTCCGTCCAGTCGGCCGGTGGCGTGCGCTCGTCCTCGCCCAAGTCCAGCTGGAGCGGGTTGCGCCGCTGCGTCTCGGTACGCACCGCTTCGTCGAAGCGGCTCACCAAGCGTCGAAAGTCCGACTGAGGAATGAGCAGCGGCGCCCGCCGCGTTAGCCAGGCGCGCTCCACCTTGACGTTGCCCTCGATGCTCCTCACCTCGGGCAGCTTGGCGGCCTGCAGTCGTTCGGTGAGCTCCGAGATGAATTGCTGGTTGGCGGAGGGGTCCTTCGACTGGGCGATGATGGCAAGGTGGGACTTGCCGCCCACCAGCGTATGCAGCGTGTTGAGCGCACGCACCGACGCCGCCGTCGGAGGCAGCAACTCCTGCAGCCCCGCCTCGATGTGGCTGAAGAATGAAATACTCAACAGGAGCGCCGGAAGACAGAGTAGGGCCAGGGCGAGGGCAGCCCGGTCGGGGCGTGCGCACACCACGGCGATGTAGCGCCCGTACGCCTCCGCAAGGCGGACTCCGACTCTCGACCAAGGATTGCCGGACACCTGGGGCATGGCTCTAGGCAGCGACCAACGCCAGCACCGCCGCATGTAAGCGGCCGTTGGTGGCAACCGTGTCCCGGCCGAACAGGTTGTGGGGGCCGCCCTGACTGCTGCTTACCCGCCCGCCGGCCTCCTCGACAAGCAGGGCCCCGGCGGCCGTGTCCCACGCGTGCAGGCCCCGTTCGAAATAGGCGTCGAAGCGCCCGCAGGCGACGTCGCACAGGTCCAGCGCGGCGCACCCGTCGGAACGCACCGCCTCCACCGCCCCCAAAAGCTGCGCCAGTCGCTCCAGCTGCGCCCGGTCCGCGCCTCGGCCCGAATAGGTGAGGGCGCTGGCCACCATGGCCCGCTCCAGCGTCTCGGTGCCAGATACGTGGATGGGGGTGTCGTTGAGGGTGGCCCCGCGCCCCTTCTCGGCCACGAACAGTTCGCCGGCCCGGGCGCTGAAGACGGCCGCCAGCACGACGTCGCCGTCCAGCGCCAGGGCCAGTGAAATGCACGAGCGCGCGTAGCCATGCGCGTAGTTCTTGGTGCCATCCAGCGGGTCCACAATCCACAGGTGACTCGCCCCGACCGGCCCGGCGCTGCCTTCCTCCCCGAGGACTTCATGGCCCGGGTGCCGCTGGTGGACCAGCTCGACGACGTAACGCTCGCAGGCTCCGTCCACGTCGGTGGTGATGTCGGCCAGCCCCTTGCGCTCGACGGCGGCGGTGCCGAAGCGCTCCAGCTGGATTTGGCCGGCGCCGCGCACGGCGAGGAGAGCGGTCTCTTTCCAGGAGGAGCGCTCCGCCTCGCCGAGCGGCCTCATGGCGGCCTGAGCTCCAGCGCAGGGGGCGCCACCCGGCGCTCCGCCGGCACGGCAAACGTCACCAGGGCGCAGACGAGGGCCAATGCCAGCTGCGAGCCATGGATGAGAAGGGCCAGTGCTGCCGCGCTGGCCGCTGTCAGGCCCAGCGCCGACGCGCCCAGCACCAGCGTTGCCTCGGTGCCCCCAAGCTGCGCCGGGATGAAATCTCCCAGTGCACTCCCCAGGGTAAGCATGCCCCGGGCCACCAGTGTCGTCCCCGCCGAGGACGGGTGGTGGATGGCCGACAGGGCGACGCCACACTGGACGACGATGACGGCGCGGGCGGCCAGCTCCCACAGCCACGACAGAAGGAGGTCTTTCCGCGAGGCGCCCGCGATGGCGTCGAATTGCAGCCCGAAGGCCCGCCCGCGCTTCGACAGGCCCCCGAGGAAGCGTCCCGGCCGGGCCCGCTGCCGGACGACGAGGATTCCGGCGCCCAGCACGGCCGCCGCTACGGCATTGGCCAAGATGAGGGCGCTGATGGCCCCGATGCCCAGCAGCGTCAGGGCGGCACCGGCGGCCAACATGGAGAGAAGCGCGTTGGCCAGCAACGTCACCCCTTGAATCTGCACCGCGGCCACCGCGGCGCGGGCCCCGCCGACCGAGCGCCCGAGGAGGACGGCCCGGGCGGTTTCGGCGGCGGCCCGGCCCACAGGAAGCACCGCCCCGAGGGCGTACCCCAGGGCACCGGCCCTTAGCCACTGGCGGAAGGAGACGCGGGCCGCGTCCTCTCCGTACAGGGCGCGCAGCGCAAGAACGCTGCAGCAGAGGAAAAGGCCTTCCAATGCCGCCACCACGGGGACGGCGGGAAGGCTTTCGCCGAGTCCAGTGAGGACGGCCTGGGCGCCCGCGGCCCACACCGCCAGGGCCAGGACGCCGGCGCCCAGCACGCCCATGGCCAGGCGCACCAGGGGCTGTGCGAGGAGTTCTCGGGGTGAGGGGAACTTCACCCGCCTGCCGCTTTCGCCGAGCCCAGCACCTCGCCCAGCCGCATCCACACCCGGGCGAAGGCCTCGGCGTAGGCCTCCACCAGCGCCCGGGGCTGCGGGGCGATGGGGTACGTCTGGGAGAAGAGACACAAGGAGCGCTCGAGGATGTGCGTCGTCTCCGGGTACTGGGAGAGCGCGTAGCTGACGGGCCGTTCAGCCCGGGCGGTGCGCGCGGCGCGCTGCGCCTCCAGCTTCTGGAACAGCGTCTGTCCTGGGACGGGCCGGGTTTGCCACAGCACCACCTCGCAGCCCTCCGCCCGGAGGGCGCGCACCATGGCGTCGCGCACGGCCGACGCCGGGGCCTGCAGGCCCAAGGGCCGGGCGTCCAGCTGGACGCGGTACTTGTGAAAGGCCGGAACGCAGTCGCGCGGCACCTCGGGCGGGGTGACGCCGGGGAGCTCGCGCAGCCGCCGGCTCAGCAACTCCGCGTTGCCGAGGGCGTTCTCGTTCCAACTTGCCAGGCGACGGAGCTGCGAGCGCGCCAGGGCGGCCGACATCTCGGTGATGCGGTAATTCCAGCCGAGGCTGGCCGAGTCGTAGGCGCGGTTGCCGTCCAGGGGGTGGGTGAGGTCATAGCCGGCCTCGTCCTCGGGCCGGCTGTCCTCGCCGAACATCCGGGCCTGCAGCGCGCGACGGTAGAGCGCGTCGTCGTCGGTGATGAGGAGGCCGCCCTCGCCGCAGGCGAGGCTCTTCGAGGACTGCAGGCTGAAGCACCCGGCGGCGCCGAGGGTGCCCACCGTCCGGCCGCGGTAGCGGGCGCCGTGCGCCTGGGCCGCGTCCTCGATGAGAAGAAGGCCATGGCGGGCGGCAAAGTCGGCAATGGGCTGCAGCTGGCACGGCACGCCGTGCAGGTGCACCGGCACGACGGCCTTGGTGCGAGGGGTGACGGCGGCTTCCAGCAAGGCCGGGTCCATGCCGAACGTCAGCGGCTCCACGTCGACGAAGACGGGCACCGCGCCCTGGTGCATGACGGCCAGGGCGGTGGCGACGAAGGTGAAGGCCGGGACAAGGACTTCGTCGCCTGGGCCCACGCCGGCGGCGGCCAGGGCGATGTGCAGCGCCGCCGTGCCGCTGTTGACGGCAACGCAATGCTTGGCGCCGGCGAAGGCGGCGAACTCGCGCTCCAGCCCGCGGACCTCGGGCGCGAATTGCCCGGAGAGGATGCCCCGGTCCAGCACGCCCAGCACCGCCTGGCGGTCCTCGGCCTGCAGGACGGGCCAGCGCACGTGGGCGCTGGCCGGCACGGCGGCGCTTCCGCCGTGAATGGCGAGGGGTTGTGTCACGTTGACTCCGCGCGACGAAGGGTCGCGCCGTGCGGCGGGCACCGACACCACCGCACCTTAGACCGCTGCGCGCGGGCGGCGGGTCAGCTTCTCGACCCACTCCTGCAGCATCGCCTGCTGCTTGAAGAGGTCATTGACCGCGCGCTCGCCCTCGCTGTGGTAGGGCGCCTTGAAGAAGAGCGAGAGCTGGTGCTGGATGCCGCGCTCGCCGGCGCGGTGGGCGACATCCACCAGCCGCACCAAGTCGACGACCAGCGGCGCGGCGAGGATGGAGTCCTTGCACAGGAAGTTGATTTTGAGCTGCATCTTCTGGCCAAGAAAGCCGACCAGGTCGATGTTGTCCCAGGCTTCCTTCTCGTCGCCGCGGGGCCGGTAGTAGTTGATGTGGACCTGGTGGTCGCTCACCTCGTAGCCGAGAATCTCGTCCAGGACGGAGAGCTTGCTCGCCACCTTGGTCTTGTTGCTCTCCGGGTCGTCGAGCACCTTGCCGTCGTTGTTGCCGAGGATGTTGGCGGAGAACCAGCCCTCCACCATCAGCTCGCGCACCCGGAAGGCCGGGGCCAGGGCCGTCTTGAGGAAGGTCTGACCCGTCTTGCCGTCTTCACCGGCGATGGGGATGCCGGAGTTCTGTGCCAGCGTCTCGAGGGCAGGGACCTTGGTTAGGCTGGGGGTGAAGTTGACGTGCGGCGCTCCCAGCTTGCAGGCCAGGTAGAGGAACTTCATGGCCGGGCTAATCCGCTCGTCGCTGCGGTTGAGGCCCGCCTCGAAGGCGGCGACGCTGCGGTGCACCTCGGAGGCCTCGGCATATTTCTCGGTCGAGGTCAGGTTGACGATAA
Source organism: uncultured delta proteobacterium (assembly GCA_963711265.1). Taxonomy (GTDB): domain Bacteria; phylum Myxococcota; class Myxococcia; order Myxococcales; family Myxococcaceae; genus JADGRA01. Next base: position 173,034 of record CAVQDL010000025.1, read on the forward strand.
CCACCCGCTCGAGCTTGTGGGCCTGCTTGAAGTCCTTGACGTCGCGGGCCAGGAACTCGAGTTCCTCGCGCTGGTTCCGCGCCGCCACCACGTGGCTACCGGAGGTCGACTTGAGAAACTTGGAGGACACCACGCCCGGCCAGGGCTTGATGGCGCGCAGCTCCGGCTCGACCTGCCGGAGGAGGTTCTCCGGGATGATGCGCTCGCGCATCGCCGCCTCGAAGAGGTCATCTCCGCGCAGGTCCCAGCCGCCGAACACCAGGCTATCGAGCGGCGCACAGGCCAGCCGCTTGCCGAGTTCGGTCTCGGTGACCATCCCGACCTTCGGGGCAAGGCCGCGCTTCATCAACGCGACACCCGCGATTACCGTGCTGGCCACGGCTCCACCTGCACCCACGATGCAAACTCCCAACCGACTCATGAGAACCCCTGCGGTGATGTTACTGGTCTCGCGTATTTCGCGAGCACGTCACGCTTCATGTCGTCAACGACGCGCGGAAACTTCTGCTGCGCACTGTTGCGGCCAATCTCTTCCATGAAGCGCTTGGAACCCCCGGGGGACACGGCGAACAGGGCCGGAGCCAGGATGGCCACGTCCTGGGTACGGTGCTCCCGGTACACACGGTTCTGCGCACACAGACTCTCGTCGAACGCGCGGGCGAACCGGCGCGGGTCGGCGGGGGCCTGCTCGAATTCCACGAAAAGCTGGTAGCGGCCCTTGCCGCTGCCGTCGACACCCACCTCGGCGGCGGCGGAGAATTCCACGACGGAGCAGGCACATGCCCGGACCGCGGCGTCCATGGCGCGCTCGATTTCGACGAAGGAAGTCAGCTCCTGGGTGAGCGAAAGCACGCCCGAGGTGCGTCCGACGAATTCCATGCGGTGCGGGAAGACGCTCTGGAAGCGCACCAGGTCGCCGATGTAGTAGCCGAACAGGCCCGAAGCGGTGCTGACGGCGATGGAGTACTCGACGTCCTCCTCCACCTCCCACAGGGCACAGCGGCGGGCGTCGGGCTTGGCGTGGTCGGCCGCCGGGACGAATTCGAAGAAAACGCCGCGGTCGGGGAGCATGAGCAGGCCATCCCGGCCAATGCGGTCGGTAACGGCGAAGAATCCCGCCCTCGGTGGCGTTGTAGTTGTCCATGAGGACCACGGGCTGTCCGACGCGCTTGTCGATGACGCGGCGGTAGGCTTCGGCGTTGACACCGCCACCGAAGAGGACGGAGAGGTTCGGCCAGAGCTCGGCGATGGTGCTCACCGGGCGCCCCCGCGCCTCGGCAGCCGCGAGCACCTTATCAAAAAACACGGAAAACCAGCAGGTTGTCCCGGACACCGCCCGGACGTCGTAGTCCAGGTAGGCGGCCGCCATCCTCTGCAGCTTTTCGTCGTAATTCGGGATGTCCCGGAGTTCCGCCGTCGGCAAAAGCGTGTTGCGGACGGGCCAGGGGACGTGCCGCTGCATCAGGCCCGGGTTGTTGGTGCCGTGCACTTCCCCTTCCGTCTTCAAGGTGGAAGGGGGGAACAGGCCAAGGCTGTAGCCGCCGAGAAAGCGCCCATTGCCCACCTGCGTGACGTAGCGGGCGACGACGTCGAATCCGGCCTTCTGCTGCCAGCGGATTTGCTCTTCGGAGATGGGGAGGTGCTTGTTCTGCGCCAACGTGCTGGAGCTGCCCGAGGACTGGCCGAAGTATTTAATCAGGCCGGGCCAGAGGACGTCGCGCTCGCCTTGCCGCATGCGTTCCAGGTACGGCTCAAACGCGGCGTACGTCCGGAGCGGAACGCGCTCACGGAAGTCCTCGTATGACGTCACCTCGCCGAGGCGGTGGCCCTGGCCGAACTCGGTGTCCCGGGCGGTCTCGCAGTTATGACGCAGAGTCGCGACCTGGACGTCCCGTAGGCGCTCCCGGTCGCTGACGATTTTATTCCAACTAAGGACGCGCGCCGTCGCCGCGGTCCAAGCCAGTGGGCCGATGGCGGCTGCGCCAAAAGGGGTCTTCATGGAAAGGGGGGGCTCAAAGGGACCGGTCCCTACCATCTCCGAGATGGCAGCGGCAACTAGAAGCTTTGGGGCCCGGCTTGACGCGCCGGAAGACCTCCTGAAAGGCGGGCCCATGCTATAGGGGGGCCGCTTCACGCACGCAAGCTTCTCGTCCTGTGGCGAGACGCGCGTTAGAAGTTGCGAGTCGCTCTCAAAAGGGGCGCTCCAGGAGCTACAGACCCCGTGTCGCAGTCGGAACTTCCCCGCACCGAGCGGGCAGCGCGAGAGCTCCTCCAGCCCCTGGCCGGGGAGCTCGCCCGGCTCTCGCCGCGGGACCTCCGTCCGCTGGACCCGGCCCCGCCCACCCCGCTGGAGGCGCTGCCGGAACTGCTGGTCCGTGCCCGCGCCGCCCAGGAGCCATGGCGCCACAAGCCCTTCGCCGAGCGGCTGCAGCCGCTGTTGGCCGCCGCCCGGGAGCTGCTCGAGCGCCGGCAGCAGGGGATGTCCATCGTTGAAGAGGAGATGGGGAAGGTGGAGGCCGAGGCCCTCTTCAACGAGACGCTCGGTCCCCTCGATGCAGTGAAGGGCTGGGCCGCCGTCGTGCGGCCGGCGCTGAAGCGGAAGAAGGTGCGCCTGAACCCGATGAGCTTCCCGGGGAAGCGGGCCTACATCGACGTCGTGCCGCGGGGCGTCGTCGTCATCATCGCTCCGTGGAATTACCCGGTGGCGGGCCTGTACCGCTCGGTCTTCCCGGCACTGATGACTGGCAACGCCGTCATCCTCAAGCCGAGCGAGTACACCCCGCGCTCGAGCAACTGGTTCGCGCAGATTCTGGCCGCGCACCTGCCGCCAGGGCTGGTGCAGGTGGCGCTCGGTCCGGGCGAGGTGGGGGCAGCGCTGTTGGAGGTGAAGCCCGACGCGTGTGTTTTCACCGGCTCGCCGGCCACCGGGCGCAAGGTGGCGGTGCGCTGCGCCGAGCACGGCATCCCCTGCAGCGTCGAGATGGGGGGCAAGGACGCCGCCATCGTCCTGGCCGACTGCGACATGGACCGCACCGTCGCCGGCATCACCCACTGGACGCTCAGCAACGCCGGCCAGGCCTGTGGGGCCATCGAGATTGCCTACGTCGACCGCGCCGTGGCCGACCGCTTCGTCGCCCGCATGCGGGAGGCGTGGACCCAGCTGCGCGTCGGGCCGGGCCACGGTTCCGCTACCGACGTGGCCCCGCTCGCCAACCGGCGCCAATTTGAAGTGGTGAAGGCGCACGTCGAGGACGCCCGCGCCCGGGGCGCGACGGTGGTGTGTGGCGGCGCTCCACTCGACAAGGGCCTGTGGTACGCGCCCACGTTGCTCGACCACTGCAACGACACCATGGCCGTGGTGCAGGAGGAGACCTTTGGCCCGGTGTTGGCGGTGGTCCGCGTGGATGGACCGGTGGAGGCCATCCACGCCGCCAACCTCCTGCAGTATGGGCTGGGCGCCTCGCTCTGGACACGCGACGTGGCGCGTGGCCAGCGGCTGGCGGAGCGCCTGGACGTGGGAGTGGTGAACATCAACAACCACGCCTTCAGCGGGGCGGTGCCCAGCCTGCCCTGGACCGGGACGCGGGCCACCGGTTTCGGCGTGGCCAACAGCGCCTACGCCCTCAGTACCTTTCTGCGGCCCCGGACCACCGTCATCGACCGCCGGGGCAAGCCCGAGCTGTTCTGGATGCCGTACGACGCCACCCTCATCGAGTTGGGCGACATTCTGGCCGACCTACAGACGGCGCGCGTGGAGCGCGCCTGGCGGCTGCCGGCGCTCATGCGTCGGCGCATCCGGACGCTGCGCGCCTTCTTCCGGTAGGCGCCTGGCCCGTCGGGACGGGGCCGCTTCGGGCCCTTGTCATCCCTAGTTCAGCTGGGGGGAGATTTTCTCCGCCGCGCGGACGGCCATCGCCATGATGGTGAGCTGCGGGTTGACGCCCAGCGGCCCTCGCACCGTGCTTCCATCGACGATGAAGAGGCCGGGCACGTCGTGGCACTGGTGGTCCAGGCCCACGACGCTGGTGTGCGGGTCGGTGCCCATGTCGCACGTTCCCAAGGGGTGGTAGCTCGCCAGCACCAGGTCCCCCGGGTTTAGCTCCGCCTTCCGAAAGCTGTCGAGGCCGCGCTTCGGGTCGAGACTGGGGTGGCTCATCACGCCGGGGTAGAGGTGGCGAGCCCCGGCAGCCACCATCATCTGCATGGAGAGCAGCAGCCCGCGCTTCAGGCGCGCCACGTCAGCGGGGGTGAGGGTGTAGCGGATGGCCGGAAGGCCCCGGACTTCGCGGTAGACGCGGCCGTTGCGGGTGGTGTCCGCCGAGAGGGGGCCGAGCGAGACGAGGTGGGCGAGCTGTGAGATTGGCTCCATCAAGCGTCGCCCGTTTCCCGGGAAAAACGTCCCCACCACGTTCTGGCTGGCCTGGGCGGCGAGCAGCAGGAGCCCCTCGCGGAGGAATTCCTCGCAGCCGACGCTCTGCGGGATGAAGTCATAACCGCGCACTTCCTCGTCGAACACCGCCGAGATGACGCCGCTCGGGTGCACCGTGAGGTTGCGACCCACCTGGCCACTCGAGTTGGCCAGGTTGTTCTTGAGGAGGAACAGCGGCGTGGGCAGGGCACCGCCGGCGAGGATGACGGCTTTGGCGCGGATGCGCAGTCGCTGGCCGCCCGCGGCGCTCCCCTCAATCCCCACCGCCCGGCCATTTTCCTGCAACACCGTCTCCGCGTGCAGCCCGGTGAAGAGAAGCGACCCGCGCTCCAGCGCCGGAGGCAGGTAGGCAACATTGGTACTCTTTCGAGCGTCCGTCCGGCAGCCGAAGTCGCAGAAGCCGGAGGCCTCGCACCCGGGGGCGTTGCGGTTCAGCACACCATGGTGCCAGCCGAGCGCGTCGCAACCCCGTTGAAAAATGTCCCCGATGGGCCCGATGTACTTGCGCGGGGAGGGGCCGACGCCCAGGTGGGCCTCCACCCGCTCGAAGTAGGGCGCCATTCGGCTGGCGAGGAATTCGTCCGTCCCCATCTCCTCGCACCACCGGTCCAGCACCCAGCCCGGGGTGCGGTAGGCGGTGCCGCCGTTGATGGCGGTGGAGCCACCGACCAGCCGGCCGGAGAAAATGGGGATGAAGGCGTTCCCCACCGAGAAGGCGGGCCGGTAGAAGCGACCGAGGGCCCGCACGCTGCTGCCGTCGAAGGCGTGCCGGTGGTGCAGCTGCCCTTCCTCGACAAACACCACCGCGTGGCCGCGCTGGGCCAGTTCGTACCCCACCACGCCGCCGCCGGCGCCGGTGCCCACCACCACCACGTCGCACTCGACGTCCCCGCCGGTCCAGCTGTCGGCGGCCTGTACCTGCTCGGTCCAGCGGGGTTGCGTCACCTGCAGCGGCGGCTTGGCCTTGGCGCCCATCGCGCGCAGCACGTGCGGGGCGTCGAAGTGCACCAGCTTGTAGACGAAGGACACCAGCAAAAGGGGCATTTTCAGGAGCGGGTCTCGCTCCCAACGGCCGAGCAACTCGTCCTGGGCCGCGCTGGAGAGTGCGTGAAAGGGGCGACCGGTCCGCAGGCGTGCCGCCGCGTCCAGCGTCCGCACGGCGGCCGACCAGGCGGTGCCGACCCGCGGGGAGACGCTGGACATGACGTCCGCGGCAGCCCGGGCCGTGCGCTCGTCGGCCGGCGGGACGTTGGAACTCCCTGGGATGATGGCTTCGGCAAGCGCCACCGCCGCTCGGTGGGTGGCATCGAGCGGCAGCGGGGCAGCCGGGGCAAGCGTCAGTGAGGCGTCCACGGGGGCCTTCTTGCCATGCGCCGGTGGAGTGCCGTCAAGCCGGGGTGGCGCGCAGCTCGCGCTCGAAGTCAGCGATGGAGGCCAGCTGGCCCAGGGCCGCGGTGAGACTGGTCCCGGCGAGGGCCTCCGCCCAGCGCCGGGCCCAGCCGCCCTGCGCAAGCCGGTGAGCCCAGCGTCGGGCGGCAAGGCGCATCAGCAGAACGAATGCCACGCCGAAGAGGAGGTTGAGGGCGAGGTACGGCACACCCAGCGTCGCGTACGCATCCATGCCGAAGAGCGCCTGCAGCGCGACGACGAGGAGCGGCGTCCACGCGAGCGGAGAGAGCAGCAGCACCCACTGCGTCGTGCGGATTTTTAGCACGCGGAGGGCCTCGAGGCTGCGCTGGCTGCTTGTCACCGGGCCGGTGAAGTCCACCCCGTGGGCCCGGGCAAACTGCCCGACCGAGGAGGCCAGGATGGCCACCGCCGCGACGTCCAGTGCGACGGCGGGGAGGAGAAAGCGCAGCTCGCCGAGGTGGTTGCCGATGAAGGCGCCCAGCGCAGCGACGCTCACCGTGTTGAGGAGCAACTCCAGTGCGAGTCCAATCCGCAGCCGTTGCAGCGCCGAACGCGCTCTCCCGAGGCGTTCCGAGTCGAGAAGCTTCCGGTTGAGGCGCAGCACCTCATCCAGCTTCGCGTCGTGGACTGCCCAGCGCTTCTGCAGCTCATCGAGTTCCATGGGACTTTCTCCTTCTGTCATTGCAGGTTGCCAACATCGCGGAAGTCTTCCCGCAGCCGCTCCTTGAGGCGGCCCACGCGGGTCGACACGTTGGCCGGGCTGATGCCGAGCACCTCGCCAATCTCCGCCTGGTTCTGGCCATCGAGGTACAGCAGCATCAGGGCGCGGTTGAGGGGGTCTAGGCGGCCGATGAAGGTGTAGAGGAGCGCCACGTCCTCGGCCGGCTCGGGGTCGGCCTGGCCGATGCCTTCCAGCACTTCCTCCCCGCCCGGTGCCACGTGCAGCGCCCGGGTGCGCTCTCGGCGCTGAAAGGAGATGGCGACGTTGAGGGCCACCCGGTACAGCCAGGTGGAGAAGCGCCACCGCCCGTCGTAGCGCGGGAAGGACTTCCAGGCCTGGACGGCCATCTCCTGGACCAGGTCCTCCCGGTCCGGGCCACTGCGCCCGTAGGCACGGGCCACCTTATAGAGGAGGCGCCGGTGCTCCTCGAGGAGGGCCAGGAAGCGTTCTTGGAGGTCGCTTGCGCTCATGGGGGTTGTGCCTGTCCCCCCCATGATTCGCCCGAGGCGGCCAAATCTCACATCGGGCCGGCCCCGGGGGCCGCTGAGCGTCGTCCGCCCGGGGGCCGCTAGGCGACGAAGGTCTCGTACAAGCGCAGGCCCGGCGCCCGCGCCTGGTCCCTCCGAGACAGGCGGTAGTCCGCGCTCAGCTGCGGCAGCATGCCGTAGACGCAAGGCCACAGCCCGGCGTCGGAGAGCAGGTAGCCTTGGCCACAGCGGGCGAGATTCTTGATGCAGTTAGGGTGAAGCCGGTAGGCCTCCACCTGCCGGGAGGAGGCTTCCCCCGTCAGGAGGCTGGTGGCGAGCGGGCCCTCGCGCCTGCGCACCGTCAGCTCCTTCACGTGGTGGGTGCCGATGGACTTGGCGATGCGCTCGCACAGCTCGGGGTTGTCCTGGCTGAGGACGTCCTTGGTGCGAGTGTTGTCCCAGACGGCGGTGGCGAATTCCCGCGAGACGAGCTCCAGGTCCGCCAGCGACTGGTGGGCGAGAGTGTATTCGAGGTTGGCATCGCGCAGCTTGTTGAGGCTGTCGACGATGCTGCGGTCGGCGAAGTTGTAGAACTCATCCACTGTGACGCTGAAGGGCGTCTGGTTCCGCACCCGGCGAAACACCTGCCGCAGACTACCCTCGTGCTGGACGTCCATGAGGATGACTTTCCCCAAGGCAGGCGCCTGAATGCGGAAGAGGTTGGCCGGCAGCTGCACGTAGACAAGGCCGTTGGTCTCGAGAATCTCCTCGAAGACGATGTCCGGCGCGTACGCGTTGACGAGGTCGCTCTGGAATTTGTCCAGCGCCCCGACAATCCCCGAGAGTGACTTGAGGACCTCGCGGTCGAGCTGCTTCACTTGGGCCCGCACCTGCGCCGCCGCCACTCGGTCGAGCGAGTTGTCCAGGCAGTGCCGGAGTGCGCGTGACCAGCCGCCGGTGTTGCCGATGGCCTTCAGGCACACCGAGACGTCGCGCAGGACAAACGGAATACCGGTGCCCTGGGCGTCCACCATGCCGTGCAGCAGCCGGCAGAGGTTGGTGAACATGACCTCGGCCTGCGTTTTGTAGAAGACGTTGTCCCCCACGGGGAGGACGGAGAAGACGCGCTGGGCGGTGGCCACCGGGTCTCCACCGGGGGAGGTTCTCGTCCGCGGACGGACGTACACCATGTTGTAGGCATGACTGAAGAGCTCCGGCACGTTCCACGCCGGTAGGGAAAGGACGCGCAACTGCGACTGGCGGCCCGCCAGGGCGGCGATGGCCTTCATCATCCCAATCTCCTCGTCGGAGCCCTTCGCCGAAAGCACCAGGACGCCTTTGCCATCCAGGGCGTCCTGCAGGACGCTGGGCCAGAGGATGCTTGTCGTCTTCCCGCTGCCGGTCTTGCCGATGACGTGCCGGTGCATCGTCTTCTGCCGCGGGGACAGGTACACCGGCCTCCACCGCCAACCAATGAGGGCCTTGCGTGGCGTCAGTCCGACGAAGCAGTGGCCTTTCGGCCGGCGCGCAATCTCTCGCACGACGTCGACGCTGCGGCTGGGAAATGTGAAGTCCACCGGGCGCACGGCCGTGCCGCTGAGGCGGGCCGTCACTGTGGCGGTGAGGATGAGGGTCTGGCGCAGGGCGAGTGTCGCCAGGGCGGCGGCCCCCAGCGCCAGCGACGCCGAGGCCCACCCATGATGAAGGGCCCAGGCTCGCCCCTGGCCGTAGGGGTGAAGTTCAGACAGCAGGCGGCCGCCCAGCGCGCGAGGCAGCGCCAGGGGAAGGGCGCCGCAGGCGGCGCGGTACAGCGTCTCGGTGACAGCGAGGGCCAGCAGTCCGGCGACGACGAGCCGTAGGAGGAGGGGCCGCCGCCCGCGCGAGCGCCTAGGCATGGGCGGAGGGAGGGGCGAGCGTCCGCTGCCGCTGCATCTGAGCGTGCGCCTTGCGGAGGAAGTCCAGCATGCGCGCCTTGGACATGGGCCCGGGGACGGCGCTGAGGCCGTGGCGGCGCAGGAGGGCGTTGGCTTCGGCCAGCGCGGCCGTCATCTCCAGGACGAAGTCCTTGACGGCGCCGTGCTCGGCCTCTCCGTAGAAGCCGCATGGCGGGGACGCTGCGTCCTGGCACCCGGGCGCGGGCCGCCCCAAGACCGGGGCGGGTGGGGAGTGCGCCGCGCAATGGGCGGCGGCCTGCGCCAAGGTGAAGGCGCGGGCCGTCAGCCGCGTTCCAGCAAGGCCTGAGAGGCAGGCCAGAAGCGCGGCCTCCGTGGCGCGCTGCCGACTCTCGCTCCGGACGAGGAAAAGCACCTCGCTCGGCCAGCCGTCCGGGTATTGGCGCTGGTAGTGGGAGCGCCGCGACGGCACGTCGGCCAGGCCAGAGACGTAGGCGTCGTAGCGCTCGAGCTTGCGCACGGTGGCCTGCGACTTGGCTGGACTCAGCGGGGTGAGGGTGTGCGTGCCCATCTCGCACTCGATGAAGAAGCGTCTTTGGGTGGCCGGCGCCTCCAGGACCGCGTCCGGGCGGATGACGCGTGCCCGGGCGCACCCGGCCTCGTCCGGTTCGCGCCACGGCAGTTCCACGTCCTCGGCGACGTTCCAGCGAAAGGGTAGGGCGGCCGGTGGGATGCCGGCGGCCAGGTAGGGACGCGCCAGTTCCACGAAGAGGTCCGTCAAGCAGACGAAATGTTCGGCGAAGACGGCACCCACGTCCGCGCGGAGGGCCTTCACCTTTCGGCACAGCTCCCGGGACGCCGCCGCGGCGCCGGCCGGCCCGAGGCCCCACAGACGGGCCGGCTCACCGGCGTAGGTGCGGTAGGGAACCGCCCGCAGCAGCGGCGCGGGTCGGGCCCGAGCCGACGCGCCCTCGCTGGCCAGGCCGCGCAGACGCCGGGCAACGCCCTTCTCGCTCCCACCGGCAACGCCGAGCGCTACCACCTGGCCCGCCGTGAGGTAGCGGCAAAGTCCCAAGAGCGCCAGCACCGCGCGGTCGCCTTGCTGCAGTCGGCGGGGGCGTCCGTCCGCGACGACGCCTTGCACGTCCTCGGTGGGCCCTGCCGGCAGATGGGTCTCCATACAATGTCCTCCTGGAGCCTGGCGCCTGCGCATCGAGCGGAGGATGGGGCCCATAAAAACTCACATGATTGTCAAATACACCGTAGATGAATGTCAAATGTCTACAATGTTAGGCGCGGGTCGACTGGCTTCCTCGTCGTGGGACAGGCCTGCTAGGCCCTGGCCACATGCCCGGCCTTCTCGACACGACGACCGCCATCCCGAGAGTGCAGACGGAGCGCCTGTTGCTTCGTGGCCACCGGCTGGACGACTTGGATGCGTGCGCGGCCATGTGGGGGGACGCCGAGGTCGCCCGCTACATTGGTGGCAAGGCCTTCGGCCGCGACGAGGTGTGGATGCGGCTGTTGCGCTACGTCGGGCACTGGGCGCTTCTTGGCTACGGCTTCTGGGCCATCGAGGAGAAGGCCAGCGGACGCTTCGCCGGCGAGGTTGGGCTGGGCGACTTCATGCGGGACCTCGACCCACCGCTGGGGGCGACGCCGGAGTCGGGCTGGGTGCTCGCGCCGTGGGCACACCGGCGGGGCTTTGCGACGGAAGCCGTTCGTGCGGCGCTGGCGTGGGGAGCCGCCAACCTCCATGCGCAGCGGACGGTGTGCCTCATCAGCCCCGAGAATGTCGCGTCCATCCGTGTGGCGGAGAAATGCGGCTACCGGGAATTTCGTCGCAGCACGTACAAAGGGCAGCCGACGATTCTCTTCGAGCGCTGAGCACGCGTGCTCGGCTGCCGCGGGCCGCACGAGAAATTTCCGGGCTCCGCGAAGCCAGTGTCGCGCGACTCTTTCACGCAGATGAGACGGCCGCTTTCGGCACAACGTGCGTGCGAGTGCGCATGCGCATTTGTCGTCCGCGCGGCTGGTACCGTGCGCGGCCATGCGAATGTCTCCGTTCGACTCTCGCGCGCGCGCAGGCTGCGTCGCGTTGTTTGTGGCCGGCCTCCTTGCTGGCTGCGGTGGCACCGTCGGTGACGCAGCGCTTTCGCCTGGCGAGGACGCCGGCGTTGGCGCGGCCGGTGGAAACCACGACGCCGGGCCGCCGCCGGACGGTGGAAGCAGCCCGGGCGGTGGGGCGTCGGACGGTGGAAGCAGCCCGGGCGGTGGGGCGTCGGATGGCGGGACTCCGGCGCTGCGCGCCTCGGGTAACAAGCTGGTCGACCCCTCGGGCGCGGTGGTGCAGCTGCGCGGGGTCAGCCGTGCCGGCAGCGAGTACAGCTGCATCCAGGGCAATGGCCTCTTCGACGGCCCCTCGGACGACGCGTCCCTTGAAGCCATCCGCAGCTGGCACGCCAATGCCATCCGTATTCCGCTGAACGAGGATTGCTGGCTCGCCATCAACGGCGTCCAGGCGGCCTACGCCGGGGCAACCTACCAGGCGGCCATCGCCGACTTCGCCCGGCGCGCGGCCGCCAAGGGCCTGTACCCCATCCTCGAATTGCACTGGTCGGCACCGGGGACGACGCCGGCCACAGGACAGAATCCGATGCCCGACCGGGACCACTCGGTGACGTTCTGGAGCGAGGTGGCTGCGTACTTCAAGGACCGCGGGGAAGTCATTTTCGAACTCTTCAATGAGCCGTACCCGGACAACAACCAGGACACCAATGCAGCCTGGACGTGCTGGCAGTCGGGAGGCACCTGCTCCGGCGTCAGCTACCCGGTGGCGGGGATGCAGGAACTGGTGACGGCGGTGCGCAACGCCGGCGCCACCAACCTGGTGGTGCTGGGCGGCGTCACCTACTCCAACAGCTTGAGCCAGTGGGCCTCCCACCTGCCGACAGACCCGGCCAACAACCTGGCCGCCGCCTGGCACGTCTACAACTTCAACACCTGCAACAGCGCCAGCTGCTTCGACGCCAACGTCGCCCCCACCGCCGCGGCGCACCCCCTCATCGCCACCGAGATTGGCGAGGACGATTGCGCGGGCAGCTTCATCACCAGCGTCATGTCGTGGCTGGACGGCCACAACGCGAGCTACCTTGGCTGGACCTGGGATGACTGGAGCGGGACGTGCCTGGTCCTCGTCTCCGACTACACCGGGACGCCGAATGGCACCTACGGCAAGACTTACCAGGCGCACCTGCAGAGCTTCCCGTAGTCACGGGCTGCCCCGGGCCGGGGCAGCCGGACGGCCGAAGCGCACCACCGCGGACCAGGGCCGTCGTCCTGGGTTGCGCGCATCCGCCGGCGGCAGTTTCGCGAAGAGGCGTAATAGCCAGGGCAGTCGCTTCAGCCGGGCGGCCTCCTGGAGGTAAGGGCGGACGTCGAGCGCCGTCCAGCCGAGCGCCTCGAAGAAGCGCACGCCCTCGGCTGGGGCAAATTTCATCTGGGCGCCCTCGCCCAACCGGCGACGCGTCCGCCGGCGCAGCATGTTTAGGATGGCCGGGGAGGCGAGGTCGAGCATCCAGTAGACTATGGCGTGCTGGTCGGCCAGGTCCCCGGCGAGTTCGCTGACCTGCTGGGGCTCGAGGTAGATGAGGAGTCCCTCGGTCAGCACCACGGCGCGCTGGGCGCCCTTCAGTGCCCGGTCGAGGAAGGCCCTCCGCGCCGCTGGCTGGGTCAGGTCGACGCTCTCCCGTTGCAGTGCGCAGACGGGTGTTTCTCCACCGAGCAGCCTCTGCTTCTCGTCGAGGATGGCGGGCAAGTCGGCCTCGACCCAACTGAGCGAGGCGGGCAGCGGCAGCCGGTAGGGCCGGGTGTCCAGCCCGGCGGCCAGGTTGAGGACGCGGTCTGCCCCTTCGGCGATGGACTGCAGGATGAGTTCATCGATGAGGCAGGTGCGGACCACCATGGGCCAGGAGTTGGCGCCCACCGCCCCCGGCATGCCCTCGGCCATCGCCCGGCCGCGCTCCCCGGCGAGACGTCGGGCGAAGGGGTCCCGGAAAAGTGCGTCGGGCCGCTCCGACTCCAGCGCCCGGTAATACGCCACCCAGCGCGCGGTGTCCGAGACGTCCGGCAGGGCTGCCTGTGGCATGGGGTGCCGCCTTGGTCGAGAGGTTCCGCCCTGGGGCGGGGGAATAGCCCGGCCATGGGCCCGCTGACAAAGGAAGCCTCCGGGTTCCCCCCCTTGCCAGGGGCTGGCGGGGGGCGGGGTGCGCACGTCCCGCCCCGAAGCCCAGGGCGTTCTTTTCAGTTGCAGTTTTTTGGGACGATGGCCTGGCAGGTGCCCGTTGTTCCACCCTCGACGCTGAGCACGCAGCGCGCGGGCGCGGCGCAGATGGGACCGTTGAGGGTGTCGCAGCCCGAGCCCTCGGCGGCGGGGGGGAGGCAGGTGCCCGACTTCGAGTTCCCGGGCTTCTGGCAGAAGGCGCTGGCCACGCACTCGATGACACCGCCGTCGATGGTGCCGCAGGGCTGGGAGGCCGTCGCGGTTGCCACCGGCGCGCAGACTTTGCCCGCCGGGACGTTGCAGTACAGCCCGAAGCGAGCGTCACACCGGCTCCCGCCGTCGGTGAGGTCGCAATTTGCGCCCAACGTGGCCAGGGGCACGCAGGCCCCGAGCGCGCTCGCGGTATTGCCGAGGCAGGTCAGTCCCGGGGCGCAGGCGCTCGAATCGTCGCAGGCGTCGGAGGCGGACACCGGCGCTGCGCAGGTCACGGTGATTTTGTCGCAGACGAGGCCTGGGCCGCAGCTCTGGTTGAAGCAGGAGTCCCCGGCCCCGGGCGCGGGTGCGCACGTGCCGCAGATAGACGTCTTCGGGATGAGGCAGTTGGCGGTGGCACACTGCCCGGAGACTGCGCACACACTGCCAGCGTCGCGCGGCCCGGCGGGCGGCTGGCAGGCTGTCGGCAGGGTGCCCAGGGCGTAGTCGTCGCAGCTTTGCGACGGCGTCGCCTCGGCACAGCCCTCGGTGTGCTGGGGCGTGTTGGCAGTGTCCGGGGCGGAAAGGTTCGTGACGCAGGTGGAGGCTTGCGTGGAGGCGCAGCTCGCTCGGTCGCCGTACGTGCTGAGGAGACCCTGGGGGTTACACTGCTGCAGCTTCTGACAGCGCGCCTGCGCAACGTCTGCGCATGCCTGGGCAGCGGACGTGGTCGACGTCGAAGTTGAGCAGGCAAAGACCAGAAGGCCGCTGACACAGAGGGCAGGGGCTGACGCGAGGAGCCTCATAGGTTCGCCGGACATGGGGGCCTTTCGGTGGATGGGAGGGGCTGCGGCTGCCTGTCGAGGGATGGTCCCCGTCGAACACTTGAAGAAGGGCCGAGGTTGCTCAACGTGCACGGGGACGGGGCCAGGGCGGCGCTTTCAACCCCGGGGGGGCCCGTTCGCATCGCCCCCCCGCTGGCCTTTGGGCGCGCCACCCTGCCGGGTGAAGCACCTCCTTCAGCGCCGTCACACGCCGGGGGGCAAACATTTCGATGGGGTCAAAGCGCTGGCGCAGAGTGTCAGCGATGTGTCAGGGCGTGGTGGTCGCCGGCGACCCGGTCCGAGCGTGCTGGCGGACAGTGGGGCGTGCGATGCTGAAAGCGCACCCGCTGGGTGTGTTTGAATTGTTGTTGCCGCCGCCTGGTTCCGGCGCCGACACTTGCGGGGCGTCAGCCTCCGGGCTGCTCCCGCGACGGACGACGGATGTATTTGCCGAGGTCAGCCACCCTTAAGCGAAGGAAGGTCTTTCTCATGAAACGATGTGTCGGCATTCTCTCTGCTGCGGCCCTTGCGGCCTGCGGCGGCAGCAGCACTCCCGCAGTCAACTCGCCTCCTCTCACCACCTTCACCTACTCCGCGCCGCAAGCGCCGACGGCGACGCAGCAAAACACCGCCAACACTGCTTCGACCTCGGTGAGCCAGGTGGTCGTTTCGACGTCGCCCAACAACCCGACCGGCGCATCCACTGCACCTGAGCTTGCGGACAGCCTTGCCGTGCAGGTCTTGGCAGCGACCGCCCAGCGGTCCCCCAACAGTCCGGCGTCACAAGCCGCCCTGCATCTCGCCCAGAAGACGCGGAGCGGGGAACTCGCCACCAACTGCTACACCGTGTCCGGCAACACGCTGACCTACAACAACTGCTCCTATTCCGGGAGTGGCTATTCGGAAACGGCCAACGGAACGCTGACGGCGACGGCAACCAACGTCACCTGGAACCTGACCTTCACCGTCTCCTTCTCGGACACGAGCGGGAGCTTCAACTGGCAGGGCATCTGGACGGGAAACATCAACTACACGGCGACGTCCATTGATGGCTTCTGTTTGAGCCAGAACAGTGGGAATGCCTCCTCGGGTGGCCAGAATGAGACCTTTGCCTGGACGGTGGGCCTCAACTTCCACAACATCACCGTGTCCACCAGCTGCGACGGCGGCGGCGGCATCGTGAGCGGGACGCTGGAGGCGCGCGCCAATGCGAGCGGCAGTATCAACGTCTACGGCTACACGCAGAAGGGCATCGAGTTCGTCTGGACTGGCTGCGACGCAGTGACCGTGGCCACCTCCAACTGAGACACGGCGGCACGCCCACAGCCTCAGCGTGGTTGAGGCCGTCTGCATCTCTCCATGGGCTGCCCCTTTTTCTTGCGGGGCGGCCCATGGTTTCTTTTTTTGTGGAGGCCCAGTGGGGAGTGTCAGGGTCGACCTCTCCTCCGGCGCCCACCGCGGCGCGGCTAGTTGACCCGGAACGCGTACACCTGGCCGTTGGCGGGCACGTAGATGGTGCCCTTCGCCACCAGGGGCGCCACCCAGTGGATGAGGTTGGGCATCGCGGTCGAAGTGACGATGGCGGCGCCGTTCTCCCCGTCCACCGCATGCAGCTTGTTGTCGCCGTAGGCGCCGAGGCCCCAGACAACGGCATCGGCGCTACCGTCGCTGGTGGTGACGATGGGCGAGCCGCCCTGGTCCTGGCCGCTTGCCCCTTGGTTGACGCAGAAGGCCTGAGTCAGGGTCGGCGGGCTGCCCGGTGTCACCTTGAGGCCGCCCAGGGCGTTTCCACTGGTGCCGCAGGGGGCGTTGTAGACAACGTAGCGGCCCGACGCTGTGGCGTAGGTGGCCATGCCACCGCTGGCATCTGCGGTGGCCACCCCAGCCAGGTGGGCAAGCGGGGTGTCGGTGATGCCCCCCATGTTGGTGCGGTCGATGAGGTAGGCGGCCTTGAGCTTTCCCAGGACCAGCGCCAGGTGGCCCGAGCCAGCTCCGGGCAACTCGAAGAGCGTCGTGCCGTTGCTTGCTAAGTCCAAGTCGGCTCCCGACAGCGCTTGCCAGTCGGTGCGGGTCAAAAGTCCGCCGTGCTTCCGCTGAAGGTGAGGGCGGCGGCGTCGAGCCGAAGCAACGCGTCCGAGTCTCCCTGCGACCAGACCGTCTCGCCGCTCTCTCCATTCCCGGTAACGGCAAACAGCGAGGTCCCGTCGGTGGCGAGGCCATTGGGCGCCCAGATGGCCGCGCCACGGCCCGGGGTCTGGTACTTGAAGAGGCCCGCGGGCGCGGTCGATAGCGGAATCCCCATGACGTAGCCCCAGTTGTCCCCGCAGTCCCCGTCGTACCCACCGAATGGGATGTAGACGACGTCGTTGAGGATGAGGAGTCCGGCACGCTGCCCCTGGTACTTGGTGTCGAATCCGGAGACGGTGTTGTCGAGGTCGATGCTCCACCGCGTGCGCCCGTCGTCGATGGAGAGGCCGTAGACGATGTGGTGGGGGAGGCCGGCGGCCACCTCCAGCGTCCCCACCAGCACCAGCTGCCGTCGCGTGACGTCCAGCACCGGGGTACTGGTGATGCCGAGCGGGTTGATGTTCCCGCAGCCGAACTGGCTTGACGGAACCCCAGCACCGAGCGCTCGGTTCCACAGCACCGTGCCGGCAGCAGCGTCGATGGCGTAGACGTTGTTCTCCTCGGTGGCCACGAAGAGGACGTCCTTGCCGTTCAGCCCGTTCTCCAAGAAGAGTGGCGAGGCGTACACGGCGCCCACCACGGCTGGCGCGAAGGTGGGGTCCGCCTTCAACCCGCCGTCTGTCTGAATCTGCGCCAGGTGAGCCTTGGTGAAGGCCGGGTCGACGTAGAGGGAGTCGCGCGTGCCGTGGACGCCGAAGGTGGTGATGGCCAGGGCCACGCCCCCATCGGGCAGCATGCCTCCACCATCCGGGGTGCCGCCGCCGTCGGGTGTCCCGCTCCCGCCATCGGGCGGACCGCCGTCCGGAGGGCCCCCGTCGGGGTTGCCACCGCCGTCGGGCGGCAGGCCCGAGTCCATTGTTCCTCCACCCACGGTTGCTGTCGGACAGCCCGTCAGCACCAACAGGAGGGGAAGGACACTGCAAACGCGCGCGGCCTTCGGAAGTCCCATGCGCGGGGAGGGTAGCCGGAAAACCGGGGCGAGTGGACGCGCCACGGCAGGCCAGCGCCGGCTGCCTTGAAAAGTTCTCCGGCGCTGTATGGGGAAACGCTGGACAGCCATCCGCTGTCGGCTGGTGGACCAGGGACGCCGCAGCGGCGCGCGCGCTTGAATGAAACCGCCGCCGGGGCCGTCCGAGGGCGGCGGCATTGGCGGCAGGTGTCACCCCCGAGCCTCTATACTTTGTCCTGCACCGGTGAATCCCGGCTCGCGCTGCGCTCCTCCCCCAAATGCTCGACCCCTCCAGTGCGCGCTTGTGGGCCATTCCATCCTTGGGCTCGCCGGTGGCCGATGCTGGCGGTGCTGGTCGTCTCGGTCGGACCCCTTCCGCGGGCGCGGGCACCGTCTCCAATGAGATAGGCGGCCAGGTCACGCAGACGACGCCCACCAACCCTCGCGCCGGGAACGTAGCCGACCTTCTCAAGGCCGACTTCGACCTGACGGAGGCGCTGGTCCTTCGGGCCGCGCTGGGCTTCACCTACGAATTTGCGACGCCTGTACCCATGGGCGGTTCCTTCGCCGGAACATCCGCCTCCATTTTCGCCATGTCACTGGGGCTCGATTATGACGTCACCGAAGCGCTCACGCTGTCGGTCGACGGGGTCTACTCGCCCCCCAGTTCGCAGAGCACCAACAGCGACATCACACTGGCCGCGCCGGACGGTGGCACGGTGGACCGCAATGGCTTGCTCAAGACGGCGGCGTCGAGCTACGGCATCGACGTCTGGGGCGACTACGCCATCGGCGACCCCTTCCACCGACCCGGTGGCGGCGGTGATGGATGCCGACCTCGGCTGGCTTGCCCTCACCGTGGACCAGACGCTCGAGCGGCTGGAAAACACGACGGGGACGGCTGGGGAAAACATCGCCCGCATCCAGCAGGTGTGCGAGACCACCAAAGTGCCCGCCCAGGTGCGGCGGTGCCGGGCACTTCAGCCGCTCCTCACCAACGGCACGGACACGCTGGACGTGTTTCGCCTCGCCGCCGGAGGCTCCGTCTTCTTTCACGCCGACACGGACGTCGGGCTCCAGGCCGCCTACTACCTGTACAGCAAGGACCCCACCGAGTTTGGCTACTACAGCGCGCTCACCTCGGGACGGACGGCGCTGCACAACTTCTCGCTGGGCAGCAGCGTCCCGCTCGCCCCCTACCTCTTCACCCTCCGCGCAGACGGACACCAGCGCCTGGGACCGGTCACGCTGGGGCTGTGGTACCAGTTTGGCGTCTACGCCTCGGACCTCGGCACAAGTCAGGTGTTGGGCGGGCGGGTGGAGTACACCGTCACAGCGCAATGGAAGGTGTGGCTGACGGGCAGTTTCCAGGTGGACCTTCAGCCCCCGGATGCCACCGGCTCGCCACCTGGTAGCGGCACGCAGACCACGCTCTCCGGTGCCTTCGCGGCCGGCGTTCGCGCGCGGTTTTGATGAGGCGCGAGGGGGGCGCTTCAGTGGCCCGGGCGCGGGTGCCTCGGCTGGTAGACGCCGAGGCTGCCGCCGCCCGGCAGGGTAAGGTGGGTGAGGAGACCCCAGGCTTGCGTCTCCACGGCACTGCACACCACCTGCTTCTGGCGCATGCGGGCGACGAAGGCCTGCACGTCGTCGCAGAGCAGGTAGAGCGCGTGGGCGACGCTAGCGTCCGACGGGTGAACGGCCACCTCGGTGGGGGGCAGTGCGAATACCAACCAGCCGTGGCCAGCGTCGACGTGGGGCAGTTCCAGCACCTCTCGAAGGAAGTCCCGGTCTTGCTCGGCGTTCCGGCTGTAGAGGACGACGTGGGCGCCCGCCAGCAAGTCTCCCATGGTCTGCCTCCTCCCGTTCTCTCCTGGGCGGAGGCGGATGGCCGCCGGCCGCCGGGGGGTGTGTCAAATTCGTTCAAGAGCGTGCCACGACCCGAGGGGGAAAGGCTGTGCCCCCCGGCGGTAACACGGGGCGGGCACTGTCAGCCGCGCAACGCAGGGCGCTGCGCGGTGTCTTGTTGGGGGTGGACGGCAGTCCCGGAAAGTGGTGCGATTTTCCGGGCAAGTCCCGTTGTGGGGAGGAAGACCATGCTCTTCAAGAAGCTATTCAAGCTGCTGGTGGTGGGAGGCGCCGTCATTGGCGCGCTGTCAGGCTGCGCCACCACCAGTGCCGCCTCGGCGCAGTCTCCCGCACCGACGCCCAACCCCCCGCCCCAGACGGGGATGGGTGGCGGCGTCGGGGGCTGGTGACGGACGGGGCGGCGGTGTTCCTGCCATCCAGGCCAGGGGGCGTGCCCCCCCGGTGCAGTGCAGGCTTTTGTGCCCTGAAACCCGGGTGAGAGGCGGTAGACTTTTCGACCCTATGACAGGACAAGGCAACACCTGGGTGCTGGTGGCGGACGCTCACCAGGGCCGCATTTTTGACGTCGAGGACGCGGGCCTTCCGGGGAAGCTGCGCCACACCATCCGCAGCCGCCCCGACGGCTCGGCGCACGACGAGAGCGGCGATTTGCCGGAGGTCGCGGACCACCAGAAGCACGCCTCCATGCACCACGGGGCGCTGCAGCAGAGTACGGCGCCGTCCGACGAGGCCGAGCACCGCTTCGCCAAAGAACTCGTCCGGATGCTGGAGCGCGGCCTTGCCAGCAACGCCTTCCACCACCTGGTCCTCATCGCCCCGCCGAGGATGCTGGGCATTCTCCGGGAGAACCTCGGCCGGGGGCTGGCCGCCCGCCTTCGCGCCAGCGAGCACAAGGACTACACGAAGACGCCTGACCGCGAGTTGGAAGGGCACCTGCGTCAGCTGGTGGCCATCTGGCCCTCCTGACGGTCGGCCACGGGCGGCGTCGAGGCGCCAACAAGCGCGCGCAGCGGCCGGGCGGCGCAAACGTCAGGACGTGCCCGGGTCCAACAGGGGGCGGACACGGGCCAGCACGCGGCTGCGCGCCCGGGCCTGTGCGCGCGCAGCCTCCAGCAACTCCACAAAGGCCTGGCGCCATCCGGCCTCGGTGGCGCACGCGCCTGTCGCGGCCAGGGCCTGCTCAGAAGCGGCAACGCCGCCCGGGGCGAGGATGCAGGCTGCCTCGGCGACGGCGGCGGCCAGGTCTCCCCCCAGCGGGACGGCCCGAAGCCGCAGCAACGGGCAGCGGTCGCTGGCATCGGCGACGTTGCGCTCCTGCTCGGGCTGGTCGCCCAAAAGGACGAGCAGGGGCGTGCCGGAGGTCCGGGCCAGCTCGAGCGCCCCCATGCCGGCGCCGGAGACGAAGAGGTCCGCCGCGTGGACGACGTCGCCCAAGGCGGCGTCGGTGGCACGCCAGCCGGGCCGGCTGGCGTAGCCCTCGCCGACGGCATGCAGGTGAAAGCCTCGCTGACGGAGGGCCCGTTCGAGGGCGGCGGCGATGGAGGGCTCCCGGAAGTGGGGGTTGAGGTACACGGCCGCCAGGGGGGCGCCGCCCGGCACGCCCAAGTCGCGGCGAACTTGGGCCCGGGTGCGAGCCGGCCGCGCGACGATGGGGGGCATGACGTAGGTGTGGGCAGGTGCGGGTGGGCCATGCGGGGCGAGCCCAGGGTGTGGATGATGCGCCCGAAGGCGCGGTCGCGCACCGCGTCCAGGGCCTGGCGGTAGGTGCGCACCACCCACGGGGCGGCCCGGCCGTCCAGGTTGGACGCCATCGCGTGCCATAGGTTTTCCCCGTAGACCTGCACTACCGGGAATGGAAAACCGAGCGCAGGCGCGGTGAGAAGCGCAGGGTGCAGGGAGTCGTTGACGACGAGGTCCGCCCCGCGCGCCAGCCGGGTGAGCCGGCCGAGGTCGGCCAGCCCCCGCCAGGGAAGCACCAGGTAGTTGAGGACGCGGCGGTCGGTGCGCGCTCGGGACATGTCGTGCTTCGCGTTGAATTCCACCCGGAAGTGCTCCGACAGCAGCGTGGCGGGCGTCCCGAGATGGGACAGGAAGCGAACCCCGTCGTTCGCCGTCGTCACCACCTGCACCTCGAAGTCGTCCGCCAGCGTGCGGGACAGGAGGTGGGCCCGCATCAAGTGACCGCGGGCATCCGCCAAGGCGAGATAGAGGATGCGACCCTGCGTCATGTCGTCCTTGGGAACCTGAACGGATGATGAGGCCCGGACGTGACTGCAGCGCTCGGCCGCGGTGACGCTTTGGGGAATAGAGGTTGCGTCCGCGTGACGAACGCGGTCGCTGACCGCCCAGCTGGCCCGGCCGATGGGGTAGAAGCCACCGACTCCCCAACCTGCTTGGCGTAAAGGTGAACCCAGGATGCTGTCCTCGGCCGTGGCCCTGCTTCTGCTCGCCGCTTCACCAGTAACCGAACTCGGCCAGTACGACGACCCCTTCACGCTGACGGTGAGCGGCGGGGTGAGCCTCGGGACGTACGAGTCCGGATTGACGTGGACGCTGGTCCGCTTGAGCAAGGCGAACCTCTCCACCGAGGAGCTCGGGCACCAGCGCGTGCCCACCCTGCTGGCCGTCACCGGCGCCTCGGCCGGCAGTGTGAACAGCCTGCTGTCGAGCGCCCTGTGGTGCGGCGCCGCGGATGACAAGGTCAACCTGTCGGTCGACCAGAACCTGCTGCGCGAGGCCTGGGTGAGTGTTGGTCTGGACGCGCTCCTGCCCCAGGACACGCACCTGTACGTGCCGGACGACGGGCTGCTCGCCTCGGCGGCGCTGATGCCGGTGGTGAACCGCATCCGAGAGCGGGTTTTCTCCCCTGACGGCATGCGCTTCGAGCCGGGCTGCCGTTTGCCGGTGGGCTTCACCGTGACGCGGGTGATGCCCGAGAAGCTGGACGTCTCCCGCCTCTCTCTTCCGGTGCAGCGCGCCGTCTTCCCCTTGCTCTTCGAGGTGGATGAGGGTGGGAAGGTTCACCTGCACCGCCAGGGGCTGAACGGACGCTCTTCCACCGACAGCCTGCTGCGGCTCGCCGATTCGAGCGAGGGTGCGCAGACCTTCACCTCGCCGGACTCCCTCCTCCAGGCCCTGCTCGCCTCGGCGGCCTTCCCCCTCGCCTTTGGGCCACGTCCGCTGTGCGAGTGCGCGGTGCGCTGTGCGGGAGGGACCGAAGTCACTGGGGCCAGCTGCCCGGGCCCGGACGCCAAGCACCCGCTCGACAACCTCACCTGCTCGGCCTACGCGAACGCCGCCGGCGGCCGCGAGATGTCCCTGTGCAAGAGCTACTTTGTGGACGGCGGCGTCTTCGACAACGCGCCGGTGGGGCTGGCCATCGACCAGGCCGAGGCCTTCGCACGCTGGCGGGTGCTGCGTCCGCTGACAGCTCTCTTCCTGGACCCGGACACGCGCCGGCTTCAGCCCCCGGCCAAGGACGTCGCCGAGCACACCGGGCAGGGCATCAGCGGCGCGGTGGACCTCGCCTTCACCCTGGTGGGCACCGCCCGGCAGCGGCAGCTGGCCGAGTCGGTCGGGTCCCGGCAATGGAACCTCACCACCCGCAGCCTGCTGTTTCGCGTGGCGCTGCTTCTCACCGAGTCGGCCTCGCTGCAGCTGCACCTGCTGGACGTGACGGGCGAGCCGACCGAGGTCCCGCCCCCGCCGGTGTTTCACGGCACGCTGCCCGAGCGCATCCGCTTCAGCCGGATGCTCTACAGCTGCGTGCGGCGCATGGCTGTTACCGACGCTGAGCCGGCGGCGTCACTCCTGGAGGACGTCTGTGCCTCGGCCGCGCGGGAGGTCCCCGACGCGGACCCCCTTCGGGGGGACCCGACGCAGCTGGCCCGGTCGGCCGTGCCGCTCTCGGACGAGGACTTGGTGCGGATGGCGGAGGCACTGACGGCGCTTGCCGGGGAGAGCAACCCGCGTCGCCGGCTGGAGGACGGGCTGCGCAGTCATGGTGCGACGGCGGCCCAGCGCCTGCAGGTGGCGCGCTCCAGCACGGCGCGAGCGCAGGTCTCGGCCGCCACCGTCATCCTGCTCACCGATGAACTTCCTCGGATGACGCACGGCTCGCTGAGCGAGGATGCACTGCGAAGGCTGCGGACGACGCTGCTGCAGTACGTGGAGCAGGCGCGCCACCGCGCCGAGTGGACGAATCGGCTGACCGACGCGCTGGTGGTGGAGCAGCTGCAGGCGGTGGCCGGCCAGAACGTCCCCCTGGCCCCGGGCCTGGCAGCCTCCCGGGCACTGGCGGCCGTGGCCAGCGTCCCGGACACGCTGCCCTTTGCCGTGCAGCCCTTGCAGCCCGTCATCGAGGCCCTCCGCGCGGCGCCGCCGGGCGAGCTGAATGAGACGGTGCTGCTGGCCTGGGCGGGCCTGGAGAAGCTGCTGCAGCTGCGGGCGCGGCTCGGGACGCTCACCGCGGAGAGCTTTCAGGCGGCGCAGGACGCCGCCGAGCTCGGGCACGACAGCAGCGGCGAGCGCAAGCTGGTGCTCACCACGCGGTTCAGCCCGCTCGCGGGCAGCCAGCTGGCCGCCTTCGGAGGCTTTCTGGACCGCCCGTTGCGCGAGGCGGACTACTACATCGGCGTCTACGACGGCCTGCACCAGGCGGCGGCGCGCTGGTGTGACCTGCAGGACCCGTACGAGACGACGCGCGTGGCGCCGGTGCGCAAGCTGGACGGCACCGGGGAGCTGGACTTCACCCAGGAAGCCACCCAGCTGTGTCTCGGCGCCGCGATGGAGGTGGCCGCGCGGTGGCTGCGTCTCTTCGACTCTTCCAAGGCAACCGTGGTGGTGAAGACGCTCGCGCGCCGGGAGCTGACCGCCTGGCTCGGCAGCGCGGCCGAGGGGGAGCGGGTGGCCCGGCTGCCCCAGTGGCAGTGGCTGGGCGCCGAGCCACCGGTCCTCAAGTCGGTGGGCTCGGTGGGCAAGGTGGTGCAGGTACTGCTCAGCAAGCCCATGCCTTGCGAGCAGGGCGCACAGGAGCAGCTGTGCTTCGATGAGCTCAGCTTCGACGCCTTCATGGATGGCCTGGTGGCCGCGGGCTATGTGGCCGACTCGGACAGCATGCGCACCGCGCTGGAGAGCCGGCGCCGCTGGTTTACCGGGACGGTGAAGCGCGCGGTGGACCGCGCGGCCACCATCGAAATCCAGCGCCCGAGTGGGGATTCGAGCGGAACCGAGGGGATGGTCAACCTGGGCATCGGCGCGACCGAGCTGCTCAGCCGCTCGCAGAGCTACGAGACGGGGGTGCGTTTCGTGGTGGACCCGTCCACCATTCCCGGCGAGCCCCTGGCGGAGGGCTCTTACCTGCCCATCGTCCTCGCCCATCTCGTCCCGTACCGGGTGGCCCTGGACATCGTCGGCGGGGGCCTCGCGCTCAGCTGGATTGAGCCTGAGCTGTGGCTTGCCCGCTGGTTCTCGTTCAACTCCACGCTGCAGCTGGTGGACATTCAATTCAGCCCGAGCCGCGCCGCCACCACGCTCGGAGTCCGCGCCCTGGTCCACGTTGGCAGCTTCAGTTTCGGCGCCGGGCCGCGCTGGTCGCTGTACTGGACGGGGTCCAACGCCAACAATTTCGGCCTGGAGTTCGACCTGTCCTTCCTCCAGGACCGCTTTGGGCTCGCCTTCGGTTTCCGTAGCATCAGTCCGGCGGGCTGGCAGTCGCCCTTCGTCGCGCTCAACATCGCCGACCTCAACGGGGCGCTGTACTGGCTGATTCCGGCCGCCTGGCGGTCCGGTCGGTAAGGGTGGCCCGCCCGCGGGGGCTGGGCCTCAGCGCCCGCGGACGTCCGGAATGGTGAGGAGGAAGTCCAGCTGCTGGTTGAGCGAGCCGAGCGAGCCGCCACAGCGCACGGTATTGAATTCCACGGCGGAGGTGAGGGCGTAGCGCGACTCGGGGACGCTGAGGGACACCACCCGGCCCGAGTAGCTGGACGTCCCGACGGGCACGTCGGTGAACTGGTAGTGGCACTCGCCGTAGCCTTGGGCGAAGAAGCCGTCGGCGTGGACGGACAGGGTGCTGCCATCCTCGCTCTTCTGCACCACCACCAGGTTCTCGCAGGACAGGGCGGCCAGCTCGTCATCGGCCGTCTTGGGAAGCAGCGTCGGGTCGAGGCTGATGCGGCCGCCCACGAAGCACGGCCCCGTCGTCTTGACGAAGTCCGGCGCCGCAGTGGGGCGGACCGGGCCCCGCCCTGTACCCCCGGCGCAGCCCAGGCTGGCTGCCAGCACCACCAAGGATGCCCAAACGGCCATTGCTGCCTGGCGTGAAGCGCCTACCCGCGTCTGCAAGCAGTCCTCCCGATGAAGCTACCGCGGGCGGCCCCAGGGAGGCAGCGCCCGGGGCACCCCGGCCGCAGCCAGCATACCTGCCCCCTTTGGCCGGACACGCCCGCAACGGCTGGCCGCGGCCGCTTTGTTGCGGGGCGCCCCGGCCCAGGTAGGATTTTAGCCTACATTGTCCACACGAGGGAGCGGGAATGGGTGACGAGGACGACGGACGCATGCAGCTGCGGGTGCTGGCCGGGGGAGGGGAGGGCCGGCCGCCGGAGCGCCTCGTCTCGCGCGACGCAGTAGCGCGGGTGCTGGTGGGGGCCACGGCGGACTTGCTGTCGCGCCGCATCGCCCCGGCGCGGGCGCGCAGCATCCACTTCCAAGTGGAGCGCGTGCTCCTTCTTTTCGACGCGGTGGACTCCGGCACCGCGCCGGCGGGCCAGCTGGCGTCGGAACTGTCCGCCCTCGAGGGCCTGGTGGAGGCCCGCGCCCGGCCGCAGACCGAGGACTGCCGAGGCCTCCGCTGAGCGAGGGCTGCCGCCGTCGGATGCCGGCTCCCGTTTGGCGTCCGGTCCAGCGACGCACCGGTGCGGCCGCGCGTCCGCGCGGCGTTGGCGCCGCGACACGGCCCGCCTCAACACGGAACCGCTGAACGCCTGATCCCCGAGGGGCCGCCTCGCTTGACGGCTCGCTTCCAAATAAGTTATTCAATGGAGTACATTCAGTTGTCTCTATTGAAACGGCGGTACTGAATGGAGTTACTGGGCCCAGCAGAGATCGCGCGCATCGAGCGAGATCACGCTCGTGGCCTGTCGGCCGGAACGATTCTCGAAATCTTCCGCCCGCGCGGCGTCCGTCTCTCGGAGGCCACCTTCCGCAAGTACGTTCAGGCCGGATTGCTACCGCGGAGCCGCCGCGTGGGCCGCAAGGGCAAGCACCGCGGCAGCCACGGCGTCTACCCGGTGGAGTCGGTCCGGCGCATCAACGCCATCAAGAAAATGATGGCCGCTGGCCTCACCCTCGAGGACATCAAGCGTTCGTTCGTCTTCTTCAAGAACGGCATCGACCAGGTCCAGCGCGGCCTTGGCGAGACCCTGACTGGCCTCCAGGCCGAGCTCGAGTCCCGGCCCTTCGGCGCGGCGCACAAGCGGGAGCTCCAGTCGGAGCTGGAGCTGTTGCGCCGGCGCTCCGAGGCCCTGGTGCGCGACCTGTCGCGCCTCGGCAGCGAGCTGACTGCGCAGCGCGCGCCCACCGAGGAGTTGAGCTGAACCGGCCGCCCAAGGGGTGGGTGGCCGCCAACGGTCCAAAGAGTGGAGGAGGGAATCATGAGTGAAGTGAATGCAGAGCCGGCGCCCGAGGAAATACCTGCCGGAGACGAGGTCGCCCCCGAGCGCCGACGCTCCAGGACCATGTCCCGCAAGGAGATGGCCCGTGACCTCCGTCGCCGACGGCTCGGCGGCGAGATGGAGCCGGAGGAGGCCGAGCTGCTCAAGAGCATCGAAGGGATGCGTCCCCGGAAGCGGGCCGAGTGCATCAACGGACCGAGGCCGTGCCTCTTCGTCTCCTGCAAGCACAACCTCTACCTGGACGTGAATCCGGAGACGGGCTCCATCAAGCTCAACTTCCCGGACAAGGAAATCTGGGAGCTCGAGCACACTTGCGCGCTCGACGTCGCCGAGAAGGGCGGCATCACGCTCGAGGAGGTGGGGGCCATCATGAACCTCACCCGCGAGCGCATCCGCCAGGTGGAGACGCGTGGGCTGGCCAAGCTGCGCGAGGCCACCGAGGAGTAGGCCCCCCGGGCGCCGCCTGGGGGGTGGGGGTGACCCCCTTGGCGCTTCAGTCTCGTTGACACTCGCCAGCGCGCAATGGTTTAGACCTCACCAGTTCCCTCCCATCGCAGGACCTGCCCTTGCTGGCCCTCCTCAGCGTCTCCGACAAGCGCGGACTCGTCCCGTTCGCGGCTGGGCTCCTCGAGCTCGGCTTCCAACTCCTCAGCACCGGCGGCACCCTGAAGGCCCTGCAGGACGCCGGCCTTCAGGCCACCAAGGTGTCGGAGTACACCGGGAGCCCCGAAATCCTCGGCGGGCGGGTGAAGACTCTGCACCCGAGGATTCATGGCGGCCTCCTCGGGCGCCCGGACCTGCCGGCCGACCAGGCGGAGATGCAGGCCAATGCCATCTCCCCCATCTCGGTGCTGGCCGTGAATCTCTACCCCTTCCGCCAGACGGTGGCCTCCGGCGCGGCGGAGGAGGAGGTCATCGAAAACATCGACATTGGCGGCCCGGCCATGGTGCGCGCGGCCGCCAAGAATGGCGCCCGGGTGAGTGTGGTGGTGGACCCCGATGACTACCCGGGCGTGCTGGCCGAGCTTCGCTCGGGCGGCACCACCCCGGCGACACGCGCGCGCCTGGTGCGCAAGGCCTTCGCGCACACCGCCGCCTACGACGCGTCCATCGCCGCCTACTTGCAGGCCGCCGCCGCGGAGACGTTTCCCGCCGAGCTGACTGCCTCCTTCCAGAAGGCGCAGGACCTCCGCTACGGGGAAAACCCCCACCAGCGGGCCGCCTTCTACCGCGCCTACCAGCCCCCCCAGGCACCCTCGCTTGGCTTCGCCGAGGTGCTGCAGGGCAAGGAGCTCTCCTACAACAACCTGCTCGACCTCGACGCCGCGCTGGCGCTGGCCCTGGAATTTCCCGAGCGGCCCGCGGCCATCATCATCAAGCACAACACCCCCTGCGGTGTGGCGCTCTCGGACGTGCTGGAGACGGCCTACCGCGGGGCCCGCGCCATCGACGAGGTGTCTGCCTTCGGCGGAATCGTCGCCCTCAACCGCGAAGTGGACGTGGCGGTGGCTCGCGCCCTGGCCGAAACCTTCCTCGAGGCCGTCATCGCCCCTCGCTTTGGCGCCGAGGCACGGGAGATTCTCGCCACCAAGAAGAACCTCCGCCTGCTCGACGCGCACGGGGCCTGGCCCGAGGGCGCCCGCGCCGTGCCGTCCATGGAGTTGCGGAGCGTCTCGGGGGGCCTGCTGGTGCAGGACCGGGATGCGGTCGAGCCGGAGCTCGGCTTCAAAGTCGTCACCCGGCGCGCTCCCACCGCTGCCGAGGAAGCCGGGCTGCGCTTTGCCTGGCGCGTGTGCAAGCACGTCAAGAGCAACGCCATCGTCTTCTCCACCGCCGACCGCCTGCTGGCCGCCGGCGGGGGGCAGACCAGTCGCGTCGAGTCGGCGAAAATTGCCGCCGCCCGCGGGGGCCCAAGCCTGCGCGGCAGCGCCGTGGCCTCGGATGCCTTCTTCCCCTTCCGCGACGGGCTGGACGAGGTGGCCCGGGCTGGCGCGACGGCCGTCATCCAGCCGGGCGGCTCGATGCGGGATGCCGAAGTCATCGCCGCCGCCGATGAACATGGGCTGGCGATGGTCTTCACCGGGGTGCGGCACTTCCGGCACTGATGCGCCTGGCCTGCGAGAATTGCGCTGCGGTCTACCTCATTGACGACGGGGCGATGACGCCGCGCGGGGTCCGGGCGCAGTGTCCGCGCTGCAAAAACATCCAGTACGTGCCGCCCCCGGCGGACCCCCGGGCCAACCCCGCCACGCGCGCGCAGGAGATGGCCAACCCCATCTCCGTCAGCCGTCCTCCGGTGCCTGGCCGGGAGGTGGAGCCCGAGGCGCCCGCGCGCAGCCAAGTGGCCCGGGTGACCCTCACCCAGCGCATGGTGGCGCGGCCGCCTGCCCCGCCCCCGGAGGCGCTCCAGACCGAGGGTCCAGAGGCCCACGCCGAGCTGTTCGGCGAACTCGCCTGGGAAGACGGCGACCCGGCCGGGGCGCCGGTGGCGCCGGCGCCCGCCGCCGGACCGCCTCCCAAGGCCTGGCATGCCTCGTCCCTGGCCACGGCTACACCCGCTGCTGCGGCCACTGCCGCGGGCGCCAGCGCCCCACCGCCGGGACTCCCCTTCACCGCGGTGGACTTCTTCGGCCCGGAGGAGGCGCCTTCGGCGGTGCAGGAAGAAGAGGAGGCGCTGCCCGAGGTGACGTGTACCAGCTGCGGGGGAGGCTTGCCCCAGCTGGAGGACGTGGCCAGCGGGGTGTGCGCGCCCTGCCGCGCCGCCGCGGCGGCGCGGCTGGCGCCGCCGCCCGTCGCCGCGCCCCCACCCCTGGCCGACGCCGCGCCGCTGTCGCGCCGGGCGACGTCTCCCCCGCGGCGCACGCCCTCGGTGCCCGTGCCCGGCGCCCCCGGGCGCCGCTGGACGGGGCTGGCGGCGGTGGCCGGCCTGTTGGTGTTTGGCCTTCTGTCGCTGGCCTGGCTGTACCGCCGCAGCGCGGCCCCGCTGCGGCTGCCGCTGCCTGCCCGTCCGGTGCGCGCCGTTGACCCGGGTGCAGCGCTGCCCACTGGGCTCGCCGAGCGCCTCGCCAAATGGCGCGCCGCGGATTCGGCGCCCAGCCCAGCCGTCAAGGAGACGCTGGTGGAAGCGGACCGGGAGCTTGCCCTCGACCAGCCGGCCGCCTACGCCGCCGCGGAGCACCGTCTGGAGCGGGCGCTGGTGGGCGCGCCCCGGGACGCAGAGTTGCTCGGCGCCTGGCTGACGGCGGTGGCCCTCGGCCGGGGAGCAGTGCTAGACGCGGCCGAGTTCACTGCCCTGCTGCAGCTGGCAGAAAGCGCGGTGGTGACGAGTGGCCGTTCGCCGGCCGTCCTCCTCGGGCTCGCCGAGTTGCTGCTGCTGCACCCCGGGGCGGCCGAGGAGGCGCGGGTTCGGGCGCTGGCCCAGGAAGCGCTCGCCGCCAACCGGGTGCAGGCCCACCTGGTGCTGGCCCGCACCTACGTCCGCACCTCGGCCGACTTGGCACTGGCGGAGCTGCAGAAGGCCGAGAGCGTCGACCCGAGCCAGCGGCGCATCCCCCTGCTGCGCGCCGAGGCCTTCGCGGCCAATGGACAGCCCCGCGAGGCGCTGGCGGCGCTTCAGGCCCGACTGGCCTTGGAGCCGGACCACGCGGCCAGCCTCTTTGGCACTGGCCGCCTGCTGGTGGAGGTGGGCGAGCCGGACCAGGCGCGCCGCCTCTTCGAACGGCTGCAGGCAGACCCCCGCACCGAGGACGGCCCGGCGCTGCTGGCCCTGGCGGCCCTTGACTCGCTGCAGGGCCGTCCCCGCGACGCCGTGCAGCTGTTGCGCGGCGCCCTCAAGCGAGACCGCCTCACCCCCGCCTCGCGCGTGCGCACCAACACACTGCTGGCTGCCGCGGCCCGGGCCGCCGGGGACCCAGAGACGGCGCTTGCCGCGGGCCGGGCGGCCCTCGCCCTTCAGCCGGCCGACGCCGGCGCCCACCTGCAGCTGCTGCTTCTAGCGCTGGACAAGGGGGACGGCGCCGGGGCGGCCGAGCACCTGCCGCTGGTGCTGGGGAAGCTCAACGACGCGGGACTGGAGGGGGTGGTGGAGGGGCGTGTGAGGATGGCCCAGGGGCAGCCCGCCGCGGCGGCGGAGGCCTTTGCGCGCGCCGCGCAGGTCGACCCGCGCCGCACCGACGCCCTCCTCTGGGGAGCGTCGGCCCAGGCGGCCGCCGCCAGCCGCGGGGATGCGCTCGGCCTACTGGCTGCAGCGGAGCAGGCCGACCCCACCCGGGCCGGCCCCTGGAGTCCACTCTCGGAACTCTCCTTGCGGCCCGACGAGTCGCTGCGCTCGGCCGAGCCTGCGCTGGTAAAGCTGACGCAAGGCGCGGCGGACCCAGCGCCACAAGTGGGCCTCGCCGTGCTGCGCTTCCATCGGAAGGACCTGCCCGGTGCCGAGGCGGCGCTCAAGGCGGCCCTCGCCCTGGACGCCACCTTCCCCCAGGCGCTTGCTTGGCATGCGCTGGTGCTGCTGGAACGCGGTGACGCCAAGGGGGCGGTGGCCGTGGCCCAGTTGGCGCGGCAGAACGGACGGGCCCAGCCGCTGGTGCAGTACGCGGCTGGGGCGGCCGCCCTGGCAGCCGGGGACCTCGACGGGGCGCGCCGGTGGCTGCGGGAGGTGACGCAGAAGGCGCCCACGCTGCTCGCCGCCCAGGTGAAGCTGGCCGAGGCGGAGGCCAGGGTCGGCGCGGTGGCCGCGGCGCGGGAGCGGTTGCGCAAGGTGGTGCAGATAGACCCGAGCTACGCATCCGCCAAGCGGGCGCTGTACCTTCTCCCCAAGGAGAGCTGATGCGCGTGCTGGTCGTCGGCAGCGGTGGGCGCGAGCATGCGCTTGCCTGGAAACTCTCGCAGAGCCCGGCCCTGCACCACCTGGTCTGCGCGCCGGGCAACCCGGGCATGGCCGCGCTCGCCGAGTGCCGCCCGCTTCAAGCGGAGGACCCCCTGGCGGTGACGGCGCTGGCGCGGCAGCAACGCGTGGACTTGGTGGTGGTGGGCCCCGAGCTTCCGCTCAGCCGCGGCGTCGCCGATGCCCTCCGGCGGGCCGGCATTCCCGTCTTCGGCCCGGCGGCGGCGGCGGCGCGCCTGGAGGTGAGCAAGGCCTTTGCCAAGGACGTCATGGCGTCGGCCGGGGTGCCCACCGCCGGCCACCGTACCTTCGACGACGCCCGGGCCGCAGAGGCCTACGCGCGCACGCGCGGGGCGCTGGTGGTGAAGGCCGACGGGCTCGCTGGCGGCAAGGGGGTGGTGGTGGCCGCCTCGTCCGAGGAGGCGGTGCAGGCCATCCAGGAGTTGTCCCGCCTCGGCGCCTCCGGCGCTTCCCTGGTGCTGGAGGAGGTGCTGGAGGGCGAGGAGGTCTCCGTCATCGCCCTGGCCGACGGGGAGCGCTACGTGCTGCTGCCGCCGGCCCAGGACCATAAGCGGCTGTTGGACGCGGACCAGGGTCCCAACACCGGGGGCATGGGCGCCGTCTGCCCGGCGCCCCAACTGGACGCCGCCGGCCTGCAGGCGGTGGGTGCCACCGTCATCGCCCCGGTGCTGCGGGAAATGGCGCGCCGCGGGCACCCCTTCCAGGGCGCGCTGTACGCCGGGCTGATGCTCACCGGCCAGGGCCCGCGCGTCCTGGAATTCAACGCCCGCTTCGGGGACCCCGAGGCGCAGGTCCTGGTGCTGCAGCTGGCCGAGGACCTGCTGCCGCTGTTGTCCGCATGCGCTACCGGGACGTTGCGACAGCGGCCCCTGGCTGTCGCCCCGGGCGCCTCGGTGGGCGTGGTGCTGGCGAGTGCCGGCTACCCCGGGCCCCTGCGCACCGGCGTCCCCATCTCCGGCACCGAGGGCCCGTGGGAGTCGGGGCACGTTTTCCACGCCGGCACGGCCCTGGACGCCGCCGGACGCCTGGTGACCGCGGGCGGCCGGGTGCTCACCGTCTGCGCCCAGGGCCCATCGCTGGCCGCGGCGCGCGCCTCCGCCTACCGGGCAGTGTCGCGCATCCACTTCGAGGGGATGCAGCTGCGCCACGACATTGGCGCGCGGGCGCTGCGCGCCGGAGCGCCGGCATGACGGCCTCCGCCGTCTGGAAGAAGGAGGTCGGCGTGGCCACAGGGAGGTTGCCGCTGCTGGTGAAGGCGGTGCTGCGCGAGCTGGCCGGTCCGCTGGTGGTGTGGATTGTCTTCCTCTTCCTGCTCCTCTTCGTCATGCAATTTCTCCGCGGTACGGACGTGCTTCTGGGCAGCGCTGTCACCTTCGGCGACTACAGCAAGCTGGCCGCCAACCTCGCCCCCCACTTCCTGGTGATGGCCATCCCGGTGGGCCTGCTGCTGGCCATTCTGTTGGGGCTCGGCCGGATGGCCGAGGACCGAGAACTGCTGGCCCTGGGTGCACTGGGCAGCGCCCCCTGGCAGGTGGCGCGGGTCCCCATCGCCCTGGCGGCGGCACTCGGCGCCTTCATCCTCCTGCTGTCGTCCACCGTCGAGCCGTGGGGACTCAAGCAGGTGAAGCAGATTGTCAGCCAGGTCATCAAGCGCAATGTCCTGGGGGACGTGAAGCCGGGCGTCTTCTACGAGGACCTCACCGCGCTGACGCTCTACGCCCGCGGGGTGGACGCTAAGCGGGGGGTGTGGACGCAGGTGCTGGTGCACGACGAGCGCGACCCGCGGGCCCCCATCCTGGTGCTGGCCCGGGAAGGCCTGGTGAGCGCGGAGGGGGCCAGTTCGGCCCTCACCGTCGCGCTCCACGAGGGCGAGGTGCACCGGGCCGAGCGTACCGGGGGCGACTACGCGCTGCTCAACTTCGAGCATGGCGAGCTGGCGGTGGGGGTGGAGGACACGCTGTTGCGAAAGAACAAGCTGAGCTCTCCCATCGAGGAACTCACCCCGGCGGAGCTGCTCGGTGCCGCGCAGCAAAGCAAGGCGGCGGGCAAGAGTCCCGCTGCCTTCCTCACCGCCTTCCACGTGCGGCTGGCGCAGGGGCTGACGCCAGTGGCCTTCGCGCTGCTCGCCGTCCCGCTGGCGATGCGGCTGCGTCGGGCGCGCGGACTTGCCTACATGCTGTCCTTGGGCTTCTACGTCTTCTTCTACGTGGTGGAGCGCAGCTTCGAGAACTGGGGCAGCACCGGGCGGCTGCCGGCGCTGGTGGCAGGGCAGGGGCCCAACCTCCTCTTCGGCCTGGCCGGGCTGGTTGCCATGTGGTGGCTCGACGACCGCGGGGTGACGGCGTGAGGGGCCTCCTCTTCCGGCACCTGTGCCGGATGTACCTGCGCCTGACCGCCACCATCTTCGGCGGCATCCTCAGCGTCTTCCTGGTGGCGGACTTCGTGGACCGCGCCAAGTCCTACACCGGCCCCAACTGGCTACGGGACGTGCTGGTGCTGTACGGCTACAAGGCGGTGGTGGCCGGCCACCAGCTGGCCCCGGCCGCGCTCCTTTTGGGGGCCGGCGCGCTGGTGGCGGTGCTGCGCAGCAAGGGCGAGCTCACCGCCATCCAGGCCCTCGGCTTCTCGCGCTGGACGCTGTACGGGCCGGTGGTCCTGGTGAGCCTGGCGGTGGCCGTTGGCCTCATCGTGCTGGACGAGACGGTGGTGGGCCGGGCCGGCCGACGGGTGGACGAGATTACCACCTTGCGTTTCCATCGCTGGGGAGACTGGCGCAGCTTCTACGGGCGCAAGCAGTGGTTTCGCCGGGGAGACCGCATTCTGCACCTGCAAGACGGCAGCGCCGACGAGGGGTTTCGCGGCGTCACCGTACTCACCCTGGACCCGGCCTTTGCGCTGCGCGAGCGCCTGGAGGCAGACACCATGGAGTACGTCTCCGAGACGCGCTGGCGCCTCACCGGCGTCAGCATCCGCAGCTTCGAGGGCCAAGCGGCCAGCCGGATTCGCTCGGCGCCGGACGGCGTCTTCGACTTGGGGGTGGCCCGCTCGGATTTGAGCATTCGTCCGGGCCGGCCCGAGCAGATGTCCTCCGCCGTCCTGCAGGAACAAATCCGCGCCCGCCGCACGGTGGGACTTCCCGACCGCCTCTTCTCCCTCGCCCTGCACAACCGGGTGGCCGTGCCGTTGATGGCGGTGCCGGCCGCCCTCCTCGCCCTGGCGCTTGCGCTGCGCACCGGGCGGCAGGGCATTACCGGCGTCCTGATGCAGGGCCTGTTCGTGACGCTGGCCCTGTGGGGGCTGATGGTGGTGGCGCGCGGGCTGGTGGTGGGCGGGCGCCTGGCCCCGGCGCTGGCCGCCTGGGCACCGGTGCTGGTGCTTTCCCTGACCGCGGCCGCCATGGCCCGCTGGCCGAACGCCCGGCCGCGACTACGTCGGCTCCTCGTCGCCTCGTCCTGAGTCCTCAGGCACAGTGCGCCCCGTGACCTCGCCGCCCTCGCCCGCACTGAGGAACAGCCTGCCGGTGCTGCTGACCGCGTTGCTGGCGGTGTGGGCGCTCGGGACGGCGGCTTCGGAGGGGCTGATGCAGGGGGCCGCCGACGCCACCATCCTCTTTGCCCTGGGGCTGGTCCTGGCCCGGCGCGCGCCGCTGGCCCGCGAGTTGAAGGCGCCGGTGGTGGCCGGCGCGACCTTGGCCCTCTACCAGGCACTCTCCCCCCTCCTCGCCGCCTTGGCCGGCGCCCCGGAATGGCCGCCTCCCGGACGGTGGCTGCAGTGTCTCGACACCGCCGCGGCGCCCGCGCTAGCGCTGGCCGCCGGGGTCGGCGTGCGCTGGGCGGCAGTGGAGTTGGCGCTGGTGGCCGGCTGGACGGCTTCGGTGGCACTGGGACTGGTGCAGCACCTCGTCCGCTGGGACGTCCCGTTGCCCCCGCTGTTGCGCCTGCCAGTGGGCCGGGTGCATGAAGTCTTCGCCCCCGAGGGGCAGCCGCGCTTTGCTGCCGGCGGGTTCTTCTTCCACCGGCTGCGCTTCGCCCACGGCGCGGTGGCCCTCCTCGGTCCGGCGCTGGCCGCCGCGCTGCGCGCCGCCAGTGTGCGCCGGCGCTGGCTCGGCGCCTGGTTGGCCCTCCTCTGCGGGCTGGCCGTCTACCTTTCCTTTGCCCGGGCGGCGCTGGGGGCGGCAGTGCTGGTGGGCGTGGTGGCCGGCGTGGGGCTGTCGCGCAGCTGGGCCCGGCGGGCGGGCCTGGCGGGGGTGCTGCTGCTGTGCTGCGCGGTGGCACTGGCGCCGGGCTGGCGGCTGCGCCTCGGCGGCGCCGCGGAGAACCTCCTGGACGGCGAGCGGGCGGTGGCGCGTGCGGCGGGCTGGGACCTCGTCCGCCGGCACCCGGTGCTGGGCGTCGGCTTCGGCAACTACCACGCTGCGGCGCTGGCGCGTTCGGCGGAGACACAATTGCCGGCGCAGCTGGCGCGCGACGCGCACGCCCTGTGGCTGACGGTGTGGGCGGAGACGGGTCTCCTCGGCCTTCTGCTATGGCTCACCTGGCAGCTTTTGCTGGCCCGGGCCCTGTGGCGGCGTGCCGTCGCAGGCGCCTGGCCGGCGGCCGGGGCACTCCTCGCCTGGGGGGCCTTTCACGCCCTGGCCCTGGTGCACCACCTGCCCTTCCACTCAGGCGTGCACCTCACCTTCGCGCTGGTGTGGGGCGTAGGGCTGGTGCACCCCGGGGACGTGCCTCAGTCCAGCGCACGCCGGTAGACGTCGGCCATGGCCCGGGCGCACGCCTCCCAGGAATAGGCCCGGGCCCGGGCCAGCCCGCGTTCCACCAGCGTCTGGCGCAAGCCAGCCTCGGCCTGCAGCCGCCCCACCGCCTCCAGCCAGGCGGCCTCCACGCCCGGAGCGACGAGGAGTCCGGCCTCGCCCACCACTTCCGGCAGGGCCCCGGCGCGCGCGGCCACCACCGGACAGCCGGTGGCCATGGCCTCCAGCGCCGGCAGGCCGAAACCCTCGTGCAGCGAGGGGAGAAGCAGCGCCTCGGCCCCGCCGTACAGGGCCACCAGGTGGCGCTCCTCCACGTCGGCCAGGCCGAGGACGCCCGGCGGCAGGGCCAGGGTGCCCACCGACGGCCCGGCCAGCACCACCAGCGGGACGGGCAGCCGGGGGGCCAGCTGGGCCAGCCAGCCCAGCTGCTTGTGCGGCTTGGGGTTGCCCACCGCCAGAAGGTACCGCCCGGGCAGGCCCAGCGCGGCGCGGGCCCGGGCCAGGGCCTCGGGGCTGGGTGGGCGGAAGTCCGCGTCCACGCCCGGGGGCACCACCTGGAAGGCGCTCTCGGCAAAGCCGAGGCACCGGGCCAACTCCGTCCGGGCGAAGGCTGAGACGGTGAGGCGGGCACGGGCGTGGCGCAGCCGCGGGCCCACCACCGCCCGGTAGTACAGGGCGGTGGCCCGGCCATAGTCGCTTCTGCGGACGAGGTGGGTGGCGTCGTGCAGCGTGGCCACCAGCCGGCCGGGCCAGAGAAGCGGGACGGAGAAGGACGTGGCGTGGAAGCAGTCCGCGCGGGCCGAGAACAGGGACGCGGCCAGCGCCGGCTGTTCCAAGGGGGAGAGGAAGCGGGCCGGGCAGGGGCGCACGGGGAACTGCGGGGCCAGCCGTCCCAAGTCGGGAAGCCCGCCCGGCGGACCAAGGCCCTGGACGTCCACCTCCGGCAGCAGCGCTGGCATGCGCGCCGCCAGCGCCAAGGCGTAGCGGGCAATGCCGTGCAGGTGGCCTTCCACCATGCGCAAGTCCAGAAGCAGCCGGGGCCGGCGCCCGGCGCGGGTGGAGGCTGCCGGTACGTCCGGCGGCGCACCTCTCACGTGCGCTTGTCCCGCATGCCCTGGGCCAGCCCGAAGGCCAGCACCGCCGCCATGGACACCTCGGCGTGGAAGAGTGGGTCATGAAGCAGGCTGAGAAGCGCCAGGAAGACGACGCTGGCCCGGGCCCCGGCGCCCAAGGGAAGGGAGGGCTGCACCGCGCGCCAGCACCAGGCGAGCAGGAGGAGGAAGAGAAGGGCGGCCGGCAGTCCCGCCTCGGCGGCGAGGGTGAGGTACTGGTTGTGGGCCTTGCCGGCGTGGCGCACCACCTCCTGGGGCGTGTCCGCCGAGGCGAAGAGGGCGGGGTGGTAGCGGCCCAGGCCGACGCCAGCCAGCGGGTGCTGGGCCAGGGCGCGCAGCGCGGACTGCAGAAGCCAGCGTCTGTCGCCGCTTCCCTCATCGGTGATGGCCGAGGCAAAGCGCAACCTGAGGCTAGGGACGCCCGCCACCAGGCCCACGCCGAGGCCGGCCAGCACCAGCAGGGCCGGCCACCGCCGCCGCGCGGAGAGGCGGAAGGCCAGCACCACGGCCAGGGCCACCACCAGCGCGACGGAGGCGGCCCGGGCATGGGGCAACCACAGGACAGACACGGCCCCCACGCTAGCCACCGCCAGCGCCGCCCGGCTGCGGAACAACAGCCCGACGTCCAGAAAGCCCAGCACCAAGAATCCGCCGACGTGCGCGAACTTGAGGCGGTGCAGCAGCAGGCCCCCGGCCATGTACCGGGAGGGCTCGCCCGGCAGTGGTTCGTACATGCGCTGGAAAGGAAGGTGCGTCCAGCGCAGGCGGTCGAAGCTGGTGACGTCTGGCCACAGGCCCCAGTGCTGACACAGCGCCGCGGCGCAGGAGAGGAGGAACGCCGTTCCCATGGCCACGGCCAGGCGCCGCCGCGCGGGGAGGCCCAGCCACCCCAGCGCGGAGGCGGCCACCGGGAGAAAGCACCAGTCCAGAATGCGCGCGGCCCCTCCGGGCGTAGGCCACTGGCCGGCCAGCAGCGGGACGAGGAGGCACCAGGCGACGAAGGCCCACAGCGGCCAGGCCTCCCGGGCCCTCGCCTTCCAGCCGGGCCGGGGCGGCAGCACCGCCAACAGGCAAAGCACCATGCCGAGGGCGCCGAGCGCCTCGGAGAGTTGCACCCCCACGCCCCAGAGGAGGAGGCCTGCCTCGGCCAGGGAGGCGCGCCAGGCGGAGGGAGAGCCTCCCGCCGTCTCTTCCACATGCGGTGGCGCCGCGAGCAAGGGGTCTGGACGGTACACCACTTTGGCCGGCCGTCCGGGGGCAGCCGGGCCCGCGGCCTGGCGTCGCCACCCCAGGGCGCAGGGGAAGTCCCGGAGGGCGCAAGGCGCGTGTTACACCTTGGGCCCCTTGGGCATGCGCGTCGCGCTGGTGCACGACTGGCTGGTGGGCCGTCGCGGCGGGGAGGCCGTGCTCGAGGCGCTGGTGCGCCTGTTTCCGGGCGCCGAAGTCTTCACCCTGTTGCACCAGCCGGGCAGCGTCGGGCCCACCGTCGAATCGCGTCCCATCCACGTCTCGCCGCTGCAACACCTGCCGGGCGTCTTCCGCCACTACCGCAGCCTGTTGCCCCTCATGCCCTGGGCGGTGGGGCGCTTGGACGTCCGCGGCTTCGACTTCGTCCTGTCCACCAGCCACTGCGTGGCCAAGGGCGTGCCTGTCCCGAAGGGAACGCCCCACCTGGCTTACGTCTTCGCCCCCATGCGTTACATGTGGGACCTCTTCGAGGAGTACTTCGGGCCGGGCCGCGCCTCCTGGCCCGTGCGCCTGGGCGCGCGGGCGCTGCGCACGCGGCTTCAGGCGTGGGACCGGGCCACCGCTGCGGCGCCGGACGTCATGCTGGCGGACAGCCAGCACGTGGCCCGGCGCATTGCCCGCGCCTGGGGGCGCAGCGTCGAGGTGGTGTACCCGCCGGTGGACGTCGAGCGCTTCGCCACCGGCCCCGTCGGCCAGGGCGCCGGCGGGTACTTCCTGTGGGTGGGGGCGCTGGCGCCCTACAAGCGGCTGGACGTCGCGCTGGAGGCCTTCCGCCGGCTGGGGGCACCCCTGTGGGTGGCCGGGGACGGGCAGCAGGCGGAGTTGCTACGCCGCGGACGGCCAGCGTCGGTGCGGTGGCTCGGGCCGGTGTCAGACGCGGAGCTGCCGGCGCTGTACCGGGGGGCCCGGGCGCTGGTGTTTCCCGGGGAGGAGGACTTCGGAATTGTGCCGCTGGAGGCCATGGCCTCCGGCCGGCCGGTGCTGGCCCTTGGCCGCGGGGGCGCCCTGGAAACCGTCACCCGCGAGACGGGTCTCTTCTTCGAAGAGGCCACCCCCGAAGCGCTGGTGGGGGCGGTGCAGGCGTTCGAGGTCTTTGAGAAGGGCTTCCGGCCTGAGGCGGCGCGGGCGCGGGCGCTTCTCTTCGGGCCGGAGCAATTCGCCGCCGGCATCCGCCACGCGGCGGAGCCGCTCCTCGGCCGGCCTCCGTGGTAACACCCGGGCGCCCTTCCGCCCCGTATGTTTGGCCGCCTCCAGCGCTTCTACAACTCCATCAAGGTGGCCACCGACATGGTGGCGCTGTCCGTGGCGTTTGGCCTGGCCTACCTGACGTGGTTCACCTGGACGCACCACCGGCCCGAGCCCAGCATCGAGGATTCGCTGGTGACGCTGGGGCTGGCGCTGGTGCTGTTGCCCTTGGCCTACCGGCAGGCCCACCTCTACGCCACCAACCGGGCGCGGACCGACCTGGAGGAAGTGTTCGAGGTCCTCAAGGCCTCCGTCACCGCGACGCTGCTGCTGGTGGCCATCACCTACTTCTTCCGTGAACGGTACTCGCGCGCCACGCTGGCGCTGTTTCTCGCCTACGCGCTGGTCCTGGTGTCGGCCACCCGTCTGACGTTCCGTGGCGTCCTGGCCGCCGTCCGCCGTCGGGGCTACAACCTCAAGTCCATCCTCCTGGTGGGCACGGGAAGTCTCGGCGAGCGGGTGGTGGACACCATCGAGGGACACCGC
This sequence comes from uncultured delta proteobacterium, assembly GCA_963711265.1. Classification (GTDB taxonomy): domain Bacteria; phylum Myxococcota; class Myxococcia; order Myxococcales; family Myxococcaceae; genus JADGRA01. Next base: position 213,667 of record CAVQDL010000025.1, read on the forward strand.
GAGCTCGGCTTCCGGGTGGTGGGGGCGCTGTCGCGCGGGGCCTGCCCGCCCGGGGCCACCGTCCGCGACGTCCCGGTGCTGGGCACCACGGCGGACCTGGAAACCGTCCTGGCGCAGCGCCCGGTGGACCAGGTCATCCTCGCCCTCCCGAGTGAGGATGCGTCGCTTTTGAAGCAGCTGATGGAGCAGCTGGCGCTGCAGACGGTGGACGTGAAGGTGGTGCCGGACCTCTTCCAGTACGTGACGCTGTACGGGGGGTTGGAGGAATTCGGCGGGTTGCCGCTGATTGGCCTTCAGGGGGGGCCGCTGGAGGGGTGGGCCCTGGTGGCCAAGCGCCTCTTCGACGTGGTGCTGGCCTTCCTGGCGCTCTGTGTCCTGTCCCCGGTGCTGCTGGGGGTGGCCCTGGGTGTCCGCCTCACCAGCCGCGGGCCCGTCTTCTTCCGGCAGGAGCGCATGGGGATGGACGGCCGGACGTTTCAAATTCTGAAGTTCCGCACCATGCGCGAGGACGCCGAGGCGCACGGCGCCACCATGGCGCGGGCCGGGGACCCGCGGCGCACGCCGGTGGGGGCCTTCCTGCGCGCCTCGTCCCTGGACGAGTTGCCGCAACTTTTCAATGTCCTGTGGGGCGAGATGAGCCTGGTGGGCCCGCGCCCCGAGCGGCCGGTCTTCATCGAGGAATTCAAGCGGCGCATTCCCAAGTACCACCTGCGCCATAAGGTGAAGTCTGGCATCACCGGCTGGGCGCAAATCCACGGGCTGCGCGGGCAGACGTCCATCGAGAAGCGGATTGAGTTTGACCTCTATTACATCGAGAACTGGTCGCTCCTCCTCGACGTCAAAATCCTGGTCCGCACCGTCCTCGGCGGCTTTCTCTCCCGCCACGCCTACTAGGGCGGCCCGCCCCGACGCGCGGGAGCGCCCCGGGAAGGTCGCACAACCGTCGCTTGACGTCCGCAGCCAGACTGCATAAATAAGCGCTCTTGACGCATAACTATGAAGTCGGCGTCGTGGGGGCCTCCGGTTACTCGGGCGTCGAGGTGTGCCGCCTGCTGGCCCAGCACCCGGACGTCTCCCTGCGGTTTGTGGCCTCCGAGCGCTGGGAGGGGGACACCGTCCGCTCGCGCACTGGCATCGGCGGCACCGTCGGCGCCCTGCACTACCAGGCGGTGGAGCGGGCCCTTGAGCGCGCGGAGGAGTGCCAAGTGGTGCTGCTGGCCACCCCCACCGAGGTGTCGCTGCGCCTCGTCCCGGAATTGCTGGAGGGGGGCGTCCGGGTGGTGGACCTCTCCGGCGCCTACCGGCTGAAGCAGGCGGAGGCCTACCCGACGGCCTACGGCTTCACCCATCCGTCGCCGGCGCTGCTGGCCGAGGCCGTCTACGGGCTGCCAGAACTGGGGCGGGACGGCCTGGCCCACACCCGGCTGGTGGCCAACCCGGGCTGCTTCGCCACCGCGGCGGCCCTGGCGGTGGCGCCGCTGCTCTCCGCAGGACTGCTGGCGGAGGAAGCCGTCGTGGTAGACGCCGCCTCCGGCGTCACCGGTGCTGGACGCCAGGCAGCAGAGCCCTACAGCTTCTCGGAGGTGGACGAGGACATGCGGGCCTACCGCGTGTTGCGCCACCAGCATCTGCCGGAGATTGCGCAATCCCTCCAGCGCGCCGCGGGGCGGCCGGCGGCCTTTACCTTCACCCCGCACCTGCTGCCGCTTCGGCGCGGGATTCTCTGTACAACTTCCGCCCGGCTTCGCCCGGGGGTCACCCCGGAACGGCTGCCGGAAGCGCTGCGGGCCGCCTACCGGGAGGAGCCGCTGGTGGAGGTGGTGGCCACCCCGGAGGAGGTAACGCTGCGCTCGGTGGTGGGGACGCCCCGGGCACGGGTGGGGGTGGCCTGCGCGCTGGGCGGCTTCGACCCGGGGCGCGTCGTCGTCCTCTCCGCGCTCGACAACCTTTTGAAGGGCGCAGCGAGCCAGGCGGTGCAGAATCTCAACGCCCTTTTGGGCCTTGCCGAAACGCGCGGCCTCCTGGTGGAACGGGGGGCCTTCTCATGAATGGCCCGCTCGGCTTTCGCTACGCCGGCTTGCACGTCGGAATTAAGCCTGGCCGCAAGGACCTCGCCCTGGTGGTCAGCGACGTGCCGGCCTCGGCCGCCGGGTGCTTCACCGTCAACACGGCCAAGGCGGCGCCGGTGCGGGACGCCGAGGCGCGCCTTCCGGCCCAAGGTGCCCGTGCCCTCCTCATGAATAGCGGCAACGCCAACGCCCTCACCGGCCGGGCTGGAGAGCTGGACGTCCAGCGCCTGCGTGAGGGCCTGGGCGAGGCACTGCACGTCTCTGCCGACGCCGTCCTCACCGCCAGCACCGGCGTCATTGGCGTGCGGCTACCGGTGGAAAAAATTGTCAGTGGCCTTCCCCGGCTGGTGGCCTCGCTCGGCCCGGGGTGGGACTCGGCTGCCGAGGCCATCCTCACGACCGACACCCACTCCAAGGTCGCCGCGCGCTCATTGCTGTTGCGCGGGCGTGAGGTGCGCCTGCTCGGCCTGGCCAAGGGTTCCGGGATGATTGCCCCCCAGATGGCCACCATGATTGGCGCCATCTGCACCGACGCCAGCGTGCCAGCCCCCGTCCTCACCAAGGCCCTGCGCCTGGCCGTCGACCGAAGCTTCCACTGCCTCGTCGTCGACGGGGACATGAGTACCAACGACTGCGTCTTCGCCCTGGCCAACGGCCTGGCCAGCAACCCCCCCCTGGCGGCCGAGGGGGACGACTTCGAAGCCTTTGCCGAAGCCCTGGCCCAGCTGTGCATGGAACTGGCCCGGGCCATAGCCGCGGACGGGGAGGGCGCCACGCGGCTGCTCACCGTGGAGGTGACCGGCGCGCCGGACGTGGCGGTGGCCCGGGATGCGGCCAAAAGCATCGCCGCCTCGCCCCTGGTGAAGTCCGCCATCTTCGGCGCGGACCCCAACTGGGGTCGCATTCTTGCCACCGTCGGTGCACGCGGCGGCTCCCAGCACTGGGCGGTCGACCCGGTGCGGGCCGATGTCCGCATCCAAGAAACCCTGGTCTACGCGCGGAGCGCCCCAGTGCCGCACGACGCGGAAGCGCTGCGCGTGCGGATGCGGGAGCCGCAGGTGCTGGTGCAGGTGCATCTGTCGGAAGGGGCGGCCAGCGCGACGGCTTGGGGCTGTGACCTCAGCTACGACTACGTGAAGATTAATGCCGACTACACCTCCCTCATCGTCCCCGGCTCCGATGGCTCGGTCGCCAAGGACGACCGGCTGACGCGCTACAGCCCGGGCTTCAAGCGTGCCCTGCTGGTGGAGGCCCTCAAGTACATCTCCCGCTTCGCCGGAAGCCGCTGCGTCCTGTCGCTCGGCGGCGGGGCCATGGTGAAGCAGACGCTGAAGCGCAGCTTCTGCGAAGACGTCAACCTGCTGCGCTCGGTGGGCCTGCGGCCGCTGGTGGTGCACGGCGGCGGCCACGAGATTGCCGCCACCCTGAAGCAGCTGGGGGCTGGCGAGGCGGGGGAAGTCGACGGCGTCCGGGTGACGGACGAGACCGACCTCAAGCTGGTGGAGATGGTCCTCACCGGACGGGTGAACTCAGAACTGGTCACCCTGCTGAACACCGACGGTGGCTGCGCGGTGGGGGTGTCGGGCAAGGACGGGCCCCTGTTGCGGGCGCAGAAGCTGGTCACCGAAGGTGGCGACCTCGGCCGGGTGGGCGAGGTGACGGAAGTCAACCGCGACTTCCTGGAGATGCTGCTGACCGGTGGCTACACCCCGGTCATCGCCCCGGTGGGCCTGGGCGAGGGCGGGATGGGCTTTCACATGTTTGCCGACGCTGTGGCGGCCGAGGTGGCGGTCGCAGTGGGGGCGCGAAAGCTGATTGTTCTTTTGGACGCGCCGGGGCTGATGGCGGACGGCGAGCTGCAGAACCGACTCACCACCGCGGACCTGGAACACCAGCTGGCCGACGGCGCGGTGGTGGGGCACCTGAAGGTGACGGTGCAGGCCATCCTCCGGGCCCTGCGTGGCGGAGTGGAGCGCGTGCACGTGATTGATGCGCGCGTGCCGCACTCCGGCATTGCGGAGCTCTTCACGGACCAAGGCGTGGGCACACTGGTGACGCTGCAATGAACGTGGCGCACGAGGAGGAACATGGCACTCGCGCTCGCCGCGCCGTCATCCGCCAGCTGCTGTCGGACCGCCGGGTGGCCACCCAGGGCGCGCTGCGCGCCCTCCTGGTGCGGGCTGGCTACCACGTCACGCAAGGGACGCTCAGCCGCGACCTCGCTGCCCTGGGCGCCCGGCGGGCACCTTTGCCCGGAGGCGGCATGGCGTACGAATTGCCGGCCCCCGGCAGCACGCCCTGGGCGGCCGAGACGGTGGGCAGCCTGGTGACGCGGGTGCGCGACAACGGCTCCCTGGTGGTGGTGAACGCCCGGCCCGGGGCGGCCTCCGCGGTGGCCCTGGCCCTCGACCAGGCGCGGCTTCCCGAGGTGCTGGGCAGCATCGCCGGCGACGACACCGTCTTCGTCGCGCCGTCGCAGGGCACGGGCGCCGCGCGGCTGCGGCAGCGACTGGACGAGTTTTTCTTCAAGAAGGAGAAGCGGGAATGACGAAGGACAAGGTGGTGCTCGCCTACTCCGGGGGGCTGGACACCTCGGTGCTGGTGAGAATCCTCAGCCTCGACTACGGCTATGACGTCATCGCCGTCCACGTGGACGTCGGCGAGGCGCGCGATGCCAAGGAAGTGGTGGCGCGGGCCAAGGCCGCCGGCGCTGTGGCGGTGGAGCTGGTGGAGGCGCAGGAGGAGTTCGCGCGCGACTTCTGCTTCCCGGCCCTTCAAGCCAATGCCCTTTACCAGGGCGTCTACCCCCTCAACTCAGCCCTCAGCCGTCCCCTCATCGCCAAGCACCTGGTGGCCGCGGCGCGCAAGCACGGCGCGGTGGCCGTTGCCCACGGCTCGACCGGGAAGGGCAATGACCAGGTGCGCTTCGACTTGGGCACCAAGGGCCTGGCGCCGGAGCTGAAAATCATCGCCCCCCAGCGCGAGCGCAACATCAGCCGGGATGCGGCGATGGAGTATGCCGCCACGCACGGCATCCCGGTGCCGGCGAGCAAGAAGTCCCCCTTCAGCATCGACGAGAACCTGTGGGGCCGCAGCATCGAAGGCGGCGTCCTGGAGGACCCCGCCGCGGAACCGCCGGAGGAGGCGTTCGCCTGGACGCGGGGGCCCACCACCGCGTCGCCGCAGCCGACGCTGCTGCGCATTGGCTTCGAGGCGGGTCTGCCGGTCAGCGTGGACGGCAAGCCCCTTGGTCCGGCCGCTCTCATCCGCCGGGTGGGGGAGGTGGCCGGGCAGAACGGGGTGGGCCGGATTGACCTCATGGAAAACCGGATGGTCGGCATCAAGAGCCGCGAGGTGTACGAGGCCCCGGCGGCCGTGGCGCTCATCGCCGCGCACCAGGACCTGGAGCGCTTCACCACCATCGCCCTGTCCCACAGCGTGAAACGTGAGCTGGATGACCACTTCGCCAACATGGTGTACCAGGGCTTCTGGTTCTCACCCTTGCGCGAGGCGATTCAGGCCTTCAACGACGTCCATAACAAGAGCGTCACCGGCGAGGTGACGCTGAAGCTGCACCACGCCTCGCTGCGGGTGGTGGGCCGCACTTCCCCGTACGGCGTCTACAACCAGGCCCTGTCCACCTACGGCAAGGAAGACCGCTTCGACCACCGGGCCGCCGAGGGCTTCATCCAGCTGATGGGGCTACAGCTGCAGGAATTCGCGCGGCTGCACGGAGAGCCCAAGCGGTGATTGCCAAGACGGCCGCCGCAGGGGGCCCCTCACTCGACGCGGAGGTGCTGGCCTTCAGCAGCAGCCTGGACAAGGACCGGGTGCTGCTGCGCGAGGACCTCCTCGGAAGCCTCGCTCACCTCACCATGCTGGGGCGCCAGCGCATCATCCCGCTGGAGGCGGCCCGTGCCCTCCACCGCGCGCTGGTGGAGCTGTGGCACGCCGCCGAGGCCGGGACGTGGCGTCCGGCCGAGGGGGAGGAGGACATCCACATGGCGGTGGAGGCCGAACTGACGCGGCGGCTGGGCAGCGAAGCCGGCCACCTGCACACCGGCCGGTCGCGCAACGACCAGGTGGCCCTGGACTTGCGCCTGCACGTGCGCGAACAGCTGGTGGAAGCCCTGGAGGCTGTCTCGGGCCTGGTGGAGGCGCTGGTGGCGCGGGCCGAAGCGGACGCCGACGTGCTGCTTCCTGGCTACACCCACCGCCAGCGGGCCCAGCCCATCTCCGCCGGCTACTGGTGGTGTGCCGCGGCGGTCATGTTTGCCCGGGACGTGGATGCCCTCGCCTTCGCCCACGCCCAGGTGGATGCGTCCCCCTTGGGCGTCGGCGCCCTGGCCGGAACGTCGCTGCCCACGGACCGGGACATTCCGCGCACCTTGCTCGGCTTCTCGCGCCTCACCCTGAACGGGCTGGACACGGTGGGGGACCGGGACTTCGCGCTGGACTTCACCTACGCCGTGGCGCGCTGCCTGCTGCACGCCGGCCGGCTGGCCACCGACATCATCGACTTCTCGTCGTCCGAATTCCGCTTCCTGCAGCTGGGGGACGCCATCGCCTGCGGCAGTAGCCTCATGCCCCAGAAGCGAAACCCGGACGTCTTCGAGTTGGTGCGGGGCAAGGGCGCGGCCGGGGTGGGCCACCTCCTGTCGCTACTCACCCTCGTGAAGGGGCTTCCGCTTGGCTACAACCGGGACTTGCAGGAGGACCGTGGGCCGCTTTTGAGCGCCGGCCCCTTGCTGCTGGGCGTGGTGCGGGCGCTGCGCGTCGCGCTTCCGCACGTCAGCTTCGACGCGGCCGTCACCTTCCGCGCGCTGGAGTCGGACTACACCCAAGCCACCGACGTCGCCGAGGCCCTGGTGCGCTCGGGCGTGCCCTTCCGCACGGCCTACCAGCTGGTGGGCACGCTGGTGAAGCAGGCCCAGGGCCTGGGCGTTCCGCTCGGCATGGTGCCGGCCGACGTGGCGGCCGCGGTGGACGCGCGGCTGGTGCCGGCACTCGAGCAGACGCGGGATGTGCGCACCTCTGTGCCCAGCCGGGAAAGCGTCGGGGGCACCGGTCCCCGCGCGGTGGCCCAGCAGGTGGCCACCCTGCGCGCCCGCGCGGTGGAGGGCCGCGCGCTGGCCCAGTCGACTCCCCGGCTTACCCACCTCTTCCAGGTGCTTCAGGAGGTCACGTGGTGACGGCACGCCATTACCTGCGGCTGGGTGACCGGAGCCCGCCCGAGTACCGGGCCCTCTTCACCCGCGCGGCCGAACTCAAACGCCGCCGGAAGGCGCGACTGTTGGACACTTCCCTGGCTGGCCGGACGCTGGTCGTCCTCATGGAGAAGGCCTCCACCAGGACGCGCCTCTCCTTCGCCGCCGCCATCGGCCAGTTGGGCGGCCACTTCGTGGAGCTGTCGGCGGCCAGCAGCCAGCTTGCCCGCGGCGAGCCGCTGGCCGACACCGCCCGCATTCTCTCCGGCTATGCCGACGCGGTGGTGTTTCGCACCTCCACCGACGCGCGGCTGCGCGAGTACGCCGCTGCCTCCTCCATCCCTGTCATCAACGGCCTCACGGAGTTGGGACACCCGGTGCAGGTGCTGACCGACCTCTTCACGGTGGAGGAGGCGCTCGGTTCAGTCGCCGGACGCACCATCACCTTCATCGGCGACTGTGCCGGCAACATGGCGCTCTCCTTTCTGGAGGCGGCGCCGCTTTTTGACTTCCGGCTGCGCCTGTCCGCCCCCCCTGGCTTCCTGCCGCCAGCCGGCGTGGTGAAGGCAGCCGGGGCGCATGTCACGCTGGTGGAGGACCCGCGCGAGGCGGTGCGGGGCGCGCAGGTGCTGGCCACCGACGTGTGGAGCAGCATGGGCCAGGAAGACGAGGCGGAGGAGCGCCGGGAGGCCCTGCGCGGGTACAGCGTGGACGACCGGCTTCTCTCCGGCGCTGCCCCCAGCGCCATCGTGCTGCACTGCCTGCCGGCCCACCGGGACGAGGAGATTACCGACGCGGTGATGATGGGGCCGCAGTCCCGCATCTGGGAAGAGGCGGAGAACCGCATGCACGTCCAGAAGGCCCTCCTCGAGCAGCTCATCCTCTCTTGAAGAAACACGGTCCGAATCGGCCGGGCGCTTGAATTTAGGCATGCCCCCTGCGTCAGCTGGCGTCATCTCCAGGGCGCGAAGCGCTTGGGGGTTGCAAGACATGCTTTGCCACCACACGTCAGCGCGCGCGTTTCCTGGGGGCAAGACGTCAACCGCTTTCGCCTTGGCGGCTTGGGCCGTCCTCGCATCCACCGGTTGCTCCAGTGCACACGTCTACCAGGCGGATGCCCCTGGCCCACACGGGGAACACCTCCTCCAGGTCTCGTGCTCCGACGCTTCGGCGTGCACCAGCCTTGCGCGCAAGGCATGCAAGGGTGGCTTCAACGTCATTTCCAGCAAGGGAAGCGCCGGACTCGGCGACTCCCTCACTCAGCTCATCGACTGCAAACCCTACGTGTCCAATACGGCCATCATGGGCCCCCACGGCGAGACCCTCATCGAAATCGACTGCTCGAGCTCGGTGCAGACCTGCTTCGATTTTGCGCGCAAGACGTGCAATGGCGACTACGACATCCTCATGACATCGCCGTTTCTCATCCAATGCCTGCAGCAGTCGCCGCCTCCGGAGTTTCCTCCGGCGGGCCCTCGGCCTGACGCCGGTTAGGGGTTGCCCTGCAAAGGCCCGGCGCCCCGCCCCCGGGGCCGGCTGCCGGGGCGGGGGCCGATGGAGGCGAGGCTGCGGGAGGCGCGTCAGCTGCAGCCGCTGGTGGCCCCGCAGTTGTTGCACTTATAGCAAGCGCCGCTTCTGTACATGATGGCGCCACAGGTGTGGCAGGGCGGGGCGTCTTGCTGGTTGAGGAAGGCCTGACGCGGTCCCCCGGTGGTGACTTCCACCGTCGTCGCCGGCAGCGTCCGCGCCGCCGGGGCGGGAGTGGCTGCGGGCTCCGGCGCCGAGGAGGCCTCGGGGAGCTCCGGCTGCGTCGAGCCGAACTTGAGAGCCAGCCACCGGAAGATGTAGTCGGTGATGGACTTGGCGATGGGGATGTCCGGGTTGCCGGTGAAGCCCGACGGCTCGAAGCGGGTGTGGCTGAACTTGTCCACCAGAACCTGGAGCGGCACGCCGTACTGCAGCGCGAGCGAGACGCTGGTGGCGAAGCTGTCCATCAGCCCCGACACCACCGAACCCTCCTTGGCCATGACGACGAAGAGTTCCCCGGGCGTGCCGTCCTCATACATGCCCACCGTGAGGTACCCCTCGTGTCCGCCGATGGAGAATTTGTGGGTGAGGGCGTGCCGCTCGTCCGGCAGCCGGCGCCGGAGCGGCCGTGGCTCCACCAGCTGCAGCGGCGCCACCTCCTCCTTGGTGGAGCGCGAGGTGTTGAGGGGCTGGCTACGCTTGCAGCCGTCGCGGTAGACGGCCACCGCCTTGAGGCCGAGCTTCCACGCCTCGAGGTAGGCCTGTTCAATGTCCTCGACGGTGGCGGCGTTGGGCAGGTTGACCGTCTTGGAGATGGCACCCGAGAGGAAGGGCTGGGTGGCGCCCATCATCTTCAGGTGGCCCATCCAGTGGATGCTGCGCTCGCCCTTGGAGGGCTTGAAGGCGCAGTCGAAGACTGGCAGGTCCTTGGCCTTGAGCAGGGGCGCCCCTTCGATGGTCTCGTGCGTGTCGAGGTAGGAGACGATGGCCTGGGCCTCGGTGGGGGAGTAGCCGAGCTTGGCCAGGGCCAGCGGGACCGTGTTGTTGACAATCTTCAGCATCCCGCCGCCGACCAGCTTCTTGTACTTGATGAGGGCGATGTCCGGCTCGATGCCGGTGGTGTCGCAATCCATCATGAATCCGATGGTGCCGGTGGGGGCGAGCACGGTGACCTGGCTGTTGCGGTAGCCGGCCTCGCTGCCCAAGGCGAGAGCGTCGTCCCACGACTGGCGCTGGGCGGCGAAGAGGTCCGCTGTCACGCCGTCCGGGTTCAGCTGGTGGGCGGCCTTGCGGTGCTTGCTGATGACGCGGAGCATCGCCTCGGAATTCTTCGCATAGCCCGCGAAGGGGCCCATGCGCTCCGCCATCTGGGCGCTCATCCGGTAGGCCTCCCCGCACATGAGGGAGGTGATGGCAGCGGCGTAGTCGCGTCCCTCCTCCGAGTCGTAGGGCAGGCCGGAGGCCATCAGCAGCGCGCCGAGATTGGCGTAGCCGAGGCCGAGCGGCCGGTAGGCATGGCTGTTCTCGGCAATCTTCTCACTCGGGTACTTGCTGTACCCGACGATGATTTCCATCGCCAGGAGCACCGTGTCGACGGCGTGGCGGAAGGACTCGACGTCGAAGCTGCCGTCGAGCGGGCTCCGGAAGTGCATCAGGTTGAGCGAGGCGAGGTTGCAGGCCGAGTCGTCCAGGAACATGTACTCGGAACATGGGTTGCTCGCGTTGATGCGCGCCGTCGCCGAGCAGGTGTGCCAGTCGTTGACGGCCGTGTCGAATTGCAGCCCCGGGTCCCCGCACAGGTGCGCCGACTCCGCAATCTCACGGAACAGGTCGCGCGCCCGGTAGGTCTCCATGGCGTGCCCATCGCGGACCGCGTGCGTCGTCCACGGCCGGTCCTCCGCCACCGCCTTCATGAAGTCGTCGGCGACGCGGACGGAGTTGTTGGAGTTCTGGAAGAAGATGGAGGAGTAGGCCTCGCCGTTGAAGGAGCCGTCATAGCCGGCGTCGATGAGCGCCCAGGCTTTCTTCTCCTCGTGCGACTTGCAGCGGATGAACTCGAGGATGTCGGGGTGGTCGGCGTTGAGGATGACCATCTTCGCCGCGCGGCGCGTCTTGCCGCCGCTCTTGATGACGCCGGCGAAGGCGTCGAAACCCTTCATGAAGGAGACCGGCCCGGAGGCCGTCCCGCCGCCGGCCAACAGTTCCTTACTCGACCGCAGCGGCGACAGGTTGGTGCCGGTGCCGCTGCCGTACTTGAAGAGCATGCCCTCGGTCTTGGCCAGCCCGAGGATGCTTTCCATCGAGTCGTGCACTGAGTTGATGAAGCACGCCGAGCACTGCGGGTGGGCCTCGACGCCGACGTTGAACCACACCGGGGAGTTGAAGGCTGCCTTCTGCCGAAGCAGCAAGTGGGTGAGTTCGGCGTGGAACGCCTCGCGGTCCGGCTCGGAGGCGAAGTAACCGCCCTGCTGGCCCCAGCCGGTGATGGTGTCCACCACGCGCGCCACCAGCTTGCGGACACTGGACTCGCGCTCGGGCGTTCCGGGCGTGCCGCGGAAGTACTTGCTGGCGACGACGTTGGTGGCCAGCATCGACCAGGACTTGGGGACTTCAATCCCTCGCTGCTCGAAGACGGACTTACCGTCCTCGCCGCTGATGGAAGCCGTCCGCAGTTCCCACGCCATCTCGTCGGCCGGGTCCACGCCCGGGGTGGTGAAGTAGCGGGGGACAGCCAGCCCGCCAGTGCCGCGGGACTTCCGCCCAGCCTTCCGCTCCCTGCTCGCCGACGGCTTCAACTCACGCTCCATGGTGCCTCCACAAACTAACCCTTCGGAAGTTGGACGCACCGGGCCTACGGCCCGCCGCCCCTCGCGAGAGGACCGGGACCGGTGGAAGAAGCTGAAATGTTTGGGAATTCCGGGAAGACCACCCTCCCGGACCGCTCTGTCGAACCGGCCGCCACCGAAGGAATGCATGGCGCCGACGCCCTCCGGAATGAAACCTCAGGGTCCCCGGGCTGTCAAGCCCGTGACCACAAGAGGTGGTGGTTACTCACTCGCTACCGCACAAGTAATAGACACGACCGCGGGCAGTAGCGCGAGGAATGTGCATGACCTCGAGTCCTTCCTTTGGCCCGGGACGCAGCGTCCAGCTGCCCCGAACCAGGACTTCCAAGAATGCCAGGCAGGTCTGACAAGCTGGCGGCGGCGGCCCCCGGGAATGCTAGGGAAAGGGCCACTGCCATGCCGCCCTACCAACGCCACGTCTTCGTCTGTACCAACCGCCGTGCGGAGGACAACCCCAAGGGCTCCTGCGCCCTCAAGGGCAGCGAGGCCGTGCTCGAGCGCTTCAAGGAAGAACTTCACCGGCGCGGGTTGAAGGGGAAAATGCGCGCCAACGCCGCAGGCTGCCTGGACGCCTGCGCCTTCGGGCCGAGCGTCGTCATTTACCCGGAGGGCGTCTGGTACGCCGGGGTGCGCGTGGAGGACGTGGTGGAGATTGTGGAGTCGCACCTTCTGGGGAATGTCCCGGTGGAGCGACTGCGCATGAAGGGGACGACGGGCGCCCTGCCGCCCGATTCATCCCCCTAGCCCGCACCCGGAAGTCGGGGAGGACGGCCATGGACGTGGAACGACTGGGTGCAGTCGCGCTGCTGCGCATGCGGGCGGGCAAGGCCAACGCCATTGGCCCAGGCTTTCTGGATGCGCTGGGGACGCTGCTGGACGGCCTTCTGGCCGCCCCCCCGGGCGCCCTCGTCCTGACCGGGGAAGGACGGGCCTTCTCCGCAGGCCTCGACTTGCCGGCCCTGGTGGACTTGCCCCAGGCGGCGCTGGTGGACTTCATCCAGCGCTTCTCGGCCACCATGCTGCGCGTCTTCACGCTGCCCTTTCCGGTGGTGGCGGCGGTGAATGGCCACGCCGTCGCGGGTGGGTGTGTGCTGGCCGTCCAGGCCGACCAGCGCCTGATGGCGGTGGGCGAGGGCCGCATTGGCCTCAACGAAGTCCGGCTGGGTATCGGCCTGCCGGTGGCCGTCGTGGAAACGCTGCGCTGCCAGGTGCCGGCGCCCTCGCTATTCCCGGTGGCGGCCGAGGGCGGCCTCTTCACCCCCGAGGAAGCCCTCCGGCTGGGCCTGGTGCATGCGCTGGTCCCGGCAGAGCACCTTCTCGCGAGCGCCATAGAACGCGCGACGGCGCTGGCCTCCGTGCCTTCCCTCGCCTTCGCCCAGGTGAAGGCGGCCTTGCGCCGGCCGGCGCTGGCCGCCATTGCTGCCGCGGGCCCCACCGACGCGGCGGGCTGGGTGCGGACGTTCGTCACGCCGCAGGCCCAGGGGCTTCTGCGCGACGTCGTCGCCCGGCTGACAAAGCGGGGCTGAGGTGCGCCTCGGTAGGGCGGGGGCTAGTTGCGCCGGCTTCCGAAGAGGCGCAGCAGCGACAGGAAAAGGTTGATGAAGTCCAGGTACAGCGTCAGCGCGCCGACAATGCTGAGCGCCGCGATGCCGCCGCCCTGGGCGGCGAAGGTGCGCAGCTTCTGGGTGTCGTAGGCGGTGAGGCCGGCGAACACCACCACCCCGGCGCAGGCGACCACGAAGTTGAGCATCGGGTTCGGCCAGAAAATCTGGACCACGCTGGCGATGACGACGCCAATCAGGCCCATGAAGAGGAATGTGCGCCAGCCGGACAAGTCGCGCTTGGTCACCGTGGCAAACAGACTCAACCCCGCGAAGGAGCCGGCCGTCACCAGGAACGCGCTGGCGATGGAGCCGCTGGTGTACGCGTAGAACAGCGTTCCAAACGTCACCCCGGTCAGCGCGGCGTAGGCGAGAAACAGCACCGCCGCGGTGCCGAAGGAAAGGCGGGCGACGCCGGCCGACAGGACGATGACGAGTCCGAGCTGGGCGATGAAGAGCACCCACTTGTAGCCCCACACCTGGGCCAGCAGCTGGGGATTGCTGGCCATGTACCAGGCCACCACACCGGTGAGGCCGAGGCCCAGCGTCATCCACCGGTAGACGCCGGCCATGAAGCCCCGGGCCGCCTGGCTGACGGCAACCTGGGCGGGCGGGGTGCGAAAGTCTGTGGTTTCAAAGGGCATGGCTTCTCTTGTCCCCCTTCTGGGGATTACGTGCCGCCTCCCGGGACACCCCAGGGGGCATTGTTGCTTCGTCTCATAACCCATTCCTAGACGCCTGCACTCCCGGATTCAGTGTCACCGGAACGGCCCAGCAGGCGAGTAGTGACCGCTGGACCCCCCGGCCACAGGGGAGTGCGCACCATGCCCGCCTGCCCCGTCGCCGGCGCGCGAGTTGTCACCAAGTTGCCCCCCCAAGCACCCTGGCCAGCAAGGCCGGGGTCGGGGGAATGGCTTCTGCTTCACGTCCAGCCTGTCGTGCCGCCTCGCCCACCCTCGGGGCGAGGCGCTTGGGTAGCCGTGGCCACGCGCGCCACCTGCTGAAAGCGACCCGGATGGCGGCGCGAGCAGACGGTCCTCGAGACCGAGGCGAAAATAGCAGCCGCCGCGCCCGACCAGGATGGACATGGCCACCCCGTCGTCCTGGAGAAGGGCGGGCCGGTGGTGCGGGGGAGCTGCTCAGCAGAAGGCCTTCAGTCACCGACGGCTGCTGCGGCGAGCGCCGCGTCCAGCGCCCCAGCCACTTCCACAGTCAGCACCGGCAGCACGCCCCCCCCGCCCAGGATGTTGACGATGGGGGAGGCCGAGGCGCGCACCACGCCGCCCCAGGGCGGTTGCTCCCCCAGGCCCACCGAACAGAAGGCCGAGTAGTCCACGAAGACCTCCGCTTCGGCGAGGCCCTGGTCCGTGGCGATGCGATGCCTCTCCACGGGAATCTCCACTCGCTCCTGCACGACGAAGCCGCCACCCCGGCTGTCCACGGAGGCTGATGCCACGACGGCGGGCCAGTCGAGCGCAGCGCCAAACGCGGCACGGGCGCGTTCTGCGAAGCCCGCCTCGTGCGCGTGGCTGCCGATGAAGACGGTCTTGCCGCCGTAGTCCCAGGCCCGCTTGAGGACGAAGCGCGGGGCCTCCGCGGCCACGCGCGCCACCAGGTCCGGCACGCGTGCGCCGTCCGGGTCCACGCCGGGCCCCGGCTGCAAAAGCCGCGTCCAAGGGACGTACTGCTTCACGGCCGCGAGCTCCTCGCCGGTGAGAGCGGCGCGGATGGCCAGGGCCGGTTCCACCAAGGCCCGCGACAGGAGGGCGAAGTTGGCCTTGGTCTCAATATGCGCCGCCGGGCCATTCATCAGCACCGCCCCGAAGTCCCCCGGGGCGCTGAAGAAGGCCTCCAGCCAAGGGTGGGGGGCGTCCTCCAGGCGCCGGATGAAGAGGTGCCGGTAGACGAAGTCGAAACGGCGCCCTTGGGCCTGCACTGCCTTTGTGCCGGACAACTCATCCGGGTAGACGACGTGCGCCTCGGTCCCCAGCGCGCGGAATTGCTGCACCAGGTAAGTCACCTCGGTCAGCTGGGCGTCGGCCCGCCGGCACAAGACGGCCAGCCGTCCTGGGAGCGCGCCCCCCCGGACCCGGGCGTA
Organism: uncultured delta proteobacterium; assembly: GCA_963711265.1. GTDB lineage: Bacteria > Myxococcota > Myxococcia > Myxococcales > Myxococcaceae > JADGRA01. The sequence continues at coordinate 229,015 of CAVQDL010000025.1, forward strand.
GCCTTGAAGCAGCGCCTGGTAGAGCGCGGCCACGTTGCTGCCGTTGGCGGCCTGGAGATGGGCCAGCGTCTCCCGGGAAAGGCCGGCGAGTTCCCCGGCGGCCTGGATGTAACTGCCCGCCGCGATGTCCGAGTAGCCGGGCATGGCCGGAATGGTGGCGTTGAGCTCCAGGGCCCAAAGGCGGCGGGCGGCGAAGAAGTCCACCCGGGCGATGGCCAGCCCGGCCAGCGCGGCGGACGCCTTCTGGACGATGCGTCGTTCGACGGGGCCAAGGGAGTCGAGCAGCCAGGCGCGCTCCGGGCCCTGCACCACCGTCTGGGCCATCTTGAAGCCTGCCGAGGCCAGCAAGGTCGCGACCTCGCGCCGGGCCCGGACTTCCGGGGCGTCGAGGACGACCGGGGTGGCGCCTACCGGGATGGGCTGGAGACTGCCATCCGGACGCGTGACGGCCAGCCCGCCCTGGGACGTCAACGCGAAGAGGCGTGGGGCAAGGGCGGTGGCGCCGACACGCAGCGCTTGGAATTGAGGGAGCACAGGAGCTAGGACAGCCTACAGCTATGGCCATGGTCACCGGCGGACAGCTGGTGGCCCGAATGCTGAAGGAGGAGCGCGTGCGCCACGTCTTCACCCTGTCCGGGCCTACACGTCGCGCCCATCTACGCGGGCTGGTCGAGGAGGGCATCGCGGTGGTGGACACCCGCCACGAGCAGGCGGCGGCCCACGCCGCCGATGCCTACGCCCGCATCACCCGCGGCGTGGGCGTGGCGGTGGTGACGGCGGGTCCGGGCGTCACCGACGCGCTCACCGGCGTGGCCAATGCCTACGCGGCCAGCTCGCCGCTTCTCCTTCTCGGCGGCGCCGCGCCGCATGTTCAACCAGAGCCGCGGCAGCCTCCAGGAGATGGAGCAGGTGGACCTCTTCCACCGCATCGCCAAGTGGTCCGACCGGGTCCCGTCGCCCGGAGCTGGTTCCCCTCTACCTGGCCAAGGCGTTCCGGGTGGCGCTGTCCGGCCGGCCGGGCCCGGTCTTCCTGGAGCTTGCCTGGGACGTGCTGTGCAACGCCGTGGACGAGGCGTCCGTGCAGATGCCCACCCACTACCGGACGACGGCCCGCCAGCCGCCGGACCCGGCCGGGGTGGAGAGGGCCATGGCGCTGCTGGCGGCGGCCGAGCGGCCCACGCTGATCGCCGGCTCCAGCGTCTGGTGGGACGAGGCCCCGGAGGCCCTCGCCAGCTTCGGCGAGCGGGCGCAGGTGCCCGTCTTCCTGAATGGCGCCGGCCGCGGCTGCCTCCCGCCCGAACACCCGATTTTCTTCCAGCACACCCGCAAGGAGGCGCTCAGCGGGTCGGACCTCGTCTTCGTGGTGGGCACGCCGTTCGACTTCCGCCTCAACTACGGCGCCGAGCCGACCTTCAGCGCGACGTCGAAAATCGTCCAGGTCGACATCGACCCGGTGGAGATTGGGCGCAACCGCGCAGTGGACGTCGGCCTCATCGCCGACAGCGCCTCCGCGCTCCAGGCCTTTGCCGCTGGCGCCCCCGCCGCCAAGCGGACGCCCTACTTGGCCGGGCTGCGGGCCAGCGAGGCGAAGAAGGCCCAGGCGCTGGACGTCTGGTGCAGAAGCGACGACGTCCCGATCCACCACTACCGGCTGGCGCGGGAGCTCTCCGAGGTCGCGAACGCCGGGGCGCGCGACCCGGTCTTCGTCGCCGACGGCGGCAACTGGGTGGCCCTGGCGGCGAAGGTCATGACTCTCAAGCGCCCGGGACGCTGGCTCGACCCGGGGCCGCTGGGCTGCCTTGGGGTGGGCGCGCCCTTCGCGATCGCGGCCAAGCTGCTTCACCCCGACCGCGCAGGTGTGGGTGATTCAGGGCGACGGCTCGTTCGGGCTGAATGGCATGGACTTCGAGACCGCGGTGCGCTTCAAGCTGCCGATGGTGTGCGTGGTCGGCAACGACGCGGCCTGGGGTCAAATCCGAATCCCGCAGGTGGGGATGTTCGGCGTGGAGAAGTCGCCCGCCACGCTGCTGGCACCGACCCGCTACGACGAGGTGGTGAAGGCGTTCGGCGGCTACGGCGAGCACGTGACGGAGCCCCGCGCCATCCGTCCGGCGCTGGAGCGGGCGGTGGCCACCGGCACCGTGGCTTGCGTCAATGTCATGCTCGACCCGGAGGCCCCGGTGACGTCAGGCGCCATGGGGTACGCGGTATGAGGGGCTTCCGGCTTGTGCGTGAGCACGCCGCGCTGCTGGTGGTCGACGTGCAGGAGAAGCTCGCGGCGGCGATGCCGCAGCCGGAGCTCGAGCGCATGGTGAAGCGCACCTGCGCGCTGCTGGAGGGCGCCCGCGCGCTCGTCGCTGCCCATCGTCTACACGGAACAGTACCCGAAGGGGTTCGGCCGGACGGTGCCCGCGCTGCGAGAACGGCTCGGGACGCTGGTGCCGGTGGAGAAGCTGCGCTTTTCCGGGCTCGACGACGCGGTGCGGGCCCAGCTGCGCGGCCGTCGCCAGGTGCTGGTGGCTGGCATGGAGACGCACGTCTGCGTCTACCAGACGGTGCGCGCCCTCGCCGAGGAGGGCGCGCTGCCCGTCCTGTGCGTGGATGCGGTGCTGTCGCGCTTCGAGGTGGACTCCGGGTGGGTCTCCAGCTGGCAGCCGACGCAGGCGCCATGGTGACCACCGTGGAGACGGCCCTGTTCGACTTGCTGAGGGAGGCCGAGACGCCGGAATTCAAGCGCATCAGCGCCGCGGTGCGCTGAGGCGGGGCCGGGCGGTTGCGCCCCGGGGGCGCTACAGTTAGGAGGGTCTGCCTTTCCTCGGGGAACACCTCCCCAGGCGGCCCCAGCTGAAGGACGGACGACGCACATGCCGATGGACCTTTCGGTGGACTTTCACTTCTGCGCCGCGCACCGCCTGCCGTACTACGACGGGCCCTGCAACCGGATGCACGGCCACAACTACAAGCTGCAAGTCATCGCCACCGGCACGCCCAACCCGCGCGATGGCATGATTTTGGACTTCGAAGTGCTGCGGAAGCGGACGTGGGAACTGGCCCTCAACCAGTGCGACCACCACACGCTGAACGACTTCATGGACAACCCCACCGCGGAGAACGTCATTGTCTGGATGTGGGACCGGCTCGCGCCGGCCATCCCCGAGCTCAAGGAGCTCCGCCTGTGGGAAACGCCCGAATACTGCGTCAGCTACCGGCCAGACTGAAGAAGGGCCGGGGCCCGGACCTGCCGGCCATGCAGCGTGCGGTGGCGGACTTCCTCACAGCCGCTGGCCTCGACGTCCACTCGCCGGACCTCGAGGAGACGCCGGCGCGGGTGGCAGTGGCGTGGGCCTCGGGCTTCCTCGATGGCTACTCCCGCACCGCCGCCGAGGCCCTGGCCGACACCTACCCGGCACCGGCCGGCTCCCGGGGTGAGCTGGTGGTGGTGACGGGCTTGCGCTTCCACTCCATGTGCCCCCACCACCTGCTTCCGGTGGAGGGCCGCGCCCACCTGGCCTACGTGCCCGGACGGCGTGTGGTGGGGTTTGGGCGTCTCGGGGCGCTGCTTGACACGCTGGCTCACCGCCTCGTGCTGCAGGAAGCCCTGGCGCGGGACGTGGCCCAGGCGCTGGCGAGCGAGCTCGGCAGTCCCGCAACCGCCTGCGTGCTGCAGGCGCACCAGGCTTGCCTGCGCGTGCGCGGCGAGGAGCAGTCCGAAGCGGTGACCCACTCGGAGGCCTACACCGGTGGGCTGCGACGGGACGGGCCGCTGCGGCGCGAGCTGTGGGTGCGCATCGCTGCCTGCCGCGGAGGGGGGCGGTGACGTCTTCCAGGGCGCGGCTCGCCGGACGCGTCGCCCTCGTCACCGGTGCCTCGCGCGGAATCGGCCGTGCCGTCGCCCAGGCGCTGGCGGAGGAGGGGGCGGCGGTGGCCGTCCTCTCCACCCGCCTGGATGGGGCGGTACCGGTGGCCGAAGCCCTGCGTGCTTCCGGCCATCGGGCGCACGCGGTGGGCGCGGACGTGGCCTGCTCGGCCGAGCTCGACGTGGCGCTGGCCGAGGTGCGCCGGGCCCTGGGGCCGGTGGACGTGCTCGTCAACAACGCCGGCATTGCCCTGCGGCAGCCGCTGCAGGCCACCTCCGACGCGGACTTCGAGCGGGTCCTCGCCGTCAACCTGGCCGGGCCCTTCTACCTGGCCCGGCGGCTGCTGCCGGACATGGCCGAGCGCGGCTGGGGCCGCCTGGTGAATATCTCCTCCATCAGCGGGACGGTGGGCACCCCCGGCATGTCCGCCTACTGCGCCAGCAAGTGGGGCCTCAACGGCCTCACCCGGGCCCTGGCCGAGGAAGTCAAAGGCCGGGGGGTGCTGGTGGCGGCGGTGCTGCCGGGCAGCACCGACACCGAGATGCTGCGTGGCTCGGGCTTTGCGCCGAAGATGAGCGCGGAGGAGGTGGCGAAGGTGGTGTGCTTTCTGTGCGCCGAGGCACCGCTGGCCATGACGGGCAGCCTGGTGGAGGTCTTCGGGTGACCCACCGCCCAACCGCTGCACAGCTGGAAGCCTGCCTGCGCACGCTGGCGAGCGGCCTCGCGCCCCACCAGCTGCGCACCAACGCCGAGGCCCTGGAGGACTACGGGCGGGACGAGTCGGACCTCGGTACGACGCCCGCCGACGCGGTGGTGCTCGCCGAGACGACCGACCAGGTCAGCTTCGTGCTGCGCACCACCCAGGCCCACGGCGTCCCGGTCACGCCCTGCGGGGCCCGGAGTGGCAAGAGTGGCGGCTCCATGCCGGTCGATGGCGGGGTGGTGCTCAGCCTCGAGCGGATGAAGAACATCAAGCGCATCTCGGTGGAGGACCTCACCGCGGTGGTGGAGCCGGGCGTCGTCACCGGGGACCTCATGAAGGCGGTCGAGGAGGTGGGCCTCTTCTACCCGCCGGACCCCAACTCCTGGGAGTGGTGCACCCTGGGCGGCAACGTCGCCGAGAACGCCGGCGGCCCGCGGGCTCTCAAGTACGGCGTCACCCGGGACTACGTGCTCGGCCTCGAATGGGTGATGCCGCGGGGGGAGGTACTGCGGGTGGGGCGGCAGACCATCAAGGGCGTGGCCGGGTACGACTTGGTGGGCCTCCTCGTCGGCAGCGAGGGCACACTGGGGGTGGCCACCGAGGTGACGCTGCAGCTTCTGCCCCGTCCGCGGGTGGTGCAGACGGCGCTGCTGATTTTTCCAGCGGTCGAGACCGCCGCGCGCGCGGTGACGGCGGTGCTGGCCGGCGGCATCCTGCCCCGCACCCTGGAACTTTTGGATGACGTGTCCATCCGGGCGGTGGACGGCCGGGGCTTCAACTTCCCGGTCGGCACCGGGGCGGCGGTGCTGGCGGAGGTGGACGGCAACCAGGACGATGCCGTCTTCGCCGAGCTGGCGCAGCTGTCGGAGATTGCCACCGCGCACGGGGCGAGCGAGACGCTGCTGGCCCAAGGAGCGGCGCAGCGGGAGCAGTTGTGGGCCGCCCGGCGCAGCGTGAGTACCGCCCTGCGCGCGCTGGCCCGGCACAAGCTGTCCGAGGACATCGCCGTGCCGCGCTCGGCCATGGTGGACACCATCCATCGGCTGAAGGCGATGGGGGAGGAGCTCGGCCTCACCGTGGCCACCTACGGCCATGCCGGGGACGGCAACCTGCACGCCAACATCCTCTTCGACAGCCTGGACCAGCGCCCGATGGTGGAGACGGCCCTGCGGCGCATGGCCGAGCTGGCCATCTCCGTGGGGGGCACCATCACCGGCGAACATGGGGTGGGGCTGGCCAAGCGGGACCTCCTGCCGCTCGAGCAGTCCCAGGGCGTGTTGCAGCTCCAGCGGCAGCTCAAGGCCGTGTTTGACCCCGCCGGCCTCCTCAACCCGGGGAAGATGTTTCAAATCCTATAAATTCAGTAGGTTAGCACCGATTAACCGGAGGAATGGGGCCGATGAGACGGGCGGACGCCCCCGGCCTCGACTGTGGGGAAACGCAATGCCTCCTCGTGCGTCTCAGTAAGGAGCCAGTGGGACGCAAAGCCTGGCGCAACGGCAGTACCCCGAGGAGGTCAGTCCAGATGGCGAGCAGCTTTCCCCGCGAAAACATCGCGCCCTACCTGCGGCAGATGGGCAGTCGCCCACAGCTGACGCGTGAGCAGGAGTATGCGCTCGCGCGCCGTGCCCGCAAGGGGGACGAGCAGGCGCGGGAGACGCTCGCCACGTCCAACCTTGCCTTCGTCGTCGCGGTGGCGAAGAAGTTTGCCCACCGCGGCGCCCGGTTGGACGACCTCGTCCAGGAGGGCAACGTCGGGCTGATGAAGGCCATCGAGCACTTCGACCCGAAGAAGAACGTCCGCTTCGCCACCTACGCGGTGTGGTGGATTCGCGCCTACATCACCCGGTACCTGAAGGACAACCGCAGCCAGGTGCGCGGCGGCGAGGCCGAGCGCGGCAGCATGGTCGACTTCAGCCTCGACGTCACCATCGACGAAGAGGGCGAGACCACCTTCCTCGAGCGGCTGGAGGAGCCCAGTGCCGGCCCGCAGGACAGCTTCATCGGCAAGGAGCAGGATGAGGAAGTTCAGGCCGCCCTGGCCAAGGTGAAGAAGCGCATTGGCGACCTCGGCTGGGACATCGTCCAGGAGCGGCTGACGCAGGACAAGCCGCGCACCCTGGAGGAGCTCGGCCAGCGCTGGGGCGTCTCCCGGGAGCGGGTGCGTCAGGTGGAGCTGAAGACCAAGCACTTCCTGGCGCGCTACCTGAGCGCGTTCAACCAGGACCAGGAGCCGGACCTCGCCGCAGACGCGGCGTGAGGCGCGGGCCGCCCACCCGGGGCGGCCGGCCCCCCGCAAGGGTTTCTGACGCCCTGCGCAGTGCGGGGTCCTGGGGGCTCCATCGGCCGCTGGCCATGGAGCGCCTGCGTGCGCCATGCTAAACGCCCGCGCACCATGCCCCGCGCTCTGCTGTGCCTGCTTCTCTTGCTGCCCCTTTTGGCGTCTGCCGCCGACGGAGTCGACGCCGGCCCGGCCGTCGCCACCCCGGAGTCCGCCCTTGCTGACTTCGACGCCCTCTGGATGCGCCGGGATGAGGCGGGCGTGCAGGAGCAGCTGCTCCAGCTGACGGCCGACGGGGCGAAGGCGCACCCCGAGGACTTCGCCTACCTGTGGCAGGCAGCGCGGATTCGTCTGTGGGCCGGCGACGGGGAGACGGACAACGAGAAGAAGAAGGCGTTTGGCCAGGCCGCCTGGGAATTCGGCGACCGCGCGGCCCGCGTCAAGCCCGGGGCGGTGGAGGGCTACTACTACGCGGCGGCCGGCATCGGCAGCTACAGCCAGGCGGTGGGCATCCTCAACGCCCTCGGCCAGGGGCTGGAGTCCAAATTCAATGAGCGGCTGGACAAGGCCATCAACATCGACCCGAAGTACGTCCACGCCGCGCCCCTGGCGGTGAAGGGCCGGTATTACTTCGAGCTGCCTTGGCCGAAGCGAAACCTTGGCAAGAGCGCCATGTGGCTGCAGCGGGCGCTCACCGCAGACCCCAACGCGCTTCGGGCCATGGCCTGGCTGGCCGAGACGCAGTGGCGGGACGGCAACCCCGCTGCCGCCCGGGAAACGCTGGCGCGGCTGGAGAAGGGGAGCATGCCGAGTGACCCCGCGGAGGAACGGCGGTGCAAGGCGATGGGGAAGAAAGTCGCCCAGGAGATGGACAAGGAGCACTGACCTTGAGAGCCGAGCAGCAGATGGCGCCGGCGACGGCGCAGCAGAACCTGGTGTCCCTCCTCGTCGCGCGCGCAGCGCGGGCCGACGTGGTGGGAGCGACGGGGTACGAGGGCGGCACCTGGAAGCACGTCACCTGGGGCGCCATCCTGGCGGAGGTTCGCCGCCTCTCCGCGGCGCTGGTCGGGCAGGGCGTCAAGCCCGGCGACCGGGTGGCCATCTTCGCCGCCACCTCCCTGCGTTGGTGCGTGGTGGACCTGGCCGTCTCTGCGGCCCGCGCCGTCACCATCCCCATCTACGCCTCCAACACCCCGGAGGAGGTGCAGTACATCCTCGAGCACTCCGGCGCCTCGCTGCTCTTCGTGGATGATGACGTCCCGGACGGCCGACAGCCGGGTCGGCTCAGCCGGGTACGGGCGTGCATCGCCCGGACGCCAGCAGTGAAAAGCGTGGTGCTCTTCGACGGCACCCCAGGCGGCGCCAACGAAGTGGCCTACCGGGACTTCATCGCCAAAGGCGATGCGGTGGAGAAGGCCGACCCCAAGGGCTTCGAGACGCGCGTGGCGGCCATCAAGATGGCTGACCCCTGTCTCTTCATCTACACGTCCGGCACCACCGGGAACCCCAAGGGGGTGCAGCTCACCCACGGCAACTGGGCCTACGAGGCCAGCATCGTGGCGCTGATTCACCTCATGGATTCTGAGGACGCGGTGATGCTCTTTTTGCCGCTGGCCCACAGCTTCGCCCAGGTGGTGAAGGCCGCCTGGCTGAGCATGGGCTTCCGGATGATTTTCTCCCGGGGCACGGACAAGCTCATGGCGGACCTGGTGGAGACGTCTCCCACCATCCTGCCTTCCGTCCCGCGCATTTTCGAGAAGGTGTACGAGACCGTTGTCAGCAACGGCTCCTCGGAACCGGGGCTCAAGGGCCGTCTCTTCCGGTGGGCGATGCGGCTCTTCGACACCTATGTCGAAGCGCGGCTGCAGGGGCGCGAGTACAGCTCGCTCTCCTTCACCCTGGCCAAACGGCTGGTCTTCTCCAAAGTGCGCGTAAAGCTGGACGCGAAGCTCGGTGGCCGCGTGCACCTCTTCGTCTCCGGCGGGGCGCCGCTGTCGCGCAAAATTGCCTACTTCTTCGACCTGCTTGGTTTCATGGTGCTCGAGGGGTACGGGCTGACCGAGACGTCGGCGGCGGCCACCATCAATCGGCCCGGCAAGGTGAAAATCGGCACGGTGGGCCCGCCCATCCCGGGTTGCGAGGTGAAGATTGCCCACGACGGGGAAATCCTCATCCGCGGGCCCAACGTCATGCTGGGCTACTACCGCAACCCGGAGGCCACCCAGGAGGCCATCGCCCCGGACGGCTGGTTCCGGTCGGGGGACATCGGCGAAATCGACGCGGATGGCTCGGTGCGCATCACCGACCGCAAGAAGGACATCATCGTCACCGCCGGCGGGAAAAACGTCGCGCCACAGAACATCGAAAACTCGCTCAAGACGCGCCCCATCATCAGCCAGGTGATGGTGTACGGCGACAAGCGCAAGTACCTGTCCGCCCTCATCACCGTCAACGAGGAGGCGGCCAAGCGCGTGCTGGCCGCTGCCGGTGCTCCAGCCGCGCAGGGCTACGCCGACCTGGCGAAGCGGCCGGAGATTGTGAAGGCCGTGCAGGCCTCCATCGACGACTTCAATGCGCACGAGCCGCCCTACAATCAGCTCAAGCGGTTCGCCCTGATGGACCACGACTTCAGCCAGGAGACGGGGGAACTCACCCCCACGCTGAAGGTCAAGCGCAAGGCCTGCACCGTCAAGTTCCAGGCGATTCTCGACGGGCTGTACGACGGCGAGAAGGTGACCATCTAGCGACGTGGACGGGCGGGCCGGGCGAGGCCCCGACCTCGAGCGCTGACAGGGCTATGCGGGTTCGCGAGCGGACGGACACCCTTGGCTGAGAAGGTGGCGGCCCGGCCTCGCCGCTGGCTCGGGCGGCTCCTCGGCCTGCTGACGGCCGTGGCTTTCCTCTTCCTGGGCGCGGCATACCTGCTGGTACTTCGCCCCGTTCGCCAGCCGCACCCGCCCGTGCATCTAGCGCCTGGCAGCTTGGCCATCCAGGGCGCGAAGCTGTACCTGTCCCCCGACGCGGCGCCGGTGGAAGGCGCCACGCTGCTGGTGCGCGACGGCCGCATCGCCGCGCTCGGCCCGGACGTCCCTGTTCCGGACGGGGCACGCCTATTGCCCTGCCACGGCTGCGTGGTGACGGCCGGCTACTGGAACGCGCACATCCACTTCACCGAGGACAAGTGGAGCTTCGCCGACTGGAAGCCGGCCGCGACGCTGGACGCCCAGCTGCAGGACATGCTCACCAGCCGCGGCTTCACCACCGTGGTGGACGTCGGTTCGGACCTGCGCCAGACGCTCTCCCTGCGCCGCCGCATCGAGTCTGGGGAACTGCTCGGACCGGCCATCTACACCTCCGGCTCCGGGCTCTATCCACCCAAGGGCATTCCCTACTACCTGCGCCAGCAGCTTCCCTTCTTCCTGCTGTGGCTGATGCCCCAGCCGTCGACGCCGCAGCAGGCCGCGCGGGTTGTCGAGCAGAACATCGAGCGGGGGGCTGACGTCCTCAAGCTTTTCACCGGCGCCTACGTGGCCCGGGGCCGGGTGCTGCCCATGCCCGAGGCCATCGCCACGGCGGCAGTGGCCGTCGCGCATGCACACCGCCAGCTGGCGTTCAGTCATCCCAGTGACCTGGCCGGGACGCTGGTGGCCATGCAGGCCGGGGTGGACGTGCTGGCGCACGCACCCGACTCCCCCCAGGGCATCGACCGGGCCCTGTTGAACTCCATGGTGCTGCAGCACATGGCGATGGTCCCGACGCTGAAGATGTTCGCCACCACCGTGACCACCAACGCCGCCTACCTGCAGCCCATTTACGCGGAGGTGCGGACCTTCCACGAGCTCGGCGGACAGCTGCTGTTCGGCACCGACGTCGGCTACATGAGGGACTACCGCACCGAGGAGGAGTTTTCAGCCCTCGCCGCGTGCGGACTGAACGCCATGGACGTCCTCCGCATGCTGACCACCGCGCCGGCCGCGCGCTTCGGCGTGTCCCAGGAGAAGGGCACCCTGGCCGTAGGGCGGCTGGCAGACTTGGTGGTGCTGGATGCCGACCCGAGCCAGGACGTCACCAACTTCGCGCGGGTGCGGGCGACGGTGCGCCTCGGCCGGGTGCTGTACCTTCGCCCGGAGTAAGGCCCGCGCTCCGGCAGGCGGCCAAGTGCCCGGGGGCCGGTGACTCAACGTTTGGCCTGCGCAGCCCGCCGCTTCATTTCCTCAGCTGAGACGTCCTCGACGTGGGTGGCAATCCACCAGACGTTCCCCACGCCGTCCTCCACGCCGCCGCAGCGGTCGCCGTAATACTGAGTCTCGGGGACACGGACCGACTTCCCGCCCGCCTGAAGGGCGCGCTCGTAGACGGCGTCGGCGTCTGGAACGTAGAGGTAGAGATTGGAGGGGCGCGAATTCCACTCGTCGCTGGCCTGTCCCATCATCACCACCGAATCGCCAATTCGCATTTCCGCGTGACCGATGCTCCCGTCTGGCCGCTGCTGCTTCTCGATGACTCTGGCATCGAAGGCTCGCGTGGCGAAATCCAAAAGCTTCTCCACGCTGGAGACGGTGAGGTAGGGAGTGACGGTGTGGTAGCCGTCGGGAATGGGCTTCGGTGCGCTGGCCATGCATCTTCTCCTTTCGAGGCCCGGCCAGTTGGCCGCAGCTCCCGGGCGATAGAAAAAGTTTGACCTCCCTCAGTCCGGACGCCGCCCGTGGTTTGGATGTGCCGTCTTCAGGGAGAAGCAGACGGCCGGGGTGAAGCCGGACAGGTCGCGAAAGTCGCGAGTGAGGTGGGACCGGTTGAAGGAACCGCAGGCCACGGCAACAGCTGCCCCGTCCACCGCCTGCTGCTCCGCGCGGGACTCTACCGCCCTACGCGGCCTGTTCCCACTGCTCCCGCGAGCGGGTGGCCGACGCGAAATCCGTCTGTCGGGCCGGGTTCAGCAGGTATGGCCGTTCGTGGTGTGTGCGGTGGGCGTAGATGCCGCAGAAGAGGCGGTTGCCCCAGGCGTAGTAGCCGTGGTTCAGGTTGACTGGGTGCATCTCGTCAATCGTCTGGCCGGCCTCGCCGTTGTGGGTCGACCAGTTGAAGTGAATGATGAAGAGGCCGGCGAGGAGGTTGGCCGGAAAGAAGACGGTGAGGAAGAAGACCGGCCCGAGGAGCCACACCCAGCAGGCCACGAGCACGAAGTTGGTGCCGTAGCTGACGCGGGCCCGGAACCCCTCGGAGCGTCGGTGTGCAGCGGTGTCGCCCCAGGTGTCGTAGTACTGCTGCTGAAGCTGAATCTCAGTATGGACGACGGTGTGTTTCACCGTCCTCCAGAAGGACGGGAAGTTGGGGTGCGGGTCGCGGCGGTGGTCGTCGGAGTACTTGTGGTGCCGCATGTGCACGATGTCCCAGCTGGCGAAGCGCACCAGGATGATGAGGCCGAGAATCTCTCCCACCACCCGGTTGATGGACTTGGGCAGGTTGCCGTGCGTGCAGTTGTGAACCGTTACTTGAGCCCAGATGAGGGCGAAGACGAGCACTGTGAAGACCGGTAAGTACCACCAGGCCAAGCCGGGCAGCACCGGTCGGAATCCCGTGACGCCCATCACCACGAGTAACGCCGCGCACACGGCGAGCCAGAAGCCGTCGTACATTAAGTAGAAGCGTCGGTTCTTCTTGAACTGGTTGATGGGGTGCGCGGTGAGTGCTCGTCTGATGATTTTCATTCCGGGTTCCAAACAGCGAGTTTCGAACGGGCGCTACCCATACGTCAGTCCGGGCCTCTGTGCCTAGACCCTCCAACGGCGCGTCGGCGGAGAGGACCGCCCGCGGGAGAGCGGGCGATGAGTCTCGCTTCTGAGGATTGATTCGTGCGTGCCCCCCGCCCGCGCGGCGTGCTGCACGCCTGGCAGCTCGCCCCAGCACGGAGCTCGCCAGCACGATGGGGCTTGCTCAGCGGTGTCGCTTCATGCTGCAAAGACTCACCCAGTCGGCCCAGCGACCGCGCAACAGCCGGCCGAAACCTTCTGGCGACTGGAAGGGGAGACACGGTGAAGGCTGTCCATCCCGCCGCCGCGCTTGCAGTCGTCCTCTTCGCACTGTGTGCCCAGGGGGCTGGTGCCACCGAGGTGCCGGCCACGCCCGCCGGGAAGCCGGAGGCCACCCGTCCCGGCTGGACTCCGGAAGCGCAGGTTCGCGAAGCCAAGGCCGTGGCAATCCTCAAGGCTGCCAGCGCACGGCTGGCCTCTGCCCGGACGCTTTCCTTCAGCGCCGTCATCGCCGACGAAGCCCAGAGCCGCCTCGGCCCTCCGTTACTCTACGCCTCCCGCTCAGACGTGGTGCTCCAGCGCCCGGACCGGCTGCGGGTCGTCACCACCGGCGCTGCCCCGCGTTCTGACCTCTACATCAACGGGACGAAGCTGTCGGCCTACGTACCGGCCGATGGGCTGCTCGCGCAGGCGACGGTTCCGCCCACCATCGACGGTGCCCTCGAGGCGGCCCACCACCTGGCCCACATCTATTTCCCGTTCGCCGACCTCATCGTCGCGGACCCCTACGGCGACCTGGCTCCGGACCTGCGCCTCGCCTTCTACATTGGCAAGTCCGAGGCGGTGGGGGGCGTGGCCACGGACATGGTGGCCTACGCCACCGACGAAGTCTTCATCCAGGCGTGGATAGGCGTCGAGGACAAGCTGCCACGCCGTCTCCGCGCCATCTACCTGATGGACGGGGGGAACCTGCGCCACGAGATGGAACTGTCCAGCTGGAAAATCAACCCGGCGTTGCCGGCCTCGACCTTCACGCTTCCCGCCGCCGCCCGGAACGCGAAGCCCATCCCCTTCGAGCGGCCGGGGCCTTCCGTGCCCGCTCCCCCGGCCAAAGCGGCACCCGCACCACAGAAGTGATGGAGGCAGGTCACATGAAGACGACTGCAGCGTCTCGAATGCTTCTTCTCGCCGCCGCTCTCCTGCTGCCGGCGGCGGCGTTTGCGTACGCGCATTCCAACTCGTACGGCGGGACCACCAGCCACTCGGGAGGGTCCACGACGGCCACCGGAGCCTATGGTGGAAGCGCGACGCATACGGAGGGGCAAGGGACGTCGGCCACCAACGCCTACGGCGGATTTGCCTATCACGCCGAAGGAAGCGACCAGACGACCGCGACAAACAAGTACGGTGGAAGTGCCACCCACACCTATGGGCAGGGGACGTCGGCCACCAGCGCGTACGGTGGAACGGCCTACCACGCCGAAGGGAGCGACTACACGACGGTGAACAGCCCCTACTACCACACGTCTGGCACCGTCTATCACGCTCCCTACCCCTACCCGCCTCCTCCGGCCTACTACCACCCGCCCGCCACCGTGGCCTATTACCCGTCGTCGGGTTGCTACAACTGCGCCACGGCGGGCGCAGTGGCGGCCGGTGTGGTCGTCGGTGCAGCCATCGCCACCTCCGCCTCGCAGGCCAACACGGCGGCCGCCACCACCAACGCCTACAACGCGGGGGTGGCGGCTGGCTCGGCCAGCACCGCTGCCGTCTCTTCCTCGGCCTACACGTCGGGCTACGCGGCGGGCGCCGCGTCGGCACCGCCCGCCGGCACCCCCCCGGCATACGTTCAACCGGCGCCTGGCGAGGCGGGGTACATGATGGGCGGGACCTACGCGTCGCTGCCCCCCGGGTGCATCACCCCCAGCGTGGCCGGGGTCACGTACTACCAATGCGGGTACACCTGGTTCAGGCCCACCTACGGCTCAAACGGGGTCTATTACACGGTGGTGCCAGCCCAGCAGCCCTGACCGGCGACGGCTCGCGCCGAGGCAGCTCTTCGATGGTTCACGCCCGGCCCGGGTGCCGACGTCTCGGACACCTCTCCCTCGACGTGCCGGCCTTCGAGCAGGTGAAGTCCGCTTCAGAAGCCGGGCCCATCCCCTGACCGCCGCAGAAAAGGGGCGGTGGAGAGAGGACCTGCCCTCTGCTCAGTAGTTCTTCCGGTAGCCGGTGTTGGTGACGTCGACCACGAGGTTGGAGGACGGCAGCGAGAGCTCCGTCCGGGCCGTGTAGGTCGCGCCATCGAGCAGCGTCCCCATCTGGGCCACCATGGTGACGGGGTTGGACGGGGTACCCAGGTATGTCGAGACGTTCATCCCGAGGAGGCGATTCGTCTGGATGTTCACCGTGATGCTGAAGACGTCACCCGGGAGGAAGTAGTTCTTGAAGTTGAGGCGGACGACTTGGCCTGGCTGGACGATGTCGAAGCTGACGTTGCCCGCTTGTTTTGCTTGGTCGAGGAGGAAGGTGTTGGGCGGGACGTAACTCTTCACCAGGGCCACCGCCTGCTTCATGGTGTCAGTCATCTGTTCCTGAGCCGACTGTTGAATCATGCCCCGAAACCCAAACTTCCTGGGCGGGGGAGGAGACGACGCGACGGGCACTTTCTGGATGGAGCCGTCGGCGCCGTAGTAGCAGCTCTCCTCCTTCCAAGACTTCTGCTCGCCGTTCACGAACACCGTGTCGGTTTCTATCCACTGGTAGGTGCGCAGGTCCTGCTGGCTCGCCACCATCGCGTTCTTGAGCGCCGCCAGATGCGCCTGGATTCCTCCGCCGGCCTGTGCACCGGCCCGAGAGGCGAAAACGGCACCGATGAGCACGGCCGAAAGCAGAACGGTCTTCTTCAAGGCGTCCTCCTTGGGAACCCCGGCTGTCTAGTGGATTGGGGCCTGGAGTTCCACTGGCCTTTTCCGCGTCAATGCCGTGCCTGGTGCAAAGTTGACGATTCCAACTGCTGGTGAGGTGGTGTGACCAGCTGCTTTCCGCCTCCCCCCCTCAGGCTGGTGGACCCCCGTCACAGGTTCTCTCGCCTCGCCACGAGCGAGATTTTGAAGTTGAAGCTCCCCGAGGGACACGTCGCTGTACCAACTGCCTGAAGGCTTCCGCCGAGGGTGATGGTCAGCGTCCCGGAGGTCAACGAGCCGGAGCCGCTGGTAAGCGAGACGTCCTCTGCACAGGCGTTTTGGACGACGGTGCAGGCGTACGGCTCTACGGAGAATTCGCTCGCCGACGTCGGGCTGACGTGGGGTCCGGCGTTGTTGTTCGAGTCGCAGAACTGGGACAGGAGAAGCGAATTTCTGCCGTTGCCCAGGAGGGTCCAGGCCGCCTGCCCCTGGCCGGTGGCCTGTTGACCCGACCTGGGGTCGCTCAGGGTGAAGGTCTCTTGCCCGACCCAGAGCCCGGTGAAGTTGGTGGAATAGTCCGGGTCCGACCCGCAAGCGGCCGCCACCACACCGAAGAACACCAGTGCGCACTGTCGCCACATTCGTGAAGCCCCCCGCGTCACGTCTGCCTGACGTCACCGTCAACGGGCCGAGCGACGACGGCAGTTAAAGCCTGCCCCGAGGAGAGACGCAAACAGCCAGGAGTCGCGTTGAACCCAAAAACGCGTTTACGCGCACCCGCCGTAAATGGCTGGACCTTCCGCGCATCCGCTGAGGCCCGCGGCCCCGGCAAACGGTGGAGTCAGACGTCCTTGCTGGTGGGCGCCGTCGCCCGTGGCCGAGGATTTCCGTCGGCGTCCACTCCGCCAGCCAGCGTTCCGCCAGCCCGCGGCGTTGCCTCCGGCGGCGTCTGCTCCTCCCCGCCGAAGCCCTTCTTGAAGTTGCGGATGGCCTGCCCGAGCGACGAGCCGAGCTGCGGCAGCTTCGCCCCGCCGAAGAGGACCAGGGCGATGACGAGGATGATGACGAGCTCGCTCATCTTGAGACCGAACATGTGTTTGACGCCTCTTCCAGGGTGGCGAACGCCCCGCAGGGGGCGCCTCCAAGAACACCGAAGGAACATGTGCCCCAAACAGCCGCCGCGCGCAAGCCAAGCTCGCCTGCCTACAGACCGGGCCTCGGGGTGGGGTGGCGCAGCCACCACCAGCGCGGGCATGTAGCCCGACGTCGTCTTGGCGGACCCCGGGGGAGGCGCCCCGTGCTTGACGCTTCGCCTCGCACGCCACTACGGTGCGGCCGCCGTTGACTCTTGAATCACCCCCACGGAGCCGACCATGGCCGACGTCACTTCCAAGAGCATCCTCGAGAGCACCATCCCCGCGCTGCTGACGGCGAAGCCAGAAGCTGGCCAAGGACATCAACGCCATCATTCACTTCGTCATTACCGGAGACACCGGCGGCACCTGGACGCTTGACCTGACCAAGCCCTCGGGCTGGGTGACGTCGGGCGCAGTGGGGGAGCCGAAGATGACGGTCACCGTGGCTGAGGCGGACTTCGTGAAAATCCACAACAAGCAGCTGAATGCGCAGATGGCGGCCATGCAGGGCAAGCTGAAGTTCAAGCCGATGGACATGGGCCTCGCCATGAAGCTCGGCAAACTCCTCACCTAAGGCGGCGCATGTCCGAGGGCCTGCCGCTCGCGGGGCTGCGTGTCCTCGACCTCACCCGGCACCTGCCCGGGCCCTACGCCACGCTGCTGCTGGCGGACCTCGGGGCCCAGGTGGACAAGCTGGAGGAACCCTCCGGAGACCCGACGCGGGCGCTGCCCTACGGCGCGCCGGAGACGGGCACCTACTTCGCCGGCCTCAACCGCGGCAAGCGCTCGCTGGTCCTCAACCTCAAGGCGGAGGGTGCCGCGGCGGCCGTCCTGCGTCTGGCCGGCCACTACGACGTCCTGGTCGAGGGCTTCCGGCCGGGGGTGCTGGAACGGCTTGGCCTCGGGCACGAGGCGCTGCGGGCGGCGCACCCGCGGCTGGTGCTGTGCGCCCTGTCCGGCTTCGGGCAAACCGGCCCGGACCGGCTGCGGGCAGGCCATGACTTGAGTTACCAGGCCCGTGCCGGGGTGGTGGGCTACGCCGGTGGCGCGGAGGGCCCGGGCGTACCGGGGGGCCAACTGGCGGACGTGGGCGGGGCCCTGTTTGCCGTGGTGGGCATCCTGGCTGCGCTCTACGCCCGGGCCGGCACCGGCGAGGGGCGCCTGGTGGACGTGGCGCTGGCCGAGGCAGCCACGGCCTTTCTGCACATGCACCTCGCGGCGCACCTGTCGGGCGGGCTTCCCTTGCGGCCGGGAAGGGACCTCCTCAACGGCGGGCTGCCCTGCTACCGGCTGTACCGCACCGCGGACGGACGGCAACTTGCAGTGGCGGCGCTCGAGCCGCACTTCTTCTCAGCCCTGTGCCAGCGGCTGGGGCGCCCGGAGTTGGCGGAGGCCGGCTACGCCGGCGGCGAGGAGACGGAAGCAGTCCACCGGGAACTGGAGGCCCTGTTCGCCACGGCGCCCCTGTCCACCTGGGAGGCGCGCCTGGTCGGCCTGGACGCCTGCGTGGAGGCCGTGCGCACGCCGGAGGAGGTGGCCCAGGACGCGCAGTTTCTGGCGCGCGGCCTCTTCGTCCCGGGGCCCGACGGCGAGCGGCGCCTGGCGACACCCCTGCGCCTGGGCCCGCTGCCGGAGGCCCCGCCGCCAGCCTTGGGCGCGCACACCAGGCAGGTGCTGCGCGAGGCGGGCTTCACCCCAGAGGAAATGCATGCGCTGGGCGTGGACTGAGCGGCGAGGCTTGCGCCGGGGGAGCCCCTTGGGATTGACTCAAGAATCAACAGGAGGCACCACCCGCCCGTGAGCACCCACTTCACCGAGGAGCACCAGGCCTTCCGCCGCACGCTGCGCGCCTACGTCGAGAAGGAGCTCGCCCCGCGCATGCCCTGGAATGGGACCGGGCCGGCATCTTTCCCCGCGAGGTGTTTCGCCAGTGTGGCGCACTGGGGTTTCTGGGCATCAACCATGACCCGGCCTGGGGCGGCAGCGGGCTGGACTACTGGTACGTGACGGCTTTCTGCGAGGAGCTCGCCCGCAGCCACAACGCCGGCGTCAACATGGCGCTTCTCGTCCAGAGCCAGATTGCGACTCCCATCATTGGAGAAATCGGCACCGACGAGCAGAAGGCGGAGTTTCTCGCCCCGGCCCTGAAGGGAGAGAAAATCGCCGCGCTGGCCATCAGCGAGCCCGGGGGCGGCTCGGACGTTGCCGGCATCAAGACGACCGCGCGCCGGGTGGGCGGGGACTTCGTCCTCAACGGGTCCAAGATGTGGATTACCAACGGCACCCGCGCCGACTTCCTCACCTGCGCGGTGCGCACGGGCGGCGAGGGCTACCCGGGTATCTCGCTGCTGACGGTACCCACCGACATCAAGGGCTATGGCGTCAGCAAGAAGCTCGACAAGATTGGAAACCTCGCCTCGGACACCGCCATCCTCTACTTCGAGGATGCCAAGGTGCCGGCTCGCTACCTCTTGGGCGAGGAGAATCAGGGCTTCGCCCACATCATGACCAACTTCCAGGGTGAGCGGCTGGTGGCCGCCATCGGCACCGTCGCCGGTATGGAGCTGATGGTGCAGGAGGCGCTGGCCTGGGGCCGCGAGCGGAAAGCCTTCGGACGGCCCATCCTCGGCTTCCAGGTGTGGCGTCACAAATTCGTGGAGCACCTGGCGGCCATCGAGGCGGCGAGGCGACTGACCTACCACGCGGTGGACCTCTTCGAGCGCAAGGAGTACCCGGTGCGCGAAATCTCCATGGCCAAGCTATTTGCCGGCGACCTCGCCCAACGCGTGGCGTACGACTGCCAGCAGTTCCTGGGCGGCATGGGCTACATCGACGAGACGCACATCGCCCGCGCCTGGCGCGACGTGCGCCTGGTCACTATCGGCGGGGGGACGTCCGAGGTGATGAAGGAGATTATTTCGAAGCTCGAGGGTTTCTAGGGGCAAAGGTGGCCCCAACTCCCGGGGGGGACAGTCGACTGGGCCCTTCTGCAACCCGTTCCGGGGTAGGTCTACAGTCGCCCCCGTTTGCAAAAAGGGGCGGATGCATGGGCGCGTGGCAGTGGGCCTTCGTCCTGGCCCTGGCGACCGGCAGCTGTAACACCCGGCGCGACGAGTGTCCGGCGTTGACGCCGGCGCGCGCCGCCGCCATCGACACTGCCGTGCGCGCCTTCGCCGGCGCGGTGGCGGAGGATGTGACTCGGGATGGTCCGGCAGCCTGGGAGAAGCATTTTGGCCGAAGCCCCGCCTTCTTCATGGCGGCGGACGGCACCCTGGCCTTCCCCAATCGGGCGGCAGCCACCTCGGCCATCCGGGACCTCGTCCACACCCTGCCGCACGTCGAGCTGCACTGGGGGGAGGACTTACGCGTGGACCCGCTGGCCGAGAATCTCGCGGGAATGGCCGCTTCCTACCGGGAAGTGCAAGTGGATGCGGCCGGGCACCGCCTGGACGAGCGGGGCTTCTTCACCGCCGTGGTCGAGTATGGCGGGGGGCGGTGGCAGTTTCGCAATGCCCACTGGTCGGCGGCAGCGCCGGCCCACTAGTGCGCGGCCAAGACTACTGTTCCAAGCTCGACGGCCTGGAGGGTGGTGGGCCTTGGTCGTTGTCACAGCGCCAGCGGCTCGCGACTGCGGAGTGTCCTTGGGCCGGAGGGAGTTTGTAGGCGCACGGTGAGTTGCGGCAGCGGTGCCTGGGTGCAGAGGTAACCCAGGCCGAGCGCCTGGAGCCCATGCTGGACGTCGTCGGCCTGCGGGTGCTCGAGCGTGAGGGCCTCCAGCTGGCAGCCCGCGTCGGGGAGATGCGAGGTGGGGTGGCGCTGGCCATTCCAGACGATGAGACTTGGGGCTACGCCGTCGCCGGGAAGCGTGCCGTCTGTTCGCACGGTGAGTTGCCAGGACAGCCCGTTGCGCTCGAACGCCTCCCACGGCCCCACCTCGAAGCGAAGCGCTGGCAGTGCCAAGGAGTCAACGCGGACGACGAACGTCAGTAGGCACGGCCCGGCCCGAAGCCGCGCCCGCGTGGAAGGCGCGTCTAGCGTCAGCCACCGAGGGCGGCCCGGGGGCGGCGCGCTTGCAACGACGGCGATGACTTCCAGGTAGGCGTCTTCTCCCAGGCGCAGAAGGCGATTCTCGGTCCCCATGCGCACATGCTGGCCCCCGGCGGACAGCCGTACGCCGAGTGCCGCTTCCACGGCCGCCACGCCGGAGGGCAGCGACTCGGCGGCAAGGACAAGGTGGTCGAGCCGGGCCCGGCCGGGTGATGGGCACCCCGGCGACTGCGCTGGTGCCTTCCCGGTGTCGGCCACGGCAGAGTCCCGGGGCCCGCTAGTGGGTGGCCAGAAAGCCGACCAGGACGGCGTTGAAGGCGTCCGGGTTCTCGCGCTGCACGACATGGCTGGCCATCGGGACGGTTTCGCGCGTGGCCTTGGGGATGCACTTGGCGACGGCGTCGCCGACAGCGCCGAAGAAGGGGTTGGTGCGCTCGCCCGTCACCACCAGGGTGGGCACGGCCACCTTGGCCAGTTCCGTACAGGGCAGGGCTGGCGGTGGCGCGGAGAGGAAGAAACCCAGCACGCGGGCGTTGTCGAGGATTTCGCCCTTCAGCGGGGCGGCCAGGTCGTCGTAGGCCCCGTTGCTGGCGTTGGCCCAGTCGTAGAGGAGGCGCGCCGCCTTCTCGGCTTCCTCCGCCCGCAGCAGCGCTTCCATCTGCTGGTACAGCTGGGCGCGCTCGGCGTTCAACGGGCCGAAGTCCGGCTCCACGGCCGCTGCGGCCGAGGTGGCCGGCTCCACCAGCACCAGCGTGCGGACGAGGTCCGGGTGGCCGAGGGCCACCTCCATCGCGAGTTGCGCCCCGGCGCCGTGCCCCACCAGGTGGACGCGGCCCAGGTGCAGCTCCCGAATGACGGCCACCAAGTCCTTGACGTTGTTGGCGTCGGTGTAATCCGTCCCGTCGCCGGCCCAGGCGTTGGGGTAGTGGTAGCGGCGGCTGTAGGCCACCCGCTGGAAGCGCTTGAAGGCGGGGCCGGTTTGGGAGGCCCAGAGGCGCAAGTCGGCAAGGTTGCCGTGGACGAAGACGATGGCCGGGCCGGAGCCATCGCTGGTGAAGGTGAGGATGGCGCCCGGCAAGGGCAGGGTGCGCGCCTCGGGGATTTGCGGAGAGCGCGGCTCGTAGGCATGGGGCATGTACTGGCAGCCGGCCAGGGCCACCGCTGCCAGCAGCAGACCGGGGACCCCGGGACTGTGGCTATGGCCCGGTCTTCCCTGCCTTACTTCTTCGCGAAGAGTGCCTCGGCCTCCGAGAGGAATCGGTTCCGGTTGGTCTCGCCGGTGCGGCCGCCGTCCCCAATCTGGAAGAAGTCGCAGAAGTTGGCGTCGTCCTTGTCGCTCGGAACTTCGGCGAACGGCTCCTTGCATTGTTTGGCCACGCTTTCGTCGTAGTGGCGGCACTGGCGACAAGCGTGCAGGTCGTGACCGCACTCGGGACAGGTGTCTCCCCGGCCGATTTGGTTACCGACCACGTCCAGACGGCTGCCGCACCATGCGCACCCGGGCATCTCGGGGGCGCACTCTACTGCTCGTCCCCCCACCTTGTGCACTGGCGTCCGGGCGCCGCACCGCGCTAGGGACACCAGGCTGGACATGGGAAAGCCCTATCGGCCGAAAGACCACTACTTCCAGAAGGCGAAGGCCGAGGGGTTTCGCGCCCGGAGCGCCTTCAAGCTGGAGGAGTTGGCCAAGCGCTTTCAGCTGCTGCGCCCCGGCTCGCGCGTGCTGGACCTCGGCGCGGCGCCCGGGGGGTTTCTGCAAGTCATCGCCCAGGCGGTGGGCCCGGCGGGGCTGGCGGTGGGCGTGGACGTCGTCCCTTTGCGTCCCTTCGCGGAGGCGTGGGTGAAGACGGCCGTCTTGGACGTGCTGGCCCCCGACGCCCTGGCCGTGCTGGAGCAGCTCGCGCCCGGGGCCTTCGACGCCGTACTTTCGGACCTGGCCCCGAAGACAAGCGGCATTCGCAGCAGCGACGAGGCCCGCAGTCTCCGCCTCGCCGAGCGGGCGCTGGAGGTGTCGCGCACCCGCGGCAAGGTGGGGTCCAGCTTCCTGGTGAAGGTCTTCATGGGTGGGGACTTCGAGGCCTTCCGGGCCGAACTGCGCCGGGACTTCCAGCAGGTGAAGGTGGTGCGGCCGGAGGCCACCCGCTCCGCCAGCGTCGAGGTGTACCTGGTGGGCCTGGGGCTGAAGGCCCCGAGCGGCCCAGGCGAGGGCAGGGCTTAATAGGGCAAGGCTAGGACGGGCCGACGCGCAGGCGCGCCGCCCGCAGTTTCCCCACCTGGACGAGGTAGCTGCCCGCGGCGAGTTCAGCCTTGACGTCCGAGACGCGGGCGCCGTCTAGGCGCACCGCGCCCTGGGCGATGAGGCGCCGGCCATCGCTGGTGGACGTGACCAGCCCGGTGTCGGCCAGCGCCCGGACGAGGGGGACGGTGCCCGCGCCTTTGGGGAGCGGCACCGCGAATTCCGGGAGGCTGTCCACGTCCAGCTGCTTCTTCGAAAAGCGGGCGTCGAAGTCCGCCGCGGCGCGGCGGGCGGCCTCGGGCCCGTGGAAGCGCTCCACCATCTCCATGGCGAAGCGTACCTTCACGTCCTTGGGGTGCAGCCGACCCTCGGCCACCTCCACCCGGGCGGCGCGCACCTCGGCCAGTGGCCGGGCGGAGAGCAATTCCAGGTAGCGCCACATGAGGTCGTCCGAGATGGACATCAGCTTTCCGAACATGCTGTCCGGTGGTTCAGAGACGCCGACGTAGTTGTCCAGGGACTTGGACATCTTCTCGCCGACGATGCGGCCGTCCTCCAGGCGCGCATCCAGCCCCTCGAGGATGGGGCCGGTGAGGATGACTTGCGGCTCGAGTGCGAGCTCGCGCATCAGCGTCCGGCCGACGAGGAGGTTGAAGAGCTGGTCGCTGCTGCCCAGCTCCACGTCGGCCTTGAGGGCCACCGAGTCATAGCCCTGCAGCAGCGGATAGAGGAGCTCGTGCAGGGCGATGCTCTTGCCGTCGCGGAAGCGGGTCTTGAAGTCCTCGCGCTCCAGCATCCGGGCCAGGGGCCAGCGGGCGGCCAGCCGCACCAACCCCTCGGTGCCCAGGGCGTCGAGCCACTCCGAGTTGAAGCGCACCTGGGTTCGCCCCTCGTCCAGCACCTTGTACACCTGTGTCTTGTACGTCTCGGCGTTGGCCAACACCTCGGCGCGGGAGAGCGCCGGCCGGGTGACGTTTTTCCCGGAGGGGTCCCCAATCAGGCCGGTGAAGTCGCCGATGAGGAACACCACCTGGTGGCCGAAGTCCTGGAAGCGCCGCATCCGGCTGAGCAGCAGCGTATGGCCAAGGTGGAGGTCCGGCCGGCTCGGGTCGAAGCCGGCCTTCACCAAAAGGGGCTGCTCCTTTTCATAGGAACGGCGCAGCTTGGCCTTCAGCTCCTCGGCGACGTGCAGCTCCACCGTGCCGCGGGTGACTTCGGCGAACTGCTCCTCGGGCGTGGCGCGGCGCAAAGGAGAGGTCATTGCTGCCGAGCACCTAGCACAGTTGCCCGAGCTCCCGGCGCCGCGAAGACGGCGTCCTCCGTCAGCACCCAGTGCATCGGCACGTCGCCCGGGCCCACCGGCAGTTCCTCCAGGACATGTTCCGAGAAGGCGAGCCCCACCCGCGGGGTCTCCGCCGCCGCCCGGGCCAGCGTGGCATCGTAGTACCCGGCGCCCTGGCCCAGCCGGTGGCCGGCCCGGGTGAAGCCGAGGCCGGGGACGACGAAGAGGTCAATGGACGAAAGGGGGACGGCCGGGCGTTCTTCCAGGGGCTCCGCAATCCGCAGGCGGCCGGCTGGGGCCAACTGGGAGGCCGCGTCCACCGCCCGGAAATCGAGGCAGCGTCCGGTGGGAGGCACCACCGGGAAGGCCGCCGCCTTGCCCTGGGCAACCGCCGCGGCCAGCAGCGCCTCGGTGGGGACCTCGCCGGGGAGGGCGGCGTACAGGGCCACGGTGCGCGCGGCCCCCCATGCGGGCATGGACAGAAGCCGCCCTTGCACGCGCTCCCCGCGGAGGCGGACGTCCTCGGGGAGGAGGGCGCGCCGGCGTGCGCGCAGCACGCCACGGACGCGGGCCTTCTCCTCCGCGTCCTGGGCTTCGCTCATGGCGTGGGGCAGCAGGCAGCTGCCGTACTCCTGAAGAAAAAAGTCCCCCGCCGCTGGGCCGTGTGCGCAGCGTCCATTGAACCCTGTCAGAAAGGTGGGAACCAAGACGGAGGCCGTAGGTCTCCCGCTCTCCAGAGGAGGGCGGGCCTGACGCATGGCACCCAAGGATGGCTCCCGGAATGGACGTATCGGTTCGAATTTCTGCCGCGCATCACGCACCCCGCAGGGGACAGCCGGGCCGGGTGCTTCTCGTGCCTCCTTCTTTCCGTCTGAGAGCCCCGAAAGGGTCGAGGGATGAAGCGTCTTCCCTCAGTACAGCTAAGAGTAAGAAGGGCCCCCGGACGGGTCAAGCGAAGCCACGCTGGGCAGACACTTTCAGGCCTTCCGGCGTGGTGACGGAGTAGACTGTGCTTCTAGGTGTGCAGGTGCCCGCGGGGTTGCCTGCCACCCCCCCGAAGGGGCTCCGCCCGCGTCCCGTCCTGTGACCTCCTCTCCGCGCGCCCTGTGCGCCTTCTGGCTCGTTCCGACGCTGGCGCTGGCTGCCCCGCAGCTTCCCGAACGCGCGCGCTGGGGTGGCGACGGCGAGCTGCGCTGGCAGACGCCGGATGCGGTGCGCGTGCTGGGGAAGGCCGGCACCCCCAACCCCTGTGGCTATGAGGCGGGCCGGACGGTGGTGGACGCCGTGTGGGAGGACAGCGTTTTGGTGGGCACGGTGCAGCTGTGCCTGGCCGGCTCCAGCTGCCCGGCGGGGGCACTGGACTACTTTGCCATCTACAACTCCTCGGACGGCACGCTGGTGGCAGACCTCTTGCTGCCCGAAGGATGCACCTCGGCCGGCCTGGACGGGCGCCGGCTGGTGCTGGGCCCCCGGGCCAAGCTGCGCACGGATTTGTCGCACCACCTGGCACTCGGCACCCAGGCGCTGGAGGAGCGGCGGGGCAAGGCCGCGCGGGCGGAGTTCGAGAAGGCACTGCAGGCCAAGGAGAACCCGGCCAGTTCCTATCTCGGCCTCGGCATGGCGGCCGTGCTGCTGGGTGAGAATGACGCGGCCATCGAGGCCTACAAGAAGGCCTTCCAGTACGCCCCCGGGGACCTCGTCCTCTACAACCTGGCGTGCGCCGAGGCCCGCAAGGGCGACCTCGAGGAGTCTTTCCAGGCGCTGGACGACGCGATGAAGCACGGCTTCGCCTCGGCGGAGGAGATGGCGCGCGACCCGGACCTGCAAGCGCTGCAGACCCAAGACGCGGCGCGCTTCGCCCTTCTCCTGCAGCGGGCGCGGGCCAACGCCGCCCACCGGCCGACCCGGGCCTCCGGACGGGGGGCCCCGTGAGTCCCTTCGCCCAGGCCGGCTGGCACCCGGGACGGGTGTTCGGGCAGTACGAGGTGCTGGCCCCGCTCGGCCGGGGAGGCATGGCGGAGGTGGTGCGGGCCCGGACGCTGGGCGGCCCGTGGGCAGGTCAGCAGGTGGCCCTCAAGCGGCTGCTGCCCGAGCTCGCGCAGGTGCCCACCTACGTGCAGCGGTTCGCGCGGGAGGGAGAGCTCGCGACGACGCTGAACTCGCCCCACATCGTGCAGACGCTGGAGGTGGGCCTCTTCGAGGGCATCTGCTTCATCGTCATGGAGTGGGTGGACGGTCGGGACCTGGCCCAGGTGCTGCGCAAGTGCCGCGAGCGCCACATCCCGGTGCCGGTGGACTTCGCGGTCTACCTGACGCACGTGCTGCTGGAGGCGCTGGACTACGCCCACCACGCGCGGAACGCGCGCGGGGAGCCGCTCGGGCTCATCCACTGCGACGTCTCCCCCTCCAACGTCTTCATCTCCCGAGGCGGCGAGGTGAAGCTAGGAGACTTCGGCATCGCCCGGGTGCGGACGGTGCGGGGACGGGATGCCCAGCTGGCCGGCAAGCCCTACTACCTGGCCCCGGAGGTGCTGCAGGGCGAGGTGGACCAGGGCGCGGACGTCTGGGCGGTCGCCATCATGCTGTATGAATTGCTGACGCTGCAGCGCCCCTTCCAGGGGAGGGACCCGGAGTCCGTCTTCGCCGCCATCGAAGCAGGGCGCTGGCGGCCCCTGTCCGAGGCCCGCCCGGAGGCCGGCGCGGCGCTGGATGCGGCCATGGCCCGCGCGCTGGACCCGGACCCGCACCGGCGCTTCGCCACCGCCGCGGACTTCGCCCGCGCGCTGGAGCCCCTGTACGACGAACGGGTGGGGACGCCGCTGGCCATTGCGGCCCTGGTGCGGGGCCTCTTCGGCGCCTTCGAGGAGCTCCCCGCGCTGTAGGCCAGAGCCCGATGCGTTCAGGCTGCCGCGGCGCCGAGGCCGAGGCGCGTCACATGTCGGACGAGCGCGTCCACGGCCGTGTCCACCTCGTCCGCCGTGGTGCGCGGGCCCAGGGACACCCGCAGACTGGACCGGGCCGCCTTCGGCGGTAAGCCCATGGCGGTCAGGACATGGCTGGCCTGCAGCGTGCCCGAGGCGCAGGCGGCCCCGGTGGAGACGCAAATGCCGTCCAGGTCCAGGGCAATGAGAAGCGTCTCGGCGTCGATGCCTTCGAAGCGCAAGTTGGTGGTGTTGGGGACGCGGGGGGCCGTCCCATTCACCCGCGCCCCGTGCGTGCGCTCCAGCACTGCATGCTCGAGGCGGTTTCGCAGCGCCGCCATCCTTCCGGCCGTCTCGGCCAGGCCCTGGTGGGCAAGTTCCAGCGCCAGGGCGAGCGCCTCGGCCAGGGCCACCGACGGGGTACCGCCCCGCCGGCCCCCTTCCTGGTGTCCCGCCGAGAGGGCCTCCAGCTTCACCCCCCGCCGGACGACGAGGACGCCGACACCCGCCGGCCCGCCAAACTTGTGGGCACTCAAGGAGAGGAGGTCCGCGTCCACGTGGCGAAGCGAGACGTCCACCTTCCCGACCGCCTGCACAGCGTCGGTGTGGAAGAGGATGCCCGCCGCCCGGGCGGCGCGGGCCACCTCGGCCACCGGCTGCAGGACGCCCGTCTCGTTGTTGGCCCACATCAGCGAGCAGAGAGCAACGTCCGGGCCGAGCTGCGCCACCAGCGCCTCGGCCGGCACCTGGCCGTCCGGGGCGGGGGGCACCTCGGTTACCGTGGCCCCCAGCGCCTTCAATTGCTGGGCGGCGAAGAGGACCGCCGGGTGTTCCACGCTGGACGTCACCACGCGGGTGCGGTGTGGCTCCGGACGGGCCAGCCAGCTCCCCTTGATGGCCAGCGCATCGGCCTCGGTCCCGGACGCCGTGAACACCACCTCGCGCGGCTCACAGCCCAAAAGGCGGGCCACGCGCGCCCGGGCCGTGTCGAGCCGGGCGCGGGCGGCCCGTCCAGTTGCGTGCACGCTGCTCGGGTTGGTGGGCAGGGTGGTGCCGAGGGCACGTGCCAGGGCCTCCGCCACCTCGGGGGCGAGCGGGGTGCTGGCGTTGTGGTCGAGGTACACCATTTTGGGGGGCCGTCCGGGGGGGACTCTAGCCCGTCCGGGGGGGCGGCTACGTGTCGCCGGCCAGGAGCGAGCGGGGGGCCTGGCCGGTGGCGCCGAAGGCCTGGAGGAAGTCGCGCAGCAGCCTGCGCTTCAGTCGGGCGGCGGCGTCGCGGGAGGCGGGCAGGGGCAGGCGCGCGCCGGCCATGCTGCCGTGTCCGCCGGCCGAGCCGCCGCGGTTTTCACACAGCTCGCGCATCAGTCGGCCGGCATTCATCCGCCGGTCACGCACGCGCAGCGAGACGTAGAGGCTGCCCTGGTAGGTGCCATAGGCGAGCGACCACTTCATCCCTTCCAGGGACATGAGGCGCTCGGCCACCTCCGCCACCATGTCCGGGGTGTAGATGTCCTTCAAGTCCGCGACGACGACGGTGTCGCCGTACAGCTTCGCCCGCTCGATGGCCAGGTGGTAGAGCCGGAAGTACTCGGCCGGGAGGTCCGGATGTTCAATCCGGCCAAGCAGGTGCTTGTCCACGCGGGGGAAGAGCCAGAGGTAGGCCTCCACGTCACGGGGCGTCGTCTGCCGGCCTAAGTCCCGGCTGTCCGTCTTGATGCCGTAGAAGAGGGCGGTGGCCATTTCCGCGGAGGGCTCCAGCCGCGCGGCCCGCAGGTACTCCACCACCATGGTGGAGGTGGCGCCGAAGTCCCCGCCCACATCCGCGAAGGGGGCCTGGAGACTCCCGTCCCGCAGCGGGTGGTGGTCCACCACAATGTCCACCGGGTAGCGGGGCGGGATGGAATGGTTCCCGGTGGGGGGCTGGGTGTCCACCAAGCCCAGCAGGTCGTACTCGTCGAAGACCACCTGGCTGACGGGGACGACGGGAAGGTGAAGCACCTTCACTAGGGCCAGGTTCTCCGAGCGGCCGATGATGCCGCCATAAGCCGCGTGGGCCTGCAGGCCCCCCTTCCGCTCGAGGAGGAAGGTGAGTCCCACCGCGGCCGCCAAGCTGTCCGGGTCCGGGTTGTCGTGGGTGAGGACGAGGGCGCGTTTGCGGTGGTGGGCCAGCTCCAGCAGCGCGCCCAGCTTGTCCCGGGCCGGCATGTCCCCCAGCGGCGTTTCCGGGGGCTCCTCGGACTTCGTTCGACTCGACAACGGGGACGGCATGGGGGAGGAGCGCCTCTTGCTGCCGGACCGGGAGCCGGGGCCTTCTGCCATAGCTCTCCGGACGGGGGGTTTCCAGCGCGCCGGGCGGGCAGCCGGCCAACCCCTCGCATTGCCTGGAAAATTTCCGGGTGGTCCGGGGGGAAGCGCAACCGCCCCCACGCCCAGTCCGTCCCCGCTTCCCGCCCACGTCCGGGGCGAGGGGTCAACACAAGCCCACCCGGCCGCCGGCCGCTGTGTCCGCGCTCGGGCGGAAAGAATGGCCCCCGCTGCCGCTCGAGAGTCGTCGGCCGGCAACGGGCGGGAGCTCCCCGCCCCCAAATCCAGTTGCAAGGCCCGCCACCGGCCTGGCCCCCCCCCGGGGCGTCCTGGGGTTCTTGACAAGGGCGGGCCGGTGGGCCCGCCTCAGCCGGGCGGCGCGCGCTGCGGGTGCGGAGGTGGGCCTTGCACCAGCGACTGCAGGCGCCGCAGCGTCGCCCGGTAGCGGTCTGGCCGGGGGGTTTCCAGCACCGCTGGGGTGTGCCGGAAGCGCTCGTCGTTGATGAGGGCACGGAAGCCGCGCAGGCCCATGGCCCCGCAGCCCACCTCGGCGTGCCGGTCCTTCCGGCAGCCCAGGGGCCCGACCGAGTCATTCAGGTGGAAGCAGCGGATGCGCCGACGGCCGAAGCGGCGGATGGACTCGTCCAGCACGGCCGTCATGCCGGGCCGGGTGGAGACGTCGTAGCCGGCGGCAAACAAATGGCAGGTGTCCAGGCAGATGCCGAGGCGCGATGGGCTGGAGGTGCGGAGGAGGATTTCCTCCAGATGTTCCAACCGCCAGCCCAGGCAGTTTCCCTGGCCGGCGGTGACTTCCAGGCAGACGCGCGGCCGGAGGCCCGGCGTCCGGGCGTGAATGTCGTCGAGGGCCCGGGCGACGCGGCGAAGCCCGGCGCGGACGTCCGGGTGGCTGCCCGGGTGCAGCACCAGTGAGGGGATGGCCAGTGCCGCGCAGCGCTGCAACTCATCCACCACCGCCGAAACCGAACGTTCCCGCAGCAGCGGGTCCTCGGTGGCGAGGTTGACGAGGTAGCTGCCGTGGGCGATGGGCGTCAGGGCCCCGGCGCGCGCCTGCCGGCGGAAGGACAGGACTTCGGCCTCCAACAGCGGCGGCGACGTCCAACCGCGGGCCGACCGGGTGAAGACTTGGAGGCTTCGGCCCCCGTCGGCATGGGCCCGGGAAATGGCTTGGGAGATGCCGCCCGCGATGGAGGTGTGGGCGCCGAGCCGCATGGTGCGCTCCCGGCGGCGCGCCCTTAGTTGATGGCGCGGTAGCGGCGCGCCTGGTCCCGGAAAAACTTCAGCCCGTTGTCGAGCGAGTTCTCCATCGCGTCCATGAGGAGGGTGCGGAAGGTGGAGGGCGTGCCGCGGAACGCCTCGTAGTAGCGCTGACGGTCGATGGAGTGGATGACGCACGGCAGGTAGCCGTGCCGCTGCAGCAAGAGGTTGCTCGCCACGCGGCCCACCTTCCCGGAGTGCTCGGAGAAGGGGAAGATTTGCAGGAACTGGAACTGGAAGGTCGCCGCCTGCTTGATGGGGTGGTACTCGCGGAACTCCGTTGAACCGGTGAATTCGACGAGCTTCTCGAGCAGGGCCGGGATTTTCGCCGGCTGGGCGATGTCGTGGAAGTAGGTCCGGTGCAACGGCATGTCACGCCGCAGGCCGGCCCGGTCGCGCTCCTTGGTGAGCTCCTTCTCGGTGCGCTCGCGCCGCTCCGCGGCCGCCCGGGAGGCCTGGGCCTCGGGCGTGTTGCCGAGCAGCAAGTCGTGGATGCGCTTGATGACGGTCATCGACATGGCCGACTGCTTGCGGCCAGCGGACTTCGCTTCCTCGCGGATGTACTCGATGGCGGCCTTGTGGTTGCGGATGTCCAGCACGGCCGGCACCATCGACGCATCCGGCGGGCCGTCCGGGTGCAGCGCCGCCTGCAATTCTTGCGGCGCGTACACCACGCCCTCGAGCGCGTTGTCGTGGTACACCCACGACATTTCGAAGCGGTCGAGGAACTCGCGCGCCTTGGGATGCTCGGCGAAGAGTTCACGCAACGACTCGTTCTTGTCGTCGATTTCCTGGTAACGCTCTTTCACGGGGCCGGGGCGCGCACGCGTCGAGAGCCAAGGGGCGCCTCTCGAACGGGCGGGGGACAATAGAGTCCCGGAGGCAACTCCGCAAGGGCGACGTGCCCAGCGTCGCACGGCCCCGGGGCTGCCGTCGGGGCGCCCGGCCCCCCTTTGGGGTGAACTGCGGTCCTCAGACGTACGTCAGCCACTCCGCGTACCTCGGCGCCTGCCCGCGCACGACCCGGAAGTAGGCCTCCTGCAGCGCCTTCACCACTGGCCCCGGGCGGCCCGCGCCGACGGCGCGGTTGTCCACTTCTCGCACCGGGGTGATTTCGGCCGCAGTCCCGGTGAAGAAGACTTCCTCGGGCGAGGTACAGGGCGTCGCGCGTGAAGGTCACCTCCTCCACCGTGTGGCCGAGCTCCTCGCAAGAGGACCATCGCCGTCTGGCGGGTGATGCCGTCGAGGATGGGGGAGGAGAGCGGGGGCGTCTTCACCACGCCCTTCTTGCTGATGAGGAAGACGTTCTCTCCGGAGGCCTCGGCCACGAGCCCGGTGACGTCCAGGAGGATGGCCTCGTCGTAGCCGGCCTGCACCGCCTCGCGCTTGGCGAGGATGGAGTTCACGTACTGCCCGGTGATTTTCCCGCGGACCATGCTGACGTTGACGGGGTTCCGGGCAGAAGCTGCTAGACCTTGGCGCGGATGCCCTCGCGCATCCCCTTGTCGCCCAGGTAGGCGCCCCAGTCCCAGGCGGTGATGGCCACCCGGGTCGGGTTGATCGCCCCGAGGCCCATCGCCCCGTCGCCCATGAAGGCGAGCGGCCGCAGGTACGCCCCGCCTTGAAGCGCTCCTTCTGCGCCCGCAGCAGCTCCAGGCAGGCCTCGCTGAGCTGCTCCTCGTTGCACGGCAGTTTCAGCTGGACGATGTGCGCCGAGTCGAAGAAGCGCCGCAGGTGTTCTCGCAAGCCGGAAGATCGCCAGCCGTCCGTCGTGCGGTCGGCGTAGGCGCGGATGCCCTCGAAGACGCCCAGGCCGTAGTGCAGGGCGTGCGTCATGACTGGCACCTGCCCGTCGGCCCATGCCACCAGCTTTCCGTCGAGCCAGATGCGGTCCGCGGTGAGGACTGTCGAGGAGGTGGAGCTCATGGGGGCCAGAGTGTTTGAGGTGACGGCCCCCAAAGTCAAAGCCCGCCGCGCTTGTCCTTCCCCTTTTGCAGTTGGTGGGCCCAGCTCAGGATGGACAACTCCTTCAGGGCGTCCCCACTGGAGGGGTTGCATTCCAGCGCCCGTTCGAAGGCCCGGGTGGCCTCCTCCGCGCGGCCGAGGGCCTTGAGGACGTAGCCCAGGAACAGATGGGCCTTCTCCAGGGTGGGGCTGAGCGCGACGGCGCGCTCCAGGGCGGCGCGCGAGATTTGCGCCTCCTCGGCGACGTCCGGGGACTGCTGAAAGCGCGCCCAGCCGAGGTAGGCCACGAATTCCCCCTCCTCGGGCTGCAGCTGCACCGCCTCCTCGAAGAGGGCACGCGCCCCGGCGACGTCGCCGGCGGCGAGCAGCTGCTGGCCGCGCCGGAAGGTGCTCTCGGCCTGAAGCATGCGCCCCACTGCCTCCCCGACCTCGTGTCGGACGCCCCCCGAGCCGAGCTGGCTCCGGTACTCGGCCCGCGCGGCCGCGTCCACCAAGGCGTCGCGGGCCTTGCCGAGCAGCTCCTGGATGGCGGCTGCCAGCTTCTGCACCTCGGCGCTGGAGGAACCGACAAACTTGTCCAGGTGGTACTCGCGCACCAGTTCCCGGTGAGCGCGCCGCACCTCCTCCGGCGGGGCGTCGGAGCGCACGCCGAGCAATTCGAAGAAGTCCATCCGCTTCATGGCGGCGAGGGTGCCGAGCAACCGCTCGCGCTGCGCGCCGTCCTCGTCCTCCAGCACCTCGTCCTTGAGCTCGAGCGGCTCCTCGTCGTCGTCCGCGCCCTGGGGAATCTCCTGGGTGACGGCCTCCACGCTCGACACCTCGGCCGCCGTGGGCTCCGCTGGCCGCTCCCTGCGCTCGTTGCGCAGCTCCACCATCTGCGCGGCGAGCAGCGAGTACAAAGCCGGTCGGTGTCGAGCGGCGGCAGCAGCGCCAGCGCGCGCAGGTCGGCCACCGTGCGGCTGCCGTCCATCTTCGCGAGCAGCTGCAGCTCCTCCTCGCCGAGGCCCATGTCCTGACCGGCGAACAGGGGGTCCTCGGTGGGCCACACCGCCCGGTCGGAGACGTCGCCCAGCCGGGCGCGCAGGTGCGCCTCGTCGAAGCCACGGCGGACACCTTCGTGGATGATGGCGGCGGGGGACAGTTCCAAGCGCACCGTGTCCGGCGGGGCCTGCAGGGCGGGGTTGAACTGCCACTCCCCGCTGAACCAGGAGAAGACGTCCATCAGCTTGAGCCGCAGCTGCAGGTCGAGCGCGTAGCGCAGGTTGTGGGGGCTGATGACGCCCATCTCGATGAGGACGGTGCCCTGCTGGCGCCCGGAGGCCTTCATCCGCTCGAGCGAGGCCCCGCAGTCCGCCTCCGACAGCATGCCCTCGCGCACCATGACGCGGCCGAGACACTCCCCCAGGCGGTTGCTCTTCACGCTGACCGGCACGCCCTGGCGGAGAAAAATAATCTTCTTCACCTTGTCCCGGCGCAGCAGCAGAGCGCCGGTAGCGCCCTGCCGGTGCAACGAGGCGAGCACCTCGGCAAAGGGGGCCTCGGAGAAGTCCCCCCGCGCCGCGGCTGCGGGGGCGAGCGCCGAGTCCACCTGGGCTGCCTCGGCGCGGGCCCGCGGGTCGGCCAGCGGGTCGCCGCGGGGGGAATCCGGGACGGGGGTGGGCGGCGGGGGCGGGCTGGGGTAGCGGTCCTTCAGGACGTCCTGCAGCTTCTCGAAGAGGGCCCCCAGCTTGAAGGGCTTCTCGACGAAGGCGGCCGCGCCGTGGCGCTGCACGGCTTCCTGGGCCTGCAGCCGGGACTTGTAGATGCCGGAAATCATCAGCACCGGCACCTGGGCGCCGGCCGGGGTGGACTTGATGCGCCTGGCGACTTCATAGCCGTTGAGGAGCGGCAACAGGACGTCCAGCACCACCACGTCGAAGCGGCGCTGCTCGAAGGCCTGCAGGGCCGACTCGCCGTCGCGTTCCATGGTGACGTTGAAGCCGGCGCCCCTCAGGGCATCGCCAAGCATCCGCTGCACGTGGCGGTCATCGTCGACGACGAGGACGTGGACAGGTTCGCTCGAGGACAAGCGCTTCCCCCAGCGCGCGCCCCCATGCGCTGCGCTCGGCCGCTTTAGTTAGCACGGCCCTCCGAGCAGCACACGGTGGTAGGTGGCCCGGACGGCCTCGGCCTGCCGGCGGTAGGCGGCGAGGAAGGCCCCCCCTGGGTCAGCGCCGCCATGGCCCAGCCGCCGGGCCAGCAGCGCCAAGGGTGCCCCGGTGGTGGGCAGGCGCGCCAGGGCCCGTCCGTGCACCAGCCGGAGACGGTTTTCCACCCGCCGGTGGAAGAGGTAGCCGCTGCGCAGGGTGAGGGCATCGCCGGGGGCGAGTAGGCCTGAGGCCTGCAGGGCCTCCAGGGCGGCCAGGGTATTGGGCCGCCGCACCGCTGGCACCCGGGCCCCGGACTTCAGCTGCAGGTACTGGGTGGCGAATTCCACGTCCACCAGGCCGCCGTGTCCGGCCTTGGGGTCCAGCTCGCCCGCCGTCTCACCGGCGACTTCCACCTCAATGCGCTGGCGGTGCCGGTGAATCTCCTCGGCGGCTCCGGCCGGCAGTGGCCTCTCATAGACGAGGGGCACCACCACCTGGGCCACCAGCGCCTCGCCGAAGCGGGTGTCCCCGGCCACGGCACGCGTCTTCACCAGGGCCTGCCGCTCCCACAGCTGGGCCCGCCGTTCATGGTGCTCGCGGAAGGCCGCTTCACTCACCACCAGGGTGCCCTGGTTTCCGCTGGGCCGCAGTCGGGCGTCCACCTGGTACAACCGCCCCTCGCGCAGCTGCACCGTCAACAGGGAGAGGAGCCGCTGCACCAGCCGGGCGAAGTACTCCGGGTGGCCGATGGGGGGCCGCGTCCCGCCCGCCGTCTCCTCATCGGAGCCCCCGCCCTGGTAGACGAAGAGGAGGTCCAGGTCCGAGTGGTAGCCGAGCTCGGCGCCGCCCAGCTTCCCGAGGCCTAGCACGGCCAGGGCGGCGCGGCCCCCGGCGCGCAACCGTGGCGGGCCGAAGCGCTCCCGCAGCTCGGCCTCGGCCTGGAAGAGGCAGGCGTCCAGCAGGGCGTCGGCCAGCCCACTCAGCTGGGTGGCCACCTCCGGCACGTCGAGCTCCCCAGCGATGTCGGCCAGGCCGATGCGCAGCACCTCCTCGTTCTTGAAGCGGCGCATCGCCCCCAGGCGCTCCTCGTCCAGGGGCGAGCGCGCCAGCCGGCCGCCGAGCTCCGCCGCCAAGCGCTCCACCGGCTTGTGCGGACCTCCGCTGCCTTCCTGCACCAGCAGGTCCAGCAGTTCCGGGTTCCGGACGAAGTAGCCACTCAGAAAGGCGCTCTGGCCAAACAGGCCCACCAGGCGCCGGGCGACGGCGGGCCGCTGCAGCAAGAGCCGCAGGTAGCCCACCGGCGCCACCAGGGAGGAGAGAAACTCCGCCAGGAAGAAGAGGGCCTGGTCCGGGTCCGGGCTGCGCGCGCACTCCGAGAGCAGCACCGCAGCGGGCAGGCCCGGGCCCGGCCCCTCCTGCAGGCCGCTCTGGAGCAGCGTGCGCCGCAGTCGTTCGAGCGAGCGCAGCGAGGCCTCGGCATCGGCGAAGCCCCGAGCCTCCAGGGCCGCGGCGCGGCGCTCATCCGGCAGCTCCGCGTCCAGGGCCAGGGCCAGCAGCGGCTCATCCGGCGCCTCGTTGCGCGCCGTCTGACCGAGCAGCGTCTGGAAGGCGGAGGCGACGAAGCGCCGGTGGCGGTCGAGTTCGCGGTCCAGCGCTTCGGCAGACGCAAGACCCAAGGTGCGGGCCAGGCGCAGGCGCTCTCTCGGGCCACTGGGAAGGGTTTGCGTCTGCTGCTCCTCCACCATCTGCAGCCGGTTCTCCACCCGGCGCAGGAAGAGGTAGGCGTCGGCCAGCGCGTCGGCGTCGCGCTGGGCGAGCAGACCCGCGTCCGCTAGGCGCCTCAGCGCCAGAAGCGTGTTGCTGACGCGCAAGGCGGGGGCTTTGCCCCCGTGCAGCAGCTGCAGCGCCACCGCGAAGAACTCCACCTCGCGGATGCCGCCCGGCCCCAGCTTCACGTCGTCGGCGCTGGCTTTGCCCCGCAGGTCAATCTCCGCCTTCAGCGCCCGCAGCGCGTCCACCGCCCCGAAGTCCAGGCTGCGTCGCCAGAGGAAGGGGGCCAGCCCGTCGAGGAATTCCCTCGCCAGTCCCTCGTCCCCGGCCACGGCGCGCCCCTTCACCCAGGCGGCCCGTTCCCAGGTGCGGCCGGCCCTTTCGTAGTAGTGCAGGGCGGCGCGCAGGGACAGCACGGCCGGCCCGCCACGGCCTTCGGGCCGCAGCCCCAAGTCCACCCGGAAGCAGAAGCCGTCGTCCGTCACCTGGCCGAGGGCGCGGGTGAGGCCCTCGGCCAGCCGGGCGTAATAGGTGAGGGTGGGGACGCTGCCGTGGGTGCCGCCGGACGTCTCCCCCTCCCCCCGGTAGAGGTACACCAAGTCCACGTCCGAGCTGAAATTCAAGTCCCCACCGCCCAGCTTTCCGAGGCCCAGCACGCAGAAGCCCTGGGGGTTGGGCGTCCCATGCCGGAGGCGCAGCGCTGCCTCCAGCGGCGGCAGCGCCGCCCGCAGCACTGCCTCCGCAACGTCCGCCTGCTCCCGCCCCACCTCCTGCAGGGAGGCATGGGCCCAGAGCTCTCGCGCCGCCAAGCGCAGCAAGGAGCGGGCCTTGAAGCGGCGCAGCCGCCGGTGCAGCCCGTCCCGGTCCGCTACCGCGACGCCGGCTACCGCCCCGCGCGCCGCGGCCAGGGTGCGCTCGGCAGGCCAGGGGCGCTCCAGCCGGGCGCCCGCCAGCCAGCGCAGCAGCCCGGGCCGCAGCGCCAAAAGGCGCGCCAGCACCTCGCTGCCCTGCACCAGGGCCACCACCAGTCCGGCGGGCGCCTCGGGCGCCCCGGCCAGCGCAGGGACTAGGCGCTCCAGGGTGGACAGGACGGCCGGGCCATCAAAGGTGGCGTCGGCGGCCTGAACCAGGGCCTGGGCGCGAGCGTCCCCCAGGGCCGCGCACAGAAGCGCCTCGGCGCGAGGGGCCGCTTTTGCAGAAGGCGGACGGCCCACGGCCATGGGCGCTTTCCTCAGGCCTGGGCGAGCTGCGGGACGTGGGGCCGGGCCCGCTCGGCGTCGGACTCGTACTTGAGGACGACGTTGAGGGTGGCCGCCACCAGCTCCGGCGTCAGCACGTCGGCGTTGAGAAGCACCAGGCTATGGGCCCAGTCCAGGGTTTCGCTGATGGAGGGCGGCTTCTTGAGCTCCATCTCCCGCAGCTTGGCCACCGCCGCCACCACGCCCTCGGCCAGCCGAGCCGGCAACGCCGGGAAGCGGCTGCGGAGGATGCGTAGCTCGCGCTCACGGCTGGGAAAGTCAATGTGCAGGTGCAGGCAGCGCCGCTTGAGGGCGTCGGACAGCTCGCGTGCGGCGTTGGAGGTGAGCACCACCCGGGGCACCGCGGTGGCGCGCAGCGTCCCCAGCTCGGGAATGGTGACGGCGTTGTCGGCGAGGACCTCCAGGAGGAAGGCCTCGAATTCCGGGTCCGCCTTGTCCACCTCGTCCACCAGAAGCAGCGCCGGCTGGGGCGACAGCAGCGCCTGGAGGATGGGGCGGGGAAGCAGAAAGCGCTGGGAGAAGAAGACGGCGTCACTTCGGGCAATCCGGTCCGCCGCCTCCGCGAGGGTGCCAGCGCCCTGCAGCGTCTCGCCGATTTTGTCCTTCAACAGCTGCGTGTACAGAAGCTGCTTGGCGTACTCCCACTCGTAGAGGGCCTTGCTCTCGTCCAGCCCCTCGTAGCACTGCAGGTGGATGAGGGGCCGGCCCAGTGCGCGGGCCAGCGCGCGGGCGAAGGCCGTCTTCCCGACGCCGGCCGGCCCTTCCACCAGCACCGGCTTCTCCATGTTGTCGGCGAGAAAGGCGCAAGTGGCGATTTCGCGCGACGCCAGGTAGCCGGTGGCCTCCAGCCGCGTCAGCGTCTCATCGACGGACAGCAAGACAGGGGTGGGCGGGGGCGGAGGGCACGGGAGGGGGGAGCAGGGCCTTGCAATCTTAGTGGTTCCGTCCCCAGCGCGCATCGGCGCCATAGTCTTGGGGCCCAGTCCGCGTCTGTAGGGACCGGCCTTCAGCCCAACGCCAGCCGGAGGGCCAAGGCCAGGCCCGCCACCAGCATGGCGATGGCCAGCGTCCGGCGCAGCGTCGCCTGGGGCAAGGCATGCGCCAGGGGCGTCCCCATGGCGATGCCCAGGCTGAGGGCCACCGCGACAAACGCCCCCAGCCGGACGTCCAGCCGTCCTTCGCGCAGGGCGGTCAGCGAGGCGACGGCGGAGATGGGCACCTGGATGAGTTGGCCAAGTCCCAGCGACAGCAACACCGGCTGCCGCAGGGCCACCAGCAGTGGCACCAACAGGAAGGCGCCCCCGGCGCCCACCAGCGCGCAGACGCAGCCGGTGAGGGCGCCGAGGAGAAGCAGCGCGCCACCCCCCAACGCCCGCCCGGGGGCGGCAGGTGGGGGCGCCCGGCCGAGGGCGTTCAGCCCGGCCGTCACCAGCACGGCCGCGATGAGCGCCTGCAGGACGGTGGCCGAGACGAGGGTGGCCGCCTGCGCGCCGAGGTACGCCCCGGGCAGCGCGGCGGCGCTGAGCCAGGCCGCCATGCCCCAGTGGATGGAGCCCCGTCGGGCGTACAGCAACACCGCCAGAAGCCCGCTCCACAGGTAGCTGAAGAGCGCCACCGGAATGGCGGCGTGCACGCTCAGCCCCACCCCGTAGGTGAGAAAGGGCACCAGCAGCACCCCGCCCACGCTGGTGCAGCCAAGGGCCACGCCCAACAGAAGCCCGAACAGCCCGACGACGAGGGCGGTGGTGAGACTCATCACCATGCGAAGGGGTGCGTGCGCCGCCTGTCCCCCCGGGCGGGAGGCCCCGGGACTAGCGGCGGGGCTTGTCCAACTCGTCCACCAGGGCGTTCCAGTCCTCGGGGTCGGGCCGCCGCCCGGATTGGCTGGTCTCGGGGATGCGGGGCAGGGGAGCCGCCACCGGACGGCTGACGCCGGGGCTGGAGATGCGGGGCACCGCCGCGTCCGCGGCAACGGGCACCTCCTGGCTGCTGCGGGTGACGGGGGCGCCCGGGCGCGCCTTCAGCCGCGCCAGCTCCAGCTCGGCCACCTTCAACGCCCGGCTGCGCTCCTGGACGGCGGCCTGCAGCCGCGCCACCTCCTGCGCCTTGGCCGCGTCGCGGCGCTCCAGCTCTGCCCGCTGGCGCGCCACCAACTCATTCACCTCGGCTGCCATGCGCCCTTCGAGTTCCTTGCGCTCCTTCTGTGCCTGGGCCAGCCGCGACGCGGCCTCGTTGGCGCGCGCCTCTGAGGCGGCCAGCTTGGCTTGCAAGTCCCGCTCCGTCCTTACCTTGGAGGAGGCGGAGGCCTCCAGTGCATTCTCCAGCTCCTGCGCCCGGCGCGTCCTGGCAGTGGCAGTGGTGGTGGCCTGGCCCAGCGCCGCCTCCAGCTCCGCGATGCGGGCCGCGGCGGCCTGCCGTTCCGCGGCGGCCGCGGCCTCCACCGACGCGAGGTGGCTGGCCACATCCTCCTGGCTGGCCCGGGCTTCCGCCTCGGCGGCTTCCAGATGTGCCCGGTACTCCTCGGCCTGGGCAGTGGCCGCTCGCAGCTGCGCGCCCAGCCCCTCCTGCAGGCGCTCGCGCTCGGTGGCGCTTTCCGCCTGCAGCGACGCCAGCGCCTGGCGCCGCTTCTCGGACTCGGCGCCGGCGCGCTCCGCCTCCCGGGTGGAGGCCAGAAGCTTTTCGGAGAGTTCGGCCGTCTGCCGTTGTAGCCCCTCTTGCAGCTCGCGCAGCCGCGCCTCGGCCGCCCGCAGCTGCTCGCCCTTGCCCTGGGCGTCGCGGGCGAGTGCGTCGCGTTCCCGCCGCGCCTCCGTCTGCAAGTCCGCCATCCGCGTCCGGGCGTCCTCGACCTGTTGCACCAGGGCGGTGAGGTCTCCGCGCAGCAGCTCCTCGCGCCGGCCCGCTTCCTCCTGGAAGGCGGCCAGCCGCTCCTCGACGTGCATCCGCTCGTCCTCGGCGGTGGCGGCACGGGCGGTGAGCTGGGTGACTTCGGCCATCCGGGCGCCGAGTTCGAGCTTGAGGTGGCTGTGCTGGTCCGTCAGCTCGGCCAGCTCCGCCTCCAGGGAGGCGAGGCGTGCCGCCTGGGCCGTCGCCTGCTGCTCGGCGCGGGCCAGACTCGTGCGCTGCTCTTCCACCGCGGCGCGCGAGTTCTCCAGGGCGTCGGTGGTGCGCTGGAGCCCTTCTTGGGTTTCCAGCACCAGCTGCTCGGTGGAGGCCAGGTGGGTTTGCGACTCGGTGAGGGCCGCCTGGGTGGCGTCCAGCTCCCCGCGCAGGGAGGCCAGCGCGCTCTCGCGCTCGCCCACCGTCGCCTCGAGGCTGGCCACGCGCTCGGTGAGGGAGCGGCCCTGGGCGTCCGCCTCCTCCAGCTGCCGCATGAATTCTGCAGCGGCCGCGCCCCGGACCTCCAGCTCGCCGCGCGTGGCGGCGAGCTCGGCATCGCGCTCCTGCAGGGCCGCGGTCGTGGCGGCCAGCCGGCCCGCGACGTCGCCGTGGGCCTCCCGCTCAGCGGACAGCGCCTGCTCGGCCCCCTGGTGCTGCCGCTGGCTGTCTTGCAGTCGCGAGGTGAGGTCGGCCTCGGCGAGCCGCTTGGCCTCCACCAGCGCTGCGTACTCGCTGCCGAGCTCCGCCTCCCGCTCCTCGGCGGACGCCCGGGCTGCGTCGAGCTCGCCCTCCAGCTCGCCGATGCGCTCCAGCTTGGCTTGGATTTGTCGGTGGAAGTCCGCGTCGGCCGCCTCACGCTGTTCCACGGAGGTGGCGAGCTCCCGCTCGGTGGCGGCCAGCTTGGCGTCGCGCTCAGCGAGTCGGTCCGCCATTTGCGCCGTGAGGTGCTCCACCTCCAGCCGCAAGTCCTCGCCATGGGCCGTCGCCGCCCCCAGCTGCGCTTCCAGGGCGTGCGCGGCCTCGGCATGCTCGGTGTCGGCCTGGGCCCGGGCCTCGGTCAGGGCCTGGACTTCCTCGTCCCGTGCCCGCCCGTGCGCCTCGGCCCGGCTGGCCCGGGCCTCCAGCTCCTGGATGGTGGCGGTGGCGGCGGCGCTGGCCTTCTCCGTCCCCTCCTTGAGGGAGGCGATGGTGCGGGCGTTCTCCTCGTCGTGGGCATTGCGCTCGGCCTCGGTGCGCGAGAGCGCCTCACGCAACAGGGCGAGCTCGGTGTCCAGCTGTCCGGCCCGGGCCGTCTGCCTTGCGAGCTCCTCCGTCAGCTTCTGCTCTCGGACCTCGGCCTCCAGCGTGCTGACCTGGAGCTGACGCTCGAGGGCGGCGTGCGCCTCGGCGGCCTGGGTTGCCGAGGCCGCCGCGCGCTGCAACTCATCCTCGCCGGCCAGGAGGTCCCGCCGGGCGAGGTTGAGGTCCCGCTCCTTGCTGGCGACAACCTCGATGAGGTCCTTCTCGGTGGCGAACTTCTGTAGCAGCAGGTCGTCGACGGTGGCGCCGTGCTCGCGCTCCTTTTGCAGCATGGCGGCCTGCGCATCGTTGAAGCGGCGGAGCAAGTCGTCGACTTGCATCTTCAGCCCCTGCAGCTCGACGTCCTTCTCGTGCAGGCGGTCCTCGACACTGAGCAGCTCGCGCTCGCGCACCGTCCAGATTTCGCTGATGCGCGCCAACTGCGACTCGCGCGCCTTCAACTCATCGCGGAGGATTTGGATTTTTCCCTCCGGCGTGCCCATCTGCTCGCGCCGGGGCGCCGTGCGGCGGACTTGACGG
Source organism: uncultured delta proteobacterium (assembly GCA_963711265.1). Lineage (GTDB taxonomy): Bacteria > Myxococcota > Myxococcia > Myxococcales > Myxococcaceae > JADGRA01. The sequence goes on from CAVQDL010000025.1 coordinate 271,531, forward strand.
GACTCAGCCAGCAGCTCCGCCTTGCGGTCGGCGATGGACTGGAAGGCCCGGTCGAGGAAGGCCCGGTCCTCGTCGTTGAGGGCGCTGCGGCGCTCGCGGCGGGGCAGCCGGGGTGGGCTTCCCGGCGGCGGGGCCCGCAGCGGCGGAGGAATGGCGGCCATCTCCCGGGTGGGGGTGTGGAGGGTGCCGCTGAGGGCGTCCTCTAGCGAGCGCTCGACGTCGTCCAGCGGCACCAGCCCGGACGTCATCTGCGCCAGGTCTTGCATCTCAAACGGGATGCTCAGGTAGGCGTCGGCGGCGTTGGCACTCTGCGCGTGTTGGCTGAGGCCGTCCGGGCCCACGTCGGAGCTGAGCAGCAGCACGGGCATGGGATGGCTGAATTTGCCCTTCTTGATTTGGCCGCACAGCACGAAGCCCGACTGGTCGGGCAGCTCCGCGCGAAGGACGACGAGGTCCGGGCGGCGCAGCTCGAGCTCGCGTTGGGCGTCGGCGGCTGTGTCCGCGGTGGCGGTCTGGTAGCCGGCGGTCCGCAGGACGGACGCCATGGTGAGGGCGAATTCGTGCTGACTCTCGACGATGAGGACGCGGCGCTCCATGGACCCTTTCGGGGCTGCGACGGCACGAGACCAAAGCAGTCTACGGCAGAGCCCCTGGGGCTTGAAAAGGAGGCAGCGTGCGCTCAGTTGACAACCGACCGCCGGCACGCGACGAAGGGCTCCGCGCCCTGGGCACCAGGGCAGGCCAGCGATGACCCGGGAAGACCTCGAGCTTCTGGACACACCGAGTTTGCGCGCCCTCGCCCGGGAACACCTGCCCCGCCGGGCCAAGTCCCTGCGTACCCGGGCCGCGCTCCTCGCGGCCCTCGGGGAGGCGCCGCTCCCACGGGTGGCGGCCGCGGTAGCGCCGAAGCCCGGGCGGCGGCCTGCGCCGGCACCGGACGTCGCCTCGGCGAAGCCCGCCGCCGCGAAGCCAGCTGCGCCCAAGTCTGTCTCTGCGACCTCCACCTTGCACCCGACTGGCAAGGCCGCCGCTGCAGGTGCGCAGCCGCCCACCTCCACCGCGCCCGCACCCCATGTGGCACCCCCGGTCGTGCTGGCCCACCCGGGCGTACCGGTGGCCCTCGGTCCCCCGGAGGACATCCTGGTGGAGGAGGGCTTCTTCGTTGTCCATGCCCAAAAGCGCCGGCGCATGCGGCGGCCCGCGCCGAAGCTTTCGCCGCGGCGGCCGGCGTCGCCCGTCCGCGCCGTTCGGCCGCCGCCGGTGGGCGAGGAAGTTCCGCACCTGTTGGCCCGCGACCCAACCACCCTCTTTCTCTTCTGGGATTTCAGCAAGGACTTGGAACGCGGCGCGGCCTTCGGCCTCGACTCCCCCCGCGTCCTGTTCCGTCTGTACGACGGCGCGGTGCTGGTGCGTACCGTCGAGGCGCCGCTCGGCCGGCGCAGCCTCTACCTGGAGGGCCTGGAGCCGGGACACACCTACCGCGTCGAGGCCTGGCTCGTCGGAAGCGACGGACATGCCCGTCCCACCGGGCGCCGCAGCGCCCCCTTGCGCCTGGCCCCGGCCGTCCCCTCGGGCCAGCTGGAGGTGCAGATGGTGCGCGTCCCGTGGGAGCAGCCGCTGGTCCCGCGCGCGGGTGCCGCCGCCGCGGCGCCCGCCGCGGGGCAGCAAGCGCCCGTCGCCGCCCCGGGCCGCGTGGAGCTGCCGGCAAGTCTGGATTGGCGCGGCGGGCCGGGGCCCGGGGGCCCCCGCTCCGGCCGTCCGTAAGGCGGGGGCCCATGGCCGGCTCCGCCGCTCACGGCTCGCTGCTGCTTCTTTTGCACGCCCATCTGCCGTACGTCCGCCACCTGGCCTCGCCCACTCCCCTGGAGGCGGACTGGCTGCCGGAGGCGGTGGCGGGGACGTACCTGCCCCTTCTGGAAGTGCTGGAGCGCCTCGCCGAGGACGCCATTCCGGTGCGCCTCACCCTCAGCCTCAGTCCGACGCTGCTCAGCATGCTGGAGGAGCCGCTTTTGCGCGCGCAGGTGGCGCACCGGCTGCTTCAGCACGAGGCGCTGGCGCAGCGGGAGGTGCAGCGGACGGCCCGGGACGCCTCCCTCGGGCCGGTGGCGCGCTACCACTTGCAGCGGCTGCGCCACCTGCTGCGGCGCTGGGAGAGCCACCGGGGAAGGCTGTTGCCCGCCTTCGCCCGCGCCGAGAGCGCCGGGCAGCTGACCCTCATCACCACCGCCGCCACGCACGCCTTCCTCCCGCTGCTGCGCCACCTGCCCGAGGCGCTGCACGCCCAGGTGGCTTTGGGCGTGCAGACGCATGTACGGCTTCTCGGCCGGCCCCCCCAGGGCTTCTGGCTTCCGGAGTGCGGTTACTTCCCGGGGGTGGAGGCGTGGCTGGCGGCGGCCGGGCTGCGCTTCACGTTTCTGGAAGCCCGCGGCATCGTCTTCGCCGAGCCGCGGCCCGTGGCGTCCGTCTACGCGCCCCTTTTCACCCGCGCCGGCGTGGCGGTGTACGGCCGGGACCCGGAGAGCAGCGAGGAGGTGTGGAGTGCCGAGTTGGGCTACCCGGCCGACGGCGCTTACCTGGACTTCCACCGCGACGCCGGCTGGGAGCTGCCGCTTTCGGCCCTGGAACCGGTGCTTCGCCCGGGCGAGCCGCGGCGCCCGGTGGGGCTGCGCTACCACCGCGTCACCGGGCGCACCGAGGACAAGGCGCTGTACCAGCCCGAGGTCGCGCAGGCGCAGGCGCAGGCGCACGCCCGGCACTTCGTCGGCCGCCGACTGCAGCGCCTGGCCGCCCTCGCCCCGCGGCTTCAGCGCCCGCCGGTGCTGGTGGCGCCGTATGACGCTGAATTGTTTGGCCACTGGTGGCACGAGGGCCCCGCCTTCCTGGAGGCCCTCTTCCGCGAGGCGCACCGCCAGGGGCTACAGACGCGCACGCCGCTGGAGGACCTGCAGGCCTCCCCCGAGGCGCAGCTGGCCGTCCCGGCGGAAAGCAGCTGGGGCAGCGAGGGGAGCGCGCGCACCTGGCTCGACCCCAGCAATGACTGGATTCCGCCGGAGGTCCACCGGGCCACCCGCGCGCTTTCAGCGGAGGCCGGGACGCCTGGGGACCGCCCGGCGCGCGTGCGCAACCTGCTGGACCAAGCGGGCAGGGAATTGCTGCTGGCTCAGTCCTCGGATTTTCCCTTCATCCTCCGCGCGGGCACGGTGGTGGACTACGCGCGGACGCGCGTGCGCACCCACCTTCAGCGCTTCTGGGCGCTGCTCCAGACGGCCCAGGGAGGGCCGGGCGATGGTGCCCTGGTGGCGGCCGCCTTCGCCGAGGATGTGCTGTTCCCCGCGCTGGACTTCCGCGTGTTTGCGCCCCGGTGAAGCCCCCCGGGAAGGTCCGGGCCCGGCCGGCTGTTATGCAGGCCGTCAACGTTCACCAAGGCCCCCTCTCCCCCTTTTGGCACAGAAGGGAGAGTCGTCCCTCCCTGGACGCGGTTTCCCCCAGGGACTCACACGCAAGGAAAAGAAGACCAACCCGATGAAACCCGCTTCCCTTCGCCGTTCGCTGCTCGTCCTCGCCTCCGCCTCGGCCGCTGCCCTGGGCGGACTCTTCGCCGTCGCTCCGCCGGCCCATGCTGACTCCCCGCCCGCGCCCGCCTCCGCGCCCGCGGTCCAGCTGCCCTCCCCGCAGCTGCCCTCCTTCGCCCCGCTGGCCGAGAGCGTGAAGGGCGCCGTGGTCAACGTTGAGGTCAAGTCGCGCGCCCAGCACGGCGGCAATGAGATGTTCGAGCAGTTCTTCGGGGGAGGAAACGGGCACCCCCAGGTACGCCAGGGCGCCGGCAGTGGCTTCGTCATCGACCCTCGAGGCTACATTCTCACCAACAACCACGTCGTCGAGAACGCCGTCACCATCAGCGTGAAATTCGACGATGGTCGCAGCTTTGACGGCACGGTGCTGGGGACGGACCCGGCCACCGACATCGCGCTGGTGAAGCTGAAGAACCCGCCGGCCAACCTGGCGGTCCTGAAGCTGGGCGACTCGGACGCCATGCGCGTCGGGGACTGGGTGGTGGCCATCGGCAACCCCTTCGGCCTGGCGTCCAGCGTCAGCGTCGGCATCCTCTCGGCCAAGGCGCGCAACATCGGCGCGGGCATCTACGACGACTTCTTACAGACGGACGCCGCCATCAACCCCGGCAACAGCGGTGGCCCCCTCTTCAACCTGAAGGGAGAAGTCATCGGCATCAACACCGCCATCGTCGCCGGTGGTTCGGGCATCGGCTTCGCCGTGCCGAGCAACTTGGCCAAGGCCCTGGTGCCCCAGTTGGAGAAGAATGGCTCTGTCACCCGCGGCTACGTCGGCATCGGGCTGCAGAAGCTGACGCCGGAGCTGGCCAAGGCTCTCGGCGTTCCGGCCCAGGGCGCGCTGGTGGCCTCCGTGCAGTCGGACCGTCCGGGGGCGCGGGCCGGCTTGAAGCAGGACGACGTCATCACTGCCCTCGACGGGCAGCCCGTCGTCTCTGACGATGCGCTCCGGCGCAACATCGCGCTGCGCGCGCCGGGCTCGACGGTGACCCTCACCGTCTACCGCGGCGGCAAGTCCCGGGAGGTGAAGGTCGTCCTGGCGACGCGCCCCGGCGAGGAGGAGGTTTCCCGCCGTGGCCCGATGGACCGCAACTCGCATGACGAGAGCAACAAGGAGCAGTTCGGCCTGAGCCTCGCCACGCCGACCACCGAGCGGGCCCGGGCGCAGGGCTTGCCGCCCGGCGTGCTCATCACCGAGGTGCAGCCCGGTTCCCCGGCGGACAAGGCGGAACTCGAGCCCGGCTTCGTCATCGTCGAGGCCAACGGTCAGCTGGTGACGCAGGCCCGGGACTTGAGCGCCATCCTCCGCGCCGCCAAGTCCGGGAGCACGGTGCTGTTGCGCGCGCAGATGCGCGCGGGCGACCAAGCAGTCACCAAGCTGTTTGCCCTGGAAGTGCCCTAGGCGCGCACCGGGACTTCCCCGGGCGACTTGTCCAGGTCCGGGGCGAAGGCCGTAATCTGGTTGCGGCCGCGGTGCTTGCTCGCGTAGAGCGCCGCGTCCGCCGCTTCCAACAGGCCCTCCAGCGTGGTGGCGTCGGTGGGCAGGTGGGCCACGCCGGCCGACGCCGTCACGCGTCCGGCCGGCGCGCCGTGGACGGGCTGCTCGGCGATGCTGCGCCGTAGCTTCTCGGCCACCTCCATCGCGTCGGCCTTCGTCACCTGCGGCAGCACCAGGCAGAACTCCTCGCCGCCGTAACGGGCCACCACGTCCACCCGCCGCACCTGGCCCTTCAGCGCCTCGGCCACCTGGCGCAGCACGCTGTCGCCGGCGACGTGGCCGGCGGCGTCGTTCAGGTCCTTGAAGTGGTCCAGGTCCATCATCACCACGGCGACTTGCGTGCGGAAGCGGGCGGCCCGGGCTACCTCTTGTTCGAGTTGGCGGAAAAGGTGGCGGCGGTTGGCCAGGCCGGTGAGGGCGTCGGTGATGGAGAGGGCCACCGTCTCGGCGTGCAGCCGCGCGTTCTGGATGGCCATGGCTGCCTGGTCCGCGACGGCGGCCAACAGTTCCACCTCCTCGGCCGCGAAGGCCTCGGTGCCGGAACGCTGCAGGTTGAGGACGCCGAGAAGCCGCCCCTGGTGCACCACTGGCAACGACAGCAGCGAGCCGGTGGTGGGTCCGAGCGGCCGCGCGTCCTGCGCGCCGGCGAGGTCCGGTAGGTAAACGGGGAGGAGGGACTCTGCGGCGCGGCCGGCCGCCCCCTCGCCCAGCCGGAAGCTTCCCCGGGTGCCGCCGGTGCGCGGCGGGACACTGGCCGCTTCCTCCAGCCGGCCCTCGGCGCTCACCAGCAGCACCGAGAAGTAGTCGATGCGCAGTCGTTCGGTGACCAGCGTGCTGATGCGGCCGAGCAGCTCGGGCAACTCGAGCGTCGCGTTCAGGCTTCGCGAGACGTGGTACAGAAGCGACAAGGCGGTCAGCCGGTGGGACAGCTCCGTGTTGGCGCGCTCCAGTTCCCCCTGCAAGGACAGCTGGGCACGCGCGCGGGCCAGGCCACCCCGGGCGTCCAGCCCCTCCGACTCCAGGCGGGCGGCGGTCTCCAACATGTGGTTGAAGCTCTTGGCCAGCTGCGCAATCTCGTCGCCTCCGTGTACCTCGGCGCGCACGCCCAAGTCGCCCGCCTCGGCCTGGGCCATGGAATGGGCCAGCCGGCGCAAGGGGCGGGTGATGAGCTGCCGGAGCGAGATGGTGGTGGCCAGGGCCAGCGCCCCGGCGATGAGCACGACGCCGGCCACCGCGGCCTGGGTGCCCGAGGCCACCTCGCCCGGCGAGCGCGGGCTGTCCACCGCCAGCTGCAGCTGCCCGGCGACGCCGAAGTGGCAGCTGTTGCAGTCCCCGCCGCCCAGGCTGCGCGCCAGCAGGACTTTCCCCTCGCGCAGCTGCACCCGCTGCTCGCCCTCGCTGCGGTCGAGGTAACTCCTCCCCCCCAACTCCGCGGGCGTGCTCGACCAGACGACCTGGCCATCCGGACCGAGCACCCGCACCACGTGGACGCCGTTCAGCGCGGCGGAGGCGCGCAGGGCCGGGGAGACGGCGGGGTGCGCCTCGTCCGGGCCCAGGTGCACGCCCAAGGTGGCCGCTTGGAAGGTGGCGCCGAGGAGGTCCGCCACCTGTTCGGCCTCCTGCACCGCCGCTGCCTCGGCAGCCGAGCGCGCCCGAAGGGCGAAGACCCCCACCGCGCCCAGCGCAATCAGCAGCGCCGGGACGCCAATGCTGCCAAGCAGCTTCTGGGCAATGGAACGCACGTGTTGGCGGGGCCGTGGGAGAAGGGGAGGGGATGTGAGCTTTGCACCGACTGGGCCGGCAAAGCATTCCCCGCCGGGTGGGCTAGGGTCCCGAAGGGGCGCGGCGCCCGCGCGGCCCCCCCGGGGCGCCGGGGGGCCCCCGGGGCCCTCCCTCTGGCCATGCTCTTCCTCACCTCCTCGGTGCTTTCGGTGCCCCACGGCTTCACGCTGCGGACGGGCGGCGTCTCCCAGGGGCCCTTGGCCTCCCTCAACCTGGGCGAGTCGGTGGGCGACCGGCCTGGGCACGTGCAGGAAAACCTGCGCCTGCTCGCCCAGGCCGCGCGGCAGCACCCGGAGCAGCTGGCGACGGTGCGCCAGGTGCACGGGGACCGCGTGGTGCGGGCCGCGCCGGGCGCGGCCGAGGAGGCCGATGCGCTGTGGACGGAGGAGGGCAACGGGGTGTGGGTGGGCGTCAAGTCCGCCGACTGCGTGCCAGTGCTGCTCGCCTCCGCCGACGGCCGGCGGGTCGCTGCGGTGCACTCCGGCTGGCGGGGGACAGCGCTGCGTGTGGCGGCCCGGGCGGTGGAGGCGCTGCTGGCCCAAGGCGCGGCCACCTCCACGCTGCGTGCGGCGGTGGGGCCCTGCATCCAGGCCTGTTGCTACGAGGTGGGGCCGGACCTTGCCCAGCGTTTCCAGGCGGACTTCGGCGATGCGGTGGTGCGGCCAGGGGGCACACGTCCCCACCTGGACTTGAGTGGCGCGGTCCGCGCCACCCTGCTGGCTGCAGGCCTGTTGCCCCAGCACGTGGATGTCCAAGCGGCCTGCACCGCGTGCGATGCGGCCCGCTTCTTCTCGCACCGGCGGGACGCCGGCGTGACCGGGCGCCACCTGGCCTTCATCGCCCCGGCGCCGCTTTCTTGACGCTCTTCTTCGGGCCTTCCTATCCTCATGAGTGCTAGCGGCAACGGCCTCCCCATGCGTCTTCACATTCTGCCCCTCGTCCTGGCGTGCGGGTGCGCCACTGACGTGGCCAGCAAGGGCGACGTGCGCGCGCTGCAGGAGCAGGTGCAGTCGCTGCAGCGAGAGAATGCCCAGCTGCTGGGCCGCCTCGACGCGCTGGAGCGCGACCGGGCGGTGTCCATGGCGGCGGCCGTCGCCGCGTCGCCCGCCGCCGCGTCGCCCGCCGCCGTTCCCACCCCGTCGCCCGCCGCCGCCGTGCCGGAGGCCGTTCCGGCCTCCCCGCCAGCTCTCACAGTGGTGAAGCTGAAGCCGAAGGCGGCGCCGCCGCCGCTTGACGTAGGGACGCCGGTGCAGGAGCCCGACCCGGCGGTGCTGGAGGAATTGGACACCAAGGCCGAGGTGGCCGCCCCGGCCACGGCGCCGAATTCCGCGGACCAGGAGTACCAGGCCGCGCTGGAGGCGCTGCGCACCGGCAATGTCAGCGGCGCCATCGACCGGCTGAAGCGCTTCGCCAGCAGCTACCCCAAGCACCCCAAGGCCGACGACGCCCTGTACTACGCGGCGCTGGGGGAAGTGGGCCGCGGGGAACTGGCGCGCGCGGCCACGCTGCTCGAGTCGGTGGTGCAGCGCTACCCGGCCGGGGACGTGGTGCAGGACGCGATGCTGAAGCTGGGCGAGGTGCGCGTCCGGCTGCGCCAGACGGCCGAGGCACGCGCCGCCTACGCGCTTCTGGTCGAGAACTTCCCTGGGACGGCCGCCGCCGTCCAGGCGCAGGCCCGCCTGTCGACGCTTTCGAGGAACCCCTGATGAGACTTCTCCTGGCTGTGTGTGTGCTGCTTCTGGCCGCGTCGGTGCGGGCTCAAACCCCGTCCGTTCCGCCGGCGAACCAAGACACTTCTGAGGCCGAGGGCAAGCCGGTGCAACCGGGCCCGGAGTCTCCCGCCGCGCCCCCCCCGGCCAACCCATCCCCGGCGCGCACCAAGGCCGACGCCGCGGCGCAGCCGGAGGCCCCGGGGACGACGCACACCGTGGTGAAGGGCGATACGCTGTGGGACCTCTCCCAGACGTACCTGGGCAGCCCCTGGTACTGGCCGAAGGTGTGGTCCTACAACCCGCAAATCGCCAACCCGCACTGGATTTACCCGGGCAACCACGTCCGCTTCTATTCGGGCTCGGGCGAGGAGCCAGCGGGCCAGGTGGAGATGGAGGGCGAGCCGGGGTCCGTCGCGCCCGGGGAGGGAGACATCGGCCTGGTCGAGCCGGTGGAGGACGGCAACGTGGCCATGGTGGGCCCCAAGCCCTACCAGCCCAAGGGCCGCGAGCGGCTGCCGCGGGAGGGCTTCGTCACCGACAAGGACTTGGAGAATGCCGGGGCGCTGGCGAAGAGCTTCGCCGAGACGGAGATGCTGTCCACCGGCGACATCGTCTACCTGACTTTCAAGAACCGCGCGGCCGTGGTGGTGGGCAAGGACTACCTCATCTACCGGCCCAACCGGAAAGTGTACCACCCACGCAGCGGGAAGCTGGTGGGCTACCTCACCAGTTTGGTGGGGCAGGCGCGTGTGCTTCAGACCAACAACCCGGTGCCAAACGCCCCCTACATCCGGGCCCAAATCAGCTTTGCCTTCGATGCCATGTACCGCGGTGACCTGGTCGGGCCGCCGGGCGAGCCGATGGTGCTGACAGTGGCCGTGGTGGCCAACACCAATAGCCGGGACCTGGAAGGCGCGGTGGTGGCCAACCTCAACCCCTACATCACCGTCAACGGCGAGCGCAGCCAGATTGTGGTGGACCTGGGCAGCGCCGATGGCGTGCAGCAGGGCAATAACTTCACCATCATCCGGCAGGCGGACCCGCTGGACCAGGGCGTGGACCCCGCGTTGGGGCAGGACACGCGGCTCCCGGTGGAGGAAATTGGCCGCTGCATCGCGGCGGAGGTGAGAGAGCATGCGAGCACCTGCATGCTCATGCGCACCGTCCGAGAGATTGTCAGCGGCGACCGCATCGTCCTCCTCGCGCCGAGGCAAACCCCCGTTTCTTCTCGGTAATCTCGCCCTCTTGGGGGAGGCCCCGCCAGGTCAGCCGCTTGACCGGGCTGTCCTTGGTGCTTATGACAGCCCGCCCCAAGCGGACCCGGGTCACTTCTATAGAGGTGGCGTCCCCCGGGGACGTCTGAAGGGCTTTTTCGGAGCCCCCGACCGCCATGCCCCTCCCTTCCTCCTTCTCCTGTGTCGCCCACGCCCCGCCGCCGGGGCGCTTAGGCCAGGCGGCGGGCCGGCCTGGACACGCCCTGTGGGGGACTTCGGGCCAACGGACGCAGCGCGAGAGGGTGTGACGACAGATGGCTCAGCGAACCAAGAAGGCCACGGCAGAGAAGGCCAAGCCTCCCAAGGCGCCGGTGCGCACGGCCGCCGCCCCAAAGGCCGTTGCGCCAGCCGCCACCCCGGCGCGCCGTGCGCCGGCGGCCCGCCGCCCCTCGGCCAAGACGCTGAGGGGTGCCGCGGCCCCGGCCAAGGCCACTCGGACGTTGGCCACGGTAAAGGCCGCGCCCGCGGCGCGGCGCCCCGGCGCCCGCTACCTGGTTGTCGTCGAGTCGCCGGCCAAGGCGAAGACCATCAAGAAGTACCTGGGGGCGGGCTACACGGTGAAGGCCTCGGTGGGCCACATCAAGGACCTGCCGAAGTCGAAGATGGGCGTGGACGTGGAGCATGGCTTCAAGCCCGAGTACGTCGTCATCAAGAGCAAGGAGAAGGCCCTCGGTGAGTTGAAGAAGTACGCCGAGAATGCCGACACCGTTTTTCTCGCCACCGACCCCGACCGCGAGGGTGAGGCCATCGCCTGGCACATTTCCGAGGAGCTGCGCCACCCGCACGCGGTGCGCGTCCTCTTCAATGAGATTACCAAGAAGGCCATCCAGGCGGCCATCGCCCAGCCGCTGGCGCTCGACCGCAGCAAGTACGACTCGCAGCAGACCCGGCGCATCCTCGACCGGCTGGTGGGCTATGAAATCTCCCCCATCCTGTGGGCCAAGGTCCGCCGTGGCCTGTCCGCCGGCCGCGTCCAGTCGGTGGCGGTCCGCCTCGTGGTGGAGCGCGAGCGGGAGATCAAGGCCTTCGTCCCGGTCGAGTACTGGACGCTGGACGCCGAGCTCGAAGGCAAGGAGCCGCCGCCCTTCCGCGCCCGGCTGCTGAAGCTGGACGGGCAGAAGGCGGAGGTCAGCGACCGGGCCACGGCCGAGGGGCTGTTGGCCGAGCTGCGAGGGGCGGAGTTCCGGGTGGCGAAGGTCGACCGGCGCGAGCGCCGGCGAAATGCGCCGGCCCCCTTCATCACCAGCAAGCTGCAGCAGGACGCGGCCAACCGGCTGCACTTCACCGCCAAGAAGACCATGACGCTTGCCCAGCGCCTGTACGAAGGCGTGGAGCTCGGCGAGGAAGGGCAGGTCGGCCTCATCACCTACATGCGCACCGACTCGGTCCGGCTGTCGGCGGACGCGGTGGAGGCAGTGCGTGGCCTCGTCCGCACCCGCTACGGGGAGGAGGCGCTGCCGGAGGAACCGGTCGTTTTCAAGGGCCGAAAGAGTGCCCAGGATGCGCACGAGGCCATCCGGCCCACCTCGCTCGACTACCCGCCGGAGCGGGTGAAGCCCTTCCTCGAGCCGGACATGGCCCGGCTGTATGAACTCATTTGGAACCGCTTCGTGGCCTGCCAGATGAAGCCCGCCGTGTATGACGCGACGACGGCCGACATCTCGGCCGGGCGCGCCACCTTCCGCGCCACCGGCTCGACGCTGAAATTCGCCGGGTGGCTGGCCGTCTACGGTGAAGTGCCGGTCGACGAGGAGCCGGAGAAGCGGGAGCCCGGGGAGGAGGCGGAAGTGGAGGCGACCGGGGCTCTGCCGGCGCTGTCGGAGGGGGAACTGCTGACGCTGCGCCAGCTGCTGCACGAGCAGCACTTCACCCAGCCGCCGCCCCGCTTCACCGAGGCCAGCCTGGTGAAGGAACTGGAAGAGCAGGGGATTGGGCGCCCATCCACCTACGCGGCCATCCTCAGCGTCATCCAGGACAAGAAGTACGTGGAGAAGGTGGAGGGCCGCTTCCACCCGACCGACCTCGGGAAAATCACCACCGAGGAGTTGGTGAAGCACTTCCCCCACGAGATGGACGTCACCTTCACCGCCGGGATGGAGGAGAAGCTCGACCGGATTAGCGAGGGGGAGGCGAAGTGGAAGACGGTTCTGCAGGACTTCTACGGACCCCTTCAAGGTGACGCTGGCGCAGGCGGCAGTCCAGATGCGTGACGTCAAGCGCGAGGAGACGCCCACCGACATCGTCTGCGAGAAGTGCGGCAAGCCCATGTCCATCAAGTGGGGAAAGATGGGCCGCTTCCTCGCCTGCACCGGCTACCCGGAGTGCAAGAGCACCAAGGACTTCAAGGAAGTCGACGGCAAGGTCGTCCCGGTGGAGGAGCAGCCCACCGACGAGGTGTGCGAGAAGTGCGCACGGCCGATGGTCATCAAGCGGGGCCGCTTTGGCCGCTTCCTGGCGTGCTCGGGCTACCCGGAGTGCAAGAGCAGCAAGCCCCTGTCCATCGGCGTGGCTTGCCCCACGTGCAAGGTGGGCTACCTGACTGAGCGGCGCAGCCGGCGGGGCAAGGCCTTCTTCGGCTGCAACCGCTACCCGGACTGCACCTTCGCGGCCTGGGACCGCCCGTTGCCGGAGGCCTGTCCCAGCTGCGCCTCGCCATACCTGCTGCAGAAGTACAGCAAGCGCGATGGGGCGAGCGTGGTGTGCCCGAACAAGGACTGCGGCTACCGGCGCTCCGTCGACGAGGACGGGACCTCCTCTTCCGCCGCCTGACGGCACACGCCGCCCTCCTGACTTCTTGACACCTCCGCCTCGAAACGGGACGATTTAGAAGATGGCACCGAGGGACGCCCGCTTCTCGCGGGGCCGCTTTCACCCGTCTTCCCTGCCCGCGCCCTTGAGCGGCGCTCCCGCTCCGAAAGGAACCATCCGTTGGTACTCTCCGCGCTGAACCACGTCTTGGATGTGGTGGTCCTCGCTGCCGCGCCAGTCGCCGGGGGCGGTGTCAAGAACAGCATCGTCCGCTTCTTCCAGGAGGGCGGACCGCTGATGTACGTCAACATCTTCTGGATGGCGGTGGCCATCGCCGTCATCGTCGAGCGGATTGTGACGTTGCTGTTCCGCTACAACCTGAATGCCGAGCCCTTCATGGACCAAATTACCAAGCTGGTCCTCACGGGCAACGTCGACCGGGCGGTGAAGCTGTGCCGAGCCGCGCCGAACGCGCCCCTGGCGAAGGTCATCCGCGCCGGCCTCACCCGTGCCAACCGCGGCGAGATGGAGGTGGCCAAGGCGGTGGAGGAGGCCATTCTCGAGTACACCCCGCCCATCCAGACGCGCATCCCCTGGCTGTGGTCGCTCGCCAACATCGCCACGCTGGTCGGCCTCATCGGCACCATCGTCGGCCTGATCGGGACCTTCCAGTCGCTGGGCAACGTGCCGGCCGACCAGAAGCAGGCCCTGCTCTCCAACGGTATCTCGGAGGCGATGAACAACACCGCCTTCGGGCTTGTCCATCGCGGTGACCTGCATCGTCGCCCACCTCTTCCTCGCCGTCGTACGCCAAGCGGATGGTCGAGACGGTGGAGCTCAGCGCGCTGAAGCTGGAGAACATCCTCTCGCGGCGCGCCGCCGGCGAGACGTCGGCCATGGACTTCGAGAAATCGGCCTGACGGAGATGGCGTTCTTCTACAGCCGCCGGAAGCTGAAGGTCCGGGAAGAGCGACGAGCTCGGGGAGCTGAACATCGTTCCCTACCTCGACATCCTCATGAACCTCATCATGTTCATGCTCCTGTCGATCACCGGCCTGGCAGCCTTCGGCATCCTCAACGTGAGTGCGCCGAACTACGGCGGGCCGAGCGCCGCAGCACAGGATGACAGCGACAAGCCCAAGCTCTTGCTGTCGGTGCTGGTCTCCAAGAAGGGCTTCTACGTGGCCGGGGCCGGTGGCGTGCTCGGCCCGCAGACCGGCGCCGTCAACCCGGACGAGGTACCGCCCACCCTGCCCAAGAAGGCCGACGGCAGCTACGACTACGCCGCGCTCACCGCGCAGATGGTCGGGGTGAAGAAGGAGTTCCCCACCGAGACGAAGGTCATCATCGGCGCCGAGGCGGACATTCCCTACGAAGTCCTGGTGGAGACCATGGACGCGGTCCGCGAGTCCCCGCCGCCAGGACCGCAAGGTGCTGTTCCCCGACGTCACCCTGGGAGCGATGTAGATGGCCGGCCCGCAAGCCCCGGCGGCGGCACCGCTGGACGACGAGACGCTGCAGCGGCTGATGTTCCGCAAGGCGATCGACGCGCAAGAAGCGCATCGAGCGGGAGGCAACGCTGGCCAGATCCGCGAGCTCAACATCACCGCGATGATGGACATGATGACCATCATCCTGGTGTTCCTGCTCAAGTCCTACACCGCCTCAGCCATCTCCCTGACCCAGTCCGAGGACATCAAGCCTCCCGTTTCCTCCACCCGGGCCACCCCGCGCGACACGGTGGCGGTCACCATCACGCCCAACGACATCCTGGTGGGCGACCGAGTGGTGGTCGCCCTGGAACATGGCCAGATCCCGCCGGCCGCCCTCAACGGCCGGTTGGTGGTCCCACTCGACCAGGCCCTGCGCAAGGAGGTGGAGAAGCTGAAGTACATCGCCGAGCGCAACCCGACCGCCCCCTTCAGCAAGGAATTGTCGGTCATCGGCGACCGGCGCATCCCCTACGACTTGCTCCTCACCGTGCTGTACACCGCCGGCCAGAACGAGCTCGAGAATTACCGCTTCGTCGTCCTGCAGAAGGAAGCAGCGCCGGGCGAGACCACCAACTGACGGCCCACCCGGGCGTACCCGCCAGGGGGCACTCCGCGGCCGGCCCGGCGCCGGCCCCCACGCTGCACCTGCCGCCCGGGTGGCAGGCGCCCCAGGGGCGGCCACTCCGGGCCAGGCCACCTCCTCCGGTAAAGGGCTTCCCTGCGTCCAAGAAACACCGTTGAATGCCTCGGGCCGCAGTCGGCCACTCGGGGAGGGCGGCACATGCCGGTGGGAGAGAGTCCGCGAGGCGGTTTTCCGCTGCGCCCGGCCGCCCCATCCCTCCTCCTCGCGCTGTTGCTGGGCCTGGGCTGCCTCAACCTGGACTTGCCCAGCGTCCCCCTGACGCCTCCCCCTCCGTCGCTGGACATCCTCGCGCCCAAGTCGGGCGACGTCATCAACCTCACCGCCCAGGTGTCGGTGGCGGCAGCGTCGGTGGACGGCATCCGCCAAGTGACTGTCCTGTGCGGCCCCCCGGACGGCGGGGCGCACGTCATCTACACGTGGGCGTCGGCGCCCTACCAGGCGCTGGTGGACTTCTCCCTCTGCCAGGACGTCAGCCAGGTCAACCCCGACGCCGGGCACCCATTGCTACAGGTGCAGGTGACAGCCCTCAGCGGGGGCGACGCCGGCGCGACGCAGCAGAAAGGGGTCGACGTCTTCCTCAACACCGACGGGCCCCTGTTGAGTGTCCTATACCCGCCCACCGCGCAGCCCAAGACGCCCTTCACGGTGCTGGTGGCCACCGACGGCGGGCTGCGCAGCTTTCCGCAAGTCCTCCTGGACGGACTTCCTGCCACCAGCGTCACCGCAACCAGCGGCCCCTCCGGCCTCGTCACCTACAGCGTCTACTTCCAGAGTACGCCCGGCCTCGGGACGGACAGCTACCCGTACACCCCGGGCGTCCCGGTCCCCATCGAAGTCCTCACCGACACCCAGCGGGCGGTGCGCCTGACGGTGAGTGCCACCGGGGAAAACGGCAACACCACCCAGGTGGACTTGGGCGTGCAGCTCACCCGCGTGGTGTGGGACCGCTACATTCCGGGGCAGCCGGCGGCGAGCGGTCCGCTGGCCTGGGCCGCCCAGCCACTGGCCTTCGACGGGGGCCTCATCCTTCCCCTAGCCACCTCGGCGCCGGTGAGCTCCACCTCCGCCTGGATTCCGGGGCGTCTGGACGCGGTGGACGGCACCTTCTTCGGGTTTGACCCCGCCGCGCTGCCGGACGGCGGTTACCTGGCCAGAGGCCTCAATGCGCTGGGACAGACCCTCTTCGCGCTTCCCCAGGGCAATTCCAGTCAACTGCTGCTGGCGCCGCCGCCCCCGTCCAGAGCGCCCCTGTTTTCCGGCGGAACGCTTTTGGGCCCGGTGGTGCCGCCGCTGACGGCCGTGGCCAACCTGTTGTGCCTGCCAGACTCGGTGACGGGCTGCTCCGACGCCGGCGACAGCGTGACGTGCCTCAACCCGCAGCTGCAGACGGTGACGGCCTCGGCCGCGGGCCTCACCGGCCCGCCCAGCGGGGGCGGGGTGGCGGGCAGCGGGTCCAGCTACCTGTCTCCCAATGACGTCATCACCACTTGCGCCGGCAGTGCCAGCTGGAACCTGGCCAACCTGGGCGACGGCGGCCTGAGCTTTGGCCCGACGGCGGACCCCAACGGCACCGCACGCAGCTGCCAGGTGACGGGCGTCCGCAAGCTGCTGCCCGTGGGGGACGGCACCTTCGTCGTGCAACTCACCTCCCGCTGCGGGGTGACGGCAGCACTACCGCCCGAGTACCCCATCCTCCGGGTGGGGGCCGGCAGCACCATCCTCGGGGCCTACACCGCGCCCCTGGGGACCCCTGCCACCAACCAGCTGGAAGTGGTGGGGGTGCTGGCCGACGGCCGAGTCGTGACGCTGGTGAATGCGCCCCCCTACACCAACTTCGAGCTGTGGAAACTCAACAGCACCACCCCGGACATCATCACGTCCATCGCCGGGCTGTACGACGCAGCGGATGCGGTACTGACGTCCACGCTGGCGCAGAATAGCTACGCCGCGGCGGACGGCAGCTTCGCGGTGCTGCTCAGCGGGGCGTCCAGTTTTGGCGCCGCCATCGCCGCGTTCGGTCCCGACTTGCAGCCACGCTGGCTGTACCTGTACCCGCGCATCGCCAACGCCGGCACGGCCCGCCTCGTCTCCTCGCCCGCGGCGGGGGACATCTACCTGGTGGACGAGGCCAACAACCGCGCCGTGGCGCTGCAGGTGGTGCCGCCACCGCCACCTCCGAAGCCCGATGGCGGCGCTGCCTGCGCCGTCGACGGAGGGGTCTCGCTCGCCGTGACGGTGCCATCGCAGTTCCTCTGCCACGACCCCTACCGTGCGACCTACCAGGTGACGAACGCCTCGTGCCAGCCAGTGACCGTGACGTCCCTCAGCATCAGCGACACCATCATCTCGGGCAGTTGCGCTCCTTCGTCCCCGGGCACGTATACGCCGACGACGCCGACTGTCCCCCGGGACAGACGGTGAGCGTGCTCGACCTGGTGGCCGGCCCCTTCTGCTGCAGTAGCCCGGGCTGTCCCCCCGTCTTCGACTGCACGGCGACCAACACCTTCACCGCTGCCTTCACCACCCCGGTGTTCTCGGGCCAGCTGACGGCAACGGCGGACTACAGCACGCACCTGGGCGGCTGCACGGAAGTGTGTGGGGCCGC
This sequence comes from uncultured delta proteobacterium, assembly GCA_963711265.1. GTDB lineage: Bacteria > Myxococcota > Myxococcia > Myxococcales > Myxococcaceae > JADGRA01. The sequence goes on from CAVQDL010000025.1 coordinate 288,855, forward strand.
CACGCCGGGCGCCGGCATCTACGTCAGCCAGGCGGGAAACTCGGTGTTGGTCTTCCCGTTCGGCGCAAGCGGCAACGTGGCGCCCATCCGGACCATCTCCGGCGCACAGACGGGGCTGTCGACTCCCATCGGACTGAGCACCGACAGCCAGGGCAGCCTCTACGTGGCCAACCGGACGGGCGCCGGCGTCACGGTGTACGCGCCCAACGCCAACGGCAACGTCGCGCCGCTGCGGACGTTGACGGCGACGGGGCTGGCGTCGGCCCAGGGCCTAGCGCTGGGCCCTGGCAACGACGTCTACGTGTCCGCCTGCCCAAACTGTGGGTCCTCCGGCGGGGGAGCAATCGGCGTCTGGCACTTCCCGGCGGGCAGCACGACAAGCGACTACTCGCTGTCCGGCATCAACACGGACATGGTGAACCCGAGTGGAGTCGCCCTCGGCGACGACGCCGGGTCCGGGCAGCCCCTCTACGTGGCCAACTCCTTCAGCGGCGTTGTCAGCACCTTTGGTGCGGGTGCCTCCGGTAACGTCTCACCCATCCGCAACCTCAGCACCCCGGGCAACGTGCAGGGCTTCGCCTACGCCAGTAACACCTTCTTCCTCGCCCTCCCCAGCGTGGGCGTCAACTTGTACCCCACCTCGGCAACGGGCTTTGCGTCTGCCTCGTCCACCCTCGCCCCCTCGGCGTCGTTCCCGCTGTCCTACCCCGGTGGCATCACCGTCGACGCCACCGTGTCGCCGCCCGTCGTCTACGTCGTCGACTATGGGGGCAACGCCGTCTACGTCGTGCAGACGGCCGGTACGCTTCCCAACCTCACCATTCAAAGCGTCACGACCATTTCGGGAACGGCGACGGGACTCGCCTCGCCCCTCGGGGTGCACCTGGTGAAGTAGGCCCAAGGGTTGGGGGGCGGCCGGGATGCTGACGTCAGCGGCCCCTGGACTTCCGCGGTCAGCCGTTGCAGGAAGTGCCACAGCCGTGGGCACCCCAGTCGTCACAGTCATCGGCGGTGGGCTCGCCGGAAGCGAGTGTGCCTACCAGCTTGCCCGCCGGGGGGTGTCGGTGGTGCTGCGGGAGATGAAGCCCACCCGCCGTTCGCCGGCCCACCACAGCGACGCCCTGGCGGAACTGGTCTGTAGCAATTCCTTTCGTTCCGACGCGCCGGACAGCGCCATCGGCATGCTGCATGCCGAATTGCGGGCCCTGGGGTCTTTGGTGCTAGGCCAGGCGGACCTGGCGCGCGTGCCAGCTGGGGAAGCGCTGGCGGTGGACCGCACCCGCTTCTCCTCCGGCGTGACGCAGGCGCTCGCAGTCGTCCCGCACCTGTCGCTGTGGCATGGGGAGGTGGAGGCGCTTCCGGCTGGCACGGTGGTGGTGGCCACCGGCCCGCTCACCGCCGAGGCCCTCACCCGAGAACTGGAGCGGCACGTCGGCACGCGCCTGTATTTCTACGACGCCATCGCGCCCATCGTCTCCGCCGACTCGGTGGACATGCGCTTTGCCTTCCGGGCCAGCCGCTGGGGGCGAGGGAAGGGGGCGGACTACCTCAACCTGCCCTTGGACGAGGAGGCCTACCGGCGCTTCGTCGAGGCGCTGCGGACGGCGGAGAAGGTGACGCCGCACGACTTCGAGGAGCCGCGCTACTTCGAGGGGTGCCTCCCCATTGAAGTGATGGCTGAGCGCGGGGACGAGGTGCTGGCGCACGGGCCGATGAAGCCGGTGGGCCTTCTGGACCCGCGCACTGGCCAGCAGGCCCATGCCGTGGTGCAGCTGCGGCAGGAGGACGCCCATGGGACGGCCTACAACCTGGTGGGCTTCCAGACGCGCCTCACTTGGCCGGAGCAGCGGCGCCTCTTCCGGACGCTGCCCGGGCTGGCCGAGGCAGAGTTCCTGCGCCTGGGCCAAATCCACCGCAACACCTACGTGGACGCACCCCGTCTGCTGGAGCGGGACTTCTCGCTGCGCAGCGAGTCGCGCCTCTTCTTCGCCGGGCAGATCACCGGGGTGGAGGGGTACGTGGAGTCGGCGGCCTGCGGCTACCTGGTGGCGCTCGCGGTGCACGCGCGCCTGTCCGGCCGCCGCTTTCAGCCGCCGCCGGCCGGGACGGCCTTGGGGGCGCTGTACCGGCACGTCACCGGGGAAGCGCACCCCGACGGGCACCCCCACACGCCCACCAACGTCACCTTCAGCCTCTTTCCTCCGCTTCCCGGCCGCGTCCGCCGGGAGGACAAGCGGGGGGCCTACTTGGCCCGGGCCCGCGGGGAGATGGTGGGCTGGCGCCGCAACCTGGGCAGTGACCCGGCGGCGCTCCACGCCACGGCGGTGGGCCTCCCAGCGCCGACGCGCAGGGCGGCGGGGTGAGAGGCGCGCTGCCATGGACGTATGTGGCGTTGGTGCTGGCCGGCTGCCCGCAAAGGGCCGAGGTCCCGGCCAAGCCGCTGGTGGGGGGGCTGGGTCGGCGGCTGGTGGCCGGCGCCGGGGCGGACTTGCGCCTGTCCAGGGACGGCACCTGGGCCACCTTCCTGAAGAGTCCCGTCAGGCCCTCCTTGGAGGGCGTGAATCCGGACAGCATCAACCCCAAGGCGGCAGTGGGGGAATTGCTGGCCGTCAATCTCAGCACCGGCGAGGCGCGCAGCCTGGCCCCTCGCGTCCCCAACAAGCCCGGCGCCGCTCTCCTCAGCCCCGACGGCAAGTGGCTTCTCTTCCTCACGGACTTTGAGTTGGCAACCGGGACCGGAACGCTGCGGACGCAGCGGCTGGACGCCCCCGGCCCGTCGGAGGCGCGCGGGGCGGCGGTCAGCTTCGTCACCGTCAGCCCGGACGGGCGCTTCTTTGCCTTCGTCGACGCGGGCGTCTTGAAGCTGGCCACGCTGGAGCCGGGGAGTACGGCCCGCAGCGTGGCGGGGGACGTCTCCACCGCCAAGTTTGCCCTCGGTGGCAGCCGGCTGCTGGCCCTGCGCCGGGCCTCGGCCGGTGGTGCCCTGCTGCAGGTACGCACCGAGGGCGGCGCGGCCGGCAAGCTGGCCGAGCGGGTGGCGGACTATGAATTGTCCCCGGACGGACGACACCTGGCCTTTACCGAGGCCAGTCCGGTGGCACACGACGTGTGGGACCTCTTCGTGACGTCCCTGGACGGCGCGCCCCCGGTGAAGGCGGCCTCCGGCGTCGGGCTGTATGGCTTCTCCCCCGACAGTCGCTGGCTCGGCCGCATAGAAGGCAAGCGCAACGCGCTGGGACGCGTGGTGGTGGGGGCGCTGCAGGTGGGCCCCGCCAGTGGCGCGGACGCCCACCCGGTGGGCAGCAAGGTGGGCCGCTTCGGCTTCGCGCCGGACGGGACGGCCCTCTGGGCGCTGGACGGCTACAACGAGCAGCACGACCGTGGGACGCTTTTGGTGGCCGACCTCCCGGCCGGCAAGGTGCGTACGCTGACGGAGAGGGCGCACACCGGGGAGTGGGGCAAGGACGGTCGCTTCCTCGCCTTCAACGTGGAAGTCATCCAGCCGCTGCCGAGCATGGACCTCTACCTCTACGTCCGGGGCGAGGAGCAGGCCTTCCGCGTCAAGGATGGGGTGTACGGCTTCGGCATTGTGGCCGGGGACGTGCTGCTGTTTCGCAGCGAATGCCTGCGCCAGTCCCAGCGCGACCAGCCGCGGGCCTGCTGGCTGAGCGAGCTCGACCTCTCCAAGCCCCACCAGGCCCCCAAGCAGGTGCTGGAGGGCATCTACAGCTTCAAGGCCTCGGAGACAGGAGAGCGCCTGCTGGTGTCCTACGCGCGGCTGGACTCCGACACCTATGACACGGCCGTCTACAACCGGCGCACCGGCGAGCGGAAGACGCTGGACACCTTCACCCTGCTGCCTGCTCTCTTTGCCGACCCGGCGGGCAAGCGCGTGGTGTACCTCGTCTCGGAGAAGGACCGCTCGGGCCTGTACCTGTGTGACCAGGGGCCGTGAATTTGGGCGAAGGCCCCGGCGGCCCTAGCGTAGCCAGCGTGCCTGTGCCTTCCGACTCCCTCCTCGCCGACTTCCGAAAGTCGCTGCTGCGCCGGGGTGCCTCGGTGCACACCGTTCGCAACTACCTGCGCGACGTCGCGGCCTTTGCCAAGTACCTGGACGGCCTGGGCCAGGGGCTGCTGGAGGCGAACCACGGCAGCGTGCGCGGGTGGCTGGGCGTGCTGGCGGTCGACCACCAGCCGCGCAGCCGGGCGCGGGCCTTGGCCTCGGTGAAGGCCTTCTACCGACAGCTGGTGCGCAGCGGACAGCTGACGGCCAGCCCGGCCGGCAGCATGCGCGGGCCGAAACTGCCTGTCACCCTGCCCAAATTCCTTGCCGTCGACGAGGCCTTCGCGCTGGTGGAACAGCCGGGGGCGGCGACGCTTTTGGCACTCCGGGACACGGCGCTTTTGGAAGTCCTCTACGGCGCCGGCCTCCGGGTGAGCGAGGCGTGCGGGCTGTCCCTGGACGACGTCGACTTGGCGAGTCGGGTCCTGCGCGTTCTGGGAAAGGGAAAGAAGGAGCGGCTTTGCCCGCTGCACCCGGGCGCCGCGGAGGCGCTGCGGCAGTGGCTTTTGCGGCGGGGCGAGCTGCTCGCCAAGCGCCGGCGTGGGCAGGACGCACGCGCGGTGTTTCTCAACGTCCGCGGCGGCCGACTGACCTCCCGCAGCGTGGCCCGGCAGCTGGACGCCTACGCGCGCGCCGCCGGGCTGCAGCGCCACGTCAGTCCGCACGCCTTGCGGCACAGCTACGCCACCCACCTGCTGGCCGGGGGCGCCGACGTGCGCAGCATCCAGGAGTTGCTGGGGCACGCCAGCCTCTCCACCACCCAGCGCTACACCCACGTCGGCGTTGAGTTGCTCCAGGCGGTGTATGACAAGGCCCACCCGCACGCCTGAGGGTGGTGCGAGGCGCGTTTCATCCAGAGGGACGGCGAAGGGGAGATGGCCCGGAAGCGGAGCGCGACAGCAGCAGCACCAGAGCGGGACCTGACGGAGCTGGCGCGCGCTGGCCTGCTGGCGGCGGCCCACGGGGTCGAGACGGACGTGGACGCCCTGTGCGCTCTCGTCGGGCGCGGTGGGCACCATGTGCTGCTCTCGGGAGAGGCTGGCACCGGGAAGACGGCGCGCGTCCAGGAACTGGCGCGCCGGGTGGCCGCCGGCAGCGCCGGAGCGGCCTTGGTGGGCGCGCGGGTGGTGGAGGTGTCGCTGCAGGGCCTGCTAGCCCGTGCCGGCCCTGAGGGCGCGGACGCACAGTGGGCGGAGTTGCTGAAGCCGCTCAAGCCCGAGGCCACCGTGGTGCTGGTGCGCGACGCCGGGGCGGCGCTCGGGACGCCGCTTCTGGCGAGCCTGGCGGGCACGCTGCGCTCGAGCCGGGTGCGGCTGGTGCTGGAGGCCGACGGCCGTCGCGCCCAGGCGCTGCTCCGGGCGGAGGGCCTGGGGCGGCAACTGCACCTGCTGACCGTCGCGGAGCCCACGGCCGAGCGCACGCGGTGGATTCTCGGCCAGGCGGCCGCCGAACTCGAGACCGCGCTGGGCATCGGTGTCGACGCAGCGGCATGCGACTTGGTGCAACGGCTGGCGACGCGCTTCTTGCTGACCGAGCACCAGCCCGGCAAGTCGGTCGCGCTTCTGCGCTCGTGCGCGGATGCGGTCGCCAATAGCCCCGGGGAACGCCTCACGGCGGACGGGGTGCTGGAGCGTTTCTGCAGCGTGACGCGGCTTCCCCGTTTGCTGTTGGACGACGGGGCGCCCTTCGACTTGCGGGAGGTGGAGCACTTCTTCAACGAGCGCATCCTCGGACAACCGGAGGCGGTGGCGGCGGTGCTGCGGTCGGTGGCGATGCTCAAGGCGGGCCTCAATGACCCGCGTCGGCCCCTGGGGCTCTTTCTGTGCGCCGGACCCAGTGGGGTGGGGAAGACGCACCTCGCCCGGCTCCTCGCCGAGTACCTCTTCGGCTCCACCGAGCGCCTGGTCCGCGTCAACATGGCCGACTACCCGGAGGAGGCGGACGACGTCACCCTGTTCGGGGCGCCGTGGGCCCCGGCGCGGGATTTCCAGCGGGGCCAGCTCACCCGCCTCCTCGACGAGAAGCTTTTCGCGGTGCTCCTCCTCGACGAATTCGAGAAAGCCCATCGCAGCGTCCACGACCGCTTTCTGCAGCTCTTCGACGAGGGGCAGTTCATCAACGGCGCCGACGAGGTGGTGCCGTGCAACAACGTCCTCATCATCGCCACCAGCAACGCCGGCGCGGAGGTGTACCGGGAGCCGCCCCTCGGCTTCACCGCCGCGCACAGTTCCGCCGAGCTGGTGGCCGAAGTGGACCGCCGGCTGGGGCTCGCCTTCCGGCACGAGTTCCTCAATCGCTTCGACGCCATCTGCCACTTCGGGCCGCTCGGGAAGGTGGAGATTCGCCGCATCGCGCACCGGGAGGTCGGCCGGGCACTGGAGCGAGAGGGCATCCGCGCCCGGGGCCTGGACGTCGAGGTGTCCCCCGAGGTGGTCGACGTGCTGGTTGAGCGCGGGTACTCACCGCACTTCGGGGCTCGTTTTCTGCAGCGGGAGATTGAGAAGACGATGACGGCGGCGTTGGCCGCCGAGATTGTTCGGCAACCACTGCCCCCCGGCTCGCGAGTGCAGGTCCTCGTGGATGGAGGAAAAGTCCTCGCCCGCTCCGAGGTGCGGCGGGAGGTGGAGCCCCGCACCGCCGTCATGCTGCCGCGGCTCGGGGCTCCCGCCGGCCGTCGGCGCCTGGACCGCCGCGCGCTGCTCACCGAAGCCACCGAGCTCCGAGACCGCGCGGATAGGGTGGCGGCTGCCCTCGAGGGGGCGACGCTGGCCGAGCGCCGGGCCGACGTCCTCACCCAGACGCAGGTCCCGGACTTCTGGGACGACCCCGAACGTGCCTCGCACTTGCTCAGGGCGTTCCGCGCCATCGAGGCGCAGCTGCAGGCCCTGGACCACCTGACCCGGACTTGCGAGACGGCCCAGCGGCTGGTGCGCGAGTCCAAGGGAGAGGCGCGGCTGGCGAAGGCGGCACGCGCGGTGGAGGTGGCTGCCCGGGAGGTCGAGCTGGCCGAGGCCCGGGTGGTGGCCGGGGGCGGGCAGGGTGACGAGGCGCTGCTTCACCTGACGCTCTTCGGCGCGGAGGACGAGTCGCACCAGCGCTGGCTGGACACGTTGATGTCCATGTACCGCGGCTGGGCCGAGCGGCGCGGTTACGGCGTCTCCGTCCTTGCCGAGAGTGTCCGGCCCTCGGGCGTGCTGCTGCAGCTGAGTGGTCCGGGCGTTCTGGGGTTTCTCGCCGCCGAGGAAGGCATCCACCGCTGTCACGACGAGGCGAGCCGCGTCTCAGCTCGGGTCCGGGTGCACCGCTGGCCCCTCGAGTCAGGTGATGCGAACCCCATGCGGGTGAAGGCGCGGTCGGTACGTCGGCGGGCGGGCAGGCATGTCGCCCGCATCACCAGCGAGCTGCACGCGGTGGACGACGGGTCGGGGCGGGAGGTCCAGCTGCATGGGGGCGGAACGCCCGAGGAGTTGCGCTCGCTGGCCTCGGTGCTGCTGCGGGCGGTGCCGGCGGGGACGGACGCACGGCAATATTTTCTCGGCCGTGCGGCGCGTGTCGAGGACCCTCGTACCGGAGCGGCCACGCCGCGGGTGAAGGACGTCCTGCGGGGGGAACTCGAACTCTTCATCGCCTCCTGGTTTGCGCGGGCCCGGGCCGGGGCCGCGTCGCCGGAGGCTTGACGGAGGGATGGAAGGGCAGCGGCGGGCCTGTTACATGGCCAGCCATGCTGCATGGAACGACCATCCTCTGCGTGCGCCGGGACGGGAAGGTGGCGCTCGGTGGCGACGGGCAGGTGACGCTGGACAAGACGGTGATGAAGGCCACCGCACGGAAAGTCCGCCGGCTGGGCGACGGTTCCGTGGTGGCCGGTTTCGCCGGCGGCACCGCCGACGCGTTCTCCCTCTTCGAGCGCTTTGAAGCCAAGCTGAAAGAGCACCGCAAAAACCTCACCCGGGCCTGCGTCGAGCTGGCCAAAGACTGGCGCACCGACCGGGCGCTGCGGCGACTGGAGGCGCTGCTCCTGGTGGCGGATGTGGAGAAGACGTTCCTCTTGTCCGGGAGCGGCGACGTCATCGAGCCGGATGGCGGTGCCGCGGCGGTGGGAAGCGGCGGCCCGTACGCGCTGGCCGCGGCCCAGGCGCTGCTTGCCCACTCAGCGCTTCCGGCGCGAGCAGTGGCGGAGGCCGCGCTGCGGATTGCCGGCGACATCTGCATCTACACCAACGGCCAACTGAGCTTCGAGGAGCTATGAGCAACCTGACGCCGCGGGAAATCGTCAGCGAGCTCGACCGCTACATCATCGGCCAGACGGCCGCCAAGCGCGCGGTGGCCATCGCTCTGCGCAACCGCTGGCGGCGCCAGCAGGTCCACTCAGACTTGCGGGACGAAATCACGCCGAAGAATATTATTCTCATCGGCCCCACCGGCGTCGGCAAAACGGAGATTGCGCGGCGCCTGGCCCGGCTGGCCCAGGCCCCCTTTGTTAAGGTGGAGGCGAGCAAGTTTACCGAGGTGGGCTACGTCGGCCGTGACGTCGAGTCGATGGTGCGGGACCTGGTGGAGGCCTCGCTCGCCCTGGTGCGCGAGGAGGAGGAAGCCAAGGTGCGCACCCGCGCTGCCGAGCGAGCCGAGGACCGGCTGGTGGTCCTGCTGCAGGGCGGAGGCACCAGGCCCCCTGGCGTTGGCTTCGCGCCCCCTCCGTCGGTGCGCATCTCTGACGCGGAGCGTGAGAAGCTGCGGGCGCAGCTCCGGGCCGGGACGCTGGATGACCGCGTGGTGGAGCTGGACGTCCAGGACGTTCCAGCCGGCGTCCTCCGAGGATTTTCCGGCCCCGGTCTCGACGAGATGGGGGCCAACCTGGCGGAGATGTTCAAGTCCATTCCGGGGATGCAGCGGACGCGCCGGCGCACGGTGGGCGTGCCGGAGGCCCTGCGGCTGCTCGAGCGCGAGGAGTCGGAACGCCTGGTGGACCAGGACCGCGTCACTCGCGAGGCGCTCCAGCGCGCCGAGACGAGCGGCATCATCTTCATCGACGAAATCGACAAAATCGCCAGTCGCGAGGGCGCCCACATGGGTGGTCCGGACGTGTCGCGGGAAGGCGTTCAGCGTGACATCCTCCCCATTGTCGAAGGCAGCACGGTCACCACCAAGCACGGACAGGTGAAGACGGACCACGTCCTGTTCATCGCCGCTGGCGCCTTCCACGTGAGCAAGCCTTCGGACCTGATTCCGGAGCTACAGGGGCGCTTCCCCATCCGGGTGGAGCTTGAGCCGCTGGGGCGTGCGGACCTGGTGAGAATTCTCCGGGAGCCGAAGAATTCTCTTCTCCGCCAGTACACCGCGCTGCTGGAGACGGAAGGGCTGCGGCTGCACTTCACCGATGACGCCATCGAGGAGCTGGCGGCGGTGGCCCAGTCGGTCAATGAGCGGACGCAGAACATCGGGGCCCGGCGTCTGCACACCGTGCTGGAGCGCCTCTTGGACGAGGTGTCCTTCTCGGCCAGCGACCCAGCTGCTCCCCGCGACGAGCAGGTGGATGCGGCGTACGTGCGCCGCCGGCTGGCCGCCGTCGTCGAGGACGAGGACCTTTCGCGCTATATCCTCTAGTAACCTCCCACAGGAGGAGTCTCGCCCGTGCTCAATCCGTTGTCCCCCACCGCCGCAGTGCAGCGTCCGTCCACCGTACAGAGCCAGGCGTGGATGGACCGCGCGCGCATCAACCTCCTGCAGAACTACAAGCAGCAGCCGCTGGTGTTGGAACGGGGGCAGGGGACGCGGGTGTGGGACGCCGACGGGCGGGAGTACCTGGACCTTCTGGGGGGCATCGCCACGCTGCCCTTCGGCCACTGCCACCCGGAGATTACGGCCGCGGTGAAAGCGCAGCTCGACAAGCTGTGGCACGTCTCCAACGTCTTCTACAGCGAGCCGCAGATTGCCCTGGCCGAGAAGCTGCGGCTTGCCTCCGGGCTGGACCGGGCCTTCTTCTGCAACTCCGGGGCGGAGGCCAACGAGGCGCTGCTGAAGCTGGCCCGGAAGACGCAGAAGGAGCGCGGCCAGCAGGAGCGCGTCGAGTTCATCTGCTTCGAGCGCAGCTTCCACGGCCGCACCCTGGCCACTGTCACCGCCACCGGGCAGCCCAAGTACCAGAAGGGCTTCGAGCCGCTGCTGCCCGGGGTGCTGCACGTCCCCTACGGAGACCTCGCGGCGGTGCGTCGGGCGATGGGCCCGCGGACGGCCGCGGTGCTGGTGGAACCCATTCAAGGCGAGGGCGGTGTGCGGCCCGCGCCCGAAGGCTTCCTGCGCGCGCTGCGTGCCCTGTGTGATGAGGCCGGGGCGCTGCTGTTGGTGGACGAAGTGCAGACGGGCCTTGGGCGGACGGGGCGGATGTTTGGCTTCCAGCATGCGGGCATCCGTCCGGACGGCTTCAGTCTCGCCAAAGGCCTGGGCAACGGCCTTCCCATCGGCGCCATGGTGTGCACCGAGGAGGCGGGCCGGGCGCTGGTGCCCGGGACGCACGGCAGCACCTTCGGGGGAAACCCGGTGACGGCCGCCGCCGCCCTGGCCACGGTGACGCTGGCCATGGAGCCCAGTGTCCTGGCCAGCGTGCGCACCAAGGGGGAGTACTTCCTCACCGGGCTGCGGACGCTGGCGGCGGAGTTGCCAGGGCAGGTGGTGGACGCCCGCGGGCAGGGGCTGCTGATTGGCGTCGAGCTGGCCGCGGATGCCGGTCCGGTGGTGGGACGCATGCGGGAGCAAGGCGTGCTGAGCAACCTTGCCGGGGAGCGCACCGTGCGCTTCGCCCCGGCCTACATGGTGACGGACGAGGAGATGGACCGAGGCATCCTTGCGCTGCGGCGCGCCCTGGCCGCGCCGCCTCCCGGGTGAGTCCAGACCCGCGATTTGACAAGCGTTTCCACCCGACCCCTAGAGTTGATGCCGACGTGCTGAGCGAGAACGTGCCGCCCAACACCGACCAGGAGGCTGCGCTTGCCGAGGCGGTGGAGCTACCGCTCGACCGCAAGCGGGAGATTCTCGCGCGCGAGGCGGCTCTCGGCGATGACCACTACGCCGTCCTCGGCCTGAAGCCAGGCGCGACCAAGCAGCAGGTGAGCGCCGCCTACCACGAGGCCAGCCGCGTTTTTCACCCGGACCGCTACTTCGGCAAGCAGCTGGGCAGCTACCAGGGGCGGCTGGAGCGCGTCTTCCGTCGCCTGGCGGAGGCGCATGCCACGCTGGTGGACGACGCCAAGCGCGACGCCTACCTGAAGGCCAACCCGCGCCTGCGCGTGGCCGCGGCGGCGGCCGGGCCGGTGCGCCCTCCCACCACTGCGGAGGAGGCGGCGCGCGCCGCTGAGCGCCGGGCCCGGCTGGCCAGACACCCGTACCTAGCCCGGGGCGCCCAGGCCAAGACGCTGGTGGAGGAAGCCAAGTCCCAGCTGCAGTCCGGCGCGCCGGAGCGAGCCCTGGGGCTTCTGCACCGCGCCCAGCAGCTCGACCCGCGCGCCAAATCCAGCGCCAGCGTGCGCTCGCAGGCGGAAGCCCAGAAGAATAGCGAGCGCGCCAAGGCGGAGCTCGCCCACGCGCGCGAGCTCGCCGCGGCGGGCGATGGGGCCGGCGCACTCAGCGCCTACCGCGAAGTGCTGGCGCTGGAGCCCTCCTCGCACGAAGCGGCCCTGGCAGCGGCGCAGATGCTGTTTCGCAACGGAGCGCCGGCCGAGGCTCGCACCTTCGCCCAGAAGGCGGTCGACCTGCGACCAGACCATGTCGGTGGCCTGGTGCTGCTGGGCACGGTGTGCAGCTTGCTCGGGATGAACAAGGTGGCTCGCCGTCACCTGGAGGCGGCACTTGCGCGGGATGCGGACAATGCCGAGGCGAAGCAACTCCTCAAGAAACTCCGCTGGGTGTAGGGTGTGAACGGGGGATGGCCGACCACGAACCCGTCATTGGAATTGACCTCGGGACCACCAACAGCGTGGTGGCGTTGGTGCAGGGCGGGCAGCCGCAGGTCATCAAGAACCGCACCGGCCAGCTGCTGACGCCCTCGGTGGTCGCGGTGACGTCGGGCGGAAAGCGCCTGGTCGGCCACCTGGCCAAGCGTCAAGCCATCACCAACCCGGAAAACACCGTCTACGCCAGCAAGCGCCTCATCGGCCGCAAGTTCAGCTCGGCGCAGATTCAGAAGGCCCGGGAGGTGCTGCCCTACCACCTTTTGTGCGGCGAGCACGACGACGTCCGTGTCCAGCTGGGCGACCGGCCGGTGTCCCTGCCGGAAGTCTCCGCCGCCGTGCTGCAGGAGCTGCGCAAGGACGCCGAAGCCTACCTCGGCCGCACCGTCACCAAGGCCGTGGTGACGGTACCCGCCTACTTCAACGACGGGCAAAGGCAGGCCACCAAGGACGCCGGTCGTATCGCCGGGCTGGACGTGCTGCGCATCATCAACGAGCCGACGGCTGCCGCCCTGGCCTACGGCTTTGCCCGCGTCGTGAACGGGAAAATCGCCGTCTTCGACCTGGGCGGGGGCACGCTGGACGTCAGCGTGCTGGACGTCTCCAAGGGCGTCTTCGAGGTGGTGTCGACCGGGGGGGACACCTACCTCGGCGGGGAGGACTTCGACAACCGCATCATCGAGTGGCTGGTGATGGCCTTCGCCAAGGAGCACGGCGTCGACCTGCGTAAGGACCGCATGGCCCTTCAGCGGCTGAAGGACGCGGCCGAGCGGGCGAAGATGGAGCTGTCTACGGTGCAGGAGACCGCCATCAACCTGCCTTTCCTCTACACGCCCAGCGGGGGGACGTCCGCTTTGCACCTGCAGGCGAGCCTGACCCGGGCCAAGCTGGAGGAGCTGACGCGCGACTTGGCCGAGCGCTCGGTGCAGATTGCCGAGCAGGTGCTGGCCGAAGCCAAGGTGCGCGCGGCCGACCTCAAGGAAATCATCCTCGTCGGTGGCATGACGAGGATGCCCTTGGTGCACGCGCTGGTGACGCGACACTTCAAGGAGCCCTCCCGGGGCGTCCACCCGGAGGAGGTGGTGGCGCTCGGAGCCGCCATCCAGGCGGATGCCCTGTTGCGCCCGGACAGCCAGGTGCTGCTCCTGGACGTCACGCCGCAGAGCCTGGGGGTGGCCATCGCCGGCGGCTACACCCGTCGGCTGATTGGAAAGAACACCACGGTGCCGACGTCGGTGACGGAGACCTTCCACACCAGTCGCGACGGGCAGACGACGGTGAAAATCATGGTGCTCCAGGGGGAGAGCGACCTGGCACACCAGAATGAGCTTCTCGGCGAGTTCATCCTGTCCGGGCTGCGGCTGGCCACCCGGGGCGAGGTGGAAATCGACGTCACCTTCGACATCAACGCCGAGGGGATTGTGTCCGTCTCCGCGCGTGACCGCGAGACCGGCCTCCAGCAGTCCATCATTGTCACCGCCTCGGGTGGCCTCACCGAGACCGAGCTGAAGAATATTCTCGACGACCAGGCAGACCTGCTCCTGGAAGCGAGCGCTTCGGCGGAGGTGCTGAACAAGCGCACGGCCTTGGAAAGCGTGGCCAAGGAAGTCGAAGCGATGATGCCGCAGGTGCGCCAGCTGACCGGAAACAGTGAGTTCGGCCGCGATGCGCTGCGCAAGGCGGAGGCGGTGCTCACCTCGAGCAAGGCGGCACTGAAGAGCTCGGACCTCATCCTCCTGGCTGACTGGGTCGACCAGCTGGAGAAGACGCGGACGCTATTCGTTGGCGTGCTCGAGCGACTGGGGGCGCGGCAGCAGTGAGCGGCGGACGGGCCATCCAGCTCGTGGAAGCGGGACTCTGGTTGCGGATGAGTGGCGACCTGGATGGGGCCCGCCGTCTCTTCGAGCAGGCCCTCCGACTCGACCCGATGTGCGAGCGCGCGCGCGAGCTGCTTGGGACGAAGCCGGCCGAAGAGGCGCTCCCCGAGGAGCTGCAGCACGTACCGAGCTCTGCCACCAACCTGTTCGCAGTACCGCTCCCGCGCCTGTTTTCGGAGCCCACCACCGAGAGGCCCGAGGCCCCCACCGACCCCTTCATCCCCCTGGCGATGGTCCCCCCCCTTCCGCCCCTGTCGGAGCTCCCGCCGGCTGCCCCGCCGCCGGCGGCGCCACGCGCCTGGACGCCGCTGCCGGTGCAGCCGCCCCCCGTCCCGGCTCCCCAGGTGGCGCCGGCCGTGACGCTGCCACCCTTGCCCGTGCCGCTGCCCTCGCGTGCGGGCCGGACGCCCCCCCCCCAGCCCAGGACCCCGGTGGCCCCGCCGCAGACACCGGCTCCTCCTCCGCCTGGGGCGCGTGGCACGCCGCTTCCTTCTGTTGCGCCCCCGGCCCCCCCGCCGCCGCCAGAGACTGGCCCCGGTGGCGAGGGCCCCGGGACGGTGGGTTCCGACGACTGGTGGACGGACGGCGTCACCACGCCCGCCCCGCCGAAGGACGCCTGGGAAGTCGGGCGGCCCCGTCCGACAACGCTGCCACTCTCCGAGGCGACCGAGGGGGACGCGCTGAACCTGGTGGCGCCCCTACCGGCGAGCGCGGGTGGGACGCCGCTTCCGGCCAAGATGCCGTCCGACCCGCGGCAGGAGGCGCGCACGCTGCTGCAGCGGGCCCGGGAGCTGCAAGGGCTGGATGACCACAGCGGAGCCCGCGAGCTGCTGCTGCAGGCCCAGGCCCTGGACACGGAGGCCCCGGACGTGGTGCGGGCCTTGGCAGAGAGCGAACAGACGCTGCAGGCGCTCTACGAATCCAAGCTGGGCAAGCTGACGACGGTGCCGCGGGTGCGCCTCCGCGAGGACGAGGTCATCTGGCTCAACCTCGACCACCGGGCGGGCTTCATCCTCGCGCAAATCGACGGCACCCTGACGTTTGACGACCTCTTCAGCGTCTCGGGTATGTCGCGGTTGGACACCGCCGCGCATCCTCGTCCAGCTGCTCGAGCAGCGCGTCCTCATCCGCTAGTCGCCGAGCGGCGGGCGGAGCCCCCCCAGAGAAAGTCAGCCGCGGACGAGTCCGGTGAACAGGCCCCGGACGGCCGTCCGGCCATGCTGGTTGACGGACTCGGTGCGGACCACCAGCACCTCGTGACGTCCGCGCATGGAGACTTCCACCAACTCGCCGTGGGTGGTCAGCACGTCGCCGGGCCGCAGCACTTCGAGGAACTCGAAGTCCTGTCCCGCGTGGACCAGCCTGAGCAAGTCCACGCCGAGGGCTGGGTCGAGCACGGCCGCCCCGAAGGGGGTGATGGCGAAGGTGACGGCGAAGGTGGGGAAGGCGATGACGCCGTGGTACGGCCCGCGCGCTGCCGCGGCCTCGTCGTGCAGCACCGGGTGGACTTCCTCGGGCAGGCCGGACAGCCCGAGGTTGGGCATCCCTCCGGAGATGGCGGAGGCGTACTCGCGCAGCTTCTCCAGCCCTACCGTATAGCGGAAGGGCCCCCAGCGACGCCCGACCAGTGCAGGGTCGATGGGCATTACCGCGACCCTTCTGGGCGCGTATGCCCCTCGACGGCGACGTCCTTAAGCACCTCTTCCCCCCGCTGGTTCTCGGCACGCACCGTGGCATGCACCCGCTCGCCGTCCACGGCCGTCACCACCCCGCGGAAGGTGAGGGTGTCGTCGAGTGCCACCGGCCGGCTGAAACGCGCCTGCACCCGGGTGATGGCCCCGGGGTCGCCCAGGTAGCGCGCGAAGCAGTCCACTGCCCAAGCGAGGGTGCACAACCCCTGCAGGATGTTGCCGCCGAGGCCCGCCAGTCGCCCCACCTCGGGGTCGATGTGGATGGGATTGAAGTCTCCCGAAGCGCCCGCGTAGTAGATGGGACGGTAACGGTCGACCTCCCGCACCAACTCGAACGTTTCTCCCACGCGGTGGCTGGCCATCAGGGTCCCAACTCCTTCTGTTTGTGGGTTAGCTGCGTGCCTCATCCAGCGGGTCTTCCACCTCGTCCCGGGCCTCAGCGCGCCGCTGGTAGACGTCGCGCACGTAGGCCACCAGCCGGTCGAGGTAGCTGGTGAGGGGAGGGCAGCGCACGCCCGTCCGGTCCAAGAGCTCCTGGGTGGCGTGGCTGGTGAAGAAGGCCATTTGGCTGACGTAGCTGAGGGCGGCTCTTTGGGGACGGGCCAGCTTGTCGAGGAAGGGCAGGCGCAGAAAGACGTCGGCTGCCAGCGCTGGGAATTTGAAGCGGGGCACGCGCTTGTTGGAGCGCTCGGCGATGATTTCGTAGACGCGCCCGGTGCTCATCGGACTGGGGTCCACCAGGTGGAAGGTGCCCCCCGCGCCCCGCGCATCGCGGGAGATGGCCCAGGCCGCCTGCACCACGAAGTCCACCGGCACCACGTTGAGGGGGGCCGCGCCGCCCCCGGGGAGCGGGAGCGGCACCACCAGCGGGCTCATCACCAGCAGGATGGCCAGAGCGTAGGGGCCCTCGAAGCGGTCCACCTCGCCGGTGGTGGAGTCACCAATCACCGTCGAGGGGCGGAAGATGGTGACTGGCAATGCCGCGGCGGCGCGCGCCACCAGCTGCTCGCCTTGGAACTTCGTCTCCTCATAGGCGTTGCGGAACGACTGGCCGCGGTCCAACTCGTCTTCGGCGATGATGCCCACCCGGTCGCCGGCCACGTGGCACGTGGAGAAGTGGTTGAAGCGGCGAAGCTGCGTGCATTCGCGCGCGAGCTCCAGGACGTTGCGGGTGCCGTCGACGTTGACGCGCGTTGCGGTGTCCCGCGACACGGTGAAGTGGCTGGCGGCGGCCAGGTGAAAGATGTCCGTCACGCGCTCCGTCACCCGCGCCACTTCCTCGCCGCTCAGCCCCAGGTGCAAGTCGGTGACGTCCCCCGACAGCACCTCGGCCGTGGCGCCCTTCAGCCGCTTCGCCAGGGCCCGGGCCTCCTCCAGGAATTTAGGCTGCGCCAAGAGGAAGAGGTGCCCCTTGGCGTCATTGCGCGCGATGTGCTCCACCAGGCGCTTCCCGATGAACCCGGGATAGCCAGTGACGAGGTAGGTGCCGGGGTCTCGGGTCTCTGCCATTTTCGCGCCTCGGGGAGTCTACCCAGCTCCGCCCCCGAGCGCCTTCCAGATTTCCACCACTTGGCCCCGCGTCTGCTCCCGGCTGCCCGTGTTGTCCACGACCCAGGTGGCCACCGCCCGCTTGTCGTCGAGTGGCGCCTGGGCCTGGATGCGGCGGTCGGCCTCCTCGGCCCCAAGGGATTCGCGGGCCATCAGCCGCGAGCGCTGCACCTGCACCGGGACCCAGACGACGATGACGCTGTCCATGGCGTGGTGCAGCCCGTTTTCGATGAGGAGCGCGGCGTCGTAGACGCACGTGCTGACGCCGGCCCGCTCCAGGAGAGCCGTGCGCCGCGCCACCTCCGCCTGGATGCGGGGATGGACGATGGCGTTGAGCGCCGCGCGCTCGGCAGGCTCGGCGAAGATGCGGGAGGCGAGCGCGGCACGGTCGAGCTGCCCCGTGCCATCGACCGTCCCGGGGAACCGGCTGGCAATCTCCTCGAGGGCGGGCTGGCCCGGGCGCACCACGTCGCGCGCCACCTGGTCCGCGTCGACAAGACTGGCCCCCAGGCTCCGCAGCATGTCGGCGACGGTGCTCTTCCCCGAGGCAATGCCACCGGTGAGGCCGACCAGGCGCAAGGGCGCGCCTCCGTCAAGGAGTGTGCGTGGATTTCACCGACTGGAAGACGAAGGACTTCACCTTATCCCCCTCCTCGTCGAAGAACACCGCCATCCCGAGGCGCGGGTAGAGGTAGTAGGTGCGGAAGTCCTCGGTCAGCTTCTTCTGGAAGCAGTTGCCCGACGCGGGAGGGCCCGCCGCGGGGCAGGGGGGCCCGTAGCTGCTTTCCACCGTCTCCCGGTCGACCACCGGCCCGGGGAAGACGTCGATGCGCTCGACCAGCCCGGTGGCCGGGTCGACGCGGAACTGTGCCTCCGCCGTGCCCTTGATGGCCGAGGTCCCGTTGTAGGCCAGCACCTGGTGCCCCTCGAAGCTGAGCGTCTTGGACGGGGGGCCGAAGCGCTTGAGCACCTCCTCCTTGGCGGTGACGCCCGGCTCCACGCCATTCCAAGCACGAGCCTGGGCCAGGGAGGGAAGCAGCAGGGCAAGGGAAAGGAGAAAGGCGAAGCGCACGGGCGATTCCAGTCTATTCGAAGCGGGCCAGGGTCCCTCAATCTGGGCGTTGCTCCCACACAGGGGTTGCCGGTGCGCGCAACCCTCTGTTACGCCCCTTGCGGCACCATGCTCACAGGCCCGCTTCGACGTGTAGGGGTGGCAGCGGTGGGCGTGGCGGCGCTCAGCTCGGCTGTGGCGCTCGGCGCAGACTTTCTTGGGCCGGAGAGCTGCAAGGCCTGCCACGCGGAGGCCTATGCCGCCTGGAGCACCTCCAAGCACGCGCGCAGCGCCGAGTCGCTGACGCGCGAGCAGCAGCGGGACCCACGCTGCACGGCCTGCCATTCCCCCAACCTAGCCGAGCAGCGGGTGGCGGCCGTCAGCTGCGAGACGTGCCACGGCGCCGGCCAGTACTATGCCCCGTCCTACGTCATGAAGGACCCCGAGCTGGCGCGCCTGGTCGGGCTGCAGGACCCCGGCGAGCGGTCCTGCCGAAGCTGTCATGACCCCGGCTCGCCCTCGCTGTTGCCCTTCGACTTCACGAGCAAGCTGAAGGCGATGGACCACTGGAGCGCAGCGCGCAAGGGTCGCTCGGCCGAGGCCGCGCCGGCGCGCGCGACGCAGTGAGCATTCGTCCCGTCGAGGCGCGCTTCGTCACCACGGCCGTGGGCCCGGAGGGCTACCCTGCTGGAGGGACGCCGGAGATTGCCTTCGTCGGGCGAAGCAACGTCGGCAAGTCGTCGATGATTAATACGCTGTCGGGCCGGAAGAAGCTGGTGCGCGTCTCGAACACCCCCGGTCGCACCCGGACCCTGAACTTCTTCGACGTCGACTTGGTGCGCGGCGACGTCCGCCGCAGCGTGCGCTTCGCCGACCTCCCTGGCTACGGCTTTGCCAAGGTGCAGAAGACCCAGCGGGCCACCTGGGAGGAGATGATTACGACTTACCTCGAGCGCCGCGAGGAGTTGCGGGGCGTGGTGAGCATTATTGACGCCGAGGTCGGACCGACCCCGGACGATGTGCGTACCCTTGGCTACCTGCGCCGGGCCGGGCGACCGACGCTGGTGGTGGCCACCAAGCTGGACCGCCTGGCCAAGGCGCGCCGCCGCCCCAAGCTGCGTGCCATTGCGCAGACGCTGGGCGTGGAGCCCGAGTGGGTGCTCGGTTTCTCAGCAACGGAAAAACTGGGCCTCACTGAAGTGCTGGAAGCCGTCTGGGAGCTGACGGGTATGCGCGACACCTCTGTTGACCCGACCTGAACCTGCGCCGATGATTCCCAGATGGTGGAGAAGCAGATGATTCGCGGGGCAATCCCTGTCCTGCTCCTGGTCTTTGGAGCGATGGCCGGCTGCACCTGCAATGGCGCCGTCTCGCCTGACATGGACGCGGGCCCAGATGGCGGAGATGCGGGTCCAGACGGGGGTGACGGCGGCAAGCTCGTGGACCCGTGCGCCTATTACTACTGCCCGCCGCCGAACAACGACGGTGGGCCCATCAGCATCGGCTTCGGGGGCAGTCCAGACGGGGGCGACGGCGGAAGCAACGCCTTCACCCTCGATGGCGGTTCGGCGGGCAGCTACGGCAACGGCGTCACGGTGGACCCCAATGGCCGCGTCACGCTGAGCAGCACCGACGTGCAGCTCAACTTCGCCCTCATCGCCAACTGGACCATGGGAACGGTGTCCAAGTTCGACACCAAGAATCTCCTCCCGGACGGCGGCATCCACGAGGTGGCGCGCTACATCAGCGTCATTCCCATCGACGGCCTCGGCAACCCCAACCACTCCACGTCGGCGCAGACCTACAACCCGAGCCGGACGGCCATCGACATCAACAGTGACTTCTGGGTGGCGAACTTCGCCGCCAACAAGAACCAGTACTTCTCCGCCACGAAGATTGCCGGCAACACCTACGACTGCATCGACCGGAACGGGAACGGGAAAATCGATACCAGCTTCGACGACCCGAACACCCCCGGGGGCACCTATGGCGTCATCGACCCGTCGGAGTACGCCAATCCGGTCGACCCGACGAACGTCCTGCAGTACGACGAGTGCGTCCTCTTCACGCAGGAACTCGGAAACATCAACACCAACGGCGCCTTCGGCGAAGGTGCCATCTCCATCGCCCGTGGCTACGAGGGCGCCCCGGGTGACGTGTGGGTGAGCACCTGGATTGACCGGAAGGTGTTCCGCCTCGACGCTCGCACCGGCGTGCCCCAGGCGGTGCTTCCGGACGGCGGCGTCTACTTCAACGTGGCGGACATCGAACCGTACGGCGCCGCGGTGGACCCCCTCAACCACCTGTGGGTGGTCGGGCGCACCACCAACCAGCTAGCGCTCATCGACGCCAACTACCCCTTTGCGCTGCTGGCGGGGAACACCGCCCAGGGAGTCCCGCGCATCGCCCCGCCGGGTGGCCAGGGCTTCGTGACGGGCGGGTACGGCATCGCCGTGGACGGCCTGGGCCGCATCTGGATTCCAAACTGGCAAAGCGGACCCTATGCGACGGCCTTCACGCCGGACGCGGGCAACCCGGCCGCCGGGTACTGGACGCAGTACAACTTCGCCGCGCTTACCAGCGCACAGGGAACGCACATCGCCCGGCCCCGCGGTGTCGCCACCGACGTGGATGGCAAGGTGTGGATGACGTCGGACAGCAAGACCGGCACCAGCAGCGGCTCGGCGGCCATGGTCTTCGCCATCGACGGACTCGACGGGGGCTACCCCTACTACTTCTCCACCGACGCTGGCCCCAGCCCACTCATCGATGCCACGGATGTCTACAGCAAGACCAGCATCGGCGTCGGGCTCGACCAGGACGGCAACCTGTGGATTAACAACTCGAGCGGCAACGTGATGCGCGTGGACCGCAATACCGGGGCCGTCATCAAGAGTCCCAACCAGGTCGGCTCGCTCTACAGCTACTCGGACTTCACCGGCTACCAGCTGCGCCACATCACCACCAACCAGGGCAGCTTCTACCAGACGGTGGCCGGGTGCTCGCGCTTCGCCCAGTGGAACAGCGTCACCTGGGATGCCACCACCCCGCCCAACACCAGCGTCGTGCTGTACGTGCGGGGCTCCAACAACTTCGACTTCACCCTCAGCCAGCAGTACGGCCCCTGGACGTCCTCGCCGGCCAACCTGCAGGCGGCCCCGGGCCCAGTGCCGCAGTTCAAGTACCTGCAGCTGCAGTTCGTCCTCGTCTCCAACGACCGAACGAGCCAGCCGTACCTCAACGGCTTCACCATCAACACCAGCTGCAGCACGCCCATCAACTAACCTCCCTGGTGGCGGGGAGGTCCTCGCGCTCCCGGCCGACGTGCTAGGAGCGTCGGCAGCATGGCGCGACACGAGAAGGGCAATGGCCGGGACCACGCTGCGGCCCGCACCCAGCTGGTGCGCCAGCTGCAGCGCCTGGAGCCCAAGGCGCGTCTGGAGGCCCTCACCAGCAGCCGGCAGGCCGCTGCTCTGGTGCGCAGCCTCCCGGCTGACCGTCTGTATTTCGACATCCTCTCGGTGGGACTGGCCGATGCCACCGACGTGGTGCAGCTGGCGTCCCCGGCCCAGTTTCAGGCCTTCGTCGACCTGGGTGCCTGGAAGGGCGACCACCTCGACCACAGTGCCCTACTGGCATGGATTCGCGCCGCCCGCGGGGAGGACACCCGGACCGTCCGCGCTCAAGTGGCCGGCCTGGACATGGAGCTGGTGGAGTCGCTGCTGCGGGGCCACACCGTCATTCACGACTTGGAGGAGGACCCGGACCTCCACGTCGAAGGGCTGACGCTGGACTCGGCCGACGGCCGTTACCGGGTGGAGTTCCGTGCCGAGGAGGCACTGGACCAATCCGCCCTTCGGACGCTGCTGCAGGACTTCATCGCCGAGGACGCCCTGGGCTTCAGCCGGCTGCTCGAGTCGGCGCGCTGGGCCTTGCCCAGCGAACTCGAGGAACTGGCCTACAACTTCCGCAACGCGCGACTGGCCGACTTCGGCTTTCCGGACCCGGAGACCGCGCGCTCCCTGTTCGCCCGTGTGCCACTGCCGCCGCCGGCGGAGACGGGCGGCATGGCGCTGGCCGCGGCGCACCAGCGGCCGCAGTTGCTCGCCGCCGCCCTCGAGGCGCTCACCGCCGATGAACGGGACAACCTGGAGGATGAGCTCCGCATGGTGGTCAATGCGGTGCTGGTGGACGAGCGGGCAGACGCCGGCGACCCGGAAGCCATCCGCGGCGCCAGCGAGCGCGCCCGGGACACCTTGGAACTGGGCCTCGAGTACCTCTCGGGGGGCATCCCGGCCCGGGCCGTGGAGGTGGTGCGCGCCGACACTTCCCGCCACGTCTTTCAAGTCGGCTTCACCTTGGGCCTTCTCCTCAAGCACCGGGCGGACCGGCTTGCCCGCCGCCCGCTGGCCCGGCTGGACGGGCAGCTGCTGCTGTGGCCGGACGCCGCGGCCGCGGTGGAGGCGCTGCGCCGCCCGCGCCCCCTCCGGGCGCTGCGGGTGGAGGGGGCCGAGCCCGTTCCCTTCCGCAGCCTGCGGGAGGTGCAGGAGACAGAAGGGCTGCTCGGCCGGGCGGAGCAGCAGCTGGCGCTGTTCTCCGCCCTCCTCGGTGGGACGGAGGAGAAGGCCCGCGCGGCCCTCGCTTCCTTGGGTGAGGACTGGCCGGTGGGAGGGACGCCGGCGCTTCTGCTGGCAGCGCTGGCCCAGGCAGCCCTGGGCGGCGCCCTTCAGGTGGCCCCCGTGCAAACGGCCCAGCTGGGCGCTCTCGGCGCGGCGCTTCTTGAGGGGCCGAAAGAGGCCCCACGTCTACAGAGGACGACGCGGGACCGCCTGGTCCGCGCTCTGGCCGCCCTGGCGCCAGACAGCGGCGAGGAGGCGGCCCGACTTGTCGACGCGGGCCTGGAGAAGCTGCTCACGGAAGCCGGACCGGCGCTCGCGCACGGGGAATGGCCCCCGCAGCTGTCCACGCTACTGCCGGTACGTTAGTCCCTACTGTTCAGGGTCAGTTGCTGCGGACGTCCGCGCCAATGGCGTCTTCGACGCGGCGGTAGCCGTCGCGGGCCAGCAGCGCCTGAAGGCCCTGCAGCAGCCGGTGCACCAGGCCCGGGCCCTGGTACACCAGGGCCGTATACAGCTGCACCACCGAGGCGCCGGCGCGCAGCCTTTCGTAGACGTCCTCCGGCGTCGCCACTCCGCCCACGCCCCACAGGACAAGTCGACCGGCGGCACGTCGGGCTGCCCGTCGCAGTGTCTCCGCCGCCAGCGCGCGCAAGGGGCGCCCGGAAAGGCCGCCTTCCTCGGAGGCCAGCGGGTGGGCGAAGGGCCGGGTGATGGTGGTGTTGGTGGCGATGAGGCCCGAGGCCCGGGCCTCCAGCGCGACGTCCACCACGGCGTCCGCGGCTTCCGGAGCGAGGTCCGGCGCAACTTTCAGAAACAGCGGTCGCCCCGGGGCCACCGCGTCCATGCGGGCGCGGACGGCACCCAGCAGCGCGGCCAGCAGTTCCGGCTGCTGCAGCTGGCGCAGCATGGGGGTGTTGGGGCTACTGGCATTCACCACCAGGTAGTCGGCGTGGGGGGCGAGCGCGCTGACGCAGGCCAGGTAGTCCTCGGCCGCATCCTCCAGCGGCGTCGCCTTGTTCTTGCCAATGTTGATGCCCACAGGGCCGGGCCGCCACTGGGCCCGGCGCAGGGAGGCGGCCGCCGCTTCCGCGCCTGCGTTGTTGAAGCCCAGGCGGTTGATGAGGGCGCCATAGTCTGGGAGCCGGAAGAGGCGCGGGGCCGGGTTGCCGGGCTGGGGACGGGGGGTGACAGTGCCCACCTCCACCGCCGCGAAGCCGAGCGCGAATAGCCCCGAGACGGCGTGTCCGTCCTTGTCCAGGCCCGCCGCCAGGGCCAGTGGATGTTCAAGTTCAAGCCCGGCGCTGCGGACCCGCAGGTCCACCGGTTCCCGACGGCCCCCGCCCGTCGAGAGAGCCCGCCGTCGGGCCCGTCGACAGAGTGACGGCCAGCGGCCCAGCAGGGCGAGCAGGCCCATGCCCAGCGCGTGGGCGCGCTCGGGCGGCAGCAGGAAGAGAAGCTTGCGGAGGACGCGGTACAAGTCGCCAGGGGGGCGCTAGGGGATGAAGGACGCCTCGCGGGCGGTGGCCAGGGCACGGTCCACCTGGGCCGGCGTCATGATGCCGTGCTTCTCCACCAGCTGCACCTCGGATTGCATGTCCGTCTCCAGCAGGTAGGGCCCGTCGGTGTTGAGCGTCACCTTCACCCGGCGGTCCAGCAGCGTCTGGACAATATGGCGGAGCTCCTCGATGCCGGAGACGGCATGGGTGTGGAGGTTGGACGTGGGGCAGAGCTCCAGCACCACGTCCTGCTCGCGCAAGGCACGCATGGCCGACTCGTCGTAGGCGGCGCGGATGCCGTGGCCAATGCGGTTGGGCTTCAGCCGCTCCACGACCGCCATGACGCCCTCCGCCCCGGTGCCGGCGGTCTCCCCGGTGTGGACGGTGGTCTTCAGGCCCGCGGCGCGGGCCCGGGCGAACAGTTCGCTGTAGAGGTCGAGCTGGGAGCGGTCCTTCTCCAGCGCCTCGTTCTCGGTGCCGGCCAGGTCGATGCCCACCACCCCGCGGTGCCGGTAGCGGATGGCCTTGTCGAGGATGATGGCGTTCAGCGCGTGGTCGAACTCGCGGGCCAGGCAGAAAATGAGGCCGGCCTTCACGCCATACTCCAGCACTGCCCGGTCCATGCCGCGCAGCGAGGCGTGGATGATGTGGTCGAGGTCGAGCTCGGCGTGGAGGTTGCGCTTCATGGGGTTGAAGCGGAGTTCGATCTGGTTCACCCGGCTGCCGCGGTACTCCTTGCCGAAGACGTCATAGATGCACCGCTCGATGGCCATGGGTGAGCTCTGAATCTTCTCCGTCCAGTTGTGCATGATGGCCAGGTAGTCATCGAGGTTGGCCACCTTGTCCGCGCGCGCCGTGATGAGTTCCACGAATTCGAAATAGTTCTTCGTCGGCAGCTTGAAGCCCTGGGCGTGGGCAATGCTCCACAGCACATGCGGGGCGACGGCGCCGCCCACGTGGATGTGCAAGTCGATGAGGTCGCGCGGGGCCATGGACGGTTAAGCAGGGTACGCGAGCGACGGTGCGGTCGGCTAGAGTGGCCGGCCACGACATGGCGACCCTCATTGACGGAAAGGCCATCGCCGCCAAGGTCCGGGCCGAGGTGGCCGCGGGCGTGGCGGAGTTGAAGGCGAAGCACGGACTCGTCCCCGGCCTGGCGGTCATGCGGATTGGCGAGGACCCGGCGAGCAAGATTTATGTGACCAGCAAGCGAAAGGTTGCGGCCGAGCTGGGCTTCCATGCCCTGGAGGTCCACCTGCCGGACGACGTGAGCCACGCGGTGGCCCTGGAGCGACTTCAGGCTCTCAACGTCGACTCGGCCATCCACGGGATTCTGGTGCAGCTGCCAGTGCCGAAGCAGATAGATGCCGACAGCCTGCTGGCAGCGCTCCGGCCAGAGAAGGACGCGGACGGGCTGCACGCCGTCAATGCCGGACTGCTGGCCCAGGGGCGACAGACGACGCTCCCCTGTACCCCATGGGGCGTCATGCGGATGCTCGAGGAGATTGGCTTCGAACCCAGTGGCAAACGCGCTGTCGTCGTGGGGCGCAGCATCCTCGTCGGCCGGCCCATGGCCCTGATGCTCGTCAACGCAAGTGCCACCGTTACCATCTGTCACCGAAAGAGCAACCTGCCGGAGGAGGTTGCGCGGGGCGAGCTGGTGGTGGTGGCCGCGGGCGTTCCCGAATTGGTGAAGGGCGCCTGGATTCGCCCCGGGGCCGTCGTCATCGATGTCGGGATGAATCGCCTCGCCGACGGGAAGCTGGTGGGGGACGTGGAATTCGCGGCCGCGGCCGAACGGGCTTCTGCCATCACGCCCGTCCCAGGTGGAGTCGGACCGATGACCATCGCCATGCTGATGAAGAACGCCCTGCAGAACGCTCAGCGCACGCTTCGGCGTTAGGGCGCGCCTGGAAGCGGCACGCTTCCGTGGCCCGCGCCACCGCCGCCGGCTTCGGCTATTTGCTCGGGCGAGTGGCTGGCAACGCGGCCTTTCCCTCGAGGGTCCCAGGGGCAATCAGCCATCCTGCGCCCGCAGTGCGGTGACAATCATCCGCGAGGCCGGGCTGCGGTTGAGCGTGTAGAAGTGGATGCCGGGCACGCCGTCGGCGCAGCAGACTCCGTGCATTGCAGCATCGCGTGCGCCACGCCCAGCTGGATGACGGCCTCGGGTCGTCGTGGCGCACGCGTTCCAGCGCGCAGTTGCAGGCGCATCGGTACGGTGGCGCCGCACATGCGGGTGAAGCGCTCGATCTGCTCGAAGTTGGTGATCGGCATGATGCCGGGGACGATGGGCACGTTGATGCCAAGGCGGCGCGGCCCGCTCGACGAAGTCGAAGTAGAAGGCGTTGTCGAAGAAGATCTGGGTGATCAGGAAGTCGAGGCCGGCATCCACCTTCGCCTTCAGGTGACGCAAGTCGTCCTCGTCGGGACAGCGTCTCCAGCGTGCCCCTCGGGGTAGCAGGCGCCGCCCAGGCAGAACGGGTCGTCCCGCTCGCGGATGAAGCCCACCAGTTCCGAGGCGTGAGCGAAGCCATCCGGGGCCGGGACGAAGGTGCGGTCACCCGCCGGAGGGTCCCCGCGCAGGGCGAGGACGTTCTCCACCTTGGCGGCGGAAAGCTGGTCGAGAAGGAGCGCCAGCTCCGCCCGGGTGTGGCCCACACAGGTGACGTGGGCCATGGCTTCAATGCCACGGGCCCGGATGGCCGTCACCAGGTCCACGGTCTGGCCGCGCGTGCTGCCCCCCGCCCCGTAGGTGACGGACACGAAGCCGGGCGCCAGGGGCTCCAAGTCGTCGAGGGTGTGGAGCAGGTTCTTCAGCCCTTCTTCCGTCTTGGGGGGGAAGAACTCGAAGGAGAAGCACGGATTCGACGGGTTGAGGCGGTTTCGGATTTTCATCGCAGACGCAAGACTCCAGGCCAGTCTACGTCCCCTCGGCCCGTCCGCGCCGCTTCGGGCCCACTTTCCCTTGCCGACTGGGGGTACGGCGGCGCTTGAATCCGACGGGATGCTCTGGAATGGTGCCCGCCGCCCATGGCACGCAAGACGCCGCTCTACGAGGCTCACCGCGCCCTCGGCGCCCGGCTGGTGGACTTCGCCGGCTGGGAGATGCCGGTCCAGTACACCTCCGTCATCGCCGAGCACGAGGCCGTCCGCACGGCGGCCGGTCTCTTCGACGTCTCCCACATGGGGGAGGTGGAGTTCCGCGGTCCGGGGGCCCTGGCGTCGGTCAATGCCCTCATCACCAACGACCTGGGCCGGATTGCCGACGGCCAGGCCGTCTACGCCGGGCTGCTGAATGAAGCCGGCGGCTTCGTCGACGACGTGGTGGCCTACCGTTTCTCGCCCGAGCGCATCCTCATCTGCGTCAACGCCAGCAACCGCGCCAAGGACTTCGCCTGGATGGCCGAACATGCCAAGGGCGTGAAGCCGGTCGACCGCGGCGACGACTATGCCCAGCTGGCGCTTCAGGGCCCGAAGGCGCCCGCCATTCTCCAGCGCCTGACGCCACTTCGGCTGGAAGGCATCTCCACCTACCACTTCGCCGAGGGCACAGTGGCCGGGGTGGGGTGCATTGTTTCGCGCACTGGCTACACCGGCGAGGACGGCTTTGAGGTGTACTGCCCCCCTGACCGCGCGGTGGCACTGTGGAATGCGCTGCTCGAGGCCGGCACCCAAGACGCGCTGCGGCCGGCGGGCCTCGGGGCGCGCGACACCCTGCGCACCGAGATGAAGTACGCCCTGTATGGCAACGACATCGACGACGTCCACACGCCGCTGGAGGCGGGCCTCGGGTGGATTGTGAAGTGGGACAAGGGAGACTTCGTCGGGCGGGCTGCGCTGGAACGTCAGAAGCAGGCCGGCGTCCCGCGCAAGCTGGTGGGCTTCGAGATGCGCGAGCCCGGAATTCCGCGGCACGGCTACCCGCTTCTGGAGGGCAGCACCGCCGCGGGTGTCGTCACCTCCGGCACCATGGGCCCCAGCGTGAAGAAGGCCATTGGCATCGGCTACCTTCCCGCCGGCCTGGCGCGCGAGGGAGCGCAGGTGGCAGTTGAAATTCGTGGCCGCCCGGTGAAGGCCGAGGTGGTGAAGACGCCCTTCTGGCGCAGGAGCTGACCAACCCTATGGCCGACACCCCGAAGGACCTCCGCTACACCAAGGAGCATGAGTGGGCCCGGCGCACGGGCACGACGGTCGTGGTGGGAGTGACTGCCCACGCCCAGGAGGCGCTGGGCGATGTGGTCTACGTCGACTTGCCCAAGCTGGGGGCGTCGCTGGTGGCCGGCTCCAGCTTCGGCACCGTCGAGTCCACCAAGGCCGTCAGCGAATTGTTCGCCCCGCTGGGCGGCACGGTGGTGAAGGTGAACCAGGCGCTGGCGGATGAGCCGGCCCTCATCAACCAGGACCCTTACGGCAAGGGGTGGATTTGTGAAGTCGAGCCTTCGGCGCCCGCGGAACTGGACGCGCTGATGGACGCCGATGCCTACGCGGCGCTGTTGGCCTCGACTCCCGCCTGAGGCGCGTCTCCTCCCCGGGGGCCATGGCGCCGGGGCCCCCCAAGGGGCGGACGAGTTCTCATACCAGCGAGAAGTCCGTCCGGGAGGGCCACTGCCCGGGCTGTGCACCGTCGGGCCAGACTGTTAGGAGGGCGGTTGCCCATGCCCCTGACCTGGAAGCCCACGGAGAATTTCGTCGACCGGCACCTCGGACCAGACGCAGACGAGCGCGCCGCCATGCTGCGCACCCTCGGCCTCGACTCGATGCAAGCACTGGTCGATGCCACCATCCCCGCCTCCATCCGGCTGCGCCGCGCCCTGGACCTGCCCGCGCCCCTCGGCGAGGCGGCGCTCCTGGAGGAACTGCGACAAGTTGCGGGGAAGAACCAGGTCTTCAAGTCCTTCATTGGCATGGGCTACGCGGGCTGCATCACCCCGGCCGTCATTCTGCGGAACGTGCTGGAGAATCCCGGCTGGTACACCGCCTACACGCCCTACCAGGCTGAGATTGCCCAGGGGCGGCTGGAAGCGCTCCTCAACTTCCAGCAGATGGTGGTGGACCTCACCGGCCTGGAAGTGGCCAACGCCTCGCTCCTCGATGAGGCCACCGCCGCTGCCGAGGCCATGCACATGCTGCATGCCACGCGCGCGGCAGGGCACGACGCGTTCCTCGTCTCCGACGGCGTCTTCCCCCAGACGCTGGACGTGGTGCGCACCCGCGCCGCCCCCTTGGGCATCGAGGTGCTGGTGGGGGACGTCCGCACCTTCGACTTCTCCAAGAAGGTGTTTGGCGTCCTCGTCCAGCTGCCGGCCACGGATGGCTCGGTGGAGGACTGGGCTTCCGTCTTCGACCGCGTGCACGCCGAAGGCGCCCACGCGGTGGTGGCGGCGGACCTCCTCTCGCTGGCCTTGCTGACGCCCCCGGGCGAGATGGGTGCCGACGTCGCCGTCGGCTCCAGCCAGCGCTTCGGGGTGCCGATGGGCTTCGGCGGCCCGCACGCCGCCTACTTCGCCACCCGCAGCCAATTTACTCGCAACCTGCCCGGCCGGATTATCGGCGTCTCCCAGGACGCCACGGGGCGTCCGGCGCTGCGCATGGCGCTGCAGACGCGCGAGCAGCACATCCGCCGGGAGAAGGCGACCAGCAACATCTGCACGGCGCAGGTGCTGCTGGCTGTCATGGCCAGCATGTACGCCGTTTACCATGGGCCCAAGGGCATCCGGGCCATCGCCGAGCGGGTGCACGCCCTCACCCTCATTCTGGGACGCGGGCTGGCCCGCCTCGGCCTCAAGCCGCGCAGCGAGCAGGTGTTCGACCGCCTCGAAGTCGACCTCACCCAGGTGGCGGCCAGCGCCGCCCTGGCCGCCGCGCAGAAGCGGCGGATGAATCTGTGCCGGGTCAGCGCCACCCGGCTTGGTATCAGCCTGGATGAGACCACCACCGCCGCGGACGTGGAAGCGCTATGGCAGGTGTTTGCCGCCGGCCGCCCGGTGGACTTCACCGTCGACGGGCTGGGGGCGTCCCTGGCGGAGACCCTCTCGCCCACGCTGGTGCGGAAGAGTGGCTACCTCACCCATCCCGTCTTCAACCGCTACCACTCCGAGACGGAGATGCTGCGGTACCTGAAGCAGCTTGAGTCGCGGGACTTGAGTCTTGCCCATTCGATGATTGCGCTCGGCAGCTGCACCATGAAGCTCAACGCCACCACCGAGATGGTGCCCGTCACCTGGCCGGAATTCGGCGCGCTGCACCCCTTCTGTCCGCCGGAGCAGGCGGCTGGCTACCACCAGCTCTTCCGCGAACTGGAGCGCTGGCTGGCGGAGGTGACCGGCTTCGCAGCCGTGTCGCTTCAGCCCAACGCCGGGAGCCAGGGCGAGTACGCCGGGCTCCTCGTCATCCGGGCCTTCCACCACGCCCGCGGCCAGGGGCACCGCGATGTGTGCCTCATCCCCAGCAGCGCCCACGGCACCAACCCGGCCAGCGCGGTGATGGCCGGCTACCAGGTGGTGGTGGTGCGGACCGACGCCTCGGGCAACATCGACGTGGCCGACCTCGAGGCGCGGGCCGAACAGTACCGGGACCGGCTGGCGGCGCTGATGGTGACGTACCCCTCCACCCACGGCGTCTTCGAGGAGGACATCCAGCGGGTGTGTCGCGCGGTGCATAGCCGGGGCGGCCAGGTGTACATGGACGGCGCCAACATGAATGCCCAGGTGGGACTGTGCCGTCCGGGCGACATCGGCGCGGACGTCTGCCACCTCAACTTGCACAAGACGTTTTGCATCCCCCACGGAGGCGGGGGCCCGGGCATGGGGCCGATTGGGGTCGCGCCCCACCTCGCCCCCTTCCTGCCGGGGCATGTGCTGGCGTCCGTCGGGGGCGCCTCCGCCACCGGCGCCGTTTCGGCCGCGCCCTGGGGCAGCGCCAGCATCCTCCTCATCTCCTACGCCTATATCCGGATGATGGGGGCGGACGGCCTCCGGCTCGCCACCGAGACCGCCATCCTCGCTGCCAACTACGTGGCGGAACGGCTGGCCCCGCACTACCCCGTCCTTTACCGTGGCAAGCAGGGCCGGGTGGCGCACGAGTGCATCCTCGACTTGCGGGGCCTGAAGAAGACGGCCGGGGTGGAGGTGGAGGACGTCGCCAAGCGCCTGATGGACTACGGCTTTCATGCGCCCACCATCAGCTTCCCGGTGGCCGGCACGATGATGGTGGAACCCACCGAGAGCGAGTCGCGGGCCGAACTGGACCGCTTCTGTGACGCCATGGTGTCCATCCGCCGGGAGATTGCGGCCATCGAGGAGGGCCGCGCCCCCAAGGAGGGCAATGTCCTCAAGCACGCGCCCCACACGGCCGAGGTGGTGACGCAGGACGCCTGGGAGCGGCCCTACAGCCGGGCCACGGCGGCCTTTCCCGCCCCCTGGCTGCACGGCCACAAGTTCTGGCCGGCCGTCAGTCGCCTCAACAACGTCTTCGGCGACCGCCAGCTGATGTGCACCTGTCCTCCCATGGAGGACTACGGCGCACCGCCGAAGGGCTAGTTGTTGCGGAAAAGGCGCATCCGCGGGCCACCGCCAAACTCCAGCATGAAGCCGAACTGGAAGCGGATGGCGTTGTCCTTGTCCACCAGCCCGGGCGGCGGGTTGGGGAAGGGCTGACTCTTCTGAAAGGCGGCGATGGCCGCCTCGTCCAGAAAGTCGACCCCGCTCGACTTCTCCACGTGCACGTCGCGCAGCGAGCCAGTTGCGTCCAGGGTGATGCTGAGCAGCGTGTAGCGGTCGCGGCCGCTGTAGATGTTGCCGGTCGGGTCCCGCTGGCGCAGGGGCGTGTGCGGGTCCCAATGCGTCCCGACGGCCTGCTTCACCCGGTTGAAGAAGCTGGCGAATTTCCACTCGCGCGTGTTGAGGAAGGTGCCGTCCCCCTCCTCGGCGTCGAGATGGTCGTTCGGCGCGGCGCCGATAATCTTGTCCAGCGCGGCCGCGCTGGGCATGAGGTTCAACACGCCCACCTGGCCCTTGCGCCCGTCGGAGGCGTCCTCCCCGCTGCCCCCGCTCGAGCCGGGAGCGATTTTCAGGCGGCTGGAGTTGCCCTGCACCTCGGCGCTCTCGGCGCGGTTGGCCACTTGGGCGCCGGGGCCTAGCGTCTCCGGTGACTTCAGCGCAATGCGCTCGGAAGCCGTCGTCTTGGGAATCTCCATCGCCCCCTTCTTCTCCGCTTGACGACGCGGACGGTCGTCCTGTCCCGCCCCATTGTTGCCCGACAGCTGCGCCTGCAGGGCGGCGTCCCGGCCGAGGTCCGCGCGCTGCGTGTCGGCCGTTTGCCGCGGCATGGCGTTTCGGTAGAAGGGCGTCTGGACGCGGGACTTCGTCTCTTTCTCCACGCGGTTGTTCTTTTCCGCCAGGTACTTGGTGTCCTGGGGGGGCTGCTGTTCGTTGCCCGGGGCCACCGCCACCACCTGGCCGTGCGGTTGCTGTTCCTTCTTCTCCTCGGGCGGCCGCTGGGCCGTGGGTGGTCGGGTCGCGCTGGACTCGGTCGTCCCGCGGTTCCGGGCCCACTGCTGGCTGGACAGCGGGCGGAGCTCCACTTGCTGGGGTGGGGGACGGTTCTCCATCCACGGCAGGTGGACGAGGTCGAGCAGCAGCACCAGCCCCACCGCCAACAGGTGCAGCAACACCGCGGCCGCGAAGGCGACGAGGGTGCGCCGCGGGTCGTCGCGCCTTCGGCGGTTGGGGGTGGGGGCGGACACGCTCTTCACGCTTGAACGAATAGTCTAACGGTCGAATTCAGTTAGGTTGCGCTGCCGGCCCGAGCCCGTCGCATACCCCGAGGCCCCTCGCCCGTCCAGCCAGGCCAACCGCCTGCAGTCACTGGTAAATTTGAGCGACTTCGGCCCCGTTGAAGTAGTAGCGCAGGATGGCGCGGTAGTCCTCCCCGGCGTCAGCGCGGCCGATGGCGCCCGTTTGACACATTCCGACGCCGTGGCCCCAGCCCCCGCCATGGAAAACCCACGCGCTGGGTGCGCCCTGGGCATCGCGCTCAGTGGAGACGACGAAGAGAGAGCTATTCAGCATGCCCAGGCTGCGGCGGATGGTGAGCTCGCCGCGGAGTTCCGTGGCCCCTGTGTCGCCGGAAATGGCCAGCAGCAGGGCCCGGCCCGAGACACCGCGCTCCACGACGCGGAGCGCCTGGATGGCGCCCAGGCCGAGCGGGGCGAGGAGGGCGTCCAGCTCCGCCGCGGAGAAGCGCTTCTCCCAGCGGTAGCGGCTGGCTTGGGCGAAGCGGTTTTTCCGGCAGGCCGCGGGCAGCTGGGCGTGCAGGAAGGCGGCGGTGTCCGTGCGGGCCGACGGCAAGGCCGGCACCGCCTCGAGGAGGTCCGGCCGCCCGCGCAGGCTACTGTCCGGCACGCCGCCCCACACGGCCTCGTTGTCCTCGGTGTGGCCTCCGCACACCGCGCTGTAGACGCTGTCCACCAGCCGGCCCTCCTGGCTGAAAAGGGCCTGGCCCCGGGTGGCCTCCACCGCGGCGTTGGTGGAGGCGGCTTCTCCGCTGCGGCCGCGGTAGACGGCGCAGTGCTGCTCCGAACAGAGGAGGTACGGGTCGGCCAGGTGTCGGGTGCCGACCTTGGCCAGCACCTCGCCGCGGGCGGTGACGGCCTGGGCCTTCAGGGCTTCCATGGGCGCGGCGGCAAACGTCTCCGATGGAACCAGTCCCTTCAGCAGGTCCTCCAGCGCCACCTCGTTCACCACAGCCAGCGTGCCCCGCGCATCCACCGTCAACACCAGCGCGCCGCGGTAGCTGCGGTTCTCCAGCCCATGGGCGCGGTAGCCCACGTCGTGCTCCACCTGCAGCACCTCGAAGCCGCTGCCGTCGCGCGTCTCGGCCCGAACGGTGTCCACCGCGCGCCCGAGGAGGGCGCCGTTGGCCTGTCGCACCTCAAGGGTGGCGTGCGCCGGGCTGAGGACTTCCTCAGCCAGGGTGGCGTGCACCCCCCACTGGCGCAGGACGTCTCCCAGGCGCGTGCGTGCCTCGGCCTCCGGCAGCGCCTCCTCCAGCAGCAGCGCGTAGCGGCGGTTGTCGATGACTTTTCCGGCAATGCCGTAGACCTGCCCCAGCGTCTGAACGCGCACCCGGACGCCGCGGCGGGCCCAGGTGTCAAGCTCCGACTGCAGTCCCGCCTTGTCCGCGAAGGCCAATTCGGAGAGTTGCAGGCGGAACACCCGAGCTGCGGGCGTGCCGGTGACGAGTCGGATGCGCAGCAACTCTCCGGCCGGTGCCTCGGCCGTCGTCTCCACGGGTCCGGGCAACACCAGGCGCACCCGGCCGCGGGGGATGAAGTCCACCTGCCGCTGTCCCTCCATCAACCGGACGGGCAAGGTGGGCTCGCCGGCCCGCACGTCCACCCGCTTCCAGGCGCCATTGGGCGCCTGTAGGCCCAGGGGGCGGGGGGCGGCTTCCGGCGCGCCGGCGTCTTCGGCCGCGGCGGCCGGCGGGGGCTGAAGCAGGCAGGCGGCAAGCAACCACGGCCAGGGCAGCAGTACGCGTAGAACAGGCCCGGGCAGCAGTGGAGGTGGTCTCCGGACGACGTACGGGGGGAAACGAGAGGCGCCACCCGGATTCGAACCGGGGAATGAGGGTTTTGCAGACCCTTGCCTTACCACTTGGCGATGGCGCCGGACGGGCGCGCGGTTGTAGGGCAGCGCTCGGTCCGGGGTCAAGGAACGCGCCCCCCCCGGCCCTGGGTGGGGTGGCCCCCCGGGGCCCGGTAGATTGACCCCGGGACCGGGCAATGGCACTCAGCAAGCCTCACATGGCCAAGCTGCGTGCAGTCCTCTTTGGTGCCACCGGGCTTGCCGGGCAGCAATTCGTGTCGGCCCTCAGCGCGCATCCGTGGTTCGAGCTGGCGGCCGTCGCCGCCTCCCCGCGCAACGCGGGGCGTCGGTACGGCGAGGCGCTGGCGGAGGGCGGCTGGTTTCTGACGGAGGCCATCCCGGCGGCGGCTGCGTCGCTCGTCTTAGCGGACCCCCGTTCGGTGGACCCCTCCGGCTTCGACCTCGCCTTCTCGGCGGTGGAGGCGGACGTGGCGCGCGAGCTTGAACCGCGCGCGGCGCGGGCCATCCCGGTGTTCAGCACCGCCAGCGCCTTTCGCTATGAAAAGGACGTCCCGCTCTTGCTTCCGCCTGTCAACGGCGGGCACCTGGGGCTGGTGCGGGCGCAGGCCGCCCGGGGCTTTGCTGGCTATGTCGCCCCCATTCCCAACTGCACCACCACCGGCCTGGCTGTCAGCCTTGCCCCGCTGGTGGAGCGCTTCGGCGTGCAGGCCGTCCTCGTGACGTCGCTGCAGGCCGTGTCCGGCGCGGGCCGCTCCCCCGGGGTGCCGGCGCTGGACGTCCTGGACAATGTCCTGCCCTATATCGCCAAGGAGGAGGGCAAGGTGGAGGTGGAGACGCGGAAGATTCTCGGCACCTGGGCGCCGGGGCGAACCGAGGTGCAGCCACATGCCATGCGCGTCTCGGCCACCTGCACCCGCGTGGCGGTGCTGGAGGGGCACACCGAGACGGTGTCCGTTTCCCTCGAACGCCCGGCCAGCGTGGATGAGGTGGCGGCTGCCTTCGGCGAGTGGAAAGGGGACGCGACGGCGCGGGACTTGCCGTCGACGCCGCCTCGGTGGATTGAGGTGCTGCAGGCACCCGACCGGCCCCAGCCACGCCTGGACCGCGAGACACACGGCGGCATGGCCACCAGCGTGGGCCGTCTGCGCGAGGACGCCGTGCTGGCCAACGGTGTGAAGTTCGTCCTCGTCTCGCACAACACAAAGCTCGGCGCGGCCAAGGGCGCCGTGTTGGTGGCCGAACTGGCCAAGGCGCAGGGGTTGCTTTAGCGAATGGCTTCCATCGCCTGGGCCGTTGCTACCCTGAAGGAAGTTTTCCGCTCCGCCACCCTGAGTGAACTAGTGTCCGTTGCCTAGCAGTCTGCTAGCAGACTGTCCCCGAGACCGAGGGAGAACGCCCACATGGCCTACTACGTCGCCGAGCCCTGCGTGAAGTGCAAGTACACCGACTGTGTCGAGGTGTGCCCGGTGAATTGCTTCTACGAGGGGGAGAACTTCCTCGTCATCCACCCGGACGAGTGCATCGACTGCGGCGCGTGTGAGCCCGTTTGCCCCACCAAGGCCATCTTCCCGGAGGCGGACCTCCCGGAGAAGTGGGCGGAGTACAAGGAAATCAACGTGACGTACTCCAAGCAGTGGCCCAACATCTCCGAGAAGCGCGAGCCGCTCCCGGAGGCCGAGGAATTCAAGGACGTCGAGAAGAAGCGCCACCTCTTGGTGCTCGCCCCGGGCAAGGGTAAGGGGTAGAGCGGCCCCCCCAGGGGGGCACCGCGGCCCCGCCCCCCCCCGCGTGGCACTCCCCAAGCCCCACTGTGGGGGACTGGTGCGGAGTAGACCGAGTCGCATAGGGTCCGCGCCCGCAATGGCCGAAGCGCCAAACTCCATCGTCATCTCACCCGTCAGCAATGAAGCGGAGCTGATGCAGGCGCTCGCCATCCGCGAGGTGGTCTTCATCGAGGAGCAGCACGTCCCCGAGGGCATTGAACGGGACGCCGAGGATGCGCGGGCCTTCCACGTGCTGGCCTTCCAGGGCGGGCATGCCATCGGCACCGGCCGGCTGGTGACGCTGTTGGGTCCTCCGGCGTCCTTGGACTCCGGAACCTGGGGGCAGATTGGCCGGATGGCGGTGCTGTCCGCCCACCGCAAGGCACGGGTGGGGAGTCACCTGCTGGCCGCCCTGGAGGCGGAAGCCCGACGCCAGCAGCTGACGGGCATCCTCATGCACGCGCAGCTGTACGCCATCGGCTTCTACCGGCACCACGGCTACGAGCCGGTCGGTCCGGTCTTCGAAGAGGCCGGCATCGACCACGTGGAGATGCGCAAGCGCCTCTAGCGGCTCTGGCTGGAGACGGCCCCGGCGGCGGTGCCCCGCAGGGCGCGCTCCCCGCACACCCGGGCCAGAAACCCTGGCAGCTGCATCGCCCGCTCCACGCTGCGGCGCCGAAGCTCGCGGGCGCGGTCGCGGAAGCCGTCGCGCACCAGCGCAATGCGCGGTGAGACGCGCGCCAGCCCGACCGCCTCGCGGATAATCTGCAGCATCGCCGGGGCGTCCGGCTCATATACGCCGAGGCGGTGCGCCTCGAGGTGGCTGACGTGGCTGCGCTCGGCACCGGGGATGTAGTGGTACAGCAAGAGGGGGCCGAGCTCCGTCTCCAAAAGCTCCTGGAGCGTCGCCGGTGCGAGGCTGCCGAGCACCGGAATGTCGGCCAGGCCCATCAGCGCCGCCAGGATGGCGGGGGAGACGTAGCCGAAGACGTGCACCCCGGCGGAGGCCTCAAGAGCGAGTGCCTCCTGGAAGCTCCGGTCCCGGCCACACACCACCACCAGGTTGACGCTGGCCCGCAGCGCGCCGTCGGCAAGCACCCGACGCAGCACCGGCTCGGTCTTCGCCGTCCAGGCCGAGCCACCGAGGAAGAGCAGGGTGGGCCGGTCGAGGTCCAGCGCGGCAAAGCCTGGTGTCTCCTGGGCCACCTCGGCGCGCAGCGCGACGCGTGCCGCACCGCGCGGCTCGGTGCGCATGCGATGGCCCACCCGGGAGAAGGCTTCCCGGGTCAGGAAGCCAGAGAGGTGCAGGCGCTCCTCGGTCACGCCCAGGCCCCGGTAATGGGCCAGGGTGTCCTCGCCCATCACCAGGAGGTAGTCGGGCTGCAGCGACGGGCTGTGCGGGAAGTAGCCCCCGCTTGGAGTCCCGTAGTCCGGCACGGCCCCGACGATGGGGAGGTGGATGCCCAGCTGCGCGCGGACCCGTGCCAGGATGATGCTGAACAGGGCGTGGGTGGACACGATGGCGTCGAAGCGCCCTTCCGTCAGTAGTGCCCGGGCCTCGTGCAAAATCCTCGGAGTGAGCCACATGCCCACCTCCATCGCCCACCGCTGGCCGGTCAGCGTGAACACCGTCCCCTGCAGTCGGGTGAAGTGGTGGACGCAGATGGCGTAGAAGCGCTGCACCGAGCGGTCCGCGCTGGTCCAGCTGACCGGCTCGAAGCTGCGGTGCTCCGGGTCGACGCGGCGCATGACGGCCACCATCGAGTCGCGCAGCATGTTGTGGCCAGCACCGGCTTCGATGGAGCCGAAGAGAATCCGTCGGGTCATTGACCGCGCCGCATCTAACACCGGGACTTCATGGTGACAACGAAGTATGTCGGCGCGGGCAGCCTCAATGGCGTGCGCCTCGCTGCGGCGGGGCGGCACGAGTCGGGTCCTCCGGCCAGGCGTGGCGGGGGTAGCGTCGGCCGAGTTCCCGCCTCAGCGCCGGGTAGTGCCTTTCCCAGAAGCCGCTGAGGTCTGTCGTCACCTGCACCGGCCGCTGGTTGGGTGCCAGAAGGTGCAAGACCAGCGGGACCCGCCCGTCGCAGATGCGCGGTCCCTCCTTCATGCCGAAGAAGTCCTGTAGCCGGGAGGCCACGAAGGGCGGCGCCCCGCGCGGGTAGTGCACAGTCAGGCTGCGGCCGCTGGGCAACGTCACCGACAGCGGCAGGGCGCGCCGTAGCAGCCCGGGCGCCGCGGGCGGCAGGAGCGCCTCCAGCGCGCTTGTCGCCGCCGCTGCGTCGACGCCCTCCAGCCCGGCCCGCCCCTCGGCCAGCGCCTGGGCGAGGGCCTCGCGCGGGTCCGGCACCGGCAGGCCGATGCCCGCCTCCGGGTAGGCTTCGGCCAAAAGCGCGACGCGCGACGCCCAGGCGTCGAGCGCCTCGGCGTCGAGAAGTCCCGACAGCCCGCCGCGCCGCAACTCCTCCGCCAGCATGCGGGAGACGTCTGGTGAGGGCTGGGCCGGCTTCCGTGACTCGTCCAGCACCAGTTCGCCGTAGAGGAGCTGGCTCAGCTGTTCCACCCGGGCCTGCGCGGCATTCCACACCAGGGCCTCGCTGTCGCGCAGGCGTGCCGGAAACAACTCCAGCAACCATTCCTCCTGCACCTCGCTGGCCACGCGTACCCGGGTCTCGGGCCCGCGGGGGCCCGTCCGAACTTCCGCGTCCAGTGCCACCAGCAGTGGCGGCTCGCGCACGGCGCTCGCCTCATCCAAGGTGGCGCTCCCGCCTCCCGACAGCAGGAGCTCCGGGGCGTGTGGCCGGCGCCGGCGGGCCACGCGGTCCGGAAAGCCGGCCAGCACCGACAGCAGAAGGGCGTCCTCGCGCGCGGTCTCCGTCCGCGGCGCCGGCAGCCGGACGTCCACCAGGCGCTCCAGCTGTCGGGCGGCGCGCTGGACGGCGGCCAGGGCCGCCGGGTCCAGTCCAGTCTGGGTGTGGGCCCCTTTGCCGTCTACGTCCGCCAGTCGTTCCAGGACGTCGGACCGCGCGCTGGTGACGGCGGCGCGGGTGGCTGGCCCGCCCAGCCGCGTGCGTGCCGAGCGGCGCAGGTCCCGCTCGCCCAGCACGGCAGCCGCCAGGGCGGCGGCCCGGCCCACGCCGCGGCGTTCGCCCTCCACCACCAGCCGGGCCAGCCGGGGGTGCAGGGGGAAGGACAGCATGCGCGTGCCCACGCGCGGTGAGGCGTCCGGCCGTGTCCAGGGCGCCCACGTCCGACAGCAGGCGCTCCGCGGCCTCCAGCGCCGCTGGCGGCGGCGGCTGAAAGAAGGGAAAGCCGCGGCGGTCCGCCACGCCCGAGGCGGCCAGCGCGAGGACGGTGTCGGAGAGGTCGGACCTCGCAATCTCCGGCGTCTCGTGCGCGGGCCGAGCCTCGAAGTCGCTCTTGGTGTACAGCCGCAGCGCCCGGCCAGCGCGGGTGCGACCCGCCCGCCCGGCCCGCTGCACGCAGCTGGCTTGGCTGATGCGGACCGCCTGGATGGAGGGCAAGCCGGACCACGGGGAGTGCACCGGGATGCGTGCCAGGCCGGAGTCGATGACGGCCGCCACGCCTGGAATGGTGACGGAGCTCTCGGCCACGTTGGTGGAGAGGATGACTTTGCGCCCCGGGCTGAGGCGGACGGCGCGGTCCTGGTCGGCCACCGGGAGGTCTCCGTGCAGCGGAAGCACGCGGAAGCCGTGGCGCTCGGCGAAGTCCGCGCAGGCAGTCTGGGTGCGACGGATTTCGGCCGCTCCCGGAAGGAAGACCAGGACGTCCCCGTCCGCAAGGGTGGGGACGAGGCGCTTCAGTGCGGCCAGCACCTGCGCCTCGAGCGGGCGGGCATCCGCCACGGCCAGGTACTCGACGTCCACCGGGAAAGTGCGGCCTTCCGAGGAGAGGACCGGGGCAGCCGCCGAGGAAGGCCTCGAGGGGCCCGGTCTCAGCGTCGCCGACATCACCACCAGTTTCAGGGGATGTCCGCCCAGCTGCAGCTGCCGCAGCAGCGCCAGCGCCAGGTCTCCCTGCAGGTGCCGCTCATGAAACTCGTCCAGCACCACCGCCCCGACGTTGGGAAGCCCCGGCTCGGAGAGGAGGCGGCGCCCGAGGACGCCCTCGGTGACGAAGCGCAGCCGGGTACGCGGGCCGGCGCGCTCCTCGAAGCGAATCTGGTAGCCCACCGTCTCGCCGAGCGGCTCCCCGCGCTCCTCGGCCACGCGCGCGGCGGCCAGCCGCGTGGCGAGTCGCCGGGGCTCGAGCACCCAGACGTCGCGGCCTCCGGCCAGTCCCCCATCCAACACGGCCGGCGGCACCCGGGTGGTTTTCCCGGCGCCCGGTGCGGCCTGCACCACCACCGCCGGGCCCGCCCGCAGCACGTCCAACAGTCGCGGCAGCAGGGCGTCGACGGGCAGCGGCAGGGCTGCCGGGCGATGACTCAAGGGCCGAGCACCGCTTCCATCGCCCCGGGCGCGGCGAGGGAGGGGAAGGCCCAGCTCGCGCCGGCATCCAGCAACTCCGTCGGCGAGAAGGAGCCAGTGCCCACGCCCACCGACTCGGCGCCGATGCCACGGGCTGCCGCGACGTCCTTCGGCGTGTCGCCGATGACGACCAGGCGCGCCTGCCCCAGCGCCACGCCGAGTGTCGCCGCGCCACGCTCGGCTCCCAGACGCAATAGGGTGGTGCGGTCCTCGTCGTCGCAGCCGAAGCCGCCGAAGCCGAAGCGGTGGTAGAGCCCCACGCGTTCGAGCTTGATGCGGGCCCCGGCGCGGACGTTTCCGGTGCCGAGGCCAACGGCGAACTGCGGCCGGGCCGCCGCCGCGTCCAGCGTCTCGCACATGCCCGCGTGCACCCGGTAGCGTTCCGCCGGTGCGGCGGCCACCTCCTCCGCCAGCACTTCCAGGTAGCGCTGAAGGACGACGTCGATGGAGGCGGCGCTGGGGGCAAGGCCGAGGGCCAGAAGCCCGCCCCGGACAATGGCTCGGTCCGTCATCCCGTCAAAGCGAAAGCCCGAGCAGGCATCTCGGCGGCCATGGGCCCTCTCAAAGGCGAGTTCCAGCGCGCGCCGGCCGACGCCGCCGGTGGTGACGAGCGTCCCGTCGATGTCGAACAGCAGAACCGTGGGTCGCATCGGCAAAGGGGGGAACTTGTAGCCCCTTTGCCTGAGTCGGCCAAGGGCGCCT
This sequence comes from uncultured delta proteobacterium, assembly GCA_963711265.1. Lineage (GTDB taxonomy): Bacteria > Myxococcota > Myxococcia > Myxococcales > Myxococcaceae > JADGRA01. The sequence continues at coordinate 330,708 of CAVQDL010000025.1, forward strand.
GGCCCGGCGGCGTCCGGCCTGGCCCTGGCACGGCGGCGTGTGGGACACTTTGCGGGTAACTGAGACTCCCATGGCCGGGCGCGTACTCCTCTTCCTGCAGCACGACGGCTACCAGCCAGCCTACCAGGCGGCCTCGATGGGGATTACTGCCGCGGCGCTGGGCGACAGCGTCCTCTTCGTCTTCGCCTTTGACAGTCTGCGCCAACTCGTCCGTGGAGACTTCGGGAGGCCGCAGTCGGACCGCGAGGCGGTGCAAAGCGCAAGAGCTGAGGGGCTGGGGCTGCCGCCGCCGGCCACCATGCTGGCGGAGGCACGCGGCCTGGGGGCGCGCTGCGTGGCCTGCGACAGCATGCTGCGCATCGTCGGGGTGAGTGCGGACGAAGCGGCGCAGGCGCTGGACGAAGTCATGGGCCTGCCGGCGCTGTGGCGACTCACCGACGGCGCCCGTGTGTTGTCCTTCTGACCCCCTCCCAAAGGCGCGCCAGGGCGCCAACGGGAGGGGAGGTGGGATAGACGACAAGATGGCGAGCGTCAGTGCACGAAGGGTATGCTGACCACTCGCCGCCCATGCCCAAACGTTCGAAGTCCCCGCAGTCCATTCTCCTCGCCCCGCTGGCCGCTGCCGCCGTGTTTCTCGGCTGCCAGGTGTACGACTTCGAGCCGGTGACGCCGCTGTCGCTCGGGCAGACGGCGCAGGTCACCACGCTGACGGTGACGCCCTTCAAGCCCAACCTGATGCTGCTGGTGGACAAGTCTGGTTCGATGGACCTCCCCGTCGACACCACCAACCTGGCCTGCTTCACCGCTCCGGGGGGCGAGGTGTGCGGGCAGGACAAGGCCTACCCGTGCAACGTGGCGACGTGCCCCACGCGCTGGAGCACGCTGTCCAGCACCCTCACCGAGTTCCTGGCGTCCAACTATGCCTCCGCGCGCTACGGGCTCACCTTTTTCCCACAGCCAGCGGGTAGCAACATCATCCACCAGTGCGAACCAACCTCGTACGTGGTAGCGCCCATCCCCAGCACCCCCGACGACTCGACCGACTTCCAGCAACTGGCGGACGCCGGCATCCATGCACTCCTCGCGGTGCAGAGCACGAACCCCATGGGCGATGCTGGGACGGGCGGTGGGACGCCGACGGGCGACAGCTTCAAGTTCTTCAACGCCAATCCCTCGGCGGTGGTGGACCCGGTGCGGGACGCCTACGTCCTCCTCCTCACCGACGGCCTTCCCAACTGCAATGCAAATCTCGCCTCGACGGTGGGGACATCGGCCTGCGTCTGTACCCTGTCGTCCGACCAGGACTGCGTCGACGCCCAGCCGCAGGGCATTGGCTGCCTGGACGACATGGCCACGGTGAACGTCATCAGCGAGCTCCAGTCGGTGCAGAAAATCACCACCGTCGTCCTGGGCTTCGGGGCCGACACGGCGGCCCCGGCTGCCCGCAGCACCCTCGAGGCGATGGCCGTCGCCGGTGGGTTTGCACCGAGGCTGTGCCCCAACAAGAAGGACGCCTGCGGGCCCACCAACCCCTGCGACCTGGCCACCGGGCTCTGCTCGAAGCAGTACTACGAGGCCACCGACGGGACCAGCCTGGCCGACGCCCTCAACCAGATTTACGCCGGGGTGGGGGCCAAGGCCTGTGTCGTGCCCTTGACGGTCGTCCCGGCCAACCAGGACCTCATCAGCGTGCTGGTGAACGGCACCCCCGTGCTGAGTGGTCCGGACACCTGGACCTATGAGCCGACCGACGGTGGGACGCCGACGCTGACCTTCGTCGGCTCGCTCTGCACCGAGATTCAGGCCTCGAGCAAGGCCGACCCGCTGCAGCTGCAAATCCGCGTCGTCACCCCGCTGTAAACCAGCCCCCGGCCCGCGCCGTGGCCGACTGGGCCCCCTGCCAGGCTTGCGGCTGGGACCCCCGCTGTGCCTAGCGTCCGCACGTCGGCTCCCCCATGCGGCTCACCATCCTCTCGCGCTCGGTGCGCATCGCCTCCACCGCACGCCTCGTCGAGGCGGCCCGGGCGCGCGGTCACGCGGTGCAGGTGCTCGACCCGGTCCAGGTGGAGATGCACCTGGACCGAGACCGGGCCACCCTCTACTACCGGCGACGCCGGCTGCCCTCCACCGACGCGGTCATCCCACGGATTGCCCAGTCCATCTCCACCTACGGCATGGCCGTGGTGAACCAGTTCGCCCTGCGGGGGGTGCCGCTTCTCAACGGCACGCAGGGCATCTCCGGTGCCCGCAACAAAATGCGCTGCCTGCAGCTCCTCGCCTCCAACGGGGTCAACATCCCCGCCACGGTGATGGCCCGCAGCGCCGGTGACTTGCGGGCGATGGTGAAACTGGTGGGCGGCGTCCCGGTGCTGGTCAAGCTGCTGCACGGTCAGGAGCGGCGCGGGGTGATGGTATGCGAGAGCCTCGCCTCGCTGGAGGCGGCACTGGAGGCCATCCTCGGGCTCGGCCAGGACCTCATCCTCCAGCAGTACGTGCGCCGGGGTGGCCTGGACGTGCGCGTCCTGGTGGTCGGCGGCGAGGCGGTGGCGGCCGTGCGGCGGCGCCCGCGGATGAACCGGCTGGCGCACACGCTCAACCGGGGCGCGCGGCTGGAGCCCATCGCCCTGAGCGAGGCCCAGCGCAGTGCCGCGGTGAAGACCGCCCGGCTGGTGGGGCTGGAGGTCGCCGGCGTGGACCTCATCGACGTGCGCGGACAGCCGAAGGTCTTTGAAGTCAACGCCTCTCCGGCCCTGGCTGAGATGGAACGCGCCACCGGACTCGACTTGGCGAGCCGGATTGTCGCCCGGGTGGAGGCCCTGGTGGCCGAGAGTGCGCCGGTGGGTCGCCGCGCCCAGACGCGGGTGCGGCCGCTGCCACCAGCCCAGGTCCGGTGATAGGAACGGGGGATGCGTTCATCTCTGCTGTCGCTCCTCGTCCTGTTGACGCCTTCTGCCTGGGCGGCCGACCCGGACCCCTCCTCCCTCTACGTCGTCTCCACCGAGGGCAGCAGCACCATCCTCAAGCCGGGCCAGCCCGGTACCTTCGTACTGTCCATCCGGACCACGGCCGGGGCGCACATCTCCGAGGATGCGCCCATCAAGCTCACCCTCAGCGGCTCGGGGGGCGTGGAGCCAGCCAAGGCCTCGCTCGGCCGCAGCGACGCCAAGGCGGTGCGCAAGCCGGACGGCGCGGCGGACCCCCGCTTCGAGGTTCCGCTGACCGCTGTCTCCAAGGGCCAGGGCGCGGTGGAGGCGAAGCTTACCTTCTTCGTCTGCACCGAGACGCTGTGCAGCCGTCAGCAGAAGACGCTCCGTGTACCCGTGACGGTGGACTGATGGCCAGGCACCGGGCGGCCCCCGCCGCACGGGAGCGGCGTGGCCCGCCTCCGCGCGAGCAACGCCGGGCCTCCGGCGCCGAGCGGCTGGTGTACGGCATCCACCCCGTCCTGGAAGCGCTGCGCGCCCATGCCGGGGAGGTGGGGCGGCTTCTCCTGGTGGAAGGCGCGCTTCCTTCCCGCCAGGCCGCCGACGTGCTGGCGCTGGCCGAGGCCTCTGGCGTCCCGGTGCAGCGGGTGGCCCGCGAGCACCTTCTGGAGCTGGCCGAGGGCGGCGTGCACCAGGGCGTGGTTGCAGAGTTGCGCGCCTATGCCTACGCCGGGTTGGAGGAGCTGTCTGGCCATCGCCCGCGCGGCCAACCAGCCGCCGCTGTTGGTGGTGCTGGATGGCATCCAGGACCCGCACAACCTGGGAGCCATCATCCGCTCGGCGTGTGCCTTGGGCGCCCACGGTGTGGTGCTGGGGCGGGACCGCGCCGCCGGCGTGACGGCGGCGGTGGCGAAGGCCTCTGCCGGGGCGGTGGAGCACCTGCGCGTGGCCCGCGTCACCAACCTGTCCCGCGCCCTGGAGGAACTGCAAAGCCAGTGGCCTGTGGGTGGCGGCGGCCGACCCGGGCGGCGACACGCCGCTGTGGGAGGCGCCGCTGGACGGGCCGCTGGCCCTGGTGGTGGGGGCGGAGGGGGAGGGCGTGCGGCCGGGCGTGCTGGGCCACTCGGACTTCCGCCTGCGCATCCCACTGGCCCCGGGCCTCGGCTCCCTGAACGCCTCGGTGGCGGCGGCCCTGCTGCTGTACGAAGTTGTCCGCCAGCGCGCCAAGCCTGCAGTCGCCTCGCGGCCGGAAGGCCTGACGCTCGCCGTCAGGTCGACCGCAGCAGCCAGGCGCGGAGCGCCTGGGGGTCCGCTGCGATCGGCTCGGCGTGCGCCGGGCGCGACAGCAGCGCCGCGAGCGACGACGGGACGTCCACCGGATGCCCCACCAGGGGTTCCACCACCGTCTCGAACTTGGCCGGGTGCGCGGTGGCACACACCGCCCACGGGCGGCTGTCTCCCCGGGCGCGCAGGCCTTCCAGGACGTGCACCGCGGTGGCGGTGTGCGGGCAGAAGACGTGGCCGTGCCGGGCTTCCCCTTGCCGGATGGTGTCCTGGATGCCGGCGTCCGCGACGGCGACCGCCGTCAGCTGGGCTGCGCAGGACGTCGTCCGCGGGAAACGTCCAGCGCAGCCTTTCGAAGTTGCTCGGGTCGCCGACGTCCATGGCGCTGGCCAGCGTGGACACGCTGGGCCGCGGCTGGAAGGGGCCGCCGGCGAAGAAGTCGGCCAGCACGCGGTTGGCGTTGGTGGAGAGGACAATTTCCCCCACCGGGACGCCGAGCGCACGGGCCCACACCGCCGCCACCGCGTCGCCCAGGTTTCCAGTGGGCACCACCAGGTTGAGTGGGCCGCCGCCGTGCGTCCAAGCGGCATGGGCGTGGAAGGCCATCTGCGGCAGAAGCCGCCCCAGACTGATGCTGTTGGCCGAGGTGAGGCGTCGCCGCTCGCGCAGCTGCGTGTCGGCGAAGGCCGCCTTTACCATCCGCTGACAGTCGTCGAAGGAACCGGCCACGCGAAGGGCGGAGACGTTGTCCCCGAAGCACCCCAGCTGGTGCGCCTGGCGCGGGGAGACCCGGCCGTCCGGGTACAAAAGGACGACGTGCACGCCCAGGCGCGCGGTGAAAGGCCGCCGCCACCGCGCTGCCGGTGTCCCCGGACGTCGCGACCAGCACAGTGAGCGGGGCCTCCCCCGGCTGTGCCAGCCGCCGCAGGCAGGCCGCCAGAAAGCGCGCCCCGAAGTCCTTGAAGGCGGCGGTGGGGCCGTGGAACAGCTCCAGCACCCAGTCCTTCGGGCGTGCCCATTGGCAGAAGCGGGCAGGGGAAGCTGAAGGCCTCGCGGCAGATGGCCTCCAGCTGCCCTGCAAGCACGTCGCCGGCGAAGAAGGGCGCCGAGCACCGCCCGGGCAGAGGCAGGCAAGCCTCCGGCTGGGCACCCCGCGCCACTGTCCAGCCGCGGCAGCCGGGCCGGGACGAAGAGGCCAGCGTCGGCAGGCGCGCCGGCGGCCATCGCCTCGCTGAGGCTGGTGGGCGGGACGGCCCCCTGGTGCTTACGAAGTGCACGAAAGCACCCGCGCCGCTGGCCCGGCGACTGAAGAGACGAAGACGTCGCAGCCGATGGAGTGTCTGGCGAAGGCCGCCGCCATCGCCTCGGCAATGCGCGGGGCGCTGGCGGCCGTGCACCAGGCGAAGACGCTGGGGCCGCCGCCGGAGATGCTTGCCCCGAGCGCGCCCGGCGGACAGCGCCGCCGCCTGGACGTCGGCGAAGCCCGGCACCAGCGGTGCGCGCAGCGGCTCCACTAGGACGTCGCGCAATCCGGCGGCGATGAGCTTCAGGTCGCCCCGGTAGCAGCCGGCCAGCACCAGGGCCAGGTTCGCGCTCTGGGTCACAAACTGTGGAAGCGCGAAGGAGCGCGCCAGCACCGCGCGTGCAGTGCGCGTCTCCAGCACCTGGTGCGGGTGCACCAGTACGCAGGTGAGACCCGCCGGTACCGGCACGGACAACAGACGGTCGCCCGTCGCCAGCACCAAGCCGCCCAGCAACATCGGTCCGACGTTGTCCCCGTGCAGGCTGCCGCTGGCCACCGACTCCCCCTCCAGCGCGCAGGGGTAAAGCGCCTCCACGTCCACCGGTGCGTCCAGCACCGCGTTGGCCGCGACCAGGGCCGCGACACAGCTGGCCGCCGACCCGCCCATGCCGGACCCCAGGGGGATGCCCTTCTCGATGG
>CAVQDL010000026.1:0-186729 GCA_963711265.1 uncultured delta proteobacterium
AGGTGCAGTCTCTTGCAGCACGTACCCACCAGCGTCGCCGGGAATGACCAGACCCTTGACATGGTGCTCCGCCTGAACTCCTCCTTTATGGAGAAGAAGCTGCTCCTCGACGTGACGGTCGGCTGGCACCACCAGAACAACAACACCACCAACATCGACGGGACGTCGTTTGCCGGCCCGGCGGACGCACCGAGCACCGCGGGCGGCCTGGCCGATGTTCCCTACGTCCGCTTCGTCAGCACCAACAACCTCAATGCCTTCCCCGAGGACCCGGCGCTGACCGACCCGACACTGGCGGCCATCTGCTCCAACGCAGCCCGCGACCACCGACGGCCGGAGGCTATGGCTACAACGCCTGCCGCGACGCCAGCTACCGCACCGGCGGCAGCGCGGCCCTTCGCAACGTGACGGAAGACCGCATCCAGGCGAAGGCCGTTTTGACCTACTTCCTCAACGCCCTGGGCCACCAGACGTTGAAGGCCGGCGCCGACATCGAGTGGATTAACTACCAGAACCGGGTGGGCTACTCGGGCGAGGACTACTACTACGGGTACAGCTCGCCGGTTGGACCGGGCAACTACCTGGACGTGCGCGCCCTGGGCTACCTGTCTGCCCCCGACGTGCCGAACTTCATCCAGTACCAGGACCAGAAGCCGAGTGCGCTGCTGCCGGGTGCCTTCATCCAGGACAGCTGGAACATCATGGACAAGGTCACCCTCAACGTGGGCCTCCGGTGGGACAGCGAGTACATGTATGACCAGAACGGCCAGCTGGCTCTCGCCCTGAACAACCAGTGGTCCCCACGCGTGGGCCTCATCTGGGACCCGACCTACCAAGGCAAGTCGAAAATCTACGCGAGCTACGCCATGTACTATGAGGCGGTCCCCCTCGACCTCGCCGACCGGTCCCTCATCGGCAACGAGTTCGTCTCGGCCTTCCACGGCAACTGCCTCAACCCGGCCAAGACGGGCCAGCTGTGCAGCAACTCCTTGAGCAGTCTACAAGCCGGTGGCCCGAACTTCGCTGGCAACCCTGGTTCCGGTCCGAACCAGTACTGGTACGCCATCGGTGCCGACAAGGAACTCATCGACCCGGGCATCGTCCCGCAGACCACCGACGAAATCTCGGTGGGTGCGGAATACGAAATCTTCCCGAACGGGCGACTGGGCGTGAACTACACCCACCGCGGCCTGTCACGGTTGATTGAGGACTACAGCAACAACGCCGCCGTCAGCTACGTCCTCGGTAACCCTGGGTACGGCATCGCCTCGAACTTCGTGCAGCCGGCGCGCATCTACAACGGCTACACCATCTCGCTCACCAAGAGCTTCGCCGACCACTGGCAGGCGCAGTTCAGCTATACCTACATCACCCTGAACGGCAACGTGGACGGTCTGTACCGTCCCAGCGACGGTCAGCTCGACCCGAACATCAACAGCACCTACGACCTGCCGCAGTTCCTCATCAACGGCTTCGGGCCGATGCAGGCGGACAACCAGAACCGCATCAAGGCGTTCGGCTCCTACCAGTTCGTCTTCTCCTCGACGCTGGGACTGACCCTCGGTGCCGCCTACACCGGTTACTCCGGCGCGCCCATCTCGGCCCTCGGCGGTGACCTCCTCTACGGTGGCAACATCGTCTTCATCATCCCTCGAGGCAGCTATGGCCGCTTGCCCTGGGTGCACCAGTTCGACCTGCACGCCACGGTCGACATTGGCCTTGGCGGAGACATGCGGCTGAGCGTCGGTGCAGACTGCTTCAACGTGGGCGGCTTCCAGACGGTCACCACCGTCGACGAGTCGTGGGTCTACCCGACCAACACCCCGGTGGCGGCGGAACCTGGCGCCACCCCGCAGCAACTCAAGACCAATCCGCTCAAGAGCCCGACCGGCGGGACCTACCTCACCACCGGTCCGACACCGCCCAGTGTCATCAACACCAACTACGGCCACGCGACGTCGTACCAAGCGCCGCGTACGTTCCGGCTCCTCGCGCGGTTCACCTTCTGAAAATGGAAACCCGACCCATGAGAACCCGAAAAGTCATTGTCCTTTCGCTCATCTCCGCCGGGGCCACCTTCCTCTTCAGTGGGTGCCCGTCACAGCCGCCCAGCCCATGCGTCATCGGGCACGCCGGCGGTAGCCCAGCCGGTAACGGACCAGGCCACCAGTACGTCGTCCAGTGGTACCTCGACACCGACGCAGGCGCTCCCAGTGCCGCCTGCGCCGCCGCCGCCTACAACTACTGGCCAACCGGCGACTTCGTCGGCGGCCTCTACGTCGAGTCGTACGGCATGGTCACCGGCAGCCAGAAGCTGGTGGGCATGGTGCCGGAGGAGTTCGGCTGGACGAACTCCTATTACACCTACGACTACGTCCAGGGCGCCCCCATCGATGATGCGGGCTACCCGAACCCCGTCTCCCTGGGCAACTTCAACACCGACACCCAGTACGCCAACGGGACCTGCATCATCGCGCAGCAGGTGGGAGGCGCCGCCCAGCAGCAATTCGTGCCGACCGGCAGCCCCAACGGTGCGGCGACCATCGTCACCGGCCCGCTGCAGACAGTCACCTACAGCTTCCCGGTGGCCATCGTGTACACAGCGCCGGCCGCCGGGGAAGGGACCCAGATTCAGGTGACCGCGCAAATCACCCGCGATGACGGCGTCAGCGGTGCCTGTGTCCGGAACTACATCGGCATCGGCCTCTGGCCCGCGGCGAACTGCAACACGACAGACGACTGCAACCCGAACCCAACGCCCAGCTCAGGCCGCCCCCTGGGCTCTGGCGTCCTGCCGGGGATTCCCACCACGTGTAACCTCACCATCGCCAACAACGACCCCATCCTGGTTCCCGCAGATGATAACTACCAGGGCTACTACGGCTGCGGCGACGGTGTGACGCCAGTCCCGTTCATCAACATCTCGACCAACAGCGGCTGCGGCGGTGGCTCGGTGGACAACAACAACACCGGGGGCCTGGGGCTTTGCTTCTACCCCAATCCCTCGCCAACCACGTTCCCGTACCTGAACAACTAGCCGGACTCACTCTGTCGTAGTCCCACGGCTCCGCGCGGACTCCAGTCCACGCGGAGCCGTCGTCTTTTCTGAAGGCACCCAGTGCTGGACTCCCGTCACTTCCAGGCGCACGCCGCCCGCCTCCTCGCCGCCGAGGAAGGGACGCTGCGCAAGGTGGCGCCCCTGGCCGTCGCCCTCTGCTACCCAAGCCCGTACCAGGTGGGCATGAGTTCCTTGGGCTTTCAGACCATCTACCGGGAAATTCACGCCCACCCCGGCGCCACCGCCGAGCGGGCCTTCCTCCCGGAAGACGTGGGCGCCTTCCGCGCCAGCCGCACGCCGCTCTTCACCCTTGAATCCCAGACGCCGGTGGCCACCTTCCCGGTGCTGGCCTTCAGCGTGGCCTATGAGTTGGAACTGACCGGCCTCTTCGACATGCTGTCCCTCGCTGGCCTCCCGCTGCTGGCCACGGAACGCACCGAAGCGCACCCGCTGGTGGTGGCCGGGGGCCCCCTCACCTTCTCCAACCCCACGCCGCTCGAGCCCTTCGTCGACGTCCTCATTCAGGGGGAGGGCGAGGAACTGGTGCATGCCCTGCTGGAGGCAGTGCAGGCCTTCCCCCGGCGGGAGGGGCTGCTCTCTCACCTGGCCCGCACCCAAGGGTTCCGCGTTCCGGGGCGCGGCGGAGACGCGCTGCATGTAGCGCGCGCCGCGGACGCACGGCTTCCGGCGCGTTCTCAAATCCTGACACCCCACACCGAACTGCGCAGCATGTTCCTGATTGAACCCGAGCGCGGGTGCAGCCGCGGGTGCCACTACTGCGTCATGCGGCGCACCACCAACGGCGGCATGCGAACTGTCCCGGTGGAGCGCGTCCTGGCGCTTGTCCCGGAGGCCGCCCGGCGGGTGGGCCTGGTGGGAGCGGCCGTCACCGACCATCCCCGCATTGTCGAACTCCTCCGAACGCTGGTGGACGCGGGCCGCGAGGTGGGCGTCTCCTCCCTCCGCGCCGACCGGCTGTCGCAGGAGCTGGTGGACGCCCTACGCCGCGGCGGCGCGCGCACCCTCACCGTCGCCTCGGACGGGGCAAGCCAGCGCATGCGCGACCTGGTCGACCGCAAGCACTCCGAAGAACAAATCCTCCGGGCAGCGCGCTACGCGGCGAAGGCGGGCTTCGAGAGGCTGAAGGTGTACAGCATGGTGGGCCTGCCGCTGGAGGAGGACGCGGACGTCGACGAATTGGTGCGCTTCACCACGGAACTCTCCCGCATCCTCCCGGTGGCCCTGGGCGTGGCCCCCTTCGTCGCCAAAAGGCATACGCCCCTGGACGGTTCGCCGTTTGCCGGCATCAAGACAGTGGACGGCCGGCTGGCGCGGCTGCGCGCGGGGCTGCGGGGCAAGGCGGAGGTGCGCCCCACCTCCGCACGCTGGGCCTGGGTGGAATACATGCTGGCCCAGTGCGGGCCGGACGCCGGGCTGGCGGCGCTGCAGGCGTGGCGTGCCGGCGGAAGCTTCGCCGACTTCCGCCGTGCCTTCGCCGCGTCCGGCTGTACGCCCTTCCTCGCCGCCCGGGTGGAGGACGGCCGGCGACACCCCACGCCCTGGCCCGTCGTCGCGCCGCCCCCACCGCCCTCCCCGGGCGCGCGCACCGGCGCCTGACGGCCGCCTGCTGCCTCGGCCCGGGGGTGTCTTCAGGCCGGGGCGGGCACCCGCTGGGGGTCCGGGCTCGCCCACACCGCGTGCGGGACACGGCGCGCCCCGGGCACGCCCCGGAGGACGTCCCGGACGGGGACGAGGGCGCCGACGCTGGTGTAGCCCTCGGTGCCGAGGCGGGTGCCGGTGTGGCGAAGCGGGTAGTGCCCGGCCTGCGCCAGAAACCACGTCCGCGTGGCAGGCAGGGGCAGCGCGTGCACTTCCAGCCGCTGGAGGAAGACGAAGAGGAGCAGGTGGGCTGCCGAGTAGAGGAAGCAGCCGGGCGTATTCTTCTCCACGTTGGAGATGAGTTCGAAGAAGTAGGTGCCCCGCCGTGAGCCGTGGCGGTCCCCCTTCACTTCGACGCCGAGCAGCTCGCCCCGGGTTGCCCAGAGAAAATCGACGCCGCGGGCCTGGAAGCGCGGGTCTGCCTGGACGTCGTGGATGTCCGAGGCCGCGTCCTCGGCGAGGAGGAAGGCCCGGGCGACCGAGACGGCACGGTCTGCGGCGCCGCGGACGGACTGCATGGTGTAGCTGAGGGCCATGTGGGGGTGCCGGGCACCACACCACGTGCCTCCGACGCGAGGGCCTTGCCCGTCTTGCAAGCGCGCCCCTAGTCTGCATCCCTTCAAGCGGGGAGGGATTTCCAAATGCAGGCTCGCTGTCCGCGCTGCGCTTCCGTCTTCACCACCGACCGCAGCGGGCTTCAGTTTTGCCCCAACTGCGGACAGCAGGTGGACGTCCCCTCCTTCCCCGGTGCGCCGCCGGAGAGCTCCGGCGCCGGCTGGGGGGGCCCCACCGGGCCTGCCGGACCGGGCAGCACCGGGCCCGGCCCTGCCCTCCGCGAGGACACGCCCTGGGAGCGCCGGGCGACGCTGGGGTGGTTCAGCGGCCTCTTCGAGACGTGGAAGCAAACCATCTTCGGCCCCCAGGCCTTCTGGGCATCGGTCAAGCCCAACGCCTCCTGGACCGACGCCCTCTTCTACGCGTGGATTCTATTTGCCGTGGGCACCCTCCTCTCGGCCCCCTTCGGCGCGTTGGGGGTGGGGCGCGCCAGCGTTCAGTCGCTGCTGGACCAGATAGGTGAGCTGCCGCCCAGCACGCGGGCAGCCATCCGCAACGCCGTGGGCGGGATGGGCGGGGTCCACGTCGTCTCCAGCCTCGTCTTCTACCCGGTGGGCCTCATCATCTACGCCGCCATTCAGCACCTCTTCTGCATGCTGTTTGGCGCAGCGAAGAACGGCTACTTCGCCACCTTCCGGGTGCTCGCCTACGCCAGCGCCACCAACGTCGTCGGCTTGCTGCCCTGCCTGGGCATCCTGGCGGGCCTGTATGGCATGGTCCTGGTCATCCTCGGGCTGTCTTCGGTGCAGGAGACCAGCCTCGGCCGTGCCACGGGCGCCGTCCTGCTTCCGGTGGTGTTGGTGTGCTGCTGCCTGGCGGCGGCGGTCACGCTGTTCGGCGCCGCGCTGGCGGCGGCCATGGGCAGCTTCCAGAGTAGCTGAGGAGTCCAAGGTGACGCTTCACTGGTTGCCACGCACGCGCCGCTTTGACTTCCTGCATGCCCTCGGCCTGGCCGGCCTGTTGGGCCTTCTGGCGGCGCGCTTCCTCCCGCTCGAGCGGCTGCCACTCCTGCGTTGCGCCCTGCGTGAGCACACCGGCTGGCCCTGTCCTGGCTGTGGCCTCACCCGGGTGGCGGTGCGGGTGGCGCATGGGGACATTGCCGGGGCCCTCGACGCCAACCCGCTGGGGACGGTGGCGGCCCTCGGCTTCGCGGCGTGCGCCGTCCTCGCCGCCCTCCAGCTGCTGTTTCGCTTGCCGCTTCCCGTCGTGCACCTCTCGGCGCAACAGGCGCGCCGGTTGCGCCTCGCCGTCCTCTCCGCCCTGGCCGTCAACTACGCGGTGGTGGTGGTGCGGGTGCGCTTTCTGGGCTGGCCGTGAGTCCGGGGTGGGCCCTGGCGGCCCTCCCCGCCCTGGGCTACCTGCTGGGCAGCATCCCCACCGGCTACCTGGTGGCCCGGGCCGTGCGCGGGGTGGACGTCCGTGCTGTCGGCAGCGGCAACGTCGGCGCCACCAACGTGGCCCGGGCGGCCGGCGTGCGTCCGGCGCTTCTCGTCCTCGTCCTGGACGCCGGCAAGGGCGCCCTCGCCGTGCTGCTGGCGGGCGCCCTGGTGCCGGGGGCGTCCCTCGCCCAGGCACTGGCCGGCCTGGGGGCCTTCCTGGGGCACGTCGCCCCCGTCTGGCTGGGCTTTCGCGGTGGGAAGGGCGTGGCCACCGCCCTCGGCGTCCTCGCCGTCCTCGTCCCCGCCGCCGCGCTGGCCGGCGTGCTGGCCTACGCCCTCGTCTTCCTCCGGACGCGCATCAGCAGCCTTGGTTCTCTTACCGCCGCCCCCGTCGCGGTGGCGGCCGCCGCCCGCTGGCCGGGGACGGGGCTTGCCGTGGGTCTCACCACCACACTGATGCTGGCCATCCTCTGGACGCACCGGGGAAACATCCGGCGGCTGTGGCGGCGGGTGGAGCGGCGGCTGTAGGGGCCTTCAGCGTCGGCGGCCGGCGCCTGGCCGGGCCGCCGCTACTTGCCTCGGCGCCGGGTAGCTCAGCAGCGTGCACGCAATGGGGCCATTCCACAGCGACAGCCGGGCGCTGGGCCGGTGGTGGAAGGCGCTCTCGAAGGCAGGGTTGCCCGAGAGGATGGCGGCGCGAAAGGCCGACAACGCGTCGAATTGCTCGCCCAGCTGGAAGTAGAAGGACTTCATCCCCTTCTGCCCACCCGTGCCCAACCGGTCGCCGTAGGGCGGGTTGGTGACGAGGAGGCCATGTGCCCCCGGGGGCAGGGGCAGGGCGTGCGTGGCATCTCCCAGCTGCAGCTGGACGGTGCCCGTCAACCCGGCGGCGCGCAGGTTGGCGTGCGCGGCCCCCAGCGCCTCCTCATCCCGGTCGAAGCCCCACAGCGGGATGGGCACTGGACGCTGGCCGGCCTGCGCTTCGGCCCGGAGGTCCGCCAGCAACGGACGGGCCAGGGGGCCGAGTTCCGGCCAGCGCTCGACGGCAAAGTGCCGGCCGAGGGAAGGCGCGTGCCGGGCTGCCATCCACGCCGCCTCGACGAGGAGGGTGCCGGAGCCGCACATGGGGTCCAGGACGGGCTCCTCCCCGGTGAAACGCGCCGCCCGCAGCATGGCCGCTGCCAGCGTCTCCTTCAGGGGCGCCGCCGTCTGGCGGAGGCGGTAGCCCCGGCGGTTGAGTGGCTCGCCGGCCAGGTCCAACGACAGCTGCAGCCACGTGCCGGAGAGGTGGGCCACCACCTGGACGTCGGGTGTGCGGCTGTCGACGTCCGGTCGCCGGCCGACGCGGGCGCGCATGCGGTCGACGATGGCGTCCTTCAGCTTCAGGGCCACGAAGCCGGAATGGGCGTGCTCTGACTTCTGCAGGGTGGCCTCCACCGCGAAGGTGGTGTCGGGCGTCAGGTACTCCTCCCAGGGGACGCCCTCTGCCACGGCATACAGTCCGTCCGCGCCGGGGGCTTCGCCCTCGCCCACCGGCCACAGCACGCGCATGGCCAGGCGCGTCCACAGACAGACGCGGAGCGCCTCGCCCAGGTTGGCCGCGAAGCGGACCCCACCCGGGTCGCGGCGGATGCGCACCGCCCCCAGTTCCTCAAGTTCCTCGGCGAGCAGCGCTTCGGTGCCTCGGGCGGCGGTGGCGAAGAGGGGGAGGCGCGGGGGCATGGCTGGAGCGGCGCCGGCCATGCTAGTCCCCTCAAGCGTGGCCGTGCGGGATGCCAACGCTATCGCCCTTGCGCTTCTGCGGACGCGCGCCCTCGGCGCGCTCCTCGACGTCTGCGCAGCCACGCTTGGGGGCCTCGCCCTCGGCAGGGCCTTCGGCCGGGGGGGCACCGGGGCCGCCCTCGGCGCCGCGGCCGGCGTCCTCCTCGCGCTGCGGTGGAACCGCCCGCGCGCGGCGGAGGCACTGGAGAGGGCACGGCCGCCCCTTGGCTCGGCCCTGCAGGCCTACCTGGAGGGGGGAGGCGGTAGCTTGCGGCCGCAGCTGGAAACCTGGGTGGCGCAGCGGCTTGGCCCCACCTGGCTCCCGGCCAGCCTGGCCCGACTGGCGGTGGGGGCAGGGCTGGCCCTTCTGTCTCAGCCGCTGTCCCGCCCGCGGGTGCACGGGACGGACGCTGGCCAGCCCGGGCGACCGGGGCTGTCCGTTACCGCGCGACTGGAGCCGCCGGCCTACACCGGGTGGCCCACGGTGGAGGTGCAGCTGCCGGCGGTCCGCGGCCTGCGCCATTCCCGACTCCTCCTAGAGGTCCGGACGACGGCGGCGGGCCTCCGCTGGGCCGAGGAGGGTGGCCCCGAGCACCAGCTGTTGCCGGTGGACGGCCGCACCAGCCTGTCCTTCCCCCTCGAGCGCAGTGGCAGCCTGCGCCTGGTTGCCGAAGGGGGCGGCCCGGTGGTGCTCCTGCAGCTGGAAGCCCTCCCCGACGGTGCGCCGCGGGTGACGCTGGCCGCGCCGGAGACGGACAGCACGGTGACTGCAGCGCCGACCCCCCTCTCCCTGCGCGCCTCCGCCCAAGACGACGTCCAGGTGGCGCACCTGGACTTCCGCTGGACGCTGGCACACGGCAGCGGCGAGGGCATGCAGTTCCAGAACGGACGGCTGCCTGGCCATCTCACTTTGCAAGGGCGGACCGCCGAGGCCGCCGCGCGGCTGGACCCGCTGGCCCTGGGCATGAAGGCCGGAGACACCCTGGTACTGTGGGCGGAGGCCACGGACACCAACAGCCTGGACGGTCCGGGGGAGGGCCGTAGCGAGGCCCGCCTGGTGCGCTGGGAAGAAGCCCTGGTGGACCTCTCCAGCAGCGTCGCCGGCGCGCGCCTGCCGCCACCCGTCTCCCAGCCGAGCGAGCGCGAGCTGCTGGCCCGCACCGAGCGCCTGGTGCGGTCCGGCGCCCGGGGTGCTCGCCTTCGCGAGCAGTCCGCCGCCCTGGGCGACCTCCAGCGGCACATTCGAGAAGCCTTCGGCTTCTTCCTGCAGCAGGAGAGCCGCAGCGGACTCGAGCTCGACGTGGACGAGGCGGAGGTCGCCATGAGTGGAGATGCCCGGGCGCGGCGGCTGCTCGCCCAGGCGGTTTCGGAGATGTGGTCGGCCGAGGCCGAGCTCGCCACTGGCAGCCCTGCCACGGCGCTTGCGCCAGAACGGGCCGCCGTGAAGGCGCTGGAAGCTGCGTTTGGAAACGAGCGGCTGGCGCTGCGCCCCTTCGCCGCGCCGGACAGGCCCGTCGACGAGGGCCGGCGGCTGTCCGGCGCGCAAGGAGGCCTCCGTCCACGCGCCGACGGCCCGGCGACGCGACTGGCCCCCGACGACGGCTCCGTGGCGCAGCTGGCCCGGCGGCTGCTCCTCTCCGCCGAGGAAGGGGTGACGGTGGAAACGGCCCGGCACCTGGCGGACGCGCTCTGGGCCCTCCCCGTCAGCACCGGCATTCCAGCCGCGTCCCTGGCGGCCCCCCTCTATGCGGCCGAGGACGGCGTGTCCCGTGACGCCGCTGCCCGCGC
The DNA here is from genome assembly GCA_963711265.1 of uncultured delta proteobacterium. Lineage (GTDB taxonomy): Bacteria > Myxococcota > Myxococcia > Myxococcales > Myxococcaceae > JADGRA01. The sequence continues at coordinate 10,261 of CAVQDL010000026.1, forward strand.
CGCGGCGGTGGCGCTGGCGCGCTGGCTGCGCCCGTCCCCGGACGTGGTGCCGCCCGTCTCGCCGGATGAAGCGGCTGTGGTGTCCCGGCTTCCGCTGCGCCCCCCGCGCCCGTAAAGGCGGCGCGCCAGCGCTTCCAGAGCGAGCAGCCCCGCCAACAAGCCGAAGGCGCCGTCGCTGGCGCGCAGGTGGACAGTGCTGGGCCAGCGGGGGAGCGGAGGCAGCCGGCGCCAGGCGGAGGCCAGCGCCTGGGCGCCGTCCATCTCCAGAAAGGGGTGGTGGGCCGCCGCCGCCGCCGCGCGAAGCCGCGCCCGCGGCCAGCGGAGAAAGCGCCGGAAGTCCACTGCGTCCACGGCCAGCCCGTCCACCGGGCCGGCGGCGGGCAGCGGGACGAAATGCGCGCCGCTGCCGTCCTGCACGCGCAACGCGGCCCAGTCGTCGCTGAGGAAGACACCGCTGCGGGAGGCCCGCGGCGCTTCGAGCCAGCCCACCAGCTGCCCCAGCAACGCCGCGTACACCGGGCCGTTGGCCGCCGGCGCCGACAGGCGCCAGAAGTCCGGCGCCGTCACCACCGCGACCCGGCCCTGGCCAACCGCCCGGCCCACCACCCAGGGAAGGGGGGCCGCCTCCCCGGCGGGCCCCAGTCGCCCGAGGACAGCGCTGAGGGCGGGTGCCCGGAGGGTGGGGACGGGGGCGTAACCACGAAAGGCCACTGCCTCCCCACCCAGCTGGCCCGACAGTGGCTGGCGCGGGGACGCCGTTGGCGCCGGTGCGAGTTCCACGCCGAGGGCCATCGCGGCCCCGGGTGCGTCGAGGACGAGAAGCGCCCCGCCGGACTCGACGTAGTGGCGCAGTGCCGACGCGGCGGCGGCGTCGACGGTACCCGGGCCGAAGCCCACCAGCGCCAGCATGTCCACACCGGTGAGGCTTTCTGGCGTCCGAAGCAGGGCAAGGGGGGGGCGGGGCGCCAGCCCGCGGGCCACCACCGCCTGCCTGCCCAGCTGTGCCAGAAGCTGGACGTCCACGCCTTGCGCCTGAAGGCCGGCGGCTGCGGCCCGCGCTTCCCAGCCCGGTGCCGCGGCCAGCACCAACCGCCGGGCCACCCGGGTGCGCGCGGCGAGGGGGACGAGACGTCCGTCCTGGGCCTGCGCCTCCCCGGCCAGCGCGGCCTCCAGCGCGACGAAGGAAATGCCCTCCGTCAGCGGGGCGACGCGAAGCCGCAGGGTGCGCACCGCGTCCTCCCCGTCCACCTGCAGCTGCTGCGACGTCGGTGCGGCGGAGGTGGAGCGCGCGCTCAGGGTGAGGCGCTGTCCGTCCGCACGCCGCACGCGCACCGTCACCCAAATTTCCGCAGTTTGGCCCAGGGCCACCTCCCCGGGGGCCTCCACCAAGAGGATGTCCACTCGGGGGCGCATCTCATCGAAGAGAAGAATGTTGGCGTCCGCCGCGGGGGCCGCCGCCAGCCCAACCGTGCCGAGGAAGGTGCAGGGCCTGCTGGCGCGGGCGGCGGCGCAGGCCGGCAGTGCGCCCTCCGCAGTGCCTTCCAGGACGACGCCCGCTTCAGCGGCCAGCGCGGCCAGCTGCGGGCGGCCGGCCCCGGGCGGAAGCCGGCCCGCCGCCGCCCAGGGTGCCCCAATCTCCGCTTGCCAACGGGTGTCGGCCCAGAAAAGGGCCAGCACTGCCGCCACGCCGGCGGCCGGCAGCCAGGCCCGGCGCGCTTGCCGGGTGCGCCACACGCCGACAAGCCACAGGGCGAAGGCGGCAGCCAACAGCAGGGTCGGCACGTCCAAGCGCCGCGGGCCTGGCCCCTGCCAGGGATGGCCCCCCAGGCGGAGCAACTCAGCGTCGTCGAGGGCGACGGTGCCCGGGACATGCGCCCGCTCCAGGTGCAGCGTCGCCCGTCCGTCCTCCCGCGCGTACTGGCCCGGGCGCACGTCCAACAGGCCAACGGGCGCACCATGCCCCGTGCTGTCGCGCCACCCCTGCGGCCCGCCGACGGGCGGGATGCGCGCGGTGGCCGGCCCCGGGAGGCCCGCGGCGAGCAGCGCGCGGGCCAGTGGAAGCAGGCTTCCTTGGTGGGCCCACGCCCCCAACTCCTCCGGCGTGGCGGCCAGGGCCAGCTGCCTTGCCGAAGTGGCCACGCCAAGGGCAGCTAGGGGAAGCACCGCGCTGAAACGCGTGTCCGGAAGAAAGGACAGCGAGGTGACGAGGCCAAGTCCCGGCGTCCCGGCGGCGAGGTCTAGGGGGTCCGGCAGCAACAGCCCGGTGCCCGCGCGCGCCCGCACCGCCGGCGCGTCGGGCAAGGCCGGGGTGGGCCCGTCCACGGCCACCACAGTGAGGACGGTTTCCTCCGGCGGGCCGGCCGGCCGCCCCGCCTCCACCACGGCCACGCCGGGAGGCGACGGCCCGGCCAGTGTCCCCGGCGGCTGAAGGGTCTCTCCGACGGCGACGGCCAGGGCGGCGCTCCACCCTTCGGCGGCGGCGGACGTCCCAGCCAGCCGGACGCGGGCCAGCGCCGGCGGAGGCGCCGCGGCTGTTTCCGGCCGCCCAGCGGCTGCGGTGCGGAGGAAGGCGAACGGCCGCCGCCACCAGCCCAGGGCCAGGCGCCACTCCGCGCCAGCCAGCGGGCCCACCAGGACGGCGGGCCGCGCCAGAAGACTGGCTGCGCGCAGCAGGCACGCTGGGCGCGTGTCGCTGCACTCCTTCAGGGTTGCCTGCACCAGCCCCGGGACGTCGCCCTCCGCCCGAGGCTGCTCGCCCACGAAGCCCAGGCGCACCGCCGCCTGGGTGGGGACGGCCGCCTGGTCCCACGCCTCCGCGGGCGCCGCCGGGTCCACCACCAGCGCCGGGCGGAAGTCCGTCTCGCCGGCGCGGGAGGCCCACACGCCCAGAAGCGCAAGCAGCAGGCAGGCGGTGCGCAGGGCCCAGGCGAGGGTCTCCTCCAGTTGCAGCACCCGGCGTCGGCGCGGGAGACTGCCCAGAAGGTGCTGCAGGGAAGGAATGGCCTGGGCCAGGTGCTGCCCGGTTGGCCGCAGGTGCAGCCAGGTGAGGACGCCGGCCGCGGCCAGGGCACTCCCGAGAAGCGCCGCCGTCACCTACCGCCCCCCCAGCCAGCGACGCAGGGCGACGCCGGCCGGCGCCTCGGCGTCGACGGCCAGAAAGTCGACGCCAGCCCGCTCGGCCCCCTCCCGCAGGGCCTTCTGCCACGCTTCCACCCGCAGCCGCAGGGCGCCGGCCGGAAGGGGCTGCACCGCCAACGTCTCGCCACTTTCCACGTCCCGGACGGCAGCGGAGTCGGCCGGAAGCCCGAAGTCGCTGCGGCCAAGGACGTGCAGCACAGTGACGGCGACGCCGGAGCGGACCAGGCGCTCCAGTCCCCGCAGCAGAAGGGCAGCGTCCCCGTAGAGGTCCGAGAGGAGGACGGCATGCTTGCCGGCAAGTTCATCCGCGGAGAGGCTGGCCAGGGCACCGGCGACGTCCGCGCGGCCAGCGCCTGTCCCCCGGCTGGCGAGCGCCTCCGCCGCGGCCGCCGCGCTCCCCGCCTGGGAGACCCGGCCCGCCGGGAGGAAACCGCGCCGGCCCAGGACGTCCAGGCGCACTGGGTCTCCCCGTCGCAGGGCCAGCAGCGCCACGGCCGCCGCCAGCTGCCTGGCCCGGTGGCGCTTGGTGGGGAGTCCGCGGGGGAAGCCCATCGAATCGCTGACGTCCAAAAGCAGCACCAGCGGCTGGCGCAAGGGCCGGTGCCTCTCCTTCACCACCAGGTGGCCGAGGCGGGCGCTGGCGCGCCAGTCGACGGCCCGGACATCCTCCCCGGCCGCGTAGGGGCGGTGCTGGAAGAAGTCCTCGCCGGGGCCCGGCGCGCTTCCCGGGTGCATTCCCGAGAACGCGCCGCGGATGCGATGGACAGGAAGGCTGAGGCCCAAGAGCGCCGCCAGCAACGGCGCGTCGAGGAGGCGTCCTTCGCTAGAGGCCGGAGGCGTCGAGAAGGGCTTGGACCACCCCATCGGCATCCACTCCTTCTGCGGCCGCGGACCACTCCAGCACCAGGCGGTGCCGCAGGACGGGGAGTGCCAGCGCGCGCACGTCTTCGGCGGAGGCGGCGAAGCGCCCTGCCAGCAGGGCGCGCGCCTTCGCCGCCAGAAGCAGCGCCTGGCCGCCCCGCGGACCGGCCCCCCAGGCCACCGGAGCGCTGGCCGGCGCCGCGCCGGCGGTGCCGGGGCGGCTCGAGCGGACCAGGCGTGCGACGGCCTTCACCAGGGACTCCGCCACGGCCACCTCGCGCACCAGCCGCTGCAGCTGAAGCAATTCCTGGGCCTCCAGGACGGGCTCCAGCCTCTCCACCGGCGCTCCGGTGGTGGCCTGCAGCACGCGCACCTCGTCCTGCTCGGCCGGGTAGTCCACCCGGATGCAGAGGAGGAAGCGGTCGAGCTGTGCCTCGGGCAGGGGGTAGGTCCCCTCCTGCTCGATGGGGTTTTGCGTGGCCACCACGCAGAAGGGTTCGGGCAGCTGGTGCGAGGTGCCGCCCACCGTCACCTGGTGCTCGGCCATCGCCTCCAGCAAGGCGGCCTGTGTCTTGGGCGCGGTGCGGTTGATTTCATCCGCCAGCAGAAGGTGGACGAAGACGGGGCCGGGAAGGAAGCGCAGCAGGCGGCGGCCGTCCACCTCATCCAGGACCTCGCTGCCGGTGATGTCGGACGGAAGCAAGTCGGGGGTGAATTGCACGCGCTTGAAGGAGAGGTGCGTGGCTTCGGCCAGCGAGCGCGCGAGCAGTGTCTTGGCCAGGCCCGGGACACCCCGCACCAGCGCGTGGCCACCCGCCAAAAGCGTCACCAGCAGCTCGCCGACGACGCTGGGCTGGCCGACAATCCTCCGCTGGATTTGGCCCTCCAGGGCGTGCGCCCGGGCCAAAAGGGCGTCCACCGCGCCCGCTGGAGGGGTCATCGCACCAGGGCGTGGGTGATGATGTTGACGCCGAACTTGGTGTTGTCCTCGGCCAGGTACTGCTTGCTGCTCAAGTCGTAGTCCCACTCGCAGCCGTAGTCCTTGTTGGAATACAGGACCGCTACCTTGCCGCGGACCAGGACGGCCTGCAGGTGGTCATGGACGAGGTTGTCGCCCCAGCCGTTGAGCTCGTGGTGGGTGGCCGGCGGCCCATCGGGGAAGATGAAGGCCGCCGAGTACAGGGAGTGGGTGTTGGGAAGCGCCCGGAGTTGGCCGGGGAAGAGGTCGGCCATCTCGCGCTCGAAGCTGGTGGCGAATAGCCCGGAGACGTCGTGGTTGCAGTCGTCGACGAAGACGAAACCCCCGGTGTCCACGTAGCGGCCAAAGTTTTCCTTCTCCGCCCGGGTGAAGCGCACCAGGCCGTGCCCAGTGAGGTAGACGAAGGGGAAAGCCGACACCTCGTCGCTGTCCAGTCCCACCACCTGCTCGCGGGGGTCCACCAGCACGCGCGTGTACTCGACCAGCGAGTTGAGCAGGTTGGCGGGCATGGCCGGGTCGACGTCCCAGTCGCCGGAATGGTAGCGGAGCCTGGCAAAGGTGAAGCGGCCGGGACCGGCCGACGCGGTGAGGAGGGGCGCCGCGGCGAGGGCCCCGGCGGCCTTGAGGACGGTGCGGCGGCTGAAGCGGGGCATGGGCCTCTCCTTAAATGGCGTCCGACAGCGAGGAGAAGGTGAAGTCGGTCACCTTGAGGGCGGGGAAGGCGAGCGCCGAGCCGAGGTCCTGCTCGCTCGTGATGACGCGGCGGGGGGGGCCCATGGACTCAATGTTACGCAACATCTTCACCGGCGTCTCGTTCCACCGGAAATTCTTCACGGGGCGGGTCACCTTGCCACCCTCAATCAGGAAACACCCGTCCCGGGTGAGCCCGGTGTAGAGCGCCGTCTGCGGGTCCACCGGGCGCACATACCAGAAGCGCGTCAGCAAAAGGCCGCGCTTGGTGGAGGCCACCATCTCGTCGACGCTGGTGGTGCCGCCCGCCATGACCAGGTTCTCCGCCGGCGGGAGGGCCTCTCGCCCCGTCTTCTTCGCCCAGTAACGGGAGCAGGAAATGGCCTTCACGACCCCCTCGGAAATCCACTCCGTGCGTCGCAGCGGCTGACCCTCGACGTCGAAGTTGTTGCTGGGCGCGACGAGCGAGGCCGGGTCGCTCACGATGGTCACCTTGTCGCTGAAAAGCTTCTGACCGTCGGCCATCTGCTTCTGGAACTGGGAGAGGAAGCTCCGCCCCTCGTCGACCTGGCGCTGGTCGAACCCGTTGAGCAGCGTGCTGGCTAGGTCCGCGACGCATTCGGGCGGCAGCACCACCGTGTAGTTGCCAGGTTCCAGCGCGACGGCCTTCGCGCTGCGGAGGGCGATGTCGATGGCCCGGGCGGTCATCGACGAGGGGTCGAAGCCGGCCACGCTGTTGCTGGTGCCGCCGGCCCAGCCGCTGCCACCGTCCTTGGAGCGGGCGGTGAGGTTGTAGACGACGCCCGTCGTCCGCCGGTAGGCGAAGAGGCCCTTGGACGTTGCCAGGGCGTCGGCGTCGGAGAAGTTCTGGACGAAGCCGGCGGCCTCGAGTCCTTTGTCCCGGGCCGAGGCCAGCGCCTCGGCGACCACCTTCCCGCGGTAATCCGCGGTCAACTGGTCGGCGTCGGCGGAGAATAGCCCGGGGCTCGCAGTGTACGTCTGCGGCCCGAGCACCGGCATCGTTTCCGGGTCCTCCGGGGCCAGACGGGCGATTTCCTCGGCGCGGTGGACGACGTCGATGAGGGACTGGTCGTCGTACTGGTTGGTCTGCGCCGAGCCCCGTTTGAGCCCGTAGAAGGACGTCACCTGGACGATGCACGTCTCGGCAAAGCCGCTGGTGGTCACGTCGTTGAGGGCAAACCGCGTGTTCCCCTTGCGCGAGGGGTTGAGGTAGACCCGCGTCTCCGGTGCAGTGGCTGATGCGAGAAGCTTCTCGGTGATGTGCTTGGCCTCGGCGTCGCTCAGGAAGCTCAAATCTTCCTCCCGGTGTTGAGCACGTTGACGCTGCGGAACCGGCACCAGCTGGCCCCGTGGGAAACCGAATTGGTCTGGACTGGCTGTCCCTTCCCGTCGAAGAAGGAGCCGCCCAGCTTGTAAAAGTGGGGCGAGCCGACCATGTCCAGGCTGCCCCAGAACTGGGGCGTCCGGGCCTGGTAGGCGACGTCGCGGAGCATGGCGCCCTTCTTGCCGTTCTTAATCTCCCAGAAGACCTGGCCGCCAAACTGGAAGTTGTATCGCTGCTGGTCGATGGAGAAGCTGCCGGCGCCTTCAATCAGCACCCCATCCTTGACGTCCGCCACCATCTGCTCCCAGCCCACCTTCTTCCCGCCCCAGTCGTGAGGGCGGAGCGAGACGTTGGGCATCCGCTGGAAGGGGACGCTGGCGAAGTCGTCGGCGTAGCAGCAGGCCTTCAGTCGGGTGTCCCCGAGCTGCTTGCCATAGCGCGCCACTTGCTCGCGGATGGTCTGGTAGCCCACGAAGCGCCCGTCCTTCACCACGTCGAACTCGGTCGTCTTCACGCCGTCGTCGTCATAGCCGCAGGTGGCCAGGCCGTCCTTCTGCGTCTTGTCTGCCACCACGTTCATCCACTTGGCTGAGCCGTACTGGAGCTTCCCCAGCTGGTCGGGGGTGACGAAGGAAGTGCCGGCGAAGTTGGCCTCGTAGCCGAGGGCGCGGTCGAGCTCGGTGGGGTGCCCGATGGACTCGTGGATGGTGAGCCAGAGGTGCTCGGGAGACAACACCAGGTCCTTCTTCCCCGGCGCCACGCTCTTGGCCGCCAGCTTCTGACGGCACTGCTGGGCGGCCACGCCGGCCTCCTCCACCAGCGGGTAGCCCTCGACGTACTCCCATCCGGTGCCCGAAGGGGTGCTCAGGGAGAATCGGTTGGCAAAACGACCGGTGGCTTTGTCGACGACGGTGATTTGAAAGAGCGGCCAGACGCGGGTGAGCAGCTGGGTGGTGTCGCAACCGTCCGTCGACGCAAACGCCTTGTCCTCCTCAGTGCAGAAAATGCCCGAGGTGATGAAGCTGGCCCCCCCCTTCAAGGCGGCGGCGTTGATGGCCAACAGCAGGTCGGCCTTGCTCTGGACCGACACCGCAAAGGGGTCCTTTAGAATGGGCGTCTTCCAGGTGCCGACCGCCTGGGGGATGGGGACCAGCTCCACCGGCTCGCGCATCGACGCGCGGTTGGCGCGGGCGATGGCCACCGCTTCGGTGGCAAGCCGCGCCACGGCTTCCTTGCTTACCCGCGCCGAGGCGGCGAACCCCCACACGCCGTCCACCAGGACACGCACGCCGAAGCCGTAGCGTGTCTCCGTGGCCGCGTCCTGGATGTGGTCCTCGCGGGCGAAGACGGACTGCTGGCGGTAGCGGTTGATGCGGATGTCGGCGTAGGACGCCCCCTTGCTGCGGGCAGTCTCCAGCGCGACGGCGGCAAGCTCCTGCATGCGGCCTCTGGGGGACAGCGAGCGGACTCAAAACGGCGCTTGGCTTTTCTGTACGCCCAAGACCCTCGCTCGATTGGGGGGCCTCACGCGAAACTCTTCCGGAGCGCGATGCGCCAAACGAAAACGCAGGAAAATCGGGGGCTTCGGCGGCGCCAAGGGGGCTACGGAGCCCCGGCTCCCGGCATTTCTCCTAGCGGACGCAGGAAGACCTCGCGCGGCTTGGCGCCGTCGGCCGGGCCCACCACGCCATCGCGCTCCATGCGCTCAATCATGCGCGCGGCGCGGTTGTAGCCGATGCGCATCTTGCGCTGCAGCATACTGATGCTCACCTGGCGCATGTCGCTCACCGTGGCCAGCGCCTGGTCGTACAATTCGTCCGAGAGCTCGTCCTCGAAGCCCTCTGCGGCGTCCTCCTCGCGGGCCCGCAGAATGGACTCGTCGTAGACGGGCTTTCCTTGGGCCTTCAGGTGGTCGACCGCAGCCTTGATTTCTGGCTCGGAGACGAAGGCGCCGTGCACCCGGCTGAGGTGGGCGCTGGTGGGGGGCATCAGCAGCATGTCGCCCATGCCCAACAGCGCCTCGGCGCCGGTGGTGCCGAGGATGGTCATCGAGTCCGGCTTGGTGCGCAGCATGAAGGTGATGCGGGTGGGGAAGTTGGCCTTGATGACGCCCGTCACGACGTCGGTGGACGGCCGCTGGGTGGCGACCATCAGGTGAATGCCCGCGGCGCGCGCCATCTGCGCCAGCCGGGCGATGGACGTCTCCACCTCGCGGCTGGCCACCATCATCAAGTCCGCCAGCTCGTCGATGATGACGACCAGGTAGGGCAGCTTGCGGAGTTCCCTCGGCTCGCCCGTCCCCTCCCGGGCCGCGGCGCTGGCCGTGTCCACTGGCGGTTCCGTGCTCAGGCTGGCCCGCAGCTCCTCCGGGCCTTCCCGGGGGATGGGGACGCCCACCGACTCGGCACGGGCCCGGGAGAGCGCATCCTCCTCGGACTCGCCGTCGGCCACGTCCACAATCAGCGTGGAGGCGGGCCGGGCAGATTTCTTCGACTCGTTCTCCCTTGCCGCCAGCAGCGCCCGCGCGTCTCCGCCCGCCCCCTCCACCAGCTTGTTGTAGCCGGCGATGTTGCGCACGCCGGCCTCGGCCAGCAGGGCATAGCGGCGCTCCATTTCCTCCACCGCCCAGCGTAGGGCGAGCGCGGCCTTCTTCGGGTCGGTCACCACCGGAAGCAACAAGTGCGGGATGCCCTCGTACACCGAGAGCTCGAGCATCTTCGGGTCCACCATCAGGAAGCGGACCTCCTCCGGCGTCGCTTTGAGGAGGATGCTCATAATCATCGCGTTGACGGCCACCGACTTGCCCGAGCCGGTGGTTCCGGCGATGAGGAGGTGCGGTGCCTTGGCCAGGTCGAAGACGTACGGCATGCCTTCGATGTCCTTTCCCAGCGCCATGGTGAGCTTGGAAGCCGAGCGCTGGAAGACGTCCTGCTCCACAATCTCCCGCAGGTAGACGGTTTCGCGGTCGCGGTTGGGGACCTCGATGCCCACCACGCCCTTGCCCGGAATGGGGGCCACAATCCGCACCCGCATCGCTTCCATGGCCATGGCCAGGTCGTCCGCCAGGGAGGCGATTTTGGACACCTTGATGCCCGGCCCAGGCAGAAATTCATACATGGTGACGACCGGGCCGGGGCGAATCTCCACCACCTCGCCGTCGATGCCGAAGTCGGCCAGCTTCGCCCGCAGCTTCTCGGCGGTGCTGAGGAAAACTTCCTTGTCCAGGGCGGTGCGCTCTTTGCGTTCGCAGCTGAGGACGTCCAACGGCGGCAGGGTGAAGCGGGTGCGACCGCCGACGAATTCGAATTGCTCCTGGTCTTTCCGCAGCGTCGGCTTGGGGGGCGCTTTGGGCTCGACGATGAGGGGCGTCCGGATGGGCGGCGGAACGGCCTCCGCGCTGTCCACTTCACTCTGGGGCGCCGCCGCTTCCGGGCCTTCCATGTCCACCCGGCGGCGCCGCCTGGGGGACGTCTCCTCGGGCACGGCGCTGACGCCCGTGGCCAGCGAGCCGGCCCAGGCCGGGTCCGCCCCCGGCGTGGCCGCCGCGGAGGCCCGCAGCTGCGCTGTCTCGGCATCCCGGTGCAGCCGCATGGCTTCCTCGGCCACCGCCTCGGCCTCTCCGGCCTCGCGCTCGGCGTCGGCGAGCTCCTCGTCGTCCGCCTCCAGCTGGGCGAGAAACGCCGCTTCCTCCAGCTTGGCCTCGGCGCGCGAGCGGGCTCGGGCCTCCAGCGCGCGCTGCTTCGCGGCGAGGAGCGCGGCCACCACGTCACGCCCCCGTTGCCCCAGGCCCTTCAGCGCGCGCCCGGCTGCCACCAGCCACCGCAGCAGGGCGAAGCGTGTGACGACAAGCAGGGCGGAGGTGCCCACTGCGGCCACCACGATGAGGGTGCCCACCACGGAGAACCAGTCGGTTAGGGTCTCGGCCAACAACGCGCCGAGCGCTCCCCCAGGCGGGTGGGCGGCATGGGGGTTGCCGGCGATGAGTTCGGCCAACACGGCCACGCACAGAAGCAGGACGGCCACCGAGGCGAGCTGGGGCCACCGCCGCCGGGCGCGCGAGCCGACCGCCAGCGCACCGGCCGCATACAGCCCGGCCAGCGGGATGGCAGCGGCGCAGACGCCCAGCCATCCGGACAGCAGGGCGGCCAGCGCATGTCCCACCGGCCCGGCCGCGTTGGAGGGGCGAGGTCCGGTGCTGTCGCTGAAGAGGGCCACCAGGGCCAGCACCGAGATGGCCAGCACCGCGAGGCCGGCGAAGGGCCGCCAGCCTCCGCCTTTGGCCTCGCCCTTCTTGGCCTCCAGCGCGCGCCTGCGCGAGGCGATGTCCTGCCGTGACAAGACTGCCTTCTCCGCTCGTGCCTTCCGCGCTGCCGCCATGGCCGGTGAGACCCTCGTTGTTACAGCTCGCAACCACTCTGGAGCGTCGGCCGAGTGTAGGGGGGGGGGAGGGGGCGGTCAATTTTTCGCCAGTCCGCCGGGACCTTTGGCAGAGGGCGCGGGCAATTCGACAGGTCCACGCTTTTGTGGGACTTGGATGGGTCGTGGAAGTCCAATGCGAGCGCTGCGGGACGAGCTACTCGCTCGACGAGGCTCGCCTGGGAGCTGGCGGGCGGGCGCGTCCGCTGCGCGCGCTGTGGCCACGTCTTCGTCCTGCAGCGGCCGTCCGCCGAGGCGCCAGCGCTGCCGCCTTCGCGTCCCGCCGCCGCGGAGGGCTTGCGGCGGGAGTGGAAGGTGCGCCGACGGGACGGCTCCATTTCCTCCTTGCGTGAATTGACGACGCTGCAGCGCTGGATTGTCGAAGGGAAGCTGTTGCGCGAGGACGAGGTGGGCCTGGACGCTCAGAGCTGGCGGCCACTCGGGTCCATTCCGGACTTGGGAACCTTCTTCGCGGCGGCCGACGCCCTCAACCGGGTGGCCGCCCTGGAGGCGGAACTCGCCCGGACCCGCGCCTCGCCCGCCCCGGCGGCCGACGTCCCCCCCCCGCCGCCCGGAGTCGAGGCGCCGCGCGTTGCGGAGGCACCCCCGGCCGCGCCTTCCGTGGTCCACACCGCGCCCACCCTGGCCGCGCCCCCCGCGGCGCCAGTGCCTCCCCGGCGGCCACCCCCCCAGCTCAGCCCCAGCGCGGATGAGCCGGCCTTCACCAGGTCCTCGTCGGGCTTGGGCGTGGTGCCGACGGACGACTGGGAGCCGCCCAAGCTGCGCCGGGGCCTGGGCGCCTGGGTGGTGGTGCTGCTGCTCGTCCTCGGGGTGGCCGGCGCCGGTGCGCTGGCCTACTTCTACATCTGGCTGCCCGAGGCCCAGCGGGCGCGCGAGGAGCAGGGCCGCAACACCGCGCTGCAGCGTGAGCAAGCCGACCATGAGGCCAAGCTGAAGGCCGCCGAGCAGCGCGCGAAGGAAGAATTGCTGCAGTCGCTGGCCGCCTCGGCGGCAAGAGATGCCGGCCCTGCCGTCCCAGTGGACGCGGGCCCCCCACCCCAGGGTTCTCTGCGGTCGCCGGAGCCTGCATCCGCACAGGAAGTGACGCCGGCGCTGCCGGCCAGCGCCCTTCCGCCGCGCGGCGCCCCCCAGGGCACGGCTGCCCCCAGCCCCCCCGCCGAGAAGTCGTATGAGGACTGGATGGTGGAAGCGACGCGCCGGCGCACCCACGAGCGCATTTCCAGCGCCCTGGACGCCTACGACAAGGCCCTGCAGCTACAACCCCAGAGCGCGGAGGCGCACACCGGACGGGGCCTGGCGCTCCTGGACGCGGGCCGCCGGCACGAGGCCCTGGTCGACTTCAACCGGGCGCTGGAACTCGACCCTCGGGATGGAGTAGCAGTGCTGGGGCTGGCGGAGACGTACCGGTCGCTGGGCCGTGTCGGGGAAGCGCGAGCTGCCTACCAGCGTTACCTCGAGGGCTGGCCCGGCAGCTCAGAGGCCCGCGCCGCGCGTGCGGCGCTGGAGAGTCTGAAGGAATGAGGAAGGCATGTCACTGGACAAGCCGTCGAAGCCCGAGGATGAATTCTTCGCCGCTGAGGAGGTCGAGGCCAAGCGCAAGCTGGCCTTCCAGCAGGGGGAGCGGCTGGCCGCGCAGCAGCGCGAGGCGCTGAAGCAGCAGCATTGGATGAAATGCCCGAAGTGCGGCCTCGACCTGCACGCACTGGACGAGGGCCAGGTGCACCTGGACACCTGCTTCAACTGCCACGGCGTCTGGATGGATGCCGCCGAGCTGAAGAAGCTGAAGTCCGAGGCGGCCCACCAGAACCGCAGGACGCCGCTCATCGACTCCATCCTCAATCTGTTCAAGCGCGACTAGCCCCCCGATGAAGCTCACCCGCGAACAGGTTCGCCACGTCGCGACGCTCGCCCACCTCGCCCTGACTGCAGAGGAGGAGGCGAAGATGCAGGAGCAGCTGTCCGCCATCCTCGAGGCGGTGGAAACGCTGCGCGAGCTGGACACCGCCGCGGTGGAACCGACCTCGCATGCCGCCAGCGCCGTGGGCGGCTGGCGCGAGGACACCGTGCAGCCCTCCCTGCCCGCGGAAAAGGCGCTCGCCAACGCCCCGGCCCGGGTGGGGACCAGCTTCGCAGTTCCTCGCATCCTCGAGTGAAGGCAGACGTGAAGCTCACCGACCTCTCCCTGCTCGAGCTCGGGCGGCGACTGGCCGCCGGCGAGGCCTCGTCCGTCGAGGCGGTGCAGGCCTGCCTGGAGCGCATTCGCCGCCTGGACGGCCGGGTGAAGGCCTTCCTCCTCGTCGACGAGAAGGGGGCGCTCGTCCAGGCCGAGGCCGCCGACGCCCGGCGGCGCTCGGGAACCCCCAAGGGGCCCCTCGACGGCGTCCCGGTGGCCCTCAAGGACCTCTTCTGCACCGAGGGGCTGGCCACCACCGCCGGCTCCCGCATCCTCGAGGGCTTCCTCCCGCCCTTCGACGCCACCGTGGTGCAGCTTCTCAAGGCGGCCGGGCTGCCCATCCTCGGTAAGCTCAACATGGACGAGTTCGCCATGGGCAGCTCCACCGAGAACTCGGCCTACTTCCCCTCGGCCAACCCCTGGGACCTCACCCGCTCGCCCGGAGGGAGTTCCGGCGGCTCCGCCGCAGCGGTGGCCGCGCGGTTTGCCTTCGGGGCGCTGGGCACCGACACCGGGGGCTCCATCCGCCAGCCGGCCGCCCTCACCGGCATGGTCGGCCTCAAGCCCACCTACGGCCGCGTCTCCCGCTACGGGGTGGTGGCGTTTGCTCGTCGCCTCGACCAGGTGGGGCCGCTGGCGCGCACCGTGGGGGACGCGGCGGCACTGCTTCAAGTCCTGGCCGGTCACGACGCCCGGCGATTCCACGTCCTCCCGCGAGGCGGTCGCCGGACTACCTGCGCGCACCTGGACGCCGGCGTGAACGGCCTGCGACTCGGGGTGCCGCGGGAGTACTTCAGTCGAGGGCATGGACCCGGAGGTGCGCTCGGCCGTGGAAGCGGCGGCGGCTGCCTACCAGAAGCTGGGGGCGCGCTGGTTCGCCAGTCTCGCTGCCCCACACCGAGTACGCGGTCGCCACCTACTACCTGGTGGCCACCGCCGAGGCCTCCTCGCAACCTCGCCCGCTACGACGGCGTCCGCTACGGCCTGCGCGTCGCGCGCGCCCGGCCTCCGGGAGATGTATGCCCAGACGCGCGCGCCGAGGGCTTCGGCCCGAGGTCAAGCGGCGCATCATGCTCGGCACCTACGCGCTCTCGGCCGGCTACTACGACGCCTACTACCTGAAGGCGCAGAAGGTGCGCACGCTCATCCGCGCGACTTCGCGCAGGCCTTCGCAGAAGGTGGACGCCATCCTCGCCCCCACCGCCCCGACGACCGCCTTCAAGCTCGGCGAGAAGGTGGGCGACCCCTTGCCGATGTACCTCACCGACATCTTCACACTGCCGTGCAACCTGGCTGGCCTGCCGGGAATGAGTCTGCCCTGCGGCTTCAGCCGCGCCGGCCTGCCCATCGGCCTGCAGCTGTTGGGCAAGCCCTTCGACGAGGCCACCGTCCTCCGGGTCGGCCGGGCCTTCGAGAAGGCCCATGACTTCGTCCGCGTGCCGCCCGTGGGGGAGGCCTGACCGCCATGGGTGCCTCCGACTTTCAAGCTGTCATCGGCCTCGAAGTGCACGCGCAGCTGCTGACGGAGAGTAAGATTTTTTGCGGCTGTTCCACCCGCTTCGGCGCCGCCCCCAACGCCAACACCTGCCCGGTGTGCCTGGGAATGCCGGGCTCGCTGCCGGTCCTCAACGCCAAGGTGGTGGAATTCGCGGTACGGGCCGGGGTGGCGCTGGGGTGCCGCATCAACGAACGCAGCATCTGGTCGCGGAAGAATTACTTCTACCCGGACCTCCCCAAGGGCTACCAGATTAGCCAGTACGACCTGCCGCTGTGCGAGCACGGCGCCCTGGTCATCGACGTGGACGGCGTGGAGAAGCGCATCGGCATTCGTCGGATCCACATGGAGGAAGACGCCGGCAAGAACATTCACGACGCCGGCGGTGGCGAGAGCCTGGTCGACCTCAACCGCGCCGGCGTCCCCCTCATCGAGATTGTCAGCGAGCCGGACCTCCGCAGCTCCGAGGAGGCGGCGGAGTACTTGAAGGCGCTGCGGGACGTGCTGGTGTACCTCGGGGTGAACGACGGCAACCTGGAGGAGGGCAGCTTCCGCTGCGACGCCAACGTCTCGGTGATGCGAAAGGGCGCCAGCCGAAGTTCGGGACCCGGACCGAACTGAAGAACATCAACTCCTTCCGCTTCGTGCGCCAGGCCATCGACTACGAAATCGCCCGCCAGGTCGACGCTCCTCGAGATCGGGGGGCAAGGTGCTGCAGGAGACCCGCCTGTGGGACCCGAGCCGGGGCGAGACGCGCAGCGATGCGCAGCAAGGAGGAGGCGCACGACTACCGCTACTTCCCGGAGCCAGACCTGCCGCCGCTGCTGGTGCCGGAAGGCATGGTGGAACGGGTGCGGACGGAGTTGCCCGAGCTGCCCCGGGAGAAGCTGCAGCGCTTCCAGGCCGACTTCTCGCTCAGCGCCTACGACGCGAAGATTCTGGTGGCCGACCGCGCCCTGGCGGATTTCTTCGAGGCCGTGTGGAAGCACTATGGCGGAAGCGCCAAGAAGCTGGCCAACTGGTTCACCGGCGAGCTGCAGCGCCTCCTCAACGAGGAGGGTGCCGGCTTGGGCACCCTCAAGTTTCCACCCCAGCACTTCGCGGCGTTGCTGAAGCTGGTCGACGCCGCGGAAGTGTCGGCCAACGCGGCCAAGGACGTCTTCGCGGAGATGTTCCGCACCGGCCAGCCGCCGCGCAGCATTGTGGACGCGCGCGGCCTGGGCCTGGAGAAGGACACCACGGCGGTCGAGGCGGTGGTGGACGCAGTGCTGGCTGCCAACCCAGAGGAGGTGGCCAAGTACCGGGCGGGGAAGAAGCAGGTCCTGGGCTTCTTCGTCGGCCAGGTGATGAAGGGGATGAAGGGCAAGGGCAACCCGGCCCAGGTGAATGCCGTCCTGAAGGCCCGGCTGGGGGAGTAGGGACTGTGGGTCCGGGCAACGGCCCTGCGGGCCGCTAGAGGGGTGCTTGGCTTGACATCCCAGGGAGGGCCGACTACATGCCGGACCCTTTCAGAACAGGGGTTTACCACCGATGTATGCGGTCATCAGGACGGGCGGGAAGCAGTACCGCGTTGCCGCGGGCGACGTGGTGCGCATCGAGAAGGTACCGGGCGAGGTGGGCGCCACCATCACCTTCGACGAGGTCCTCCTGGTGGGCGGGGACGCGGCGCCACGCATCGGCAAGCCGCTGGTCCCGGGTGCCAAGGTGCTGGGTACCATCACCGCCCAGGACAAGCACCGCCGCGTGCTGCATTTCCGCAAGGAGAAGGAAGGCTGGACACGGCGCCGCGGTCACCGCCAGCCCTTCACCGAAGTGAAAGTCACCCAGGTCGCCGGCTGAAGGAAACGACAGGTTCATGGCTCACAAAAAGGGACAGGGCAGCTCTCGCAACGGACGTGACTCGCCAGGGCAGCACCGCGGCGTGAAGGTGTACGGCGGGGAGACGGTTCCCTCCGGCAGCATCCTCGTACGCCAGCTGGGCACCGTCATTCATCCGGGGCGCAATGTCCGGCTCGGCCGTGACTTCACCCTCTACGCCACCGCCACGGGCGTGGTGAAGTACGAGCGGGTGGGGCGCGACCGGAAAAAGGTTTCCGTCGACCCCGTCGCCAAGGCGTAGGCGGCAAGCGGTGGTGCCCGGGAGCTCCTCCCAGGAGGCCCGAGCCGGATGAAGTTCGTCGACGAAGTCAGCATCCACGTCAAAGCAGGCGATGGTGGCAACGGAGCGGTCGCCTTCCGCCGGGAGAAGTTCATCGAGCACGGCGGCCCCTCCGGGGGCGACGGCGGCAACGGCGGCTCGGTGCGCCTTCTGGCCGACCCGCAGCTCACCACGCTGCTCGACTACCGCTACCAGCCCTTGCAGCATGCGGCCGCCGGCCAGCACGGCATGGGCAGCGACTGCAACGGACGCAGTGCCGAGGACCTCGTCCTGCGCGTCCCGGTTGGCACCCTGGTGAAGGACGCGGCCACCGGGGAGCTGCTCGCGGACCTCTCCGCCCCGGGTGCGGAGCTGGTGGCGGCCAAGGGTGGGCGCGGGGGCCTCGGGAACATGAATTTCGCCACCTCTACCCGGCAGACGCCCCGGTTTGCCCAGGACGGCACCCCCGGGGAAGAGCGCGACCTATTGTTGGAACTCAAGCTCCTGGCGGACGTCGGCCTGGTGGGCTTTCCCAACGCTGGGAAGAGTTCCCTCATTGCGCGCGTCTCCCGCGCCCGTCCCAAGGTGGCCGACTACCCCTTCACCACCCTGGTGCCCAACCTCGGCATGGTGGCCTACAAGGACGGGCTCTCCTTCGTCATGGCGGACATTCCCGGTCTCATCGAAGGAGCGGCGGAGGGGGTGGGCCTCGGCCACCAGTTTCTTCGCCACGTGGAGCGCTGCCGCGTGCTCATCCATCTGGTCGACCTCTCGGCCGAGGGCCCCGGGCGCTCGCCGCTGCACGACTTGGACGTCCTCAACCGGGAACTGCAACGCTTCAGCCCGGAGCTTGCCCACAAGCCGCAGCTGCTGGCGGCCAACAAGGTGGACCTCCCCGAGGCCCGCGCGCGGCTGGCCCGCTTTACCGGCGCCTTGCGGCGCCGGGGCATTCCCGTCTTCCCGGTGAGTGCCGCCACCGGGGAGGGCGTGCCCGCCCTTTTGGACGCGGCGGCCACCGTCGTCTTTGGCGGCGCGCCGCCCGCCGTCCAGCGTTCGCCCCGCCCACGCCACCGGACGCGGGCCAAGCCGGCGACAGCGGCGCGCAAGCGTCCGGGCCGAAAGCGGTAGGGGTGGCACGGCTTCCCAAACGCGCTGGCCCACGCCCCACCGGGGCGCCTGTCCCGGAGTCGCTGGTGCTTGCACCACGCCGGGAAAAAATCGAGCAGGTGGTGCGTCAGCGCACGCGCAGCCTGGTGGTGGTGCTCGACCGCATTGAAGACCCCTTCAACATGGCCGCCGTCCTGCGCACCAGCGAAGCGTTCGGGCTGCAGGAAGTCCACGTGGTGGAGCACCCGGAGGTGCGTTTCAAGCCGAATGAGAAGGTGACACAGGGCTGCGACAAGTGGCTGGACGTGCACCGGTGGGAAAGCTTTGGCGCCGCCCGGGAAGCGCTGCACAGCCGGGGCTTCCAGCTGTGGGTCTCCGCGGCGCGCCCGACGGCGACCTCCCTGTGGTCGTTGGGCTTCGAGGGAAAGCGTGCCCTCGTCTTCGGGAATGAAAGGAACGGCGTCTCCGAGGAGGCGCTGGCCGGGGCGGACGGAATGTTCTGGATTCCCATGCGGGGCTTCACCCGCAGCCTCAACGTCTCCGCGGCCGTGGCGGCCACGCTGGGACGGGCCCTGGCCTGGCGTGCCGAGCGCGGTGCCGAGGAGGGCGGCCTGCTTCCCGAGGAGGCCGACGCCCTCCGGGGGCGCTTCCATGCCCTTTCGGTGAAGCAGCGCGGCCGCATCTGGCGCCCCGGACGAAGGTAGCAGGCGTCACGGGTTCGGCGCCGTCGCTTCACTGAAGTGTCGCCATGTCGGCTGAGCGTTCCTGCAACGTCGCCTGCGTGTCGCGCTGCGGCGATCGCGTTGTGACGAACGCCCTCCAAGCTTCCTCCTGGCCTTCATCGGAAGGAGCCCCATGGCGCGGTACACCGTTCGCCCCCTCTGCCCAGCCGACTTTGACAGCCTCCAGCGACTGGAAGAAGACGTCTTTGGACAGCGAGGAGAGTCACTCCTCGGCCCGTACTACGTCCGGCTGTGCTGCGACTTCTTCGCCGAGAGCTGCTTCCTCGCCCTCGACGGCAACGCCCCCGCCGGCTACCTGTTGTGCTTCTTGAAGGGCCGCGAGGCCTACTGCACCACCCTGGCCGTGCTGCCTGCCTACCAGCGGACGCGGGTGGTGGTGGAGCTCCTGCGCGCCCTGGTGCAGCACCTGGTGCCGCGGGTGGACAGCTGCTGGTTCACGGTGGAGGAGAACAACGTGGCGGCCCGGGCCCTGCACAAGGCCCTCGGCGCGACGGACACCGAGGTGCGCACCGGCTTCTACGGCCCGGGCGTGGACCGGATTGTCTCCCGCATCGACCGGGAAGGCTTTGCCGCGCTGCGGGCTCGCTACGAGAGGCTCGGCCTCATCGGCTCGGACAGCAGTGAGCTGCGGGGAGCTGCATGAGCGGGGCCGCCGGGCGAGCGCTGGCCGCCTCCACGGACCCGCTTGTCACGGACCGCTCGCTGCCTTTTCTGGAAATCCTCGGCCGCACCCGCGCCACCTTCACCGCCATCCTCGCCGAGGCCGTTCGGACGGCGGCGGCGAGGGGCCTGACGGAGGAGGAGCGCTTTGGCCACCGGGCGCTCGCCAGCTACCGGCTGGCCGGGCGCCTGGCAGCCCTCAACGGGCTGCGCATTCGCCTCTCCGGGGAGTTGCCCAGGCGTCCAAGCGTGCTGGTGGCCAACCACCTGGGCTACTGGGACCCGGTGCTCCTCGGCTCGCTGCTCCCGCTGGCCGCCATCGCCAAGGCGGAGCTGGCCAGCTGGCCCGTCATCGGCTGGTGCGGGCAGGCCTTGGGGACCCTCTACGTGCGCCGGGAAGACGCGCACCACAGCGCCCGGGTGCTGCGACAGGCACTGCGGCGCCTGGTGGCCGGCGTCCACGTCCTCAACTTCCCGGAGGGCACCACCACCGACGGGAGTCGGTTGCTTTCCTTCCGGCGGGGCATTTTCGGCATTGCCGCCCGGGCCGGCGTGCCGGTGGTGCCGGTGGCGCTACGACTGTCCCCCCGGGACGCCGCGTGGACGGGCGGGGAGGCCTTCTTTCCGCACTACCGGCGTCACTGGGGACGGGGGGGCCATGTGGACGCCAGCATTCGCTTCGGCCGGCCGTTGCACCCGGTGGACTTCGCCACGGCCCAAGCATGCGCCGCCGAGGCGCGGGCCCGCGTGGAAGCCCTTCTGGCATGGCCGCTACGGTGAGCCAGCTGCCCGCCGGCGAGTACCTCCGCCACGGCCAATCGCCTTTTTTTCGGCTGCCGCAGGCGGACTTCCACGCGCCAGCGCCGTACGCCGGGGCGGGCGCGGTGCTTCTGGGGGTGCCGTACGACGGGGGCACCACCCACCAGCCCGGAGCACGCCACGCGCCGGCTGCCATCCGCCGGGCGAGCGGCCTCGTCCACTCCTATCACCCGGTACACCAGGTGGACGTCTTCCGAAAACTCCTCACCCTGGACGGCGGCAACGTCCCGCTTCCCCCGTTTGACGCGACGCTGGTGCGCACCGTCATCCAGCGCGAGGTCGCCCAGGTGCTGCAGGCCGGGGCGACGCCCTTCGTCGTCGGGGGGGACCAGACGGTGGCCCTGCCGTCCTTGCGCGCGGTGGCCGGCTGCCATGGGCCCCTGGCCGTCGTGCACGTGGATGCCCACCACGACACCAGCGGGCCGGAGGTGTGGGGCGACGCCTACCACCACGGGACGCCGTTGCGGCACGCCCTCAGCGAGGGCCTCATTGAAGGCGGACAGCTGTGGCAGGTGGGCCTCCGGGCCTCCTGGGGGCACCCCGAGGAGGGGG
Source organism: uncultured delta proteobacterium (assembly GCA_963711265.1). Taxonomy (GTDB): domain Bacteria; phylum Myxococcota; class Myxococcia; order Myxococcales; family Myxococcaceae; genus JADGRA01. The sequence goes on from CAVQDL010000026.1 coordinate 31,397, forward strand.
CCTTCGCCGCCGGGTACGGGGCCCGTCAGGTGGGCATGGAGGCGCTCGAGCGGCGCAGCGTGGCCGAGCTGGTGGCGGCCATCCGCCTCGGCGTCGGCGAGCGGCCGCTGTATGTCACTTTCGACATCGACGCGGTGGACCCGGCCTTCGCCCCTGGCACAGGAACGCCCGTGCCCGGGGGCCTCACCTCGCGCGAGGCGCTGCAGTTTCTCCGCGGGCTGAAAGGCCTGCGCCTGGTGGGCATGGACGTGGTGGAGGTGTGCCCGGTGCTCGACCACGCGGACATCACCTGCCACCTGGCCGCGGCGCTGCTGTTTGAGGGCCTGGCCCTGCGCGCCCTCGCCCCCTGAAGTCCGGCCGGGGCCGGCGGCTACTTCTTCAGGCCGGAGTAGACGAGGGCGACGAAGGCGTCGGGCTTGAGGAAGCCGTTGCCCCAGGCGGCGTCGAATTCGGCCGTCGGCTTCATGGCCACCGTCTGGTCGAGCGTCTTGCCATCCTGGATGGCCTTTCGCACGCGGTCGCGGATGGTGGCCAGCATGTCGCGGTAGCGCTTCAGGTCGGCCTTCGAGGCCACCGGGCCATGGCCGGGGATGATTTTGGTCGCGTCGTTGATGCGGGACAGCACCACCTCCGCGCCGGCCACCACGCCGTCGATGGAGCCGCCTGAGCCGAAGTCGATGAAGGGGTAGAAGCCGTTGAAGAGGAGGTCCCCGGCATGCACGACGTTGGACGTCTTGAACCACACCACCGAGTCGCCATCGGTGTGGGCCGGGGCGATGTGGAAGACGTCGATGTCCTCGCCGTCCAGGTGGAAGCTGACGCTGTCGAGGAAGGTGATGACCGGCAGGGCCACCGCTGGAGCGGGCGGGATGGTCCTCTTGAAGCGGCTCGAGAACTGCTCGGTGCTCAACCGCTTGCGCACATTGTCCTGGGCGACGATGACGGCGCCCTCCGTCCCCAGGCCGGCATTGCCGCCGGTGTGGTCCCCGTGCCAGTGGGTGTTGACCACGAAGCGGATGGGCTTGGGGCTGAGCTGCTTCACCGCGGCCTCAATCTTCGGGACCAGCGGGCCAAACTCGTCGTCCACCAGCAGGACGCCTTCGGGGCCGACCAGGACGCCGATGTTGCCTCCCTCGCCCTGCAGCAGGGAGACGGAGCCGGCGACGGGCGTCGTCTTCACCGTCACCTTGGAAAAGTCCTCCTGCTGGGCGGAGGCGGGGCGGGGGAACAGCAGCAGAAGCGACAGGGCGGGCAGGACGCGGAAGTGCATGGCGCCCTCACTAGTCGGGTCCGCGCGGCGGCGCCACTCCAGTCGTGAATGACCGCTTGCCACTGGACGTCCAAGCCCAGTTTCGTGTCAGGTGGCCACCATGGGGATTCTTCCGCTGCTGCTTCTTGGCCTGGTCGCCTCGCCGGACGCTGGTGGCGCGGCCGCCCCCCGTCCGGCCGAGCCCACGCCGGAGGTGCGGGCCCTGGTGGAGCGGATGCAGGCCTTCTATGAAAAAACCCAGGACTTCACGGCGGCTTTCCGCCAGGACTACGTCTACAAGACGTTCGGCCGGACGGTGACGTCCACCGGAACGGTGGTCTTCAAGAAGCCGGCCCAGATGCGCTGGGACTACCTCACCCCCACCAAGCGCGCGTTCGTGCTTTCCGGCGAGAAAGTGTACGCCTGGGACCCCGGCGCCCAGACGCTGACCAAGGGCGCGCTCCCGGCGAGCCAGCTGTCGAGTTCGGTGACCTTCCTCTGGGGCCGAGGACACCTGCTGGAGGAATTCATCATCGTCCGGGTGCCCTGTCCCGCCTGCCAGGGCGTGCTCTTGGTGCTGACGCCGCGGAAGACCGAGACGCGCTTCCGGGAACTCCGCCTGGAGCTGGACCCCAAGACCGCTCAAGTGCGCCGCTCGGTGGTGGTGGACCCGGACGGAAGCGAGAACACCATCGTCTTCTCCGACCTGCGCACCAACACCGGGGTGGGCAAGGAGCGCTTCATCCTGGAAGTCCCGGACGGCACCCAGGTGCTGGACGCCAGCCCGCCGCCCAACCCATGAAGGGCCTGCGCGGAGCCGGTCTGCTGCTCGTTTCAGCGGCGTGCGTCCACCTCACGCCCTTCACCCCCCGCGCCCTCAGCGGCCAGCGCTTCCCGCTTCGCCCCGGATGGTCGCTGGCCCTCGCCCTGGACGGCAGCGTCGGCGGCCACAAGGCGGTCATCCACCTCGCTGTCGAGGAGCCCCTCTCCCGGGTGACGGATGGCTGCTACGACTCGGCGCCCAACGTGGTGGCCCGCGTGCGCATGCCAGGCCCCACCACCCTTGCCGACGGTGGCCCCGATGTCGTCGTCGAGGAGCAGGTGGTGGCGAGCGACGTGCGGCTTGCCGGCCGGACCCTCGGGGACGTCCGGGCGCTTCGGGACGCTGACGCAGGCTGCGACCTCACCCTGGGCTCCGAAGTGCTCGTCGGCTTCGTCCTGGAAGTCGACCCCGGCGCGCGCACAGTGACGTTTCACGCCGAGACGCCGCCGCCGCCCAAGTACCAGGCCGAGGAGTCGTTGGCGCTCGAGCTCGCGCTGGACCCCCGGACCGACCGGCCGTCGCTGGCCGTGCAGCTCGACACCACCGGCAGCCCTCTCACCCTGCCCATGCTGCTGGCCACGGCCAGCGAACGCGTGCAGGTGTCGGCGGCCGCCGGGCGGGCCCTGGAGGGGAAGGACGTGGGGGCGCGCGCGCCCAGGGCAACATTTTCGCCGCGCTCGCTTGCGCTTGCCCCGGGGTGGGAGCTGCACCACGTCGTCGTCACCGTCCTTCCCGACGACGCCCCGGCCGGCGAGGGGCCACCCCTTCCGGCGGCCCCGCCATCTGGGGTTCTCGGCGCGGACGCCTGGGGACACTTCCGGACGCTGATTGACCTGCGCGGCCAACAGCTGGTGCTGTACCGGCGCCCGCCCCCTGTGGAGGGAGGCGCGGGCCCCCAGTCCTGGACGCAACTGTCCTCGGACTCGACGCGCGACGGGACCCTCGTCCGTTTCATCTCCTGGCAGATGCTGGACAGTGGCGGCCAGGTGCCCCTCGAGCCGGCGCACGTCGGGGTGCACAGCTGTCGGGTGGGCCTCACGCTGGGCCCCGAGGACCCGGGGGCCAGCCTCGAAGTGGCCATCCCCTGGGAGGGGCTGGAGGAGGCCTTGCCCGAATGTGCCCGGGAACTGGCGAGCGTTCCGGCCTGGACAGGGGAGCTGGGGGTGGCCTTCGCCCACAGGCCGTGCAGCGGCACGTGCCTCTACGCGCAAGCGCTGCCAGTGGGCCGCACCGTGTGTGCCTGCTCCGGACGCTCACCGGTGGCCGCCTCCGCCGCCCCGGCACGGCCCCCCGCAGCCCCCAGCGTGCCGGCGCCGGAAGCGGGTGAGCCCAGGGACCCAGGAAAGCCGCCACCCCACTAGGCGTCCTGGACGACTAGGCCGAGGCGGCCAGGGCCGGCCGGCGCAGCACCGGCTGCTCGGGGCGCTCCACAATGTGGCCCACCAGGTCGTAGTCGTGCGCCTCGGTCACTTCGACGCGTGACGAATTCGCCCGGGTAGGCCAAGCCATCGTTGATGTACACCTGCCCGTCGATGTCGGGCGCCTGCCCCTCGTGCCGGCCCACCAGCAGGTGCTCGGTTTCGGGGCTCGGGCCCTCCACCAGCACGGTCGAGGCGCTGGCCGATGAGCGTGCGGTTCTGCTCGCGATTGATGCGCTTCTGCATCGCCATCACCTCGCGCCAGCGCCGCTCGATGACCGGTGTCGGCACCTTGTCGGGAAGTCAGGAAGGCGGCGGTTCCCTCCTCGTCCGAGTACCGGAAGCACCCCATGCGCTCGAAGCGCTGGCGCGGACGAAGGCCTTCAGCTCCTCGAAGTCCTCCGTCGGTCTCGCCGGGCAGCCCGACGATGAGCGAGGTGCGGAAGGTCGAGCCCCGGCACGCGGGCGCGCAGCTTCGCCACCAGCGCTTCGAGGAAGGCGCGGTCCCGCCCGCGCCGCATGGACCGCAAGCAGCCGGTCGGAGGCGTGCTGCAGCGGCATGTCCAGGTACTTCGCCACCTTCGGCTCGCTCGCCAGGACGTCGATCAGCTCGTCGGGGAAGACGCGCGGGTAGGCGTAGTGCAGGCGAATCCACCGCACGTCCACCGTGCACAGCGCCCGCAGCAGCTCGTGCAGCTTGGGCTTGCCCGGCAGGTCGTGCCCGTAGGCGGTCAGGTCCTGCGCCACCAGGTTCAGCTCGCGCACGCCGGAGGCCGCCAGACTGCTGTGCCTCGGCGAGGATGTCGTCGATCGGCCGCGAGCGCTGCGCGCCGCGCAAGGTGGGGATGATGCAGAAGGCGCAGGCGTTGTCGCAGCCCTCGGAGATCTTGAGGTACGCGGTGTACTTCGGACTGCGAGTTGACCTTGGGCGTTCGGGCGTCGTGGATGTAGTCCGGGTCTGGGATGAGCTGGCGGGCGCGGCCTCGGCCGCAGCCAAGAGGTCGCCCAGCTGGACGTAGGCCGAGGTGCCCAGGAAGTGGTCCACCTCGGGCATCTCGCGGGCGAGCTCCGGCCGCGTAGCGCTGCGACAGGCAGCCGGTGACCACCAGGGTGCCGCACTGGCCCGTCTTCTTGTACTCGGCCAGCTCGAGGATGGAGTCGATCGACTCCTGCTTGGCCGGCCCGATGAACGCGCAGGTGTTGACGACGATGACCTCGGCCTCGGCCGGGTCGTCCACCAGCTGGTACCCCCGCTGGCTCAGCGTCCCGAGCATGACCTCGGAGTCGACCCGGTTCTTCGGGCACCCCAGCGTCATCATGTAGAGCGATTTGTTTTCAGTCTTCACAGGCTTCCGTACTCCGTTCGCTCGAAGTGGTCGTGACTCCAGATGAAACGCACCGTGGCGCCGCTCGAGTAGCCAACCGTCAGCTCGCCGCTCGGGTCGAGGGACACTGAGAGCGCCCGTCCCAGCGCACAGCTGCGGGCAGGCCAGTCCAGCACCCGCTCGGCCAGCCGCCCCTTCACCCGGTACAAGAGGAAGCGCACCTCGCGGTCGGGCGAGCACGCATCCTCGGCATCGAAGGGGTCAAGGCCGGTGAGCACGGCCAGGACGGCCCCGCCGTCCGGCAGCGTCATGCGGTCGGGAATGTAAAGACGCAACGCGGCCGGGTCGAGCGAGCTGTCGCTCACCAGCGCGCGCAGGCTGGGCAGGGTCAGCGGCTTGTCGGCGAGAATCCACCTTGGCTCAATCCGCTCCCCGAAGCCCACCCACCCACCCGGTCGCGCTTCCAGCCCGACGACTTCGGGCGGGACGCGCGCGCGGAGGCCCGAGAGCAGCGACTCCGGCAAGTCCAGACGCACGGTGGAAGGGCCGCCCGAAGGGCAGCTGGACGGGTGCTGGGCGGCGGGGTCCAGGGCGCCTTCGGTGACGCACAACTCGAGGAGGAGTGGCCCATGCGCGGGCAGCCGGGGCAGGGAGAGGGGGGGGAGTGCCACCTCCACGGCCCAGCCCCGGGGGGTCCGCACCACGGCAGCCTCCAGCGCCGCCAGGGCATACGCCGGGGCCTCCTCCGCCGTGGAGGGGCGCTTACCGTCCGGGCCCAGGTGGAAAAGGTGACCCGGGGCGGCCACTCCAGCTTCGGGCGAATGCAGGCCCACGGTAAGCGCCAGCGGCTCTTCCGAGGCGTTCCCGGTGACTTCCAGGCCCAGGTACAGCGTGTCCACGAAGACGGCGGCGCGGAGGCTGAGCCCATCCGTGTGGCCAGAGGGCGCCCGAGTCAGCACTGGGGTGGTGCCCACCAGGTCGCGCAGGTCTCCGTCCACGCGCGGGCGCCGGGGAAGTTCACTCACCTTGCGGACGCAGGGCTCCTCCCGCGGGACGGCAGGGGAAGGCGCTATTGCGAAGGCCGCGACGAGGAGGGCGGAGGCCGAAGGAAGCATCAGCTGAGAGAAGGGCTAGCAATTCCAGGGGTTCACGGGCCCCTGGGGCGGGAGGGCTTCTATCAGAGCTTGAAGACGAGGGGCACCACCGGGGGTCGCCGCCCGGTCCGTTCCCGGAAAACCCGACGGACCACCCGAACCAGCTCCTCCCGCAGCCAGGCGTCGTCGGCGCGCAGCGCCGGGCTCACCTCCTCCAAGAGGGCCTGGACGTCCCCCGCCGCACCCTCCAGCACCAGTTCCTCCTCGCGGGTGAGGCCTCGCCCGGACAGACGGGGCGGCCCGGCGAAGGAACGTCGGTCGGCGGCCAGCACCACCGCCGCTGCCACCACCCCGCCCTGGGCCAGCCGGCGGCGGTCGGCCAGCGCCTCCGCCGAGACGTCCCCGCCGCCGCCACGGCTCTGCGCAATCCGTCCCGCCGGAGCCGTCCCGACGAGGCGTCCCTCCCCGGAGGAGAAATCCAGCACGTCCCCGTCGCGCAACAGCAGGCGCTGGTCGGCCGGCACCCCCGCCTCCCGGGCCAGCTCCAGGTGCGCCGCCAGCTGGCGCACCTCGCCGTGAATGGGGACGAAGGCACGGGGGCGCACCAAGTCCAGCACGCGGCGCTGCTGGGCGCGCGCTGCATGTCCGGACACGTGAATGCCCGGCTCGACGCCGGCGTGCACCACGTGGGCGCCAGCTGAGATGAGCGCGTCCAACAGGGCATGGACCGCCCGTTCGTTTCCGGGAATGGTGCGTGCCGAGACGAGCACCGTGTCGCCCGCCCGCACCCGGAGAGGCTCGGCCTCGGGCTGCAGCATCTGGGTGAGGGCGGCCAGCGGCTCTCCTTGTGCGCCGGTGGTGAGGATGCAGACGTGGGCCGGCGGCAGGGAAGCCCCCTGCGCCGGCTCGGCGAGCAGCCCGTCGGGGACGCGCAGGTACCCCAGGCGCTGGGCCAGCTCCACGTTGCGCACCATGGCCCGGCCGGCAAGCACCACCCGCCGGCCGGTGCGTTGGCACAACTCCAAGAGGTGCTGCACCCGGTGCAGCTGCGAGGCGAACATGGCCACCAGCACCCGCCCTGGTGCGGCTGGCAAAAGACGCGCAAACGTCTCCGCCACCAGGCGCTCCGGGGGCGTTTCGCCCTCCACTTCGGCATTGGTGGAGTCGCTGAGCAGGCAGAGCACGCCTGCGTCTCCCAGCTCGCCCAGGCGGTGGGTGTCGGTCGGGCGCCCATCGAGCGGGACGTCGTCGAGCTTGAAATCCCCAGTGTGCACCAGCGCCCCCTGGGGGGTGTGCAACACCAGGCCGACGGCATCCGGCAGCGAGTGGGCGACGCGGAACGTCTCGACGTCGAAGTGGTTGCCCACCCGGACGCGCTCGCCGGGGGAAAACTCCCGCAGCTCGGCCTCTACCCCGGCCTCGTCCAGCCTCTGTGCCAGCATGCCCAAGGTGAGGCGCGTCCCGTAGACGGGAACTGGGCGCTGGCGGAGCAGATGCGCGACGGCGCCGATGTGGTCCTCGTGGGCGTGGGTCAGGACCAGGCCCGAGAGGGGTGGGCCGGAGAGGGCGTAGGTGAAGTCGGGGACGAGGATGTCCACGCCCGGGAGGTCCGGCCCGGGAAACATCAGGCCGGCGTCGACGAGGAGTCGCTCCCCCCCCAACTCGAAGACCATGGCGTTCAGGCCGATTTCGCCCAGGCCTCCGAGGGGGATAAGACGCGCCACGTCGGGCACCTTAGCGGCCGCTGGTGTCAGGCATGCGAGGGCGCCGAGGCGACGGCCCGACCGACGTCCGTCTTGAAGCGCGCGATGCGCAGCACCAGCAACGAGGCCACCAGACAGAAGGCGCCCGCGGCGAGGAAGGCCAGGGTGTAGGTGGCGGTGGAGGTGCGAATGATGCCGGCGCCGAGCGCGCCGAAACTCGCACCAATCTGGTGGCCGGCGAAAATCCACCCGAAGGCCACCGGCGCATCCTGCGGTCCGAAGACGTCCGTGGTCAGCTTCATCGTCGGTGGCACGGTGGCAATCCAGTCCAGGCCATAGAAGATGGCGAACACGGCGAGGGCCCCTTCCGACATCCCGAAGGCGAAGGGCAGGAAGAGCAGCGACAGGCCGCGCAGCCCGTAGTACCAAAACAGCAACCAGCGGCTGTCGCGCCGGTCGGAGAGCCAGCCCGACGCGGTGGTGCCCACCAAGTCGAAGACGCCCATCATCGCCAGCAGCCCTGCGGCGCGGACCTCCGGAATGCCGTGGTCCATGCAGGCCGGCACCAGGTGGGTGCCCACCAGGCCGTTGGTGGTCGCCCCGCAGACGAAGAAACTGGCGAAGAGGAGCCAGAAGTCGCGGTTGCGCGCGCCCCTTGCGCAGCACGGCCAGCGCGTTGCCCAGGGGCGAGCGCCGGGCAGGCGGGGGGTCCACGCTGCCCGGCGGCGCCCCGTACGGGGCCAGGCCAAGGTCCGCGGGACGGTCGCGCACCAGGAGGGCCACCAGGGGGATGACGCACGCCAGCACGCACGCCACCAGGGTGGGGACGCTCTGCCAGCCCCGCCGCTGAACCAGCGCCGCCAGGACAGGGAGGAAGATGAGCTGTCCGGTGGCGGTGGCGGCGGTCAGGACGCCCATCACCAGCCCCCGGCGCTGCTGAAACCAACGGGCGACGACGGTCGCGCCCAGCACCGTGGCGGTGGTGCCGGTGCCGAGGCCCACCAGCACCCCCCAGCAGAGGATGAGCTGCCAGGGGTGCGTCATCTGCGTGGTGAGGGCGACCCCGAGGCAGATGACGGTGAGGGACACCACGACGACGCGGCGGATGCCGAAGCGCTCCATCAGTGCGGCGGCGAAGGGCCCCATCAGCCCGTACAGAAAAAGGTTGATGGACACCGCCGAGGAGATGGTGGCCCGCGACCAGCCGAAGGCCTCTTCCAGCGGCACAATCAGGATGCTGGGCGTGGCCCGGACACCGGCTGCGCACAGAAGGGTGACGAAGGTCGTGCCGGCTACAACCCAGGCGTAGTGGATGGGGGGCCGCCGCATGCTCGCCGGTGCACTTAACGGCGAGCGGCCGGGCTGGAAAGTCTTTTCCGCCCTGGCGTCCGCGTCCTGGCGTTCCTGGCTGTTGGCCTGACCGGCGTCGGCAAAGCCCTTGCCTGCGGCGACCGAAAACCGCCAGGACGGGCGGGAGGGCGGAGCTGACCCCTGGGTGAACCCCGGGGCCGGTCGCCACAGGAAGCGCGCGGCCCCACCCCGCTGGCCGTTGCCTGGCCGCCGACCTATAGAGGCAAGGCGTCGTCAGCGCGGAGGGGGGAGGGCGCCTGCATGTGGTTTCGCAACTTCACGGCGGCTGTGCTGTTTGCCGCTGCGCCAGCCGGCGCGGACGGCCTCCGACTGACCCGCCCGCGCGCTGCGTCCGGACCGTCAGCGCCCCGGGTGGGCGATGCCACCGTGCCCCAGTGCGTCCTCCCACCAGGCTGGGTGTCCATCCCCTGTCAGGTGGACCTTCAGTACTTCGGCGGTCCCGTCCTCGCCAACGTCAAGGTGTACGCCGTCTTCTGGGACAGCACGGTGAACCCGGACGTTACCCTCGGCATGGCGGGCTTCTACCAGACGCTGACCAACAGCGAGTGGATGGACTGGCTCTCCGAGTACTCCACGACGCTAACGGTGCAAGCCGGTCGCCGCGCGGGCCAGCCCGGCACCCAGCAAGTCATTGGCCGCGGAACCTTCGCAGGGAGCTACACCCTTCCCGTGCTGTCGACGGTCTACCCGACCTGCACGGGAGGCTTGTTTCATCCGGAAACGCTGACCTGCCTCCAGGACACCGACGTCCAGCAGGAGCTCCTCTGGCAGATAAAGAACGGGCACATTCCGAACCCAGACAGCAACACGCTCTACGTCGTGCACCTTCCGGCCAGCGTGAAGGTGACTGTCTTCCAGCTTACCCCGCCGACGGACTACACCTCCTGCCAGCAGTTCTGCGCGTACCACAGCTCCTTCGTCGCACGCCCGAAGTACGGGGGCGGCAACCAAGTCTGGCCCGTCGTCTTCTACGCGGTGGTTCCCGACCTCGGGAGCAACGGTTGCCAGGACGGGTGCGGGACGGGCACCACGTTCGATAACACCTGCGTGGCCGCCTCGCACGAGGTAGCAGAGGCCATCACCGACGGTTTTTCAAATCAGGATAGCGCCACCGACTATCCCCTTGGCTGGTACGACACCGAAACCAACAGTCAGGGCGAGATTGGCGACATGTGCACCTGGCAAACGGACACCCTGGACGTGAATGGAATCCCTGGCTGCAGCGGCCCCGATGCGGGGTGCTACGCCGTCCAGCAACTCTTCTCGAACATCTTGTGGAACGCCGATGCGGGTGCCCAGCCCAACGTCGCCGCCTGCGTCTCGAGCCGCTTTGACGTGGATGACTACGCCATCTCGCTCAGCCCCAACACGCTCACCCTCGTGCGCGGCATCATGACAGCCGTCGTCCCCGTCCTGACCACGCTCACCAACGGAAGCCCCCAGCCCCTCGCTTTGAGCGTTCCCCAGCTACCGCCGGGAATGCATGCGAGCTTCGACAACCCATTCCCGAAAGTCGGCGAGGCGGCCAACCTGACCGTGTCCTCGGACGCCGATGCTCCGCTCTTCCAGGACGGCCAGCTGGTCGTCCTGGCCACTGGGGCGGCGACGCATTCGGCGTCCTTGCTGATGCAGTTGCACCCCCAGAACGCGTGGAGCCTTTCCCTCTCACCCGCCACGGCGCGCCTGCTTCCGGGGAGCTCCCAGACGTTCACGCTGAGCGGCACCGTCACCGACGGCACCGTGGAACCGGTGTCGCTGTCGGGCGCGGTCGGCGGGCTGCCCCCGGGGGTGAGCGCCTCCCTCAGTTCCCTCACGTTGACGCCCGGCGCCACGACGTCCGTGCTCATGCTCAGCGTCTCCGCGGAGGCCCCGGGCGCCCCGCCGTCGCCAGTCGCGGTGACGGGCGTCAGTGCTTCGCAACCTGGCGGGCACGCGGCCACCGTTTCCTTGCAGGTGGATACCCCTCCACGCGTCTCCATCACCACCCCGACCGCCGGCACCACCGTCAGCGAGTACACGCTGCTGAGTGTGGTGGTCACTGCTGGCGCGATGCGTCGGTTCGCACCCTCCAATTCACCCTCGACGAGGGCGTGCACCTCTCCATTGGCTCAGCGTCCACTTTCCTGTGGGACACCCACACCGTTCCGAATGGCAGCCACACCCTGCACGTGAGGACCTTCGACACCGATGGCGCGGGCGCCTCGGCCTCCGTCACGGTCAACGTGGCCAACGCCTCCGGGGGCTGCACCTCAGCCGGCGCTTCCTACCCCATGCCTGCGCTGCTGCTGCTGCTCGGGACCTGTTGGGTGGTCAGACGCCGTTCCCACCGCAGTCACCCGAGGCCGCGCCACATGACGTAGGCGTCCACTGCTCCCAGTTGAGGGTGCCGGAAGGCGCCGGGAAGTGTTGCCAGCACCTGGAAACCCAGCCCCTTCCAAAGCCGGACGGCCGCAGCGTTGGTGGACACGACGAAGTTGAATTGAATGCCCGCAAAGCCGAGCGCTCGGGCACGCTCCAGGGAGTGCGTGCCCAAGACTTGGCCCACCCCCAGGCCGCGGGCGGAGGCGTCCACGCCGTAGGAAGCGGTGGCGACGTGGGCGCCGCGGCCGGGCTGGGCGGGGCGAAGGGTGTAGGCCCCCACCACCTGGCCCTCCGCCTCGGCCACCCATTGCTCGCCGCCACGCCCGAACCAGTCCTGAAGAAAGCTGGCCTGCGTCGTCGTCTCGTCGGCTGCGTAAGTCGTCCCTTCGGAGAAAATGGCCGAGAAAAGCCCCCACAGGGCCCCCGCGTCGGCAGGCGTGGCTTTGCGAAGCTCGACCTTCATGCGCACTGACGCCAACAGTTCGCCGGAAAAGCAGGCCCGGTTGTCGTCAACCTCCAAAAGCGTGCCCCATCATTCGACAGCTTGTCACTGCAGAAGGTTAGTGGGTCCGGGCATGGAGCGTTCGCGCGGCTTCGAGGATGGCGTCCAGCCCCTCGTCCTCGGTGACGAGGAGAGGAATGCCGCCCGGGCCGCCGACCCAGCTGCTGAAGAGGGAGAAGGCATCCAGCGCGGCCTCCGCGTCCTGGGCGGAGTCATGCCAGGAGGTGGCGACGCGTTGGCCCAGGGCAGCGAAGCCGCATGCCTCCTCCAGCGTGTGAAGGACGTCCGCGGCGTCCGGACCCAGAAACACCATCAGCGCGCAGCCCCGGCTGGCCGCCGCCTGCACCAACGGGACGAGGGCCGGGGTGTCCAGACGCGCATCGACGAGGAGGAGGCGATTGAGATGTGGGTGCTGCGTCACCACCGCTGGGGCCTCGGCCCAACGCGCGACCACCACCGGCTGGCCCCCAAGCGCGAGCTGACGACTCATCGGCCCATCCGCATTCCTCAGGCCCCCTCTCCGGCGGCCCCCGGGCGGGCTCCGGCCCCGGTCAGGGCCACCACGGCCTGACACCGTGCGCATACCTGGCCCCGGCCGTCGAGAATGCGCGCGCTGGCGAACAGCGTCCGCCGGCCCTGGCTGTCGATTCGGCCCTCGGCCCGGAGGGTGTCGCCCAACACGGGACGCTCGAAACTCATCGACAGCTGCACCGTCGCGCTCGGCCGTCGCGGGTCGACCAGCAGCGCCGTGCAGCCCACCACCAGGTCGAACACGGCCGCCAGCACGCCGCCGTTGACGGCCGAGGTCCCGAGGCCGCCTCGGTGCTCGGCCCGGACGTCCGGAATCTCCGCCACCACCAGCTGCGGGCTTGGAAAGGAGACGCGGACGCCGGCGTGGGCGAGCGGGGCGCTTCGGTTGAGACGCTCGGCCGCCTGGGCGAGCTCTTCCAAGCTGGGGGACGGGCTGGGCATGTCCCTTTCGACTCTAGCGCTTGGGTTGCGCCGCCGTGGCCAATGTGCACATGAGTCCACGCAGCGTGACGTCTCCGGTTTCCAGTCCCGAGGAGCTCCTGACCGACCTCAACCCTCCGCAGCGGGAGGCGGTGCTGGCCCCGGAGGGGCCGCTGCTCGTCCTGGCCGGCGCGGGGTCCGGGAAGACACGGGTCATCACCCGCCGGGTGGCGCACCTCGTCCTCGCCCGGCGGGTGCAGCCCTGGCGCATCCTCGCCGTGACCTTCACCAACAAGGCCGCCCGGGAGATGCGCGAACGCCTCTTCGGGCTCCTCGGACCCTGGGCGGTGGACCTGACGGTGTCCACCTTCCATGCCTCGGCGGCGGCCATCCTGCGGCGGGAGGCCGAGAAGGTCGGGCTCACCCGTTCCTTCGTCATTTATGACGACGCAGACCAGCTCTCGCTGGTGAAGCGCGCGATGCGCGAGGAGCGCATCGACCCGGTCATCAACCCGCGGGAGGTGCTGCACCGCATCGACATGGAGAAGAACGCCGCTCGCCTCCCGGCGGTGGAGGCCGTCGACCCCTCGGACTACCGGGGAGCCGCGGTCCAGCGCTCCTACCGCGCCTACCAGCGGCTGCTCCGGGCGGCCAATGCGGTGGACTTCGGGGACCTCTTGTTGCTGCTGGTGCAGCTGTTCCGGGAGAACGAAGCCACCCGGTCCCACTACGCCGGCCGCTTCCAGCACGTGCTGGTGGATGAATTCCAGGACACCAACGCGGTGCAGATGGAGCTCTTGCACCAGTTGGCTCCCCCTCCGACGGCCAGCCTGGTGGTGGTGGGGGACGACGACCAGTCCATCTACCGGTGGCGTGGCGCGGACGTAGGCAACATCCTGCGTTTTCCTGAGGAATACACCGGCGCGACCATCGTCAAGCTGGAGCAGAACTACCGCAGTGACCAGATAATCCTGGACGCCGCCAACGCCGTCATCGCGAAGAATCCGCACCGCATGCCGAAGCGGCTGTGGACGGAGCGGCAGCGAGGCGAGCCGCTGGCGCTGGTCATCAGCCGCGATGAGCGCGAGGAGGCGCACGAGATTGCGCGCCGCATCCACGCCCTCGTCCGCGAGGGCGCCTGTAGCTACGCCGACGTGGCCGTCTTCTTCCGCGTGAATGCGCAGAGCCGGGTGCTGGAGGAAGCGCTGCGGCTGGCGCGCGTCCCGTACACGCTGGTGAGTGGCCGCAGCTTCTATGAAAGGGCCGAGGTCAAGGACGCGGCTGCCTACCTGCGGCTGATGGTGAATCCCAAGTCGGATGCGGACCTGCTGCGCATCATCAACACGCCGCCCCGCGCCATTGGCGATACCACCCAGCAGCGCCTGGCCGGCTGGGCGGCAGACCGGGGGGTCAGCCTCTTCGAGGCCCTGGCCGAGGTGGAGCAGATTTCAACGCTGAATGCGACAGCCCAGAAGCGGCTGCGCGGCTTCCGCCAACTGCTCGAGGTCCTGGTGGCCTTCGGCCCGGAGGCCACCAGCGCTGCCTCGGCCGCCGAGTTGATGCTGACCGAGACGAAGCTGCTGGAGGCCCTCTTGGGGGAGGCGTCGGTGGAAGCGGAGACGCGGGCCGAGAACCTGCGCGAGTTCCTCGGCGCAGCCCAGGAGTTCGACCTGGAGCGCGCGGCCCGTCCGGCGCCTTCGTCCGAGCAACTCGCGGCGGAGGTGCCGCCGTTGCAGGCGTTCCTGGAGCAGATTTCCCTGGTGGGGGAGGCCGACGGGGAGGCGGGCGAGGGACGCGTCTCGCTCATGACGCTGCATGCCGCCAAGGGACTGGAGTTTGACGCGGTCTTCCTTCCCGGGATGGAAGAAGGCGTCTTTCCGCACAGCCGCGCGCTGGAGGAATTCGGCGATGGGGAGGAGATGAGCGAGGAGCGCCGCCTCTGCTACGTCGGCTTCACGCGCGCCCGAAAGCGCCTCTTCCTGTCGCTGGCCCAGGCGCGCAGTCTCTTCGGAGAACTGCGCTTCAACCCTCCCTCGCGCTTCCTTCGCGACGTCCCCCAGGAACTCTTTGACATCAAGCGGCAGCTCTCCGCGGCCTCCGCCAACACCTCCGGCTTCGTCCCCGCCCGCCGCCGGCCCTACGACGACGACGGGCCGCGCATCGACCGCAGCTACACTCAGGTGGAGGACAGCGGCTTCGACAGCGAGTCGGTGGTGGGGCTGCGCGTGCGCCACGCCCAATTCGGCGAGGGGGAGGTGGTGGCCTGTGACGGCTCCGGACCCAACGCCAAGCTCACCGTCAGCTTCCCCCGGGTGGGGCTGAAGCGCATCATCGCCCGCTTCCTCCAGCCGACCTAAGTCGCAACCCCACCACCCGGCCGTCCTGGGGCAGCACCCAGGCGGTGTTGCCGCGGACGAGGGGCGAGGTGCGCAGCGGGCTGTCCAACCGTGCCGAGGGCGGGTTGCCCGGCGCGCCCACGTCCAGCGCCAGAAGGCGCCCCTCCTGCGCAGCGGTGGGCACCAGCAGACGTCCTTGGAATTCCACGACCGGGGCGACGACGGGCCCGGGCACCTGCACCGTCCACAGCGGGCCTTCGTCCTTGAGGCGGAAGCCCACCAGCGTCTGGTTGGCAAGGCCCACCCACAGGCGGTCCAGGGCGTGGGCCGGGGGCGAGGTGGGCGGTGCCCCCAGCGCGCGCTGCCACAGCAATTCGCCCGTCGCCAGGTCGAGCGCGAGCACCCGGCCGCTCTGCTCCACCGTCCACACCCGGCCCTCCAGCGGCAGCAGTCCGAGGGGTTCACGCACCGGCGTGCGCCAGCGTCGAGTGGCGTCGGCGCCCACCGCCAGCACCGCCGCCGGGCCGGCCAGCACCAGTCGGTCCGCCGCGGCTGCCGCGAGGGCGAGCCGGGCAGCGCCGCCCGGGTGCAGGCCGAGGGCACTGCCCAGGGCGGCCCGCACCACGACGTCCCCGCTGCTGGACTCGACGGCCAGCAAGTCCCCGTCGTCCAGAAGGACGTAGACCCGCGTGCCGAGCGCGGCGAGGGCCGCCGCGGGCCGGGTCAACTCGGTGCGCCAGCGCCTGTTCCCGCTGGCCACGTCCAGGCCGAGGAGGTCGCTTCCGGTGGTGGCCACCACCACCACGTTGGCCGCGACCGCGGGCGCCAGGCGCACCTCGTGGGCCAGCTCCGCCGTCCACTGCGCAGCCCCGCCGGGCCCGAGGCGCAGGATGCGCCCAGCTTCATTGCCGAAGACGGCGCCGTCGCCCAGCGGGACGAGTCCCGAGCGGCTCGGGGCATCCCCCGACAGGCTGAACACCTTCTCCAGCGGAGAGCTACAGCCGAGACACAGCGGCAGCAGCAGCGGCCAGGCGCGTCCCAGGTGGCTGCTCAACCGACTTTCATCCCCTTGGGGATGACCACCACGCCCTCGGCGGTGACGTGGAAACGCCGCCGGTCCTCCTCCGGCTCGAAACCGATGGTGGTCCCCACGGGAATCTCGACATTCTTGTCGATGATGGCCTTCTTGATTTTGCACCGGCGGCCGATTTGGACGTTCTCGAAGAGGATGCATTGCTCGACGGTGGAGTAGGAGTTCACCCGCACCTTTGGTGACAGCACGGAGCGGTGCACGTGCCCTCCGCTGACGATGCAGCCTTCGGAGACGAGACTGTCGGTGGCGTAGCCGACGCGTCCGCTTTCGCGGTCGGCAAAGACGAACTTCGCCGGGGGGTAGGTCTGCGACTGGGTGAAGAGAGGCCAGCGGAAGTTGTAGAGGTTGAAGACCGGGTCCACGTCCACCAGCCCCATGTTGGCCTGGTAGTAGCTGTCGATGTCCCCCACATCGCGCCAGTACCCGCGTTCCTTGGGCTCCATTCCGGGAACTTCATTCTTGGCGAAGTCGTAGACGAAGACGCGGGAGCGCCGGTGCAACTCGCCGAGGATGGACTTTCCGAAATCGTGCGCGCTGTGGTCCTTCGCCGCGTCGCGGACGATTTCCTGTACCAGCGTCTCGGTCCGGAACAGGTAGTTCCCCATCGAGGCCAGGCACATCTTCGGGTTGCCCGGCATCGGCGGCGGGGACTTCGGCTTTTCCAGGAAGCCGAGCATCTCGCCGTCTGGGCCGACGTCGATGATGCCGAATTCAGGGCCCTCCTCGATGGGCACCGGGATGGCCGCTACCGTGCAGTCCGCCTTGTGCTCGAGGTGAAAGTCGAGCATCTGGCGAACGTCCATCCGGTAGACGTGGTCCGCGCCGAAGACGAAGACGTGGTCCGGTTCCTCGTCGGAGATGAGGTTGAGGTTCTGGTAGATGGCGTCGGCGCTGCCCTTGTACCAGTCGAGGCCGGTGCGCATCTGGGCTGGCACGGCCTCCACGTAGTGACCGAGGAAGGCCGTCATCCGCCAGGTGCGCGACAGGTGCTTGTTGAGCGAATCCGACTTGTACTGGGTGAGGACCTTGACCTTGTAAACGCCCGAGTTGGCGAAATTGGACAGCACGAAGTCGATGATGCGGTAGCGCCCTCCAAACGGGACCGCCGGCTTGGCGCGTTCGCGCGTCAAAGGCTCCAGCCGGGTGCCAGCCCCGCCGGCGAGAATCATCGCGAGCGACTTGGCCATGACAGCCCTGCATCTAGACACGACTCGTGGAAGCCGTCCAAACAGGGGCTGGCCACGCCGAGGCACCGCCACACGCAGTCCGTGACGTCCCGGTGGCGAGGGACGTAGACTGGTTCCACCGATGGTCTCCGACGCTCCGCGCTCGCCCAGCCGTCGTTCGCTGCTCAAGCGTGGGCTCGTGGGGGGCGCGCTGCTTGCCGCGGGGGGTGCTGGCTTCCTCGCATTGCGGACCGGCAAGCGGGTGGCGCCGCCGGTCGGCGGGCTGCACGTCTTCTCCGAGTCCGAGTACGGCATCCTCGACGCGCTGGCCCACCGCTTCATCGGCAGCCTCCCCGGCTGGCCGACTGTCGAGGAGGTGGGCGTGGCCCTGGCGGTGGACCGCATCGCCGAGAAGGCCGAGCCCTCGGTGCGCGCCGAGTTGAAGCAGTTGCTTGGCCTCTTTGACAACGCGCTGGCCGGCTTTCTCTTTGGCGGCCGCACGGAGCCCTTCACCGCGCTGCCGCCGGCTGCCCAGGACCGCGTGCTGGAGGAGTGGCGGGACAGCCGGATTGCCGTGCGGCGCACCGGCTACAACGCGCTGCGGACGCTGGTGCTGGCCGGCTACTTCCAGTCGCCCCTCACCTGGAAGCCCATCGGCTACCCCGGGCCCGACGACAGCTTCTTCCAGCCGGATGCGCCGGTGTGGTTTGGCGGGTCCGTGCCCCGTCCCGAGGGCAACGGCGTCTACCGTCCCGAGGACACCCGGTGAGCGGGCACATCTTCACCGGCCGGGACGTCGTCAAGGACACGGAGGTGTCGGCGGACGTCTGCGTGGTGGGGTCCGGGGCGGGCGGGGCGGTGCTCAGCGAGCAGCTCGCCTCCAAGGGCCTGCGCGTGGTGATGCTGGAGGAGGGCGGCTACCACACCCGGTCCGAGTTCAACATGCGGGAGTCATGGGCCTACCCGGCGCTGTACCAGGAGATGGGAAACCGCGCGACCGACGACCAGACGGTCCTCATCCTCCAGGGCCGCAGCGTGGGCGGGGGCACCACGGTGAACTGGTGCACCTCCTTCCGTACCCCGCAGCGGGTGCTGGACAAGTGGGCCTCGGACTTCGGGGTGGAGGGCATTACCACCGCTGCGTTAACCCCGCACTGGGAGGCGCTCGAGCGGCGCCTGCACATCCGCGAGTGGCCGCTCGAGGCGATGAACCGCAACAACCAGGTGCTGTGGGAAGGGTGCGGGAAGCTGGGCTTCAGCCGCGGCCTCATCCGCCGCAACGTTCACAACTGCGCCGACCTCGGCAAGTGCGGCCTCGGCTGTCCCATCGACGCCAAGCAGTCGATGCTGGTGACGCTCATCCCCGACGCGGTGGAGCACGGCCTGGACGTCTACGCCAGCGCCTCGGCACGCCGCCTCCTCGTCGAGGGCCGTCGGGTGCGGGGCGTCGAGGCGCAAATCCTCGACGTCTCCAGCGACACGCCCACGGGCGTCACGCTGACGGTGCGGGCCAAGACGGTGGCGGTCTGCGGTGGGGCCATCAACTCCCCCGCGCTGCTGTTGCGCTCGGGCCTCACCGGACGCGGCAACGTTGGCAAGCGCCTCTTCCTCCATCCCGTCGTCATCATGTCCGCGCAGATGGAGCAGCCGGTGGAGGCGTGGAACGGAGCGCCGCAATCCGCCTATTCGCACCACTTCATCGACCGCGGGCCCGAGCGGATGGGCTACTTCCTGGAGGTGCCGCCGCTCTATCCAATGATTGCCGCCACCGTTCTGCCCGGCTTCGGTGCAGCCCACCAGAGCCTCATGCAGCGGCTGCCGTCGACGCAGGTCACCATCGCCATCACGGCGGACGGCTTCGTTCCGGGCGACGTGGGCGGCACCGTCCGCCTCGGCGACCCCAAGGAGCGTCGGGTGCACATCGACTACCCGCTTCGGCCCTGGCACTGGGAGGCGTTCCGGGATGCGTGCGAGGTGATGGCCCGGGTGCAGTTTGCCGGCGGCGCGCGAGAAGTCATCTCCCTGCATGCCTCGCCGGTACACCTGCGGCCGGGCGACGACATTGCCCGCTTGCTGGCGGCCGCGCCCTGGGAACCGGGCCGGGTGCGTGTGGCCACCGCGCACCAGATGGGCGGCTGCTGCATGGGCAAGGACGCCGAGCACTCGGTGGTGGACAGCTCGCTGCGCTACCACGACCTCGACAACCTCTTCGTGGTGGATGGGTCAGTGCTTCCGACGTCCCTCGGCGTCAACCCCCAGGAAACCATTTTCGGCATTGCCCGGCTGCGGTCCGCGGACGTGGCAGCCTCCGTCGCCTGACCGGCAAGGCCAGGGCCCACCGCGGCTGGTGGCAGCCGACGGTGGGCCCCGCCCTGGCCCTTCCCCCCGGAGTCGGGCCAACGAACTCGTTCTTCAAGCCCGCTGCCAGAAACAGCGGACCTCGGGCCGGGTTGCGCTTTCCCGGCGGGGTTCGGTGCCGCCCGCATCAAAGGGCTCCCCCCAAACCCGACCCGAGGTCCAACTTTGCTACAGCCCGCGCGCCGCCCAGTCCTCGGCCCACACGGGATGGCTTCCCGTCGCATGGCCTCGCTCGGTGCCAACGACGGGTTGATTCGACCGGAGGAGGGCGGTCAGGGCACGCGCTGCAAGCTCGCTGACGGACATCCCAATGGAGGCCGCCGTCCGCTGGACGGCGGCGGCGAGTGCATCCGGAATCTGCAGTTGCAGCATCATGGGTGGTCCCTAGACGCGAGCCGAGGCCACCGCGACGTCCGGCCGCTGGTAGTTGTCGATGAGGACCGTGGCCACCCCCAGGTACGTGGCGAACAGCAACGCACCAGCGATGAGCACTTCGTGGCCACGGGTGCGGCGCACGTTGTTGAAGAGGGGCTGGTTCTTCGGGTCGGTGGCGTCCATGGCGTTCTCCGGGGGAAACCAGCCGGCGGTGTTGCCGGCCACGCCGCCAGGACACTGCAGCCGCAGTGCCAGCCAGAAAACCCTGAAGCAACGCTGACTTGACGTGCCAGTCACCGGCGGCGCGTAGCGCCGGACGCAACAGACGGTCCGGTGCTGTGGCCTTCGGTGCAACCCCTCCGGGGGCGCAACGCGAAGCGTCAGAAAGCGGGCAGCCCCCGGGCCTCGGCCGGGGGGTGCCCGGCCCGAAGGCCGCGTCAGTCCTTGAGGTGGTGGCGCTTGATGAGGCGGTACAGATGCACCCGGTCGATGTCCGCCGACTCCGCGGCCTGGGCCACCTTGCCATGGTGCAGTTCCAAGAGGGCCTGCACGTAGGCCCGTTCAAAGGCGTCCAGGGCCCGGCGGCGAGCCTCGGGGTACGGAACCCGGGGGTCCACCGCCACGTGGGACTCCGGGAGGGACCCCTCTGGCTCGAGGCCCGGCTCCAGGGTTTCCTGCATCACCACGCAGCGCTCCAGGTGATTGCGGAGCTCACGCATGTTGCCCGGCCAGGCCGCGCGCTGCAGCTGCGCCAGGAAGACCGGGTCCTTCAGGGACTCGCGGACGCGCGGGTCGACGCCGAGGGACGCCAGCATTTTTTCCGCGATGGGCGGGATGTCCTCCGGGCGCTGGCGGAGGGGTGGGACGGCAATCTTGAAGACGGCCAGCCGGTAGTACAGGTCCGGCCGGAAGCGGCCCGCGTTGACCTCGGCGCGCAGGTCGCGGTTGGTGGCAGCGATGACGCGCACGTCGACGGGAAGGTAGGCGTTGGTGCCCAACCGACGGATTTCGCGTGACTCCAGCACGCGGAGCAGCTTCGGCTGCAGCTCCGTCGGGAGCTCGCCAATCTCATCCAGAAAGACGGTTCCACCCTTCGCTTCCTCGAAGACGCCGATGCGGCGCGTGTCGGCCCCGGTGAAGGCGCCCTTCTCATGGCCGAACAGTTCGGACTCGAGCAGGTTGGCGGGGATGGCGCCGCAGTCCACCACCAGGAAGGAGTGGCTGCGCCGGGCGCCGAGCTTGTGGATGGACTCGGCCGCCTGACTCTTCCCGGTGCCCGTCTCCCCCTCCAGCAGGACGGTGGAGTCGGAGGCCGCCGCCCGCTCCATCAGGGCGAAGCTGGAACGGGCGGCGATAGAGGTGCCCACCAGCGAACCGAAGCTCTTCTGCTCTGAGACGGGAATGCGGTTCTTCTCGCCCGAGAGCTCAAAGCGCAGCGACACGCGGCCGAGTTGCAGCAGGCTGCCGCTGCGCAGCGCGGCTTCCTTGACGGGAACCCCGTCGACGACGGTGCCGTTGCGGCTCCCCAAGTCCTTCACCCAGGGGTTACCCTTCTCGTCGACGAAGACTTCGCAGTGAAACCGCGAGACGGTGCGCTCGTCGAGGAGCAGGTCATTCAGGGGGTGGCTGCCCAGCTGGACTCGGTCCCCGTTGGACTCGAAGACGTGGCCCACCTCGCCTCCGTCCACAATACGCAGCCGGAAGCGCCGGACGCTCGACACGACGCCCGGCACGGGCCGGTCCAGGCCCACCGTCGGGGTGCGGTTGACTTGGGTGATGGGCGGCTCGGTGTCCGCCTCGTCCTTTTCGTGCCGGACGTCCTCGCTGGGCATGGCGCGCATACACTACCCCCGTTGGTGAAGGCGCCGCACGCACCGCCGCAACAACGCCCCTTCCCGGGGGGCCGCCCGCCCAGGGGGGCGGGGGCCGGGCCGTGGTGGCGGCGGGGGTGCCGTCGCCCTTCTTGCCGGGAGAAGTCCAGGTGCGCGCCGCCCCCCCCGGAGCGCTTCTCGGACTGCCCCAACGCTGTGAGGTCCGATGCAATTCCTTCCTTGCCCCTCCGGCCTTCCGGCCCGTGGGAGTGACAGTGGTATTGGCCGTGTGAATGGGGAAACCCAGACGCTGTTGTCCGCGGCGTCCGGTGCTGGGCCCGGCGAGGCCGCGCAGGAGCCATGCTTCCGGCCTGGGGACGTCCTCCTCGAGCGCTTCTGCGTCCGGAAGCTGCTGGCCCGGGGCGGGATGGGGGAGGTGTATGACGTGCGGGACGCGGCGCTTGGGGCCCGGGTGGCTCTCAAGACGTTGAGGGCCTCGGTGCTTGGCCACCCGCTGGCCCGCGCCCAATTCCGCAGGGAGGTGCTCCTCGCCCGGCGCGTCACCCACCCCAACGTCTGCCGCCTCTTCGAATTCTTCCTCTCGGGCGACGACGGCCCCTCGCCCCTCGTCTTTCTCACCATGGAGTTGCTCGAAGGACCCACACTGAGCGAGCACCTTTCGCACGAGGGACCGGTGGCGGGCCCGGAAGCACTCCCCATCGTCCGGCAGATGGTGGCCGCGCTCGCTGCCGCCCACCGCGAGGGGGTGGTCCACCGGGACTTCAAGAGCGGCAACGTGATGCTGGTGCGAGGCTTCGACGGCGCACGGCGCGTGGTGGTGACCGACTTTGGCCTGGCGTGCGGCGTTCGTCCCGGGGAGAGGTCCGACTGGCCACCCCACACCGGCATGGTGGGAAGTCCGCTGTACATGGCCCCCGAGCAGGTGACGGGCGCCCCGGTGTCTCCGGCCACGGACGTCTACGCCCTGGGCGTCGTCCTGTACGAAATGGTAACGGGGAGCGTCCCCTTCCTGGCAGACAGCCTGGTGGAGTCGGCGCTGCAGCGGCTGCGCCGGCCCGCGGAGGCCCCCTCGCACCGGCGCCCCGGACTCAGCCCGCGCTGGGAGCGGGCCATTCTCCGCTGTCTGGAACTCGACCCTCGACGCCGCTTCGAGAAGGTGGAGGACGTGCTGCAGGTGCTGGGCCCGGGCCCGGTGGCGCGGCCGCCCTCCCCAAGGCACCTGCGCCGGGCAGTGTTGGGCGCTGGGCTGGGCGCGGCACTCGCCCTCGCAGCAAGTGAGGGCACGCACCTCCGGCGACCCGCGGACGTCCCCACCGGCAGCGGGGCGTTAGGTGGCGCTTCTCCCTCCCCCTCCTCTGGCGCGCGGAGTGCATTGAACGCGTCACACCAGGCCGAGATGCGGCACCGTTGACACGCCGGTCCAGGACGTCGGGAGATGCACCCCGTCCGGGACCATCGAGGCGCCGCCTTGGGCTGCCTGGCATGGGGAGAGGCGCCACATGGGGCAGTCGCGTCGACGTGTCGGGGGTGGAGGCGCCCGAAAGCGGCACTGGGGCTGGCTGGCCGCGGCCGGAGTGCTGCTGCTGGGCTGTGGCAAGGGGAAGGCCCCGGCGGTGGAGGGACTGCAGCTGGAGCCCGTGCCGGCCCCGCCGGCGCTCCAGCTGTCAGCCGAGGCCCTGGCCGGCGCCAACGGGACACTGGCCATCGTGGCTGCGCGGCCCCGGGGCGAGGCTGGCACAGACGTCCGGCCCACGCTGACGTTTTCTCTTCCCGTCACGCCCCTCAGCACCGTCGAGGCGCAGGCGGGCGTGCCGCCGCCGGCGCAGCTTCAGCCATCCGTGCCCGGGGAATGGCGCTGGCTTGGCTCGGCCAGCGTGGAATTCGTCCCCCAGGCGCCCCTGCCCTTTTCCACCCGCTTCACCCTCACCGTGCCGGCCGGCCTGAAGTCCGTCGATGGCCGGGCCCTGGCCGAGGGCTACAGCTGGACGTTCCAGACGCCGTCACCCGCTGTGCAGTCCGTCGAGCCGCCGGAGGGCTGGGCCTGGGTGACGCCCGGCCAGCACTTCTTCCTCCTCCTCAACCAACCCGTGCTGGACCTCGAGCAGGCACTGCGTGTGCTGGTGGGTCGGGAGGAGACGGCCTGGCCCTTTACCATCGCCAGGGCGGAGGTGCTGGACACGGGCCAGGAACGGCCCGACCGAGGGCGCACCCTCGCTGCGAGCCGGCAAACGCGGTACCAGGTGGTGCTGGGAAAGCCGCTGCCCCTTGGCACCCCCGTCACCCTCGTCCTCGCCGCCACCCTGCGGGGCGCCGAGGGCCCCCTCACCCTGGGACAGGAGCGACGCTTTGCCCTTCGCACCTACGGGGCGATGTCCATTCTCGGCGCCGACGGCTGTCGCACCGCCGCCCGGCGCTGTCCCTACGGCCCGCTCGTCCTGCACACCAGCAACCCCGCCGTCCTGGCCAGCCTCAAGGAGAAGCTCACCCTCCAGCCGGCGGTGACGCTGGACTGGGAGAATGCCGAGGTCTTCCCCGGCGACAGCCGGGAGGGTCCCCGGGTCTCCGTGCCGGGGCGCTTCCATCCGGGGACGGACTACCGCGTCAGCGTCGCGCCCGGGGTGCGGGACGAATTCGGGCAGCTCGCCCCGGCGGCCAGCGACGGCTTCCGCACCACGGACCTGGAGCCGGGCTTCGACCCGGGCCCGGACGTGGCGCTGCTGGAGGCCTCCGGCGACGGTGCGCTCCCCGTGGAGGTGACCAACCTGCGGCGTTTGCAGGCACGCCTCTGGGCGCTCTCGCCGGCGGACATGGCGCGCTTCCTCGGGAGCCGCCACGCCGGCCAGGCCACCCCGCCGGGAAGCTCCGTCCTCACCACGCTCGACATCTCCGGCTTGGCCAACGTCCTGCAGACGCGGCCGCTTCCGATTCGCTCCTTCCTCGCGGGCAAGGGGACGACGCTCTTCTTTGCCGAACTCACCGCTCCGGAGCTCTCCGACGAATGGCGCCGCACCCGGCGCGTCTCCGGACAGCTGACGGACCTGGTCGTCCACGCCAAGCTGGGCGCGACCTCCAGCGCGGTGTGGGTGACGCGGCTGTCGGACGGAAAACCGGTGGGGGGGGCGGACCTTCAACTCCTCGACCGAACCGGCACCGTCCGCTGGCGGGGCCGTAGCGACACCGACGGGCTGGCGCGCCTTCCGGGTCTGGCTGAAGTGCTGCCGTCCGCCGAGGGACGGGACGTCTGGGAGCCGCCGTTCGCGCTGGTGGCGGCCAGCCTGGGCGGCGACACCGGCGTCACCCTCTCCAGTTGGATGGGCGGCTTCGGCCCCTGGGCCTTCGACTTGCCCACGGACTGGGACGGGCGGACGCCGAAGAGTCTCGGGACGGTGTTTGCCGACCGTGGCATCTACCGCCCGGGGGATACCGTCTTCCTCAAGGGACTGGCCCGCTACCGCGCGCTGGGGAAGATTCTCAGCCCGCCCAGGGGGACGCCGGTGCAGCTGCGCGTCGTCACCTCGCGCGGTAAGGAAGTGGCGAGCCGGACGCTCAGCCTGGACGACTACGGCACCTTCTCGACCGAAGTGGCGCTCGACCGCGACCTGCCGCTGGGCACCTTCCAGGTCACCGCCTCCGCGACAGTGCAGGGGAAACCCATCCGCTACTCCGGCTCCTTCCGCGTGGAGGAATACCGGGCGCCCCAATTCAAGGTGGACGTCTCCAGCCCCGCCCGGGACATGGCCGGTGGGGACGCCGTCACGGCGCAGGTGCTGGCTCGCTACCTGTTTGGCGGGGCCATGCCTTCTGCCGAGGTCCGCTGGACGGTGATGCGCAACAGCCTCTCCTTCGAGCCGGCCGGCAACGAGGGGTTCGCCTTCGGCCAGACGGTGGCGGCCTGGGACGAGGAGGCGCCCCCAAGCGTCTCCGACGTCTTCGCCGCCGGCGAGGGGAAAACGGACGCCATGGGCGTCCTGGCGCTGCAGGCTGGCAAGGCCGAGACGCCCGGGGACCGCACCTACGTCTACACCGTCGAGGCGGAAGTCACCGACGTGAGTCGCCAGCGCCAGGCCAGCCGGGTGGCCATCACGGTCCACCCGGCAGCCCTCTACGCGGGCCTGCGTCCGCGCAGCACCGGCTTCGCGGAGGCGGGCAGGCCCGTCACCCTGGAAGTGGTGGCCGTCACCCCCGCGGGCACCCGGCAAGCGGGCACGGAGGTGGAGGTCTCCGTCGCCCGGCGCGACTGGAAATTCATCCGCAAGAAGGGCGTCGGGGAGCGCTGGTCGACGGTGAGCGAGCCGGTGGAGGAGACCGCCGGCGGCTGCAAGGTGAAGACGGAGGCCACCCCGGCCAGCTGCACCTTCACCCCGAAGGAGGGCGGCTTTTACATCCTCAAGGCGACGGTGCATGACGCCAGTGGCCGCGCGCAAACCACCACTGCCGGCCTGTATGTGCTGGGCAGCGGCTGGGTCAGCTGGCAGCGCAACGACACCGACCGCATCGACCTCGTCCCGGACAAGGCCCTGTACGACGTGGGCCAGACGGCGCGCGTGCTGGTGAAGAGTCCCTTCCCGGACGCCGAAGCCCTCCTCACCGTGGAGCGCGAGGGCGTCCTGACCGCCAGGCGGGTGAGGCTGCAGGGGGCTGCCACCGCCCTGGATGTGCCGCTCGGCGAGGGAGACATTCCCAACGTCTTCGTCTCGGTGGTGCTGGTGCGCGGGCGGGTGGAGGAGCCCGCCGGGACGGACCTGCGCGACGACCCGGGCCGTCCCACGGTGCGGGTGGGCTACGCGCAGCTGCGCGTGGAGAAGAGGAGCAAACGTCTGGCCGTGCAACTGGCGCCCGACGGCGCGGAACGACGCCCCCGGGACAAAGTCCGGGTGGCCGTGCACGTCACGGACTGGAAGGGCCAGGGGGTGCCCAGCCAGGTGACGGTGTGGGCGGTGGACGAGGGGGTGCTTCGCCTCACCGGCTACCAGGTCCCCGACGTCATGGAAGCCGTGCACCCGCTGCGGGGACTGTCCGTCCGCCTGGGCGAGCCATTGGTGCACCTCGTCCAGCGCAAGCTGTACGGAGAGAAGGGGCTGGGGGGCGGCGGTGGCGGCGGCGGCGAGGGCGCCGGCAGCGGCTTTCGCAGCGACTTCAAGACGACGGTGCTGTTTGCCCCGGCCGTCCTCACCGACGCCGAGGGGCGGGCGCAGGTGGAATTCACCCTGCCGGATAACCTCACCACCTACCGGTTGATGGCGGTGGCCCTCACCCGGGGCGAGCAGCTGGGCAGTGCGAGAGTCCCACGTCACCGTCAGCAAGCCCCTGCTGGCCCTGCCGGCCCTTCCCCGGCTGCTGCGCGTGGGGGACGTGGTGGAGGCAGGGGTGGTGGTGCATGCGCCGGGGGGCAAGGTGAAGGAGGTGGAGGTCAAGGCCGACGTCCAGGGCCTCGTCCTGGAGGGGCCGGCGGTCAAGCAGGTGACGCTTGTCGACGCGCGGCCGCGCGAGGTGCGCTTCCGCTACCGCGCGGTGGCCCGCGGCGAGGCCGTGTTCCGCTTTTCCGTCAGCGGCGGTGGCGAGCACGACGGGCTGGAGCAGCACATCCCGGTGCAGCTGCCCACTGCCCTGGAGGCGGTGGCGGTGGCCGGGGACACGACGGACGTGCGCCGCGAGGGGCTGGTGCCCCCAGCCGGGATGCGGCCGGATGTGGGGGGCCTCGAGGTGACGTTGGCCTCCACCGCCCTGGGTGGCTTCTCCGAGGCCATGCGCCAGTTGGTGGACTACCCCTACGGCTGCCTCGAGCAGCTGTCCTCGCGGCTGGTCCCCTTCGTCGCGCTGCGGGAGCTGAGCGGCCGCTTCGCCATCCCGTGGAAGCCGGACACCGCCACGGCGTGGGTGGGCGAGGGGGCCTTGGCCGAGCAGGGGGTGCACGACCCGGACATGCTCATCCGTCGCACCGTGAAGGCCATCGAGGGGTTGCAAAACCTCGACGGCGGCTACCGCTACTGGTCCAGCGACGGGTGCTCGGCCGAGTGGGCCTCCTCCTACGCCGTCCTGGCCCTGGGCCGCTCGGCGGAAGTGGGCTACCCGGTGGACGCAGCCGCGCTCAAGCGCGGGCAGGACTTCCTGGCCCGGGTGGTGGCCTCGGGCATCGGGGTGCGCTGCAGCTACTGGGGCGGGCACCTCGACGACACGACGCGCACCTTTGCGCTATGGGCCCTGGCCCGCACCGGGGCGCCCAAAGCCTCCTACTACGGCGAGCTGTTCTCGCGGCGAGACCAACTGCCCCTCTTCGCCCGGGCCATGCTGGCCGACGCCATGTTTACTGGGGGCGGGGACCGCGCCCAGGCCCGCGCCGTGCTGGCGGAAGTCATGGACCGCGCCAAGGAGTCCACGGCCGGACTGCACTTCGAGGAGATGAATCCAGCCACCTACGCCTCCCGCTGGACCAGCGACGTGCGCACCACGGCGCTCGTGCTCCTCACCCTCACCGACGTCACGCCGGACCACCCGTACGTCGCGAAAATGGCTCGCTACCTCACCGGGGTGCGTGGGGCCGACGGGCGCTACCGCACCACCCAGGAGGCGGCCTTTGCCCTCATGGCGCTGACCGAGGTGACACGGGTGAAGGAGCGCGACACTCCGGACTTCGTCGGCCGGGTGACGCTGGACAAGCAGGACCTGGTCGCGGCGCCCTTCCGGGGTCGCTCACTCGAGGTGCAGCGCCACAGTGTGCCCCTGCCGCAACTGCCGCGCACGGGCGGGCCGGTGGCCCTCGACTTTCGGCGGGACGGCAGAGCCGGCGTCCTCTACTACGGCGCGCTGTTGCGCTACGCGCCGGCCGTCATGCCCACCACGGCGCTGGACAGAGGCATTGTGGTGCAGCGCTGGGTGGAGCCGTACACGGGCGGGGGCCAGGTGAAGGCGGTGCAAGCTGGAGAACTGGTGCGCGTCCAGGTGCGCCTGGCGACGTCCATGGAGCGCTCCAACGTGGCCGTCGCCGTTCCCTTGCCGGCGGGCCTCGAGGCGGTGGACACCACCCTCGCCACCGCTGCCCGGGGCGCCGGAGCGCGGTCCGGCGGGGCGGACGAGGCAGAGGAGGACGGTGGCGACGACGGCGAGGGCAGCGCGCCCTGGGCCATGGGCTTCTGGTCGCCCTTCAACCACACCGAGCGCCGCGATGACCGCGTGGTGCTCTTCGCCGACCACCTGCCGCCCGGCATCCAGCTCACCAGCATTGTTGCCCGGGCCACCACGCCGGGGGACTTCGTCCTGATGCCAGCCCATGCCGAGGAAATGTACGCCCCGGAGGTGTTTGGCCGCTCCGAGGGTGGCACCTTCCGCGTGGTGGCCGACGGCAGCCTGGCCCAGCAGTGAGGACGCCGCAGGCAAAGGTGGTACACCTCCGCCGCTGGGCCTCTCGGGCGGCACGTGCTTCGGCCGTGCTGGTCCTCGCCGGGCTGGCGGTGGCAGCGGGCTTCGTGCTGCTGCCGCTGCCGCCAGGGCTGCTGACGCAGCGTCCTCTCACCAGCCTGCGGGTGCTGGACCGGGCGGGGGGCGTGCTGCGCGAGGTGGCCACCCCGGACGGGCACGTCCTGGCCCTGCCCGTGGACGCGCCGCCGCCGCAGCAGCTGGTGCAGGCCTTCGTCGCCGCGGAGGACCGCCGCTTCGGCCGGCACCCCGGCGTCGACCCGCTGGCGGTGGCGCGGGCCGTGCGCGACAACCTGCGCGCCGCCCGGGTGGTGAGTGGCGCCTCGACGCTGGCCCAGCAACTGGCCCGGCAGCTGGTCCCGCGGGAGCGCACGCTTCTGGGCAAGCTGCAGGAGGCGCTGTGGGCGGTGCGCCTGACGCTGCACCTACCGCAGGAAGCGCTGCTTCGGGCCTACCTAGACCGGGTCGCGCTGGGCCGCGACGTGCGCGGGGTGGAGGCGGCCGCCGAAACGTATTTCGGCCGGCCGGCGCGGGCCCTTTCCGTCGGGCAGGCGGCGCTGCTGGCCGGGCTGGCGCGCGCTCCGGCCAGCGGCGACCCGTCTCTCTGCCCGGAGGCGGCGCGCCGCCGCATGCAGCTTGTCCTGGAAGCCATGTGCCGCGCGGGCTTCCTGGACGCGGAAACGGCGCGCGTGGCCGCCCATGCACCGTGGGACCTCGTGCCGGCGGTCCACCCGTTTTCTGCACCCCACCTGGTGACGGACTTGCTGCGACGGCGGGCCAGCCTCGGCCTCTCCCAGGCCGCTGAGGTGGTCACCACCATCGACGCCACGCTGCAGCGCGGGGTGGAGGAGGCGCTGCGGGCCGAATTGGCCACCGACGGCCGCATTGGCCAGGCCGCGGCGCTGGTGGTGGACAACGCCACCGGGGAGGTGCTGGCCTACGCCGGCAGCGCGGACTTCGCCGACGTCGAGCACGAAGGGCAGAACGACGGCGTCCGCGCGCTGCGCCAGCCGGGCAGCGCCCTCAAACCCTTCGTCTACGGCCTGGCCCTGGCAGAAGGCTGGACGGCCTCCAGTCTCCTCAGCGACGTGGAGTGGCACCTGACCACGCCCGGCGGGGAGTATGTCCCGCGCAACTACGACCGGCACGTGCACGGGCCGGTACGCCTGCGCGCCGCGCTGGCCAACAGCTACAACGTCCCGGCGGTGCGCCTGGCGGATGCGCTGGGGGCCGAGCGCGTCCTGTCGCTGCTGCACGAGGCGGGCTTCACCTCCCTCTCCCAGGACGCCGCGCACTACGGGGTCGGACTGGTGCTGGGCAACGGCGACGTCTCCCTATGGGAATTGGCCCGGGCCTACCGGGGCCTGGCCCGCGGGGCGTGCTAGGTCCGCTGGTGAGTGTGCTGTCTGCGCGCGACGCCCAGGGCCAGCCGCTGCCGGTGCCGCGCGAACTACAGGCCCGCCGCTTTCTCCCGCGCGACGCGGTGGCCCTCCTCACCGACGTGCTGTCTGACGAGGCGGCCCGGGCCCCGGCCTTCGGGCTGGACAACGCGCTGCGCCTGTCCTTTCCGGTGGCCGCCAAGACCGGCACCTCCCGGGCCTACGTGGACAACTGGACGGTGGGCTTCACCGCCGAGCGGACGGTGGCGGTGTGGGCCGGCAACTTCGACGGCGTGCCCATGCACAAGGTTTCCGGAATTTCCGGGGCGGGCCCCATCTTCGCCCGCATTCTGGCGCTGGCCATGGGGGGCCGGCCGTTGCGTCCGCTGGTGGACAGGAGCCGCTTCCAGCACGTCCGGGTGTGTGCGCTGTCCGGGCAGCGCGCCTCGCGCCAC
This sequence comes from uncultured delta proteobacterium, assembly GCA_963711265.1. Classification (GTDB taxonomy): domain Bacteria; phylum Myxococcota; class Myxococcia; order Myxococcales; family Myxococcaceae; genus JADGRA01. The sequence goes on from CAVQDL010000026.1 coordinate 62,601, forward strand.
TGCCCCTCCGCTGTGGAGGAAGTGTTTCTGCCCGGCACCGCGCCGCGCGAGGATTGCGCCATGCACCGCGAGAGTGGGACGGGCCCGGCCCGCCACAGCGTGCTGGACGTCGGCCCGGACTTCTACGCCTGGGCGCGGACACAAGGCTGGCAGGCCGGGCCCTGGCCGGAGGAGGCGCGGGCCGAAGGCCGGGCCCAGCTTCTCAGCCCAGAGGACGGGGACGAGTACCTCCTGGAGGCGGGCCTTCCCGACAGCGCGCAATCCATCCCCGTTCGCGTCCGGCCGCCGCCCGGCGCCCTACGCCTGGAGTTGCGCACCGAGGAGGGGGACGTCCTACAGCTGCTTCCCCCATTCACCGGGCGGCTGCCGGCGCGCGGCGGGCGACACCGGGTGGAATTGTGGCTGCCTGGCGGGACACGGGCCCTGGCCAGCGCCGACTACCAGGTGCGTGGCGGGCCCCGGTGAGAGGCGTCGCCCGGGGCTTGTTGCTGGCGGCGCTGGCGCTGGCGCTGGCGCTGGCCCCCGGCCTCCGCCCAGCCGCCGGTGCGGGTGCGCTTGCTGGAGCGCCTGCACCCGCGGCAGTTGGACGTGGAGGGCCCAAGTCAGCACTCCCTTCAGGCCAGCGCCTCCCGCCTGCTGTTGGACGGGGTGGAGGTGGCCCAGCCGTACGTCCTGGCCGATGCAGCGTGGACGGTGCGGCTGTCGGGGGAGGGGCCGCGCCATTACCGCGGCGCGCTGTCGGTGCGGGCCGTCCGGGGGGAACTGGCGCTGGTGCTGGTGCTTCCTTTGGAAGACTACGTGGCCCAGGTGGTGGCGGCCGAGACCACGCCCGGGACGGCGGCGGCCGCGCTTGCGGCACAGGCGGTGGTGGCGCGCAGCTTCTTCCTGGCCCAGGGCCCAAGGCACGCCGAGGCGGACGTCTGCGACTTGGCCCACTGCCAGCTGCTGCGTGGCAGCGGACTCAGCGCCGCCCACCGTGCAGCGGCCAGTGCCGCCGCGGCGGCCACCGCGGGCCGGGTGCTGGTGCTGGCCTCCGGCGCCATCGCGGAGACGCCCTTCCACGCCGCCTGTGGCGGCCATACCGGGGCGCCGGAGGAAGTCTTCGGAAGCGCTGCCACCGGCGCCGCCGCGGTGCCCGACACCGGGTGCCCCGCCCACCGCTGGCAGGCGGACGTGCCGCTGGGCGCCTTCCAGCGCGCGCTGGCGCCCCTTTTGGCTGCGCCGGCGCCGGCCCTGGCGGTGGGGGCCCTGGACGCCCAAGTCGGCCAGGGCGGGTACGTGGTGCGGGTACTTTTGCCGGGGGGTGGCGCTGCCGCCGGGGACGCCGTGGCGCGGGTGCTGGACCGGGCCCTCGGCTGGGGGGCGGTGCGCAGTGCCCGCTTCCATTTCCTTTCCTTGGGGCAAGCCGTCCGGGTGCAGGGCAGCGGACTTGGGCACGGCCTGGGCCTGTGCCAGGCGGGCGCCGCGCTGCGCGCCGGGCGGGGAGAGACGTACCAGCAAATTCTCCAGCACTACTTCCCGCTGGCCTCGCTGCGCTGAAAGGCCCCCGGCGGGCCGTCCCGAGACTTTGAAGGCAACAACCGGGGAGCGGGCCGGCGCCGGGGCAGGCCAGTCTTCCCGGGGCTGCCAACCACCGGAGAAAGCCGATGCGCCTGTTCGACTACGCCGCCTCGCAGAATGGCTACAAAGTCCGTCTTCTGCTGGCCCACCTGGGGACGCCCTACCAGACGGAGTGGGTGGACATTTTTGCCGGGGAGGCGCGCACCGGGGCCTTCCTCCAGAAGAACCCAAGCGGCACCGTCCCGGTGCTGGAGCCGAGTCCGGGCGTCTTCCTTCCGGAGTCCAACGCCATCCTCTTCTACCTGGCCCAGGGCACGCCCTACTGGCCCAACACCGCGCTGGCGCAGGCGCAGGCGCTGCGGTGGATGTTTTTCGAGCAGGAGTCCCACCAGCCCAGCATCGCGACGCTGCGCCACTGGACGCTGACCGGGAAGTTGTCCCGCTACCCGGCCCAGGTGCAGGGCAAGCGGCGCCTCGGGGAAGCCGTCCTCTCCCTCATGCAGCAGCACCTGGCGGCGCAGCCCTTCTTCGCTGGCGGCCGCTACAGCGTCGCGGACATCTGCCTGTACGCCTACACCCACCTGGCGCATGAGGGGGGCTTCGTGCTGGAAGGTTACCCGGCGGTGGTGGACTGGCTCGCCCGGGTGCGCTCGCAGCCGGGACACCTCGCCCAAGTCTTCCCCTACCCGCCGAGCGCCTCCGGGCAGCTGCCCAGCGAGCGGGAGGTGGGCTAATGCTGGCGCACGCTGGAGTCGACGTCGTGGCGGAGCCCGTGGACCTCGAAGAAGAAGGGTGCTGGCGCGCGGTGGTGGCGCGCGACCGCCGCTGGGACGGGCGCTTCGTCTACGCGGTGGAAACCACCACCATTTACTGCCGTCCGTCCTGCCCCTCCCGGCGGCCGATGAGAAAGAATGTCCGCTTCCTCCCCTCGGCGGCGGCGGCCGAGCGGCAGGGCTACCGGGCCTGCCGGCGCTGTCACCCGGCCGCGGTCCTGGGGCCGGCGGAGGCAGTGGTAGAGCGCGCCCGGGTGCTTCTGTCCTCCGACGGCCCTCCGCCCACCCTGGCCGCGCTGGCCCGGGCCGTGTCCCTCAGCCCCAGCTACCTGCAGCGCCTGTTCAAGCGGCACACCGGGCTGTCCCCCAAGGCCTACCTGGACGCCCGGCGGTTTGGGCAGCTGAAGGCAGCGCTGCGGGAGGAGGCGGACGTTAGCTCCGCCATTTACGCCGCCGGCTACCAGGCGCCCAGCCGGGCCTACGCCAGGACACGCGGCCAGCTGGGCATGACGCCCTCTGCCTACCGCGCGGGCGGGGCGGGGGAACGCATTGCGTATGCCCTGGCCCGAAGCGCGCTGGGCCGCACGCTGGTGGCCACGACCGTCCGCGGCGTCTGCCGGGTGGCCTTCGGCGACTCGGACTTGCAGCTGCTGGCCGAGTTGCGGACGGAGTACCCGCGCGCGACGCTGGTGCCCGCCGGGAAGGCGGAGGAGGCCTGGGTGCAGGCGGTGGTGAAAGGCGTGGACGCGCCGTGGACGCCGCCCAGCGTGCCGGTGGACATGCACGGGACGGCCTTCCAGCTGCGCGTCTGGAAGGCGCTTCAGGCTATTCCGGCGGGAAAGACGGCCAGCTACCGTGACGTCGCCAACGCTGTCGCCTCCCCCGGGGGGCGCGGGCCGTGGCCCAGGCCTGCGCCAACAACCCGCTGGCCGTGCTGGTGCCCTGCCACCGCGTCGTCCGCGCTGACGGCGCCGTCGGCGGCTACCGCTGGGGGCAGGCCCGAAAGCGGCAGCTGCTGGAAGGGGAGGCGCGCCCGCGCTGACGCTGCCCGGGAGGGGGGCCCCCGCGGGCCTACTGGCGCAGCAGCACCCAGCCCCGTGCCTCGCCCGCCTTCTGCCAGGGCACGGGCAGCGGCCCTTCTGGCACCAGGTGGCTTTCCACCAGGGCCAGCCGTGCCCCGTGCGGCGCCCCTGGGGCCAGGTGCTTCTCGACGAAGGGTTGTAGCCGGCGCTCCGCAGCCAGCGACGCCACCATGCGCCAGTGTGGCGGGTTGGACACCACCAGCACCGCGTCGCCGGGCAACAGGCAGTCCAAGTCCGCGCGAAATTCGGCGGCGTCCACGCTGGGCTTCCACACCCGGGCGCCGCCCCCGGCGGCGAGGAAGCCCAAGGCCAGCGCCAGCAGTACCGCCAGCCCGGCCACGGCCGCGCGCTTTCGTCCGGTGGTGGAGAGGAAGCGCTGCACCCACGGGGCACCGCCGGCCCCGGCCAGGAGCGCCAGCAGCGGGTACGCCACCAGGGCGTGGTGCCACACCTTGCGTTCCGGAAGGGCCAGGCCGCACAGCAGCAGCAGCACGCACAGCAGCAGTCGCCGGGCCACCTTGGGCGTGGGGGGCCGCTTGACGTCCAGCCCCTTCGGCCAGCCCAGGGCCCGCGCCACGCCCAGGCCTAGAAGGGGAAGGCCCGGCCAGAAACGGCCGGCAACCGTGGCCAATGGAAACCAGGGCGGCTCCAGCCCGTCCTCACGCCCGCCGGTGGCGGAGGCCAGCAGCTGGTGGCCCAGGTAGCCCCGCCACCAGGTGCCGGTGCCCCACGTCCTGTCTGCCAGCAGGAAGGCGGCCACCGGCGCGGCCGCCAGCAAGGTGAGGAGGGCGGTGCGGAGGAAAAGACGCGGGCTTCGGACGTCCCAGGCAACGGCCAGCCCGGCGGCGAAGAAGGGCAACAGCCCGAAGGGCCCCTTCACCAGCGTCGCTCCGCCGGCGAAGGCCGCCCCCCAGAGCCACCGCCCGGGCGTGGGCGCCCAAGCCAACAGCGGGGCCACCGAGGCCGTCACCAGCAACAGCAGCAGCGGGTCCAGGCGCGGGCGGCCTGCATAGACGATGAAGGACTCGGTGGTGCCCAGCACCAGGACGGCGAGGGTGGCCATTCCCCAGCCCCCCAGGCGCCGACCCAGAAGCAGCGTCAACAACAGCGTGCCCGCGCTGAAGAAGCCGGCCAGCGGCGCCAAAGCGCTCTCCCCGGAGAGCCGAATGGCCGCCGCGAAGGGCCACAGCCCGAAGGGCAGGTGCTCGCGAAACTGCGGGTGAACGCCGGGCAGGTAGCGCAGGTCGAACCAGTGGCCGTCCTCCACCATGTGGCGCGCCACCACCTGGTACAGCTGGGCGTCGGTGTCGTCCACGTGCCCCGTCCATGGCGCCACCAGCGCGGCCAGGGCGAGCGCGAGCGCTAGCGCGGCGGCCGTCCGGCCGGGCTGGGAGAGGAAAAGGGCCTTCACTCCCGCCGCAGCTCGGCGAGGCGGCCCTTCGTGCCTGGCCGCGACTGCTCCGGCATCCGTCCGATGAGGTCGGTCACGGTGTCCAGCAGCGTCTGGTGCGGGTCTCGGGCGTGGAAGCCAAGGTGCTGTTCTGCCTTCCGGCTATCCACCCAGAACCAGTGCTCGGCAATCTCCACGGCTGCCGCGTCCACGGCCGGTTCCTGGCCCCGGGCCCGGGCCCAGCGCTCCAGCAGCTGCGCCCCGAGGACGTTTAGCTTGGCGGGGAGCCGCAGCCGCGGCGCCGGGACGCCGGACAGCCGCTCCAGGCGCTGGAAGAACTCCGCCATGGTGAGATTCACGCCCATCAGGTGCTTGCCGTACAGCTCCCCGCGGGTGAGGGCCGAGACGAAGGCACTCGCGGCATCCCGGACGTCGACGAAACTCATGCCGCCGTTGGGCATGGCCGGCAAGTCGCGCTGGAGGAATTTCGCCACCGTCCAGGTGGAGGACAGCCGGGTGTCCCCCGGCCCGAGCAAGAGGCTGGGGTTGCACACCACCAGGGGGATGGCGTGCTTGCGGCAGAAGTCGACCGTGAGGCGCTCCTCGTAAACCTTGGACAGGTAGTAGGGCCATCGCCCGATGACGTCCAGGGGTGCCGTGTCCTCCTCGCTGCCGGTGCGCTCCGTCCGTGACACGGCGGTGGTGCCCGACGTCGAGGCGAGCACCAGCCGGCCGATGCCGCCGTTGCTGCGAATCTCCTCGAGGAGGGCGCGCGTCCCCTCCACGTGCAGCCGGTACATGGCCCGGCCGTCGCGCGGGTCGAAGGACACGCGTCCGGCCAGATGCATCAGCGCATCCATCCCGGCCAGGGCCGGACGCAGGCCGGAGGGCTGTTCCAGGTCCAGGGGGTGAAACTCGCCCAGCTGCAGCAGCTCGGCCCGCGGTGGCTGCCGGCCCACCATCCGCACCCGGTGGCCGGCCTCCGCCAGCCTCAGGACCACCGCGGTGCCGAGAAACCCGGTGGCACCGGAGACCAGGACGTTCACGACTCGCTGCCCCCACCGCTCGAGCGACGCGGGGCCGGGGCCACCAGCAATTCCGCGTGGGCGTCGAGGTCGAAGACGGTGTGGTGCTGCAACGCCCGCACCGCCTGCTCGGCGATGCGGGTCACCACGCGGTAGCTGTCGCTTCGCGCCAGCCCGGCCGTCCGGCGCTTCAGCTCGCTCACCAGAAGCGGCGGCCCGATGTGGACGGCCAGCGTCTTGCGCTTGGGGAACATCGCCCCCTTGGGCATCGCCTCGTGTGTCCCCTCGATGTAGAGCGGCAGGACGTCGACGTTGTAGCTGAGCGCCAGATAGCCCAGCGTCGGCTTGAATTCCTGAAGGACGCCATTCACCGAGCGGGTGCCCTCCGGGAAGATGAGCAGGTGGTAGCCCTGGTGCAGCGCCTCCCCCGCCAGGCGGAGCGACTCGCGCAGACTGCCGTGTCGGTCCATCGGGATGAGGTTGGTGAAGTTCTCGAAATAGGCCCGCTTGAGGGGTGTGTCGAAGAAGTAGTCTCGCGCCGCCAGGGCCGCCAGACGCTGGCCCTGCTCGCCGAGCACCGTCTTCACCAGCCCCATGTCCAGGTGGCTGGTGTGGTTGGCGATGACCAGGACGTTGCGATTCTGCGGGATGAAGGCCTGGCCGGTGACCTGCACGTCGAAGACGCCGCCGTAGAGAACCTTCTGCCCGAAGGACAGAAGGGTGCGACCCAAGCTGGCCAGCGGGGCGGGGACCGGAATCTCCCGCTCGGCGTCGGCGGACGGCGCGACCGGCTCGGGCTCCCGCCCGCGCCGGCCGGAGCTCTGCACCAGCCGGCGCAGGTCCTCCACGGTTTGCAGCCCGGTGAGGTCGCTCACCTCGTGGACATTGACGCCGGCCGTCTCCAGCGCCACCGACAGCTCGGTGAGAAGCAGTGAGTCGAAGCCCGAGGTCCGCCACCAGGCGCGTGCTGGCGGTGACGTCGGAGGCGGGCCGTCCCACCACCTCGGCCACCAGGGCCTCCAGCCACCCGGTGGCTCCCGGGGCCGCCCGGACGCGCTCTGCCGAGGAGGCCAGCTTCTCCAGCCGCTGCAGCTCGGCCAGGACTTCCGGCCGGCGCACCTTGCGGGTGCTGGTCGCGGAAGCTCGCCGTCCCAGAAGCGCAGCACTTTCACCCGGCGGTAGAAGGGAAGGTCGGCGGACACGGTGCGGACGTGCTCCTCGAGCTCGGCGCGCACCTCCTCGCGCGGCCGGTCCTTGGGGTCCGGAACGCACAGGCAGGCCACCCGCTCGGCGCCGCCCTCGTCCGGCAGCCCGACGATCGACAGCTCCTTCACGTGGGGATGGGCGCCGTAGAGGTCCTCCAGCTCGTCCGGGTAAACGTTCTTCCCGCTGGCGTCGATGATGACGTCCTTGGCCCGCCCGAGGAGGGTGAGACGCCCCTCGTCGTCGAGCTGGCCCACGTCTCCGGTGCGCAGCCAGCCGTCCACCAGGGCCGCCTCGGTGGCCTCGCGGTCTCCGAAGTAGCCGGCCATGACGTTCGGACCCCGGGCCCAGACTTCCCCGACCCCGTCCGGGTCCGGCTGGTGGATGCGAATTTCGATGCCAGGCAGGGCCTTCCCCACCGTCCCCGGGATGCGTCGGTTTCCCGCCGTTGCCACCGTCAGCACCGGGGAGGCCTCGGTCAGCCCGTACCCTTCGCTCAGGTCGAACCCCAGCGCGTGGAAGGCCTGGTGCACCTCGTCCGGGAGCGCCGCGCCGCCGCTCACCAGGAACTTGATGCGACCGCCAAAGCGTCGGTGGATGGGCCAGAAGAGGAGCTTGCCGAGGTTGACGTTGCGCCGGTTGCGCAGCTCGCCGTGGGCGCTCATCAGCCCCCGGAGGGCCTGTTCCACCAGGGCCGGCTTGGCGGCGAATTCCTGCGTAATCTTCCGGTGCAGCAGCGACCACAGCGCCGGGACGCCAATCATCGCCGTGATGCGACCGGTCTCGAAGACGTCGCCCAACCGGTCGGTGGTGAGTTCATCCAGGTAGGTAATCTCCGCCCCGCGACTGAGCGGCATGAGCAGACCGGCGGAGAACTCGAAGGTGTGGTGCAGGGGGAGCACCGACAGAAGCCCGTCGCCGATGCCGAAGTCGAAGGAGCCGGCCAGCTTCGGGACCAGGGAGGCGAAGTTCCGGTGGGTCAGCATCACGCCCTTGGGCTGGCCGGTGGTGCCACTGGTGAAGATGAGGGAGGCGACGTCGTCGGGGGACGTCGACTTGCCCAGGGCCGCGATGCGGTCCGGTGCCGTGTCATCTCCCTCCATGGCCTGGGCCAGGGTGAAGACCTGCGTCGACAGCCCAGCGCCGCCCAGCGCCTTCCACAGGCCCGGCAGGTCCCGGGCGGCCGCCTCGGAGAGGAGGACGGCGCGTCGCCTCGGCCCGGCGCGCGATGTTGACCGCTTCGGTCTCGGTGGAGGCGGCGTCGACGGGCACCACCGTGGCGCCCGCCTTCAGGATGCCGAAGTAGGCGAAGGCCCACTCCGGTCGGTTCTCGCTGACCAGAAGCACCCGCGAACCGGGGTGTACGCCGGCCCGAGCGAGGAAACTACCGACCCGCGCCGCCCAGCGCGCCGTCTCCCCGTAGGTGAAGCGCTCCTCCCGTTCTCCCTCCACCATGCGGAAGGCGACCCGGTGGCGGTGTGCCCGGACGGCCGCGTCGAAAAGTTCGAGCAAGTCCCGGTGGGCGTGGATGGCGGTCCGGCGCTCGCGCTCCTCGTCCAGCGTCGGGAAGACCCACTTCTCCAGGCCCGGCAGGTGAACTTCGAGGAAGTAGTGTCGCCAGTCGATGGCTTCCGGGTCCCAGGGAAGCCGGGCCGCGTCCTCCGGCGAGAGGGCGCGGTGGATGGACCGGGTGTTGTCGCAGCGGAAGACGTAGTGGTTGTCCCAGATGAAGGGCAGGAAGAGGTCGACCAGGCTGGAGAACGAACGGGCCTGCTCCTCCACGTCCTGGAGGCGGTCCTGGGCCCGCGTGAGCAGCGCCGAGACGCGGGGGGCTCCCCAGACAGGCTGCACCTGCAAGAGCGCCTCACGGAGCAACTTGGCGCCGGTGGCAAACAGGGGCGTGCTGCCCAGCTGGAAGGCGCGCTTGCTCACCCCGCGTGGCTCCAACCGGCTCTGCAATTCGTTCCACATCTTGCTGCCGGTGGATTTGTTGCGGAAGAAGCGGCGCCGGTACAGCCCCACCAGCTCCGAGGAGCGGGCGGCGTACAGCGGATTCACGTCGCCCGAGGCCTGGTGGTAGACGCGCCGGTCGTGGGTGGTCAGCGTGTGCGCGGTGATGGCGATGAGCGATGAGGCCACCAGGTCCACCGGCACCATGTCCAGGATGGTGCGCTCGCCGGTCGGAAGGCTGCGCTGCCCCTTCATCCCGGCGTAGGCCAGCGGTGCCGACGTGGTGAAGCCCTCGTTCCAGCCGGGGAAGGGGTAGCGCAGCGCGCTCTCCACAATGCTCGGCCGCACAATCGCGTAGCGCAGCCCGGGGGTGCCGGCCATCACCTGCTCCCCGAGGGACTTGGTGTAGGTGTAGGTGTTGGGCCAGCCCCACTGGCGAGCGCGGTCCATGCCGGCGTCCACCAGCTTCTGCGTCAGCCACAGCTTGCGTTCGCGCCCCACCGCCAGACGGACCGACTTCTCGTCGCGCGCGTCGCGGCCCTCGGTTTCCAGCCGTTCAATGGCCCGCTTGCGGAAGACGGCCGTCAGCGCCGCGTCCTCGGCCTTGCCGCGCAGCCGGGCGACTTCCTCCCGGCAGTCGGAGAGTTCCCGCTGGAGCGAGAAGTCGCGTCCATCCAGCTCCCCGTGCTTGGGGAAGTAGCCGACAATCTCCTCGTCCTCGAAGACCAGGCCGGAGCGGTTCCCGGCGACGAAGGCCGTCGAGACGTGCACCAGCGGGACGTTCAACCGCAGCGCCAAGTCGACGGCATTCTGCACGCCGTGGGTGTTGACCTTGAGGCCGACCTCCAGCGACGGGCTGAAGGAGACCAGGCCGGCGCAGTTGAGGATGGCGGACACCGAGCCTTGCAAGGACGCCAGCGTCTCCTCGGAGAGACCGAAGGCGGCGTCGGTGACGTCCCCCTCCAGCACCTGGACGCGGCTGCGCACGAAGGCCTCGGCGCCGCGGTCCCCCCATTCCTCGCGCAACGGGCGGAAGGGCTCACCCGGCAGCAGCTTGTCGAAGAAGCGGGACTCGGCTGAGGCAGAGGAGCCCCGCCGCACCACCACCGACAGTCGTGACAGCACGCGGCCGTAGCGGTGCAGCAGCATGGACAGCGCCACCTTGCCGACGAAGCCGGTGCTGCCGGCAAACAGCAGGTGCTTGCCGGTCAAGACCTGGGTGACGTCGAGCGAGGCGGCTTCGGCCATGGCGTGCTTTGGGGGCGGGGAAGTCTAGCAGGCCGCTGGAAAACCCGCCTCGCGCATCGACGCGGTTTCCACCTCTGTTCCGTCATGTCGCCGCTGGGCGGCGGGTAGCACCTTGCGCCCCACCTAGCTCACTCGCTGACCCTCATGCCTCGTCGTTCGGCCGTTGGTGACCCAACGTCGCGCTTCGCGACGTTTCACTCGCCCCGCTGCTCGACAAGCCCTTCCACGCCCTGGCGGACGCGACGCTACCACCGCTCCGGCGCTGCGGGCCTGAAGACCGACGCACTCTCGTTGCCACCGTGCCCCGGCTCGCCCGCGCGCTCGCCTGCCTCCTTCTCCTGGCCGCCGGCCCCGGTGGCGCTGCCCCGCCCGCGGGCTGGACTGCGCCCCTCAGGCCCTTGCGCGTGGCTGGGAACCTCGGACTGCGTCGGCAGCAAGGAGCTCGCGAGTTGGCTGGTCACCACGCCCGAGGGCCACGTCCTCATCAACTCCAACCTGGAAGTGAGCGTGCCGCAGCTCCGCGCCAGTATTGAGACCCTTGGCTTCAAGCTTGCGGACGTGAAGGTCCTCATCAGCCAGGCCCACTTCGACCACGTCGCGGGTCGCGCCGCGCTGCTCACGCTGACGGAGTGGGATGGACGCCGACGTGCCGGTGGTCGGGTCGGGTGGCAAGGCCGACTTCGCCTACTCCGCCCCTCGCTACCCGGCCCAAGGTGGACCGCGTGCTACACGACGGCGACGTTGTGAAGCGCGCTGATCGCGCACCTCACGCCCGGCTGCACCACCTGGACCCTCGACTAGAGGCGGACGTCCGTCTGGAGTATGGGGGCGGACTTGACGAGCGTGATGGAGGCGTTGCGGCCGACGGCGCCCCGTGCCATGTCGATGGCCTCCGCCAGCGTGTCGGTGCGTTCCCAGCCGAGCAGTTCCGGGCACGTGGTTGTTCTCGGCGCCGACGACGATCACCTTGCCCACGTGCTGGCGGCCGTTCTCGCCCCAGTACCACATGTAGAACGGGTGGGCGCCGTGGTAGGCGTTGCCGTTGCGGTACATCTCGATGTAGGTCGGGTTGTCGGCGAACTCCTCCTCGTACTTGTGCGTGCAGCACCATCGCGTCGCGCGTCTCGGGCGAGCAGCCGGTTGAAGAACTCGATGTACGGGGCGTGGTGCTCCGGGTCGAACTCGTCGTAGCAGCGGGTGGCAGATGATGATCACGCCGCCCTTCTTCACCAGCGGCCTGCCCCGGTACAGGTTGAAGAGGTAGCCGAGGCCATCACCTGCACGAGCAGCGGGTTCAGGATCGAGTTGACGTTGTACGGGCGAGATGTACGGGATGCCCGTAGATGAGGATGTCGGCCTGGCCCTCGACCGGCACGCCGTACTGCTCGCAGCAGCGCTCGAGCGTCTTGCTCGTGCACGGCTCGGTCTCGCCGGCGAAGACGCCGATGACGCTCGTAGGGCGCCGGGACGCGCATGGAAGAGCTTGCGCTTCGCGCGCGCGCGGCAGCTTGGAGAGCGTGCAGCGCAGCGCCTCGAACTTGAGCGCGGTCGACCTCGGTGAAGTCGTCCTCGTTCTTCGTCAGGAAGTCGAGCGGCCCGTCGAACATGCGGTTGTTGAGCACCGTCTCGATGTGGAAGACCTTCAGGTTCTTGTCGATGACCCGGCCGATGCGCTCGACGCTGCGGTGGCAGCGCGCTCGTGCTCGGGTCCATGTAGCTGTCGGAGTCGCGCATGCGTCTGCGGGTTGTGGTGCGCCCGGAGGCTCTCGTAGTCGCACAGGCCGACGCCGACCGACTTGTGGCCGCCGTCCATCGGCACGAGGTTGAGGTTCACGTAGATGAGGAGGTCGCTCTCGACCGCGCGGCGGTTGATGCCGACCACCTCGCCCTGCTCGGTCGTGCCGAGCTCGACCATCCCGTTCGGGGTCCTCGGCGTCGTGGTTGTAGAAGCGGTCGGGGTAGAAGGCGTTGAAGATCTTGTCGCCCGACCATGCCGCTTCATCTCGCCTTCGGTCATGCGGCGGTGCAGCGCGGTGGCGATGATGATGTGGACGTCGTCGACGCCGGAGTCGGCGAGCAGCTCGAGGACGATTTCGAGGATCGTCTGGCGCACGTCGGGCGTGCCCATCGGCGGCAGCGGCAGCGAGATGTCGTCGATCGCGATGGTGACCTTCATCCCCGGCCGCAGCAGCGCGTGCAGCGGCTCCATCCCCTCGGGGTGGTTGAGCGCGTAGCGGATGGCGGCCTTGGGGTTGGGGACCGGCTGCAACGGCAGCGGGCGAAGATCACCCGGGTCCCCACGGGAAGGTCCTCGAGGAGGAAATCCTCGCCGTAGAAGATGACGCGCGGCGGGCTGCCCTTCTCCGTTACCACCACCTGGTTGTTCTCGTCGTAGAGCCGCTTCAATGTCTTCAGCGGACGCATGTCACCTCAAGTCGAGGACCGGCCAGTGGTAGGCGCGCGCGATGGAGCGTAGCCGGACGTCGGGGTTCACCGCAGTGGGCCGTCCCACCATGGCCAGCATGGCGTAGTCGGAGAAGCTGTCGGAATAGGCGAAGCTCTGGTCGAGCGCCAGGCCATGTCGCACGCAGTAGTCCCGGATGGCGTGCGCCTTGTTGGCGCCCTCGATGATGGGCGGAATGACTTTCCCGGTGGCGATGCCACCGACAAATTGCATCTTGTTGGCGATGACGTCGTCGGCGCCGAGCAGGCGCGCCAGCGGAGCCACCGTGAAATCGAGCGCCCCGGTGATGAAGACAATGCGACAGCCAGCGCGCCGCGCCTCGTCGATGAGGTCCTTGGCCTTCGGAAATACGGCCGGCTTGAGCACGTCCTCCAGCATCTCCTCGCCGAGGACCACCAGCCGGTCCTCGCTCAGGCCGGCGTAAGCGCGGTAAAAGTACTCGTTGAACCATTTGCGGTTGACCAGGTCGAGCGCGGCGTACAGCGGCACCTGGGCTGCCGCTGCCAGCGTCCGGCCGGCAATGCCCGAGAGGGTGCCCCGGTTCATCGCATAGTAGGCGTAGGTGTGAACGATGTTGGTTCGCACCAGCGTTCCATCGACGTCGTAGAACGCTGCCTTCGCGGTCATAGCCAACCCTCGGCCTGATACCACGCGGCGCTGCGTGCAATCGAGTCTTGCAGGGGCACCCGGGGCCGCCAGCCCAGGCGCGCGGCGGCCTTCTCCCCACTGCACGTCCAGGCGGGGGCCAGCAGTTGCTTCGCCAGCTTCCGGTTCAGCGGCAAGTGCCGTGCCGTCGTGCGCGAGACCATGTCGGCCAGTCCCGCCAGCGCCTGCAGCACCCGAGGAGAGACGCGGAGGGTGCGCGGATGCAGCCCCAGCGCGGCCGCCCCCCGGTCCTGGATGTCCTCCAGCGTCGTCGTCTCCGGCCCCGGGCAGAAGAAGGCCTCCCCCACCGCTTCGGGGCGCTCGGCCAGCAGCATCAGAAAGTCGACCACGTCGTCCACGTCCACCACCGAAAGCGGCCTGGGCCCGCCGCCAATCGACAACCGCAGCCCGCGGCGGATGAGCTTGAAGAAGACCAGGTTTTCCCGGTCCGCGGGCCCCAGGATGCGCGGCGGCCGCGCCACCGTCACCTCCAGGTTCCCGCGCGGCTGAAAGGCGATGCGCTCGGCCTCGGCCTTGCTCTCGCCGTACCACTCCTCGGGCTGCAAGGCATCCCCCTCGACGTGCGGCCGCTCCGGGCGGGAGGGGCCCACCGCAGCCAGCGAGCCGGCCAGCACCAGGCGACGCACCCCGCAGCGCCACGATGCGTCACACACGTTCCGCGTGCCCTCGGCATTGACGGCGAAGAAGGCGCTCCGCACCGGCGCACGCCGGATTCCGGCGAGGTGAAAGACAACATCGACACCGGACAGGGCCGTCCCCAGCGTGGGGGCCTGGGTGACGTCACCGCGGACCCATTCCAACGCATCCCCCAGGGCGGGGGCGGCAGCACGCCGCGGGCCAGTCCACGCACCCGATGTCCGGACGCCAGCAGATGCCGGACGAGGGCTCCCCCGAGAAAACCCGCCGCTCCCGTCACCAGTACATGCACGGAATCTCCCGCCCGCACTTTGGCTCCCCGAGGGCAAATTACCTCTGTAGCCCGTGTTTTCCCCTCTGAAACCTGATAGTCACGCCGCTGGCTTCGGGCACGAAGCCCTAACGTCCCCCGAGCGGGGAGGAGACTGCGAACGAATGGCCGCTAAGAAGCCCGCCAAGAAGAGCGCAAAGAAGGCCTCTGGCACCAAGCGCAAGCCGAACGCCGCCTTCATGAAGGAGATGACTCCTTCGAAGGACCTGGCCGAGGTGGTTGGCAACAAGCCGATTGCGCGCACCGAGGTGGTCAAGAAGCTGTGGGCCTACATCCGCAAGAACAACCTCCAGGACGCGAAGGAGAGGCGGATGATTAACGCCGACGACAAACTGAGGATCGTCTTCGGCGGCAAGAAGCAGGTCTCGATGTTCGAGATGACCAAGCTGGTGAACAAGCACCTCAGCTGACGGCCTGCTCCGGAGGCGCAATGCCTCCCCAGGGTCGCTCAGCAACAAGAACCGACGAGGCTCGCCTCCCAACCCCAGGCGAGCCTCGTTGCGCTTGGCGTCGAGTCGTCCGCCCCAGGACGGCCCGTCCCGAACGGCCCCGTCCGAAACGACGGGACCGCCCGGGCTCTGTCAGGTGCGCCGCACGAGGCCAAGTGTCGGCTGCCCATGCCGAACCGTGCTGGCGAGCGCCCTCGCGCCCCGCCGCCTGTAACCGGGTCGGCGACCCGGACGTCTCCGGGGACAAAAGCGACGTCCATCACCGAGGCTGCCCATGTCCCAGTCCCTGGAAACCCTCTTTTCCCGCGCCAAGTCGGCCGCCAACAAACTGGCGTGGCTCGGCCCGCTGCTGGTCCGGATTTCGCTCGCGTCCGTCTTCGTCGTGACGGGCTGGGGCAAGCTGCATGACCTCGGCAAGGTGACGGGCTACTTCACCGAACTGGGACTTCCCATGCCGGGCCTCACCGCCATCGTCGTCGCCACCACCGAGTTCGTCGGCGGCAGCCTGGTGCTGGTTGGCCTCCTCACCCGACTGGCCGCCCTGCCTTTGGCGGTCAGCATGCTGGTGGCAATCTTGACGGCCAAGCGGGGCGACATCGACGGTGTGGCCACCCTTTTCGGCTTCAGCGAGTTCACCTACCTGGCCTGCTTCGTCTGGCTGGTGGTGGCCGGCGCCGGGGCTGTCTCCTTGGACCGGGTCCTGTTCTCCCGCTGGCCGAAGGGCGCCGCGGGCCAGGTGCTGCGCGCCCCTGTCGGACCTGCCTGAGATTCCCCCCCCGGGGGCGTTCTAGTTACCCTTCGGCCCGCGCGGTGCGAAGGGTTCCTCAGCCGAAGTCTCCTCGAGCGAGATGGGTTCGGGCCGGGCGCGCGGCAGGGCGGTGGGGGGTTGGTAGGGCACGCGCACCTCCGCCCGCGCGCCAGGAAGGACGGGGACGGCCCGGGCCGTGCGGAATGGGTAGTCCAGCGCCTCGCCTCGCGTCTCCAGCAGTAGCCCCAGCAGGCGTGGCACGAGGAAGAGAGAGAAGGCCCCGAGCGCGCCCAGCGTCTTGGTCCAGAGGCCGGGCACCTGGCTGGGGGGGGCCTCGGCGAGGCCGCCCAGCATGCGGGCGAAGAGCCACACGGCCAGGACGCAGGCCACCGCCCGAGCGCCGTCTTGCCCGAGTGCGCGCAACCTCCGAATTGCCGCAACGGGCGAGAGGGCTTCCCGGAGCGGCCGCAGCGAAAGGACGCCGAGCGCCAGTGGCACCAGAAGCGGCGTCGCGAGCGCCACCAGCCCAGCTCCCAGAAAGCCCGTCCGCGGCACGGCCAGGGCGGGCGCCGTCAGCGTGGCCAGAAGGAGGGCGGGCCGCACCAACTCGGGCCAGGCCTTCGCCGGGACGCCCTGCAGCGCCACTTGGCCCTCGGCCGTGGTGCGGACGATGGCCACCCCCACAAGCCAGGCCGCCACACTCCACAGCAGCAGTGCGCCCTCGCGCAGGGGAGAGGACTGGCGGTCCAACTCGGCCGCCGCGGCGGCCAGGGCGAAGACCAGGAGCAGGCCTGGAAGGCCCACCGCCAAGCGCAGTGCTCCCCGCAGCGCGCGGGCGAAGGAGACGTCCGACCCCGGGCGGGTCAGGACCTCGACGGCGTCCCCGCAAGGGCCGCAGCGCAGGTAGGCGGTGGGACGAAGCTCCACCTCCACCAGGCACCCCGGGCAGAGATTCCGGTGGCAGGCCATGCAGCGCCAGCCCGCCGGCCGCCGGGGGTGCAGCGTGCAACGCGGGGTGGCAGAGGGCATCCCCTCACGATTGTACCCGCCCCACCGGCAGCGTCAGGCTACAACCGGCGACGGGCAAGGGGACGCATGACGGACGGGACGCTGGAAGTCTGGCTCGGAAGCCCGCGTCCGCTTGGTGCGACCTGGGACGGACGTGGCGTCAACTTCGCCGTCTTCTCCGAGGGAGCCGAACGGCTGGAGGTGTGCCTCTTCGACCCGGATGACGCCTCGCGCGAGATTCGGCGCTTCACGCTGCCGGGCAGGACGCGGGCCGTCCACCACGGCTACGTCCCGGGCTTGCCCCTCGGGACGCTGTACGGGCTGCGGGCCCACGGTGCATGGGCACCCGACCGCGGCTTGCGCTTCAACCCCCAGAAGCTGCTTCTCGACCCGTATGCCCGCAGCCTCACCGGCCGGCCCAATCTCTCCCACCCGGCCTTCGCCCGTGCAGCGGCCGAGGCCGGCGCCGACGAGGGGCCCGACCCCACCGACACGGCCGTGGCCATGCCCCGCTGCATGGTGGTGGATGGCCGCTTCGACTGGGAGGGAGACAGCCCCCCGCGGATTCCGTGGACGCGCTCCATCCTCTATGAAGTTCATGTCCGGGGCTTCACCAAGCGCCACCCTGGCGTGCCGCCCGAGCTCCGGGGAACCTACGGGGGCTTTGCCCATCCCGTCGCCATCGCCCACCTGCAGTCACTGGGTGTGACGGCGGTGGAGTTACTTCCCGTCCAGCAGGCGGTAGACGAGGGGTTTCTGAGCGAGCGGGGACTGGTCAACTACTGGGGCTACAATACCATCGGCTTCTTCGCGCCGGACGTCGCCCACGCCTGCAGTGGCCCGCGCAACGTCGTCAACGAATTCAAGGGACTGGTGAAGGCACTGCACCGCGCTGGTGTCGAGGTCATCCTCGACGTCGTCTACAACCACACCGGCGAGGGAAATCACGAGGGCCCGACGCTGAGTTTCCGCGGGCTGGACAACCCTTCGTACTACCGGCTCATCCCGAAGGACCCGCGCTTCTACGTCGACGTGGCCGGCACCGGGAACACCCTCAACCTGGAACACCCGCAGACCCTCACCCTGGTCATGGACTCGCTGCGCTACTGGGTGCAGGAGATGCACGTCGACGGCTTCCGCTTCGACCTGGCCTCGGCCCTCGGCAGGCAGGGTGGGGCCTTCTCCCGCCAGGCCGCCTTCTTCCAAGCGCTGCACCAGGACCCGTTCCTCAGCCGGGTGAAGCTCATCGCCGAGCCGTGGGACCTCGGCCCCGGCGGCTACCAGTCGGGAAACTTCCCGGCAGACTTCAGCGAGTGGAACGACAAGTACCGTGACGCGTTTCGGCGCTACTGGAAGGGCGATGACAACCTGGCCGCCGAAATCGGTTACCGGCTGACGGGTTCCTCGGACCTCTTCGAACTCTCGGGCCGCGGGCCGAGCGCCTCCATTAACTTCATCACCGCGCATGATGGCTTCACGCTGCGCGACCTGGTGACGTACGAGGTGAAGCGCAACCAGGCCAACGGCGAGGACAACCGCGATGGCAGCGACTCCAACAACTCCTGGAACTGCGGGGTGGAGGGAGAGACGTCCGACGAGGCGGTCAACGCCCTGCGGGACAGGATGGTCCGCAATTTTCTGGCCACCCTCTTTCTCAGCCAGGGCGTCCCCATGCTGCTCGCCGGCGATGAGCTCGGGCACACCCAGCGCGGAAACAACAATGCCTACTGCCAGGACAACGAGATTTCGTGGATTGACTGGAATCTCGACGAGGGACGCGAGCGCCTGCTGGCGTTCACGCGGAGCTTGATTCACGGGCGTCTGTCGCAGCCGGTGCTGATGCGACAGGGCTTCTTCCAGGGGCACCACATCTTCGACTCCCAGCTCAAGGACGTGGCGTGGTTTCGACCCGACGGCACCGAGATGCAGCAAGCGGACTGGCAGAAACCGGTGCTGCGCACCTTGGGCTTCCTGCTCGGCGGAGATGCCATCGGGGAGCTGGACGAGCAGGGGCAGAAGCGCCTCGGGGACACGCTGCTCATCCTCCTCAACGCCGGTGAGGGGCCCGTCCCCTTCGTCCTTCCGGCGGTGGAGTGGGGCCGCGACTGGGAATGGTGGCTGGACACCAGCGACGGGCATGCCGCCGGACGCCGGGACTACCCTGCCGGCGACGTGGTGACGGTCCCGGGGCGGGCCCTGCTGGTCCTGCGACGCGCCGTCCCGCACGGGACTTGACCGGCGTGGAGGGCGCGGGCCAACGGGAGGGCGCGGAGTGACTGCCACCATGGCCTGGGTGGCCTTCTGCGTGGGGGTGCTGGGCGTACTTGCCGTCGACCTCGGGCTGGCCAGCCGCCAGGCCAGGTCCCCCACCCAGCGCCAGGCCGTCGGCTGGGTGGCGCTGTGGGTCACTCTCAGCCTGGCCCTGGGGGGGGCGGTGTGGGCGGTGCGGGGCGCTGAGGCCGGGCTTCAGTTCTTCGGCAGCTACCTGGTCGAGTACGCCCTCAGCGTCGACAACCTCTTCGTCTTCCTGATGCTATTCGAGGCTTTCCGGGTCCGTCCCGAGCACCGGCGCCCGCTTCTCCTATGGGGCGTGCTGGGGGCGGTGGTGCTGCGCGGATGCCTCCTCTTCTCCGGCGCAGCGCTGGTGCGTCGCTTCCAGTGGCTGCTCGTCCCCTTCGGCGGCCTGCTCCTCTTCACCGCGGTGAAGCTGCTGTGGCAGCCGGCCGAGGGGGAGGTTGCTCCGCGCGAGAACGCCGTCGTCCGGGCGGCCCGACGCTTCCTGCCCATGACCGAGGGCCCGGCCACCGGACACTTCGCCCTCGCCGTCCGGCAGCAAGGACGGCTCTTCTTCACGCCCCTGTTCCTGGTGCTGGTGATGGTGGAGACGACGGACCTGCTTTTCGCCTTCGACTCCATTCCCGCAGTGCTGGGCATGAGCCAGGACACCTTCATCGTTGTCACCAGCAACGTCTGCGCCGTGCTCGGGCTCCGCTCGTTGTTCTTCGTCCTCGAAGGGTTGATGCGCCGGATGGCGTACCTCAAGCCGGCGCTGGCGGCCGTGCTGGCCTTCGTCGGTGCGAAGATGGTGCTCGACCCCTGGCTGCGGGTTCCGCTGTGGCTCTCGCTCCTCGTCATCGCCGGCCTGCTCGCGACCGCCGTTCTGGCCTCCGCCGTCCGTCCGCCCCGGGCCGGGGCCTGAACGGCCCAACGCCGGTGTTGCAGCCGCGCGATGTCCCTGGGATTCTCTCGTCCGTCCGAATGTCCAGCACCACCACCGACGGAATCCGAGTGACGGTGAAGCCCTCATTCTGGCCCGAGCGCAGCTCGCCAGAGAGCGGGCAGTTCGCCTTCAACTACCGAGTGGAGATTGTCAACCTGGGCAACGAGCCAGCGCACCTTCGAACGCGTCACTGGGTCATCACCGACGCCAACGGCAACGTGCAGGAAGTGCGCGGCGAGGGCGTGGTGGGCAAGCAGCCCCGCCTCAACCCGGGCGAACGCTTCGAGTATGCAAGCTGGGCGATGCTCCGCACACCCTTCGGGACAATGCGCGGCAGCTACCAGATGGAGCGGCCGAACGGGAAGCGCTTCGACGCCATCATCGCCGACTTTGCTCTCACCCAGCCGCACGCCTTGCACTGATGGACGAACGACAAGGGCTGCTACTGGTGAACCTGGGCACGCCCGACGCGCCGGAGACGGGTGCCGTGCGTCGGTACCTCCGCGAGTTTCTCTTCGACCCACGCGTGCTGGACATCCCCGCCCCCCTGCGCTGGGGGCTGCTCGAGCTGCTCATTTTGCCCACCCGGCCGGCGCGCTCAGCGCAGGCCTACCGCAAGGTGTGGACTGAGGCGGGGTCCCCGTTGCTCGTCCACGGTCGTGCGTTGGCGGCGCAGCTCGCCCATGCGCTCGGGCCGCAGTGGGTGGTGGAGCTCGGGATGCGCTACGGCAATCCCTCCCTGGCGTCCGCGCTGGAGAAGCTCGCTGCGGCGGGCGCGCGCACCATCACCCTCTTGCCCCTCTACCCCCAGTACGCCTCCAGCTCGACCGGCTCTACGCTGGAGCGTGTCCAGCAGCTTTCGGGAGCCGCGTGGAATGTTCCGGCCCTGCGCGTGGTGCAGCCCTTCTTCGACCATCCGGCCTTCCTCGACGCGTGGGTCGAGGTGGCGCGTCCCGTCCTGGCGCAGGCGCAACCGGACCACGTGCTGTTCAGCTTCCATGGCCTTCCCGAGCGGCAGGTCCTCAAGAGCGACGTCTCCGGAAAGCACTGCCTGCAGTCCGCCGGGTGCTGCGACGTGGCCGTCCCGGAAAACCGCTGGTGCTACCGGGCCCAGTGCTTCAGCACGGCCCGCTCGCTCGCCGGCCGGCTTGGCGTGAAGGCCGAGGACTTCACCGTCAGCTTCCAGTCCCGGCTCGGCCGGACGCCCTGGCTGAAACCCTACACGGACCTCTTGCTGCCGGAATTGGTGCAGAAGGGCGTCCGTCGGCTGGCGGTGCTGTGCCCGGCCTTCGTCGCCGACTGCCTCGAGACGCTGGAGGAAATCGGCATCCGGGCCCAGCAGGATTTCCTCCGCGCCGGGGGAGAGTCGCTGACGCTGGTTCCCAGCCTCAACGCCCACCCGGCCTGGGTGCGCGCGCTGGTCCAGATGGTGCGCGAGGGCAGCCGCCTCTCCAGCGTGGATGAGGCAGCCGCCTGAGTTGCCGGTGCCGGCCTCACCCCGGGCCACGCGGCGCAGCGGCGCGACGGAGTCTGTCCAGCACGGCCAGGCCCAGGCCAGCCTCCTCCGGCACCACCACCACGGCGATGTCCACCTGGGCCGCGTCGACGGACCGCAGCAATTCGTAGAGAGAGCGGGCGAGGCCCGCGACGTCCTCCGGCACAGCAAGGTAGACGGCACCCGGCGGGGTGGCGAGCCCCTCGGGGGCGCACACTGCGACCCGCCTGCCGGCGGAGAGGAGCTCCGCCGCGAGTCCGGCGGCCTCGATTCGGTTTGCCAGCACCAGGCCCGCCCGGGGCGCGTAGTGGGAGGGAAGCATCCCTGGCGCGCGCACGTCATTGGTGGCGCGGCTTGGCAGCGGCCGCCTCAGCACTTTCTCCAGGGCCTCTCGCGTCACGCCGCCTGGCCGCAGCAGGGCCGGCACCGGTCCGCTCAAATCCACGATGGTGGACTCCACGCCCACCCGCGCGGGCCCGCCATCGAGGACCACGTCGACGTCGCCGCCGAGGTCCGCCACCACGTGCTCGGCGCGCGTCGGTGACACCCGGCCGAAGCGGTTCGCGCTGGGTGCCGCAAGGCCCCCGCCGAAGGCAGCCAGCACCGACTGCGCCACCGGGTGGGCCGGGACGCGCACCGCCACCGTCCCCTGGCCCCCGGTAACGGTGTCCGAGGCGCGCGTCGACCGCGGCAGCACCAGTGTCAGGGGGCCGGGCCAGAAGGCCGCGGCGAGTGCCTCCGCCTCTGGCGGAAGACGGGCCACCCAGGTGCGAACCGCATCGATGTTGGCGAGGTGGACGATGAGGGGGTGGGTGGACGGCCGTCCCTTGACGGCAAAAATCCGGCGCACCGCGAGCTCGTTCTCGGCATCGGCCGCCAGTCCGTAGACCGTCTCGGTGGGAAGGCCCACCAGGCCCCCGCGGCGAAGCACCCCCACCGCACGCTGCAGCGCTTCGGCCGTCGGTGACTCGGGAACAGGCAGCGGTTTCAGAAGGGAAATTCCTCCATGGGAGCGCTAGTAAGCATGTCGAGCGGCTCCTGAACAATGCTTCCCGGGTCGCGGCAGAGGAGCCCCATGGCGCACACCGAGCGGTACCTTGCCCATAGCCCGATGCCGGCCAGTGCCCGTGCCGTCTTCGACTGGCATGGCCGCCCCGGTGCCTTCGAGCGCCTCAACCCCCCGTTTGACCCGGTCCAGGTGCTGGAACGCACCGGCGGCCTGGAGGTGGGGGCGCGCACCGTGTTGCGGATGCACCTCGGCCCGCTGCCGCGCACCTGGGTGGCCGTGCACACCGCGTTCGAAGATGGGGTCTCTTTCAGCGACCGGCAGGAGTCGGGCCCCTTCGCCTTCTGGGAACAGACGCACCGCATGGTGCCGGAGGGGCCCGACCGCTCCTTCCTCGAGGACGAGGTCCACTACCGGCTGCCGCTGGGCTGGCTCGGCGCCCTGGGCGGGAGTGCGCTGGCGCGGGGCAAGCTGGAGTCGCTCTTCGCCTACCGGCACGCCCTCCTCGCCGCGGACCTCGCTCGGCACGGCGCGCTGCCTGGGCCGCCGCTCCGCGTGGGCATCTCTGGCTCCCACGGCCTCATCGGCACCGCCCTCACCCACTTCCTCACCACCGGCGGGCACAGCGTGAAGCCTCTGCCGCGCTGGGGCTACACGCCCGGCCTCCTCGAGGACCTGGACGCGGTGGTGCACCTAGCGGGCGCCTCCCTGGCCGACGGCCGGTGGAGCCCGGCGCGAAAGGTTGAAATTACCCGGAGCCGCGTGGAGACGACCGCGGGCCTGGTGGAAGCCATGCGGGGCTGTCGCCGGCCACCGCCGGTGCTGGTCGCCGCATCGGCCACCGGCGTGTACGGAGACCGCGGGGACGAAGCCCTGGACGAGTCGTCAGCCCCGGGCCGCGGCTTCCTGGCCGACGTCTGCCAGGCCTGGGAGGCTGCGGCACGACCGGCGGAGGCACTGGGCGTGCGCCTGGTCACCCTGCGGACCGGCTTGGTGCTGAGCCCAAATGGCGGAGCGCTGGCCAAGCTGGCCCCCATCTTCCGCGCCGGCCTGGGCGGCCGGGTGGGCAGCGGCCAGCAGTACTACAGCTGGATTGCGCTCGAGGACGTCGTCGGCGCCATTCACTTCGCCCTCCGCCGCGCTTCCGTCCGCGGCGCGTTGAATCTCGCCGCGCCTGAGGCGGCCACCAACCGGGCCTTCACCCAGGCGCTGGGAGAAGTGCTGCACCGCCCGACGCCGTTTCCCGTGCCGTCGCCGGCAGTGCAGGCCCTCTTCGGGGAGATGGGGACCGCTACCGTGCTGGCCTCCGCCCGCGTGTTCCCCAAGGGGCTGCTGGCGGCCGGCTTCGAGTTCCGCTGGCCCGGCCTCCGCAACGCCCTCCGCTTCTGCCTCGGGGTGAATCGACTGCCGAGCGCCAGCTGAACCTGGGCGCCGCCGCCCCCCCCGGGGAGCCCCGGGGGGGGCTGCAGGCGGGCACGGTCAGCCTTGACGCTGCGGAGTCCCTCTGAAAAGAGGGACGCAGATGATTCAGGTGGACGGTCTCACCAAGTACTACGGGGCGCGCGCCGCCGTTCATGACCTGAGTTTCCGGATTTCCACCGGAGAGGTGGTGGGCTTTCTCGGCCTCAACGGGGCGGGAAAAACCACCACGCTGAAGATTCTCGCAGCGGTGCTGCTGCCTTCCTCGGGCACCGTGCGCATCGACGGCATGGACGTGGCCCGGGCGCCGCTCAGCCTCAAGCAACGGATTGGCTATCTGCCCGAGCAACCGCCGCTTTATGACGAGATGACGGTGGGGGAGTACCTGAGGTTTGTCGCCGAGCTCCACGGTGTCCCGGCATCGCGCGCACCATCCGCGGTCGAGGCGGTTGAGGAGCGCACGGCCCTGCGCGCCGTGCACCGGGAGCTCCTGGGCGCACTCAGCCACGGGTACCGCCAGCGCGTGGGCGTCGCCCAGGCGCTCGTCCACGGGCCGTCGGTGCTGCTGCTGGATGAGCCGAGCAAGGGGCTGGACCCGGCGCAGATTATTGAAATGCGCTCCCTGTTGCGGAGCCTGCGCACCACCCACACCGTGCTGGTGAGCAGCCACATCCTCCCCGAGATTGCGCAGACCTGTGACCGCCTCCTCGTCATTCGCGACGGTGAGTTGGTGGCCCAGGGGACGGAGCACGAGCTCGAGCAGCGGCTGGGCGGAAGCGGGACGGTGGTGGTGCAGGTGCGCGGGTCGGCCCCGGCCGCCGAGGCCGCGCTGCGCGGCGTTCCCGGAGTGAAGCAGGTGACGGTGGTGTCTGCCGAGGAGGACCGGGTGGAGCTGCACGCCGACGCGGCCGAAGGCCTCCGGCCCGCCATCGCCCGGGCAGTGGTCGCCGCCGGCCTGGACCTGGTGCGCCTCGACGTCGGCCAGGACCGGCTCGAATCCCTCTTCCTGAGGCTGACCGGGGGGATGGAGACGTGAGCGTGCGCAACGTGGTCCTCATCGCGCGCCGTGAGCTGCTGGCCATGGTGGGCACCATGGCCGGCTGGGTCATCCTGGCCGCCGTTCTGGCGGTGGACGGGCTCCTCTTCAATTCCTTCGCGCTGGAGGGCATTCGCCGCTCGGTGGAGGTGTTGACTCGCTTCTTCTACTTCTCCAGCGGGACGACGATGGTGGCCGCCATCTTCGTTTCCATGCGGCTGCTCGCCGAGGAGCGCCAGGCCGGCACGCTGCCCTTGCTGTACGCGTCCCCCGTTCAGGACGTGGACATCGTCCTCGGAAAATTCTTCGCCGGTCTCGCCTTCCTGTGCGGCGTCACCCTGGTCACCGCATACATGCCGCTCCTCATCCTCATCCACGGGAAGGTCTCCTTCGGCCATCTCGCCGCTGGCTACCTCGGCCTGCTGCTGCTGGCCTCGGCCTGTGTGGCGCTGGGGACGTTTGCCTCGGCGCTGGCCCGTACGCAGATTGTCGCCGGCATCCTCGGGGGCGCCATGCTGGTGGCGCTGCTGGTCGCCTGGCAGCTGTCCCGCGTGGCCGAGCCGCCGTTCGCTGGCCTTTTTGCCGCGCTGGCCCTGCACAACCTGCACTTCGTCCCCTTCCAGTCGGGGGTGGTCCACCTGCGTGATGTCGCCTACTACCTGCTCGTCACCTGGGTGCTGCTGTTTGCCGCCACGCGGGTGGTGGAGGCCAGACGGTGGCGCTGAGTCCACGCAGCGCTTGGCTGTCGGCGTCCTTCGCCGCCGGGCTGCTCGCCGTCTTCATCGGGGAGCGGCTGCTGGGCGCGGGTCCGGTACGGGTGGGCTGCACCACCTTCGGCGTCTTCCTCGCCCTCGGCGCCTTCGCCCTGCGTCTGGGCCGCTCCAGCTCCGAGGAGGACGACCGGCGCGCCTCGGTGGAGCGCACCTTCGCCACGCTGAAGGCCATTGGCCTGTTGGCCCTGCTCGCGTATTTCCTCCAGTCGGAACTGCTCCCGCGGCTCGGCGGTCCGGACCTGGCGCAGTCGGCGCCCCGCCTGGCGGTGGCCTTCCGCGCCCTGTGTGCGCTTCTCGTCCTCTTCTCGCTGCTGCCCCTGGCCCTCGGCGAGCTCGCCTTTGCGTCCACGTCCCGGGCCCCCACCGTGGAGGAGCACCGGGTGCAGGACGCCGTCCTGTCGGGCCTCGGCCTGGCATCGGTGCTGGTCTCGGCCCTGGCGCTCGGCTGGGTGGCAGACGCGCGCGATGCAAAGGTGGACCTCTCCTACTTCCGCACCGCGCGGCCCAGCGAGGCCACCCGCGCCATCGTCCGGGGCCTGACGGAGCCGGTGACGCTGACCCTCTTCTTTCCGCCGGGCAACGACGTGGGCGCGGCGGTCGCCGAGTACGCGCGGGACCTCGGCCGGGAGAACCCTCGGCTGGAGGTCCGCGTCCTCGACCAGGCCATCGACCTCGGACGGGCCCGGGAGCTCGGGGTCACGGCCAACGGCTCGGTGGTGGTGAGCCGGGGCGGGCGCAAGGAGGTGTACGTCCCGGGCCTGGAGATGGAACAGGCCCGCGGTGAGCTCCGGGCCCTGGACGCCGAAATCTCCAAGCGCCTGGCGGCCGTGGCGCGGGCCCGCCAGGTGCTCTACTTCACCAGCGGGCACGGAGAGCGGATGGAGCAGAATCCGGACGCGCTGGATGCACGGGGCACGGTGCGCATCTTTCGCGACTTGCTTCGGGCGCAGAATGACGAGCTGCGTTCACTTGGACTGGCGGAGGGCCTTGCCACCGAGGTGCCGAAGGACGCCGGCGCCGTGCTCATCCTCGGCCCCACCTCGCCGTTTCTCTCCGAGGAAATCCAGGCCCTCAACCGTTATGTCCGCGGCGGCGGGCGGATGCTCATCGCCCTCGACCCCGAGGTGGGCGAGGCCTTCGACGCGCTGCTGCAGCCGCTGGGGGTGCGCTTCGTCCCGACCATGCTGGCCAACGACCGGGTGTACGTCCCGCGCTCGCACCAGCCCAGCGACCGGGCGCTGCTGGTGACGGCCAGCTACTCTTTCCACCCCTCGGTGGCCACCCTGGCCCGGCTGGGCGTCTCGGCTCCGCTGCTCTTCGTCACCGCCGGCTCGCTGGAGGTCCTCAAGCAGAAGCCGACCGGCACGGCCGTGGACTTCACCGTGCTGGCCCTGCCGGATACCTTCCGGGACCTGCAGGGCAGCTTCTCCTTCGAACCGCGGGTGGGCAAGCGACGGGCCTGGGAATTGGCGGCGGCGGTGACGCTTCAGCGCAAGGGGGCCACCGATGGCCGCGCGGTGGTGGTGGCCGACTCGGACGTTCTCACCGACGTGGCCATGGAGGGCAATGTCGGCAACCGCACCTTTGCGCTGGATTCAGTGCGTTGGCTGCTCGGTGAGGACGCCATCGGGGCGCCCACCAGCGAAGTCGACGTCCCCATGCAGCACACGCGCGGTCAGGACGTCCTGTGGTTCTACGCCACCCTCTTCCTGGCCCCGGCGCTGGCGCTGGTGGCCGGCCTGGTGGTGACGCGGCAGCGGAGGGTGCGGCGTTGAAGGCGCGGAGCGCAGCGGTGCAGGGAGCCATCGCAGCGGGGGCGCTGGCGCTCGCCATTGCCACCTGGTTGCGGGCGCCCGAGGCCGCGACGTCCGGCCGCGTCGTCATTGCCGAGCTGTCACCGGGTTCGGTGCAAAGCGTCGTGTGGGACGACGGAAGCCACCGCGTGGAAGTCGAGCGCGTCAGCCAGGGCCAGCCCGAGGCGTGGGTAATCATCGCCCGCAGCCCGTCGCTTTTGGCGCCCGACGCCGGGGTAGACGCCGGCGCCCGGGCCAGGCCCCCGCCGGACGCCGGCCTGCCAGCGCTGCGGGCCGCCGACGCTGGCGCCCGCGCCGACGCTGGCCCTCGGGGCGACGGCGGCGCTTCGGCGCTGGAACTGGCCCCGCCAGCTCCGGACCGCGAGCTTCGCGGCAATGAGACTGCCGAGAAGCTACTCGAGCAGTTCTCGCCCTTCACCGCCACGCGGGCCCTGGGCGTCCAAGACGCCGTCAAGCTGCGCGAGCTGGGCCTGGACAGCGGTCTTCGCCGGCTCGACGTCTGGACACAGGCCCGCCACCTGAGCTTCGAGGTGTCCACGCCAGTGGGGACGGGCGCTTCCTACGTCCGCACCGAGGACGGGCGCGTCTACGTGTTGGGGGGGACGGTGGTCCAGGACCTGGCGGCCGCCGCCAGCCGGCTGGTCGACCGACGGGTGCATGCCTTCCGTCCGGAGGACGCGGACCGCGTGGTGGTGCGCCTCGGCAGCGTGTCCCGGACGCTCGTCCAAAAGCGCGTCGGGGGCAGCGCCAAAGTCTTCGATGACCTCCGCGCCGAGACGCCGGACGCGTACGCCCAAGGTTGGTTGGAGCGGTTGAACAAGGTCGTCCCGACGGACGTCCTCGGGCGGGGGGAGGTCCCCCCCGAGGGGGAACCACACGCCGAGCTGCGGGTGGACTTCCTGCGGGGCAGCCAGGCACTCGGCTTCCTCGAATTGGCCCGCGCCCAGACCGGCTGGTTCGCCCGGAGCGAGCACTCCGTCGGCTGGATGCGGGTGGTAGGACGTGCCGAGGGTCTCGTGCACGACGCCGACCACCTGGTGTCCACACCCTAGGACATGGCGTTCGCTGTCCTCGAGACGCCGCTTGGCCCGTGCGCGCTGGAGTGGAGCGAGGCGGGTGTGCAGCGTCTCACCTTCGGGCGCGACGCGGACGCACGGCGCCAGCGCCTGGTCGAAGGGGGTGCCGTCGAGGCCAAGCGGCTCCCGCGCTTCGTCCGGGAAGCCGTCGCGCGCCTGCGGCAGCATCTGTCCGGACGTCCACAGGACTTCAGCGCCGTCCCGCTCGACCTCTCTAGGGGCTCGGCGTCCCTGCGCGCCGTGTCGGAGGTCCTCCAAGGGACACCGGCGGGCGCCACCGCGGAGGCCGGCGCGCTCGCTGCTGGCCTGGCGCTGTCCGAAGCCCAGCTGCGCGCGCTGCTGGCGCGAAACCCTCTGCCGGTGCTGCTTCCCGGCCACCGCGTGGTCGGCCCGGCGGGGCGGGTGGGGGCCTGGGGCGGGGGCGAGCTGCTCCACGAGCGGTTACTTGGCCTGGAGTCGATGGCACACCCGCCACTCCATGCCCGGGACGGCCAGCCCTGTGCGCCACGCGTGGAGGAGGCGCTGGAGCACCTGAGGCGCAGGGACCCCGCCCTGGGGGACGTCCTGCAGCAGGTGGGGCCCTACCGCCTCGCGCTGCGGCGTGGGCACTCGCCCTACGAGGCGCTGGCCCGTTCCATCGTCGGCCAGCAGATTTCCGGCCGGGCCGCCCAGGCCATCCTCCTGCGACTGGCGTCCGTCTTCGGCACCGAGGGTGTGCCACCGCCCGACGCCATCCGCCAGGCCCCCCACCGCCAGCTGCGCGCCGCTGGCCTGTCCGCCGGCAAGGCCCGCGCCTTTCGCGACTTGGCCGCCCATGCCCTGGCCGGAGAGGTGCCCGGCTGGGCCGTGCTCCGCCGCTGGCCGGATGAGCGCATCCTCGACACCCTGATGAGAATTCATGGAGTCGGCCGGTGGACGGTGGAGATGGTGTTGCTGTTTCGCCTCGGCCGCCCTGACGTGCTTCCACTGGGAGACCTCGGCATCCGCAAGGGGTACGCGCGCGCGCTCGGGCGGGGCCGGTTACCCTCGACACGGGAGCTCCAGCGGCGGGGATGGCGCTGGCGTCCCTTTCGCAGCGTCGCCAGCTGGTACCTGTGGCGCGCCCTGGAGCTGCCTTGAGGGCCTCCGGCCCTTTTTTGCACTTCTTCACGCCGCGGTGGGTCTGTCCTTCACAGTGGGCCCTTAGCTCCTGTTCACGAAGGACGGCGCTCTGACCGGATGGGCCGGTCAGCCGCCCTCGCAAGGAGCAGTCCAGATGTTTGGTTTTCTGTTTGGAGCAATGTGTCTGGCCGGAATGGTGTTCGTCCTCCGGCGCCCCTACGCCTTTGCGCACCACCGGGGCTGGCACGGCTGGCATGGCGGGCCCGGACGGCGTGGATGGCAGGACGAGGAGTCCTGGGGTGGGCGTGGTGGAGGACCCGGGTTCGGAGAGCCCGGCCGGGCGCGAAGGATGCTGCGCTTCGTCTACGAAAGGTTGGGGACGTCTCCCGCGCAGGAGACCGTGCTCGCCGATGCGGCGGAGGCGGTGGCTAGCTCCTTCGCAAGTCTCCGGGGTGAATGGCCGCAGTCCCGGGGAGACGTGGCGCGGGCGTTGCGCGCCGACGTCTTCGACGTCGATGCGCTGCGAGCCCTCTTCGGGCGCCACGATGAGCGCATCAAGGTGGTGCGCGAGGTGCTGGTGACGCAGGGTGCGCGGGTGCACGAGGTGCTCGACGCTCGCCAGCGTGGCGCCCTCGCCGACTTCCTCGAGCGCGCTCCCGGTCGTGGCCGGTGGAATGTCTAGGAGGCACGCCATGCGACGACTCCCTCTGGCCTTTCTCCTCGGTGTTGGTGCCCTCATTGGCTTCGGCTCCGGCGTGCAGCAGTTGCGGTGGCACCACTGGGCCCGGCGGGTTGCCTTCGAAAGGCACGTCGCCGAAATCTGCGTCGACGCCGCACGCACCGGCCAGGTCCCACCCGCGCCTGGGCCGGGCGCCTGGCACGGCCCGGCCGCTGCGCCGGGCTGGTAGGCTTCCCAGGGCCATGTCCGTCCGGGTGCTGCTCATCGATGATGACCGCCGGCTCCAGGAACTTCTCAAGACGTTCCTGGAGCAGAACGGCGTCTCGGTGGTCGGCGCTCCGGACGGGACCACTGGCCTGCAGCTTCTCGGCAGCGGTACCTTTGATGCTGTCCTCCTGGACGTGATGATGCCTGGCATGGACGGCCTGGAAGTCGTCCGTCGCATCCGCAGCAAAAACGGCGTCCCGGTGCTGATGCTGACCGCCCGGGGCGACGAGACCGACCGCGTGGTGGGGCTGGAAATTGGCGCTGACGACTACATCCCCAAGCCCTTCAGTCCGCGCGAATTGCTCGCGCGCCTTCGGGCAGTCCTTCGGCGCAGCAAGCCCGAATCCATCGCCAATCGCCTGGCGGTGGGGGACGTCAGCGCGGACGTGGGCACCCGGGAGGTTCAGGTGGCTGGACAGCCGGTCGAGCTAACCGGAATCGAATTCGACATTCTCATCGCGCTCATGCGGCGACCGGGCCGGGTGGTACCCCGGGATGCCCTGCTGGCCGAAGCTGGCCGCTCCGACGTCGTGGTGGGCGAGCGGACGGTGGACGTCCACATCTCCCACCTTCGGGCGAAGCTGGGCGATGACCCGCGGGCTCCCCGCCGCATCAAGACGGTGCGGGGCGTGGGGTACGTCCTCACCCGGGAGGCTTGAGCCTTCTGTGCCCTGGCGCCACCAGCACGGTTGGGGAGGCGAGCACCGCCGGTACCGGCGGCGGGGCCGGATGCGCCTTCAACGGAGGCTGTTCCTGTGGTTCGGTGCCTCCATCTTCATCACTGGCGTGGTGGTCGCGCTGGCGCTCTCCGGCCTTGGCCATCTCGAGGGGCCCGGCCGGACCCGGCTGCGGGGCGCGGTGGAGTTGCTGTCCTGGCAGGCGGCCCAGGTGTGGACAAGTCCCGGGGCACGGGCGGCCTGGGCGGCGCACCTCGCCGAGGGGCTGGGCTGGGCGGTGCAGCTGGAGGACAAGACGCACCAGCGGCTGGAACGCTACGGGCCGGCGCCTGTGCGCACCGACTTGCTGGCCCCCGTCCAGGTAGGGGGAACGCTGGTGGGCTACGTGCGCATCGACGCCGGCCCCTCCCGGGAGTGGTGGAAGTTGGGGCTCGTCCTCTGCCTCCTCTTCGGCATGCTGTGGGCCGCTGCAGGGCGCGTGGCGCGGGGGATTGCGTGGCCGCTGGCCGAGTTGACGCGGGTCGCCCGGGCTCTGGGGGAGGGGAAGCTGTCCACCCGCGCCCAGGTGCACGGCACGGCAGAAGTCCGAGAGTTGGCCAGCGTGATGAACGAGATGGCGAGCCGCATCGAGCGGCAGCTGCGCGACCAGCGTGAGCTCCTCGCCGGCGTCTCGCACGAACTGCGGACGCCCCTGGCGCGGGTGCGGCTGCTGCTGGAACTCGGCCGCAGCGGAGCCGAGACGGGCCGGACCCTGGACCAGGTGGAGGGCGAAGTGGTGGAGATGGACCGGCTGGTGGGCGAGCTGCTGGCCAGCGCGCGGATGGACTTCGCAGCGCTCAGCCGCGTCACCCTGGACGCTCGGGACGTCGCGGCGCGCGCGCTGGAGCGCGCCGGCCTGCCCTCCACCCTGCTCCAGGTGGACGCCGTCCGTCGGACGTTCCAGGGCGACCCGACGCTGCTCGGCCGGGGGTTGGCCAACCTCCTGGAAAACGCGCGGCGCCACGGCGGCGGAGTCGTTGCCCTGCATGTCAGCGAGGAGGGTGGTGCGCTTGTCTTCTGTGTCGAAGACTCCGGGCCGGGCTTCGCTGCGGGCGAATCCGCCGAGGCGTTTCAACCCTTCCGCCGCGGCATCACCGCCAAGCAGGGGGAACAGACCGGGCTGGGGCTTGGCCTGGCGCTGGTTCGGCGCATCGCCGAGGCGCACGGGGGCCAGGCCTTTGCCGAGAACCGTTCGGACGGTGGGGCGCGCGTGGGCTTCCGCGTCCCCCTCTGAGGGAGGTGCCCCCCGGGGGGGGGCCAAGCCAACGGTGCATGCGTGCAGGCCGGGCGCCGCCAGGCTAGAGAGCGGAGGCATGGGCGCCCCGGTGCACGACAAAGCGCTTGCTGGTCGGGTGCAAGCCTTCCTCCAGGAGGCGCGGGGCAGGGACGTCCAGGTGGTGGCCATGGCGCCCCTGGCCGGGGGCGCCTGCCAGGACCTGCACCGGGTGGAGCTCTCCACCGCCAACGGACCTCTATGCCTGGTGCTGCGCAGCGATGCGCGGCTTCCACTTCCGGCCAGCCTTGGCCGGCGCGAGGAATTTGCCGTGGTGCAGGCGGCGCGGGCCGCCGGCGTTCCGACGCCGCCAGTGCATCACCTCACCGAAGGGCTGGTGCGGCCGGGCGCCTGGGCCTATTGCATGGACTGGGTGGACGGGGAGGCCATCGGCCGGCGCGTCGTGAAGGCGCCTGAGCTGGCCCGCGCCCGCCAGCAGCTGCCCGGACAGCTGGCCCAGGCGCTTGCCCGCGTGCACACCGTGACGCCCGAGAGCGCCCCCACGCTGCCGCTGCGCCAGGTGCCGGGCGGGCCGGTGCAGGCGGGCCTGGCCTTCGTCCGGGGAATGCTGGACGGACTCCGCGAGCCGCACCCCGCGCTGGAGTACGCCTTTCGCTGGCTGGTCGCACACGCGCCGCGGGAGGCGCCCAGTTGCTTGCTGCACGGAGACTTCCGGACCGGGAATTTCCTGGTCACCGCCGATGGGCTGGCAGCGGTGCTGGACTGGGAATTCGCGCGCTGGGGGACGCCGGCCGAGGACATTGGCTGGCTCTGTGTGCGCGACTGGCGCTTCGGCCAGAACGCGCTTCCCGCGGGTGGCTTGACGTCGCGCGAGGCCTTTCTGGAGGCCTACGCGCGCGCCAGCGGACACCGCATCGCGCTGCAAGCGGTGCACTGGTGGGAGGTGATGGGCAACGTCCGCTGGGCGGCCGGCAGTGTGCACCAGGGCGAACGCTACCTGTCCGGCGAAGAATCGGACCTGGAATACGTGGCCATCGCCCGGCGAGCGCCGGAAATGGAGTGGGAGGCCCTTCGCCTCCTGGAGCAGGGAGGCTAGCGGCCCATGCAGGAACGTCCCGCCCCCCGCGCGGTCCTGGAGGCGCTCGCGCGCTTTCTTCTCGAAGAGCTTCAGCCGACGGTGACCGACAAGCGCCTCGCCTTCCGCGTCCTCATCGCAGCGCACCTGGCTTCCACCCTGGCGGCCGAGTTGGAGGTGCGGCAGCCGCATGCCGAGGCCGAGCTGCTGCGCCTTCGCGCCCTCCTCCCGGATGTTGCCGGGCTCCCGGCGGAGACCAGCGCCGCCCTGCGGACCCTCAACGCCGCGCTGACGGACCGCCTGCGGCGTGGGGAGGCCTTGCCCGACGACGCCGCCTTGCGGGCGCACCTTCGCAGCACCCTCTCTGCCACGCTGAGCGCGCTCAGCCCGCGCTTCGACACTTCCCCGGACATTGAGGGCTAACCATGGACTTCTCCCTTTCTCCCGACCTTGCCGCCCTCCGTCACGAAATCCGTTCCTTCATGGACGAACGCGTCCTCCCCAAGGAGAACGACGTCATCCGGGAGGATGCCGCAGGCCAGGATGTCACGTTGAAGCAACTGCAGCAGTTGGCCCGGAAGGCGGGTCTCTTCGTCCCCCACCTGCCGGCAGAGTACGGAGGCCGCGGTCTGGGCATCCTCGGCATGTGCACGCTGTTTCGCGAGATGGGCCGTTCCCCCGTCGGGGCGCGCGTCTTCAACTGCGACGCCCCGGACCAGGGCAACATGGACCTGCTGCTGCAGAAGGCGAGCCCCGCACTTGCGGGAGCGGTGGTTGGGCCCGCTGGCCCGCGGCGAGATGACGTCTGCCTTCTGCATGACCGAGCCGGCGCCCGGCGCCGGCGCGGACCCCTCCAACCTCCGCACCCGGGCCGTGAAGGACGGCGGCGGTTGGCGCATCGACGGGCACAAGTGGTACTCGACCGGCGGCGGCCGCGCCTCCTTCCTCATCGTCATGGCGCGGACATCGGAGGACACCAGGACAGGCGCGTCCCTCTTCATCGTCGAGCGCAACGCACCCGGCGTCACCCACGTGCGGGACATCAAGACACTGGGGCCCGACTTGCTGGCCCACCGGGAGGCAGAGTTTCGCTTCGAGGGCGCGCGCGTCCCGGAGGAGGCCCTTCTCGGCGAGGTGGGGGAGGGCTTTCTTCTGGCCCAGGCCCGCCTCATCCCGGCGCGCCTCACCCACTGCATGCGCTGGCTCGGGCTGGCCGACCGGACCCTCGAGCTGTGCAAGGCCTACCTCACCAGTCGCCTCAGCTTCGGCAAGCTGCTGGCCCAGCACCAGGCCATGCAGGCCATGGTCTTCGACGGAGCCAGCGCCGTCCACGCGGGCAACCTCATGACGTGGCACTGCGCCTGGCTTCTGGCCCAGGGCCGCACCAAGGAAGCCCGCCCCTACGCCTCCATTGCCAAGACACACGTGGCCCGCTGTCTGTGCAAGGTGCTGGACGACGCCATCCAGAT
Source organism: uncultured delta proteobacterium (assembly GCA_963711265.1). Taxonomy (GTDB): domain Bacteria; phylum Myxococcota; class Myxococcia; order Myxococcales; family Myxococcaceae; genus JADGRA01. The sequence continues at coordinate 97,514 of CAVQDL010000026.1, forward strand.
GCATGGGGGCCTGGGCTACAGCGAGGACATGCCCTTCGCACTCTGGTACCGGAGTGCGCGCGCCGCGCGCATCGCCGACGGGCCGGATGAAGTGCACCTCGGCGTGGTGGCGCGGGACTACCTCACCGGAAAGCTACCGCTGCTGGTGTAGCCGCCCGGCCTGGCCTTCCCCGGTGGCGCGGGCGTCAGCCCGGGCCGGAGCCTCCGCCGCCCGGCTCGTCCTCGACGAGGTCGGCATCCACCAGCGGCATTTCTGAGGTGGACCCGGTGCGGGAGGGGTCCTTGGCGGTGAGCAGCTCGAAGGGCTCACCGTCCGCCGGCGCCCCCTCCGCGGTAGCGGGCGCCCCGGCGCCGGGGGCGGCGATGGCCTCCGGCCTGGCGGTCGGCACCGGCACCGGTGCGGTGACGGCCTGGGCGTGGCGCACCAGTTCCGCGGCGAAGGCGGTGGTGGACACCTGGAACCCTGCGCGGACCAGCACCACCATCTGCGCCAGAAGGAGCGCGAGCCAGGCCAGCGCCGTGTTGCCCTCGGGCAGGGCGGCGTGCAGCCGCATCATCAAGAACACCGCACACACCTCGGCGAAGCCGAGAATGGCATACGCCGCCCAGGCGCCGGGCGAGCGCAACACCAGCAGGAAGGCCCGCCACACCGCCTTGCGCGTCTGCCGCAACTCCTCCACCAGGACAAGCACCCGGGCTGCGTCCAGCGTCAGCCGCCACAGGGCCCACAGCACGACGGCCAGGATGAGGTGGGCCACCGCCCAGCGGGTAACGGGGCGCTCGGCAATCCAGTAGAAGCCCGGGACGGTGAAGAGGGAATCCCGGTGCATGGCGTGCAGGAGGGCGGCCAGGCCCGCCACCACGCCGCCGCACAGCGCGAGCAGCAAGAGGCTCCAGAGGAGCGTGCGCACCACGCGGCCCGACATCCGCGCGCACTCGGCGATGAATTCCGAGAGCCGGAAACGGTCCACCGTCCACCCCCGCCACACGACGCCCCCGGTGAGGAAGAGGGTGAGGGGGAAGGCGACGAGGACGGCGACGGGAAGGGCCGCCAGGGGGTTGCCTCCCGGCGGGAACGCCTGCCCCATGCCCAGCAGCAATTCTCTGGACAGCAGCGGCTTGCCTTCCGCCAGCGGCGCGTGCCCGTAATACTTGAAGATGCTTCCCAAGTCGGGAAGGACGGCGATGCCGGCGCAGAGCAGTGACATCCACAGAAGGACCAGCAGCGTCTGCCACTCGGAGAAGCCCTTCAGCAGGGCAGCGGGGATGGCGCGGAGTGTCCGCACGTGGAAGGGGCCTTTCTAGAGAAACGCGGCAAACAGGGTGGTGGCAAGCTGGGCGACGTACAGCAGAAACCCCGCCAGGGCCGTGGGCGGGTGGCCGGTATGCCGGGTCGAGCGCGCGTCGTTCACCGGTGCCGCGTCGAGCTTGTTGACGCCGCCTGGGTCGATGCGGGCTTCCCGGACGCGCCCGCTCTTGCCGGTGCGCAGGTAGCTGTACTTGGCCCAGGTATTCCTCCCGTCCCACGTCTCGTCGACGACGGAGCCGTCCTCGAAGGTCACCCGGACGGTGGCCGGAATGGCCACCGGGGCCCGCTGTTCCACCGTCACCGTGCAGCGCACCGGCGCCGTGTCCTTGGACGCTGGGTCCTTCCAGGCGCGCGTGACCGGGTTCCCCTTGTCGTCGTCGAAGGCGCCGGCCGTCGTCTCCGCCACCGTGGCACAGCTGATGTCCGAAACGGCCAGGTCCAGTCCGGCCGTGCCATGGAAGAACGTCTGCTCGAAGCCGGAGAGGTCGCGGCCGGACACCTCCTTGGCCACGGCGAAGAAGTCGGCGGTGGTGGGGTGCTTGAAGGCCCACCGCTGGACGTAGGTGCGCAGGACAGTGGCAAACACCTCCGGCCCCAGCATCAGCTCAAGCTGCCTGAGCGCGAGCTGCGTCCGAAAGTAGGAGTTCTCTCCGTAGTCGTCGCTGGTGCGGTACTTCCAGGAGTCGCGGACGATGGGCGAGTCATAGCGTCGCTTGGCCGCGCCGCGCACCACGTCCCAATCGCTCAGGTCGTTCTTGACCAGGGGGCCCACCAGCCACCGCAAAGGCCGGCCAAGAAAACTCGCGAAGTCATACCGTACGTTCTCGGCATCCATCACCTTGGCGGTGCCATAGCTGTTGATGCCTTCGTCCATCCACGCCTCTTCAAACTCATTGGAGGCGACCAGCCCCATCCAGTAGTTGTGGCCGAATTCGTGGGCGGTGGCTTCCCAGAGGATGGGGTCCTTGCCGGGGCCCGGGTCGCGGCGGCTCACCGCCGTGAAGAACGTCGGGTACTCCATGCCCGCCGTCGCAAGGGCGTGCTCGGTGTTGGGTGGCCCCACCACCGTGACGTGCGGGTAAGGGTAGGGGTACCACCAGCGTCCGTAGTGGCTCAGCGACGCCTTGAGGGCGGCAAGGAGTTGGTCGGCGGTGGCGCGGTACTGCGGCTCGACCAACGCCGAGAGCGCCACTTCCGGCAGCCCGTCCTCGCGGAAGACGTCCTTCACCTCGATGAATTTGGGGTTGGCCGTCCAGGCGAATTCCTGGACGTCATCCTGGTGGAAGCGGTGGGTGACGGTGCCGTCGGGATTCTCCGTCCGCCCCGTGCGGACGCCCGTCGCGCCGACGACGAAGCGGGCCGGGACGGTGAGCGAGACGTCGTACGTCCCGAAGTCCGCGTAGAACTCGCTGTTGGAATGGTACTGGTGGGCGTTCCACCTTGGCTCCGTGACGCCGCGGGTGGGCGGCACCTCCAGCACGGCCAGCTTCGGAAACCACTGCCCGATGAGGTAGTAGTCGCCGCTGTAGCCGGCTCGGGCCACGGCCCGCGGCACCCGCGACTCCCACGCCAGCTCGAAGCTGATGGTGCCCCCGGGCGGGACCGGGTGCGGCAAGCTCAGCGTGAAGACCGTCTGGTCGTCCGCGTTGTCGTCGTCCGGGTGCTGCCAGCGCAAGGAAGGCAGCAGGTCGGCCCCGTCGGGAAGGACGGCGCGCGTCAGCTTCATCCACCCCCACTCGTCGGGCTTGCGCGTCGGGTAACGGCCGCTCTCCGGTCTTTCGTCCCGAAAGCCCTGCTTGTCCTCGGCGTCCCGGTAAAACGTCGACTTCGCGTTCTTGAAGGCGTTCCAGTAGGCGTGGAACCACAGGGTGGACTGCGGCTCGGCGCTGCGGTTCACCCACGTCACCGTCTCGTGGCCCGTCAGCTTGCGCGCCTCGTGGTCGAGGCGGGCGTCGATGACGTACGAGGCGATGCGGTCGCTGAGCGGCTCACCGAGGGCCTTCCCGTCAGCGTCGAAGCGGGCGGGGGCGGGTGCAGCGGACACCAGGGCAACCACAACCACGGTGGGGAGGAGGGGCATGGGCAGAGGAAGCGCACGACATTGCCTGCTTCCGCGCGGCCGTGCAAAAGGTTAGTGGTTGCGTGCCGCTACAGTCCAGGCGGCGGCAGCTCCTTGCCGTCGGTGGAGAGGCCTGGCACGGCCAGCAGCCGCCGCACCACCTGCGACATCCGGGACTCCTCGCCGTCCTTCACGTCCAGGGTGAAGCTGACTTCCTCGTGACGGCGGCCGCGCGCCACCAGCAAAAGAGGGCGGGGGACGCGCTCCAGGGGGTTCACCAGGGCACGCAGGCCCGCGTTCCACTCGCGGGCCACCTGCTCAAGCGGGACGGCCTCCACCCGCAGCCGGAAGGCGATGCCCGGCCCGGGGCCATCCTCGAGGAAAATGCGACCCTCCAGGCCCAGGCCGGCCCGGCGCAGAGCGGTCCGCTGGTCGGCGGTGAGGAAGGTGTCTGGGTCCAGCGAGGTGCTGTCGCCGCCGAGTGCTTCCACCAGCCGGGTGCGGGCCGCGTGGTTCCCGGGCGCGCGGGTGAAGGCGTCCCAGGCGTCCAGTAGCGCCTTGGTACGGGCGCGCTGCGCCTGGCTTTCGCGCGCCACCCCGACTTCCTGTTGTGGGGTGAGAAGTTGTCGCTGCTGCGCCAGCGCAATGGGCTCCGGGAGCTCCGTTGCCGTCCCGGTGCGGAGCGGGTCGACAGTGAGAAAGACGAGCAGCGGGTCCCCTTCCTCTGCCAACTGCACCATGGGTACAGTCCTGAGGAGGAAGCTACCCGCCTCGGTGCTCCGCTCCAGGCGCACGGACCCCCCGCGAAGGACGCGCTCGCGCAGGGCGGCCGGGGCGTGGCTCCAGCCAAACCACCCCGCGAAAGGCTGCCTGGCGTCCACGGGGGGCGCCGCGTGTTCGAGCAGCGCCACCCTCTGGACGCCGCCCGATGACGACAGGGGCCGGACGAGGGTGCAGACGTTTTCCGCCACGCAGGCCACCTGCACCCCAGCGTCTATGGGCGCGGCTGTCGCCGGCCGCCCGGGCAGCCACAGCACGACCAAGCCGAGCAACAGCGGGCGCAAGGACAAGCGTCTTCCGGGCAGGGGTTTTCCGTGGGCCAGAAGCAGCCCGGTGGGGGGATTGTAGCCTAGCGGCGGACGGCCACGGCGGCCGACGGCGCGCTCGCGGGCGGCTGCGATGCCGGTGCGGCCTTGCGCGGACGCAGCACCACCGCCACGCTGGCCAGAATGAGGGGTGTCGCCAGCAGGGCGACGGGCGGCATCGCCTCACCGCCGAGGGCGGCCCCCAGAAGCATTGCCACCACCGGGTTGACGTAGGCGTAACTGCTGGCGACGGTAGGGCGCACCCGGGCGAGCAGGTACAGGTAGGCACTGAAGGCCACGAGAGAGCCGAAGACGACGAGGTAGGCCAGCGCCCCCACGGCGCGGGCCGAGGGCGGGCCGGCGAAGTGCTCGCCACGGAGAACGCTGACGCCCAAAAGCACCAAGCCCCCGCCTAGCATCTGCGCGGCCGCCGCCATGGCCCCGGCGGGCATGGGCAGCCGGCGGCTCCACAGCGAGCCGAAGGCCCAGGCGGCCGAGGCCAGCAGCAGCGCGAACATACCGCCCGGGTTTCCGTGCAGGTCGCTGCCCAGGTTGAGCAGGACGATGCCCAACGCCCCCAAGCCCAGGGCCGCCCAGTCACCCGCGGAGGGCCACTTACCGAAGACGCCCGAGAAAAAGGCCATCCACAGGGGCATGCCGGAAACGACAAGCGCAGCCAGGCCCGAGCCCACCGTTTGCTCGGCGTAGGCCACCCCGCCATTGCCGACCGCCAGCAGCAGCGTGCCAACCAGCAGCGAGTTGCGCCACTGCACGGCGCTGGGAAGCCGTCCGCCACGCGCCCGGGCGATGAGGAACAGCACCGAGCCGGCCACCAGGAACCGGAGCGCCCCCATCCGGAACGTCGGGAAGCCTTCGAGGGCAACCCGCATCGCCAGGTAGGTGGAGCCCCAGACGAGGTAGAGGACGAAGAGCGCGAGGGCGACGCCCCAGCGGGGCGCCGGGAGGCTGGGTGGGTGCATGGGCAACGGGCCTCCGCCGGCGACCGGCAGCGCCGCCTTACCCTCCACCATGCGCTGCGCCGGCGTCACCTGGCCTCCCGTTCCTTGCGCGCGAAGTCGTCTCGCCGCGCGGCCACCCGGTTCGGACCGGCCGCCCTCCTGCACTTAGCGGTCCGGCCCCGGGCCTGCCACTGGGGCAGTGGGTGTTCCGTGCACGGCGGGGGGCGGGTGTGCTCCTCCTCGCCCCGGGGGGGGCCGGCCGTCAGCGCCCGGCGCGGCAGTGGGGGCCGTCACCGGGCATTGCCCGCGCCCCATCGTCGGTGCTTGTCTCCCGCCCGCGCCAATGCCCAAGACGACCTCGAGCGACGCGGAAACCGAGCGGCTCGAGGAAGACGCGCAGCGGACCAAGAACTGGAAGCGTTGGGGGCCGTACCTCTCCGAGCGCCAGTGGGGCACGGTGCGGGAGGACTACTCGCCCAACGGGACGGCGTGGGACTCCTTCCCGCACGACCACGCGCGCAGCCGGGCGTACCGCTGGGGCGAGGACGGCCTGCTCGGCATCACCGACCGGGAGTGCCGACTGTGTTTCGCCCTCTGCCTGTGGAACGAGAAGGACCCCATTCTCAAGGAGCGCTTCTTCGGGTTGAACAACGCCGAGGGCAACCACGGCGAGGATGTGAAGGAGCTGTACTGGTACCTCGACGCCACCCCCACGGCCAGCTACCTGAAGGCGCTCTACAAGTACCCCCAAGGGGCCTTCCCCTACGCGGAACTGGTCGCGGAGAACCGTCGGCGCGGGCGCGCCCGCCCTGAGTTTGACCCGCTCGACACGGGCGCCTTCGACCACGACCGGTACTTCGACGTCCTCGTCGAGTATGCCAAGGCCTCTCCCGACGACATCTTCATCCGCATCACCGTCACCAACCGGGGGCCAGACCGCGCACCGCTCCACCTCTTGCCGACGCTGTGGTTTCGCAACACCTGGGCCTGGGGGAGGACTGGCGAGGGGTACTGGGCACCCGGCCGCATCCAGGAGAGGGACGGGGCGCTCCTCGCCCACCACTCCTCGCTCGGGCTCTTGCGCCTGGAGGCCGCCCCGAGCGCCTCCGGGCACCCACCGGAATTCCTCTTCTGCGACAACGAGACGAATACCGAGCGCCTCTACCGCACCCACGGGCGAAGCCGCTGGCCGAAGGACAGCTTTCACGCCTACCTGGTGGACGGCCGTCACCAGGCGGTCAAGCCCAGCCGTGTCGGGACGAAGGCCACTGCCCACTACGCCTTGCAGCTGCAGCCGGGGGAGTCGGTGCAGCTGCGCCTTCGGCTGAGCGACATCGACCTGGGGCTGCTGTCGGACTTCGGGAGGACGTTCGACTCGGTCTTCTCCCAGCGCATCAACGAGGCGGATGCCTTCTACGCCCACCGCATGCCGGCGGCGGCCACCCCCGAGGAGCGCGAGGTTTCGCGGCTCTCCTACGCGGGCCTCATCTGGAACAAGCAATTCTATGGGTACTCGGTGAAGGCGTGGCTGGAAGGGGACCCGGTGTCCCCTCCGCCCCCCGCGCGCCGCGCGGAGGGCCGAAACCACGACTGGAAGCACCTCTACAACCGCGACGTCGTCTCCATGCCGGACAAGTGGGAGTACCCGTGGTTCGCCGCCTGGGACTTGAGCTTCCACATGGTGCCCTTCGCGGGGGTGGACCCGGCCTTCGCCAAGGAGCAGCTGCAGCTCTTCCTGCGCGAGTGGTACATGCACCCGAGCGGCCAGCTCCCCGCCTACGAGTGGGCCTTCGAGGATGTGAACCCCCCGGTGCATGCTTGGGCCTGCTGGCGGGTCTACAAGAAGACGGCTCCCCGGGGCGCACGCGACACGGTCTTCCTGCGGCGCGTCTTCCCCAAGCTGCTCCTCAACTTCACTTGGTGGGTCAACCGCAAGGACCTCGCCGGCAAGCACCTCTTCGGCGGAGGTTTCCTCGGCCTGGACAACGTGGGCGTCTTCGACCGGAACCGGCCCCTGCCGGATGGGCTCCAGCTGGCCCAGGCCGACGGCACGGCGTGGATGGCCTTCTACTGCACCACCATGCTGTCCATCTCGCTCGAGCTGGCGATGGAGGACCCGGCCTATGAGGACATCGCCAGCAAGTTCTTTGAACATTTCGTCACCATCGTCGATGCCATGAATTCCGGCGGCACCGGGCTGTGGGACGAACAGGACGGCTTCTACTACGACAAGATGATTACCCCGGAGGGAGAGATGCTTCCCCTCCGGCTGCGGTCGATGGTCGGCCTCATCCCACTCTTCGCCACGGAGATTCTCGAGGACCGCTACCTGCAGAAGCTGCCTGGCTTTGCCAAGCGGATGCACTGGTTTCTGGAAAACAAGCCGGACTTGGCGAGCCACGTCTTCTACCGGCCACCCAATCCCGGCCACCCGAGCGGCCGGCACCTGTTGGCAGTGGCACCGCGCGAGCGGATGGAGCGGATTCTCCGCTACATGGTGGACGAGGCGGAGTTCCTCTCCCCCTACGGGATTCGCTCGCTGTCCAAGGCCTACCAGACGCAGCCCTACCTGCTGCGTTCCCATGGGGCCGAGGCGGAGGTGCGCTATGAGCCGGGGGTCTCCGAGACGGGCATGTTCGGAGGCAACTCCAACTGGCGCGGGCCGGTGTGGTTCCCGACCAACTTCCTGCTGGTGGAAGCCCTCGAGCGCTACCACCACTTCTACGGCGACGAGTTCCGCATCGAGTTCCCGTCCCGGTCGGGAAACAGGCACACCTTGCGAGAAATCGCCCACTTCATCGCCCAGCGTTTGTGCGCTCTGTTCCTCCCGGACGCCAATGGACGCCGGCCGCTGAATGGGGACGAGGCGCGGTACCAGCGCGACCCGCACTTCCGCGACCTGGTGACGTTTTACGAATTCTTCCACGGGGACACCGGCCAGGGCCTTGGCGCTGCCCATCAGACGGGGTGGACGGCCCTGGTGGCCGAGATGCTGCTCGACGTCGTCCACGCGCGCGCGCGCCCCTGACGGGGGGTGGAGGTCCGCCGCGCCTGTCAGCGGAAGCGCATCTTGGCGAGCTGCTCCACGGAGAGCGCGGTGGCGTGCTCGACTTCCGCCGGAGTCACGGCGGCGCAGGCCAGCGCGCGCCGGAAGGTGTTGAGAAGCACCTGCGCCGTGGCTGCGTCGTCGAACATGACGCCCAGCCGGTTGGCCTGGGCGGCGCGTTCCAGGAAGGAGCGCAAGCGCGCCCCGGCCGGCTCGAGCTCGGCCTGGAAGAAGGCAAAGAGGGCGCCGAAGCGTGCCGGGAGCTGGGCCGGATGAAGGTCCCAGCCCTGGAAGACTCCATCCTCGAGCGCGCGCTTCACGTCCTCCGCCGTCCGTCGCCAGCCGGCGTGAACGGCCCGGCGGTTTTCGGCCTGCTGGTCACGGCTGAGGGTGTCCCCCCGGTGGGGAGCGACCGGGAGGACCGTGGTGGGGCCGTCCGAGACGGACACCGACGTCCCGGACGTCGACAGCACCAAAAGCCGCCGGGCCAGGTCCAGCGCCGGGTGCGCCAGGGTGGTGCGCGCCCCGGTGATGCCGAGCGAAGCGCTCAAGTCATAAGGGCCCAGGTGCAGGGAACGGCAGCGCGGGCCCGCGGCCGCGAGCAGACGTGGCACGCCAAACATCCCGTCCTGTGCCACCAGCGCCTGCGGTGTCTCCACCATCAGCTCCAGGGCCACCGACCCGTCCGGCCAGCCGGCGCGCGCCTCGACGGCGGACAGCGCGTGCACCAGAAGGTTGACCTGTTCCGGTAAGGACACCTTGGGCAAGGTGACGGCGAAGCCCGACGGACAGCCGCCCGGACCGGCCGCCTGAAACACCCGCTCCAGCGTACGGAGGGCACGGCGCGCCGAACTCGCGGAAGTGAAGGACTTGATGCGGATGCCGACGAAGGGCGGCAGCGCCTTCTGCCGGTTGGCCTCGGCCAGCGCGGCCCCCACCGCGTCGGCGTGCGTGTCTTCCTCGGCGTCGGGCCGCACTCCGTAGCCGTCCTCGAAGTCCACCCGGTAGTCCTCCACCGGCTCGCGCTCGAGCTTTTCCACGACGCGGTTGCGCAGTTGGGTGGCGGCGTCGGGGGCTAGCGACAGCCCCAGCGCCCAGGCGAAGGTAGTGCCGTCGGGCGCGTAGCTGTCCATGGCGGCGCGGGCGATTTCACGAATCCGGCCCAAGCTGCGCGCCTGGAACAGGTGCGCCCCGCCGTACAGGACGTGCACCGGGCGGCGCCCCATCTCGACCGCCGGGCGCAGGTGCTTCAGCCGCAGCAGTCCCTGCTCGAGGGTTTCGAGCGACGGGGCAAGCGCGTCGGCCAGCGGAGGAAAGGCCATCGAAGAACCGCGTCCGAGGGTGGTCATACTCCCCTTGGCGTGGCCGGCGCACCCTTCTGGGGGCCCCCGCCCCCCCTGGGAGGCGGACGACCCACGGTCGACCCAGTGCCAGCCGCCGGTGTCGCCAAGGCGTCACCGTCGGCGCGGTGCCCTTCCGTTGAGTGTCGGAACTGCCTCGCCTAGCGTGGCCCTTCGGAAATGGCTCACTACGACTTGGTCGTCATCGGCTCGGGCCCGGCGGGGGAGAAGGGCGCGGCGCAGGCGGGGTACTTTAAGAAGAAGGTGGCCCTGGTGGAGTGGCGCCCCGTCCTCGGCGGCGCCGGCGCCAACACGGGGACGCTGCCCAGCAAGACGCTTCGCGAGACGGCACTCTACCTGTCCGGCTTCCGGCAGCGCGGGCTGTTCGGCGTGGAGATGAACCTCTCGCACCGGGCGGGGGTCAAGGACCTGCTGTACCGGGAGAAGGCCGTTTCCCAGGAGGAGAGTGTCCGGGTTCAGCAGAACATGCATGCGCACGGCGTCGACGTCTTTCAGGGCAAGGGGCGGCTGGTGGACCCGCACACCGTCGTCGTCCGCCGCCCTGGCTTCGAGGAGAAGCTGACCGGCGACGTGGTGCTGGTGGCGACCGGCTCCCGGCCCCTGCACCCGCCGCTGTTTCCCTTCGGGGCGAGCGGCATCTACGACTCGGACACCATCCTGCAAATGGAGGAGGTGCCGCATTCGCTGGTGGTGGTGGGCGGGGGCGTCATCGGCTGCGAGTACGCCTGTACCTTCGCCGCGCTGGGCATCCCGGTAACGCTGGTGGAGCCGCGGTCGCCGCTGCTCAACTTCCTTGACAGCGAGATGTCGCAAAGGCTTCAGGAGCGGATGAGCGATTTGGGCGTCCAGTTCCGGATTCCGGACGCCGTGGAGACGGTGGACGTCGAGGAGGGGCGCATCACCCTGGGCTTGAAGAGCGGCGCGACGGTGCAATCGGCCGCTGTCCTGGTGGCGATGGGCCGGTCCTCCAACAGCCGGAATCTGGGCCTGGAGGAGGCGGGCGTCATCCTGGGCGAGCGCGACCGCATCCAGGTCAACGCCCACTTCCAGACGTCCGTCCCGCACATCTACGCCGCCGGTGACATCATCGGCTTTCCGGCGCTGGCCTCCACCGCCATGGAGCAGGCCCGGGTGGCCATCGCCCACGCCTTCTCGCTCTACCCGAAGGACGCGCTGGCACCGACCTTGCCCTACGGGCTGTACACCATCCCCGAGCTGTCGATGGCCGGGGAGACGGAGGAGTCGCTCAAGAAAGGGGGCGTGCCCTTCGTCGTCGGCCGCGCTTCCTACGCCACCAATGCCCGCGGCCAAATCATCGGAGATGGGGGTGGCTTCCTGAAGCTCATCTTCCGCCGCGAGGACATGAAGCTGCTCGGCGTCCACGTCATGGGCGAGGCGGCCTCGGAGCTGGTGCATATTGGGCTGACCGCCATCCTGCTCGGCGGCACCGCGCAGCTCTTCATCGACAGCTGCTACAACTACCCGACGCTGTCCGAGACCTACAAGTACGCCACCTACAATGCGCTGGCCCAGCGTGACCCGGTGAGCTGAGGCGCCCGCCAACGGCCTCCCCCGCGGTTCTCCCGCCATGACGCACTTCTCCTACCTTGGCCTGGGCCTCCTCTTCGCCTCGGCGGTGGGGGCTGGCGTGATGAATGCCATGGCCGGCGGCGGCACGCTGCTGACGTTTCCGTCGCTCTTGGCCGCCGGGGTGCCCGCGGTGGTGGCCAACGCCACCAACGCCGTGGCGCTGGTGCCGGGGTCGTTCACCTCCGGCTTCACCTTCCGGCGGGACCTGGGCCAGCACGGCCCACGCCTGGTGGTGTACCTCATCGTCTCCAGTGTCCTCGGCGGCTGTGTCGGGGCCGCACTGGTGGCGGTCGCCGGGGACGCGCTGTTTCGTCGGCTGGTCCCCGGACTCATCATCGGCTCCACCCTGCTGTTCATCCTCCAGGAGCCGTTGCGACACTGGCGCGAGCGCCAGCCCGCTCCCGACCGGCCCAAGCCGGCCCTGGGGGAGGGCGGCATCTGGGGACTGGCGGCCGTCCACTTCCTGGTGTCCGTCTACGGCGGCTTCTTCGGGGCCGGTATGGGCATCCTAATGCTGGCCGAGCTGGGCTTCGCCGGGCTCACCAACATCCACCAGATGAATGCGTTGAAGAATTTCGGCGCCGCCTTCATCAACCTCACCGCCGCGTTGACCTTCATCGTCGCCGGGCTCGTCTTCTGGCGGCTGGCCGCGCTGATGGCGGTGGGCGCCGTGCTCGGCGGCTGGGGCGGAGCGCGCCTGGCCCAGCGTATTGGCCAGCGCCCCGTCCGCTGGGTGGTGGTGGCCATTGGCCTCACCACGGGGGTGGCGACGCTGCTGCGCTGAGCGCCCCGTCGGGCTACCCACCGGGAAGGTGCCACCTGCGCCCTGGGGTGGTTACCACCCTGCCGCCTGGGAATGTGACCCAGGGTTTTGCCCGCAAGCCCGCGGGGGGAGGGCACAGTGGCGCACGGCGGAGGGCTTGCACGTGCGGGGGACGGAAGCCCCCATGGGCTACCTTACGCATGCGGGTGCGCTAGGGTTCTTCGTGCTGGGGACTTGAGCTGTGTGGCCCCCGGGCTGGACCCGGTGGACCCGCGCCTCAGTCCAGCGGGCGGGCGGTGCCCCGCCCGCGGCCGTCATTCCTTGGGTTTGCCGGCCGGCAATGCCGGGGGCAGCGACGCTGGGATGAGAGCGGGCAACTCGTTCTTGGCCGCTGCCGCGCCGTTGGCCTCGGCCTCGCGGCGAAGCTCGGCGTTGCTCAACTCCTCCTGCCATTCCTTGGGGTTACTGGGCCAGTCGAAGCCCTCGGGCACCGCGCCGCCGCCGAATTGACGTTGGCCCAGCATGTCCGGGAAGAGGGGAGTCCACTTCCCCTCCTCGTCCGGTTCGTGGGTGACGCGGGTTCGGTCCGCTTGCAGGCGAAACGGGGGAGCCGGGGGGATGACCATGGCGAAGAGGGACTCTGCGACAGCTCGAGGGGCGATGGGAAGGGGCTAAAGTGGTGCGCAGAGCGCCGATGGACCGTGCCCAGAACCTCGACCGGCTGAGCGAAGGCTTCGACGTGGCAATCATCGGCGGGGGCGCGACCGGTCTCGGTGCCGCCGTGGACAGCGCTGCGCGTGGCTACCGGACTGTCCTTTTCGAGGCGCACGACTTCGCCAAGGGAACTTCCAGCCGCAGCACCAAGCTGGTGCACGGCGGCGTCCGCTACCTGGCACAGGGCAATGTCGGGTTGGTGCGGGAGGCGCTGCGGGAGCGGGGCCGGCTGCGGCGCAACGCACCCCACCTGGTGGGGGACCTCGGCTTCATCGTCCCGGCGTACGCCTGGTGGTCCGGTCCTTACTACGGCGTGGGGCTGAAGCTGTACGACTTGCTGGCCGGGCGCTTCCGGCTTGGCAACAGCCGCTCGCTGGACCGCGACGCGGTGCTGGCGGCGCTGCCCAACCTCGAGCCGGAACAGCTCAAGGGCGGCATCCTCTACGTCGACGGGCAATTCGACGACGCGCGGCTAGCCATCACCCTGGCCCTCACGGCGAGCGACCTCGGTGCCACGCTGCTGAATCAGGCCCGGGTGACGGGCCTTCTCAAGCAAGACGGGAGACTGCAGGGCGTGCGCGTGCTGGACGCAGAGTCGGGACGCGAGCATTCCATCCGGGCCCGGGTGGTGGTGAACGCCACCGGCGTCTTCGCCGATGGGGTGCGTCACCTCGACAACCCCAGCGCGGGACCCACCGTCACGCCTTCCCAGGGCATCCACCTGGTGTTGCCCGAGGCCTTCCTCCCCGGCACCCATGCCCTGGTGGTGCCCAAGACGGACGACGGGCGCGTCCTCTTCCTCATCCCCTGGCATGGCCGGACGGTGGTGGGCACGACGGACACGCCGGTGGCGCAGCCGGTGGAAGAGCCGAAGCCGCTGGCCGAGGAAGTGGGCTTTCTCCTGGAACACGCCGCGCGCTACCTGGTGAAGGACCCGGCGCGCAGTGACGTGCTGTCCGTCTACGCCGGGCTGCGGCCCCTCGTCCGGCCACCCGACGAGGAGGGCGAGCGGACGGCCAGCCTCTCGCGTGACCACCACGTCTTCACCTCGGCCAGCGGGCTGGTGACGATTGTCGGTGGCAAGTGGACCACCTACCGGAAGATGGCCGAGGACGTCATCACCCGCGCAGCCGAGGTGGCCGGCCTGGACGCGGTGCCCTGCCGAACCGCCGGCCTGCGGCTGCACGGCACGCCGGAAGACGCCACGACGTCCGAGGTGGGCGTGCCCACCGGGCCGCTGGCCAGCTACGGCACGGAGGCCTCCGCCGTCCGGGCGCTGGCCCGGGCCGAGCCTCCGCTGGCAGGCCTGCTCCATCCCGGTCTGCCGTACCTTCTGGCGGAGGTGGTGTGGGGGGCCCGCCGGGAGATGGCGCGGACGGTGGAGGACGTCCTGGCCCGACGTACGCGCGCGCTGCTGCTGGACGCGCGTGCGTCGGTCGAGTGCGCTCCGCAGGTGGCGCGGCTGCTGGCCCGGGAGTTGGGGCGGGACGCAGCCTGGGAGAGGAGCCAGGTGGCGGCCTACCGTGCTCTCGCCGAGGCAGCGCTGTTGTGAGGGCACGCCCCCAAAGGAGGCCGTCAGCTGGCCGGGGCGGAAAGCAGCGTCCGCCAGGCGATGAGCCAGCGCCCCTCCGCCCGGACCAGCACGTAGAGGTCATGGCCAGACTCCTCGGAGCGCTGGCCGCCGACTTCCCACGCCATCTCCCAGCGGAAGGAGGCCACCGCCGTGTCGCCGAAGACGTCCACCGTGGGCTCCGACTCCTCGTAGCGGAGCACCAGGGCCGCGGCGAGAAACTCGTCATACGTCGCCACGCACGCCGCCCGGCCTTCCGCCCGGCCGGCGAAGCCCGGGCGGACAAACACCACCGAGGGGTGCAGCAGCGCGGAGATGTCCTTCGTCCGCCCCGCCCGCCAGGCGGCGGTGAGCGCGGCGAGGACGCCGCGAATCGGGCTAGAGACAGACTCAGGCATGCGAACTCCCCTGCAGTGGGACGGCACAGCCCCCCGGGGTGGGGCCGGCGTCTGCACTCTCCGTGAATGCGGCCCGACTTCCAAGCCAGCCTAGCGCCAGGTCCCCACGCGGCCCCCCGGGGGGCTCAGCTGCCCACCACCAGGCGCGCCACCCAGAGGCCGAGCACCCCGGCGACCAGGCAACCGAGCAAGGTTCCGGCGAGATTCAGGCCTGCGGCGAGCCACAGCTTCTGCTGCAGCAGCAGAAGCGTCTCGTAGTTGAAGGTGGAGTAGGTGGTGAAGCCGCCCATGACGCCGGTGGTGAGAAACAGGCGAAGGTTGACTGGGACGCTGGTGCTCTGCAGCGCCACCCCCATCACCAGCGAGATGAGGAACGAGCCGAGGAGGTTGACCACCAGCGTCCCGTACGGAAACGCCTGGCCGAGCAGGCGGGGGGCCAGGCCCCCCACCCAGTAGCGGCCGACCGAGCCCAGCGCCCCACCGAGCGCGACCAGCAGGAAGCGCGTGGACATGGGGGCTAGTGGCCGCCGGCGGGCGGGCTTCCAGAGTAGAGGTCGATGACCTGGGAGATGGCGTTCTGGCACACGTGGCAGAAGGGCACGTCGTTGCGAAGGAACATGACGCAGTCTTCCTCGGGGCGGTAGTAGCCGGTGGACTCATACATCGCGCCCTCGAAGGCGCCGACCCGCTGGCTGTAGGCGTCGTTGTGCAGGAGGGCGCTGAACTCCTCCTTCGACTGCTGGAAGAGGGCGTCCATCTCCTTCTCCGGCCGTTCCGCGGCGCGAATCTGCTTGCGGATGGCCTGCAGCTCGCGGTCGCGTGCCTCGAATTGCTGCTTCTTCCAGGGCGTCGGGACGGGCGTGCCGGGTGTCACCAGCAAGCGCCACTTCAGGTGTTCGAGGTCGCTCACGGCGGTGACATTTGGCTCCCACGGCTCCGGGCGCCCCTGCGCCGGAAGCTGCGTACTCTCGCTGGTGAAGTATTCGTCGGCCAGGCCGGCGAAGTGGTGGCCGAACTCGTGCACGAAGAGGTACGGGGCCCAGCGACTTTTCGCCGCGGCGGTGGCGTACAGGCCAAAGATGCCGCCCCCGCCGTAAGTCTCACCGTTGACGAGAATTTCCACGAAGTCGTACGGCGCAAAGGAGGCCACGTCGCGAAAGGAATGGTTGTCGAAGGTGAGGATGTACCGCTCGCTCCCGAAGGAGTCGTAGGTGGTGCCCACCCGCGAGCGCCGGTGGATTCCGGTTGAGGGCCGCGAGATGCCCGCCACCGCAGAGGGGGCACACAGGCCCCAGACGTTGAAGTCCCCGCGCCGCTCCTTGAAGGGGGAGGTGGCGAACAGTACGGCCATCATTCGGCGCGCATCGCGCTCGAAGTCCGCGCGCTGGGCGAGGGTATAGCCATCGCACAGCATGAGGAGGTCGACCTTGCTGGAGGGGGGGCCGTTCACCATCAGCCGGAGCAGCGGACCGGGCGACGGAGGCGGCGAGGCGTCGATGTCCTTCGCATGCGGGTCGACGGCGAAGGTCCAGACGGGAGCAAAGGGTTTGCCGGCGCTGCGTTTCTTGAGGGTCACCTCAACCGGGTCCGCCGGAAGCGGAAAGCGCAGGGACTCGGCGAACGTCCGCACGTGGTCCTTGGCCGCCGCGGTGTCCTCCCACTCGCCGTAGATGCTGGAGAAGCCGCGCGAGTAGAGCAGCGCGCCGTTGGCGGTGTTGCGCACCTCGAAGAAGTAATTGCCTAGCCCCGTGTCGTCGAGGGGCCGTGCCGGATTGCCCGGCCAGGGCGTGGGCTCAATCACCAGTCGCTCCAGAGCGAACAGCTCGCGGGTGGCGTCACCGGTGTGGAAGAAGTCGACCCGCAGGGTACGGATGGAGGCGGCGTCCGCCGACGACAGCACGAGGTGCAAGAGCAGAAGCGGGATGGTCATGGTCAGGGCAGTCCGGTGACGCTGTGGCCAGAGCCGCGCAGTGCGGCCACCGCCGGTGCGAGGTCGGCCTGCCGAAGCAGAAGCAAATCCGTGTCGAAGGTGGAGAGGACGAAGATGCTGAGGTGGGCGTCGGCGAGCAGCGACGCGAGGGTCGCAATGAGGCCGGTGGTGGCGAAGCTGAGTGGCCCCACCACCGCCAGGCACCGGAAGCCCCGTTCGGCCCGGACGCCGTCCGGCACGGCCTGCTCGGCGCACACCACCGAGAGCTCCTCCGGCGTGCGCGTCACCGACACCAGGGCACCCACCCCCCAGGCCGGCACCGGCGCATCGGCCGGAAGGCGGCACACGGCGAGCGGCCCGGCCAGAAGCTTCAGGGTGACGGCGCTGGACGCCTTCACCGGGGGCGACTGGTGACCCAGAGTCCGACGACGGTGAGCAAGAAGTAGGGCACCAGGACGGCAGCGCCGGCGTAGTCCTTGGCCATCCGCTGGCCGAAGAAGAGTGCGGTGAGGGTGAGCGCACACAGGCCTGTCCCCCAGAAGGCAATTTGCGCCTTCCCCAGCACCAGCAGTTCGAGGAAGCCGACGCCCGTGACGACGCCGGCGGACACCTCGAGGACGGTGAGGACGAGGAGCAGCAGCGGCACCACCGTGGCCAGCGGACTCTTGGCGAAGTGCGGCTCGAGATAGCCGAGGTTGCCCCGCCAGTCCATCACCTTATCCATCCCGGACTGCAGGAAGAGGATGGTGAGGAAGAGCGAGACGAAGGCCTGAATCAGCCAGAAGGCAAAGTGGAGCGAATCGGGCGCGGGCATGGAGGACTCCGTTCAGCGCTCTTGGAACAGCAGCTTGCGGACGAGTGGGACGGGCAGCGGTCCTTTCGACAGGAAGGCATCGTGAAATTGCTTCAGCGTGCCACCCTTCTGGGAGAGGTAGTCCTTGCGGAGTTCCAGAATCATCAGCTTCCCGGAGGTGGAGGAGGAGTACGTCGGGTCATAGGTGCCGCGCCGGGCCTCCGCGTCGGCTACCCGCGGACTCTGGAAGCATTCCTTGGTGAAGCGCTCGGTGCCCTGCTGCACCGTCATGTTGGTGGTGTGCAGGCCGATGCCCACCACGAAACGGCAGTCGCGCAGCAGCGCCTCCTGTAGCTGGGCCAGCCGGTACTTCGGGTTGTTGTCGGCGAAGCCCTCCTCGATGACGAGCTCCTCGACGTAGTCCGCCCAGCCGCGCACGTTGGAGTTGGTGACGAGCAGCTTGCGAACCTTGGTGGGGAAACGGGGCCCCCACAGGAACTGCACGAAGTGTCCCGGGTACGCCGCCCGCACGTGGAGAATGGGGAAGCGCGAGGTGTTGAACTCGCGCAGGTGCTCCTCGGTGTGCCGGCTGTCCCAGCTCAGCTCCGGCGGGGTGACGAAGTAGAAGGCCTCCCGGGCATGACTTTCGTAAGGCCCGGGCGCATCAAGGAAGGCGTCAGTCCCGGCGCGCAGGTAGACGGGCGTCTCCGCGACGCGGGGTCGCGCGTCCGAGGGGAAGCTGACCAGGTCCTTGCGGACGACGAATTGGCGGACCTGTTCCAGCGTCTGCTGTGCATAGGCCAGAAGGGCGCGCGCCGTCGGGTGCTCATTACCGAGGCTGGCCAGCACCTGCTCCGGGGTGCGGGTGGAGTCGATTTCCTTCGCCGTCTCGACGAAGAGCAGGCGGTCCTTCTGCAGCTGTGCCTCGGCTTGCGCTTGCAGCTCCTCGAGCGGAGTGGTGACGAACTCGGCGTGCTTGAGCAGCGTCACGTAGGCCCGTGGTCCAATCGCCCAGCTGCCGGTGCTCTTCGGCAGCACCGTCTTGGTCAGCCAGTACTCGAGGTCCTGGGTGGCGGCGGTGGCGGTGATGTTGGCGCGCTGAAAGTCCGCCCAGAGGATGGCGTCGTTCCCGGCCGCTTCCTTGGCCCACGGGGTAAGCGTGTCCGTGAGGAAGCTCTCTGTGCTGCGCGCCATGGCGATGGCCAGCTCGGTCCACTCCCTGGGTGGGTCGGTGACGTTGCCCCGGCCCGCGGCGTACACGGACGGGACATGCTCCAGTCGGGCGACGACGGATTTGAGGCGTTCCTTGGCGGGCGCGAAGTTGCGCGTGAGGAGCGGGTCGATGGCGGCGGCCGGGCGACTCGCGTACGTCATGGGGTTTCGCGCCGTGAAGCGGAGGAGGTTCCAGTCGAGAAGCTCCGCCCGCAGGCGCCCGTCGAGTGCTTCCAGGTCAATCAAGTCGTCGGCGTCCAGCGCGGTCCGCTCCGTCCACAGCGCGGTGGCGCGGTTGAGGAGGTCCTCCAGCCCGGCCACCCGGGCCTGGATGCGCGGCTCGGTCCACGCTTCGAGGTCACCGTCGTAGTGGTGAATTCCAGCCTTGGTGGCCCTGACCGGGTCGAAGGCGAACTCCCCGGCGAAGAAGTCCTCCACCAGCTTGTTGTAGGCCGCCCGGGCCTCCTCCGGGCTCATGCCTCGGGTGGTGGCGCAGCCCGACAGCGCCGCCACGGGGAGGAGGAGGAGGACGAGCCGGCGCATGGCTGAGGCGGGGAAACAGTATGGCGACCCGGGCGACATCAGCCCGCCGACGTCCGTCCGGCGGTGTGTCCCCCATCCACCGGGAGGGTCACTCCGGTGACGAAGGCGGCTTCGTCCGAGGCCAGGTACAGACAGGCGTTGGCGACGTCCTCGGGGGTCGCCAGCCGCCCGAGCGGGATGTCCTTCAGAAGGCGCGCCCGTCCGGCCTCTCGGCCCAGTCCCATCACCTGGATGAAGGCGTCCACCATGGGCGTGTCCGTCCACACCGGGCACACAGCATTGGCGCGGATGCCGTAACGCGCGCCTTCCAGGGCCAGCGTCTTCACCAGCTGCAGCACGCCCGCCTTGGACGCCCCGTAGGCACCGAGGCTGGGGGTGCCCTCCAGACCCGCGACGCTGGACATCACCAAAAGGCTGCCTCCACGCCCCTGCATGGCTCGAAACGCACACCGCGTGGTGAGGAACACGCCGGTGAGGTTGACGGCCAGAACCCGTTCCCAGTCGCTGCGGGCGAGGGCTGCCAGGAAGCCCGGCGCCCCGATGCCCGCATTGGCCAGGGCGATGTCCAGCTGGCCCCAGCGCTGCAGCGCCGCGTCCACCGCGGCCTGGCAGTCCTCCTCGCGCGAGACGTCGAGCCGCTGGAACAACCCGTTGGCCCGGCTCTCGGGCGGGACGGCGGCCAGCGCCTCGGCGCCCCCTTGGACGTCGACGTCTCCCAGCACGACGCGCGCGCCCTCCCGCAGGAAACGCAGAGCCGCGGCGCGCCCTAAGCCGGAGCTGGCACCGGTGATGAGCGCGACCTTTCCATCGAGGCGACCCATGCGCAGCACCACT
Organism: uncultured delta proteobacterium; assembly: GCA_963711265.1. Taxonomy (GTDB): domain Bacteria; phylum Myxococcota; class Myxococcia; order Myxococcales; family Myxococcaceae; genus JADGRA01. The sequence goes on from CAVQDL010000026.1 coordinate 117,680, forward strand.
CCCTTCGTCTTGGGTGGAACCCTAGCTGATTTCGCCCTGCTCAGATGCGGCCTAGTTCGTCCGCCGAGACGGCGAACCGGTGGCCGTCGCGGAAGGCCAGGGTCGCCCGAAACGTCGCCCGCCACCAGGAAAGACGGAAGTTGCGCCGCTCGTCGGGACGGGTCTCCACCGTCCCTTGCATCGCCAGCGCGCCGTGCGTCAGCCAGTCTGTCCACTCATAGGACTGCACCTTCACCAGCAGCACGACGGTCGGTCCGGCACGCGCGCAGTCGGCCATCCCCACGGCGGGGATGCCCATGCTGCCGAGAGCCTCCACCACGCCCCGCTCGAAGTCGGCCAGCGCCACCACTTCGACGCACACCGTGCCGCCCAGCGCTTGGTCCGGCGGCAGGTACAGCTTGAGCGCCGCCCGGACGCCCTCCGCCACCGCGGCCTGCGCGTCGGCCTCCGTCCCCGCGCCGGCGTGCGCACAGCCCGAGGCGGTGGCGAGGGCGCACAGCACAACCACGTGGCGAGAGGCGCTCACCGGAGGTGGACGCTGCCTGGACTTGCCTGGGTTCGTCAACGGGCCGAAGCCGGCGCAAAAGGCCCGCCTTAGACGAGGACCACGGCGCCGGTGCGTCCGGACGTCTCCGCTCTCTGGACGGCGGCGCGGACGTCGGACAGCGGGTAGGTGGTGTCGACGGCTGGACGGAAGTCACCCCGCTCGGCGCCGGCGAGGATGGCGGCTACCGCGGCCCTCACCCTGTCCGGAGGCACCCGCTGCAGCCACCGCGTCAACCAGAACCCCTGCAGGATGAGTTCGCGGAAGAGGAAGGGGCCCGGGTCAACGGGCACCGGTCGGCCGTCCAGGGCGCCGAAGAGGAGGGAGGTCCCTCCGGTCTGCAGCGCGCCCAGCACCTCCGCACCGGTGTCCCCGCCGACGGAGTCGATGGCGGCACTGGCCCCCTTGCCCCCCGTCACCGTCCGCACCGCGGCCGCCAAGTCCTCTCCGGGCACCACCACCACGTGTGTCGCCCCGCTGTGACGCAGCTCCTCGGCTTGCTGGGCGCGACGCACCACGTTGACGAGGACGAGGCCGCGCACCCTGGCGAACTCCAGCATGGCCCGCCCGAGCTGGCTCCCGGCCGCGGTCTGGATGAGGACGTCCCCCGGCTTGAGGTGAAGGACGTCATCCACCATGGCGAGGATGCTGAGGTAGTTGACCCACAGCGCTCCTGCCTGGGCGTCACTCAGCGCCACAGGCGTGGGCACCACCAGCTGCGCCGGGACGCACACCTGCTCGCGCCAGGTGCCTCGGCCGGCGTTGGCCCCGAGCAGCAGCGTCACCCGTGTCCCTGGCGCCGGGGCGTTCACCCCCGCACCCACCGCCTCCACCACGCCGGCAGCGTCATTCCCCGGGGTGGCTGGCAGCGGCGGCGGGCGCCCGTAGCGTCCGCGCACGTTCTGGAGGTCCGACGGGTGAATGGCCCGGGCTGTCAGACGCACCCGGACTTCGCCGGCAGCAGGCACCGGGACGTCCGCGTCCACCAGGTGCAGCACGTCGTCCGGTTCGCCGAAACGGTCGAACTGGACGACGCGCATTACAGCGTGGCGGCGCCCTGCGAGGCCCGCTCGGCAGGCAGCGCCCGCAGCCGCGCCCGCAGGGCATGCACCAGGCTCTGCAGCTCCCAGCTGCCGATGAAGCGCGTGCCGTTGATGAAGAAGGTGGGCGTGCCGTGGATGCCGCTCCTCAACCCACCGTCGGCCTCGTCTGCGACGCGCGTGCGGAAGGTGCCCTCGCGCAAGTCGGTGGTGAAGCGCTCGACGTCCAGCTTCAGCTCCGTGCCCAGCGCCGCCGGGTCCGCAAGCAGCGTGTCCAAGTCCCTGGAGAAGAGCTGTTCATGCGCCTCCCAGAAGCGCCCCTGGGCGCCGGCGGCCAGCGCCGCCTCGGCGGCCTCCTGGGACAGCGGGTCCCGGTCCACCACCGGAAAGTGCCGGAAGACGTAGCGCAGCTGGCGGCCCAGCCGCCGCCTGAGGGCGGCGACGGTGCCGAAGGCATGCCGGCTGTAGGGGCACGCATAGTCCCCGTACTCCACCAGCGTGAGCTTGGCGTGGGGGTTACCGAGGACGTAGTCGTCGGAGCTGACGGGAACAACCAGACGGTCTTTCCGTGTCTTCATCGGCCCTCAGCACCCCGGACATTGGCCTGGCGCCGGCGGAAGGAGTATCCGCGTGGCTGGCAGTCGCAAGTGACAGCTTGGTGACGGAAATCCGGACCTTTAGCCAAGCGCAACCCCCTGAAAGCTCAGGGCTCGATGCAAGTTGAGGTGGGTGTGGAAACGCAGGGGACCGAAACGGTTGCGCAGCGCTTTGAGGGGCTGCGCATTCTTGTCGTGGATGACGAGCGGAACATCCGTTCGGCACTGCGGATATGCATGGAGCAGGCCGGCTGCGAGGTGGCGGAGGCAGCGACGCCCGAGGCGGCCTTGGCGGCCTTGGCGCAGCGGCCCTTTGACATGGCCTTCGTCGACCTCCGCCTGGGGCTCGGCAGCGGACTCGATTTGCTGCCGCAGCTTCTGGCCGAGGACGCCGGCCTGGACGTGGTGGTGGTGACGGCCTACGCCACCTTCGACACGGCGGTGGAGGCCATTCAGCGCGGGGCCCGGGATTACCTGCCGAAGCCCTTTACCCCCGCGCAGATTCGCGCCGTGGTGGCGCGACTGGCCGAGCGACGTAGCCTGCGCACGCGGCTGAGCGAGTTGGAGGGTCGGCTCGCCGAGACGGCCCCCGAGGCGTCGCTCGAGACGAAGTCGCCGGCGATGCAGGCCGCGCTGGGCCTGGTGCGCCGGGCGGCGTCCTCCGAGGCCGCGGTGCTGCTGCGCGGAGAGAGTGGCACGGGCAAGAGCGTCCTCGCCCGCGCGCTGCATACCCTGTCTGCCCGCGCCGCCCGCCCCTTCGTCACGGTGAACTGTCCCACGCTGTCCGAGCAGCTGCTGACCAGCGAGCTGTTCGGCCATGCGCGCGGCGCCTTCACGGGGGCGGTGCGCGACCAGGCCGGCCGCGTCGAGGCGGCCGAGGGGGGGACGCTGTTTCTCGACGAGATGGGCGAGCTGGGTCCCGCCGTGCAGGCGCAGCTGCTGCGCTTTCTGCAGGAGAAGCGCTTCGAGCGGCTCGGCGAGGGCCGGACGCGGGTGGCCGACGTGCGGGTGGTGGCGGCCACCAACCGCGACCTGGAGGAGGATGTGCGCTCCGGGCGCTTCCGCGAGGACCTCCTGTACCGCCTCAACGTGGTGGAGATTCTGCTTCCGGCCCTCCGCCAGCGCCCAGAGGACATCCTCCCGCTCGCCCGGCGCCTGCTCGAAGCGCTGGCGAAGGGTGCCAAGCGTCCGGGTGTCGCATTTGCGGCGGAGACCGAGGCCGTCCTGCAGGGCTACGCCTGGCCGGGCAACGTGCGCGAGCTCCGGAACGCCGTCGAGCGCGCCCTCATCGTCTGGCCGGCGCAGCGGATAGACCCGGAGGCGCTTCCGGAGCGCATCACCGCCGCCACCAGTCCCACCCTCACCCTCGGGGGGCCCTTCACCCTTCTGTCCATCGAGCGCGAGCACACCCTGCGGGTCTTGTCGAACTCGCCGACGCTCGAGGAGGCCGCCCGCATCCTCGGCATCGACGCGTCCACGCTGTGGCGGCGGCGCAAGAAGTACGAGGGCGGCTGACGCCTGCGCGTCACCACTAGCGGCCGCCCGCGCCTCTTGCTGACGCCGGCACGGTGAGCCAGAAAGTGCTTCCCTGCCCCGGGACGCTTTCCACGCCCACCGTGCCGCCGTGGGCCTCCGCCACGTCCTTGACGATGGACAACCCGAGTCCGGCGCTGCCCCCCTTGCCGCCCGGGATGCGGAAGAAGCGGTCGAAGAGACGGGGCAGGTACTCGGGGGGGATGCCCTCGCCGGTGTCCTGGACGCTGAAGCGCACCCCGGCCTCGTCCGGAGCGGCCCTCAGCATGACGCTGCCTCCGCGCGCGGTGTGGCGGATGGCATTGGACAGGAGGTTTTGCAGGGCCAGGGCCAGCCGCTCCCGGTCCGCCACCAGCGGTTCGGCCAGAGTCTCTGCCTGCCCCTCCAGCTGCACGCCGCCCTGCCCGGCGGCGCTCCGCACGTCCGCCAGCGCCTGCTCGACGAGGGCGGTGACGTCCACCGGCGCGGGGCTGAGTTCCAACAGGCCAGCCCGGATGCGCGACAGGTCGAGCAGGTCGTCGACGATGCGCTGCAGCCGCTCGCAGTCGTCCCGGGCCGCGAGTCAAGAGGTCGAGCTGCTTTTCCGTCAGCGGACCGACGGCACCCTCCACGCAGAGGTGGATGGCCATGCGCAGGCGGTGAGCGGCGTCCGGAACTCGTGGGCCACGGTGGCCACCAGGTCGTTCTTCAGCTCGTCGAAGCGGCGCAGCCGCGTCACGTCCTGCAGCACCACCGTGGCGCCGATGAGGCCGCCTTCCTCGCCGCAGCACCGGAGTGGCCCGCGGCAGCAGGGCGAGCGCGCCGTCCGCGGAGGACACCAGCACCGCCTCCTCAAGCCCCGCGGCACGTAGGCGCCCTCCCCCGCCAGCACGTGGATGCGCACGCGCTCGACCACCGCGCGCACCTCGGGCGGCATCGGCGCGAGCGGTGCGTCGGCATCCAGCCGCACGCCCAGCAAGGACTCGGCGATGCGGTTGGCGTTCACCAGCGCGCCGTCGGCGTCGAACACCAGCACCGCGTCGGGCAGGCTGTCGATGGCCGCCTGGGCGCCTGGCCTGGGCCTGCAGCAGCTCGCCGAGCGAGCTCTGGCGGTACTGCGCGAGGCTGTCGGCCATGGCGTTGAACTCGCGCGCCAGCTGGCCGATCTCGTCCTGTGCCGTTGACGCGCACGCGCGCGTGTCGAGGTCGTCCCTCGCCCAGCCGGCGGACGGCCTGCCCCAGCACTGCCACAGCGGGCGCAGGAGCCGCGTCACCAGCGAGCCGGAGGCGAGGAGCCCGACCAGCAGAGCGCCAGCACCGCGAACACGGTGCAGGGTTCGTGCCAGGTCGCTCTTGCGGCGGAGCTGCTCGCTGCTTGCACCATCGCGTCCTGGTTGATGGCCAGGATGCTGTCGGCAGCGTCCTTGACGCGCGACGAAGGCCGGGGACAGCAGCCTGCACGTAGCGGTCGCGGCGCTGCTCGCCGGCTGGCCAGCTGAACGAAGGCGTCGAAGGCGCGCTGGTAGTCGGTCCAGTGCGTCGCAGCCCGTCGGCTGCCTCCTGCCTCGCCCGGTTCGGTGATGTTCTGCTCCTGCACCTCGAGCTCCGCCTCGAAGCGGGGACGGTTGTCCGCCGCCTGGCTCAGCGCCGCGGTCGCGTCTCGCCGAGAGCAGGAAGAGCGCGGCGCTGTCGATGCGCTCGATGCGCCTCCTTCATCCGCTGCGCGGCGAGCACGCTGCGGTAGTTGTCGGTGAGGATGCGATCGCCGCTCGGCCGAGGTCGGCCGGGTGACCACGGCGAGGACCCCGACCAACGCCAGGGCCAGCGCCAGCGGCACCTGCGCGAGGAGCAGCCTGGTCCGCAGCGTCATCCGGCGCCGTCTTCCGGCGAAGGCCACCACGTGCACGTCGAGGTCGTCGGCCTCGCGCACCAGCCGCAGGTCGGTAGTGACGTCCCAGCACCTCCGCCAGCCGCCGGTCTGCGAGCGGCCGATGACGATGTGGGCCACGCCGTGGGAGCGCGCGAAGTCGAGGAGCGCCGGCACCGGGTTCTTGGCCTCGAAGGCGCACCACCTCCGCACCCGGCTCGCGCGCGATCTCGATGTTGGCCAGCAGGTGGCGCTGTGCCTCGGCGTCGATGAGGTTCGGCGACTCCGCGGCGTCTCCACGTACACCACGAACCAGTCGGTGTTGAGGCGTCCGGCGGCGCGGGCCCCGCGCCGGAGGAGCGCCGCGGCATGGGGCGGAAAGGACGAGAGGCACACCATCACCCGTCCGGCCGCGGGGTGGGCGGCCGTCGGTCGCAGGCCTCCCCGCAGCCGCGGTGCGCTCGAGACTCTCGGCCACCTCGCGCAGCGCCAGCTCGCGCAGGGTGACGAGGTTGTCGTGGTGGAAGAAGTGCTCCAGCGCCTGGGGGACCTTCTCTGCCTGGTAGATTTTCCCGGCGCGCAGCCGCTCCTGGAGGTCCTCCACGGCCAGGTCCAGGTTCACGACCTGGTCGGCGTGCTGCAGGAAGGTGTCGGGAATGGTTTCGCGGACCTCGACCCCGGTGGCGCGCTCGACCAGGTCGTTGAGGGACTCGAGGTGCTGCACGTTGAAGGCGCCGATGACGTTGATGCCGGCGTCGAGCAGCTCGAGGACGTCCTGGTAGCGCTTGCGGTTGCGGCACACCGGAAGGTTGGTGTGGGCCAGCTCGTCCACCACCGCCACCGCCGGCTTGCGGAACAGAATCGCGTCGAGGTCCATCTCCTCGACGGTGACGCCACGGTAGGTGACCGACCGCCGTGGAAGGATGGGAAGTCCCTCCAGCAGAGACGCCGTCTCGTCCCGCCCGTGCGTCTCGACGAAGCCGACCACCACGTCGACGCCCCGGGCGAGCAGTCGTGGGCCTCTTCCAGCATCCGGTACGTCTTCCCGACGCCGGCGGCGAAGCCGATGTACAGCTTGAGCCGTCCCCGCTTCCCCCGCTCCACCAGGGTGAGGAAGTCCTCGGGCCTCTGGCGCAGCTGTCCGAGGCGGGAGGCGGGAGGAACCATCGGCCGGGAAGGCTACCCCCTAGCGGGCCGTCGGCGCAGGGGGCGGCGGAGGTGGCAGGGTTGGCCGCCCGAACTGCCGGTCGAGGGCGAGGTTGAGCGACAGCACGTTGACGCGCGGCTCACCGAGAAAGCCGAAGGTGCGCTCCTCGGTGTGCGCGGCGACCACGGCCCGGACCCGTTCCTCGCTCAACCCGCGGGCCGTCGCCACCCGGCGCACCTGCCACTGCGCCGCTTCGGGCGACAGGTGCGGGTCGAGCCCGCTGGCCGAGGCGGTCACCAGTTCTGCCGGGACCGGCCGCGGGGCGGCCGGGTTCTCCGCTTCCAGCTTCTTCAGGGCCTCTGCCGCGCCGTCGCGCAGCTTTTTGCTGGTGGGGCCGAGGTTGCTGCCGCCTGACGCGGTGGCGTCGTAGCCAGCCGAGCCGGCCGCCGAGGGGCGTGGCTGGAAGTAGCTGGGCGCGGAGAAGCCTTGTGCCAGCAGCTCCGAGCCCACCACCTGGCCCCGCTCGTCGGTGAGCCAGCTTCCCTGAGCGCGGCCCGGAAACAGCAGGAGGGACAGGCCGGTGATGGCAAGCGGGTAGAGGAGGCCCGTGGCCACCAGGGTGAGCAGCGTGACGCGGAGGGCGACAGCGAGAAGAGAGCGCATGGGGGTTGCCTTTAGACGAGGCCCAGCGCCTGGAGCCCCAGGTCGATGGCCTTGATGCCGACGAAGGGAACGACGATGCCGCCGGCGCCGTAGATGAGCAGCGAGCGGCGAAGAAGGGCCGCCGCCCCGATGGCGCGGTAGCGGACGCCCCGGAGCGCCAGCGGGATGAGGGCCACGATGATGAGCGCGTTGAAGATGACGGCGGAGAGGATGGCTGACTGGGGCGACGCCAGCCGCATCACGTTGAGCGGGGCAATCTCCGGAAAGACCCCGACGAACATCGCCGGGAGAATGGCGAAGTACTTGGCGACGTCGTTGGCAATGGAGAAGGTGGTGAGGGTCCCCCGGGTCATGAGCAGCTGCTTGCCCACCTCGACCACCTCGAGAAGCTTGGTGGGGTTGGAGTCCAAGTCCACCATGTTCCCGGCCTCCTTCGCGGCCTGGGTCCCGGTGTTCATGGCCACGCCCACGTCGGCCTGGGCGAGCGCTGGGGCGTCGTTGGTGCCGTCGCCGGTCATCGCCACCAGCTTGCCCTTGGCCTGCTCGTCCTTGATGAGCTTGAGCTTGGCCTCCGGGGTGGCCTCCGCCAGGAAGTCGTCGACGCCCGCCTCGCGGGCGATGGCGGCGGCAGTGCGGGGGTTGTCGCCGGTAATCATCACCGTCCGGATGCCCATCGCCCGGAACCGGTCGAAGCGCTCCTTGATGCCGCCCTTGACGATGTCCTTGAGGTGCACGAGACCCAGCACCCGGGCGCCATCCGCCACGGCTAGAGGCGTGCCGCCCGAATCCCCGATGCGGCTGGCGACGGCATCCAGTTCGGCCGGGACCGTGCCCCCCAGGCCGCGCACATAGACGCCGATGGCGTCCACCGCGCCCTTGCGGATGGTGCGTCCACCAATGTCACAGCCGCTCATGCGGGTATGGGCGCTAAAGGCGATGAAGTGCGTCCCGGGTTCGGCCACCTCGCGGCCGCGAAGCCGGTAGCGTTCCTTGGCCAGCACCACGATGCTGCGCCCTTCGGGAGTCTCGTCAGCCAGGCTGCTCAGCTGAGCGGCGTCCGCCAGGTCCTCCACCCGCACGCCCGCCAGCGGGAGGAATTCAGTGGCCATCCGGTTTCCGAGGGTGATGGTCCCGGTCTTGTCGAGGAGAAGCGTGTCGACGTCGCCGGCCGCTTCCACCGCCCGCCCACTCATGGCGATGACATTCTTGCGCAGCAGCCGGTCCATCCCGGCGATGCCGATGGCGGAGAGAAGCCCGCCGATGGTGGTGGGGATGAGACACACCAGCAACGCGACGATGGTCGTCGCCGACAACGCCACTCCACTGTACAGCCCGAAAGGAACCAGCGTCACGCAGGCGAAGAGAAAAATCAGCGTCAGCCCGACGAGGAGGATGTGCAGCGCAATCTCGTTCGGCGTCTTCTGGCGTGCGGCGCCCTCCACCAGGGCAATCATCCGGTCGAGGAACGATTCGCCCGGGTTGGCAGTAATCCGCACCACAATCCGGTCGGAGAGTACCTTGGTGCCGCCAGTCACCGCCGAGCGGTCCCCCCCACTCTCCCGGATGACCGGTGCCGATTCGCCGGTGATGGCGCTTTCATCGACGGAGGCAATGCCCTCGGTGACCTCGCCGTCGCCGGGGATGAACTGGCCTGTCTCCACCACCACCAGGTCACCCTTGCGAAGCATCGAGGCGAGGACACCTTCCTCCCGTGTCCCCACCAGCTTGCGCGCCATGGTGTCCTTCCGCATTCGCCGGAGCGACTCTGCCTGCGCCTTGCCACGGCCTTCGGCCACTGCCTCGGCGAAATTGGCGAACAGCACCGTGAACCACAGCCACAGCGTGGTCAGCCCGGTGAACCACAGAGGCGCGACGCGGTGGGCCGAAAACAAGTCCCGCACCCACAGCAGGGTGGTGAGGACCGAGCCCACCTCCACCACGAACATGACGGGATTCTTGGCCACCAGCCGGGGGGACAGCTTGCGAAAGCTCTCCCAGACGGCCGGGCCCAAGACGGAGGGGTCGAAGAGCGACAGCGACTTGGCGTTGGGGGATCCCATCAGAACACCTTTCCTGCACCGGCGAGGAAGTGCTCGACCAGTGGGCCGAGGCTGTCTGCCGGAAAGAAAGTGAGGGCGCCGACGATGAGCACCACAGAAACGAGCAGGCCAGTGAACAATGCGCCGTCCGTGGGGAAGGTGCCTGGGCCTGCCGGTACCACTTTCTTCCCCACCATGGAGCCGGCGATGGCCAGGGCGGGAATGAGCATGAGGAATCGTCCGGCGAGCATCGTTACGCCCAGCGTGGCGTTCCAGAACGGAGTGTTGGCGTTCAGGCCCGCGAAGGCCGAGCCGTTGTTTCCGGCTCCGCTGGTGAAGGCATAGAGCATCTCGCTCAGCCCGTGCGGTCCGGCGTTGTTGAGGCCCGCCAGGCCCAAGGGCGACACCGCCGCCCAGGCAGCGAAGCCAAGAATAATCAGCGGGAAAATGAGCACGTACAACATGGCCAGCTTCATTTCCCGGGCCTCAATCTTCTTTCCAAGATACTCGGGCGTGCGCCCCACCATCAGCCCGGCGATGAAGACGCTGAGAACGACGAAGACCAGCATCCCGTAGAGGCCCGCTCCCACGCCGCCAAACACCACCTCGCCGAGCTGGATGTTCACCAGGGGCACCAGCCCGCCGAGCGGCGTGAAGCTGTCATGCATCGAATTGACGGCCCCGCACGAGGCGCCGGTGGTGATGGTGGCGAAGAGGGCGGAGGCGGGCACGCCGAACCGCACCTCCTTGCCTTCCATGTTTCCGCTCGCCTGCGACACGGCAAGGCCAGACAAGGCCGGGTTGGGATGCGCCTCGGCCCAGTACGTGGTGCCCACCCCGGCGAGGAAGAGCACTCCCATGGCGGCGAGGATGGCCCAGCCCTGGCGCTGGTTCTTCGCCATGCGCCCATAGGTGTAGGTAAGCGCCGCGGGGATGGCGAAGATGAGCACCATCTCGAAAAAGTTAGTGAAGGGAGTCGGGCTCTCGAAGGGGTGCGCGCTGTTGGCGTTGAAGAAGCCGCCACCGTTGGTGCCCAACTCCTTGATGGCCTCCTGCGAGGCCACCGGGCCGAGCGCCACCAGCTGCTTGGCGCCTTCCAGCGTCGTGACCTCTCGGTACGCGGAGAGGTTCTGGATGACGCCCTGGCTCACCAGCAGCAGCGCGGCGACCACACTGACCGGGAGCAGCACGTAGAGGATGCCGCGCCACAGGTCGACCCAGAAATTGCCGATGTGTTTCGGCGCGCCAGGTGCAAGTCGACGCGTCAGACCGCGGGCCAGCGCCACGGCCACCGCCATGCCGGCGGCGGCCGAGGTGAAGTTATGCCAGGCCAGACCCGCCATCTGGGTCAGGTAGCTCATTGTCGACTCGCCGCTGTAGGCCTGCCAGTTGGTGTTGGTGGTGAAACTCGCCGCGGTGTTGAAGGCGAGGTCTGGCGCGACCGCTGAGAATCGCTGCGGGTTCAGCGGCAGCAGTTGCTGCAACCGCTCGATGGCGTAGGTGACGAGCAGGCTCAACGCACTGAAGACCAGGAGCGCGAACGCATACTCGACCCAGGTCTGCTCGCGGCGCACGTCGACGCCGGACAGCCGAAAGACACCTCGTTCGAGTGGCCCGAGAAGGCGTGGCAGCGGCTGCCGTTCACCCTCGTAGACCCGGTAGAGGAAGGCGCCGAAAGGCCGAGTCAGCGCCAGAATGACGCCAACGTAGACAAGAATTTGAATCCATCCGATGAGCGTCATGGCCAGTCCTAAAAGCGCTCCGGACGGAGCAGCGCGTACACGAGGTAACCAGCGAGGAGCACGGCAATGGCCCCACCCATCCAGTAGTCGAGCGTCACGAGAAACTCCTCACACCCGGTCGCATGCCCAGGCGTAAGCAAGGGCGACACCGAAAAAGAAAACAGCCGAAAGAACGAAGACCGCGTCGAGCATGATTGTCCCCCCTTAGAACTGGGCCACGGCCCCGAGCAGAATCAACACTTGGCTAGAAAGCTTCTGCGGAGACGCTCCCGGCGTCAGAACCGAGCCGGTAAAGACATCGGCCGTGGAGTGGTCGTACCGGCCCTCGAGTTTGAGCAGGAGCGGCGGCCAGGGCGTGTAGGCCAGCGTTCCAGTGAACTCCGTCAGCGTCTGCTGCGTTCCACTGATGAGCCCATAGGCGTCTCGGTAGACTTCTCCTCGAACCACCGCGGCCAGTTTGGGAAGAAAGTCCCAGCGGGCATAGAGCGCTACGGCGCCCCAATTGGCGTTGGGCAAGCCGGGCTGCTGTTGTGTGCCGCCGCTCATCTCCAGGGCGAACTGAATCGATTTCCACGGCGCCACGGTCACCACGACGTCTCCAAAGAAGCGCCAGTCCACATCGTCATTGGGCAGGTCGGGGCCGGCGTAGCCATTCAGGGTGAGGCTCCACCGGTCGTAGGTCCAAGCGACCTGAGCGCCGTAGGACTTGGCGTTGTTCACGTCACCGATGCTTTGCCAGCCATTGAGAAAGCGCACCTGGGCGGAGAAGTGGTCAGTGAATGCGTACGCAACCCGCACCCCGCAGTCGTAGTAGGGGGAGAACTCAGCGCTGTAGCTTCTGGTGTAGGTCCAGTCCGTCCACGAGGCGAGGCCTTCGAAGCCGATGAAACTGGGCATGATGCCGCCTTCGACGATGAGGCCGTTGCCCACTGGAATCCGTGCCGAAACGCTCGCGGCCTGGACGTACTCCCACACCGCAACCCCTCCAACGGACCCAGCTGGTTCGGACTCGTGGACGACATAGGGCCCCGTTCCAGCGCCGAGCCACAGGTGAAAGCCCACCGGCTCGGGTGCCTTGGAAATGTCGATGGAGGCGAAGTTCACCGAGAACTCGTTGCCGTTCTTCCCGGTCGTGCCCACGCCGTAGAACCAGTTGTCGTGGTCCGCCGGGAGGTTGAAGTTGACGTCGCCGTACACGTCCACTGCTCCGTGCACAATGATTCCACCCGGCAAAGTCACGCCGGGCAGACTCGCGTCGTCGGCAAGAACCGGCGCAGCTCCCAGAACTCCAAGTCCGAAGAGAATCCCACCCAGGAATTTCCGCATGACCCTCCCCCGTTAGCATCGGTCGTGCCAAGCGCGGAGCGCCCGAAGAATGGTTGCTGTCGGGAAAGCTTTGCGTCGGTGCCGTTGCAAGCCGCAGCTCCGTGCTGTGCCCTGCCTTGCAGTTTGCAATGCCACGTCTTCCGGGTGGGCTGACCTGAAGCTCAATCCCTGCTTGGCATGCGGCATGCCTCTTGGGTCCTGAGTGATTGCCCGAGCCATTGCCATCCGTCGTCGCGAACTCGTTCTGGCGGGCACCCTGGTGGCGTGTCTGCTCGGTGCTGCGGCAGGATGGCTCTACCAAGCGATGGCGCCACGCCGAGCCATTCTCCGGCTCCCACCCTCGGAACGCTCCGAACTCTTTCGACGAACACGCGCCGAGGCGGAGGTGCTATGCGCCCAGCGCGCTTCGGTCCTACAGGACGAGTGTCGCCACCATCTCGAACTGCTGCTCGACTTTCCGGAATGCGATGAGGAGTGCGTGCGCTTTGCCCAAGCCCACCTCCATCAGCCGGCGCGCTGAAGTGGGGTGCCGACAGGGCGTCGTCCCGATGTACGCGGGCCGCGCAAACGCGCGTTCGAAGCGAGTCTCTGGCCAAAGGGTCCGGCAGCTTCAGCCGGCATCGCCATTGGAGGGCGTGGAGTGCGTCGCCCCGGACCTCCAGTTGACGCTGCCGGCCCACCCCCGAGATGAAGCACTGGTCTCGGCCCGGGTCGCGCCAGGCTCCGTTGGCACCCGTGATGAGCCCGCAGGGGTCCCACAAACGCTGAAGTCCTGCCCGCGCCCCAGGGCGGTTCCTCGGGGAGTGCGGGGAGCCCGGACAAAGGACGGCAACCCACCAGAAGGGCTGCCTGGATGTGGCACCAATTTGCGCAGCTCTGTGTCCACAGAGACCCTGCTCCGAGGTGGGCCTGTCCACACATGGGTTTGACGGCACTGAAAAATCGCCTCCGCCGCGCATCAGGGCTCACACTGAGGAGCCGTCTTCTTCACTCCGAATGGAACTTCTGACGCACCGAAACCTGAAGCACCGCTGCGGGTTCCCCCAAGGGCCCATGGCCCGGGCTTTGCGAGGAATGCGGAAAGACGCGCGAGCGCTAAATAGCGGAAGCGTTTGGGCGTCTTAGAATTGGGTGGTTGGCATGTCACACGCACGAACAGCCCTGGAGCACCCAAGCCGCGGCTCGGGGTCGCTGTTGCGGCTGACGCTGCTGGCGCTGGTGCTGGCGTTGGCCTTCGACGCGCTCAGCACTGCCTTGGCTTGGGACGTCGTGCGAGCACTGGAGGGCGCAGTCCGGCGAGTTCCGGTGCACGCGGTGCGCCCAGCAGACGTCCGGGACCCGAACCGGCGGGCCGAGGTATCCCCGGCTCCCGCGCCGTAGCGGCGGGGGCAGTCACGCCTCAGCCTGTTCCGGATGGAAGCAGGTGGGAGGCGAGGTCGACGGCCTGCGTCCGGATGTCGGGAATGGCCGTCGACTCCCAGAGCTGTCCGCGGCGCACGGAGCCCAGTGTCCAGAGAGCGCCGCCGGCACGGCCGCGCGCGTCCAGCAGTGCGCCCCGGCCGTCCGTCGCCAGCCCCAGCTGAAAGGGGCCGGGGCGCACCAGTCCGCGACGAAGCAAAGCGTTGACCAGGACGTCCGCCGTGGCGGCGTGGCCTGCCGGTCCGGTGCAGTTCACCGCGAGGTCGACCAGGAGTGTCTCCTCGCCCGTCGTTCCCCGGGGTTGAAACGTCGCTTCCAGCCTGCTGCCGGCGGAGGCGAGGCGCCGAAGGCGGCCCGGGTGCAGCTGCAGCTGGCCCGACTGGAGAAAGCCCTGCAGCCGCCGGCCCACCTCCGGGGCGACGCGGTGCCGGTGCACCTCCCACAGCGTCCTCGTGTGGCGGATGAATCGCCGCTGCTCCTCGTCGCCGAAAGACGGCCAGAGGGCATGTGCCTGCTGTCGAACGCTGTCGATGACGGGCCGCCAGTCCGCACCGGGCGCCGCAGCGGCCTCGCGCAAGGCACGCACCAGTGGGCGAAGCCTCCCCCGGGGAAGCTGCACGGCCAAGGGAGGTAGCGTCTGCGGACCATGCGCATTCGGCAGCAGCCCGTGGCGCGAGAGCATGTGCCAGGGCCCTGCATGCCCGCGCGCGGCCAGCGAGAGCAGCACATCGATGGCAGTGAGGCCGGCGCCGACCAGCAGGACACTGGTCCCGGGGGCGGGCCAGGCCGCCTCTGGACTCCATGGCGACTGCCAGACGCGGGGGCCCGCGTCCGGGGAGGCCTCGAGGGGAGTGGGCGGCAGGTTTCCCAGGGCGAGCGCGGCGTGCCGGGCGAGCAGGGCCTCGCCCGAGTCCAGCTGGAGTCGCACGCCGGCCGAGTCCTCCTCCAAGTCCCGGACCTCCGCCGTACGGCGCTCCAGCACCGCGCCAGCGCGCCCCTCGGTCTCGCTGAGGAGCTCGCTCAGGTAGTCTCCGTAGCGCCGCCGGGGCGCGTAGCTGTCTCTTCCCGCGGCGGGTTCGTGCTGTCGCAGCCAGGCGAGGAAGTGTTCCTCCTCGTCGGCAAGGGCGCTCATCCTCGCCGCCGGGACGTTCAGCACATGGCTGGACTCCTCGGTGCGGTAGGCGATGCCTCGCGCGAAGTCGCCCGAGCGGTCGAGCATGACGAATCGACGGCCCGTCGGCGCTCTGCGCAGCAGCTGAATGGCGAGCAGGGTGCCGCTGGCACCGCCTCCGACGATGGCGACGTCGAAGGGCGGCGCCCGCGTCACATCTCGACCAGCCAGCCCTCGGCGTCCGGCTCACCGCGATGGGTGAGCTCGGTCAGCGCCTGGAAGGCACGCTCGGCCACGGCGCCGCGCCGGTCTTCAAGACGCAGCGACTGGCTTCCCCAGGTGAGCTCGCTCACCGGGGAGATGACGGCCGCCGTCCCGGTACCGAACACTTCCTTCAGCTCGCCCCTGTCATAGGCCTCGGCCACTTCGGTCATGGTGACCGGCCGTTCCTCCACCGGGACCTTCCACCGTCGCAGCAGCTGCAGCACCGAGTCGCGGGTGACGCCGGGGAGGAAGGAGCCGTCCAGGGGGGGCGTGACGACAGTGTCGCCGAAGCGGAAGAAGACATTCATCGTCCCCACCTCCTCGACATGGGTGTGGGTCGAGTCCAGCCACAGCACCTGGCTGTACCCGTGCGCCTTGGCCTGTTCGGCCGTGAGGAGGCTGGCGACGTAGTTGGCGCCAGCCTTCGCAGCGCCGATGCCACCCTGAGCCGCGCGCACCGCCTTGGTCTCGACCCACAGCCGGAGGGCGGAGGGGTTCGGACCCCAGTAGTTCCCGACCGGCGAGGCGATGATGAAGAAGGTGTAGCGGCGGGCTGGCCGGACGCCGAGGAAGGGCTCGGTGGCCACCATCGCCGGGCGAAGGTAGAGCGCGGTCCCGCTTGCCCCAGGAATCCAGTCGCTGTCCAACGCCAGCAAGGCCCGCAGCGCTCGGTGGAAATCGTCCTCCGGCAGGCTGGGCATGCACAGTCGCTCCGCGCTGGTATTGAGCCGCGCGGCATGCAGCTGGGGCCGAAACACCAGCGCCCGGCCATTCTTCGCCCGGTAGGCCTTCATCCCCTCGAAGAGGGTCTGCCCATAGTGGAGAGCGGCCGCGGCCGGGTCCAGGGCCAGGGGTCCGTATGGGATGACGCGGCCGTTGCTCCACGTGCCGGCGTCGCAATCGGCGAGGAACATGTGGTCGGTGAAGTAGCGCCCGAACCCGAGGTCATCGGCGGGAGGCTTCGGACGCGGCTTCGTCGACCGGGTGATGGAGATGTCCAGCGACATCGGCGGCTCCTCGGGCGTTCCGGCAGGTCTCCGGCAGCTGCCGGCATACCTGATTGCGCCGACGTTCGGCCACCTTGGCCGGACGGATTGTGAGAGAGCTTCTGACGGACGGCACCATGTCCGGCAAGGCACAGTTGCCAGAGCCGAATTCCGACACAGGGGGCGCCCTCCCCGGGGGCGGCGGGACGACCCCTTTTAGCGCGCGGCGACGGGTGGGGCCGACTGCGGCGCTTCGGAGTGTGGAGCCACGACGGGCTTGGGCTTCCGCCGGAAGATGCGCGTCGCGTCATCGCCGACGAGGTAGGTGACGATGTCCCGCAGCTCGGCATCGCGCAGGCGGTCCATGCCCATGGGAGGCATTTGCCTGGCGTCATGCCCGGGAATCCACCGGACGCGCTTCACCAAGTAGTCTGCCTCATACAGGCCGGGCGTCAGCGGCGGCCGCAGCGCGCCCTCGGCGTGACAGGACGCGCAGAAGCGCTCGGTGAGGAGGGCTCCGCGCTCGGCATTCCCACCGCTGGGCCGGTCGATGGCCGTCTGCCGACCAAGGACGATGGGGGCGTAGTCCTCGGGGGCCTGGGCGTCCGGCGAGATGCGCCGCAGGTAGGTGGCCAGGTCGGCTAGCTGTTCCGGCGAGGCGCCGCCCGGCTTCAGCATGAATTTTCGGACGCAGATGTCGATGGCCTTCTCCAGCGTCTCGGCGAAGCCCCGCCAGTAGGTGGGGCGCCGGCCACTGTCCCAGAGGGTGGAGTTGGACTTCACGTGGCCGGCTGTGTCGAAGAAGCCGGTCCGCTCGTCCCGCACGTTGTGGCAAGACCAGCAGGTGTTGGCGTTGACTTCACTGCCGAGGCCCGGGTCATGGAAGAGCCGCTCCCCTCGCCCCTCGGCCGAGGTGAGGGCGAAGTCCCAAGCCGGCGCCCGCGCCGCCGTCTTGGGCCGCCGCGCCACCACCACGTTGAGCGACAGCGGTGGGCCAAGCGTCCGCGCCGGCGCCGCCCCCTGCGCACGGGCAGGCGCGCCCGCCACCACCGCCTGCGACACCGAGGCGGGGGCGGACGCCTGGAAGGTCGCCTCGAAGCTGACCCGCGCCACCGCGCCCAGCTTGAGGAAGAGGCGGGCCGGCCGGGGGATGCCGTAGTCGGCCAGCGTGACGTCGAAGGTCCCGCGCACCTGGAGGCTTCGCTGCCCACCCGCTTCACTCAACCGGACGGTGAGGGGGATTCGGACCGGATGGGTCTGCCCATGCAGCGACAGCGTCCCCACCGCATCCGCCTGGACCTCGGCCTCAGCGGTGAGTGCGGAAGTCGACACCCGCTCCAGGCCGGTGAGGATGAGTGTGGCCTCGGGAAACTTGTCTGCCTGGAAAAACTGCTCCCGCAGGTCCTCGTCGCGCAGCGAAAGCCCGGTGGTGAAGCCGCCGAGGTCGATGTGGATGCGTCCGGTCCCCCGGGCCCAGGCATCCTCGGCGAAGGTGAGCGTGCCTGCCAGCCCGGTCGACGCCCCGTGGATGGCATCCAGCGGGGCCTCGACGGTGAAGCGAATGCGCGCCGACGGCTTTAGCAGCGTCCAGACACGAGGCTCGGCGGAAGTGCGCAGCCCAAGGAGGAGGAGGAACAGGGCCAGAAGGCGGAATCTCATCGCACGTCCACCAGCACGCGTGTTCCTGTGGCGCGGTCCACCAGCGTCGGCTGCCGCAGAAGTGCCGGCAGCGCCCCCAGCAGCGGCAGACCGGCCCACAGCACCGTCAGCAGCCCGAGGGCATTCACCACCGCGGCGCCGCGCGCGTACAGCGCGAACACCGTGAAGGCCAGGGGCAAAAAGCCACCGTACTGAAGGAGCGCCCGGGCTGCCGCCCTCAGGGTAGAGACGTCCCCGTCGTCGGCTGTCCGCACCCGGAGCCGCATCAGCCACTGGCCGGGAGATGCGCCGAGCAGCAGGTGGCCCAGCAGCTGCGAGAGGAGCAGGCCGGCCGGAGCCACCCAGGGCGCAAAAGCGTAGGTGAAACGCAGAAGTGCGGCGAAGGGCAGGACGTCCAAAAGGGCCGCCAGAAGGCGCACCAGGAAAACCGGACGTACCTCCGGCTGTGGGGCGACGCTGCGCAAGGCC
This sequence comes from uncultured delta proteobacterium, assembly GCA_963711265.1. Taxonomy (GTDB): domain Bacteria; phylum Myxococcota; class Myxococcia; order Myxococcales; family Myxococcaceae; genus JADGRA01. Next base: position 136,063 of record CAVQDL010000026.1, read on the forward strand.
CGGGCGAGTTCGCCGTGCGTCTGAAACCGGGCGCCCGCGTCCAGGGCGATGCAGCGGTCGACGACGCGGGCCAGCGCTCGCGGCGTTCCTGGTGCCCGGGCGCGCAGCGGCGGAAGCCCCGAGCCGAGCAGCTGCAGGGCCTCGGCTGGTGTGCGCGCCTGCAGCGGCAGCTGCCCGCTGAGCAGGTGGTACATGGTGGCCCCCAGGCCGTAGACGTCCGCTCGCTGGTCGAGGGCCTCGCCCCGTAGTTGCTCCGGGGCCATGTAGGGCAGCGTCCCCACCACCGTTCCGACGTGGGTGACGCTTTCGGTGCCCTCCAGTGCCCCGCGCACGTAGGTGCCCGACGTCTCCTTGGCAGCGCCGGGTGCAGTGGCCAGGCCGAAGTCTGCCAGGTGCGCCAGCCCAAAGCGGTCGACCAGGATGTTCGCCGGCTTGATGTCGCGGTGGATGATGTTGAGCCGCGCAGCCTCGGCCATCCCGTCGGCCAGACCGACGAAGTGGTTGGCCACCCGTTGCCAGCTGAGCGGTTTTCCCCCCTCCACCTCGTCCTGGAGCGAGCCACCGTCCACCAGCTGCATGGCCATGAACCAGACGCCCTGGTCCTCGCCGACGAAGTAGATTTGCACCACACTCGGATGGACGACGTTGGCCTGGGCCTGCGCTTCTCGGACGAAGCGCACCAGGAAGGAGCGGTCCCGGGCCAGTGCAGGCCGGATGGTCTTCAGGGCCACCGGCCGGTTCAAGGATGTGTCGAAGCCCGCGTAGACCTCGCCCATCCCTCCTGCCGCGAGCGGACGGTCGACGCGGAAGTGCCGCAGCATCGCGCCCGGGGGAAGCGGCCCGCTGCCCAGCTCCTCGGTGAGCTTCACCGGCGTCGCCACGGTGGGCGGAATGGTGGCGCTCACGGTGGGGGCGCCTCGACGATGTCCGGGCGCATCGCGCCCAGCGCAGCGAGGAGTTCCTTCTGCTCGGCCGCTCCAATGCCGTGCGTGTTGAGAGCTGCCACCAGGTCCTCCGCCATGGCGTCGAACTCGGCGTTCTGGACGTGCATGCCCGCGTGCAGCGGCTTCATTGCCTTCCCGCGGTACTGGCAGGGCCCTCCGGTGGCTTCGCAGATTTGTTCGGAGAGGTGGCCGCGCAGACCGTCGAGGTCCGTGAAGACAAACCGCAGCTGGATGCGAGGGTCCCGTCCGACGTTGGCCACCATCGTGGCGACGAAGGCGTCGATGACGTCGCGTCCGCCCAGGCGCTGGTACAGGGTGGGCGTGGCCGAGGGGGCAGACGTCACCTTGGCCGCCGGGCCGTCTGGCGCGGGGGACGTCGCCGCGCACGCCGCCGACAGCGCGAGCGCCAGAAAGAGGGACCGCACGTCGAGCATCGTCATGCCTCTGGCGGAGGGTGCCGGCCTCTCGCGGAGCGCCCGCCCCTCCCAGACGGGACGGTAACACAGGGGGCACCATCGCCCCGTGGCGCACTACGGCCAGCGGGATGAAGCGGTTTCAAAGCGCAGGCCGGGCGCCAGCGGACGGCCCCGCGGCGACGTCAGCCTTTGCGGTCCTCGCCGGCGACTGCCGGGTAGACGACACCTGCCAGAGCCGCCCCGACGAGGGGCGCCACCCAGAACAGCCACAGCTGGGACAGGGCCCAGCCGCCCACGAATAGGGCCGGCCCGGTGCTGCGGGCGGGGTTCACCGAAGTGGCGGTGACGGGGATGCTGATGAGGTGGATGAGCGTCAGGGCCAGGCCGATGGCCAGGCCGGCGAAGCCCTTGGGGGCCCGCGCGTCGGTGGCGCCAAGAATGACGATGAGGAACATGAACGTCATCACCACCTCGCACACCAGCGCGGCGGGGAGGGCGTAATTGAACGGGCTGTGCTCCCCGTAGCCGTTGGCAGCGAAGCGTCCCAGTTCATAGCCGGGCTTGCCGCTGGCGATGACGTAGAGGACGGCAGCGGCGGCCACTGCACCGGTCACCTGGGCGATGATGTACGGGACGAGGTCCCTGCCGGGGAAGCGCTTCGCCACCAACAAGCCCACCGAGACGGCCGGGTTGAAGTGGCCTCCGGAGATGTGGCCCAGCGCATACACGCCGGTGAGCACCGTCAGGCCAAAGGCCAGCGAGACGCCGGCGAAGGCAATGCCCAGGGGAACGGCTGCAGCGAGGACCGCGCTGCCGCACCCCCCCAGCACCAGCCAGAACGTTCCGATGAACTCCGCCGCAGCACGCTTGCTGATGGACATGGCGAGCAACCCCCTCCCGGAAAAAGACAGCGACGTTGTTCGGCTTACCCCGCACCGTCGAACGACACCAAGCTGAAAGACGGGCGGGGGGACTTCATGAAATTTGCAATGCAGTTTCTTTCACTCCGTGTCGCGCGGACGTCACTGGCCGCAGGGATTTCAGCGGGTTGGATTCGAGCGTCCACCTGGCACTGGCGTTGCTCTTGCTATGCCTTCCCCATGCGTCGCCCCAAGACATTGCTGTGGCTCTGCCTCCCGCTGCTGCTTGCTGGCGGTGCTGGACATGGTGCGGACTCGGCGCCGCCGCCCGTGCCAGCGCCGCCGGAGCTCCCGAGCGTGCTGACGCTGGCCGAGGCCACGTCCCTCTTCCGGCGGCAGGGGTTGGACGTCCTTTTGGCCGAGGCCGCCGTGCAAAGCGCGGAGGGGGACGTGGACGTGGCCGGCGCCGTTCCCAACCCGTCTCTGCTTGGGACGTTCGGCAAGTCCTGGGTGTGCACCGACGGCTGCAACTTCATCCCCCCGGCCGCCTTCAGCGTTGGCCTCGGGGACCAGAATGCCATCGAGGACTCGCTCTCCGGAAAGCGTGGGCTTCGCCTGGACGTTGCCCACGCCGCGCTCAAGGCCGCGCACCTTGGACGGGCCGACGCCGAACGCACCGGCATCGCCCTGGTGAAGCAGCAATTCGTCCAGACCCTCATCGCGCAGCAGAGCCTCCTCACCGCCCAGGAGGCGGCCGGCGACTCGGCCAAGTTGCGCGAGCTCATGAACGTTCGCTACCGGAGTGGGGCCGTCTCCGAAGCCGACGTCGCGCGTGTGGAGACGGACGCCCTGGAGGCGGAGCAGGTGGTGGCCACGGCCCAGCTGCAGCTGCGCACGGCCAAGCTGGGCTTGGCCTTTCTGCTCGGGGTCCGTTCCGCCGTCCCGGACTTTCAGGTGGAGGCGCCGGAGCTGATGGTGGCGGTCGAACCCCGCGGGCTGTCGGGGGCCACCGCCGAGACACTGCTGGCCGACGCCCTGGAGGCACGGCCCGACCTACAGGCCTCCAAGGCGCAGGTGGAACGGGCCGAGGCTTCCGTCCACCTGGCGTACCGGCTGGTCTTCCCGGACATTGCGCTGTCGGTCAACTACGCGCAGCAGGGCACTGGGCCGACGGCCATCACGCCGCCCACCATCACCTTCGGACTCAGCCTGACGCTGCCCATTTTCTACCAGCAGCAGGGCGAGGTTCGCCGGGCCGAGGCCGACGCCCGCACCCAAGCGCTCAGCCGCGCCAAAGCGCAAGCGCAGGTGGTGTCGGACGTGGAGGCCGCCTTCGCCGGCTACCGCATCGCGCTGGAGCGCGCCCAGCGCATGGTGGGCACCAGCGGCATCCTGGCCCGTGCGCGGCGAGCGCGTGACCTGGTGGGGATTCAGTACCAGAAGGGCGCCGCCTCGCTTCTGGAATTGCTCGATGCGCAGCGGACGTTCCGTGCCATCGCCTTCGAAGCTCAGTCCAACCTTGGGGACTACTGGACCTCGGTTTTCCGGCTCGAACAGGCCGTTGGAAGGACGCTGCAATGAAAGGTTCGTTGGTGCCTCTCGCTGGACTGCTGCTCGGACTGGGCACGCCGGGCTGTCATCGGACGGCTGCCGAGACGCCGGCCCCGCAGCCACCGGACAATCAAGTGTGGCTCTCCGCCGAGCAGGCGAGCGCGCTTCGCCTCGCCGTGATGCGCACGCAAGAAATTCCGGACGCGCTGCGGGTCGGCGGCCGGGTGGCCTTCGACGACTTGCGTATCAGCCACGTCTTCTCCCCGGTGAGTGGCCGGGTGGTGAAGCTGCTCGCCGGGCCGGGGGACCGGTTGCAGCGCGGGGCGCCCCTGGCGCTCATTTCCTCGCCGGACATCGGCTCCGCCTGGTCCGACGTGGTGAAGGCGCGCGCCAACGTCGATGCGAGCCAGCGCGAGTACCAGCGGCAGAAGGAGCTCTACGAGGCGCATGCCGGCCCGCTCCGAGACCTGGAAGGTGCCGAGAACAACTTCAAGCAAGCCAAGGCCGAGTTGGAGCGAGCAGAGGGCAAGGCACGCCTGTTGCGGGCAGGGACCGAGCTCGGCGCCGAGGACTACGTGCTGCGGGCTCCCATCGACGGCGAAGTCGTCGCGCGCAACGCCAACCCCGGCATGGAAGTCCAGGGTCAGTATGGCGGAGGGACGGCGGTGGAGCTGTTCACGGTCGGGGAGCTGGACCAGGTCCTGGTCATTGGTGACCTGCACGAGCAGGAGGTGCCGGCGGTCAAGGTTGGCGTCGAGGTGCAGGTGCGCGTGGTGAGCGCGCCCGACAAGGTGTTTTCGGGGAAGGTGGACTGGGTGTCCCCGGCGCTGGACCCGGCCACCCACACCGCCAAGGTCCGCATCCGGGTTGCCAACCCGGAGCGCCTCCTCAAGGGCGAAATGTACGCCACGGTCTCCATCCCCCTGGTGCTCCCGGCTGCGGTGGCGCTTCCGCGGAACGCGCTCTTGCACCTGGGAGACCAGACCGTCGTCTACGTGGCGCTCGGCGAATCCCCCGACCGCCGGCTGCGCTTCGAGCGGAGGCGGGTGTCGGTGCAGGAAGACGTCTCGGGAGACCTCTACCCGGTGGTGTCGGGCCTCAAGGAAGGCGAGACGGTGGTGGTTGACGGCGCGCTTCTCCTCTCCGGTGTCACCTAGGGCGCGGGCCAGATGATTCAGAAACTGGTGGCCGCCTCATTGCGGCTGGCGACCATCATCGTCGTGCTGGCCATCGCGCTGGTGGTTTTGGGCCTGCTCGCCTACCGCCGCCTCGACGTTGAGGCCTACCCGAACCCCGTTGCGCCCATGGTGGAGGTCATCACCCAGCCCTCCGGGCTGAGCGCCGAGGAGGTCGAGCGCTACGTCACCATCCCGCTGGAGGTCGGGCTGAGCGGCATCGTCGACCTGGACCACATCCGCTCGCAGTCGCTCTTCGGCCTGTCGGACGTGAAGTGTCTATTTCACCTGGACGCCGGACTACTACACGGCCCAGCAGCGCGTCCTCAACCGCCTCAGCTTCGTCAGCCTCCCGGGCAGCCTCACGCCCCAGCTGTCGCCCTGGAATGCCATCGGGGAGCTGTACCGCTACCAGCTGAAGGGACCGGGCTACTCGCTCGAGGAGCTTAAGACGGCCCAGGACTGGATAATGGAGAAGCAGTGGCGCCAGGTCCCGGGCGTCATCGACGTCGTCGGCTTCGGAGGGCTGACGCGGCAGTACCAGGTGGAGCTCGACCCCTTCCGGTTGAAGGGCGAGGGCGTCACGCTGACGCAAGTCCTCAGCGCCATCGGCAACGCCAACCAGAATGTCGGGGGCGGGACGCCTCAACGTCGGCGACCCAGGCCTTCAACGTGCGTGGAACGGGACTCATCCGCAACCTGCGCGACATCCAGGAGATTACCGTCGCCGAGAAGAACGGGACGCCGGTGCGCGTGGCGGACCTGGCGCACGTGCAGGTTGGTGCGGCTCCGCGGCTGGGCATCGTCGGCCACGACGACGAGCCGGACATCGTCCAGGGCATGGTGCTCATGCGCTACGGCGGGGAGACGCTCAGCACGCTGAAGGGGATTCACGAGCGGGTGGAGCGGATTCGCGCGCTGCACCTGCTGCCGCCCGGGATGGAAATCGTGCACTACTACGACCGCGACGCACCTGGTGGAGATCACCACGCACACCGTGCTCGAGAACCTGCTGGTGGGGATGGTGCTGGTCAGTCTTGTCCTGTGGGCGTTCCTCGGGCACGTGCGGGCGGCGCTGATCACGGCCATCAACATCCCGCTGGCGCTGCTGGTGGCCTTCATCGGCATGGTGGCCACCGGGACGCCGGCCAACCTCATCTCGCTGGGCGCGGTCGACTTCGGCATCGTCGTCGACTCGACGGTCATCATGATGGAGAACATCTTCCGCCACCTGTCCGGCCCCTGCACGGCCTGGACCGTGACGGAGCGCATCGCCGCCGCTGCCGGCGAGATCGGCTCGCCCATCTTCTTCTCGACGCTCATCATCGCCGTCGCGTTCCTCCCGCTCTTCACGATGACCGGCGTGGCGGGCGTCATCTTCTCGCCGATGGCCCACACCTACGCCTTCGCCATCGGTGGCGCCATCGTGCCTGGCCTGACGCTGACGCCGGTGCTGGCCATGCGCTTTCTCAAGGTGGAGCCGCGACCGTACCTCAGCGAGGAGGAGATGCATTCCAACTGGTGATGCGTGCTCTTCGGCCGCGTTTACCGGCCGCTGTTCGCCTTCGCCATCCGCCGCAAAGGCTGGGCCATCGCGGTGGCGGTCGATTCCGGTGTTCCTCGCCGGGCTGCTCAGCCCGACCCTGGGCCGCGAGTTCATGCCCAAGCTGGAGGAGGGGAACTTCTGGATTCGCGCCACCCTGCCGATGTCGATCTCGCTCGACGAGTCGGCGCAGTACGTGGGCCGCATGCGGCGGCTCGTCCTCGGGTGCCCGCCCCGAGGAGGCGTGTACCGCCGAGCGGCGCCGACGGCCGGAGATTGCGACGGTCGTCTCGCAGCTCGGACGGCCGGACGACGGCACCGACGCCGGTCGGGCTTCTACAACATCGAGCTCTTCGCGCCGCTCGAGCCGCGAGCCAGTGTGGCGCAAGGGGATGACGAAGGACAAGCTCACCGACGAGCTCTCCACCGCGCTGCGGTCGGCGTTCCCCGGCGTCGTCTTCAACTTCTCGCAGGTGATCGCCGACAACGTCGAAGAGGCGATGAGCGGCGTGAAGGGCGAGAACACCGTCAAGGTGGTCGGTCCCGACATCAAGGTCGACGAGCAGAAGGCACAGGAGATCGTCGAGGTGATGCGGGGCGTGCGAGGGCGTGGAGGACCTGGGCATCTTCCGCTCGCTCGGGCAGCCCAACGTGCGAATCACCCCGGACCGCGCCGCCTGTGGACGCTACGGCCTCAACACCGGCGACGTGGGTGCGGTGGTGCAGGCCGCCATCGGCGGCCAGGCGGTGACGCAGGTCTACGAGGGGGAGCAGCACTTCGACCTCACGGTTCGCTGGCGGCCGGAGGACCGCAAGGACCTGGCCGCCATCCGCAACATTCCGGTGCCCACCCCGGACGGCACCACCGTGCCGCTGGGCACCGTGGCGCAGGTCGAGTGAGGAGGAGGGACCGAGCCTCATCTACCGCGAGGACCAGCAGCGCTACGTCCCGGTCAAGTTCTCGGTGCGCGGCCGCGACCTCGCCTCGACCATCGAGGAGACCCGGGCCGCCATCGAGCAGTCGGTGCGTCTGCCCTACGACACGCACCTGGAGTGGGCCGGCGAAATCAACGAGCTGAAGGAGACCAACGAGCGACTGACGATCATCGTCCCGCTCACCGTCCTGCTCATCGCGTTCCTCGTCTACACCTCGGTGAAGAGCTGGGTGGACACCCTCATCGTCCTGGTCGGGATCCCGGTGGCCATGCAGTGGTGGGGTGCTCGCGCTCCTCGTCACGTGGCACCAACTTCTCCATCTCCGCGGCCATGGGTTTCATCTCCATCTTCGGCATCGCGGTGCAGGACGCGCTGATTGTCGTCACCTACGCCCAGCGGCTGTGGGCCGAAGGGCACAGCGTCGAGGACGGGGCCCTGCTGGCCGCGGAGCGCCGGCTGCGCCCGGTGCTGATGACGACCTCGGTGGCGATGCTCGGACTCATGCCGGCCGCGCTGTCGCACGGCATCGGCTCGGAGACGCAGACGCCCGCTGGCCATCGTCGTCATCGGCGGGGCTCTCATCTTGGCGGTGGTGCCTCGCCTGCTTCAGCCTGCGTTGCTGGTGCTGGCCCATCGCCGGCGCGCGGCGGCGCCCGGACCTGACGCAGCCACCCCTGCGTTCGAGCCGGCGACGGCGCCCTGACGCCTCAGCGCAAGTCGTCCTTCAGCAACTCCATCATCACCGCGTCGTGCCAGCGGCCGTCGGGACCGCGTTCGTACTGGCGCATCACGCCCACCTGGCGGAACCCGGCGCGCTCGTAGGCGCGAATGGCACGGAGGTTCTCCGCGGCCGGGTCAATCACGACGCGGTGGTGCCCGCGAGACTCGAACAGGTGCCGCGCCAGGCCCCTCACCGCCTCGCTGCCCAGGCCCTGCCCTTGCCAGGAGGAGGCGAGGAAGAGGTCCACCCCGGCATGGCGGTAGCTGGGGTCGGTCATCTCGTAGAATTGAAGCGCCCCGATGGGGCGCCCCTCGTACTCGATGGCGAGCACGGTGATGTCGTCCCGGCCGAGCAGGGCCCGTCGCGCCTCCGCCTCGTCGAAACCCGGCCACCAGCGGGCCACCTCCGGCTCCCGCAGGATAGCCACGAGGCTCGCGAGGTCGGTCTCCTCGGGCTCCCGGAGGACGAGGCGCTCGGTGCGGATGGGCGCAGCCATTCTGCTTCCGCATGGTAGCGCAAAGGGCGGTTCCCAAGCGGGCGCGTCACACCCCGCCCGGGCCCCTTGGGAGAGCGGGCCCGCCGGCTTGGGCTAGAGTCCTTCCACCGAGAGGAGGCGGGTATGTCCAACGGGTTCAAACTGTCCACCGTGGTGCCGGCCCAGCCGGAGACCGTCTACCGCGCATGGCTCGACCCCCGGAGGCATGCGGCCTTCACCGGTGGCGGCTTGGCCACCTCCGAGCCGCGCCCCGGAGGGGCCTTCACCGCGTGGGAGGGCTACATCCAGGGGACGTACCTGGTGCTCGTCCCCGGCGAGCGCATCGTTCATGCCTGGCGCACCACCGACTTTCCCGCCGGGGCGCCCGACTCGCGGGTGGAGGTGCTCTTCGAGGCGGCACGCGGGGGAACGCGGCTGACGGTGGTGCACGCCCAGATTCCCTCCGGACAGGAGGGCGACTACCAGGCGGGTTGGTCCGCCTTCTACTTCCGGCCGATGAAGAAGTACTTCCAGAGCGCCGCGAAGTCAGCGCCGGCCAAGCGACGTCGCAAGGTGGCGAAGGCCAAGCCGGCGGCGCGCCGTGGCGCCAAGCGTCCCGCGCGCAAGAAGGCGCGGCGCTCGCGGTAGAAGGCCTTCACGCCGTCGACGCCGGCGTCCGCAGCCCGTGGACGCGCGCGCGCTTCAGGCCGCCGCGCCCGGCCGGTCGGTCCTCAGCGCCAGGACCGCACCCGTCACCAGCGCCAGCAGCTTCAGCACCTCGAGGACGCCGTAGGCCGCATGGGGGTTGGCGCCGGTGGGGACGCCGCCAGAGATGACGGTTTGGGCGCGGGCGTCCAGCACCGGGAACAGCCAGCCCATCTGCACGCCGAGCGCCCCGGCGCCGAGGACGAGACACACCCACGCCCAGCGAGGCACCCGGCCCAGGAGTGCCGTCCCCACGGCGAGCGCAGCCAGGGCCGCTTGGACCCACTGAGAGGCGGCGAAGACGGTGCGCCCGACGTCGAAGGCCACGGTGCGGGTGAGCGTCGGCGTCCGGAATTTCACCGGCGCCTCGATGAAGGAGATGCCGATGACGATGCCCGCCCAGAGCAGGCAGACGACCGCGAAGGGCAGGCGGCGAGTGGTGCTCACGCTGGAAGATGGGCTCGGCGCGCCCGCATCTCCTCGCCAATCACCGTCCGCACCGCGGACGACAGCTGGCGCGCCGCGGGGAAGAGCTCGCGCTCCTCGATGGCGAGGTGGTCCTGCCAGCTTGTCGCCACGGCCCGTGCGGCCTCGGCCAGCGCACCGGCGGACTGGCTCGCCAGCTCCTGCCGGCCTTGCAGCTGGCCGCAGAGGGCCACCAGTGCCGCCACCGGCGGCGCCAGCCGGTGGTGGTCCGCGCGGAGCAGGGCGATGGTGGGTGCGAGCTCCGGCGCCGCTTCGAGGAGGCGCGGGAAGAGGGAACGGTCCTCGTCCTCCTCGTGCAGGGGGAGCGCCACGGTGAAGTACTTGTGCACCTTGGAAGCGACGTCACGGATTTCTTCCGCCGGAGCAGCTGGCCCCTGGCCGAGCGCCACCGCCAGCGCCGTCACCTTCCGCAGCCGATGGTGGCAGTCCACCAGCGCATCGGGCACTTCCGTCGTCCGCGGTGTGCCAGCTCCACTCTCGTGCGGGACGTGCGCCACAGGACCAACAGCTTACGCGTCCTGGGCCGCCGGCGGGCAAACCACGGCAGGGGGGCCCCTCCCCGGCGGGACGGGCGCCCTATTTGTGGCCCTTGGGGTGCGGCTTGGCAGCGGCGGCAGCGGCCGCGGCCTGCGCTGCTGCGGCGTCGGCGGCCGCCTGCGCGGCGGCGGCATCGGCAGCGGCCTTCTTCGCCGCCTCCTCCGCCTGGCGCTTGGCCTCGGCCTCGGAGACCGTCTTCATGGCGAGCAGGCCCTTGTCGAAGTCGGTGCCGATGTCAGCGGTGAAGTCGTGGAACAGGGAAATGGCCTTCGCCATGAAGCCGTTCTCGCCGCTCATCGTCCAGGTGACCTTCGTCCCGCCGCCGGCTGGCTCAAAAGCAAAGCTGGTGGGGGATGTCGCCTCGAAGGGCCGGATGAAGTCGAGCTTGATGTCGATTTGCTGGTTCGGCTTGGCGCCCGTGATGAGCATCTTTCCCTCGCCCACCTTGTCGTTGCCCGTCCAGGCGTAGGCCGCGCCCAGGCCAGAAGCGGGCCCTGAAAACGTTGCCTTCATGGCCGGGTCGAGCTTGGCCCAGGGGGACCAGGCGTCCCAGTGGTGGAAGTCGGCGACCTGCGCGTACACCACCGCGGCTGGGGCTGCGATGGTGGTGCTGCGCGTCACGGTGTAGCTGGACGGGCGGGTGAGGATGACGATGAACAGCACCACCACCAGAGCAGCCACTGCGATGAGCACTTTTCGGAGCATGGCGTTTTGTGTCTCCCTCTGAGGCCGAGCGTTGGCCCGGCGGGGGTTAGCACGACGGCCCGGCCCAAGTGAAACGACGTGCTGTGCATCCCCCGGACGGGGGTCAGCGGGGCCCGCGCGAGGCCTGCCACTCGGCGAACGCGTCGGTGGCGCTCTCGATGAAGGGCCGTCGAGGCTGCCAGCCAAGGGTCTGGGCCCGTCGCGAGACCGCCCATTGGTCGACACACATCGCCTCGGCGAAGGGCCCCATGGTCCGCATCGCTTCGGGCAGGGGGATGCTGCGGACAGCGCCCAGCCGCCCGGCGGCCCGACTGGCGGCCTCGGCCGAGTCGCGGACGCGCCCCGTGCCGGCGTCCACCGCATGGAAGATGCCGCCCGCGCGCTGCTCCAGCACCCGGCGGTACAGCTCCGCGACGTCCTCGCGGTGCACCTGGGGCATCCGGTTCCGTCCGTCCCCGACGAAGGCCGCGGCGCCCTCGGCCAGCGCGCTCTCGAAGTAGCCGGCGACCAGGCCACCTTCGCCGCCGTACACCCAGCCCGGGCGCACGACGGCGGTGGCGACCACCCCAGAGGCGGCCGCCAGCACCAGTCGCTCGTGCGCCGGTCGCCAGGTGTTGAACACCGCCTGCGCGGTGGAGGCTTCCTCATCGGCCGGCTTCGCGCCGGCCGGCCCCAGGACGAGGACGCCCGAGGTGTAGAGGAAGCCGTAGGGCCGGGCCGCCGCGCGCGCCGCGCCCAGAATGGTGTCGACCACGGTCCTGTCGAGCGCGGACGCCTCGCTCGAGGCGAAGCCGAGGTGGATGGCGGCGTCGTGGGCGCCAGCTTCGGTCGCATAGCTGGACGGCAGCTTCATGTCGCCCAGCACCGCACGCGCGCCGAGGGCAGCCAGCTGCGCCTGCTTCTCCGCGGAGCGGACCAGCCCCGTCACGGCGTGGCCCGAGCGCACCAGGTGCTGCACGACGGCGCTGCCGATGTAGCCCGTTCCGCCGATGACGAAGATGTGCATGGTTTGCGGGAAGCCCCCCCGGGGCGCCGGTGGGCCTTAGGTGGAGTCCGAGCGGAACCCCACGCGGACGTGGGAGCCGTCGCAGAAGGGCTTGTTGGCAGACGCGCCGCACCGGCAGAAGGCCACCTTGCGCGTGCGAAGCACCGTGCGGCCGGTGCCCGAGACGACCTCCAGGTTGCCGGAGACGAGGAGGGGCCCGTTGGGCTGCGGCGTGACGCTGAGGGGCCCGTTCCGCTGCGCCAGCGGTGGGCTGTCCTGCGTGGCAGGCTCGCCGGTGGCGGTGAAGCCGGCGCCAGCGTGCGCACTGTCGCAGAAGGGCTTGCTTCGGGAGGCGCCGCAGCGGCACAGCGTGGCGCGAAACCGCGGTGCCTCGTTTTCGAGGCGTAGCTCCGCGTGAATGGCGAGCGGCCCGTTTTCCCGGATGCGCACGACGTTCACCAGGGGCGCCTGCTCCTGCTCCCCGCCGTCGAGGCGCTGGTAGCTGATGGCTCCCGAGGGGCAGGCCTGGGCCACGGCCACCACCGTCTCCGGGCTTGCCGCGTCGGGATGAATCCACTCCCCCTTCGCATGGGGGACGAAGACGTCGGGCCGGTTGAGGACGCAGGCGCGGGAGTGGATACAGCGCTTGCCCTCGAAGCGCACCAGCACCTTGGTCCCCCGCACCTCATCGACGCCCTGCGCCATGGATTCCCTCCGTGGGAGTGCGCACCCTAGTCCAGCGGGGTGGTTTGACAAAACGCACGAACGTTCGTAAATAGAGAGCCAACCGTCATGTCCAAGGGCGACGACACACGCGAGCGGATTCTGGAGCGGGCCTTCCGCATGGCCAGCCGGGATGGTCTCGAGGGGCTGAGTATTGGTGGGCTGGCCGAGGCGCTAGCCATGTCGAAGAGTGGACTGTTCGCCCACTTCGGCTCCAAGGAGGAGCTGCAGGTGGAGGTCCTGCGCGCGGCGGCCCGGCGCTTCGAGGACAGCGTGGTGCGCCCGGCCTTCCGGGCTCCTCGCGGGACGCCCCGCATCCGCCACCTCTTGGAAAACTGGGTCCGCTGGGCCAACTCACCGGACTCCAGCGGCGGCTGTCTCTTCGTCACCGCCGCGGTGGAGCTGGATGACCGGGCCGGCCGGCCACGGGACTTCCTAGTGGAGACACAAGCGCAGCTGAACGGGGCCCTTGCGCGCTCGGCGCGGGTGGCCATCGAGGCGGGCCACTTCCGCAAGGACCTGGACTGCCGGCAATTTGCGTTCGAGCTCTACGGCCTTTTGCTCGGCTACCACCACGCCAAGCGGCTGTTTCGAGACCCGCGCGCCGAGGGGGCGCTGCGGACAGGTTTCGAGCGCCTCTTGGCCGACGCCGCCGCCCCGTCCTGAAGGAGGAAGTTCATGGCCCCACCCCGCGTCGTCCCCTTGTCCAAGAAAAGCACGAACGGTCGATTATTGCAGAGCGCGCTGCGCATGGTGTTCCGCGTCCTCTCGCGCCTCGCTCCGCGCGCGTCCGACCGGACTGCGGCGGCCCTCTTCCTCAGTCCCCGCCGGCGGCGCCGCCCGGCGCCGGGGACGCCCGGGCTTCGGGCGGAACGTCTGTCGGTGACCAGCGGCGGGCAGGCGCTGGCCGCCTGGGCCTGGGGCGCCGGCCCCACCGTCGTCCTGGCCCACGGCTGGAGTGGCCACGCCGGCCAGATGAGCAGCTTCATCCGCCCGCTGGTCGACGCGGGCTTCCGCGTGGTGGCCTTCGACCAGCCGGCCCATGGCCAGTCCAGCGGCCGCCGCACCACGGTGCTGAGGATGGGCGAGGCGCTCCAGTCCGTCGCCCGCGCCAGCGGGCCCCTGCATGGCGTGGTCGCGCACTCGCTGGGCGCGACCGCCACGACGTTGGCCCTGTTTGACCACCTGCCGGCCTCGCGGGTTGTCCTCATCGCGCCGCCGGCGGACGCGCCACACTTCGTCCGCAAGCTGGCTGCCTTCCTGGCTTTGTCCGCCGAGCGGACCGAGGGCACGCTGTCTCAGGTGCAGCGCGACGTCGGAGCCCACCTCGAGTCGCTGGACTTGCGGCGCATCGGCGGGTGGTTGCGGCAGCCGGCCCTCATCCTCCACGACATCTCGGACCGAGAGGTCCCCTTTGCCCACGGTCGCGCCCTCGCGGAGGTCTGGCCTGCGGCGCGTCTCGTCCCGCTCGCCGGGCTCGGCCACACTCGGCTGTTGGCAGACGCAGCCGTCGTGCGAACCACCGTCGCCTTCCTGCGGGAGGGCGTCGCTGCGGCGGCCGCTCCGCCAGGCGTGGCCACCTCTGGGTGACGCGACCGGCGCTATGGTGCAGCCATGCGCCGGACCGTCACAGCCAGCGCGGCCGCGCTGCTGTTCGCCGTGGCAGCGGAGGCAGCGGCCCCCAAGCCGCCGTGCAAGCCATTCGACGCCCTCGAGGTGAGGACGGTGTTGCGCCTGCCGGTCGGCCCGCCAAAGGCGACCGTGGGGGTGGCCATGGTGAGTTGCGCCGCCCAGGCCGGCGGCGGACAGGTGACGCTGAGCTACACCCTGGAGCCCGACCGCGCGCTCGGTTCCGAAGGGGAGTTCCAGCAATCCCTCGCCCGGGCGCGTGCCGCGGGGCGCGTCGAGGAGGCCACCTTCAACGACACCCGCTGCGCTTCGCTGCTTCCCTCGGGCGGCAGCAAGTTCGGCGCCTTCAAGGCATGGTGTGTTCTGCATTCCAAGACGGGCCGGGCCGTCACCCTGGAAGTGCTCGCCCCGAATGCGAAGCAGCTCCCCCCGCTGGGCAAGGTGGCACAGGTGGCGGCCGCTGCCGCCACCCGCATCCCCTGAATGGGAGGGCCCAGGGGCGCCTTCAGGGCGCTCGGCGGATTTCGCCCATCCGGCCAGCCTGGAAGTCGACAATGGCCTGGTGGATTTCCTCGGCTGTATTCATGACGAAGGGGCCGTACCGGGCCACCGGCTCGCGCAGCGGAACGCCGGACAACAGGAGGAGACGGGCCGGGGCCGTGGCGGCCTTGGGCGCGCCGAGTTCCACGGCGTCTCCCGGGCCGAGCAGCGCCAGCTGCCCGTCACGGACAGCGGTTCCCGCCACCCGCGCCTCCCCGCCGAAGAGGTAGGCGGCGGCCTGGTGCTCCGCCGGGAGCGGCAGCGTCACCAGGGCACCTGGGCGAAGGGTCCAGTCCTGGAAGAAAATCGGCGTTCGTGTCTCGATGACCGCGCGTGCGCCGAGCGCCTCTCCAGCCACGACACGCACCTCGGCCAGGCCATCCGCGGAGCGCCCGACGGGAATGCTCGCCGCCGGCACCTCCTGGTACCGCGGCGCCATCAGCTTGTCCTGCCGTGGCAGGTTGACCCAGACCTGGAAGCCATGGACGCGGCCTCCCTGCTCGCGGATGCGGGCGGAGGGAAGTTCCGAGTGCACCACGCCTGCGCCAGCAGTCATCCACTGCACGTCGCCCGCGCGCAGCGTCCCTTGGTGCCCGGCGGAGTCCTGGTGGTGGCTTTCCCCCTCCAGCAGGTACGTCACCGTCTCGAAGCCCCGGTGGGGATGGTCGGGGGCCCCGACGGCCTCTCCCGGCCGGTAGTCGACCGGGCCCATCTCATCGAGGAGAAGGAAGGGGTCGACGAAGTCCAGACCAACCGTGGGGTAGGGGCGGCGGACGATGAAGCCACCGCCTTCCTTCTGCCGGTGGGCGGTGACGACGCGGGTGACAGTCCGAAGCTTGCTCATGCGGGGCAAGCTAACCGCCCCGGCGTCGGGAGCCAGTTGTCGGCCCGGCAACACACCGTTGCCTTGGCTGGCCCCACCGGCAAGTCGGTGCCCGCGGCGGCGCTCTCAGGGAGCGTCTTTCCCGTGAAAGCCGAGGATGGCCTTCACGAGCCACTGTTCCGGCCCGGTGAAGCCGTAGCCGACGCCGAAGTTCAAATCGAAGTAGTCGCTGACGAAGTCGAGCGCCAGGAAGAGCCGGTTGGTGGACTCGGAGATGGGCAGCGTCTTGGTGATGGGCCCGAAGGCGCCGTAGTACTCCGCGCCCAGCGCGAGCGAGCTGAGGACATTGAAGGCCACCTTCGCCGCGGGTTGAAACTGGGGCAGGCCGGCGTCGACCCCGGTGAAGTCGATGGCGATGATGGGATTGAAGGAGGCGTAGAAGAGACCCCAGCGCCCGTCGACGATGGGCCGGATTTCCCCTCCCCACACGTTTGGCTCAAAGCGCCGGGGAACGCTGGACACCTCGAAGTTGATGGCCAGGCCAACATGTCCGGCGAGTTTCTCGTCGAGGCGTAACTTGCAGCGGAGCTTGACCCCTGCGTACTCGTAGCCGACGTTGGGGACGACCGCGGTCTGCAGGTACATGCCGAGCTCGGCCCAGGTGCCGATTCCCAGGTGCGGCTCGAACGTCAGGTGGAACTGGTGCTCGGTGGGCGACTGGCCGTCGGGAGACGTGACGTTCGTCCCGGTGGCGACGTAGATGAGGTGGGTCTCGAGGCCCACCTGCCAGGGCCCCGCCGTCTCGCTGTCGTACACCTGAATCTCGAAGTTGTCCTGGCTGAGCGCGCGTGCGGGCACCAGGCCCACGGCGAGGAGCACGAGCAGGCAAGCGGACGGGCGCGACACGGGTGGGGAGAGCTCCGGGCTCTGCTGCAGATAGCCCGTCCGCCCAGCGGGGGCCCGCACTTTTCAGTCGCCCTCCCGGTGTGCGTCGCGTCGCTGGGCCGCCGCAGTCCACGGGGGCGAAAAAAAGCCCCCGGGGCCCAGAGGCCCCGGAGGCGTGGACGGGCGGCGGCAGCGCCTGGGGGAAACCGCCCCCGGCGCTGCCGACTTTCAAGCCCAACTATTTGGCTGGCGTCCCCACGACCGCATCCTTGGTCTCACCGGCCTTCTTGGTGGTGGTCTTGGCGGAGCTGTGGGTGCTGCTCGCCTTGTGCGTGGTGGTCTTCGCCGAGGAAGCCGCGTCGCTGCCCTTCGCGGTGGCGCCCTGCACGTCGCCCTTGGAGGCGGCCTTGCCGGCGGAAGTCGCCTTGTTCGCGGTGTCGGTCCCTGCGGCCTTGGCCTCATTCCCCTTCGCGGCGGTGTCGGTCGCGGCGGCCTTGGTCTCGCCGGCCTTCTGCATGGCGTTGTCCATGCTCGACGGAGCTTGGGCGAACGCAGCGGCGGAGGTGGCAAACGCAACGGCGGCAATCAGGTTCTTCATGGTTGGAATCTCCTTGGTTTCACTACGGCGGTGCGGCATGCACCGCGTGTCGAGACCGGTGGAGGCACACTGCGTGCCAGGTGCAATCCCGGGCCTTTGCGGCGCTCCGCTGGGGAATTGCTCCTCAGTCCGTGGGTGGGGATGGGGACGCCGTCCTCACCTTCAATTCCGCTTGAGGCTGGCCGCGTCGATGACAAAACGGTACCGGACGTCGCTCTTCAGCATCCGGTCGTACGCCCGGTTGATGTCTTGCACGGCAATCGTTTCGACGTCCGCGGTGATGGACCGGGCGGCGCAGAAGTCGAGCATCTCCTGCGTCTCGTGGATGCCGCCAATCAACGAGCCGACGATGGAGCGACGCCGAGAAATGAGTCCAAAGGCCGGTAGCGGCGCCGGCGTCTCGGGCACGCCGAGCAGCACCATCACTCCATCCGTGCCCAGCAAGTCGACGTAGCCGGCGATGTCATGGGGCGCGGACACGGTGTCGATGAGCATGTGGAAGTGATTCTTCAGCTTGCCCAGCGCCGCCTCATCCGACGTCACCTGGAAGTGGTGGGCGCCCAGCCGCTGTGCATCCGCCTTCTTAGAAGGGCTCGAGCTGAGCAGCGTCACCTCGGCGCCGAAGGCCGCGGCGAGCTTGACCGCCATGTGGCCCAAACCGCCGAGGCCGAGCACCGCCACGCGCTGGCCCTTGGCCAGGTTCCAGTGCCGCAGGGGCGAGTAGGTGGTGATGCCGGCGCACAGCAGCGGCGCGACGCGGTCCAGCGGGGCGCCCTTCTGGATGCGCAGCACGTAGTTCTCGTCCACCACGATGCTGGAGGAATAGCCGCCTTGCGTCGGAGTCTTAGCGTCCTTCTCCAGGCTGTTGTAGGTGAAGACGAGGGGGCCGTTGCAGTACTGCTCCTCGCCCTTCCGGCAGGATGGGCAGCTCCGACAGGAGTCGACGAAGCAGCCGACGCCCACCGGGTCCCCGACCGCGAAGCGCGTCACCGTCGCCCCGACCCGGCTGACGCGGCCAACAATCTCGTGGCCGGGCACCATGGGGTACTTTGCGTTGTTCCACTCGTTACGGACCTGGTGGATGTCGGAGTGGCAAACCCCGCAGTACAGGATGTCGATGAGAACGTCGTGCTCGCCCGGCTCGCGGCGCGAGAAGGCAAAGGGGCCGAGGGGTTTCTTGGGGTCGAAGGCTGCGTAGCCACGGGTCTCAATCATGGGGCGGCTGTTTAACGCCTTCGGCCGCTGCCACAAGCGGCTTTTGCGTCGCGCCACCCGTCGGGGCGGGGCCGGCGGGCGGTCAAAGGAAGCGGGGAAGCTGGACATCCCGTCCGCCGGGGCGGAGTTCAACGCGACGGCACGCCGGTGGGCCCGGCCGCCGTCGGTCCGCCGGCGCTCAGGTGGACGCCGTCCAGTCGCCCCCCGCCGGCCGGAGGACCAGCTCGTGCGTCCAGGCGTCCGGCGTCTGGGCGTGCAGGTAGGCGCAGGCGCGCGCGATGGCCGCGGGCGTCAGGAGACGGTTGGCGGGACGTCCGTGGGCGCGCGCGGCGTTGCCGGCAATGGGGCCGTCGATGGGGACGTAGGCGACATGGACGCCTCTCGGCCGCCACTCGCGGGCCGCCACCTGCACCAGCGCGCGCAGGCCGTGCTGCACGGCGCCGAGCGCGGCAAACCCCTCCTTGGTGCGGATGCCGGAGGAGGTCCCCATTTGCAAAAAGGTGCCGTGCCCCCGCTCCAGCAGTCCAGGACCGAACGTCTTCAAAAGGTTCCAGGTGCCCTGCACGTAGCTAGAAAAGCCCTGCGGCAGCTCGCTGTCTTCCGTCTCCAGCAGCGGGAGGGCGCCGAAGCGCACACCGGACGTCTGCGCGGCAACCACCAAGTCCACCGGCTCCGCCGCGAACGGCTTCAGGGAAGCCGCCTCGGTGATGTCGCACACCAGCGGGACGCCGATGCCCCCGGTCGCGCTGACGTCTCGGGCGAGCTGCTCGACGACGCTGCGGGTGCGCGCCCCGCACAGCACGCGCCAGCCCTCGCGCGCGAAGTGCAGGGCAATCTCGCGACCCAGGCCCCGGACGCCGATGAGGGCAAGCGTGCTGGACACACTCTTCTCCAAGTCTCCGCCGTCAGCGGACGGCCGGCTCCAGCCGGTCCGGCGGCCGCGCGAGGGGGACGTTGCGGTTGTAGGCCCAGGTGAGGGCGATGCCCAAAAGGGTGGCACCGACGCCCAGCACCCCGTTGACGAAGGCAGGCGCCGTCAGGGCGAGACGGATGAGCACGGTGGCGGCGGCGAAGCCGGAGTTCCGGAGTACCAAGTCGTAGGCAAAGCTGTGGCGGAGCGCGAGCAGCACCACCAGGATGTCGGCGAAGACGAGCACGGTGTAGAATTGCTCGAAGAAGTACTCCGCGCGCTGCGAGGCGGGCTCACCGCCGGGCATCGCTCCCACGGTCTCCAGCGCGAGATAGGCGAAGATGGCCAGCAGCACCAGCGCCACCACCTCCTTCGAGGCGGTGAAGTTCGCTCGCTCCTCCTCGGAAAGCTGCGACTCCGTCACCCGCTGCAGACGGTAGAAGACGCCCACCAGCGCGAAGATGAGGACGGCGGCCGTTGCGTCTGCCGCCATGCGAGGAATGGCGTCGCGCACCGCGTCCCAGTAGATGGGTTCCGGGAAGTGCACCAACTCCTTGAGGGACTGCCGGAGCAAGATGAGCGAGAGGATTTCAAACTGCCTCCCCATGGTGTTCCCCGTGGTTCCGGAAAGCCCGAACACCAACCCGATGACCTCGATGCCGAGCAGAAGGGTGAAGGCGAGCTGCACCGAGTAGAAGTGGTTGGTGGGCACCCGGGCCGCCAGTGCGTCTGGAAGCCAGCCGCGGCGCCGGGCTTCGATGAGGAGCAGGGCGCCGATGAAGAGGGCCACCAGCCCGGTGGCCAGTGCGCGCTGCACCCGCCGGCTCTCCCACCAGTGGTGAAGCCAGGCGAACGCGCGGTGAGAGAGCCTGAGCAAGGGTGACAGCGGCGGCAGGGGTGTCACCCGCCCATCATCACCGCAGGGGGACTGGAACCGGAAGGGGAGAAGATTCTACGGTTCGGGGTTCTCGGACTGAGCGGGAGGGAACCCCCTTGAAACTGGTCGTCAACGACAAGGACTTCGACGTCACTGCCCAGCCCGGCATGCCCCTGCTTTGGGTGCTGCGGGACCTGCTCGGGCTGACGGGCACCAAGTATGGCTGCGGTATCGCTCAGTGTGGCGCCTGCACGGTGCACCTCGACGGGCAGCCAATTCGTTCCTGCGTCACCCCCATCGCTTCGGTGGGAGCACGCAAGGTGACCACCATCGAGGGCCTCTCTGCAGAGGGCACCCACCCGGTGCAGCGGGCCTGGACAGAGGTCGATGTGGTGCAATGCGGCTACTGCCAGTCCGGCCAAATCATGGCCGCCGCCGCGCTTCTGGCCAAGACCGCCAACCCGACCGACGCCGACATCGACGAGGCCTTGGCTGGCAACATTTGTCGCTGTGGCACCTACCAGCGCATCCGCGAGGCGGTGCATCGCGCCGCCGCACTGAGGGCATCGCGATGACTGCCGTTTCCCGACGCGACTTCCTGAAGTCCTCGGCCCTGTCCGGCGCCTCGCTGGTCATCGCTTTCCACGTTCCGCGCCGTGCGGAGGCTCTCTTGCTCGCCTCGGCGCCCAAGCACCCGCTGCCCGCACCCAATGCCTTTCTGCGGATTGCGGCCGACAATTCAGTGACCGTCCAGCTTGCGCACTCCGAGATGGGCCAGGGCATCTGGACCACTCTGCCGATGCTACTTGCCGAGGAGCTGGAGTGTGACTGGGCTAGCATTCGGGTGGAGACGGCCCCGGCAGCGCCGGCCTATTTCCACACCGGCTTCGGCATGCAGATGACGGGTGGCTCGAGCAGCACCTGGTCCGAATTCGACCGATACCGGACGGTGGGGGCCATGGCGCGCGAAATGCTGCTACGCGCAGGGGCGGACCGCTGGAAGGTGGACGTCAAGCACCTCCGGGTCGAGAAGGGCTTCGTGGTGAATGGCCAGGAGCGGCTGTCCTTCGGGGCGCTGGCCGAGGCAGCACAGGCGTTGACTCCCCCCACCGCCGTCACCCTCAAGCCGCCCTCGCAATGGACACTCATCGGCAAGCCCATGCGCCGGCTCGACACCCCGGAAAAGGTGACCGGCCGGGCCCAGTTCGGCATCGACGTTCATTTCCCCGGCCTGCGCACCGCGGTGGTGGCACGGGCCCCGGTGTTCGGCGCGAAAGTGAAGTCCTTCGACGCCACCAAGGCCCGGGCGGTGCCGGGGGTGGAGACGGTGGTGCAGGTGCCCTCGGGCGTCGCGGTGGTGGCGAGCAACTTCTGGGCGGCACGGTTGGGCCGTGACGCGCTCGACGTGCAGTGGGACCTCGGGCCCGGCCAGGACGTGGACACCGTCAAGCTCCTGGAAAGCTTCCGGGTCCTGGCGACGAAGTCGGGCGCCATCGCGCTGAAGAAAGGCGACTGCGAGGCCGCCCTGGCCAAGTCCAAGCAGCGCCTCGTCGCCGAATACGACGTGCCCTACCTCGCCCATGCGGCGATGGAACCGCTGAATTGCACGGTGCGCCTGGAGAAGGACCGCTGCGACATCTTTGTCGGAACGCAGTTCCAAACGGGTGACCAGACGACGGCCGCCAAGCTGACCGGCCTGCCGCCGGACAAGGTGAACATCCACACCACTTTCCTGGGAGGGGGCTTCGGGCGCCGCGCCAACCCCACCTCCGACTTCGTGTCGGAGGCGGTGAGTGTCGCCAAGGCGAGCGGCGTCCCCGTCAAGGTGCTGTGGACGCGCGAGGACGACACCCAGGGCGGGTACTACCGGCCCATGTTCCTGCACCATGTCGAAGTCGGGGTGGACGCCAAGGGCTTCCCCTCGGCCTGGAAGCACACCATCGTCGGCCAGTCCCTGCTGGCGGGCACCCCCTTCGAAGCGATGGTGAAGAACGGCATCGACGAGTCCAGTGTGGAAGGGGTGACCGACTCCCCCTACTTGCAAGCGCTGGGGGCGAAGCTGGTGACGCTTCATTCGCCGCGAAACCCGGTGCCCGTCCTGTGGTGGCGCTCGGTGGGGAACACCCACACCGCCTTCGCGATGGAAAGCATGCTGGACGAGCTCGCCCACGCCGCCCGGATGGACCCGCTGGCCTACCGGGTGCAGCTGCTGAAAGGGCAGCCCCGGCACTTGGCCGTGCTGCAGCTGGCCGCGGAGAAGGCGGGCTGGGGCAAACCGCCCCCGCCGGGAACAGCGCGGGGGCTCGCCCTGCACGCCTCGTTCGGCAGCATCGTCGCCCAGGTGGCAGAAGTCTCGGTCGACGAGGAGAAGCACATCCACGTCCGCCGCGTGGTCTGTGCCGTGGACTGCGGGCTGGCGGTGAATCCGCTATCCCTGGAGGCGCAAATCCAGAGCAGCATCTCCTTCGGGCTGGGCCCCACCTTGCACAGCGCCCTCTCCATCAAGCAGGGGCGTGTCCAGGAGAGCAATTTTGCTGACTACGTGGTGTTGCGCCTCGATGAGATGCCGAAGGTCGAGGTCCACGTCGTCCCGAGCAAGGCAAAGATGGGCGGCATCGGTGAGCCGGCCACGGCGCCCATCAACGCCGCCGTGGCCAATGCCGTCTTCGCACTGACTGGGCAGCGGCTGCGGTCTCTTCCCCTCAAGCTCGTCTGAGCGAACACCCACCGAGTCCGCCATGCGAGAGACCCCACCCGGCTGGCCGAGACTCTCCGCGGCGCTCTATTACGACGCCCCGGCGGCGGCCATCGACTGGCTGTGCCGCGCCTTCGGCTTCGAGGTCCGAATCAAGGTGGAGGGCCCGGATGGGTCCATCGAGCACTCCGAACTTGTCTACGGCGGAGGCGTGGTCATGGTGGGAGGGGCGCGGGAGAAGTTCCCCTACCGACGCAGCCCGAAGGCCCTCGGCGGCGCCAACACCCAGAACCTCATGCTTTACGTCGACGACGTAGAAGCGCACTGCGCTCGGGCGAGGGCCGCCGGGGCCAGGATTGTCTCGGAGCCCACCACCGTCGACTACGGCGCAAAGTACTGGCAGGACCGGGGGTACGAGGCCGAGGACGTGGAAGGGCACCACTGGTGGTTCATCCAGCGCTTGCGAGACCCGCCGACCTAGCGCTGCGGCCAGGCCCGTCCCCCGCCACTCCCCGGGAAAGGGGCTCCCGCGCCGGAGCCCGGCTATGGCACAGTCCTTGGCGTGTCCCTGTTGCTTCGAGAACTGCCGGATGCGGCCCGGGTGGAGAAACTCCTCGGCAGCCGTTCTGACGCTGACGCCGTCCTGACGCTCCTCGAGCTCCTTCGCGTCGCCCGGGATGCCTACGCCATCCTCGAGTCCAACTTCGAACAGTTGGGTCTCACCGACGCCAAGTGGGCGCTGCTGATGCAGCTGTACACAGAGTCGTCGGGCCGGCTGCTGCCGTCCACGCTGGCCTCCCGGCTGCTTGTCACCCGGGGGGCCATCTCCGGCCTGGTGCGCGGGGCCGAGCGCGCCGGCCTGGTGCGGCGTGTTCCGCACCCGACAGACCGGCGCAAGTACTTCGTTGCCCTCGTCCCCAAAGGCCGTCGTCTCATCGCCCGGGCGCTGCCCGGCTACATGGAGCGCGTCGTCGCGTACATGTCCGTCCTGTCCCCTGGGGAGCGGCAATCCCTCGGCGGTGCGCTCCGGCGGCTGTTTGCTGCCCTCCCGCTGCTGAGCGTGTCCGGGGCGCCGCGTCAGCGCGGGCGCGTGCCGGCCATCGGCTAAGCAGTTTTTCACGCGGAATTGGTTGACACCTAAACGACGTCCGTTAAACCACCGCCCTTCACCGAGGGAGAGACGGGCATGGCCGAAGCCGCGCTGGCGCAGTCGAAGCAGGCTGCTGGGGTCGAGTCGGGAGCGAAGCGGAGACTCAAGCCACCGGTGCTCATCGCCATGGTGGCCGGAGCTGTCGTGCTGGGCGGGTTGATTGTCTTCCTCCTCGGCCTCGGGAAGGAGTCGACCGACGACGCCGAGGTGGACGCGGACGTCGTGCCGCTGGCGCTGCGGGTTGGCGGGCAGGTGGTGCACGTCTCCGTGGCCGAGAACCAGCCAGTGAAGAAGGGGGACCTCATCCTCCAGCTCGACGACGCCGACTACCAGGCCAAGGTGCTGCAAGCCCAAGCCGAGTTGGACAGCGCGCAGGCCCAAGCCGACGCCGCCGATGCGCAAGCCGCCGTCGCCGAGGCGGGCGCCAAGGGCGGGCTGAGCCAGGCGGAAGCGAGCCTCACCGGCACCGCCCGTTCCGTTTCCAACGCGCGCGCCCAGGTGGAACAGGCCCGGGCGACGCTGGTGAGCCGTCGGGCCGACTTCAAGCTGGCCGAGACCAACGTGCAGCGGGCCCGCAGCCTTCTCAAGGACAACGCCATTTCCCAGCAGCAGGCGGACCAATACTTCGCCACCTTCGACTCGGCCAAGGCCGGTGTGGAGGCGGCCCAGGCCAATGTGACGGCGGCCGAGGAACAGCTCCTCCGCTCCGAGGCGCAGGTTACCGAGGCCCAGGGGCGGGTGGTGGTGACCCGGCCGGTGGATGCGCTGATTGCTGCGGCCCGGGCCAACGCCGCCTACCAGCATGCGCGCGTGAAGAGTGCCGAGGCGGCCCTCACCCTGGCCAACCTCAACCTCGCCTGGACACGGCTGCTCGCCCCGGGGGACGGCGTGGTGAGCCGGCTGACGGCCTACCCCGGCGCGACCCTCTCGGCCGGGCAGACGGTCGGCAGCTTCGTGCCGGACAGGAAGTACATCGTGGCCAACTTCAAGGAGACGCAAGTGGCGAAGATGCACCCTGGCCAGCGGGCCGACATCTCCATCGACGGGACCGGGAGGACGCTCTCCGGCAAGGTGGAGAGCCTCGCCGCCGGGACGGGTGCTCGCTTCTCGTTGCTCCCCCCGGACAACGCCACCGGTAACTTCGTGAAAATCACCCAGAGAATCCCGGTGCGCATCACGCTGGACGCCGCCCCCGCGGGTCTCATGCTTCGCGCCGGGCAGTCGGTGGAAGCCACCGTCCACGTCAACGAGTGACCCCCATGTGCCCTTCGCGTCCGTTGAGAGTCGCCGCCGTCGTCCTTCTGTCCGCTGAACTGGCCCACGCCCAGAGCGTCACCCGCCTCACTGTCGAGCAAGCCGTGCAGGAGGCGTTCCGGGTCAACGACCAGCTCCGCGCCGCCCAGGCACGGGCGGAGGCCGCCGCCGACAACTCCCGCAGCGCTCGCGGCAACCTGTTGCCGGCGCTGAGCGCGACCGAGGAGTGGCAGCACTACAACGCCCCCTTCGTCATCAACCTGAGCGGGCAACCGGGGCAGGGCGTCACCGCGCGAAACATCAACGCCAACACGCTGGGCGTCGCCGCCAACCAGCCGCTGTTGGGGCTGGTGCGCCTCGGGTTCGGGCTGGCCTCGGCCAACCATTCCGCCGATGCGAGCCACTCGGACGCGCAAGCCGTCGCGGCCTCGCTGGGCGAGCAGGTCCGCACCACCTACCTCCGCCTGTTCGAGGCGCTGGCCCAGCAGAGCATCGCCCAGACCAGCGTCGAACAGCTGCAGAAGCAGGTGCAGGATGCCGAGGCGCGCTACCGCGCCGGCACCATCACCAACGCCGACCTGCTGCGCTTCAGGACGGCCGAAGCGAACGCCCAGCAGCAATTCATCCAAGCCCAGACCGAGGCGCTGGTCGACCGGCAGGCGCTGCTCACCTACCTGGCGCGCAATCCCGAGGACCCGAGTGTCGAGTTCGTGGAGCCGGAGGAGCTCGAGCGGCTGGCGGCGGAGCCCGTCCCGCATCCAGTGGACACCCTCATCAACCAGTCGCTCGCCGAGCGTCCCGAGGTCCACCGTGCGCAGTCCCAGGCGGAGGCCGCCCGGGACACGGACAAGGCTGCTTACGCGGCCCTCCTCCCCGAGCTGAACGTGCAGTTGGCCTACCAGTGGACGAAGGGGCAGCTCTTCTTCCCGGAGAACACCGCGTACGTCGGCATCCTGGTGAGCTGGCCGTTCTGGAACTGGGGGGCCACCTACTACGCGGCGAGAAGTGCCGAGCAGCAGGCCAACGCCGCCGAGGCCCTGTCCCAGGATGCGCGGCGGCAGGCGGCGTACGAGGTCTCGAGCCGCTACGCGCAGCTGAAGGCGCAATTCGTCGCCGTCCAGGTGGCGGAGACGGCCATCGCCAGTGCGGAGGAGGCCTACCGGGTGACGGACGCCCAGGTGCGGGCCGGCATCGGCACGACGACCGACCTCTTGGATGCGCAGTCCGCCTTGACGACCGCCCGTCTCAACCTGGCCCGCGCGCGCTTCGAGAGGGCCGTCGCACGCGTCGCCCTGGACCGCGCGGTCGGCGGCGCGCCGAACTAGCGCTGAGAGAACGGAAGGAACCGTCGGAATGGCAGAGGCAGCGACAGCGGCACCCATCCCGTGGCGGCCGACGCGGAATCCCTGGGCCGTCGCCATCACCGTCACGCTCGCCACCTTCATGGAGGTGCTGGACACCAGCATCGCCAACGTGGCCCTTCCCCACATCTCCGGCGGGCTGTCGGCGAGCCAGGACGAGGCGACGTGGGTCCTCACCTCGTACCTGGTGTCCAACGCGGTGGTGCTTCCCATCAGCGCCTGGCTGTCCACCCGCGTCGGGCGCAAGCGGTTCTACATGACGTGCGTCGCACTCTTCACCGCGAGCAGCTTTCTGTGTGGCTTCGCGCCGACGCTGCCCTGGCTCATCTTTTTCCGGGTGCTGCAAGGCATTGGCGGAGGGGGCCTCGCTCCGAGTGAGCAGGCCATCCTGGCCGATACCTTCCCCCCGGCGAAGCGGGGCATGGCCTTCGCCATGTATGGCCTGGCCGTGGTCTTCGCGCCGGCCATCGGCCCGACGCTGGGCGGCCTCATCGTCGACCATGCGAGTTGGCGCTGGATTTTCTACATCAACGTTCCGGTGGGGCTCATCTCGTTGGTGCTCAGCGGCATCATGGTCGAGGACCCGCCCTACCTTGAGAAGCAGCGGGTGGAGTCGCGGACCATCCGAGTGGATTGGATTGGGCTGCTGCTGGTGACGGTGGCCTTCGGTTCGCTCCAGGTCGTGCTCGACAAGGGCCAGCAAGAGGACTGGCTCGCCTCCCCGCTCATCGTTCTCTTCGGGATGGCCACGGTCATCTGCCTCATCTCGACCGTCATCTGGGAGGCCGCCCACCCCAACCCCATCGTCAACGTGCGTCTGTTGCGCAACTCGAGCTTCGCCACCTCGACGACGCTGATGTTCGTGCTGGGGGGAACGCTGTACGGCTCGACCGTTCTTCTACCGCAGTACCTGCAGACGCTGATGGGCTACACAGCGGAGCGGGCGGGCGAGGTGCTCAGTCCGGGTGGGTTTGCCACCATGCTCATGATGCCGCTGGTGGGCTTCTTGGTGAGCCGAGTCCCGGCCAAGTACCTCATTGCCTTCGGCTTCGCTGGGTTGTCGTCGGCGCTGTTCCACATGAGCACCCTCAACCTCGCCATCGACATGCCGACGGCCACGCTGTACCGCGTCTTTCAGGCCGTGTTTCTGGCCTTCCTCTTCGTCCCCATCAACACGGTGGCGTACGTCGGCATCCCGCAGAACCAGAACAACCAGGTCTCAGGGCTGCTGAACCTAGCCCGCAACATCGGCGGGAGCGTCGGCATTGCCTACCTGACGACGATGCTCGCCCGTCGGGCACAGACTCACCAGAACTACCTGGTGGACCACACCTATGCTTCCAACCCCCTGCTGAAGGAACGGCTGGATGGCTTGCGGGGCCTGGCGAACTCCGCCGGCGGAGCGGCGCAAGCCACGCAGCACGCCTACGCGCAGCTCTACCAGCAGGTCCAGCGACAGGCGGCGCTGCTCTCCTACGTGGACATCATCCGCACGTTTGCCATCCTGACGCTGGTGCTGGTGCCGCTCATCCTGCTCTTCATCAAGAAGAACCGTCCGGGGCAGGGCCCGTTGGGAGCTCACTAGGGCCGGAAGGCGTTGCCTCCTGCAAGCGCGGGCCGTGTGCCCCCGGGGACCGCCTCAAGGATGCGAGGCGCCCTCGGCCGGTGGGAGGTACTCTTTCGGGAGGGGATGCTCAGCGTCCTCGGTTTGCCAAATCACGCTCGCCATCCACCAGCGCTGGCCGTCGAAATACATCTCGATGCTGTTCACGCCGCGGGAGGGTACGGGCTTCGCCTTCCCAACCAGCGTCTCGTACGTCGAGTCGACGTGCACCATGTTGCCGTAGCGCTTGGTGGCGCGGAAAATCTCGCGCTCGTTGAAGCCCTCACGGACGAGTGGTTCGGAGGCGTCCACCAGTTCCTGATGGGTCAACACCTCGACGGTGGGCCGTCCGCCCGAGGGGCGTCCGATGGCGACGAAGCGAATCCACGGGGCGTACAGCGTACGGTCCCGGGACCACTGGCGGGGAGCGTCCGGCGCGACATTCACCACCTCATAGAAGGCCTTCATCATCCCATCGATGGAAGCCACGTCCTCCGGCCGTGGGGGAAGTGTCGCGACGGGTGTCGAGACGGTGCTGCTGGCGCCGGCACAGCTGGCCAGTGCCAGGAGGACGAGGGCGCGGGGGAAAGCGTTTGCGGAGTGCATTCGGGCGAGCATGCACAGCTTCCCCAGTCGCCTGCTGTCCAAAGGTCGAACTCGACGAGGCATGCCCCGTTCTTTCCTGGCGCGCCGCGTCGAGGCTGCGGGCGGCGACACCGCGCTGCACTCCGCAGCACAGCACGGCGACGAGGCGCTCGTGACGGCCCTGCTCGGCGCCGGAGCTTCGCCCCTGGTCGCCGACGACAACGGGAAGGACGCCGCACGCTACGCCGAGGAAAACGGCCATCCGCAGCTGGCCGCACGCCTGCGCATCCAGCCCACGGGGTCGCCTGCGCTGAGCAGGGGCAACTGCGGCCCGCTGCGCTTGACGCAGCCCGAATGCCCGTGGTCGTTTCGCCCCCCCCAAGGAGGCTCATGGACAGCGCAGCCCGAAGGTTCCGACACACGGTGGCCACCCGCTTGCTCAGCATCCCAGTCGCCGTCCTGCTCACAGCGCTTTCGGCCTCGGCCGAGGAGCGCGTCGACCTGGCCACCATCCACCGCATCAAGTCGGAAGCTTTCGCCGGCTCCAGAGTCATGGACCACCTGTTCTGGCTGACCGACGCCAACGGCCCCCGCCTGACGGGCTCGCCCGGGCTGCGTTCGGCGCAGGACTGGGCGATCAAGACGCTTCAGGGTTGGGGCGCGGCGAATCCCCATCTCGAGAAGTGGGGGACGTTTGGGCGCGGCTGGTCCATGTCGCGCTTTGTTCTGAGCATGGTGGCCCCTGTGTACGTGCCGCTCCAGGCGGTCCCCAAGGCGTGGTCGGGCGGGACGGACGGGCCGGTGACAGCGGAGGTGGTGCTCGCGCCGCTGTTTCAACCCAGTGAACGGAGCGAGATGTCGGACCTCAACACGGTTCAGGCGCACATCCGCAAATTCATCGAGGAGCACAAGGGAAAACTTCGGGGCAAGGTGGTGCTGCTCGAGAAGGCGCGAGCCCTCGAACTTCCCAAGGAGGCGCAGAGTTCGCGCTACGACGATGCGAAGCTGGCCGCGCTGGTAGTCGCTCCGGAGCCGGTGGCGGAACCGCCGGTGGAGTGGCCGCTCACCAAGCTTCCAGGGGACCCCGCGAAAGCACGGGAGTACCTCAGCATGCTCCCGCTCCCCGTTGCCGAGGATTACTTCGAGCGGCGAAGCCACGCCTACGATGCGCTCTGGGCGTTTCTACGCACCGAGGGCGCGGTCGCCACCCTGATGACCGACCGCCGCGGCGAGGGGGGCCTGGTCTTCGTGGAGAGCGTCAACGGGAGAGACCCGAAGCTGGGCCTGCCGCCCCCGGTCATCGTCCTCGCACCGGAGCCATACGACCGGATGGTGCGCCTCGTCGAGAAGAAGCTGCCGGTGAAGGTGGAACTCGACCTTCAAGTCAGGACGTACGAGGACACTCCGGACGGCTTCAACGTCGTTGCCGAGATTCCCGGTGGCAAGAAGCAGGACGAGGTCGTCATGCTGGGAGCGCACTTCGACTCCTGGCACGCGGCGACAGGAGCGACGGACAATGCGGCCGGTTCGGCCGTCGTGCTCGAGGCCTTCCGCATCCTGAAGGCCCTCAAGCTCCCCATGGACCGCACCGTGCGTCTCGCGCTGTGGAGCGGCGAGGAGCAGGGCCTCCTGGGTTCGATTGGCTACGTGAAAGCGCACTTCGGAGACCCGGTGTCGATGGCGCTGAAGCCCGAGCACGCCAAGCTGTCGGCGTACTTCAACCTCGATAATGGCACCGGCAAGATTCGGGGAATCTACCTACAGGGTAACGACATGGTCCGGCCCATCTTCGAGCAGTGGCTCGCCCCGTTCCGGGACCAGGGTGCGAGTACCATCACCATCCGGAACACGGGGGGCACTGACCACGTGTCCTTCGACGGCGTCGGGCTCCCCGGCTTCCAGTTCATCCAGGACCCGCTCGACTACATGACGCGTACCCACCACTCCAACCTCGACACCTACGACCATCTCCAGGCGGCAGACCTGATGCAGGCGTCCGCCATTCTGGCGGCCTTCGTCTACCAGGCGGCCATTCGCCCAGAGCGCCTCCCCCGCAAGCCCCTCCCCAGTCCGATGCCTCCGAAAAAGGCGACTCCCGAAACAGCCGCTGAGCCGGCCCGGTGAGGGCTCCGGCCCCCCGGAGGCCCCCCCCGCATCGTTCCCGGCCTGGAAAAGTCTAATCCCCGAAAGGCAGTGGCGAGCGGGACGTGCGCGCCGCACATTAGGCTCTCAGCGCAAAGAGAGGCCTCATGACGACCGCCGCCACCACCGAGTGGGAAATTGACTCTGCCCACACCGCAGCCCATTTCAGTGTGAAGCACCTCATGGTTTCTACCGTCCGGGGCCAGTTCAAGACCGTGACGGGGACCATCGCTTTTGACGAGGCCGACCCGACGCGCTCTCGCGTGCAGGTGGAGGTCGACGCCGCTTCCATCGAGACCGGAGAACCGAAGCGCGACGCTCACCTCAAGTCGCCGGACTTCTTCGACGTTGCGAAGTTCCCGAAGCTCAGCTTCCGGACGACACGCATCGAGCGCGCCGGTGACGAGTTCAAGGTCACGGGGGACCTGACCATGCACGGCGTCACCCACCCGGTCACACTGACGGTTGATTCCCTGTCGGCCGCGACGAAGGACCCCTACGGGCGGGTCGTCCGGGGCGTCTCCGCCCACGGCAAGCTGAACCGAAAGGACTGGGGGCTGGCTTGGAATGCACCCCTCGAGATGGGCGGCGTACTCGTCGGCGAAGAGGTGAAGCTCCAAATCGACGCGGAGTTGGTGGCGAAGAAGCCAGCCTAGTCGCGCCAGCCGGAGCACGTCCCGTCGGCTGACGTGGGGCGGGTCGTTCGGAGCACCCCGCGTCCGTCCGCAGCTCGGTGGCGGACCACGCCAAGAGGACCGGAAGCGACTGGCGCCTCCGGTGACGACGCCCAACACCGGGCCGGTACCACCCCCCTCACCAGCGCGGCTTCCGTGCCGGTCTCTGAGAGGCAGCGAACCAGCCTGGACAGCTCCATGCCCGGGCCCACTACAAGCACCTCCCGGGCCACACGGCGGCCTGTACGCTGTGAAGCTGCGCGTCGCGCTCGAAGTCGCGCACGTGGGGGACGAGGAGCCGTCGCCGGCCGCCCCTCCGTCCACCACGAGGGCCCTCGAAGAGGATGTCGCCCGCCGGAGGGCCCGCCGCTTGCCCAGCGGAGGGAGGCGGGCAATCTGTGCCTCGGGCAGCCCCGGGGACCTGTGGCGAGAGACGATGTCCTGGAGCGTCTGCCACGACGCCAATCCTAAATCCTCCAGGGCGGGCCCCTCGTCTTGAGCGGCAGGTGGCGTTTTTGCGAGGCCGCCGGCTTGAAGTCTGCCCCCCACTGCTTCTAAGCCAGGGGTCCCACCATCACAGGGAGGAGACATGCCGCTGTTTCGCGTCTCAATCGGCCCCGTTGCTGCCGCTGTTGCCTTCCTCGCCTCCCCCGCGTCGGCCGCGCCCACCGCCGGGCAAACCATTTACGACCGCGACTGCTCGACCTGTCACGGGCCCGAGGGGAAGGGAGACGGCGAGCAGGCGACCTACGTCACCCCGCAGCCCCAGGACTTCACCAAGGGGATTCTGGACAAGCGGAGTGACGACTTCCTGACATCCATCATCACCAAAGGCGGCCAAGCCCAGGGGCTTTCCCAGTCCATGCCGGGCTTTCCAAAGCTTTCCAAGGCGGACCTGCAAAGCCTCGTCGCCTACATCCGGCAACTTGGCAAGCGCTCATCCGGACAGAAAGCGAAGTAGCGCCGGCGGGGTGCGCCCCAACCGGGGCCGAGCGGCAACAGCGGGGGGCGGCCGGCAGCGGCTGCCCGCCTGTGCGGCTACGGCTACTTGGCGAGTTCCCACAGGTAGTCGACGAAGGACTTCACCGCATCGTCGTAGCCGCGGAGTTTCGGGTTGGTGCTTTCAATCAGGTAGTACTCATCCGGTCCGTGAGCGCCGCTGCCATGCCCGAGGCCGAAATGGCCGGCAGCCAGCTTCAGGGGCAGACCGGTGAAGACGTAGCCTGGGTAGGAGCCTGCGTTTCGGGGCCACAGCGAAGCGTCAATCCCGTAGGTTCTGTACGTCGCTACCTGCGCCCGAATGAGGGCCGCGTCGGCGGACGTCTCGGTGGGGTCATATCCGCCACTCACGTTGACCTCGATGTCCCCGAAGCCTCGGCGAGCCAGGTGGGCCTTCAGCGCAGCCACGGCCCCGTCGTACGTCATGTCCGGAACCAGGCGGAGGTCCATCTTCGCCACGGCGCGGTGCGGCAGAACGGTCTTGCCGCCTGGGCCGGTGTAGCCGCCCACCAGGCCTTCGATGTTCACCGTCGGCCGCGACACCAGGGCCAACAGGGCATCTCGCCAGGAGGCGTCGTGGGCCCACTGCGTGACACCCAAGGACTTCTTGGCAGCGGCCTCGCTCTGCCGCTGTGCCGCGGCGTCGACCAGCTTCACTTCCGCGTCCGTCACCGGACGGGCCTTGTCCGCGAAGCCGTCGATGGCCGGGTCGCCTTGCGCGGTCACCAGCGTGGTGAGTGCCTGCACCAGGTGGAAGGCGGGGCTGTCCACCCGCGCGCGGTTGCCGGAGTGGATGTCCTTGCTCGGCCCCTTGCCCCACTTCTCTCCGCTGGAAACCAGCTCGAGCTCTACCACTCCCTTGGCGCCCAGGGAGACACTCACCTCGCCATCGATGCCTTGGGAGGCGCTGGGCATGAAGATGCCCACCGACTTCGAGAGGGCCGCCAGCACCCGCGGGTTTCGCACCAGCTGGCCGATGTGGGGTGAGCCAATCTCCTCTTCGCCCTCGGCAACCAGGACCAGGTTGACCGGAGACTTCTGCCCGGCCCCGCGGATGGCGTGGAGGGCGGACAGGAATGCGGCCTCTGGGCCCTTCTGGTTGACGGCTCCCCGTCCGACGACAACCTTCCCGAGGTCCGGCCGGTCCACGAGACGCGCCTCGAGCGGCGGTGACGTCCATTCCTTCGCGTCAAACTGCTTCACGTCGTACATGAAGTACACGCCAACGGTCTTCTTGGCGCCGGCGTCGAGCGTCGCGAAGACGCCCGGCTTTCCGTCCGTGGGGATTCGCTCCACGTGCTGGAACCCGGCGTCCTTCAACAGCTCCATCATCCGCTGGACGCCTTCCTCAGTGTTCAGGCCCTCGGCCGCGATGGAGGGAAGGGCGATCCACTTCTGGAGCCGCTCGACGGCTTCTCCGTGGCGCTTGTGAATCTCCCCATAGACGGGCTCCAGATTGGGGGCTGCCACCAGAAGGAGAAGGGCCAGTGCGTGCATGGCACTGGCCTTGTCCGACTTGGCCCCCCTCGGTCAAGCGGGATTTCGCGAAGGGCCGTGCGGCGGCCCCACATGCATCGTCGCGGCCCCGGTGGTAGCTGGACCGGGCCCGCGCGGCCAGGGCCGCGCGAAGTGCCTCTTCGCCTCGGCGGCGTCGAGCCCGGTCGGCGACCCGTGCCCCACGCTTATTTGGCCCGCGGCGAAGGGCTGATGCTGGTGTCGGCCACGCGGGCATCGGCGACCGGCCCGGTGCGCTTGGGTGCCGCCTCCACGTCCGCCGCTGGGTCCAGGTCGGCGAGGCGCCCTTCTCGCAGCACCAAGGAGGCGGGTGCTACCTTCGGAATGGCGAGGAACGGCGTGAGGCACGGCTGGACCGGTTGTTGGGCCAGGGCGTCCTGCCCCGTGACCACCGGAGGATGTCATGGCGGCCGACGGGTTCGAGTTCATGAATCGCGTGGGGGTTGAGATGTGGGAGTTGCTCATGCAGCGCGCCGATAAGGAGTTGCAGGGCGTCACGCCGAACGAGCGCATTAGTACGCTGGTGAGCGCTGCGCTCATTCCGCTGGCCTCCGTCCTGCGCGTTCCCCTGCTGGCGGCTCCGCCTGACAACCGCCCGTCGGCCTGCGCGGCCTTGGTGGAGCTCACGACGAAGCGCTTGCAGAACCTGCTGGACCAGATTCCGGATGTTGCCCGGAAGTGACCGGCACCAGCCCCGCCCGGAGGCGGACCGCCCCGCGACAGCGTTCTCTATAAGAAAACGCGAGTCGGAACGCGCCCGTCGGCTGGGCAGAAGTCGAAATCCCACTGTTGGACAGACGCCGCCTGTCGAGCGTGCCCTCGACGCGGCGGCCGCGAAAGCGCCGGGGGAAGGCTGGGAGTTCCAGACGTGTGGTCGGCCAAGTTCCCCGGCCGAATGCCCGCCGGTGGTGGCATCCACCGCTCCTCGGCTGGCGTCAGGTCAGACGCGTCAGTTGTCGAGCGTCACTTCAACTGAACCGCGTCAACCTTCTTCGCAGTGACCCAGGCCGCAATCGCCTGAATTGCCTCCTCGCTGCCGACGGCGACACAGCCGGCCGTCCAGTCGGACCAGGTGGTGGCCCGTCCAAGCCAGGTGAATTGCTGGTCCGGTCCGTGAATTCCGACATCCGTCCCGGTGAGGCCGGCCGCGGCCTGTTCCTTGGTTGGGTAGCCGATGGGGATGAAAAGGCCAAAGCGAGTGGAGGGCTGTGGCGTCCCGAGTGGGTAAACACCGAGAGGAGTCTTGTTGTCTCCCTCCTTCCGCTTGCGGGTGCCACCGCGCCCGAGCGCCACACGGAAGGCCCTCACGGCGACGCCGTTCTCGCACAGCCTTAACTTGTGCGCCGCCGTGTCAACGACGACCAACGGGTCGCCAGCAGGGCACTCGGACGCGGTGGCAAGCTGAGCAGCCAAGACGAGGGAGGCAGACAGGGCTCGGAGCACCTGGCGCTTCGGGAGCGGCCCCTTCGGTAGACGTTGGGCGCGACCAGCGGGCCGGAACCTGTGGTTGGCTGGCTTTGCCCGCGTCGGGTCCATCCGTCAGAGCTGAGCTTCCCCCGCCCGTGGCGCCGCCGTCGAATTTCGCGAGCCTTCAGGGGGGTGGGTTTTTGTCCCCCGAGTTCCCACCCCCATCGCGTTGCCCGCGGCCAGGGAGCTAGCTGCGCCCTGACGGCGTCATCAGGTCACTCCGGGACGGCTGCTGGTACGCACCGGGCGCCTCTTGAGTGGTGGTTCCCGTCAGGGCCGAGCCCACCAAGCGCTGGATGAGGCGCTGACCCCATGCGCTGCCGTATGCCTGTGCCAGGAGGTCAAGACCGCTAGAGGCCACCATTGCTCTCACCAGGTACCCAGCCGCGAACCCGCCGGTGAAGCGCTGGCGGTGTTGCCAGACGTAGTGCGCCCAAGCTGAGCGCTCCGTCCGCTCGCCCTGCACCACCGCTGCGACCGCATTGGCTGCGAACACTCCACTCTGCATCGCCTGGGAAATGCCCTCTCCTGTTGCGTTGTGGGTCACGCGCGCTGCCTCGCCGACCCAGAGTGCCCCGGGCGCCGTGCACTGCGACACCCAAGTGCTGAAGACAATGGGGTGGCCTTTCAGCTTCCCCACCGGGCGGGCCTTGCGGAGCGCCTCTCGGTAGTGGTCGTCGAGGAAGCGCTCGAAGAGGACCCTGAGGTTTCGTCCAGCCGGTTGCCCGCCGGCGTCCTGCCCGTCCACGCAGATGCCGATGTTCACGCGGGTCGCCGTCTCGGGAAACATCCACCCGTACAGCGGCGCCAGGTTGCGGTCGAAGACCATGTCCAGCCTCCGTGGTGGCAGTTCCGCCCCCTCCCACCAACCCATCAGCGTCGAGAGGAAACGCTTCGGGCGGCGGTCCGGCGAGAATATGGAATGGGCACCATCCGCGCAGAGGACGAAGGAGGCGCGGAGCTCCACTCCGTCGAAGCCCCGGACGCCGACCACGCGTCCCGCCCCGTCCCGGAGGAGTTCCGAAGCACGAAAGCCCGCCTGAAACCGGACTCCCAGTTCGCGAGCGCGCTCGACGAGCAGCTGGTCGAAGTCCTTGCGGAGTAGAATGACCGCCGCCGAGTTGGCGGGAAGAAGAAGTTCCGCGCTGCCTGGGGTCACGATGCGGACCCAGTCGATGGGGTTGGCCCACGCGCGCACCTTCTCGCCGACGCCCAGGGTCTCGGCCAGCTGAAGCGCCGCTGGCGAGAGTCCAGAGCCGCAGGTCTTGTCGCGCGGGAACCGGTCTCGGTCAACAAGAGCAACGTCAGTCACGCCCCGCTGCGCCAGGGCAACCGCTGCAGACGCGCCGGCAGGTCCTGCCCCGATGATGAGCACACGGGAGTTCATCCCCAGCCTCCTGGGTCGCTCCCCCCGGCCAGGGGCGGTCTCTGGCAACAAAGTCTACCGCGCGCGACTTCCGGCGCACGCAAGAGTTGCGCAACGCGTGCCCTCAGCCAGAGGGTGACATAGGCCGTAGCGTCCGCTGCGGGGAGCGGACGGATGCCGTGTACTGGACACACCGTGCGAGCCCCCCGCTTCGCAACCCCAGACGACAGGGACTCGCACGCCCTGAATGACCGGTGTTAAGGGGCGTGAATGAATGCCACGGCCCGGCGACTTGAGTCGAACCGGCACTGCCCCGACCAACACGGATGCGGGCTTGGTTCTTGCACTGCCAGTGCTGCGAGTAAAAGCCGGTGCTCGGCGTCCACGGAAGGAACAACTTAATGGAACGCGCGCACGAGAAATACGAGCGGTTGATTGACCGCTGCAAGTCGTTGCCGCCCACGCCAACTGCAGTCGTTCACCCCTGTGATGAGTCCTCGCTCAGAGGCGTCGTCGACGCCGCGCGCGCAGGGCTGATTGCGCCGGTGCTGGTCGGCCCCACTGCCCGCATCCGCGACGTCGCGGCCAAGGCCGGCCTCGACATCGGTGGCTTTCGAATCGTGGACGCCACCTACAGCCAGGAGTCCGCTGCCAAGGCCGTGGAGCTGGTCCGTAGTGCCGAGGTCGAGGCCCTGATGAAGGGGAGCCTTCACACTGATGAGTTGATGGGGGCTGTGGTGAAGCGCGAGACGGGACTCCGCACCGCGCGCCGCCTGAGCCACTGCTTCGTCATGGACGTGCCCGGTCACCCAGAACCCCTCATCATCACTGACGCCGCGGTGAACATTGCGCCCACGCTGAAGGACAAGGTCGACATCGTCCAGAACGCCATCGACCTGGCGCATGACCTGGGCGCCACCGAAGTCCGGGTGGCCATCCTCTCCGCGATGGAGACGGTCAACCCCGACGTCCCCTCGACGCTGGAGGCCGCCGCCCTCTGCAAGATGGCCGAACGCGGGCAAATCACTGGCGCCCTGGTCGACGGGCCGCTGGCGCTGGACAACGCCATCAGCCCCGAGGCGGCGAAGATTAAGAACCTCACCTCGCCAGTGGCAGGCCGGGCCAATGTCTTGGTGGTTCCGGACCTTGAGGCCGGCAATATGCTCGCCAAGAGCCTGACATTTCTCGCCGGTGCTGATGCTGCGGGGATTGTGCTGGGCGCGAGGGTGCCCATCATCCTCACCAGCAGAGCCGACTCCCTCATCGCGAGGCTTGCCTCCTGCGCCGTGGCCGCCCTGGTCGCCAGCGCGCGCCGGGCGAGCACGAAGCGGGCCGTGGAGTAGTGCCATGGCGCAGGCCATCCTCGTCCTGAACGCGGGCTCTTCGAGCCTCAAATTCTCCGTCTTCTTGACCCGTGGCACCGAGCCTGAACTCTGGCTCCGGGGGCAGACCGAAGCCCTCTACTCGGAGCCGAGGTTCGTCGCCAAGGACGCAGCAGGAAAGGCTGTGTCAGACCGCGGCTGGGAAAAGGGGAGCGCCATCGGTCATCAGGGGGCCATCGCCCACCTGATTCAGTTCCTCCGGAGCAACCGGGGTGACCACCAGCTTGTTGCGCTTGGGCACCGCGTCGTACACGGAGGATTGGAGTTCTCTGAGCCCATCCGCCTGAGCCCGGAAGTCGTGTCGCGGCTGGAGAAGTTCGTCCCGCTCGCGCCGTTGCACCAGCCGCACAACCTGGCCCCCATTCGGTTTGTGCTCGAGCAGATGCCAGCAATGCCCCAGGTCGCGTGCTTCGACACCGCATTCCACCGCGCCCAGCCGGAGCTGGCACAGGCCTTCGCCCTGCCGGCCTCCATCACGGACCGGGGCGTCCGCCGCTACGGTTTCCACGGTCTCTCGTACGAATACATCGCCAGCGTCCTGCCGTCGGTGGATGCACGCGCAGCCGCTGGGCGCGTCATCGTGGCACACCTCGGCAACGGCGCGAGCATGTGCGCGATGGTCGCGGGGAAGAGTGTGGCGAGCACCATGGGATTCACTGCCGTCGATGGGCTGCCCATGGGCACGCGCAGCGGGTCGCTCGATCCGGGGGTGCTGCTCTACTTGTTGGACGAGCTCAAGATGGACGCCCGACAAATCGAGAAGCTCATCTACCAGCAGTCGGGGCTCCTGGGCGTCTCGGGCGTCTCAAGCGACATGCGGGCATTGCTCTCGAGCGATGCGCCGCGTGCCCGGCTGGCGGTGGACTTGTTCATCTACCGGGTGTGCCGCGAGCTCGGCTCTCTCGCCGCGGCGATGGGCGGCCTCGACGGGCTCGTCTTTACCGGCGGCATCGGCGAGCACGCCGCGCCGGTTCGAGAGCGCATCTGCCGCGGAGCCGAGTGGCTCGGTATCACCCTCGCCGCCGCCGCCAACACTGCCGGCGGGCCTCGGGTCAGCACAGAGAAGAGTGCTACCGCTGCCTGGGTGATCCCGACCAACGAGGAACTCATGATCGCGCGCCATACCCAACGCCTGATTCTGCAGAACTAGGAGAGTGACAGGTTCTTGGTTTGGGGCGCCGGTGCGACTTGCACGGACGCGCGCTGCCTGGGCTGCAGGGCGCACCGTCGCGACAACGTTTCACGCAGCGTGAAGGGCGGAAGCAAGGACGGGGACGGGCCCTCCGTGTAGCCTGCTTGCGCCACCGCGTGATGTTCGCCGGGTGACTTGCTCCCGGAGGGGTGGTGTCACGTGAAGGTGAGAGGAGTCGCTCATGGGGCGCACGACCCGAAAGCAGTTGAGGCGGCCAAAAGGCAGCACCCGCAAGGGTGCACCAGGCCTCCGCGATTCGCCTCGGGTACTAGTTCTCGTCGCGACGCGAAAGGGCGCCTGGTTGTTTCATGGGGATTCGACCCGACGGAAGTGGCGCGTCGACGGCCCGCATTTTCTCGGTCACATCGTCAATCATCTCGTGCTGGACCCCCGCGACGGTCGCACGCTCCTCGCGGCGGCGAAGACCGGTCACCTCGGGCCAACCGTCTTTCGGTCGACCGAATCTCGGACGAACCTGGAAGGAGGCAGTGCGGCCACCGGCCTTTCCAAAGGCGGCGGCCGGCGAGAAGGGACGTGTTGTGGACCACACATTCTGGCTGACGCCGTGCCACGCCAACGAGCCCGACGCGTGGTACGCCGGAACCTCGCCCCAAGGGCTGTTCCGCTCCGACGACGGAGGCTCGAGCTGGGCACCGCTCCCCGGCCTCAATGACGATGCGCAATACAGGGCGTGGATGGGCGGTGAGCAGGATGGAACACCGGATGGGCCGAAGTTGCACTCCGTCATCGTTGACCCGCGAGATCCGGCCCATCTCTACGTCGCGATGTCGAGCGGCGGAGTTCACGAATCGACCAACGGAGGCCGGACGTGGGCGCCGCTCGTCCAAGGTCTCGAAGTTGTGGAAGACCTCGACCCCGCCAACATCGGCTTCCACGACCCGCATTGCGTTCGAATCTGTCCGAGCGACCCGGACCGGCTCTACCAGCAGAATCATTGTGGCATCTACCGACTCGACCGGCCGGCGAAGGAGTGGACACGCATCGGAAGGAAGATGCCCAAGCGAGTCGGCGACATCGGCTTCCCCATGGTGGTGCACCCCCGGGAGGCAAATACGGCCTGGGTCTTCCCGATGGATGGAACAACCGTTTGGCCGCGCACCAGCCCGGACGGGGCACCAGCCGTCTATGTGACGCGCAACGCGGGAGCGAGCTGGCGACGCCTCGATTCTGGCTTGCCGGAACGTCACGCCTGGTGGACGGTGAAGCGACAGGCGATGACTGCGGACGCAGCGGACCCGACCGGACTGTACTTCGGGACGACGAGTGGAGAGCTTTGGATGAGCCGCGATGAGGGCACGCGATGGGCTTGCGTCGCCCGGAATCTCCCCGAAATTTACGCGGTGGAGGCCGCCGAGGTGCGGTGACGCCACGAAGTTTGCCGAATTGGGAGAGTTCCGCCGTGAAAGTGCTGATTCCCGGTCCGCTGCTTTCTTACACCGCTGTTCGCGAGGTCGACGCGACCGGCAGGACGCTGACGGACCTACTCGCTGACCTCGACAATCGCTACCCGGGCCTGCGATTCCGCCTGATTGACGAGCAAGGCAATCTGCGGCCGCACATGCGTTGCTTCATCAACGGCCAGCAGGTCTTGGACATGACGCGCACGCTTCGGCCTGACGAGGCCATCCAGTTTGTTCAGGCGCTGAGCGGGGGCTAGCCGTTGGTCGGTGCCTGTGCCAGCCAAGGTGGGCTCGTGCCAGCTCAGGGCTCACGAGACCCGGCGCGTCCATCAACCCCCTAGGGCGATGGTCAGCCCGACGAGCGCCGCACCGAGCGCGACCGCGGAAACTCCGACGACAAAGGGTCTTCCACTGACGTACTTGCCAAGCCGGTACCCCAGCGCGAAAAGCATCACCACGGCCACCAGATTCGAGAGGCGGAGCGCCCGTAGCGCCTCGACCGGTAGCAGGAACGGCAAGACCACTGGAAGGGTGGTGAGGAAGACGAGCAGGAACACACCGACGGCACCGACGAGGTCTCGCCGCGTCAGTCCCGCCGTTGGAGTCGTTTTCATTTCCACGAAATGCTGGCGTAGGCGCTCCAGTTCGGGCGTTCGGATGGAGTCGGCGATTAGCGGAGGAAGACGTTCCGCGATCATCCGATGGGCGCGCTCGGTGTCCTTGTCGGCCCGGACGTCGTGGAGCAGGGCGAGGCCGCGATATCGCTCGGTGAGCACGGCGACCAGGTACATCGCTGCGTCGACGATGCCCCACGCCACGTTGCAGCCGAGCGCTCCGATGAGCAGCGTGCGAACGTCGCTCTTGCCGTGCTCAGCGATGCTGATTGACCCGGTTATCGAGAGGGTCATGATAAGCCCAAACACGACCTCAGACAGGCGTTCGACTGGACCGAGGATGCGCCCTTGCCCAGGACGCGCCGGCGCCCTGTCCGTCGTCGTTCCATCATCGGCCGACTTTCCCTCGCGCGAGACCATCACGGGCAGATGCCAACGTACACTACCCAGCCCTGGGTGTCGGTCTGACGCGTGGTGAAAGAGAGGGGCGGTGACGTCACGAGCGGGGCAGCTTGACGGTCTCGGCCTTGAACCGCGGGTGAATCTCTTCTGCTCGCGCCTCGCCCCCCTTGGACTTGTGTACGTTGCCTCAAGTGTCCACGAACCGGGAAGACGCACTGCATAGGGGCACTTTGTGATGGACACTCAGGGTCCCAATCGTCAGGCTCCGCGTCATCCAGCAGGCGCAGGCTCGACAGGGGGTCGAGATGGGCTCTTTCGTGGTGCTCGCGCTCCTTCTGGCGGCGACCGACTCGCCTCAAGCCACTGGAGACAGCGCCCCCTTCTCGCTCACCCTTCAGGGCGCAGCGAGCCTCGGTACCTACGAGGCGGGCTTGAACTGGACCGTGCTCCGGCTCATCCGGGGCAACCGCCTTCTGGAGGAGACGCCGCGCAACCGGCGTATCAGTCTCGAGGCGATCTCCGGGTCCTCGGCGGGGAGCGTCAACTCA
Organism: uncultured delta proteobacterium; assembly: GCA_963711265.1. Taxonomy (GTDB): domain Bacteria; phylum Myxococcota; class Myxococcia; order Myxococcales; family Myxococcaceae; genus JADGRA01. The sequence goes on from CAVQDL010000026.1 coordinate 178,672, forward strand.
TTACTTGCCGCCGCCCTCTGGTGCGAGGCCGATGACGAGACGGCCAACCTCTCGGTGGATCAGAACCTTCTCCGCGATACCTGGCTCCCGGTAGGACTGGACCAGCTCCTTCCTGGTGAACCGGATCGCTACACCCCCGCAGATGGGCTCTTTGCCTCGTCCGCGTTCGACCCGGTCGTGGAGAGCGTCCAGAGCCACATCTTCTCGCTGAAGGGGCTGCGTTTCCAAAGGGGATGCCGCGTTCCGGTCGGTTTCACCGTCACCCGCGTTGTGCCCGAGTTCCAGACGCTCTCCGGCCTGCAAGTGCAATCGCAACAGTCGATGGTGCCACTCACCTTCGAGGTGGACGCCGCCGGGGTCGCCCGCCTCCGTCGTGACACTGTTCTTCGACCTTCCGCCATGGTCTCTGACATCGCGGCGCTGGCCGAGACCATCGATGGCGCAGGCCCATCCGTGCCACCTGACGAGGCAATCCAGGCGCTGCTTGCCTCCGCGGCATTTCCGCTCGCCTTCGGAGCGCGACCACTGTGCGAGTGTCGCAGGGTCTGCGGCGAAGGACAGCGCGAGGTGACCGCCGCGCAGTGCCCAGGACCCTTGCCGGGCAAGCCGCTCGGCGGCCTGAGCTGTGTCGCCTACAGTGCCGCGCATGGCGGCCACGAGTTTAAGCTCTGCCGGAGCAACTTCGTCGATGGCGGATTCCTGGACAACGCGCCAGTCGGGCTGGCCGTCGAACAGGCCGAAGCCTTCGCGCCACCTCGGACGCTCAGACCGCTGTCCGTCCTTCTCGTTGATCCGTCGGTGCGACGGCCACGGCCCGAGTCGTCTCCGGCACCCGAGAGAGCCGCCCAGGGGATGAGCGACACAGTCGCACTGGTCAACGACTTGGTGAACACCGCCCGAGAGCAACGCCTTGCCCAGGCCATCGCCTCCCGGCACTGGAATCTCACCACCAAAGCGCTCCTGCGACGGACGTCGGCGGCCCTCTCCGCCTACGCCTTCGTTGTTTCCCAGCTGGACGGCGCGCGTGCGTCGAACGTCGAGTCGGCGCCTCTGGTGTGGAGGCCGCGGAGCGAGGACCGGGGACCCCTGGGCCGCCTCATTGACCGCTGCCTGCGCCGTCGTCCGTTGTCTGGCGCCGAGCTGGACGCCTGTGCTGCCGCTGTCGAGGGTCGCGGCGGGAACGCAGCGCTCCAGCTTGACGCCGCCGCCCGGACTCAGGGGGCGGCGCCCCTTTCGCCGGACGAGGTGTTGCGCCTGGCCGAGCAGCTCACCTTGTTCGTTGAGGGTCTGGGAACCGTGGCGCGGGGGCCAGACGTCCCTCTGCAGTCGGTGGTGGCGGCTGGCGCGCTGGCGTTCCTCGCGGACGAGCTGGGCCGCTTTGCACTACAGGAAGTCGATTCCCGTCTCCTTGGACGGATGCGCGCAGCATGCTTGCGCTCGGCGTTGGCCGTCCAGGCGCTCGCCAGCCGCACCATCCAGATGTCCCGGGTGGCCGTCGCCGAGGCACTTCAGCCACTCACAGAGCCGGGAGCGCCTTCCAGTCTCTCCCACGCTGCGACCGGAGCGATGGCCACCCTCGCCGATGGCTCGAGCACCCAGCTCTTCTCTGCCGGGGTGCTGGCCCCTGTCCAGACGGCTATCACGAGCGTGTCGGAGGCAAGCCTGTCCGAGGCGATGAGGGCAGCCGTGCTCCGAGTCTCGATTCTGGGCGAGCTTCGCTCGCAAATCGCCAGCCTGAACGAGGCCGCCCTGCACCTCTCCCAGGATGCTGCCGAGATCCAGTCGGATACCCGCGGCCAGCGGCGTCTGGTGCTCGCGACTCGGTTCAGCCCTCTGCCAGGGGAGAAGCTGGAGCACTTCGCCGGCTTCATGGATCTGCCGCTGCGCGAGCTCGACTACTACACCGGCGTATACGAGGGGCTGCACGGGATGGCCGCATTGATGTGCGCCGAGCAGGATCCCTACCTCACCCTGCGACCGCTGCCTCTGCTGAAGGCCGACGGGAGCTGGGATCTCGACAACTCCCAGGAGCAAACCCAGCGCTGCCTCGGCGCGGCGATGGGAATCTCCGTCGAGTATCTCCAGATCCTCGCCTCGCCCAAGGCGGGGCCGGTGGTGCGGGCGCTCGCCCGCCGGGAACTCGGGGCGTGGCTGGGCAGCTCGCACGACGCGGACCGGCTCGCATCGACGCCCGAGTGGAGCTGGCTCGGTCCGGCAGCGCCCGACCTGCGCGCCCTTGGGTCGATCGGCATCGCTCTCGCGGTGCTCCTCGAGCCGGCGACACCATGCACGCCGGAGGCCAAGGAAGCTCTCTGCATCGTGGACCTGACGTTCGAGCAGTACCTGGAGCGGCTCGCGGCCGCGGGCTACCAGCCCGAGTCCAAGGCGATGCAGGCCGCGCTCGCGGACCAGGGACGTTGGCTCGCTCACACAGTCCGGCGGGCGCTCGACAGAGCGGGCACCATCGAGATCGCCCAGGCCCAGTCCGAGTCGCCCTCCAAGCTCCGGGTGGTGAACGTGGTCATCGGCGGCGGCGAGACGGTGACCCGCGCGGCGGAGCGCCAGGGGGAGATCTCCTTCCAGCTCGATCCATCCACCATCCCGCTTCAACCGCCGGCCGACGGGTCGTACCTACCCATCGTCCTCGCCCATGCAGTGCCCTACCGGGTGGCCCTCGACGTGGTGGGAGGAAGCATTGCCCTGAGCTGGCTCGAGCCGCGCCTCCAACTCGGCCGATGGTTCTCGGTCGACTCCACGCTCCAGGTAATCGACATTCAGTTCAGCTCGGGCGTCGTTTCCAGCACACTCGGTGTCCGGGGCGTGCTGCATCTCGGTCCCGTGGGAATCGCCTCCGGACCGCGCTGGTCGCTGGCGTGGAGCGGCGGGTCGGAATTCGGCGTTGAGTTCGACGTCACCATCCTGCAGGACCGGCTCGGCGTTTCATTCGGGTTCCGGAACATCACCAGCGGAGGCTGGAACAGTCCCTTCGTGGCCCTCACCGTTGCCGATCTCAACGGCATGCTCTACTGGCTCATCCCGGCGGCGTGGCGATCCGGTCGCTGAGGCACGAGCCTCAGGACTTCGCTTTGTTCGAAGATTTCGACTTGGCAGAAGCGTTGAGGTCGACCGCCTGTCGAACGAGCGCCTTGAAGGCGGACTCGTCAACGTCTTCTCCTTCGTGGATGTCGATCGCGCGGCGTGCGTTTCCGTCGAGACTCGAGTTGAAGAGACGGGCCGGGTCCTTCAGAGACGCGCCCTTGATGAAGGTAAGCTTCACGACACTCTTGTAGGATTCGCCAGTGCAAATGATGCCGTGGTGCGACCAAACCGGAGTGCCCATCCACTTCCACTCCTCAACCACGTCCGGGTCTGCTTGCTTGATGAGCTTGCGCATTCTGCTGAGGGTTCCCCCGCGCCAGTCCCCGAGTTCGGTAATTTTTTTCGAGATGAGCTCCGATGCCGAGGGACCCTGGCTCGCGGCCGACTTTTTCATGTTCTCATCCTCGACGTTTCACGCCGAGATGGGCCAACTGGCGCTGCAGCGTGCGCGGCGTCATACGGAGGGCAGCCGCGGTCGTCAAGAGTGTCGGCAGACTTTCGCGGCTGATGCACGACGAGACGGCCCCGACGATGTCGCCACCGGCCGGCATTGAGGCGACAGACGAATGCCCGTAACCCGTCAGGATGGGCAGCAGCCGCGGGTCACCCTGCTTGTGCGGTTTCTCGAGCAGGTCGCGTGAGAAGCGAAGTTCCATTTCGGACTGGCCCATAGGCGACAGGACTCCCGACGATGCGGCAGACCTGGTCACGTCCTTCGCAGCGGTCATGAATGAATCCCACATGCTCCGGCTGCCAGTTGATGCCAGTGGCTTGGCGACTGCGGGTGAGCAGCAAGGCCAGTGTGAACTCATCGTATTGTGGAGCTGGGAGCGCCGTTCGCCGGACAATTCGGGCGAACCCGGGCTCGATGACCAGCCGCAAGTTGGAGCGGTCGTAAAAGGCCTGCCGAGTACAGGGCGGCCTCGCCGTCGACGTCCTTGGGGCACGGCATCCGTATTGGCGATCCAGCCCGCGTTGTCGGGCCTCTCGCTCTCCACGTGTGACGGGGGTTTTAGGGCTTCGTCCTCGAGGGCGTCTTCGCCGTTCGACCCATCTTTTCGAAAACCAGCATGACTGGACAGCATATTGCTCCGCTAGTGCGATGTCTGAAGGACGGACAGTGAAGCAGCGATTTGCGAAAGGGCGCGCGCAGCGACTACACACCCTCGGTTGAGGGGGAGCAGGCGTGACATGGGTCACCTCCCAGGGGCAGTCACTCGACGTCCAGCGGATTGGGCCTTTTCTAGCCAGCTTCGATTCCGGCAGTGCATGGTCTGGCCTTCGCGTGGTGCACGGAACGACACCCCCCGGCGAACTCGTAACGGGCTCGAGTACGGTGAATATTCTGGGGGTCTTCACATACCCCGTGCGCATCGGCGTTCGCTTTGAATGCGGACGCTGGCAAGACTCAACCGCCCTGAAGAACGACGTCGTCCTCTTTCCAGCCGCCATGACGGTTGCCGAGAAGTGGTCAGAGCCGTCACCGCTTTTGCGCGCCCGTGCTCTGCTCCGCTCCACCCGCATACCGATAGCCGAGATCGCTGTCCGCTGTGGCTTTGCGAGTCAAAGCGCCTTTACCACGCGTTTCAGCGTGTCGAAGGAATCCCCCCCGGCGCCTTCCGGCGGTCGCTCTCCTCTGGGCCGGTCGCGCTCGCGCCTCTTCCCCGTCCCACAAGGGATTCGCCGAGGGGAGCCGTCAATTGAGCGACGACCAGGCGCTCGTGTTCCGAGGCAAAACGGAAGGGCTCTGGCTGCGCGGTTCGGCGCCTTCCGCTCTCTCCACCCTAGAACGCGGCCGGCCCTGGAAACCCTCTTCCGTCTTGCGCCGCCTCGGACCTCCACCAAGGAAAGGCCGGTGTAGCGGAGACCGCGACGGCTCGGGTTTGGCCTCGCTCGACTAAGCTACCGAGTGGAGCTTTGCGCATCAGGTGACGTGTGAGGACGCGATGGAGATTGAGCGACTGAAGGGGCCGTCACCCACCCTTCCATTTCCCGTCTACGACGATGCGGCGGGAAGTCTCCTCGCAGCGCATGGCCGAGACGACTCGAGCCGCGACCCGGTGGTGGCGCACCTGCTCGGGACTTGCGCCGGCTATGCCTACGCGGACACCGGGACAATCGCCATGGTCATGGGCCGGCTCGGCCTAAGCGACAACTCCTGCGTCCGCGTTGCGCAAACGGTCGACCCGATGTTCATCGCCTCGACCGCGTATTTGGTGCAGAGCCGCTGCGGTCGCATCGTTGTCCTGTGTTACCGGGGCACCGAGCCGGGGAATCTCTTCAACTGGCTCGGGGATGCCGATACCGAATCGGAGCCAATGCACCTCGACGCAGAGTTGCCGCGGGTGCATGCCGGATTCCACCGAAACGTCCGTGCCACGCGACTGGCCGTCATGCACGAGTTGCAACAAGCCCTTGAGGGCCGGTCGCTGCTGGACCCAGCGACGAACGTAGACCACCCGCTCGAGGCACTGTACGTCACGGGGCACAGCCTGGGCGGCGCCATGGCAGTACTGCTTGCGCTTTTGGTGGTCGGGAACACGGAGCATCGCGCCATCGCGGCGAAGTTGAGGGCCGTCTACACGTTCGGTCAGCCAATGGCCGTCGTCGAACCGCTGCCCGACCTGGCGCTCACGGTGGGACGGAAGCTGTTCCGCCACGTCACCACCCGCGACATCATCCCGGCACTCCCGCCGACTCGTGGGGACGGTTCGCACATTTTGGGCAGGAGTTTCGATTCGGACGGCGAGTGGAGGGCGCGGAAGAACCCGCCACGCCGCTGTCCAACATGCGGGAAGTTCCCCGCTCCGTCCTGGCGCTTCTCTCGGCCGCGAAGCAGCGTAGCTCGTCACGCTACACACTGACCGATCACGGCCCGCACCACTACATTGCTGCACTTCGGCCCAAGGGCAAGGTGACAGAGTTCGGCGACCAGGACTGAAGGGTTCCGCTCGGGCTGGAGTCAGACCGACAGCACGCCGGGCCAGTGCCGCATCCACTGGCGACGCTTCGCGGCTTCTTGCCACGCCGGGTCGTTGCGATCGACGCGCTCGGAGCCGGCGATCAGCTGCTCGATGCGCGCCTCGAGCGCGCGGGTGACCGTCGTCCTCCACGATGAGCAGGAGCTCGCTCTCCCAGTAGCCGGCGGTGATGTCCAGGTTCGCGCTGCCGACCGAGCAGACGCGGCCGTCCGCGCTCATGACCTTGGCGTGGACATGGGGGTGCACGGAACCGAGGCCCAGTCGCCCAGCCGGGCTGCTCGCGCACCGCGAACTGGTAGCCCTCGCCGCCGGCCGCCACGAGCGCATCCATGCGGGAGTGGACCAGCTCCGTCGCGGCGGTTCGCGCCGTGGACCATGGCCCTCCGAAGGGCGTGCCGTCGTGCGTCGGCGTGAGGTTCCCAAAGAGCGCCCGCACCCGGACGCCCCGGCCGAGCGCGCGCAGGAGCGCATGCTGGATCTCCAGGATCAGCGGGAAGCCGTTGACGGCGTAGACGTGGGACGTGGCCGTCTCGATGAGCGCGAGGTAGGCCTCGAGTGTAGCATGCGTCGCGCAGTCCGTGGTGAATGACAAGACGGGCCTGCCGCCGACGATCCGGCGGCGGCCGGCGCGACGATCTCGTACGCCGAGCCTCCGCGTCGCGGTCCAGGCCTCGAGGAAGGAACGCTCCAGCGCCGCGACGGCCGGGCCCTCGACGCGCGCGCCGGCGTCGAGCCACGGGACCTGGCGCCACGTCGATCGCGGCGTGAGCTGCACCTCCTCGAAGCCCGGTGTAGTACTCGTGCGAGAGATTGCGGCCCACCAGGAGTGCGACGGCGCCGTCGATGACGGCGAGCTTGCGGTGGTCTCGCTGCTTCAGGTCCTCCAGCGAGGGGACGCCGGTCACGGGCCGCAAGACGCGGAGCTCGACACCGGGGCGGCGCGAGCCGGTCGAGCAGCGGATTGTGCGTGCCGAAGGAACCCTCCAGGCCGTGCAGCGAATCGACGACCACGCGCACGGTCACCCCACGCGCGCCCGCCTCGGCCAGCGCCGCCTCCACCGGCCCGCCGACGTCGTCGTCCAACGCCATGTACACTTGCGAAGTGCACGCGCGGCGGCTGGCCGCGATCGCGTCGAGCAGCCAGCGGCGCGCCTTCGCAGTTGTCCATCTCGAGCTCGATGCGGTTGCCCGGCAGAAGGGCGGCCCCGGTCGTCGCCTCGAGGCGGCTGCCGATGGACTGGGAACCCGTGATGGGAGCCTCAATGCGCCATGGTCTGGTGGCGGCTTGAGCGGCGGTCACGGCTTCGAAGCCCGATGGTGCGCGGGGAGTGGGAGCCCTCGTGGACGATGGCGACGACGGGGAACCCGCCGCACGCATTCTCGCCCCGACGCGCGCCAGTCGCACCGGATCCACGACCTCGCCACGTCGAGCGCCGCGCCTTCGTCCAGCACCGCGCTGGCGTCGACGACGCGGGCGAAGCCCGGCCGCGGGCAGCCGCGCCCGGATCGCATTGCAACTTCGTGTGGCCCGAACACGGACGGCGAGCAGTTCCGCCGCGCCCGGCTCTTGGAGTTCCGGCCGGCGGGAGAAGTCGTCAAGGGGGAGGCCGGCGTCGAAGAGCAGTAACGGCCTCAAGCCGGGTCGCACGACCACAACCTGTTCCTCGACGCTGGCGAGCGGATTGGGGACCGTGTCGTCACTGAGCCGGAAGACTCCGAGAGAGGCGGCTTCGAGGCCGGCGGGCAGCTCGGCCTCGCAATTTATTGTCTTGACGATGGCGACCACGCGGCCAGCCGAAACGAACGCGACCTGTTGATTTGGGATGGGATCGCGGCGCCCTACGCTCGACGCATACTCGAAGCGAGCATGAATGACGCCCGGCCGCATCGACGAGATCAGGCACGTCGAGTGCGCGCCGTAAGGCAGGCGCCACTGTCCCGATTGGGGGCAGCACAAGGGGCGGTGCCCTCCAGGCAG